>NZ_JAXBMD010000001.1:147500-1470182 GCF_033963825.1 Cognatiyoonia sp. IB215446 | reverse complement strand
TTACCAATCTCGCCCCTGTGAGCGATCTGAAACGAAAAGAAGCCGGTTCTTGCGCGAATCCCTAGCTCTGTATCGGCGCCCGTACACCGCTGACAGCCTGTTGGTACACCAGTAGTCCGGCAAGAAGCATCTATACTACCTTTGTCACGCAAAGGGCTGCCCCAGCTATCGCAAGTCGATCCGGCGCGATGTGCTTTAGGAGGAATTCGACGAACTGCTGCAAAGCCCGACCCCATCCAAAGGTATCTTCGCCTTGGCCAAGAAGATGTTCGAGGATGCTCTACACCGGACCAAGCGAGGCTTCGGGAGGCTGTGATAGGGCGCTTAGGAGCCCCCGAAGGTCAGGAATGGGCCGGATTCGCCCAAAAGGCCACTCTAAACTTTGCAGTTTTGCAGTGTCCGCTTCCTGCGCATCAAGCCATGTCTGGGATGACCAGTTTGCGTCGGGAAAACCCCCGGAGACGAGGCCGTCAAATAGCTCGAAAAAGACGGTACAATACTCGGGGTGGATGCTAGGTCTTCCAAGGGGTCGAACACCTTCTTGGCCAAGTCGCGGGTTTCCGTTGCATCACGCACGGCAGCACCGCTGGCATCAACGATTGCCTCATCCAGACCGCGCAATGCCTCTTCCTGTTTCGCTGTGAACTCCGCGGCTGCGGCAACGTCACCGGCCTTGGTGGCCCGTGCTGCGCGGACACCCCAGCCTATTGCTTCAACGATGCCACCAATGGCAGCACCCTCAGCGACATTGCGTAGACGGTTGATGTACTCTGGGTCATCCGGATCGGTCGCTAGGACTTCGCCAAGTTGGCCGGTATCGATGTCGAATTGCTCAAGCATCCCCATGATGTTCGGGTCGTTGGGATCGAACACGATTGCGTCGGCTATTGCCCCATTCATGAAAGCACCCTTGAGGCCCGACAGACGGGTCAGCTTGCCTGCACCTGGAAAACCTGCGGTGAACCGTGAGATGCCGCCGACGATACCACCAGTAACAGTGCGGGGTTGGGACACTGCGTTGATCTCAAGCGCATCGCCTTCGACGCCTTCCTGACCAAACAGACCCTGTTCACCTTGGCTTTCGGCATAGGTCATCATGCGGAACTGTAGCTTGCCGTTCTCATCGTCCCTTAGATCAAGTTGGGTGGGGATACCACGCTCGTTCAAGGCACCGCCAATAACGCTGTTGCCCCACTCATAGAGGCTCTCCGTCGCATCTACCGTTTCATTGAAAGCCTCTTGCACACCGTATCCAATGGCGCGACCAGTCATGTCCCATGCCTTCCCTAGAAAGGTGCGCTCTTCGTCTTCCTCGACAGGGTTAAGGTTTGGTCTCTAGGTATTCCCGAGATGCCACTGAGAACAGCAGTGTGCCGGGGTGTATTGGCCCCCTACCTTCCTTGGCTTTCCACTCACGGTATATCTCTAGTGCCTTTACTGCGTTCTCGTTAACCACCTCAACAGCGGTATCATTCTCAGGGTCTTCCCCATACTCGAGGTTCTTGGCACCCTGGATGAGGCCTTCGAGGTGCCCCTCATCTTCCAACCGCTGCACTTCGTCAGCTTCCCCGATGTAGCCTAGTAGGTCGCTGATCATGTCGCGAATGTCGGGCTTACATGCGTCAAGTTGTCCGTAGAGTTCCGTCGCAATGTTATGCTGGCGTCTCTTTGCATCCCTTAGGTCACTTGTGCTGGTAGAGCGTTTAAGCTGCTTTCGACCGTCGAAGTGTTGTCTGAGTTCCACGGGGATCGTAAGTAGCACGTAGTACTTGCCCTTGTTCAACGCTAATGTTGTGGCTGGGTACTCTGACAATTTTATCCTCCACCAATATCCTCGATGGGATGCTCCAAACCATAATGTATTCAGGAAAAAAGGACAATGGGTGTGGGTGGCGGAGACGAAGGAAGCAGCACAAAGCTTCCAAACCATTGATTAAAATTAATAAAAATTAATAAACTTGATTTCATACCACAATTTATACCTCACCTCAAACTCCTTCCGCGTATCGGCAAGCCTAGGCAGCGATACTGTTCTCTTCAGGTCTATGGACCAAAGACGCAAGGCCGTTTGCTTCCAAGCAAGCTCTTGCCGTCGCCGCATAAGGTGAATTTGGCGCTGTGAGCTTGGAGACTTTTTGCAGAAGTCTAGACGTTCGTTCGTAGTCTGCTTTTGTGCATTCGTCTATGTTTTCAGGACAAGCGGCACGAAACTCCTCTATCCAATCAGTAACTTCACGCCATTTTTGCTTGCGTGCCTGGACTAGGCGCTCATGATCAAGATGAAGAAAGTAAACGGTGGTTTCGACTTTCTTCTTCACAACAGGGATTTCTGGGGCGGAGGGTATCGGAATGCCTCTTTCGTCGAAGGTAATTTGTTTTGGGTCCTCGGGTTTGGTGGGATCCAGGAGGAGACAAATCTCGGGCCCGCAATCTCGATCGGTCCAATTTGCTCTGGCACAGCCTGGTGCTAGCGGGAAGAAATCCCATTTACCACGAGCAACGCCTTCCGCATCTTTGTGGGGTGCATTCGAGTAGCTCCCTGCGATGCGGTAATTTTTCCAATCAAAAGCCAGCCAAGGATATCCTTCATGCTCGGTCTTGTCGGGGTCGAGAGCACGCTTCTTCGGCCTAAAATGATCAACGTGCCAATCTGACACCGCATCTGGTGCCTCTGAGTACCAGCACTTCCCCGAAGACATTTCTAGCAGGTGCGCCTTAATCTCACCCCAAACAGCTGAGTTCGCGTCTATGAAATCCTTACGTGCATCAAGGTCAGGCAATGCTTCCAGCTGCTCCTGCAGCGCAGCGACCTTCGCCAACCACGCAGCCGGTATTTTTGCCTCATCTTGGAAAACGTAGATCATTTGTTGGCTTCGTCCTTCGCCATGATCTTTTCGAGCATTACCTTCGCTGCCTCGTTCTGAGCCAAGATCTGGTCTGGTGTAAGAGCAGATCGAGTATCCTTCTTCACCTCCTCTAACGCTCGGAGGAACAGGGCATACTCGGGCTCTCTATCCTCAATGATGAAACCTAAGCGCTTCAGCTCGCTTGACAGTTCGACAAGCTCTTTCTCTTGCGCTTTCGAGCGATTTTCCAATCGTATCAGAGCGTTGCGCGTATCGAGCTTTTCCTGAGTATTGGGATCGACGGTGGTCGGCAGGCCAAATATCTGCGTGAGAATGCTGGTAAAACCAAGGCCGCGAGGTTCAACGTCCGGCGGGCGGGCAACAAGTTTGTCGCTGTCATCTCGGTACATGACCTGCACTTGCGATGCCTTAAGCCCGCCCATCGTGAGTGGGTCGTGGCTGGTCATGATGATATGGCTCTCACGATTGCCCTGCGCGACCTCCCGCACGAGGGGCAAGTAGTCCCACTTCCAAGCCGGGTTAAGATGGGTGTCCGGTTCATCTAGCAGGAACAAGCTTTCGTCGCGTCCCGTGAAGCGCATCAGGCCTAAGACGCTCAAGAGTTGCTTTTCACCATCGCTGATTTCGTGGAAGGGAATCTCGCCGTCGACATCATCGCGCCTCACCCAAATCCTGACTTCTCGAACCAGGTCAGAGATATCGAGGGTTTCCAGAAGTGCGAAGAAGGCCTTTTCGCTGCCAAAGTGATTGGCGATGTCGCGCAGCGACTTTTCATCCCTTATATAGATATAGGATTGGTCTTCCTTGGATGATGTCGTCCGATAGTCGTCTTGTTCCTCGGCGCTATACTCGAAAGGAGCAAGAGAATGCGCCCATAGCTGATCGAGTAACGACCTTACCAGCCCAGCCGCATGCCAAAATCGAGGGTCGCCATGTTCGAGTTGATGTTTGGTTGGTGTGGAAGTCGCCCACCTTGGCTTGCGGAGAACGATTAGCGCACTATCGAAGCCGTCTATCCGCAGCTGCTGCTTCAGGAAAGCGCGAGCGGAGTCCGAACCACGCGCAAAATATGTAAGCAATGCTAGCTGCCCATACGTTGATCGGCAGTAGAACAAGCGACGAAGATCAATTTCCTCGACATCGCTACTTTGTGAGGCGGGTGAAATTACATGCTGATAATATCGCGCTTGGTGAGTGTCGAATAGCTTTTCTAGCCTTCGACTGGTACCGGAGTAGTAGCCAAAGACGTTGTCCGGCAAAAATTCGGATTTACCTTCACTGAAGGCCTTTTTTGACAGGCTCTTGCCATCAACTTTTATCGTTTGCTTTTTGCGAACCAGTCGATTGTCAATTTCGACAGTTCTACCATGACATTTATACGCCATCGCATATCTAAACTCAGTCGGCTTTCCGAGATCAAGATCACGAAAAATCGTTACGAGAGCTTCGATCACATTGGACTTACCCGTCCCGTTTTGTCCAATCAGAACGGTTGAGAGCTCGCCTTCGTCGAAATCAATCTCGAAGTCGGTTAGGTTCTTGAATTTACTTACCTTTAGCCAATCAAGCCGCATTTGTGGCAACAAGCGTCCTTTTGTCCTGGGTCTCGTCAATGCGTCCTGCTGATACTTCATCCCTGAGCAGCATGTAGAACTCGTTCAAATCCATTTCGCTCTTCAGCCAAAGGTCTCGGGAAGGTGAAGTGCCGCCAAGCTTTTTCAGAAGCGAACTAAGATGCGTCTCGGAGACTTGCGACCGTTTTTTGTCGTTCATTTCATCCGCCTTTTTCTTACTTGTGCTTGCTTTCTTCCGTCCCGTGGAAGCTCGCCTTGTTTGCTTCGGTGTAGTCGCTCTTTCTTCCCGAATGCGGTCGAGCAGCACGCTGGCCGGTTCCTCGTTCGGGTCTTGAGGGACTAGCTCACCTGCGAAAGCTTTAGCGAGGATGCGCTCATCCAGACGGTCTGTGAGCTTTAGGGCCTTCTCTGCTTCGGAAGCCAAGAGGTCGATCTTTCTAAAAGCTGCTTCGATCCAGCGGACGATTTTAGCCTGTTCGTCAATTGGGCACCAAGGTATTGGCGAAGCATTCATTTGCTTTTTGTTTATCTTCGGAAGCACCGTACGCCCTTCGCTTAAGCCAGTAAAATAGGCATACTCAGCGCTCAACAACCAATAGAATAGATACTTGATATCACAACAATCGCGGGGGCGTACCGGATACATGTCAGCACTGCACGCACCGTTGAATTCTGGCAAGATTGCCTTGCGCAAGTATGGTCGGATCTTTGAATAGACGATTTGACCTTGGTAGAAACGATGCTTGGCACTGATGACTTCGTCTTCGGCAATCGTATTGTATGGCAGAAGTCGGCCGGTGTTCTTTTCAATGTTGTCCGGCGCAATGTGAGGTAGCTCTTGTATGTCTGCTACGGGTGTCAAAGCGAGCTGGATTTCTGCAACATCCTCAATTGTTCTCCATTCCCAGCTTTCCGGAAGATCCCAAAACCCTTCCTGTTCGAAAGACTGCCGGTCCTCGTTGGGCGAAGCCAGCCTGCCACTGTAAGCCGCCTTTATAACTTGATCGCGATACCGTCCCACCAGCTTTGCGATGGCGTTGAGGTGTGTCCGGGTAGCGGTGGTATGAGCGCTGAGGGTGTCGAGCTTCCTCACAATCCGCTTTTGCTCCGGGAGCGGCGGGAGCGCTATTGACTGGGACGAGATTTTCGTGAGGGTAAGTCGTCGGATTGCGGTTCCCGTCATCTGCCCTACCATCATCTTCAGCGTAATTGGCGAATTAAGCCAGTACTTCAGAAAACCTGCACTCAATGCGTCATGCTCAGGCTTCAGCAAAGCGACGCTAGAGAGCAACGAAAATGGCTCATCTAAGGGATTTATTATTGCTAGGCCGGTGGTTGCGCCATCTTTGATATACAGCACGTCACCCTTTTCCACTGGGCAACGACTATAGATTTCGTCATGTGTTTCGGCATTCACAAAGGAGATGTTAGACAAGTCTAATCCCCACCTCTTAATATTTTTGGCCGTGACATACATGAACTCGCCGGTAGGAAGGTTTACAGGCGAGTGATGGGTACCATCCGTTATTTTCGAACAGGCAAATTTTAAGGTTGTATCGGCCCAGCCGAGAGGAAGCTCACTCATCCAGCAGCCTCCTGCTGAGCTGCCCGCTGCTGCTGCCAGTCATGATAGGTCTGCTTAGACCCTTTCACCTTCCACTCAACCCGACCGTTGCTATTGCGATCCAGTACGATTGCTGCGGCTGCCGAGGGGCTGTTGAACGACCACGGCTTGGCAAAGCGCTGCCTGTCCGCCCCATGCGGGATCAGCACACCATCTGCGATCAGCTTCTCTTTCAAACCGCCATAGCTTTGCTGGACATAGCCTGTGCCGGTCAGCGCCTCTGACCCTTCCAGCACGATGAATTCGCCGTCTTCCTCCACTGCCGTGGCCTGAACGCCGCTCTTGTGGCGGATTTCAAACTGGACATCGCCCGTGGTTCGTTCCTCCACCGGTTTGGCAATTTGCGTCACAGCGCGCGGTTGCGGCTTGAGCATGTCCAGCCCGATTACCGGAAGGATTATCCGCAGGTTTGCTAAGAATTGCTCCATATTCGCCACGTCCGCCTCGGGCAGCCTGCGACGGCTGGTATCGGGCTGCGTACCATTGTCGAGCGTCACGCGCCCGGCTTGTGAGGTCAGCTCGATCAGTCGCGCTTCAAGGTACTCGGCATGGCCCTTCGACAGGTCGTCGTCGCTGGTGGTGACGGTGATCGCCGTTTCCCAGAAGTCGCGCTTCAGGGCGCTCTGCTTGATCCGTTCGGCCACGGAATTGCCCGAGCCGATATAGACGCGCGTGGCTCTCGCCTTCTCAGGATCAGGACCAGAGAGGATATAAACGCCCGTGCGATCAACTTCCTCCCGCGCGGTCAGGTCACCAAAGGCGGAGGCCCCGCTGACAAACAGCAGCCCCGTCCAACCGTGGATGGTCGCTTTGCGCAGACCAGTCGGCTTGCCATCTACAAGGAACAGCTGGATCGTGCGCCCGAATGTGTCGCCCGCACTCATTCGGCGGCCTCGGGTTCAGGCGCGTCTTCCAGTTCCTCACTTAGAGCTTCGATTTCATCCAGCGCGGCGCGCAGATGCCCCATGATCGCCGCCGCGATCTCATCTGGGTCGGTCATGTCGTCTTCAGGGTCACCGCTTTCATCGCGCAACCAAGTCCAATCGAGGTTGTCACCGCGTTCCGCAATCTGTTCGCGCGTTAGCTTGCGCCAGCGGCCGTCTTCGCCTTGTTCTTCACGGTCGGATGCGCCCAACGGATCATCGCCGAAGAGTTTCTCAAATTCTTCAAAGTGCTTGTCGGTCAGTGCATTGGTCTTGCCGAATGACGGCATGTTGGCGCGGAGGTCGTAAAACCAGACTTCCTTGGTCGCCTGCTTTTTATGATCAGCAGGCATGATTTTCTTGGTCTCACGGCTGAAGAACATGACGTTGGTTTTGACGCCTTGCGCATAGAAAATCCCTGTTGGCAGTCGGAGGATCGTGTGCAAATTGCAGTTCGCCATAAGGAAGCGACGCAGCTCAGTCCCCACACCATCCCCGAACAGAATGTTGTCGGGCATAACGATTGCGCAACGACCATGTAGTTTTAGGCTTCGAATAGCGTGCTCGAGGAAAGGCATCGGCCCGACACGTTCGCCCGCGGTCAACGTGAAGTCAGGGCGGTTTACGTTGCCCGACATCTTGTTGAACGGCGGGTTGGTGAGGATCACATCCGCACGGCCCAAGTGCTCTCCTTGCGGAGCGCAGCTGTCCTCACATCCAACAATGTTTTCAATACCATGCAGCAGCATGTTCATGACACAGAGTCTGTGGGTATCTGGCACCCATTCGTGACCTACGAAGGCTTGGTGTCTTTGAAAGTGGCCCTCGGCATCAGAGAGTTTGAAAAGGTCGTCAGTCTCATCTTTGATGTAATGATCTGCAGCAATGAGAAAGCCGCCGGTACCAGCAGCCGGGTCCTGTATGACCTCACCCGGCTTGGGCTTGATCAGGCGTATGATTGAATCAATCAGCGCACGCGGGGTGAAGTACTGACCAGCCTTGGATTTCGTCGCCGATGTCGTCTTCTCGAGGAGGCCTTCGTAAAGATCACCCAAGCCATCTTCCCTAGCGGTGAACCAGTCAAGCTTGTCGATGTTGGTAGTCAGCGTCTTCAAATCTTTGGGCAGGCGAAGGTGGGTCATCGCATCTGTGAAGATGGCTAGTGTGACAGGGTCTTTCGTCTTTTTCGGGTTGCCCAACTCCAACAACATCGACTTGTAGTACTCGAGCTGATCCCCACCTTCCATCTTGGCGAGCTTGCTCCAGCAATGTCCGTTTGGAAGCCGATTCTCTTGTCCGGTTTCCTCCAACATCTTTAAGAAGAGGAGGTATGTCAGTTCGTTGACATAGTTGCTGTAAGATACGCCTGCCGACTGGAGCGTCTTACACTCCTTCCATAGCTTGGCGACGATTTCAGCGGTATTTGGATTCATGCGCTCGTTTTCCAGAGTTCTTCGTTAAAGTCCGATAAGATGGCTTCCAGCTGGCCATTAAAGACCTTGTTGAGCCGGTTGAAGCCTCCTTGGGCTTGAAATGTACCTTGGTCAATCGCTTCGCGATCAACAACGATCTCTTGCGCGATCTGATCAGCGATCCTCCGAAGCCAAGTCTTCTGTGGCGAGGTCCAGCTGGCCTTCGAGAGGATGGCTTTTGTCGCAGCCTGCACCCTTTCATCAAAAGGTATCAAGGGATCGCCGATTGCTGCCTGGCGAATAAACCCGATGATTGAAGCGGCGATGTCTTCATTGGATGCGTCGGACCATGCTTTTCTTAGCGATGTCTCGGAGAAGCCCATCTTGTCGAGCTCCAGACGCAAACTGCGAAGCTGTCCACGGGTAAGGTCGCGTGGACGCTGAACAACAACGTTCAGTGCGGCGATCTTGTTTTGGTTGTTCTTCACATAGGAGGAGAAGGTGTCGAGAAAGTCCTCTGGTTTCGAGTAGTCACCATAGCCGGTCGTGACAGATCTCATTTCATCTTCGTGTTCCGAGATCGGGATGAGATTTGGACCCGATCCCTCTGGCTTCCAGTCGAGAATTTTGCCGATGCTCGTGTACTTCTTGGCATATTCAGCAGTCGCTTTGGGGGATGCATTCCGCAAACGATCTCTGAGCTGTTCAGCCGTTTCGCCGGTAGCTTCAGTCAACGCTTCGTTAATCTTGCTTGGCATATTCCTAAGCTTGCGGTGCAGTTTTGCCAAAATCTGATCTCGGATGAGCTCTTGTTGCTCGGCTTCTTCCACGGTCGCCAACTCGTCAAAGAGCTGCTCAAACCTCAATGAAGGGTTGCTTGCAACGGGCTTCATCTGGGTCATGTCCTGAAGCGACGCGTATAGATCAACAGCGTCGAAGATCCTAAAGACGTCCTTCCCAATTTCATCACACCGCCGAGTGGCGCGCCCAAGCATCTGCTCATATAGGATGCGACTGTTTACTCGCCGAATGAAAACAAGATTTGTGATCTTTGGAACGTCGATGCCAGTGGTCAAAAGATCGACTGTTACAGCTATCTGAGGGAAAGCATCGTTCCTAAAGGACCTGATCAGCTTGCCGACCTTGTCAACGCTGCCTGTGATCTTGCGGATGGCTGCGTCTTCGATCTCTCCGTACTGCGCTGCAAAGGCCTTCTTGAGCTCCGCAACCACAATATCCGCATGCGCATCAGTCACAGCAAAAATGAGGGTCTTCCCCTCAAGGCTTGGATCGATGTGTTTCGCGAGTTCCTCCGCAACAACACGATTGAATGGCTGTGTGATGACCTTTCTGTTGAAAACCTCGACCTGAAAGTTCAGCTCGTCAGGTGCCGTGGTTTCGTCAATCTCGCCCGTGCTTGCATCAAGTACTTCCATCGCCTCACCGGCCTCAAACTTGATGCCTGCAGCGCTCAGGGCTGTCTCAAATCTGGTGGGGGGCTCATGGTCGATAAGCCAGCCATCCACTACTGCCTCACGATAGGTATAGGTGTAGATTGGCTCGCCGAAAATCTGAGCTGTATGAAGGGCCGGAGTCGCTGTCAGCCCAATTTTCACTGCGTCAAAATACTCTAACACCCTGCGATACTTGGAAACGTAGTCGTCCTGACTTCTAAAACTAAGCTCTGCATCCGACATCTCACGGTCCAGCAGATAGCCTCGATGGCACTCGTCGATAACCATCAAGTCATACTGGCCAATGGGCGGGACGTCGGCGGGTTCATCGTTGTAGAGGACTCGTTTGACCAAACCCTGAATCGTGCAGATGTGAACGCGAGTTTCAGGGTCCGGCTTGATGTCCTCGAGGCCCTTGATTCCAAACAACTGACCAAACGTCTTTGGCCCTTCGATGGCCGTACTCGTGAACTCGTCACTGGTTTGCGTGCCGAGAGCGGATCGGTCGACCACGAAGCAAACCCGTCGAAAACGCTTAGTCGACAGCAGGCGGTAAAGCATGGCTATGGCTAGCTTGGTTTTGCCGGTGCCAGTTGCCATTGCCACAAGCATTTCGCGCTGTTCTGTTGAAAGGGTCTCTTCAACTTTCTGGATCGCAGTTTTTTGGTAGGGCC
The DNA here is from genome assembly GCF_033963825.1 of Cognatiyoonia sp. IB215446. Taxonomy (NCBI): domain Bacteria; kingdom Pseudomonadati; phylum Pseudomonadota; class Alphaproteobacteria; order Rhodobacterales; family Paracoccaceae; genus Cognatiyoonia; species Cognatiyoonia sp. IB215446. Next base: position 1,459,654 of record NZ_JAXBMD010000001.1, on the reverse strand, counting down.
TCAATTGGAAGCCGAAGTCAAAGCTACGCGCCTTGAGTGCATCTTGCGCCGCTTCTTTCTCGACCTCCATTTGCGAGGCAAGTTCGTCGGGCGTGAACCAATCCATTAGAGCACGTCGGTGGTTCTGTGCACGCCTTGCATCTCGGAACCAAATGCCGCTCTCGGTCTCGACTTGTTTCAGGTAAGGCCGAGCATTTGTAGCAAACAAGAACGGAACTCGGAAACGTTCATCCCAAATCTGAGCGCTCCCTTGCGTGCCAAAACCTGCCGAGTAACGTTCAGCTTGGTCAATGGCAGCCGAAACATTCTTTCTGTATCGCTTGGCCTCTACGATGCCGAGGCAAACTTCTCCGACAAACAGAGCGTAATCGGCTGGTCCATGCTCCGTCGGCCACTCAGCAATGGCCATGTTGCGACCCTTGACTGGACGGGTTCCTTTGGAATGGCGGAGCTCGATGCTATCGGCTTCCCAACCTCTATCTCTTAGTTGCTGATCAATCAAAGCGCGTGTGGACTGTTCGTCCAAATCAATTGCCCCATCAGCAGACATTGACGCTGACAGAAATGCGCTTTGCTCGAGCTTGTCGTCTTTGGAAGCTTTCGAGACGAAGTCATTCAGCTTAACTTCTGCCTCCTTAGCCAAATCCTCCCAAATACGACGCTCTTCTGCCTCGCGATTGGCTCGCTCAGATGCCGTCTCTGCTACCCTCTGCGCGGCTTGTTCCGCCTCGGCCGCTTTTTGGGCTGTTGAAATTGCATCGTTCCGCTCTGCCCGCAGCCTATCGATCTCATTTCGTAGCTCTTCAGCCACTTGTTCTGGAGCGGTAGGCGGCAAGAAAGGAGGAACCGAGAATGTGTTATCCTTTGTCGCTGACCGGACGTGCCACACCCCAAGCTGTACGCACATTTTGAGCGCTGTTAGTGCCTGCCGATGATTTCCTTTGCCTCCGTGAACTGCGTCATTTCCAAGCTTTCGGACGTGGTGAAAAACATCGAGGACCTTTTCTGGTGCTGCACGTTCGAATTTCAGCGTGCGCAGCAATTCAGATTGAGACTCCCCGGCTTCGAATTCGATGCCCACCTTTGCTGCATGTCGTTGAGATAAATGCTCACAGAACTGACGGAGTTTGATAATTGAAGTGCTGGGATCGTCATGGAAGTAACTCTCAGCGAGGCGGCCCAAATTGACCAGTTGCTCGTCAAGAGTATCGAGAAATTGAAAATTACTTTCGGTTGCATTCATTCACACACGATTGCTTAAAATTCATTCTGGAACAAGCCACTAGCGTGCGCTCAATTTATCTCCGCATTGCGCTCCACATCGTCCCAATGCTTGTTGACCGGAAGCGTCCTGGCTCTTTGCTGAATGTCTCGGATCGTCACAGGTACATAGCCCCAGACATCCACCCCAACATTCACCGCATTTCGGCTCCCCGTCCATTGATCATGAACGTGGCCAAAAAGTTGGAGCGCGCCTTTGCGGGCCTTGTGCCAGGTGATCATCGGGTAGTGGCATAGGACCGAAGGTGCGCCAGTTCCGTCCGCCACCTCGGTCAAATGAGTGACAGAGGTCCAGGGCAAAGCTTGCGTAGCCTCGCCGTCATGATTTCCAACGACAAGGTGCTTCTCCGCGCCCGGCAGCCGGGAAAAAAGGTTCGACAACCACTTGCGATCTTTGGCCTTAGGCCCGAAAGCAAAATCTCCAACTATCCACAAAGCGTCTTGCGGGCCGATCTTCGAGGCGAGGTTTTCGAGCAAAACAGCATCCATGTGGCTCGCTGACTCAAACGGGCGAGCACAATGCTTGATGATGTTGTCATGGCCGAAATGCGTGTCGGCGGTGTACCAGTGCTTCATGGCTAATCTCAAAATTTGCAATACGCTCCAAGGCGGGGTCCGCCGCGTGGCACCCAATGTCTTTTCTGGCTAGGCCAGCGCCACCTGTCTGACACCATGGATGTCACGAACCTTGGTGTCCGATGTAATTCCAGCGGCCACCAACGCCTGTTCGACCTCCTTGGAGACACGCTCTGCGCGCTCCTGTGCCCAAGCGGTCAATCTTGTGGAAATCCACCACGCGGCAGGCAAAAGGACGAAAGGATAGAACTTCAACGCCGACGCGGACATGCTGTCGCTCATGTTCGGAAAAAACACGGCCAGGATCGCGTAGTAGACCAACAGAAGGGGTGGACCCATTCCCTCACAAGGTGCGGTGCCGTAGGCACAAGCGTAACCTTGCTCGGCTTGTCTACCGGTTCTTCTAACCAGTCCGCGATGCCAATGTTGATACAGGCTGCTCATTGGCCTTTCCCAGCAGCTCGTGCCTCCCGCGCCACCAAGCTATCGAGTGTCTCGGCTTTCGGCGGATACTGAGCCAAATCAATTGGCGTGACGCGATTTCCTTTTTCTTTTCCTTTTTCTGACTCTGCTTTCCTTTCCTGTGGCAGCATCGTGGGGCTATCATGAGGGCACCGTGCGGGCACCGTGCTATAGTCGAACAAGCCAAAGCAGATGTCTTTTACTTCCGGCACTTCTTCGAGCCGCTGGCGGCGAACTTCATCAATCATCGCAGCATCAAGGTCCGGATGCTTATGTTTTGCTTGAACGATGAACCTTCTGAGCTCTTCTATGACCTCAGGGCCGTGCTTGCTTTCTGGATCATATTCGCTGACGCGGACGGCACTTCCACACAAAAATTCTGCTATTGAGCGTGCGGTGATTTTTGCTCTGGGTAGCCATGCCATCCGATCTGTGAATGTCAGCTCTCGATTTGATGTATTTCATCTGTCCCAAAAGATCGCATCCTTCGCTCTTGTTGCTGCAACATGGGGCCTACAACCACACATATGCCTGTCAGTTTGGTTTGATTTGCGAGCGAAATTTCGGTATTGTTGGCATGCTAGAACCACTGGACGAAGCCTCGCTTGCGCGGGGTTTTGTTCGTTCTAGGGAGCCGGAATTTCGTTAACGACACGAGCCTGTTGAACCCATGCGTTAAGGTCAGCGCCATGGTATTTTATTCGTCGCCCAAAGCGCAAAAAACTCGGGCCCACTCGACGATGTCGCCATTGGGCCCGCTTGTTGCGCGGCGCGATGACATCAAGTTCTGCGTCATTGTCATCGTAAATTCGGTCGTTCTCAAAGATGTCAGGTCGCATTCGGAGCCTCCGTACAGATTGGATTTGACCGAATGCTGGCACATGCAGCGCAGTTTGAATTCCTTAAACAGTTTTCAGGAATCTATTTTTTCATGCCGACGCCCGAACAAATCGAAGGTACAAAGGCTCCTTCATCTTTATGGGGTTTGTTCTCTTCTGAGATGCGAAACGCTCTCTCAAGAAGTCCACCGCCTGCTGTTCGCCTTGCACTGGCTCAAGGTCGTTACTTAGTCGGGCATGCTGATAACCAGCTCTCCACAGAATGACATAGTGCAGAATGTCTGCATACTTCCGCCAAAGCCCGTCGAGTCGATCAGTTCCGGTTTGCTTTAAAGCTCTTGGCAAATCTTCTTTGAACTCGGGGTCCTTCAAAAAATCGCCCCTCATTGTGTCGAGTCTCTGCAGGCTATCCGACACTGTCTTTTTTGCTTCTTCTTTGCTTTGCCCCTGCAACACTGCCTCCAAAACCATCCTCAGTGGCTGAACGTCGTTCAGAATGACATCGAGTACGATTTTGCTAGGATTGCGTATGTCGTGCCGCAGCTCTTCAGTTTTGTCTAATATGTTGTAGTGAGTTTTCGCGTTTAGCGAGTTGCCCTCGTCGAAGTCTGCCATTGCCCAAGCTTTGTAATAGTATGAAAGCATCCCAAGGTAAGTTCGCTCAAATTTCAATTTTTTGGACCGGCAAAGAAAAAGCGTTTCTACGGCAAGCCACTGAGCTTCGGCTGAAGCGATAAAGGGATAGCCTTCGGATGGCACTAGAAGTTCAGGCATCGCGGCTGCTGTCAATGAAACGGCACCATGCCTCTAGAAGAGCACGCCTTTTCTCTAGCAAGTCGGATCGTGCGTAAGCGCGTTCGACCTCTGAGCCGACTTGATGCGCAAGGCTCATTTCGGCCAACTCTCGACTGAACCCAGACTGTTCTGCTGCCCAATCCCGGAACGCTGATCGAAACCCATGGACTGTGATCCCCTCAACTTTCATTCGACGCAGCAGCATGAGCATTGCCATGTTTGACATTGGCCGATGTCTCTTCTGCCCTTCAAACACCACCTCCGAGCGAAGCGCTTCGAGTGGCTCAATGATCGCAAGCATCTCGTCGGTTAGCGGGACACGGTGCTCTTGATCCGCCTTCATGCGCCCAGCCGGAATGGTCCACAACTTGTCGTCGAAATCAAACTCTTCCCAACGGGCGTGCAGAACTTCACTGGTACGGCTGGCTGTCAGACACGTGAACATCAGCGCCTTTGCGGCCATTGCATCTTTGGTTGCCAGTTCAGCATAAAACGCTGGAACATCCTTCCAGTGCATCGCTTTGTGGTGCTGCACCTTCTGTTTGACCGGCGGCAGCACACGGGCGTCGCGGATCGTAGTCACGGGGTTCTCGCCGTCTCGGAAGCCTTTGGACTTTGCCACGTCTAGTACGGCTTTGATCCGTTGAGCGAGGCGTTTGGCTGTTTCGTGTTTTTCGGTCCAGACTGGGAGCAGGACTTGCAGTACCTCGGGTTGGCCGACCTCAGATACCGGCAACCGCCCGATCTTAGGGAAGGCATACTCGGCAAGTGTGTTGATCCACTGCTGACCGTGCTTAGGGTTCTTCCATGTTGGCAATCGCTCGATATGGACCTGGCGCGCGATCTCTTCGAAGCAGGGGATTTCTTGGCGTCCGTTGTAGCGAGGATTGATGCCCTGCTTGGCGAGGCGGCGATACTCCAAGGCTCGGTCTCGCGCTTCGTTCAGGGTCACGACGTCGGCACCGCCCAAACCGAAGTCCGTGCGCAGCGGTTTGCCTTCGCGGTTGCGCTGGCCCTTTACTGTGACACGGACGATCCAGCGCCGAGCACCGGATGGATCGACCACAAGGTACAAACCGCTCCCGTCACCGTGGCGACCGGGGCCGAGGGTTCGCACCAGATTTTTCGTTAGCTTCCCGCTTAGAGCTGCCATGAAATACCACGTTTTCTACCACGCAATGAATGGAAATGAGTGTAATCGAAGAGAAATGAAACGCAACAATGAATACCGATAAACTAACAAATACAGCAGCATAGAGCGCTCAACGGCAACGAACGGCAATATAAAGAAGTGGTAGGTGGCGGAGACGAAGGGATTCGAACCCTCGAGACGGTTTCCCGCCTACTCCCTTAGCAGGGGAGCGCCTTCGACCACTCGGCCACGTCTCCGCATTCGCTTCTATGTACTAAACCTCTTGCCCACAAGGGAAAAACCAAGTTTCCAAAAAGTTGTTCAGGTAACAATATATTTTTGCCGTCTCAATGAGTTGTTGTGGGTCTCAACTGTGCACGGAAAATCCCCGCAATGGGCGTTGTAGCGTTCTCAGCTTGTTCACTGCGGAGGTTTGCGAAAATTGAACCAGCGAACAGCGCCTTGATCAAGCGGGGGGTCAACGACATAAGCCCAAAGGGAAAATTGGATAGGCCGGCTAGGTGACCGCTAGGCGGACAAACCGAACTTCGACGTCTGGACTTGGCTGACGCCGCGCAATCTCCCATGTGCCGCGCCTTTTGAACTGTTCCATAGCTTATGCTTGAGAGCGATCATTCGCAAATAGAGCATTAGCTAGACCAGATACCGGACTCTTTCGCTGCTAGTCGCTCGTGTCAGCGCAAAATAGATCACATGTGTGCCTCTTGAATGAGTTTCCGCGTGGCTTCAGCGGGCAATGTCTCGAAAATCTCCACGATTGAGGTCGTTGGCGTGCACCGAACCTAGCGTCGTCTGCCGGTCACAAAGTATGCCTAGAAGAAAAAAGACGTTTTCCCGCAATGATACGAGGTGCATGTTGGATCAGTCGTTGAACACCACCACAGATCGCCGCCCTTTGCGGATGTCATTTGCCAAGACACTGGGTGGCACGTCGCCCGCAGCTATCGTGACGATGTGGGCCGATTGGGCAACGCACCTATCACTTGCGCCGGACAAACAGGTCGAACTTTTGCACATGGCGCAAGGTGCCTGGGCCGATTGGGCTCAATTTGTGATGGCTGGCTGTCCTGATGACCCGGATGCCCGCCCCACCGCACCGGCAGACTCGGATCGACGCTTTCGCCACGACAGTTGGAATAGCGCCCCGTTCGCCGCACTGGCTCAGGGTTTTTTGCTAATTGAAGAGCTGGTTGATGCAGCCACATCCAATGTGCCGGGCCTTGATTCTAGACATGACAGGGCCATGACCTTTATGGGACGTCAAATACTGGACGCCTTCGCGCCGAGCAATTTCCTGCTGACCAACCCCGAAGCCCAGGATCGTCTGCGAGAGACCCTTGGCGGCAGTCTTGTGGCGGGCCTACAGACCTACTTGGCCGACCTGCAAAAGGTTGGAAAGGACAAAGCCGCGACACCGAACAAGAAAGTTGGGCGCGACGTGGCTGTGACACCGGGCAAGGTTGTCTATCGCAATCATCTGATGGAACTGATTCAGTATCTTCCTGCAACGGAAGCGGTACATCCAGAGCCGGTGCTGATCGTCCCAGCTTGGATTATGAAATACTACATTCTGGATCTCAGCCCTGAAAACTCGATGATCAAATACCTGACGGAGCAGGGTTTTACCGTGTTTGCCATTTCCTGGCGCAACCCGGACGCCGCCGATGCCGATCTTGGCATGACGGACTATCTAGAAAGCGGTCCATTGGCCGCCATCGACCATATCACCCAGACAACAAAGACCGCACAGGTCCATGCAGCAGGCTATTGTCTGGGTGGTACGCTATTATCAATCGCCGCCGCAAAAATGGCGCGCGACAATGACAACCGCCTGGCCAGCATGACCCTGCTTGCGGCGCAAACGGACTTTAGCGAAGCGGGCGAGTTGATGTTGTTCATCAATGAAAGCCAGGTGTCGTTTCTTGAGGATGTGATGCAGGCGCAAGGCTTTCTGGATGCCAGCCAGATGATGAGCGCCTTTCAAATGCTCCGCTCAAACGACCTGATTTGGTCGCAGATGATCCGCAAGTATCTGATGGGTGAAGGTGACGGGGCGATGAACGATTTGATGTCGTGGAATGCCGACAGCACCCGCATGCCCGCACGCATGCATTCGGAATATCTGCGCCAGATGTTTTTGAACAATGACCTTGCCGCCGGTCGCTACCATGTTGATGGCCATGCGGTGTCACTGCGTGATATTCGTATACCGGTCTTTGGCGTCGGCACAGAAACAGACCACATCGCGCCATGGCGGTCGGTTTTCAAAATCCATAACCTTGGCCACGCCGACGTGACCTTTGCGCTGACCAATGGCGGGCATAATGCGGGGGTTGTGTCCAAACCTGGCCATCCGCGCCGCCATTTCCGTCTGCACACGACACGGGATCAGGAAAAGGCCCTGACCCCGGATGACTGGCTTGAGGAGGCCGAACTCAACGAGGGGAGCTGGTGGCTCGCCTGGACCACCTGGTTGTCCGAGCATTCGGGCAAGAGGATCAAACCACCAAAAATCACGGGCGCGCTGGAGGACGCGCCGGGGTCTTATGTCAAAATGGAGTAGCCCATGCTTCCCAACACAGACTTCCTCACCGGCCGCAAAGGGCTGGTTGTCGGCGTCGCCAATGATCAGTCTATCGCAGCGGGTTGCGCGCGCGCCTTTCGCGCCTCAGGCGCCGATCTTGCGCTGACCTATCAATCTGAAAAGGCGAAACGATTTGTCGAACCTGTGGCGCAAGGCGTTGATGCAGCACTATTTATGCCCCTTGACGTTACCGATCCTGCACAGATGGATGGCGTGTTCGATATGGTCGCTGCGAAATGGGGCAAACTCGACTTCCTCGTCCATTCAATCGCCTTTTGTCCGCGTGATGATCTGCACGGTCGTGTTGTGGATTGCTCGCAGGACGGGTTCGGCCTTGCAATGGATATCTCGGTCCATTCACTGATCCGGCTGACAAAGCGTGCCGAGCCGCTGATGACAGATGGCGGGACGATCCTGACGGTGTCTTATCATGGCGCCGAAAAAGTCGTGGAGAACTACAACATCATGGGCCCGGTCAAAGCTGCATTGGAAGCGACCGCCCGCTATATGGCCACCGAACTTGGGCCCAAGGGCATTCGCGTAAACGCGATCTCGCCCGGTCCGCTGCAAACACGTGCGGCCTCGGGCATTGATCATTTCGATGAACTTATCGAAGACGCCAAAGCCCGTGCGCCCATGCACCGTCTGACAACGATTGAGGAGGTGGGTGCCATGGCCGCCTGCCTCGTGTCAGACTTCGCCCGTTCCGTGACTGGCAACACCGCCTATATCGATGGTGGTCATCATGTCGTCTGATCATGACGCCGCCCTGGGTTATATCGAAAATCGTCCGTTTGATGAGATTGCTGTCGGCGACTATGCAGAGCTTGTCCGTACGCTGACAGCACAGGATATCGACGCCTTTGCCGTTGTGTCGGGCGATGTAAACCCAGCCCATGTGGATCAGGAATTCGCCGAGGCTGACATTTTTCACAAAGTCATTGCCCACGGCATGTGGGGGGGGGCGCTGATTTCCAACGTGCTGGGCACGAAATTGCCCGGTCCAGGCACGATCTACCTCAATCAATCACTGAAGTTCCTCAAACCCGTGGGGATCGGGGACACTGTGACCGTCCGTGTCACGGTCGCTGAAAAAGATGAAGAGAAAAAGCGACTGACGCTGGATTGTCTCTGTACCAATGGCGATGACAAACCGGTCATCAGCGGACAAGCTGTCGTGATTGCACCCGACAAAAAAATCAAACGCCCGCGCGTCGTGATGCCGGATCTTGTGATGCATCGAAAGGGTGGCGGCTACGATCACCTGTTGGAAGAGGCGCTGAAGCTACCGCCCCTGACCGCCGCCGTTGTGCATCCCTGCGATGCAGATAGCCTCGGCGCTGCACTGAAAATTCGTGACATCGGGTTGGTCGAACCCCTGCTCGTGGGTCCGAAAGCGCGAATTACCGGTGTGGCAGCGGCTGAGGGGCTGGATCTTACCGGTACCCAAATCATCGATACAGAGCATAGCCATGCCTCTGCGGAAGCAGCGGTCGCGCTGGTGCGCGACGGCCGCGCGCGCGCGTTGATGAAAGGTGCATTGCATACCGATGAGATCATGTCTGCCGTTGTTTCCAAAACCGGAGGTCTGCGCAGCGAACGCCGGATGAGTCATGTCTATGTCATGGACGTACCAACCTATCCCAAACCACTGTTGATCACGGATGCCGCCATCAACATCGCGCCGGACCTGCAGACCAAGGCAGATATCGTCCAAAACGCGATTGATCTAGCCAGCGCCATCGGGATCGAGACGCCCAAAGTCGCACTGTTATCCGCGGTTGAGACGATCACACCGCGCATCCCATCAACGGTCGAGGCAGGTGCATTGTGCAAAATGGCCGATCGTGGCCAGATCAGAGGTGGTGTGCTGGATGGCCCGCTGGCCTTTGACAACGCTGTTTCCATGCGCGCGGTGGCGACAAAAGGGATCACTTCGCCTGTGGCCGGACAGGCTGATATCCTCGTTGCTCCTGATTTAGAGGCGGGCAATATGATCGCCAAGCAACTGATGTATCTGGCAGGGGCAGAGGCTGCGGGCATCGTCCTGGGTGCACAGGTGCCAATCATCCTCACCAGCCGTGCGGACGATGCACGCACGCGCGTCGCCTCTGCTGCGATTGCGATGCTGTTCAACAAGAGCCGTCTGGCATGAGCCTGATCCTGACGCTGAATACCGGGTCCTCATCGCTGAAATTCGGGCTTTATGAGAATGCCGAGGAGCCAATAGTGCTGCTGTATGGCCAGGTTGACGGGATCGGTGCCGAGGCGCAACTCATCGTCGAGAAAGACGGGGCAAAAACGAAGCAGAACGTCACCGCCACCACGCCAGCCGCCGCGTTGGACCAAGTGATCGCGGCCTTACGTGCTCTGATGCCGGGCTTGAACATTAGTGGGGTCGGCCACCGCATCGTCCATGGCGGGCCCGATTTTGCCGATCCGATGGTGCTGACCCCCGCAGTGTTGGAGAAACTGCAAGACTTTACGCCGCTCGCCCCATTGCACCAACCACATAACCTTGCGGGTGTGGAAGCCGCTCAGGCAGCATTTCCCGACGCGGTGCAGATCGGTTGTTTTGACACCGCTTTTCACCGTGGCCACCCTTGGGCCAACGATACTTTCGCGATCCCACGTCGCTTCTACGATCAGGGTGTGCGCCGATACGGCTTTCACGGGCTGAGTTACGACTACATCACCGGCGTTGTTGAACGGCTACATCCCGACCTCCATGCCGGCCGGATCGTTATTGCACATCTCGGCAACGGGGCGTCAATGTGTGCGGTTCGGAACGGCAAAAGCGTTGGCTCCAGCATGGGCTTTTCGGCGCTGGACGGTCTGCCCATGGGCACCCGTTGCGGACAGATCGACCCCGGTGTGCTGCTCTATCTGATCGAACAGAAAGGCATGGATCCGCGCGATGTTTTGCACATGCTTTACAAGGATAGCGGGCTCTTGGGCCTTTCGGGCATATCGAGCGATATGCGCAGCCTTCTGGCCTCCGATGCGCCAGAAGCGGCAGAGGCGATTGACTACTACGTCTTTCGCGCACGGCGAGAGGTGGGGGCAATGACGGCCGTCTTGGGGGGCATTGATGCGCTGGTTTTCTGCGGCGGCATCGGCGAAAACGCGGCGCCCATCCGGCAAAGGATTATCGAAGGTCTGGGCTATCTCGGCTTGTCGGTCAACGATAGAGCCAACGAAGCGAATGCTCTGGAGATTGGACAAGGCGCAACCCGTGTCATGGTGGTCCCAACGGACGAGGAAAGGATCATCGCACGGGCGGTCAACCGCGCCCTTGAAAAGCGAGAGCAAACCCGCCGCGCATCATGACGCCAACAACGGCGAAGCACTTCGCTTATAGAAAGTAATTCGTCAATAAAGCACCGGCTTGCCGACGTTGGACGTGGGGGCGAAGTCGACGAGGCTGGTGCCTTCGTGCAAGTCGCGAAGCAAGTCGTCGCGACCATGCACATCTCTTCAGCCGAAGAGTGTCTGTGCGTCTTGCGTTTGATGTCTTTAACCAGCTTGTCAGCAGCATCTTTCGGTGCTCCGGACTTCTTGTTCATCTTCGCTCCATATTGGCTCGAGCTCTGGCATGTCTTCTAGTTCCTCGCTTATCGCTTCGATTTCGTCGAGCGCTGCACGCAGATGCACCATGATTGCCGCAGCTATAGGTCGCCTTAACCGCCGGTTGATTCAATCGACATGCGCTTAGCGTAACATAAGGGCACATGACATCGCGGCAGAAAAGGTGGACTAAACGGGGGTCTGAGAATTTCTTGCCGAATTTTTATGTTTTTTATCAGCATTTTATGGGATTTACTGGTGCCCCCACACGGACTCGAACCGCGGACCTACTGATTACAAATCAGTTGCTCTACCAGCTGAGCTATAGGGGCACTGTGCATTGCTGCAATGCTGACTCGTCAGCTTGGCGGCGTATAGCAGGCGAAGAGTCGTTAGTGCAATGCCGATTGTGGTTTGTCTGAGAAAAAACGCGGCGTCCGCAGTACGTTCAATCCTGATGGCTTGCGCAAATCCGGTTTCGCTGCCGTCGAAACCGATTATGTTGGCGCGACGCTCACGAAGACAGGCCAAGCCCGCATCATGCAGATCGCATTTCATATTGGCGCCAATTGCACCGACGAAGACCGCCTGTTGAAGTCGATCCTCAAGAATGCCGATACGCTTCTGCAACAAGGTATATCGGTTCCAGGGCCGAGCCGTTACCGTCGGCTGCTGAGAGAAACGATCCAAAACCTCGGTGCCGACCGCCCTGCCCCGGATACGCGCGATATCCTGATAGATGCCATTGTTGAAGATGACAGCGTCAGCCGCATCGTGCTGAGCAATGACAATTTCATCTGCATCCCGAAGCGCATTTTCGACCACGGAATGGTTTATCCGCAGGCCGAACATAAGGTGCGCGGGCTGCACCGCCTGTTTCCTGATGACGAGATCGCGCTGTTTCTGAGCATCCGAAATCCGGTCACCTTCCTGCAGGAAACCTTTCAGCGGGCTCAGGCCGCGGATCTCGAAACGTATCTGGGCTTCCAACAACCCAGCGACTTGAACTGGTCAGACGTCATCGCCCGCATCAAGTCGGGCGCACCGGACTCGCCGCTGACTGTCTGGTGCCACGAAGACAGTCCGCTTTTATGGGAGGATCTGATCCGGGCGCAATCAGGCGTCGCTCTCGACACTCAGATGCTCGGCGGACTGGATCAGATTGGGGATTTGCTGAGCCCTGACGGACAGGCGAAATTGCGTGAAGCGCTCAACAATACAGCGACAACTGAGACCCTAACGCGCCAAGAAATTATCGCCAATATCTGGGAGCAGCACGGGCTTGACGATGCCGTGGATTATGAAATCGAGCTACCGGGGTTCACACCGTCCGTCATCACGGCGCTGACCGAGCAATACGAGCGCGATCTTGAAAAGATTGACGCGATGGAGGGCGTCGAACTGCTGCTGCCGTTTCGGTAGCCCTACATGCCCAAAGCCGCTTTATACATGTCCAGAACCGCCTCTTCTTCAGCCAGATCATTGGCGTCGCGCTTGCGTAAAGCCACGACTTTGCGAAGCACTTTCGTGTCGTAGCCACGCCCTTTGGCTTCGGCCATCACCTCTTTCTGGGCGTCGGTGATGTCTTTCTTTTCCGCCTCCAGCCGCTCGAACCGTTCAACAAATTGACGCAACTCCTGTGCTGCAACATTTGTTGGGGCGTCGGTGACGGAATCGGTCATGAAAGCTCTCCTTATTGGGCGTGCCTTTCCCTATCGCCGGACCCTGGGGGCTGCAAGTCTTGCAGTTGCCTCTGTCGCAGGGTACGTCCCCGCGCGAAGTGGAGATATGTGATGGAAAGCGTTGTCTGGATTGGGGCGGGCCTGTCATTTCTGGGCCTGATCGGGATTGTCTACAGTATCGTCGCCGTCTCTCGTGCGAAGCGCGCTAACCTGTCTGATGAAGAATTGCGCGCCCGTATCTCTGCCATTTTGCCGATCAATCTAGGGGCGCTTTTGGTCTCGGTCATCGGATTGATGGCCGTGGTGATTGGCATCATGCTGGGCTAATCGTCCGGGCCTTCCTGAATGACGATCATGGCCATCGCGGCCAAGGCGGGTACGGCCGCGCCGTATTTGCGGGCCATTTGCGGGTTTGATGCGTTCCCGGCAGCCGCGCGTGCGGCGACACCAGCCAGAATGGCCGCTAGCCGGAAGAACGCAAAGACCAGATAGAACGGCCAATGGTCGATCCCAGCAAGGCCGCGTCTGCGCGCATAGTCGGCGATGTAGTCCGCCTCACTCGGCAGCCCGAAATCGGCGCGGTCAATGCCTGCAAGGCCCCGCATATCGCCCTGATTGGGCAGGCGCCATTGCATGCATTGATAGGCCAGATCAGCCATGGGATGGCCCAAGGTGGATAACTCCCAATCAAGCACTCCCGCGATTTCTGGGGCGTGAGGCGCAAAGATCATGTTGTCCAGACGCCAATCGCCGTGAACCAGCGACACGGCCCCATCATCCGGGGGCATCTGTGCACCGAGCCAGTCAATGATCTCAACCATTGCATCCGAGGGGGCATCGACCGAGGCAAGGTATTGCTTGCTCCACCGGTCCAGTTGGCGGGCGAAGTAATTGCCCGGTTTGCCGAAGTCGGACAATCCCACGGCATCGACATCAACATCATGCAAGGCGGCCAGTGCTGCATTCATCGCATCATAGATCGCCGTCCGCTCCTCCGCCTGAAGATCGGGCAAGGCGGGATCCCAAAAGATACGGCCCGGCAGATAGCGCATGACAAAGAAAGCGCGGCGGCTGGGTGAGGTTTGGGGCGCGGCCAGATGCAGGACTTCGGGCACGGGCACATCCGTGCCTGCCAGCGCCTGCATCACCCGAAACTCACGGTCTACCGCATGCGCGGACGGCAGAAGCTTGCCGGGCGGTTTGCTGCGCAAGACGTAGGCCCCGCTTGCAGCCTCCAACCGATATGTCGGGTTGGATTGGCCGGTGCCAAATTTGGTCACGCTGTGCAGTGTCTCAAACTCGGGGATCACATCGCTCAGATATGCCTCGAGCGCTGCGTGGCTGACCCCTATTCCTGTCGCGGCTTCCTTCATGGCGCCATTAGTGGGCAACCACGGACCGGGCGCAAGCCATTGATTGACATCCGACAAAGCCGATGCGCCAATGCGCCAAAATCTGGGAGGCACAAGATGGATCTGGGACAAACCGCGCGGCTGAAACCTGTTCTAGAAGCCGTGAAGACCATGATCGCGGATGAGATCGCACCCCTTGATGACGAATTTCTGGCGGAGGTTGCGGTGGGCGACCGCTGGACCTTTACCGACCGGCAGACAGAGATCCTGGAAGGTCTGAAAGCCAAGGCCAAGGCGCGACAGCTATGGAATTTCTGGGACACGTTTCGTGACGGACCACAGTTCAACACGGTCGAATATGCCTATCTCGCCGAGGAGATGGGCAAAAGCCATCTCGCCGCCGAGGTGTTCAATTGCAACGCGCCGGATACCGGAAATATGGAGGTCTTTGCCCGCTATGGCACCGAGGCGATGCAGAAAGACTGGCTGGCACCGCTAATGGATGGCACCATCCGTTCAGCCTATCTGATGACCGAACCGGACGTGGCGAGTTCCGATGCCACCAACATCGCCATGCGTTGCGAACGCGACGGTGACAGCTATGTGCTCAACGGGCAAAAGTGGTGGGCCACTGGTGCGGGCGACCCGCGCTGTGCGGTACATATCGTGATGGTACGCACTGCCTATGATGGCCCGAAACATGGCCAGCACTCCATGATCGTTGTTCCTGCCGATACGCCCGGTATCCAAAAACTGCGCGCGATGGAGGTCTATGGCCACGACGACGCTCCCCACGGCCATATCCATTTCCGCTATGATAACGTCCGCGTTCCGGCTGAAAACATGTTGCTTGGTGAGGGACGCGGCTTTGAAATTGCGCAAGGTAGGCTGGGGCCAGGCCGCATCCATCATTGTATGCGCGCGATTGGTCAGGCCGAAAAGGCGCTTGAACTGCTCTGTCGGCGTGCTGTCAGCCGCGAAGCGTTCGGCAAACCATTGGCGCAGTTGGGCGAAAACTTCGATCTGATCGCAGCGGCCCGGATGGAGATCGAACAGGCGCGCCTATTGTGCCTGAAAGCGGCCTGGATGATGGATCAGGGCGACAAGCGCGCGGCAGCGCCATGGATCAGCCAGATCAAGGTTGTCGCCCCGCAGGTCGCGCTGAAGGTGACGGATATGGCGATCCAGATGCATGGGGCTGCAGGTGTCTCACAAGACACGCCGCTTGCGCGGCAATGGACGCATCTGCGCACGCTGCGGCTGGCCGATGGGCCCGATGCGGTCCATCGCAGGCAGGTCGCGCGGGCCGAATTGGCGCCCTACATGTCTGGGCAGAACAGCTCGTAAATCCGTTCCAGCAGCGGGCGCACCCGCGGGTCGGCCAACGAATAGCACATGCTGCGCCCTTGCCTGACGCATTGCACCAATCCTTCATTGCGCAAACGCAAAAGCTGACCGGACACGTACGACTGGCTCGCGCCCAGATGCGCCTCAAGCTCACCCACCGTTTTGTCGCCGGGAACGAGCGCGCATAAGAGCCGCAATCGACCGGGGTTCGAGAGTGCCTTGAGCAAGGCCGCCGCCTCGTTCGCGGCGGCATCCATCGGGTCAGGCAGATTTGTTGCTTGGTCAACCATGGCGCCACCATAGCAGGTAGCCAAATACATTCCAATATTGAAATGTATTTCCGACTTCCCTATCTTCGATCGCAGAGGAGATTCGCCATGACACCTGATGTAAATGCGTTCTTTGACCAAGCGACCAACACCGTCTCTTACGTGGTGCGCGAACCGCAGGGCCGCGCCTGTGCAATCATCGACAGCGTGCTTGACTACGATCCGGCTGCTGGGCGTACGGACACTTCATCCGCTGACGCCGTCATGGCCTGGGTCAGGGCCGAAGGTTTGCAAGTGGCCTGGATTCTCGAAAGTCACGTCCATGCAGACCATCTGTCTGCCGCCCCTTATCTGCAAGAGCATCTGGGCGGCAAAATCGGCATCGGGAAGAACATCACGATCGTCCAGAACACTTTCGGCAAGATCTTCAACGAAGGCACAGAGTTTCAACGTGACGGATCGCAGTTCGACGCGCTTTTCGAAGACGGCGACAGCTTTCATATTGGGCAAATGCGCGCTGACGTCCTCCATACACCCGGTCATACGCCCGCCTGCCTGACCTATGTGATCGGCGATGCGGCCTTTGTGGGAGATACACTCTTCATGCCGGATTTTGGGACCGCCCGATGCGATTTCCCCGGTGGATCGGCCGAAGACCTCTATGCCTCGATCCAGAAGATTCTATCCCTGCCGGATGAGACGAGGATTTTCGTCGGTCACGACTACAAGGCACCCGGACGGGATGAATTCGCTTGGGAAACGACCGTGGGTGAGCAAAAGGCCCTGAATATCCACGTTGGCGCCGGACGTCCGATGGAGGATTTTGTCGCGATGCGCGAAAAGCGTGATGAGGGGCTCGGCATGCCGCGCCTGATCTTGCCTTCGCTCCAGACAAACATGCGCGCCGGGCACTTTCCTGCGCCAGAGGATAACGGCCAGCGCTATTTCAAAGTGCCGATCAACGGCCTGTAAGGAACATCTATGCAAAACGATTGGATCATGGGCCTTCTTGGTGGAGGGCTGATTGGGCTGGCCGGAGCGATCCTGCTTCTGGTCAACGGGCGGGTTATGGGCGCGTCAGGCATCATCGGTGGATTGGTTGATGGGTCGGGTCGGCATGACTGGACCGAGCGCGTCGCGTTTCTGGCAGGTTTGGCGCTTCTTCCCGGCTTGGCTGCGTTGATGACAGGGGGTGCGGCGACGCATCTGACGGAAAACTGGATCACCATTGCTTTCGCCGGGCTTCTTGTTGGCGTAGGCACACGGCTGGCAAATGGATGTACGTCGGGCCATGGAGTTTGCGGCATCTCACGTCTTTCGCCACGCGGGATTGTCGCGAGCATCACCTATATTATCGCTGGAGCCGTCACGGTGCTGATCTTCAAACACCTGTTGGGGGCGATCTGATGCGGGTTTTGGTATCATTCCTTGTCGGGTCTCTCTTCGGTTTGGGTCTGTTGATCTCCGGGATGACGGACACCACAAAGGTGCAAGGCTGGCTCGACCTTTTTGGCGACTGGGATCCGACGCTGGCCTTCGTCATGGGCGGTGCAATCGTGCCCATGGCCATCGCGTGGCAGGTGACGCGGGGGCGCAGACCAGTCCTGGCTGCGGCTTTTCCCACGCGACCAGGTTCGAGTCTGGACCGACCTTTGATCATCGGCTCAACTCTTTTCGGCATGGGCTGGGGGCTGTCGGGGCTGTGCCCGGGGCCTGCCATCGCCTCGCTCGGCTTCGGCGGGTTTGGAGGCGCGCTTTTTGTGGTCGCGATGATCAGCGGCATGTTGGTCGCGCCAAAACTCCGGCCCCGTCTGGACCAGCGCACCGTCGCTGTCTAAAAGGTCGGTCATGGACATCAGACAACTTAGCCCGACCCACGCCGTATCGCCGCAGATCGCGGTTGAGGATATTCCCGCGATTGCCGAGGCCGGTTTCACGACCATCATCTGCAACCGCCCCGATGCCGAGGTGCCGCCAAGCCACCAGTCCGCTACGATTGAGACTGCCGCACAGGCCGCCGGGTTGAATTTCGTGGTCAACCCGGTCACGCATCAAAGCCTGAATATGGATATGGTTGCAGCGCAGAAGGCAGCGATCGATGCGGCGGACGGGCCGACGCTTGCCTATTGCGCGTCAGGCACTCGATGCTCGATTGTTTGGTCACTGACGCAGGCCGGTTCGATACCCACCGACGAGATCATCAACGCGACGGCTGCCGCCGGATATGATCTGGGCGGCATGCGCGGACAACTTGACGCGCTGGCTCAAGGTTAAGTGCAGGAGGCAATTCGCCTCGCAACTAAAGTATGGGCCGCCGTCAAAGGCTAACGGACTCGGATTACCACGCTGCATGAGCAACGCGTCCTCGCTTCAACCGTATCGCGCGGGTTCACCATATCTGAACATTGTCTCAGGCGCCGGATAGCAGGTCAGATCACCCCGCGATATCAATCATCGACGCCTCAGCGGGCGCAAAATCCAGTTCATCTCCTTCGTCCAAAGCGGTCATCGCCATCTCTGGCATTTCGGTATCCTCCAACGCATCATCGAGTTCGCTGCCGAGGTCCATTGCGGCGTCCGTGGGTGCGGCAAGCAAGGCATCTTCACTAGCAATATCGGCTGCAAAGTCGGGCGGCTGATCAGCTTGCATACCAACAGATGCGGCAGACAATTCATGCATATCGGACACTGGTGCTGCGGCAATGCGCACCGCCCGCTTGCCATTGGATTGCCCAAGCCGTGCATGGCGGACGGAAACACCGTCAAGCGATCGCAATTTGACCGAAGCCACGGTGCAGCCCGGCAAAGGAATAAGATCACCGATAGCAAGGTTCTCGGCCTGACCGATAGGCATCTGGAACCGGCACAGTTCGGCATCGAACGCCGCGGGCGCATCCGAAACGGTCGCCCGAAACAGCTTGGGCCAATCCGCTACAGGCTCTGCCGTGGCGTGCTGCGCGGCGTCGTCTGTGGCAACGGGCAGTGCCAGTGCAATCATGCCCTCTCGCTCGCCCGTGCCTAGGCTGACCCGCATCCGCACGATCCGATAGCTCTGATCCCGCAACAAAAGCCCTGCCGCGCGCGCCGAGGGCAGCAGATCGCCGGAAGTGGTCCCGTCAAGCCAACCCGAAAACTCCGTGCCGACCACGGCGTGCGGCAACGCTTTCAACAGACTGACCAAAAGCGGATCACACATCCGCTTGTCGGTTTTCGTCGCATTGCGAAACTCAGCCGGTTTTTCGCCGATGATTTGCGCGGTTTGCATTTCCACAACTGCCGCGCGCAACTGCATGTCCACGCCCAAAAGCCCGGCAAGATCGCCACCGCGATGTACGCCAACCAGCATCAATTCGTCCGACAGGCCCGTCAGCAGATCATCAAGTGGCAGCGTCTCTTCCTCAATTGCCTGAACCGTGATGGTAAGGCCAACACTGTCCTGCGCCACCTTGGTAAGCGCAATGCGTACCGCCCGCGATGATGTCAGCGGGCTATCCGCCACGTCCGTTTGCGGCTGCCCCGCCATGCGGCGCAGGATATGCGTATGTTGTTGATCAGCCATTGATCTGTCACCCGAGCTACGGCGCGACTTTAGCGGCAGATTGGTTACGTTTCCGCTAATGCGCGACCGACTGCCGCCTTGGGCAAGGTCACGCGGAAGGCTACGCCACCTTTCTGGCGGAGATAGGTCACGTCACCGCCCAAACGGTGCATGATCTCGCGACAAATCGCCAGGCCCAGCCCCGCACCACCCGCCTTGGCCTGATCGGAGACGCGCGAAAACTTCTCAAAGATCAGCTGCTCATTTTCCGGCGCAATCCCGCTGCCATTGTCCACAAAATCAATGTGACAGGCCCCGCCCTGTTGGCTGACGGAAATACGCAATTCCGGCTCTGGCGCGTCGCAATACTTCCGCGCGTTTGAGATCAGGTTGATAAAGACCTGCACGAGCCGATCCAAATCGGCAAAGAGCGGCACCTCTTCGCTTTCGCGGTC
Source organism: Cognatiyoonia sp. IB215446 (assembly GCF_033963825.1). NCBI lineage: Bacteria > Pseudomonadati > Pseudomonadota > Alphaproteobacteria > Rhodobacterales > Paracoccaceae > Cognatiyoonia > Cognatiyoonia sp. IB215446. Next base: position 1,439,754 of record NZ_JAXBMD010000001.1, on the reverse strand, counting down.
GCGGATGACCTTCAGGCCCGCGTCATGCAAACCGGCCGCGCCAACGGCACGGTCCAACAAATCGCTCAGCTTTCCTTGCTGTTCATTCAGTACGACCTGACCGTTTTCGAGCACGGACAGGTCCAGTAAATCATCGAGCAGCCGGGTCAGCCGCAGCGCCTCCGCATGGATGATCCCGGCATACCGCCCCTGCTCATCACTCGACATATCGCCATCGCGGAGGATTTCCGAGAATGACCGGATTGAGGTCATCGGTGTGCGCAATTCATGGCTGATCTGGCTGAGAAACGCGTCTTTCTGGATCGAAAGCGCGGTCAGTTTCGCATTGGCCTCGCGCAAAGCGCGGGCGGTCCGTTCTTGCTCAGCCGATTTGGCCTTGAGGCGGTTGGAATATTCCAGGATTTGCGCCGCCTCGTCGGCCACGGCGATCAGGTCTTCAACGGACACAACGCTGCCGCCGGTCAATTGGCCTATCATCGCATGTGCAGTGGCGGCACCCACCGACCCGGCGAGTTCCCGTTCCAGCTTTTCGATGAATTGCGGTGTCGCCTCTGGCAAGGCGCCGGGCGAACCCTGCTGTGCCGCCTCGCGTTCAAAGATCGCCTGCGCCTCCCCGCTGCCCAAGATGCGTTGTGACATCACCAACAGATCTTCAGCGCCCGCCGCCGCGCGTGTCCAGGACGGTGCGGCGACCGAACGTTCGAAGACATTCACAAACTGCGCGCCCTGCAAACGCTCCAGCGGTGCGGGAAAGCTGCAAAGCGAGCCGAGGATGAACATGCCCGCGTTCAGGATCATCGACCAAAGGATGCCGTGAACAAGCGGGTCCATCCCCTCAATCCCAAAAAGCGCATGTGGACGCAGCCATGCCGTGCCATAAGGGCCCGCCTCCATCACCGTTTGGCTGATCACGGCTCCTGCACCAAAGCTGGGCAGGAAAAGCGTCCACGTCCAGATCACAAGACCCGTGACAAGGCCACAAGCCGCGCCAATCCGCGTCGCTCCACGCCAGAACATGCCGCCGATCAGTGCCGGCAGAACTTGAACCGTGCCAGTGAACGAGATCAGGCCAATGGCGGCCAGCGCCGTCCCCCCGCCGGACATCCGGTAATAGATAAAGCCTAAGGCAAGCACCCCCGCGATGGATAGGCGCCGCGCAAGCAGGATGACGTGGCGCACATCGCCCGACATCATCGCCCCTTGATCCCCGTTCAATCGCAACCAGATCGGGACAACGATGTGGTTCGATACCATCGTCGCCAAAGCAATTGCGGCGACAATGACCATGGACGTTGCGGACGAAAACCCCCCCAGAAAGGACAAGACCGCCAGTCCGTCCTGCCCTTGGGCAAGGGGCACCGTCAGAACGAAAAGGTCCGGGTTGCTGCCGGGTGGCAGCAGATCAAGGCCCACGACCGCAATCGGTACGACAAAAAGGCTCATCAGAAACAGATAAAGCGGGAAGGCCCAGCTTGCGACGCGCAGGTGCCTTTCATCGGCATTCTCGACAACCAGCACCTGAAACATCCGCGGCAGGCAAAGGAATGCGGCGGCGGACAGGAAAATCAAACTGATCCAGCGCCCGTGATCCTGATCCCATAAGGTGATGTCAGAGCTTTCGATCCGGCTCAGCATCTCGGTCGGGCCCCCGGACACGCCCCAGACGACGAAGACGCCCACCGCAATCAAGGCGAAAAGTTTGACGACCGCCTCAACGGCAATGGCCATGACGATGCCATGATGCCGCTCGTTCACGTCAAGGTTCCGCGTGCCAAAGAGAATAGTAAAGATGGCCAGTCCGACAGCCACCCACATGGCGGTTGCGTTAAAGTCGGATGCATCCCACGCTTGCACCCCGGATTGAGCGAAAACGGCAAAGGACAATGTCACCGACTGCAATTGCAACGCAATGTAAGGTGTCGCCGCAATGACCGAGATGACGGTCACCACGACCCCCAGCAGGGTCGATTTGCCAAAACGCGATGAGATCATGTCGGCGATTGATGTCAGACGTTGGGAGCGCCCGATCCGCACCATCCGCCGCAAGAGCCACCACCAGCCGACCATTACGAGTGTCGGGCCAAGGTAGATCGTCACGAACTCCAGCCCCGATCGTGCCGCATACCCCACTGCGCCATAGAATGTCCAAGCGGTGCAATAGATGCTGAGCGAGAGCGTGTAGATCAGCGGTGATTGCAGCCAATCGGAATGGCCTGCCGCCGCGCGGCGCTCGGCCAGAAACGCCACGGCAAAGAGGATGGCCACATAGCTGAGTGCGGCGAATATCAGGGCGTTGAAGGACAGCATTATTCTGGGTCTTCGACGGGTGGCGCCGCATTCTCACCCCGCAGGCGCGGTACAATCAGCGCGGTCAGGGCAATCAGCGCGACCCACACCCCGAAGACATAAAGCAGTGCGCCCGCATTCGACTTTGGCCCCGCCCCTTCCGCTCCCCACAAAAGCGGGATACCCCACAAGACCAGCCCGAGTACTGGCAAGAGCCTGACCGCATCAGTCAAACGGCGCTGCCGGTAGCTGGCGCGTTCCAGAAAGACCGGGGGCTTTGTTGGGGTATTCATGCCCCGATCAGGCTGCGGACGTGATCACGGACATCCGCGTTTGAGAAAGGTTTGGTGAGAAAATGGTTGGCACCCAGACGACGGGCGAGATCGCGGTCTTTCTCCTGCCCGCGGGCCGTCAGCATCATCACCGGGATATCCTTTGACGCGCTGTTGCTGCGCAAATCCCGCAGGATATCAAAGCCGCTGCGCCCCGGCAGCATCACATCCAGGATGATCATATCCGGCGGCATGCTCGCGATTTTTTCCATGGCAGTTTCACCATCTTCATGGGTGTGCACGGTCCAGCCATCGCGCGACAAGATGAAACTGATCGCCTCGATGATGTTCGGCTCATCCTCGATCAGAAGGACACGCTTGCCCATCTCATCGCCTCCCTTGTCCTTTACCGTTGCGCCAACGGCCTCCCTGCTTCGGACTATCAAGGCAATCTGGCAATCTGTCAAAGTGCCGGTTGCAGCGTGACACCGTCAATCACAGGCTCTCGGCGGCTTGAACAGGTCGTTCGCGGGCAGATGCGACACGAAATGCCGACCTCAACGGGCGGCATATCACCTGGCGGCGGGTCCGGAAGCACAAGCATGGTGCTGCGCAATACCGGTGGCGCTTCAAATCGAGACGTCGCGACCGGAATGGATATGGCGTAGCAGAGAAAGCGCGCGCCAGGGACGTTGGGCAATGCCGCCTCAACGCGTAGCGGCTGGTTCGGTCGTGCCAGAGCCCCATAGACCGGCCACAAAGGACAGGCGCCGCCGGTGCGCGGCAGTGCAAAACCGGGAACCTGTTTGGTCAGCAACATCGCACCCGAACTGTCGCATATCATAAGGCCCAAAGGCGGATGACCGGCATCCGGCGGCAAATGCGCCATGCGGCGCAAGACCGCGTCAAACGGCACCTCGAACCGTTGCGCCAATTGTGCGGGGTCATATTCGCTCGTCTGGCAAGCCATCTCGAATGCCGCCAGCGGCATCGCCTCGGCATCCGCCACATATTGCCGTGCAAAGCCCGCAAGCAACTGCCCCGGCGCACCAACAAGGCCGGACCCGGCAACAAATGCGTCAATATCCGGTGCGGTGTTTTCCAGTGCAGCCACATGGAAACCGGTCTGCGCCAGAAACTTTTCGACCGTTTCATGCGCGGTCAGTCCAACATCATCATCCGCATCCGGTGCCTCAAGATAGGCAATCAATGCTTCGCTGCTTGAGGCGAGCCGCACACTGTCATTGTGGATATTCTGGTGAAAACGCCGCTGCCAATCGTCGTCCAGATCCTCTTGGCCGACGAGGATCGACGATGAAGATCTGATGGCGGTCACAGCCGAGATCACCTCGTGCAGCGCGTTCGACAGCTTCGGATCATGTGCCATACGGTCATTCAGTGCCTGCACACGGTCTTCGAGCGCCGCCAGACGGCGGGCCTGCGCCGCGATCAGATGGCTCCAGCCAGGGTAACGTGCGGCCAGTTCATCCGCGCGCGCGACCTCGGCCATATTGCCCGCAAGCGCCGCGGCCGCACGCATCTGATCCAGAAGGTCACTATCGGCCCCATCGGTCAAAAGCGCCGTCTCAACGCCCAGAACGCGGGCGAGGTCTGATAAGAGTTTTCCGCCGATTCTGCGGCGGTTATGCTCGATCAGGTTAAGATAGGAAGGTGAAATTCCAACTGCTTGCGCAACCGCAGCCTGTCTCAAACCTTGATCAAGTCGCTTTTCACGGATACGCGACCCTGTCAGACGGCGATGGGGCACCTTGAAATCCCTTTGCAGTTTCAATCGCTTTCTGCGAGTGCAAGAAAACTGATTTACACATTCACAACCCAACTTGTGCAGAAATTTACAAATAAGTCCAGCACTCTCAATGGGTTGTTGCTGATTTGCTTACGCGTCTCTGACACTGACCGTGCACTGGAGGGTGCAGGCCAGGCGGACGGAGGAGGTCCAAACGGCACAAACACTAGGGAGGATCATAATGTCCAATTCGAAATTCTCGCGCCGCGGCGTGTTGAAAACTGGCATGGTGGCCAGTGCTGGCCTGGCTTTGCCGCAATATCTGCGCGCGGATGCCCATGCCGGTTTCACAAATGCCCCGGGCGAGAGCGAAGTCATTCTCGGCTTTAACGTGCCGCAGACGGGTCCTTATGCCGATGAAGGTGCGGACGAACTGCGCGCCTATGAGCTGGCCGTTGAGCACCTCAATGGCGCCGGCGATGGCGGCATGATGTCGACATTCTCGTCCAAAGCACTGGATGGCACCGGTATCCTGGGCCGCGAAGTGAAATACGTCACCGGCGACACCCAGACCAAGTCGGATGCCGCACGCGCCTCTGCACGGTCGATGATCGAAAAAGACGGCGCTGTGATGATTACCGGTGGGTCGTCTTCTGGCGTGGCCGTGGCTGTGCAAGCACTCTGCCAGGAGGCTGGCATCATCTTCATGGCGGGCCTAACCCATTCCAACGACACGACCGGCAAGGACAAGCGAGCTAACGGCTTCCGTCACTTCTTCAACTCTTACATGTCAGGTGCTGCATTGGCGCCGGTGCTTGAGGCCAATTACGGCAATGACCGGAAGGCTTATCACCTGACGGCGGACTATAACTGGGGCTACACGACCCAGGAGGCCGTGCAATCCTCGACCGAGGCTATGGGTTGGGAAACCGTCAACACTGTGCTGACGCCGCTGACACAGACAGACTTCTCGTCCTATATCGCCCCCGTTCTGAACTCTGGCGCGGACGTGTTGGTGCTCAACCACTATGGCGGGAACATGGTGAACTCGCTGACAAACGCGGTACAGTTCGGCCTGCGGGATGCCGAAGCCAACGGCAAGAACTTCGAAATCGTCGTGCCGCTTTACTCTCGCCTGATGGCCAAGGGTGCGGGAGCAAACGTGAAGGGTATCTTTGGCTCGACCAACTGGCACTGGTCACTACAGGATGCCGGGTCGCAAGCCTTCGTCCGGTCCTTCGGCACAAAGTATGGCTTCCCGCCATCGCAGGCCGCGCATACCTGCTACGTGCAGACGCTGCTTTATGCGGACGCAGTCACACGCGCCGGGTCGTTCAACCCATGCGCGGTCGTCGAAGCACTCAAAGATTTCGAGTTCGACGGTCTGGGCAACGGTCCAACGCTTTACCGTGGCGACGATCACCAGTGCTTCAAGGACGTGCTGGTCGTGAAGGGCAAGGAAAACCCAGACAACGAATTCGACCTTCTCGAAATCGTTGAAGTCACGCCTGTTGAGCAGGTCACCTACGCACCTGATCATCCGCAATTCGCGGGCGGTGCATTGGGCTCCTGCAACCCGGGCGCCTAAACCAAATCTGGGCCATCGGACATCCCGGTGGCCCTTACTACCATCCGATCATCTGTCGCAGGGGATTTGCGGCATGTGCAATGGGCTGTCTGCCCAGTCTCTAACCGATCAGAGGTCACAACATGGACCAGTTTATTCTGCAAATCCTGAACGGGCTTGATAAGGGCTCGGCCTATGCGCTGATCGCGTTGGGCCTGACACTCATCTTCGGCACGTTGGGTGTTGTGAACTTTGCACACGGAGCTTTGTTCATGCTGGGCGCCTTTGTGGCCGTGACGCTCAGCAACATCCTCACGCTCAGCCACAAGGTAGTGGATGAGACGCGGACAGACTTTCTGGGCAATCCGCTGCAGGTGGATGTGCCTTACGTCTATGATTTCTTCGGTGAGGCGGCAGGCAATGTCATCATAGACTGGGCCGTGCCGCTCGCCATCCTTGTGGCCATCCCGATCATGGTTCTGATCGGCTTTGCGATGGAGCGCGGCCTTATCAAGCACTTCTACAAGCGCCCACATGCTGACCAGATCCTTGTCACCTTTGGCCTTGCCATCGTGATCCAGGAAATCGTGAAGTATTTCTATGGCGCGAACCCGATCCCCACACCGGCACCAGAGGCTTTTGTTGGCAGTTTCGATTTCGGCGTCGCCTTCGGCTTTGATCCCAATGCGATCATTTATCCCTACTGGCGTCTGGTCTACTTCTTCTTTGCCATCACCATCATCGCCGCTGTCTTTGCCTTTTTGCAATTCACCACATTCGGGATGGTCGTGCGGGCCGGCATGGCCGACCGCGAGACGGTTGGTATCCTCGGCATCGATATCGACAAGCGCTTTACGGTCATGTTCGGCATCGCGGCAGCGGTCGCGGGTCTCGCCGGGGTCATGTACGCGCCGATCAGTTCGCCGAACTATCACATGGGGATGGATTTCCTTGTCCTAAGCTTTGTGGTGGTGGTCGTGGGCGGCATGGGATCCCTGCCCGGCGCTGTCGCTGCAGGCTTCCTGCTCGGCATTCTGGAAAGCTTTGCCTCGGTCCCTGCCGTGATCGACCTGCTGCCCGGCATCAACCAAATCATCATTTACCTTGTTGCCATCATCATTCTGTTGACGCGTCCGCGTGGCCTGATGGGCCGCAAAGGCGTGATGGAGGAATAAGCCATGCTCGGACTTGAGAAAAAAGACTTCCGCCTCCTGATAATCGTCATCGGACTGACGCTGTTTGCGCCCTTCATCTTGAATCCCTTCCCCGAAGGATCGGAAATGGCGCAGTTCAATGCGGGTTATCCGGACCTGATGCAGCGTTTTGTGATCTTCGGCATCTTTGCAATCGGGTTCAACATCCTCTTCGGGCTGACGGGTTATCTGTCCTTCGGACATGCCGCTTTCCTTGGCGTCGGATCATACGCCGCCGTCTGGATGTTCAAACTACTCAGCATGAATGTGCTGCCCGCCATCATCCTGAGCGTCATCATCGCGGGGCTCTTCTCGCTCATCATCGGGTTCATCTCGCTGCGGCGGTCGGGCATCTACTTTTCGATCCTAACGCTGGCTTTTGCCCAGATGTCCTTCGCCCTTGCCTATTCGGTCCTAACACCGATCACCGGCGGAGAGACGGGTTTACAACTTGCGCTTGATGATCCGCGCATCCTCGGCGTGTCACAGACCGAGAGCGGAAACATCCCCGTTCCCGCGCTCTTCGGGCTGGAAATGCGGTCAAGCTATGAGTTGGAGGTTGGTGCATGGCTTTTCACCTTCAACGCAGGCTACTACCTTGCCGCCTTCTTTATGATCCTGTCCTTCTATCTGGCGATCCGCATCTTCCGCTCACCTTTCGGGATGATGCTGCGGGCCATCAAATCGAACCAGACGAGGATGAGCTACACAGGCCTCAACGCCAAACCGTACACGTTGGCCGCCTTCGTGATTTCCGGCATGTATGCCGGGTTGGCCGGTGGCCTGATGGCCTCCATGGACCCGTTGGCCGGGGCCGAGCGGATGCAATGGACCGCCTCGGGCGAAGTTGTTCTGATGACCATTCTCGGCGGCGCAGGCACGCTCATTGGGCCGGTTCTGGGCGCAGGTATGATCAAGTATTTTGAGAACATCTTCTCAAAGATCAACGAAACGATCCTGCATGGCTGGTTCGCCTTCCTGCCGGACGGGTTGGAGAATTTCGTGGTCGCCATGATTTACCCCTTCATCGGCAAAGGCTGGCACCTGACCTTGGGGATCGTGTTCATGCTTGTGGTGATCTTCCTGCCCGGCGGCCTTGTCCAAGGTGGGCAGAAAATCATGAGCCTCTTCCGGCGCAAGAAGCCGGAACCCGCCAAACCAAACGCCACCGAACCGGCTGAGTAAGGAGAAACGATATGGGTATCCTTGAAGTCAAAGGCATCAACAAACGGTTCGGCGGGCTGCAAGCGCTGGGGGATGTGAACCTCAGCGTGGCCGAGAACACCACACATGCGATCATCGGGCCAAACGGAGCGGGAAAATCAACTCTGCTGAATGTGCTTGTGGGCAAACTGATCCCTGACAGTGGGTCGGTCATGTTCGACGGCCAATCCGTGCTGGGGCGTAAACCGCATGAGATCAATCAGATGGGTATCAGCCGGGTATTCCAGACGCCCGAGATCTTCGGCGATCTGAGCGTGCTGGAAAACGTCATGATCCCCTGCTTTGCCAAGCGCGACGGCGCGTTCCGCATGCATGCCATTGAGAGCATCTTCGCCGAACGCGGGATCCAGGAACAAGCCAAGACGATCCTGGACGACGTGAATATGCTTGAGAAACAGGACATGATCGCCTCAAGTCTCTCGCGTGGCGACAAACGGCGCTTGGAAATGGCGATGTGTTTGGTGCAAGATCCGCGGCTTTTGCTGTTGGACGAACCCACCGCAGGAATGGCGCGGGCCGACACGCAGAACACGATCAGTCTCTTGAAGGAAATCCGCGAAAAGCGCGGGATTACGATGGCGATCATCGAACATGATATGAACGTGGTCTTCTCGCTTGCCGAACGGATCACGGTGCTGGCCCAGGGCACGCCACTGGTCGAAGACACGCCCGACAATATCAAAGGGCACCCTAAAGTCCGAGAAGCCTATCTGGGCGAAGCGCAAGTCTGACACGCCAATTCTTGGCACAAAAATTGTCCCCAAACTTTCTGCGAAAGTTTGTCACCGCCGGAGGCAAAAATGAACGCACCTTTCAACAAGCACGCCAATAACGCGGCCACCCATCCCGCCTATCTGAGCATCTGGGAAATCGAGGCCTACTATGGCGAAAGCTACATCGTTCAGAACATCAGCTTTAACATCCACGAGGGTGAAATTCTTGCACTTTTGGGGCGCAATGGTGCTGGTAAGACATCTACGTTGCGGACGATCGCGCGGCTTGATGACCCCAACCTGACACATGGCGAGATCTGGCTTGATCACAAACCTCTGCACGAAATGAAGTCTCATGAAGCCGCCCAGAACGGCATAGCGCTGGTGCCCGAAGATCGGCGGATCATCCCCGGCCTGACAGTTGAGGAAAACCTGCAACTCGCGCAAATCGCGCCACCCCATGGCTGGTCGCTCGACCGGCTTTATGATCTGTTCCCGCGCTTGGGTGAACGGCGCAAGCAAGAGGGTGTGACGCTTTCCGGTGGTGAACAGCAGATGCTGTCCATCGCGCGCGCTTTGGCGCGCGACATCAAGGTTTTGCTTCTGGATGAACCCTATGAAGGTCTGGCACCGGTCATCGTACAAGAGATTGCGCAGACCTTGGGCATGATCCGTGACCAAGGCATAACGACGGTCATTGTGGAACAGAACGCTGTCGCCGCGCTCAAATTGGCAGACCGCGCCGTTATCCTGGACACCGGCACTGTCGTGTTCGATGGATCCGCGCAAGAGGTTCTCGATGATGAAGCGCTGCGCGCGCAGTATCTGGCAATCTGACCACCTCGATTTAGCTAAAATCCAAGATGTTTCGCGGATGCGCCTTTACGAACTGTTAGGGCGCATTTGCGATTCTTAATGCAAGTTAATCGTGGATTGGAGCTTGAGCAGATGGATACAACACTCACCTTCGCCCCAAAGACTGTTGCCGGCATGCCTTATGTGGCAGAACGTGAAATTCCGCGGGATACGAAAGTGCCCGTGGTCAAAGGGTTCGAAGGAGCGGCGACCCTACCAGCGAACAAACCCTTCGTGGCGCAGGTTGTAAATGCGCGGCTGTCTGGAACCGATTTTCCTGAACAACCCGCTGAAATTGCACCATCCGAGCGGACATTGCGCCCCTATGGCACACCAATGCTGCCCTCGGAAGAGCGGCCTCAACCCGTCGCGGCGGAAGAGCCCGCTGACGTCGCAGCTGAACGCGTGGCGGCGGCTGAGGCGAGAGAGAAAGCTGACGAAACTGCACAGGCTGATAGGGCTGAAACCCGCGGTTCCGATCAATCCGATGATGAGAGAGTTGTTGACGACAACGAAACTAAGGTGAATGGCGACACCTAGCGTCGTATCGGCCTTGCCTCCACGACAGGTCTTCTCGAGATAGATTGGGGTCGGGCTCTAGCCTGTCATGAAATCTAAATGCCTGAGCCCGCTTTTCAGATTTCGCTCAGGCGTCACTTTTCAATCCCCTGCTGCTTCCCACCCTCGCAGGCTTGCCCTATAAGCGAACGGCGTGTGTGACGTTGCGTCGCAAACGCCAGGCAAAAGGGCAACGGGCCGAGGACAAGATGAGCAAAACCACCCCCCACGACAGTGACGTCAGCTTTATTCAGGCTTTGGCAGAGCTGTTGCGCGAAAACGACCTGACCGAATTGCAGGTCAAGCGGGATTACGGCGAAAACGACAGCTTGAATGTGCGGGTAAGTCGGCAATCTCAGACGGTGGTTCAGACAAGCGTGCCTGCGGTCGCTCCCGTCGCGGCACCGGCGGCTCCAGCAGCAGCCCCAGCACCGGCAGCCACTCCAGCATCTGCGCCCGGCGAACCTTCTGACCCTGCGAACCATCCCGGCGCTGTGACATCGCCGATGGTCGGCACGGTCTACGTGGCACCGGAACCGGGCGCGCCACCCTTCATCACCACGGGTGCCACCGTCAAGGAGGGCGACACGCTGGTGATTATCGAAGCGATGAAAACCATGAACCATATCCCTGCCCCACGCGCTGGCACGATCAAACGGATCATGGTCGAAGACGGTGGCGCCGTCGAATTTGGCGCACCACTTGTGATCATCGAATAGGCGCGGGGCATATGTTCGAGAAGATCCTGATCGCAAACCGGGGCGAAATCGCCCTTCGCGTGGTGCGCGCCTGCCGCGAAATGGGCATCAAATCCGTGGCTGTCCATTCGACCGCCGACGCCGATGCGATGCATGTGCGCATGGCGGATGAGGCGATCTGCATTGGCCCGCCCTCCTCCTCGCAAAGCTATCTGTCATTCCCGTCCATCATCTCGGCTTGTGAAATCACCGGTGCGCAGGCGATCCATCCCGGCTACGGCTTCTTGTCAGAGAACGCGTCCTTCGTGCAGGTGGTCGAGGATCACGACATCACATTCATCGGCCCGACGGCCGAGCATATCCGCATCATGGGTGACAAGATCACCGCCAAGGACACGATGAAGGAACTCGGTGTGCCTTGCGTACCCGGCTCGGACGGTGGCGTGCCGACGTTGGATGACGCCAAACGCATCGGCGAAGAAATCGGCTATCCGGTGATCATCAAGGCCACGGCTGGCGGCGGCGGACGCGGCATGAAAGTGGCACAGACGGCCGAGGATATGGAACAGGCCTTCATGTCTGCCCGGGCGGAGGGCAAAGCCGCGTTTGGCAATGACGAAGTCTATATCGAAAAGTACCTCACCACGCCCCGCCATATCGAAATTCAGGTCTTTGGTGACGGCAAGGGCAATGCCGTGCATCTGGGCGAGCGCGATTGTTCGCTCCAACGGCGCCACCAGAAGGTGTTTGAAGAGGCCCCTGGCCCCTGCATCACGCCCGAACTGCGCGCTAGGATCGGCAAGGTCTGCGCCGATGCCGTCGCCAAGATCAACTATATCGGCGCGGGTACAATCGAATTTCTGTTCGAAAATGATGAGTTCTACTTCATCGAGATGAATACCCGCCTGCAGGTCGAACACCCGGTGACGGAAAGCATCTTTGGCGTCGATCTGGTGCGTGAGCAGTTGCGTGTCGCTGCCGGTATGCCGCTGTCATTAGCTCAGGATGATCTTCAGATCAACGGTCATTCGATTGAGGTGCGCATCAACGCGGAAAAGCTGCCAAATTTCGCGCCCTGCCCCGGCACGATTACGCAATATCACGCACCCGGCGGTTTGGGTGTGCGTATGGATAGCGCGCTTTATGACGGCTACCGCATTCCGCCCTATTACGACAGCCTGATCGGCAAACTGATCGTGCATGGTCGCGACCGACCCGAAGCGCTCGCGCGGCTGGGGCGAGCGCTGGGTGAGTTGATTGTCGATGGTGTGGATACCACCGTGCCTCTTTTTCATGCGCTTTTGGCGGAAGAGGCCGTCCAAACCGGGGACTACAATATTCACTGGCTTGAACACTGGCTGGAACAAAACCTAAGCTAGGTGGCGTGAAAGACCTTGATCCACCGCTGACGCCAGAGCTTTTGTTGCAGGCCTATCAGGTCGGCATCTTCCCCATGTCTGAGGGGCGCAACGACCCGGAAGTGTTCTGGGTCGACCCGAAGATGCGCGGCGTGTTCCCACTTGACGGCTTCCGTATATCGCGCAGCTTGGCGAAAACCATGCGACGGGGCCATTTCACGATCACCGCTGATGCCGCATTTCTTGATGTGATGCGCGGCTGTGCGGATCGTGATGAGACCTGGATCAACGATACGATCATCGGGCTTTACTCGGCGCTTTTTGCCGAAGGATATGCCCATTCGGTTGAGGTCTGGGAGGACGGCGCACTTGTTGGCGGCGTTTACGGTGTGTCGATCAATGCCGCCTTCTTCGGTGAAAGCATGTTCAGCAAGGCGACCGATGCATCAAAAGTGGCGCTAGCCTATCTTGTCGACCGTCTGCGAGTCGGTGGATTTCAGCTGTTTGATACCCAATTCCTGACACCCCATCTTGCCTCGTTGGGCGCGGTTGAGATACCGCGCGCGGCGTTCCAGAAACGTTTGAGTGAGGCATTGTCGGTCGAGGCGTCGTTTTCAGCGCAGGGTCCGACCCCCGCGGCTCAGGATGTCATACAGCGCAATGCCCAGATGTCGTATCGGGGATGATCCATCGCTTCCAGTGCGGGGGATGAGGCCAGCATCCATCCGTTGAAAATCGGCGTGGGCTCATCGCGATAGGTCACCAAAATCTCGACGTAGGCGTCACCAGATGGGTTTACCGCGGGATAGCGACACTGCCGCAAGGTCACCGATAGAAATCCAAGGCGACTGGTTTCCCCGCTTTGCAGTGAAAGATCGGTCACTTCTCCGGTCAATTTGTCGAGCACGCGCAACTCGCCGCCCGGCGCAGTCACGGCCTCGTCTTGAGCCAAAGCGACTGTCGCAGTTCCCAGCGAAAGGATCAGCGCGAAAAAACGCAGCATCACTTGCCCCTATTCAGGTGACCATGCCTCGTAGTCGGACCGTTCGACAGGTGCCGCCTTGCGGATCGAGCCTGCAGGTGCATAGGCCGCCATCGTGCCGGTCAGGTTTTCCTGATGCGGTTGCTCCCAGGACTTACGGCGCAGATTCGCTTCAGTCGGTGGTTCATCCCAGGTGTGGTGCAACCAGCCATGCCATTCCGGGCTCACACGCGAGGCTTCGTTTTCGCCATCATAAATGACCCAGCGGCGTGTGTCGTCGGCATTGCGATAATAGACGTTTCCCTGATCATCCTCGCCCACCTTTTCACCATGGCGGCGGGTCCAGATCTGGGTGCCAAAGGATTGCCCATCCCACCATGTAAAAATGCGTTTGATGTTGTGACCAAGGCCCATGGCACGTCTCCGGTTATCGCTGGTTTATCCATGCACCAATGGATGCGAAAGGTCCAGAGCGGTCACGGGACGACGCGCGCCGTCACCTCAATCTCGATCTTCATTTCGGAGTTTTGCAGGCCCGCCGAAATCATTGTCGCCGCAGGTTTGGCTTTGGCAAAGGCTGTGGACGTGATCGGCCAGCATTTATGCCATTCAGAAGGATCCGGCACGATATAATTCACCCTGACCACATGATCGAGCCCGCTTCCCGCTTCCTCAAGCGCCGCGGCAATCGTTGCTAGGGCGTTCTTGCACTGCGTCTCGATGCTGTCAGGCATGGTCATGGTGGCGTAGTCATAGCCGGTTGTCCCGGCGACAAATACCCAGCCATCTGCCACAACGGCGCGGCTATAGCCGATCTGCTCTTCAAACGGCGAACCGGTTGAGATGTGGCGGACGCTCATGACGAGTTACTCAAGCAACGCATGCTAGCTTGCGGTCGCAGGCTCTTTCTTCTTGCCATCATCGTGGATCATCAGTGGTGCGACGTCCGAGGTCACCGCCTCTTCATTCACGACCACTTCGGTCACAGTATCCATACCCGGCAGATCAAACATCGTATCAAGCAGGATGTCTTCCATGATGGACCGCAGGCCTCGTGCACCGGTCTTGCGCTCAATCGCGCGTTTGGCAATCGCGCCCAATGCGTCATCGGTGAATGTCAGTTTGGTGTCTTCAAGCTCAAACAGGCGCTGATACTGCTTGACCAGCGCATTCTTGGGCTGGGTCAGGATCGTGATCAACGCTTCCTCGTCCAGATCGGTCAAGGTGGCGATCACTGGCAGACGGCCCACAAATTCGGGGATGAGGCCGAATTTCAGCAGGTCCTCAGGCTCAAGATCAGTGAAAATTTCGCCGATACCGCGCTCGTCATCCTCGCGCACATCTGCGCCAAAGCCCATGGCCGAGCCCTTTCCGCGTTGCGCGATGATCTTGTCGAGGCCCGCAAAAGCACCACCGCAAATGAAGAGGATGTTTGTCGTGTCCACCTGCAGGAATTCCTGCTGAGGATGCTTGCGACCACCTTGGGGCGGCACGGAAGCGACGGTGCCTTCCATAATCTTCAAGAGCGCCTGCTGCACGCCTTCGCCCGATACATCGCGTGTGATGGAGGGGTTGTCGGACTTGCGTGTGATCTTGTCGACCTCGTCGATATAGACGATGCCGCGCTGTGCACGTTCAACATTGTATTCTGAGGCCTGTAGAAGCTTGAGGATAATGTTTTCGACATCCTCCCCCACATAGCCAGCTTCGGTCAGGGTCGTCGCGTCGGCCATGGTGAAAGGCACATCAAGGATGCGCGCCAATGTCTGTGCCAGCAGCGTCTTGCCGCAGCCTGTCGGCCCGATCAGCATGATGTTCGATTTCGCCAACTCGATATCGGACTTATCGGCATGGTTCAGGCGCTTGTAATGATTATGCACCGCAACAGAGAGCACGCGCTTGGCATGCAGTTGACCGATCACATAATCGTCAAGCACCTGACAAATCTCGGTTGGGGTCGGCACACCGTCGCCGGATTTCAGGCCAGCGGTCTTTGTCTCTTCCCGTATGATGTCCATACAAAGCTCAACACATTCATCGCAGATGAACACTGTTGGCCCGGCAATGAGCTTGCGCACCTCGTGCTGGCTTTTGCCACAAAAGCTGCAATACAAGGTGTTCTTGCTGTCGTTACCGGATGTATTCGCCATCTAAAACCTCTTCGCCAACTTGGCGGGTCAAACATAATTCGGGCTGCCCTGCCGTAACACTAGGACAGCCCGCCGAGGTCCACAATGTCAAAATGATTATGTGGACGGGGCGTAAATAAACCGTTTACTCATCAGATTTCGGACGATTTTCGACGATTTCGTCGATAAGGCCCCATTCCTTGGCTTCTTCGGGCGACATGAAGTTGTCGCGCTCCAACCCGGCTTCGACCTTTTTGAGGGTATTTCCGGTATGTTTGACGTAGATTTCGTTCAGCCGCGTCTTGAGCTTTTGCGTCTCAGCCGCGTGGATCATGATGTCAGTCGCCTGACCCTGATAGCCGCCGGATGGCTGGTGCACCATCACGCGTGAATTGGGCAACGAAAACCGCATGCCAGGTTCACCGGCAGTCAACAAAAGTGAGCCCATTGAGGCCGCCTGACCAATCACCAGCGTGCTGACCTTCGGCTTGATGTATTGCATCGTGTCATAGATCGACAGGCCCGAAGTTACGACACCACCGGGGCTGTTGATATACATGCTGATCTCTTTCTTCGGATTCTCCGATTCCAGATGCAGCAACTGAGCCACGATCAGCTGGCTCATTCCGTCATGTACGGGGCCATTGACGAACACGATCCGCTCTTTGAGCAGTCTTGAGAAAATATCATATGCCCGCTCACCACGTGCGGTCTGCTCAACCACCATGGGAACAAGGTTCATATAAGTATCAGCGGGATCTTGCATATTTACTGCCTCACATTTGGACGAGTGCCGTCCTACTTCAAATATCCTGACAGAGTCTTAGTGTTGGGGGTCAGGGGCTTCAAGGGGACACGAAACCTTTGACGAATCGTAAGTCACGACTTACGGTAAGTCATGGCTTATCAGGATGCAATCGTCGCACTTGCGGACCCCACACGCCGGGTTATTATCGAAAAACTGCGCCGTGGGCCTTTGCCCGTTGGCGCCATCGCAGCCGGTATGGATGTGAGCCGCCCCGCCGTCAGCCAACATTTGCGTGTCCTGTCGGATGCGGGCCTGCTTGATGTGAAGCCAGAGGGCAACCGGCGGCTTTATGCGATTGCGCCGGATGGCGTTGATGAATTGCGGCGGTATCTCGACACACTTTGGGATGACGCCCTGGCCGCATTCGCCCGCGCGGCCGAGGAAAAAGCGAAAGGAAACGCCAAATGAAAGACCCGATCAAGAAGACCCTGACCGTGCCGCTCAGTGCTGCGGACGCATTCGCACTTTTCACCACCGAGATGGACACCTGGTGGCCGAAAGATCCGTTTTCCGTCAAGGGGGCGAAGTCCACAGTAACTTTCCCTGATCACAAGAACGGCGACATTGTCGAAACGGGCGAAGATGGGTCCAAGAATGTCTGGGGCACGCTCATCGCTTATGAGCCGGGCAAGTACCTCGCCTTCTCATGGCATCCCGGTCGCGCGCCTGAAGAGGCGACGATGGTCACCGTCTCATTCACCGAAACAGAGGATGGCACGCGCTGTGATCTGACCCATGGCGGGTTTAATACTCTGGGCGACACCGCCGATGCCGTCAGTACCAGCTACCTGCGCGGATGGGACATGGTGCTTGGCTGCTATGCCAGCGCGGCCAAGATACCTGCCGTTGCGTAAGCAACAGCCCTTGCGGTGGTTTCGCTAAAGTTGCACGGTCCCGGCCAAAAGCATGGCCGGGAGACAATAAATGGAATGGGCGCGCATTCGGACTGATAATGGCACTGAAATAATAGGTGTTGTTGAGGATGGCATGCTCCATCCTCGCGCGACCTTGGGATCAGACGAAAGCACGGGCAACCCAATCCCGCTGGCAGGTGCAACACTCCTGCCCCCCTGCATTCCCGGCAAATTCATTGGCCTCTGGAACAATTTCAAAGCGGCGGCAGAGCGAAATGGCTGGGACACCCCCGAACACCCGCTCTACTTCCTCAAACCGCTGTCATCGCTTGCAGGGCCGGGGGCAACGGTCACGCTAGTGCCCGATTTGGGCCGAGTCCTGTTCGAGGGTGAATTGGGTATCGTCATCGGCAAAACCTGCAGCAATATCAGCCCGGAAGAGGCCAAGGAGGCTATCTTTGGCTATACATGCGTCAACGACATCACTGCTCTGGATATACTCAACGCCGACCCATCCTTCCCGCAATGGACGCGTGCGAAAGGCTTCGACGGTTTCGGCGTGATCGGTCCGGTGATCCAGACCGATGTGAACTGGGAAGACCTCACCGTCAAAGTCATGGTCGGCGAGCGAGAGCGTCAGTCGTATCCTGCCAATGACATGATCATGTCACCGGCTCAGATCACCAGCAAACTGTCCGCTGACATGACCTTAGAACCTGGTGACGTGATTGCCTGCGGCACATCTATCGGCGCTCGCCCAATTAAGGCCGGGCAGGAAGTCACGGTTGTCATCGACGGGATCGGCGCATTACCGGTCACAATTGCAGACTGACTTATCCGACGTGGAACAGTGACTGGAACAGTCGCGGATCAAGGCTTTCTGCGGCGAAGGTTTCGCCTTCCGTCAGCACCGACACCGCATCGTGGCTGTGCAGGCTTTCCTGATGGCTCGCGATAACACGGAAATCCGATATCCGGGTATCCAGCTGTAGTTGCTCGGTAAACAGACGCGCTGCATCCTCCACAAAGATCGGGTTCGCGGCATTCAGTTCTGCAAAGGCCTGCTCGTCCTCGCGCTTGACCATCACTTGCGTCTCAGTCGGGACAGCGGCCCGGGCACGATCGATCAGGTCCTCGAACCACAAGACCTCAGCACCCTCCTCAAGCAACACCGAAATCCGGGCGACGGAGCGCTGCGAATGCGGCGTAGCCAGCTGGCCGCGGAACTGGCGCGCATGTTCGGACAACTCCAGTGAACACGGGCATGTCGACGAATACACATAGTCGAGGTGCACGATCTTCTTGCGGACGCCCGCACTCTCGACCAGTTCAAGTGCGATGTCATAATACTGGTAGCCTGACAGGCCGGACCGCAGGCTTTCGACTTTCATCGGAAAGCTGAACCGCATCTGAATGCGGGCATCGAAGCTCTCAAGATCAGTCTTGTAGGAATCCAGCGCCTTTTCGATCACCGCAAAGCTGAACGTCTCTTCCGCGTGTTTGTAGAACGTGCGCATGATCCGGGACATGTTGATGCCCTTCTTCTCCGCCTCAAGCGACACCGTCCCGGTCACCGAAGTCTCAAGCGTCAGATCACCGTTGTCGCGCGTGTGAAAGCGGATCGGCAGGCGGAAATTCGAAATGCCGACGTGCTGGATTTGCTGTTGCGCGCCGCGGATCAGGCTTGCAGGTCCGTTCTGCAGATCGGGCATCGACGCTTTGTAAGCGTCATCGACCTCAAAATCCTCTGGGTATGCCCGCGCCAAAGCAGGATAGTTCGACACTTCCTGTCCGGGGATCAAACGGGAGACCAGCGGGGCCAGCGTTGCAACCTCCTCTGCCGTGACATCAACAGCCCAGCGCCGCAGCAGGGCGAGCGCCGCCTCAGCCTCGGCCCGGGTTGGTTCACGGTCCATATCAGGTGCGTGGATATTCATCTCTGGCCCCCCAGTCGGTGCGTTAGAACACGCTAGATGGGGCGCCTCTTCGGTATTTCCAATGATATCTTTGTAAATGCGCAATAATTCGGGCCGTGGGTCGGTCATCTTTACCACCTTCTCCGGGGCTAAGTCACTTTCATTTAACCACTTTCCCGCCCCGAGGTCACCCGGTCAAAGCGCGCTGATAGCTCCGCGCAAGTCTGTCAGCAGGTCATCCGAGTCTTCCAGACCCACGCTCAGGCGGATCAGGCCCGGCGTGATGCCAAGCGTCTCTTTGACGTCATCGGCAAGGCGCTGATGCGTTGTGGTGGCCGGATGGGTGGCAATGGATTTCGCGTCACCAAGATTGTTGGAAATGGTCACGATCTCCAGCGCGTTCAACAGCTTGAACGCAGCCGCTTGCGATCCTGCATCCAGCGCCAAAACAGTGCCGCCGACACCCATTTGACGTGTCGTCAGATCATGCTGCGGGTGGTCAGACAGTCCGGGATAGATCACCTGTTGCAATCGGCCATCGGACTGCAGCGATTGCGCCAAGTGCAACGCCGTTGCCGCCTGCGCCCTCACCCGCAGATCCATCGTCTCGAGCCCCTTGAGCATTATCCACGCGTTAAAGGGCGACATCGCCCCGCCGGTATGCTTCAGGTAAGGCTCAACCGTGCCACGGATGAACTCCCGCGTGCCGAGGATCACCCCGCCCAAGGCACGGCCCTGCCCGTCGATATGCTTGGTTGCTGAATAGACGACGACATCAGCCCCCTGCGCGACCGCATCCGAAAAGACCGGTGTCGCAAAAACGTTGTCCACCACAACTGTCGCACCAACGGCGTGAGCGAGCGTCGAGACTGCCGCGATATCAATCACCTCCAACGTCGGGTTCGAGATGCTTTCGAAGAACACCGCCTTCGTGTCCGGTCTGATCGCCACCTCCCACGCAGCAAGATCAGTGCCGTCGACAAATGTCACCTCAACACCGTAGCGGGTCAGCACCTCTTCCAGGATGTAGAGACAGGACCCGAACAAAGCCCGTGCCGAGACCACATGATCACCCGCCCGTAGCATCGATGTCAGCGCACCATTCACTGCAGCCATGCCGGACGCGGTGGCAAAGCCATCCTCGGTACCTTCAAGCGCTGCAATCCTGTCTTCAAACATCGCAACAGTCGGATTGCCGTAGCGGGCATAGATGAACTCGTCCTGACCTGCGTTGACAAACCGCGCCTCGGCATCCTCGGCAGTGTCGTAGACGAACCCTTGGGTCAGGTAGATCGCCTCGCTGACCTCGTTATACTGACTGCGGCGGGTGCCCGCATGAACGGCCTTGGTGCGCTTGTTCCACGTCTTCATTCTCATTCCCTCGCGCGCCATCGCGCATCAAAAAACCCCGATACCGGGCAAAGGTATCGAGGTTAAAAAACCTACAATCCTCTTTAGCGGCATCTTTAACGTGGCCCGCAATCCGGTAACAAATCGCCACGTTCATTGCATAGGCCCGCCCCGCGACAAGGTCAAGTATTCGGACTTGCGCTTTGGCCGATCATCGCGATGCTGATCTGAAAAAGGAGGCTGGCATGGCACAACCCATTGATCTGTATTTCTGGCCCACACCCAACGGCTGGAAGGTCTCTATCGCGCTCGAAGAGATGGCATTGCCGTATCAACTCCACCTTGTGAACATAGGCGCCGGTGATCAGTTCAAACCGGATTTTCTGAAAATCGCGCCGAACAATCGCATGCCCGCCATCGTCGATCATGATGGCCCGGATGGCGCCCCGATTTCGATCTTTGAATCAGGTGCCATCTTGCAATATCTGGCCCGTAAGACCGGGCGGTTTTATGGTGATACTGAACGAGACCGGGTCAGCGTCGATCAATGGCTGATGTGGCAGATGGGCGGGCTGGGGCCGATGGCAGGACAGGCGCACCATTTCCTGAAATATGCCCCAGCAATGAACCCGCCGAACGACTTGCCCTATGCCAAGGACCGCTATCGCAACGAAACCGCGCGTCTTTACGGGGTGCTGGATCGGCAATTGGCCAATTATGAATGGGTTGCGGGCGATTTCTTTTCGATTGCTGACATGTCGATCTGGGGTTGGGCATCGCTTTGGGAAGGTCAGCAGCAAACGCTTGATGACAAGCCACATATGGCGCGCTGGCTTGAGACGATGGGCGCGCGTCCCGGCGTGCAGCGCGGACGCGCCGTAGCTGCAGAAAAGCGCGGCGACTTTCGCAAAGACAGTGCGGCACAGAACGTCCTCTTTGCCAAAAAATCGTAACGATTTATTAGCGTTGCATCCCTATCCTCTTCCCGTGTAGCACGAGTGAAGGTCTTGAGATGCAGTACCGCCCACACCGTTATCTGACGCAGTATCCGGCAAATCTGCGGACACCTGCGGGACCGCAAAAAGGACACGTCATCGACGTCAACAATGCTGGCGCACGCATGCAGGGCCTACGCGATCTCCGTCGTGGCGATAAGGTGGAAATCGAGATACTGAACTGCCGGGCTGCGGCCGTCGTGCAATGGGCCGCGAATGGCTATATCGGCATCACATTCCGCCCGCAGATCACAGATGATCAGGTCGACACACTGCGCTACCGCCGCGACGCGCGCGCCGGTCGACGCCCATCGCACATGCATGGTTTTGCGGAGATGCAGTAAGCTGCCGGTTACACCGCTCGCGCGCTTGTTGGCTAGACCTTCACAGAGCCCGGATCCGTTTCCACCGCCAGCACAGCGTTTTATGGCTGCTGACGGCAGGGCTAGTCTTTGGCCGTATCTGGCTCTTCGATCAGGTATTTTTGCAAGCCAATGATCTGCACCCACAAGAACACAAAAAGTACCGCCGGAAAGGCGAAGGTTTCCAGCTTTACCCACGTCTCGGTGCTTTGCGTGCGCCAAATGACCTCATTTGCAATCGCGAGACCCGCAAACATCAGAGTCAGCCGCCGAGTGAAGATCATCCAACCTTCGGGCTGCATGGGCAGGAATTCCTCCATCACATATTGCAAGTAACTCTGCCCCCGCACGAGGCCTATGCCCAAGAGCGCCGCCATGAACCCGTAAACGATCGTGGTCTTCATCTTGAAAAACCGCTCGTCGTTGAAATACGCGGTCAATGCCCCGAAAAAGATGACCATGAAGGCAGTAAACACCTGCATCCGGCTGAGTTTGCCGGTCATCATCCATAAGAGCCCCATCGCGACCAGCAGGATCGGCACAAAGATCAGCGCGGCCACAATGAAACCGGTATATTCGGTTCCACCAATCGTGAACGTGTCATCCTTGATCCGCAGGTAGATCAGGAAAAAAGCCAGCGTTGGCCCAAGCTCAAGGACCTGTTTCAGAACCGGACTGATCTGTCTCTCCGCCACGCGGATCTCCTTATACATTGACGGCCACCAAACCGCTCAGTACCCACTGATATAGGCGAAAACTGCCGCAGTACCACGGAAGCCGCCTCACAAGGGCCCCTCCTCGTAATTCAACGCCACTTCAAGATCCGGCAGGGAGTCCCAAAGATCCGACATCATGTTCGGACCGCTGAGCACCGCAAAACCGAAAAGGTTCAATGGACCGATCCCGCTTTCGCTACGCGCGGCCATGCTGATCCGACCTTGGGGATGCGGCATGTCACGGATCAATGCCGCCAGGTTAGCGGCACTTTGCGCATCCAGAATCCGTTCTGGCACAGAGTCGATGATCGCCACGCCCTCTTGCTTGAGCTGTTCGACCGCTGCGGCAGGGTCCGGTGCACCATCAAGCAGGCCAAAGATGATTGCCGGCACCACATATTCTTCGAACAAACCATAAGTCTGGATAGTGGCGTTAACTTCGGTCATCTTTCCGCTGCCCAGCGATTGCGCCAGTGCGACCTCATCACTTATGTCGACGTCTTCAAAGATGCCTGACAAAGCAACCATATTGCCGTGGGCAAACCCCAAACGTGCTTCAATCAATGACATACGCCTCTCAGCGGCATCCCAATAAGCATCAAAGGTGATATCGATTTGTCGGTTCACCGATTGAACCCGCATCAAATACTCAAGAAGTGGGTCACCAATCAGATCCAGATATTGCAGATCTGTGATCTGCATCTGTAGAGCCGTTGGCGGAAGCCCCTCATCCAGGCGCGCATGACCTGCGCTGCGCCAGCGCAATTTTTCAATGCGAATTTCCGTCGAGTTCTCGACCTGAACCTGCAAACCCGTGACTTCGCACCAACCGTCGATGGCTACAGGCCCCTCCTGCAATGCGATGGGCATGATGGAAAATGCCGATGCTGACGCATAACTGGCAGCGCAGGCCACATCATCCATCGCCGGTGCCGGCTGCGCAAATGCGTGAAAAGGCAGTAGGGCCAGCGCGGCGCAACAAAGCCTTATCACGTGTCTATCCCCACCAATGCCGCCGCAAATTCTTCCGGGTCAAACGGGGCCAGATCATCGATTTGCTCGCCCACACCAATCGCGTGGATAGGAAGGCCAAACTTGTCAGCAAGTGCGACCAGAACGCCGCCCTTTGCTGTACCATCCAGCTTGGTCATAACCAGCCCCGACACATCGGCCAATTCCTGAAAGACCTTCACTTGGTTCAGCGCGTTCTGACCTGTCGTCGCGTCTAGTACCAGCAGCGTGTTGTGCGGCGCATCGGGGTCCTTTTTGCGAATGACACGAACGATCTTGGCGAGCTCTTCCATCAAATCAGCACGGTTTTGCAAACGTCCGGCGGTATCAATCATCAAAAGGTCGGCGTTTTCCTCTTGCGCCTGCGTCATCGCGTCAAAGGCAAGGCTCGCCGGATCAGACCCTTCCGGCGCTGTCAAAACGGGTACACCCGCGCGATCACCCCAGACCTGCAATTGTTCCACGGCGGCGGCGCGAAAGGTGTCACCTGCCGCGATCACGACCTTCTTGCCTGCGGCCCGGAACTGGCTGGCGAGCTTGCCAATTGTGGTGGTCTTACCCGCCCCATTCACCCCGACAACCAGCACCACTTGAGGCTTTTTCGCATATAGCGGCATGGGGCGCGCCACAGATTCCATGATCTGTGCAACCTCGCGTGCCATCAGCGCCTTGATCTCTGCCACGGAGAGTTTCCGCCCCAAGCGTCCTTCGGCCATATTGGCCGTCACGCGCAAGGCCGTATCGACGCCCATGTCTGCGGTGATCAGCAGTTCCTCCAACTGTTCGAGCATGTCATCGTCAAGCGTACGGCGCGCGACTGCCTGACCTTCCGAGCGGCCAAACATCCGACCCAGAAGGCCACCCTTTTCAGGTGCCGGAGGGGGCGCCTCTGACAACGGGGCTGTCAAATCGACATCCAGCTTCACCGGTTCAATCGGCGTCAGAGCGGCCTCTTCTGGTGGCTCTTCGTCTGAAAGTGACGTATTCGCCGCCTCGGCCGCATCCTCGCGCATCACCTCCGGGGCGGGTTCGGGCTTCGTCGTCGTTTCAAGCGTCTCGACCGTGTCTTCGACAATGCTACCAAGATGAGTTTCCGCTTCGTCGGCGCCGTCCTGCACAATCGCGTCCAGGCCTTCATCAATTTTGGATGAAGATCGGAACATCCGCTCTTTGAGCTTTTTGAAAAACGCCATATGCGACCGCCTTAGATCATTGTCACAAATGACCTAATCGCTGGTTGGCCAATTGAAAAGGCCGTAGCATGTGTCGCCGTTAAACCTCATCCTTGAAATGCTGCATGACAAGCTTGATGGGATTCGGGGCCGCCTGCCCCAATCCGCAGATCGACGCGTCTGCCATCGCCGTGCACAAATCCTCAAGCAACGGTTGATCCCAACGATCTGCCTGCATCAGCTTCACCGCCTTTTCGCAGCCCACCCGGCATGGCGTACATTGACCGCAGCTTTCATCCTCAAAAAACCGCAACATATTCAGCGCCGCATCCCGCGCGCAGTCTTGATCTGAGAGGACGACAACTGCCGCAGAACCAATAAATGTACCCAAGGGTTGGAGCGTGTCGAAATCAAGCGGGACATCATCAATTGATGCAGGCAACAGACCCGATGAGGGTCCGCCGGGCTGGTAGGCCTTGAATGCATGGCCTTCTGCCATCCCACCTGCGGCGTCAATGATATCCAGAATGTTTGAGCCTGCGGGCAACAGATAGACACCCGGTTGCGCGACCCGCCCTGACACAGAATATGACCGCAGCCCGATCCGACCGTTCTTTTCGGTCGCATTTAGCACCTCCGGCCCCTCGCGACAGACCCGCGCAACCCACAAAAGCGTTTCGACATTGTGCACCAGGGTCGGCTGATCAAAGATACCAACCTGCGCGACGAAGGGTGGGCGGTGTCGCGGCAGGCCGCGCTTGCCCTCGATACTTTCGATCATCGCGGATTCTTCCCCGCAGATGTAAGCACCCGCACCGCGACGCAGATCGACATAACCCTCAGCAACGATATCCGCGTCTTCCAACGCCTTGATTTCACGCCGCAAAATCTCAAGCACTGCTGGATATTCGTCACGCATATAGATGTAACAGGTCTCGGCCTCGACAGCCCAAGCAGCGATCAGCATACCTTCAAGGAACAGATGCGGTGTGCGTTCCAGATAGTAGCGGTCCTTGAACGTGCCGGGCTCCCCCTCATCGCCGTTCACCGCAAGATACCGTGGTCCGGGATTGGCACGCACAAAGCCCCATTTCTTGCCGGACGGGAAGCCCGCACCGCCGAGCCCCCGCAAGCCGGACGCAAGCACCTGCTCCTGCACCGCTTCCCAATCTCCACCCGCACGCAGAGAGGCAAGGGTGGCATAGCCACCTGCCGCCCGATAAGCACCAAGATCCTCATAGTCCGGGATCTGCGCATGGGTCGCACCCGCTGCAATTGCTGCATCGACCTTTTCCGGTGTGGCGTGGTCGATATGATTATGCCCAAGCTCCAAAACAGGCGCGGTATCACACCGCCCCATGCAGGGTGCCCGCAACACACGTACGTGTGCCGGATCGAGCCCCCCTTCCAGTGCGGCCTTCAGTTGTTGCGCGCCCGCGAGTTCGCATGACAGGGAATCACATACCCGGATTGTCAGGGCGGGAGGTGGTGTTTCACCTTCTTTGACCACGTCAAAATGGGCATAGAAGGTTGCCACCTCGTAAACTTCTGCCTGACTCAGCCGCATCTCTTCGGCAAGTGCCCGCAGATGGGCGGCTGACAAACACCCGTACTTGTCCTGGATCAGGTGGAGAAATTCAATCAGCAGATCTCGCCTGCGTGGTGCGTCGCCCAGCAGTGCCTTCACCTCGCCGCAGGCCGCATCCTCCAGCTGACGACCCTTGGGCGTGTGTCGGCCCTTGCCCTTCCCGGATTTCCAGATGCCCTCACGATTGTCCAACGCCATGGTCCGCCCCTATGAAAAACACCGCCAAACTATCGTGCGCGCTGGCGACAAACCAATCAAAAGCGACACGTTGCGCCGCCAATGCGTTTCTGATCGCATTTGGTCTTATCAATCGCGAAACCGATGCTAACTATACGAAACATGAGATCGGGCATGCCACTTTTTGCGGTCGCAACACTCCTGCCAGCCGCGCTGATCGGTATTGGCGCCATGATGGGTGGCGCCTGGATTGCGCTTGCGGTCATTTCGCTGACAATCGTGGTGACTATACTGGACCGCGCCGTTCCAGATGCTCCCGCCGAGAGCGTGGTTTCAAACGAAACCTTGCTCAATATCACATTGGCCATCGTTCATTTGGCCCTCTTGCCCCTGTGCGTCGTAGCCCTGAGCGGCGACTGGTTGGGAACGACCGAAAAAGTCGGACTTTTCTTCGCTGCCGGGCTCTATTTCGGACAGGTGAGTAATGCGAATGCGCATGAACTGATCCATCGTCCTCAACGCGGGCTGCATCGCCTTGGCATGTGGGTTTATATCTCGCTGCTCTTTGGCCATCACACCTCTGCCCATGTGCTCGTGCATCACAGACATGTGGCTACGCGCTCCGATCCAAACACATCGCGCAAGGGCGAGAGCCTTTATCGCTATATCCCCCGCGCATGGATCGGATCTTTCTGCGCAGGCTACAAGGCTGAAGCCGTGCGCCTTGGCAACATCGGTCGACCCGCCTGGCGCAATCCATACGTGGTTTACGTGGGCGGGGCTGCCGCATTGATCACGCTGGCCTTTCTCTTGGGCGGACCAGCGGCAGGCATCGCCTACATAATCCTTGCTGCCTACACCCAGATACAGCTTTTGATGTCGGATTATGTGCAGCATTATGGGCTTGAGAGACCTGCAAGGCCCGGAGGCAAACCGGTCCCTGTAGGGCATGAACACAGCTGGAACAGCCCCCATTTTCTGTCCTCGGCACTGATGCTGAATGCTACACGGCATTCAGATCACCACGCGCATCCGTCTCGGGCTTATCCGGCCCTCAGCCTGCCCGACGATGCACCGATGCTGCCCAAACCATTGC
Source organism: Cognatiyoonia sp. IB215446 (assembly GCF_033963825.1). Taxonomy (NCBI): domain Bacteria; kingdom Pseudomonadati; phylum Pseudomonadota; class Alphaproteobacteria; order Rhodobacterales; family Paracoccaceae; genus Cognatiyoonia; species Cognatiyoonia sp. IB215446. The sequence continues at coordinate 1,412,127 of NZ_JAXBMD010000001.1, read as the reverse complement.
CTTTGATGGCAAGCATCGCGCTCATCCCGCCACTATGGAGACGGATGATGGATCCGCTTGTCGACAGGTGGCACCATGCGTAGCGTGCTGGCCCTATGTTTCATAGCGAGCACCGCGCAGGCGCAAGACGCCATGAACGCAAACGAGTTCGAGGACTACGCCGAAGGCCGCACTTTGGGCTATAGCGTCGGTCGCGCTGCGCCCTATGGCACCGAAAGGTATCTGCCGAACCGCAGAGTGATCTGGACCACCATCGATGGACGTTGCAGCACTGGGTCATGGTACCCGGTCGAAGACCAGATCTGCTTTCTCTACGATGACGATCCGGACGAGAAATGCTGGTACTTCTTTCCGAATGGCGACGACCTTATGGGCATCTTTGAGCAGGAGATCGGGCAACCCTATCGGGTCAGCGTCATTGACCCCAATGATCTGTTTGCCTGCGACCGGTTCACGTCATGACGGCGTGCCTGGCGGCCCTGATCGCCATGATCGGCCTGCCCGCCTTGGCGCAAGAGCCGATGGATGCCGCCGAGTTTGATGCCTATGCCACTGGCCGCACGATCACCTTTCGTACCGAACTCAACCCCACTTACGGCGTTGAACGATACCTGCCCGGCCGCCGAGTGATGTGGTCGGCCTTTGACGGCACCTGCCGATATGGCGTGTGGTTTGAAAGCAAGGGCGACATCTGCTTTCGCTATGACCATGATCCGGAGCACAAATGCTGGACCATCTATCTTGATCCCGAGGGGCTGCGCGGCATCTACACGACTCGCGCGCCACACACCGTTATTTTTGAGGTGCCGGACCGAACCGATCCCTTGATCTGCAATGACCTGTCCTCCTGAGCCCAGCGCTTCGCTGCTGCAGGCCTTTGCTGTTCACCAACCTGTCTTTGTGACCCGAACCACACTTGCAACGGTCTGGAAAGTTACGCGGGAGGACGGACAACCGGCCGCTTTGAAGTGCTACCACGACCCAGCCATCCCGGACGAACGCCCCGGATTTGATCTGCTTGATGCGTGGCAGGGCGAGGGTGCTGCCCGGCTCGATGGCCTCCACCATGGTGCCGCACTTCTAGAATGGTTGGAGGGTCCGACGCTGGGCGATCTCGCGCGGGAGGGCCAATTGGAACAAGCGGACGGGCGGCTTGCGGCGACGGCCGCGCGGCTACACACGGAACCGGTGCGCGTTAATAAAGACATGCGGCATCTGGCCGACTGGTGCCGTGCACTCCGCGAACCTCTGCCCGCAACAGACACCCCCGACGAAACCCGACACAACATAAATCGCGCGCGCGCTCTGGCCGACACACTGATCGCAGGACAGAGGGATATTCGACCTCTTCATGGCGATCTGCATCACGACAATATCATCTGCAGCCCGCGCGGCGATCTGGCCTTTGATGCAAAGGGTATCGTCGGAGACCGGGCCTACGAACTTGCGACCGCTTTTCTCAACCCGGTGGGCGGGCCGCACATCATCAAAAGCCCGGACTACATCAGGCGACGTTCGGCGAAGTGGGGACAAGAATTGGGCGTCTCGCCAGAACGGCTCCTTGATTGGGCAGCGGTGCACGCCGCCCTTTCGGCGGTTTGGCATCTGCGCGATGGCGGTACGCCGAATTTCGCAATGCTCAATGTGCTTTGGGCTGTGCGTGACGCGTCAGAATAGACGACCTTGCGGATCAGCACTGACCGTAATGCGGCCATCAGCAAACTCGATCTGCAGATCCCGCGCCGCCTTGGCCCCAGCCACATCGGTCACCACTGCCTTTTCATCCCGCACCACCGCATAGCCGCGCTTCAGCGTTGCGACATAGCCCAACGTCTCGCGCACGCGATCCAGTGCTGCCAGACGGGCCACGCGGTCTGCTTGGCCACGTAGGGCCTGATCGCTCAGCCGGCGCGAAACTGCTTCGAAGAGCTCACGCTGGCGGTCGGTACGGGCGCGCAGAGCGGTGCTCCGCAAACCACGCGCGGTACTTTCCAGCGCGCGCGCCGCATCGCGCGACCGGCGTTGCAGTGCCGGTGTGAGACGTCCCGCCAAACCGTCGAGACGGCGTCGGTCTTCAGCCAGTTTTCGGGTCAGCATCGTCGGACGCAAAGCGGCTTCTGACAGCTTCAGGCGCTTTTGGGTGGCGGTCGCATGCAGGGCGTTGGGCAAACGCTCACCAAGATAGTCGAGCCGCTGGCGTGGCACCTCAACCAGCGTTTCGGCTTGCGGCAAAGCCCGGCCCAGATCACGCAGGCGCTGCCCACGCTGGGAAATGCCGGACGACAAGGCCCGGCTCAACCGCGCGCCCTGTCCGTCAACCCAGGCCAAAAGCTCCATCCGCACTGGCACGGCCAGTTCTGCCGCAGCCGTGGGTGTCGGCGCACGCTGATCGGCGACGTAATCGATCAGCGTTGTATCCGTCTCATGCCCCACAGCCGAGATCAGCGGGATTTCGGATGCTGCCGCTGCACGCGCAACAATCTCTTCGTTAAATCCCCACAAATCCTCCAGCGAGCCGCCACCCCGCGCCACGATCAAAAGATCAGGTCGCGGCAAGGCACCCCCCGGGGTCAGCTTGTTGAACCCAGAGATAGCTGCAGCCACCTCAGGCGCGCATTTCTGCCCCTGAACCGCAACCGGCCAGACAAGCACCTTGCGCGGGAACCGGTCCCGCAGCCGGTGCAAAATGTCCCGGATCACTGCCCCCGAAGGAGAGGTCACAACCCCGATGATCTCTGGCAGGTAGGGCAGCGGCTTTTTGCGTTCCGGCGCAAAGAGGCCCTCAGCCGCCAACTGCGCCTTGCGCTTTTCCAGCATCGCCATCAAGGCGCCCGCACCCGCAGGCGCGATATCCTCGATCACCATCTGATACTTTGACTGCCCCGGAAATGTGGTCAGCTTGCCGGTGGCGACGACCTCCATCCCCTCTTCCGGGCGGTGGGCGAGGCTTTGCGCACGGCCTTTCCAGATGACACCGGCCAGAACCGCGCGGTCATCTTTCAGATCAAGATAAAGATGACCCGACGCGGGCCGTGATACACGGCCCACTTCACCGCGCACGCGCACATGGGAAAAACCGCCCTCAATCGCCTTTTTGACCGCTCCAGAGATTTCGGCAACCGTGAATTCCGGCGTATTGTCGCTGGGTTCATCCTCAAAAAGGTCGTTCAATCACTCTGCCTCGACTTTCAGGTTTTGCAACGGCAGGGACGAGAATTTCCAACGCAGGAACAGCCCACCGCCGACCACAAATGCCCCAAAAGCCGCAAAAAGGACAGAGCCCATCAGAAACGCCAGCGCAAAGGCGGCCATCCCCACGCTCCACATCATGAATTTCGAGACAGTCACCGCCGAGACATCGGGGTCAGGCCAGAATTGCACGTTCGGGCGACCAAATTCTTGTGCATAGTATTCCAGGGTACGCTCATAGGCCGGATCTTCCTCAACAGGATCAGGCACCGGTGTGTGATGGATCGTACGGCCAATAATACGCGGGCAGAAGTCTTCGAAATAGGCCCGCTCATCCTGAATATGAAGTTGCCAGACCAGATCGACAATGGGCGACGGTGCAAGCGTCTCGCCCGTGCTGCCCACAAGATACATGTAGCGACGATATTCCTCGACCAGCGTATAGCAAACATCCACCGAGTGCCCGGTTTCCTCGCCGAGCCGGTCAACCAAGGAACGGGTCAATGGCCGCTCGTGAAAACTATACCCTTCCAGCCGGTGCCAAAGCCGCCGATCCGTCTTCGTACGTTTCATGCCGTGATCTCGCGTTATCACGCCCCCGCGCGGCAGCTTATGCGGAACTGGCCAAATCACCAAGCACCCCTTGGCAAAAAACACGCGCTTGTGGTCCCTGAACCGCAGGCCTAGAACGCGTGCAATGAATTGGCGGAGGCGGGCATGAACATTCTCATTTTGGGTGGCGGCGGACGGGAACACAGCCTCGCCTGGGCAGTGAAGCAAAACCCAAAATGTGACCGCCTGATCGTGGCCCCCGGCAATGCGGGCATCGCGGCCATCGCTGACTGCGCCGATCTTAACATTCTTGATGGCGGTGCTGTTGCCACCTTTGCCGAGGAAAACGCCATTGATTTCGTCATCATAGGGCCAGAGGCGCCTTTGGCAGCAGGCGTTGCGGATCGTCTTCGCGCATCGGGTCTTTTGGTTCTGGGGCCAAGCCAGGCGGCAGCGGAGCTTGAGGCGTCAAAGTCCTTTACCAAAGCGATTTGCGATGCCGCCGGTGCTCCTACGGCATCCTATGCCCGCTTTACCGATGCAGACGAAGCGCGCGCATATATCCGCACCGAAGGTGCACCCATCGTTGTGAAGGCTGATGGATTGGCCGCAGGCAAAGGCGTGACGGTCGCCATGACCGAGGCCGAGGCGCTGGCGGCGATTGACCAGATGTTTGCCTCTGACGCTGGCAACGGCGAAACCATTGTTGTCATTGAAGAATACATGGATGGTGAGGAAGCCTCATTCTTTGTGCTCTGCGACGGTAAGACACTGTTGCCCATCGGAACCGCACAGGATCACAAACGCGCTTTTGACGGCGATACCGGGCCAAATACCGGCGGTATGGGCGCCTATTCCCCCGCCCCCGTCATGAGTGAAGCCGTCACGCAAAAGGCGCTGGATGAGATCATTGCCCCCACCATGGAAGAGATGTCCAAGCGTGGAACGCCATTTCAGGGTGTGTTGTTCTGCGGGTTGATGATCAAAGAGGGGCAACCACGGCTTGTGGAATACAACGTCCGCTTTGGCGACCCGGAATGCCAGTGTCTGATGATGCGCTTGGGCGGACAGATCCTCGACCTCATGCAGGCTTGCGCCGAAGAACGTCTGGATGAGATCCAGGTCAATTGGGCCGATGACCATGCGCTGACCATTGTCATGGCGGCCAATGGCTATCCGGCCGCCTACGAGAAAGGCAGCGTGATCAGAGGGTTGGACAGCCAGCCCGAGGACAGCTTTCACATGGTCTTTCACGCTGGGACCACCGAAAAGAACGGCCAGATCACCGCAACCGGCGGCCGTGTTCTCAACATCACCGCGCGGGGTGCCACCTTGGTCGAGGCGCACGAAAAGGCCTATGCGATGGCGCAAGGTGTCGATTGGGATGAAGGCTTTTACCGATCCGACATCGGCTGGCGAGCGTTGTAGAACCAATTACAGTTCAACAGGCCAAACTGAGGCGACTGACGCGGTTTAGCAATCCAGGAAGCTGATCACCTGAATGTCCGTTCCGTTAGAACGGACTGCTGCATCGCCTGACCAAGAGCAGCCCGCACGCGCAGCAATTGCGGGACTCATTTCGCCTGCACGCTCCGGTGTTACGGGACCGATGTTCGACAAGAAATTGTCCGCCAGGTCAAACACAGAAATCGATCCCGACTTCCCATCGATGCGATACAGATCCCCATAGAGCCCGGATGCTACAAACGGAACACTTGGCTGCGTTCCAACAACTTGTGTACGCGGATTATCAAGGTAGTCCGGTATTGTAAGCCGGGCATAAAGTATACTGTCCCGTTCGTTGACCGCCTCGGAGCTGCTTTGAAATACTGGCACTGGCTGGTTCGCAGCTGACTGCAAAGCAGCACTACGAGCTTCGGCGGAGTTGCTGTCATCACAGCCAATCAGCAGCACCAAAACAGACATCATCGCATAGCGCATATCGTCACCCCAAGGTTGAACCTATCAGCTAGCTAACTGTCGCCTGAAAAAAGAACAACTCATAAAAAAGGGCCACGCCGAATGCGACGCAGCCCTATCGTCTCTGGTTCGGGTCGGCTTAAGCCGCCCGGCTCACCAACACGCTGTCAATCTCCGCTGCAGCCGCGGTTTCGTCGTTACCGGCGACGGCCGCAATTTCGCGGGTCAGCCGCTCCAACGCGGCTTCGTAAAGCTGGCGTTCGGAATAGCTCTGCTCGCGCTGGTCGTCCTGACGGTGCAGGTCGCGGACCACCTCGGCAATCGCGATCAGATCGCCAGAATTGATCTTTTGCTCATATTCTTGCGCCCGGCGCGACCACATGGCCTTTTTCACCTTGGCCTTGCCACGCAGCGTCTTCATCGCGTGGCTCACCACGTCAGGTGTGGCCAGCGCGCGCATGCCCACCTCGGCAGCCTTGTGCGTTGGCACGCGGAGCGTCATCTTGTCTTTCTCAAAAGCGATGACAAACAGCTCCAACTCAAAACCTGCTACTTCCTGTGTCTCAACCGAGACGATCTTGCCCACACCATGTGCCGGGTAGACAACAAACTGCTCTGGGCTGAATTCGTTCTTCTTCTTACTCATGATTGTCCTTTCATCGCGACCCTTCTCCAAGCGACAAAAAACCGGCGGCAACAAATGTCACCGTCGGGCCGAAGCTGTAATGGACTAGGTCAACTCGTTCGCGTCATTGGTGACAGTATATCATAAAACTGTCATGCCCGAAACCCGGCCTCTGCGTTGCAGCAAGCGCCTGAAATTATTTCTCTTTTCGCCCCAGGACCAGACGAATCAACCGCCCTCGCCGGGCGCCTCGGAGAACAGCTCCATCTTGCCCTCTTTGCCGTCCATCTCTTCAGCGGTTGGCAGCGGGTCCTTCTTGGTGATGATAACCGGCCACATCTCCGAATACTTGCGGTTGAACTCAACCCATTTTTCCATGTCCGGTTCGGTGTCGGGACGAATAGCGTCAGCGGGGCATTCCGGCTCACAGACACCACAATCGATGCATTCATCGGGATGGATGACCAACATATTCTCGCCCTCGTAAAAGCAATCGACTGGGCAGACCTCAACACAATCGGTATATTTGCACGCAATACAGTTATCGTTGACGATATAGGTCATAAGGGCATCCGGCTGTTGAACGACCGTTAGCTATGACAGAGATCGCAAACGTTCAAGGTCGAATGGGTCACTGTGACGCAAGTGCGGCAACGTTACCGAAAGGCGCCTCATGAGGCGTCATTTGCCAGAGCTGACAAATCCCTCAGCCTCGTTCACGTTTTCTAAGGCCTTTGTCTACAGATTTGGGCGCGATCGCGACAAGGGGCTGCATGATGGGACGTATCTGGAAAACATTGCGCAGTCGCGTCTCGGCCACTTGGGTCATTCACATCAGCTTCTTTCTTTCGGCGTTTATCGCCTGGCCCATCATGGCCGAGATGGAGCTCTTTGAGCGTTTCTACGACTATAGCCGTGCCCATGAAGATTGGGATCTCGACGAATTCGCCTTGCTCATCGTGAACCTGACGGTTGCCTTGCTTTTTTCGGCATTTTTTCAAAGCGGGCGGCTACGCAAGCTCGTCCGCCAGCGTGATTTCGAACGCGACCGCGCGGAAAAGAACGCAAGGCACGATCCGTTGACCGGATTGATGAACCGGCGGGCCTTCGGGAGCGTGCTGGAACAGACTGCCGAGACGGTGACAGCAGACAAGCCACGCTACATCGCGATGCTCGACCTCGACAGGTTCAAGCCCGTAAACGATATCCACGGGCATGCGGCGGGCGACGCGGCGATCCGCAAGGTGGCGCAGCGGATTGAAGCAGAGGTGGGTGAATTTGCGCAGGTTGGCCGTCTTGGCGGCGATGAGTTTGCAGTCATTTTCAAAGCAGACACAGATGTCCAACAGATTGAGCGCTGCGCGCGGCGTCTGATCCACGCAATCGAACAACCGGTCATTTATCACGGGACGCCGATGCATATCAGCTGCAGCATCGGTTTGACGCAATGGGGCGACGATATCGGCACAACCGAAGCACTGCGTCGTGCAGATAAGTCACTTTATGCCGCCAAGGATGGCGGTCGCGCCCGATTTGCCTGGTACGATGCCGAGCTTGATCAGAAATCGCATGAGCGTGCCCAGCTGGAGGTTGAACTGACCAAAGCCATTGCGGACCGGGCGATAGAGGCATGGTTCCAGCCGATTGTGAATATTGAGACCCAAGGCCTCATCGGCTTTGAGGTACTGGCCCGCTGGACCCATCCGACACGCGGTGCCATTGCGCCAAGTGTTTTCATTGAAATTGCCGAAGATTGCGGGCAGATCGGCAGCCTGGGCTTGAGCATCTTGCGGCAGGCCTGTGAGGCTGCGGCGTCATGGGACCCAACACTAACAATCGCCTTCAACGTCTCGCCCCTGCAGTTTCACGACAGCAAACTTGTCGAGCACATCAAAGACGTTCTGAACGATTGCAAGTTTGATGCAAGACGCCTGACAATTGAAGTCACTGAAAGCTCTATCATCCATGATTTTGCAATTGCCCGCGCAAAGCTTGACGCACTGAAGGAGCTCGGTGTCGCCGTCGCGCTGGATGATTTCGGTACCGGATATTCTAGCCTGGCCAGCCTGCGCCAACTTCCCTTTGATCGCATCAAGATCGACCGCAGCTTCGTGACGAACATCGCAGATGAGCCGCAGAACCAGAAAATCGTCGCAGGTATCATGGCGCTTGCAAAAGGGTTGGATCTTGATGTGACCGCCGAAGGGATCGAAACCAAAGACGATCTGTCTTACTTGCAGGAACTAAGCTGTTCGCTGGGCCAGGGCTTCCTCTTTGAACGCGCGGTGCCGGAGAAGCATGTGCCCTGGTTGATGGAAAGCCAGTCGAATGAATGGCCGCTCAATGCGCAAGAGGCCGAAGACCTGCAAAGGAAGTCGATCAAGGCGGCCTCCTGACACTTTGGCGCGACTGACGGATTGCGAGCTAACGCGGCATCAAACGCTGGACTGCTTGTATTCGATCCCCCATCATCGCTGATATATGTGCGAGCATGACCGGCACTTGTGGGGGAAAGACAATGTCACTGATGAATACCGTAACCAAGATGGCGATGGGTTTTGCCCTGGCCAAAGGGATGGACGCGATCCAAAAGAATGGCGGTCTGGACAACATGCTGTCAGGTTTGACTGGCAGCGCGAGCGGCACTCAACAGACCGGTCTGGGTGGATTGGGCGATATGCTGGGCCAATTGTCGGCACCCGGTGCGGCTGGTGGCGGTCTGGGTGGCATGCTGGGGCAATTGTCGAGCGGCAGCGGCATGGCCACAGCGGGCGGTCTAGGCGGACTTGGCGCGCTTTTGGGCGGCCTCGCTGGCGCGCGCGGCGGTGCGGCAGGAGGAGGCTTGGAGGCGCTGCTCAACCAGGACAATCCCGCCGATGAGCCCGATGAGGATGACGTGGCGCGCCTCATGTTGCGCGCCATGACCCAGGCAGCACGCGCCGATGGTGATCTTGATCAAGGCGAGAAGGCCAAGTTAGTCGAGCTCGTACGCGAGGGCGACCCCGGAACAATGGAGACGTTGCAAGCCATTTTGGACGAACCCGTCGACGCCGCCGCACTGGCCGCAGACACGCCAAAAGGACTGGAAACCCAAGTTTACACGATGTCCGTCAACGCGATCACACCCGACAATCAAGCGGAAGCGCAATTTCTGCACCAACTGGCAACCGGCCTCGGCCTGCCACCAGAGACGGCAAATACCATCCACGATAGCCTGGGCGCGCCGCGCCTATATGCCTAGTGCCGCAGCCGCGTCGTGCCCAATTGGCTCCGTGCAGCGCTTGCCGGAACTCACCGGAACATTCGAGTTAATCGTCGGATGCGCCACAGAATGAATGGGCCGCGACCTCTGTGGGAAACGGGTGAATGTCACGCACGACTACGCTCACACGTACGGCGTCACCGCTTCGGGCAAGACAAAAGGATCAAAACATGAAGCGCACAAGCGAATGGGCCAATGCCTAAAATACCGGCAAAATCCTGGCGAGAGCACACTAGCGGGTTGAATAGGATCACGGGGGAGGATGACGGCCCCTATGCCGATATCTCGCTAGGTGATGCGGTGGGCCTGTCGCAATTTGGTGTCCATCTTGAACGCCTTCCGCCCGGTTCACGCTCATCGCATCGGCATTGGCACGAGGCTGAGGATGAATTCATCTACGTGATCTCGGGCGAATTGATCCTGATCGAGGATGCCGAATCCAAGCTCAGAACAGGCGAAGCGGCAGGCTGGAAGGCGGGCGAACCGATTGCCCATTGCCTCGAAAACCGCTCGGGCGAAGATGCCGTGATCCTCGTTGTCGGGACACGTCTTGATCAGGATGTGGTGCATTATCCCGATCATAACATGATCCTGCATCGCAATGTACATGGCAGGGTCTTTACCCGCGTGGATGGATCGCCGATTGATACGTGATCCTTCGGCGCCCTAAGCGCAGGCGGCTCAACCACAAGACCTAATTCGGCCCCATATCGCGCCGATCTTTTTTGGTCGGGCGACCGCCTTTTTCGTATCTTGGATTGGCACCGCGCGCCTCTGTCGGGCGCGCTTTTGGTGCGGGAGTGAGGTCTTCATAAAGCGCTTGCGCTTCCGCCGCTGGTCCGCGCCTTTCGCCACAGGCAAGGATGCGAACGACCTTCGTCTCGCGGGCCTGAATGAATGTGAGCACATCACCCGGCCCGACCGCACGCGCGGGCTTACTGACCGGCTGGCTGTCCACCCGCACCTTGCCCGCTGTCACCACGCCCGCTGCTATACTGCGCGACTTGAAGAACCGCGCATGCCACAACCACTTATCCAGGCGAATTGTCGGGCGCGGTTCAGTCAATCCTTCTTGAACCCGGCCAAGGCGGCGGCGAAGGGATTGTCAGGATCAATCGGCTTATCTTTCCTGGGTTTCGCGTGATAGCTTTGCAGCTTGTTGCGATCACCCTGCGGCTTGCCGCGCGCTTTCGGCTTGCCCTTACCGCGCGGTTTCTGCTGACCTTGCGGGCGTTGGTTCTGGCGCGCACCGCGCCCGCCCCAGGTAAAGGTGTAGAAAACCTCTGTCTCCGGTCCCATATCCGGCGCCTCAAGCGCAGATTCCTGCGGTGCGGCGTCAGTGAGAGGAGGGACCTCAACAGGGGTTTCGGAAGGCGCTTCGACGGGCGTTGTTTCGGTCGTCACCTCGGTGAGTACGGCCTCCGTCGCCACGGCGCGGACTTTCTCGCGTTCACCTTTTTCAGCCTTGTAGCCCAGACCGGTCATTAGGTCGGCAAACTGCTCCAGCGTCATGCCCGTGATAGAGAGCATGTCTGCAGTCGCCTCAAATCCAGCCCGACTGTCTTTGTCGCGCAACATGTCTGCAAGCCGTTCGAGCATGTCGATCCGGATCGCGCGTTCGCCAGCCGCACGGTAACCAGCCATCGCGTAATAGCCCGGTAACGCATCTTTCGCAGCGGGGACGGTCACAAGGCCCGGCGGCGGGCTTTCAGGAAATTCCTGCAAGCCTTTTGCAAGTGCCCAAAGCACCAATCGCAGCCGTGTGGGTGCGGGTTTCAGCAGCAGGGGTTGAAAGATCGTGAACTGGCCAAACCGCACGCCATGTTTGCGCAGTGACCCGCGCGCATCCTGATCCAGCGCTTTGACAGTATCCGCGACTTCGCCGCGCGGCAGAATGCCAAACCCTTCGGCAAGCTGGTAGGCAAAGCCCTTTGCGGCCCCCGTTAAAGTCTCATCATTCTTGAGCGCGAGCAGGCCCTCAAAACCTGTTGCGATCTTGCGGTCGATGAAGTGTTGCAGGCGGCGCTGCACCTTCGCGGCGACATCCGGTCCGGCTTCCTCATCGACAAATGCTTCAACCCCGGGCTTGAACGGATCCGCGCCAGAGGTTAGCTTACCCACCGCCTGATCACCCCACATCAGCCCGCCTTGTTCGGTGAAATCGATTTCTGGATCCGGTGCGTTGTAAAACCGATCAGCCAGCAGGTGAAAATGTGGAACCAGTGCCGCGACCGAAGCCTGGCGCAGCGTCTTCGCCTCATCGGGGCTTCCGGCCTTGTCCATGCGAAACCGGAAGCCTTCCAGCCGCCCTACAAATTCGCCTTCGACGGTCACTTCGCCCTTGTCATTCACCTCGGCCACAAGGCTCTCCTTCTGTTTGAGCCGGCGAAGCAGAATGCTGGTCCGCCGGTCCACAAATCTTTGCGTCAATGCGCCATGCAGCGCATCTGATAATCGGTCTTCTACAGCGCGCGTTTCCTCGCGCCAACGAGATTCGTCAACCAGCCAACCCTTGCGTTGCGCCACATATGTCCACGTGCGGATATAGGCGAGCCGTTTTGATAGCGTATCAATATCGCCATCATCACGGTCAATGCGTTTCACCTGCAAGGCGAACCAATTGGCATCAACATGCCCAAATTGGTGCAGATCCGTATAAATATGCGTCAGAAGCGATGCATGTTCTGCCGGTGAAATCCCGCGAAAATCGGGTACGCGGCATACATCCCACAAGAGCTTCACCGACGGCCCATCGGTTGCGCGGGCGGTTACTTCTGCGTCATCGGCCAGTGTCTTGAGCGCACGCAGGTCGTCGCTTTCGCGCACCCGCGTCAGCCATTGATCTTCGGTCCGCTGTTCAAGCCCGGCAATCAGACGCTTGAGCGATCCGAATTGCAGATCGCTATTTCGCCATTGCAATTTCTTGACCGGGGCAAACCGATGCGCACAGATCGCCTCGGCCACATGCTCATCAAGCGGTTCGGCCTCGCCAGTCACCCCGAATGTGCCGTTGTCCTTGTACCGCCCTGCCCTGCCCGCAATCTGTGCGAGTTCCTGCGGCTGCAAGTGACGCATGCGGCGCCCGTCGAACTTGCTGAGCGATGAGAATGCGACATGCGAGATATCGAGGTTCAATCCCATCCCAATCGCATCGGTGGCAACCAGATAATCCACATCTCCGTTTTGGTACATCGCCACCTGCGCATTGCGCGTCCGCGGGCTGAGCGCGCCCATGACCACGGCAGCACCCCCTTTGGTTCGCCGCAAAAGCTCTGCAATCGCATAGACATTTTCAACCGAGAACCCCACGATGGCTGATCTTGCGGGCATCCGGCTTATCTTTTTCGAACCTGAATAGGTCAGCTGCGACATCCGCTCGCGACGCAAGAACTGTGCCTCTGGGACCATCGCTGCAATGGCGCCGCGCATTGTCTCGGCGCCCAGAAACAACGTCTCATGCGTACCGCGCGCGTGCAGCAGCCTGTCAGTGAAAACATGGCCACGTTCTGGATCGGCGCAAAGCTGTATCTCATCAATAGCCAGAAAATCGCAACCCATGCCGTCGGGCATTGCCTCGACAGTGCAGACCCAGTAGGCCGCGCGGGGCGGCACGATGCGCTCCTCGCCCGTCACCAATGCCACGACCGATGGGCCGCGTATCGCCACGATCCTGTCATAAACCTCGCGCGCCAACAAACGCAGTGGCAGCCCGATCACACCGGTACGATAGGACAACATACGCTCAATCGCGTAATGCGTCTTACCGGTATTGGTCGGGCCCAATACAGCCGTAATCCGGGCGGGTGTCATAGCGGTCCCCGATCAGAGCAGAAACGCCTAGAGCGCTTGCCCTTCAAGCTGCATTTCCAGAACATTCAGCGCCTCTTGCGCCTCGATCGCATGCGGATTGATTGTCAGGATCAATTCATAAAGCGTGCGTGCATCCTCATCGCGCTCCAACTCCAGCATAATGGTCGCCAAGCCACGCATCGCCTCGAAATGGCGCGGGTTCAGGCGCAGGGTTTGCTGGATATCATCCAGGGCGGGCCCGGTCTTGCCCAGAAGGTAATACGCCGACGCCCGGCCATAATACCCTTCGGCAAATTCCGGCGCATGGTCCACGAGCGCCGTAAAATGCTCGGCCGCAACATCCGGTTGACCTTCCTCCAACGCCTCTTTGCCGCGACGCAAGAGCAGATCCATCGCTGGAGAGCCGCTGCGCTCCCACTCGGTCACAATCTGGCGCTCAATCCGGGCATAGTCTTGCGCATCCGCATCCAAAAGCTGTTGATATAAATCGTCCAAGCGGCTTTCCTGCGCAAAAGCAGGTAGGGAAATCCCCACTGCCACAAAAAGTGCCGCAACGATATATTTGATGGGATGTCTCAACGTAACCATATTCAGCAATGTAGCGCACTGTGCAGCCAACACCAACAGGCGGCACAGTCACATCACTGACAAAGGACGAAAAACATGAGTAACGTTGTGACCGAGGCCGTAGCTGCCCTGAACGCAAAAATGGATGGGGCAGGCTTTGACGGCTCTGCCAAATTCGACATTGAGGGCGAAGGCGCGATCATTATTGACGCAGACGGCGCGCGCGCGGGTGATGACGAAGCTGACGTCACGCTGACCGCCAGCACCGAGACGTTCAAGGCGATCCTTGACGGCGAGCTGAACCCGACAACCGCATTCATGACCGGCAAGCTGACCGTCGATGGCGATATGGGCCAGGCGATGAAGCTGTCAGGCGTACTGGGCTAAGCATTGATGGAGCCCGCACCCTTTCATAGCGATATCGCCGGCGGGCCCGACGGGGGTGCGGCCTATTGGTTGAAAACGGCAGATGGCCTGCGCATTCGCGTGGGCCATTGGACCATTCCTGATGCCAAGGGAACAATCCTGATCTTTCCCGGTCGCACGGAATTTATCGAAAAATATGGTCGCGCCGCCAAGGCCTTTGCCGAGCGCGGCTATGCAAGCCTTGCGATTGATTGGCGCGGTCAGGGGATCGCCGACCGGATGATGGCAAATCGCGCCATTGGCCATGTGGGGCATTTTGATGATTATCAGCGGGACGTTGAGGCGACGCTGGCCCATGCCGCCGCGCTTGACCTTCCTAGACCCTATTTCCTTATAGGACATTCCATGGGTGGCTGTATCGGTCTGCGGTCGCTGATGAACGGGCTCGACGTAAACGCAGCGATGTTCTCGGCACCGATGTGGGGTGTACAGATGAACCCCGCGCTGCGGCCTGTCGCCTGGGGGCTATCGGCGGTGAGCAAACCGTTTGGATTTGACCAGACACTGGCACCTGGCCAATCAGAAGAATCCTATGTTCTGCGCACAACGCTTGAGGAAAACGCGCTGACCGGCGACGCCGAGATGTTCGACATGCTGCAAGAACAGCTGGCGAAACATCCTGATCTTGGCCTTGGCGGGCCATCCTTGCGCTGGCTGAACATGTCACTGCGCGAGATGTTCCAGCTGAGCACCCTGCCCTCACCCGCTGTTCCCTGTCTCACTTTTCTCGGCACCGACGAGGCGATTGTGGACCCGGGCCGCATTCGTGATCGTATGCGCAAGTGGCCGGGCGGCCAATTGCGGGTCATTGATGGTGGACGGCACGAGATGCTGATGGACGCGCCTCAGATGCGCACGGCGATCATCGACGAAACGGTAGCGCTTTTTGACGCTAACAAGACGCTGACCAACGCGGCCTAAGCGCGCGCCAGAAACGCGGACACCTCTGCCAGACCTGCCTGTAAGTCAGCCTTTGGGTTGGCAAAACCGATCCGCACCGTGCCCTCCACCTCAAACACCGCGCCGGGTGCAAGCAGCACGCCCGTCTCTGTCATAAGGCGGGTGCAAAGCTCTTCGGATCCCAGCGGCAGATCGTAATCAAGCAAGGTTACCGTCCCCGATTGCGGCTGCACCCAGCTAATGCCGTGCGTTTGAGACACCCAATCGGCCAAGTACGTCAGGTTTTCCTGCGTAATCTGTCGCGACCGAGCAAGAACGCGGCCCTTGTTTTCCAACGCAAGCGTCGCAAAGTGATCATCCAGTTTGCCGACCGAGATCGTGTCGTAGTCGCGATGATGGGCGACGGCCGAGATAACGTCTTCAGGACCGGCCACCCACCCAAGCCGCAGACCAGCGAGGGCAAATGCCTTGGACATGCCGGCAGTCGAGATACCCTTTTCGTAGATATCGGCAATTGACGCAGTTGTGCCGTCACCCTCCTGATCGGTGCCCCGATAGACCTCATCACACAGGATGTAGGCGCCCACCTCGCGGGCGATTGCGGCAATGCCCTCCAGCACACTGCGATCCATCAAAGCGCCTGTTGGATTGTTTGGATTGGTCAGGGCTATCATCTTCGTGCCCGGTGTCACCGCATCGCGCAGGGCGTCTAGGTCAAGCTGATAATCATCCGCGCGCCGCAGCGGCAGCTTGACGACTTCAGCACCAAGGCTTGCAGGGATTGCGAAATGCTGCTGATAGGTCGGCACAACCGTCACAACCCGGTCACCAGCGCCAATCAGCGCCTTGTACACCAGCATGTTGGCACCGATTGTGCCATGGGTCACGATAATATTCGCGGGATCCTGCCGCTCATAAAGCGCTGAAATCGCATGTAAAAGCCGCGCAGAGCCGCGAATATCGCCATAGGTCATCTTTATCTGCGACAACGCCAAAAGATCGCCGGGCTCCTGACCGGCCAACGCAAGCAAATCGGCAATTGTCAGGCTTTCCACGCACGTCTCGGCCAGGTTGTAGGTGCAGCGTGTCTCCCACGCATCCATCCACAATTCGATCCCGAAAGGTTCAATATACATCGCCTATCCCAGTTCACTGTCGGCGCGGACCTTGAAACCGGCATCGCGCAATTCCTGCACTGTTGCGGCCACATGTGCCTTGTCGCGCGCCTCGATCACGATCTCCAGTTCCGCCTGTTTGAGTGAGACCGATTGCATCATGCGTTGATGGATCACCTCAACCACGTTGGCGCCAGCCTCCCCGATGATGCGCGAGATCTCAGATAGTTGGCCGGGCGTGTCGTCAATCTCAAAAGTCAGGCGCGTGATCCGCCCGTCCCGCACCAGCCCGCGCAGGATCAGGGTGGAGAGCAAGCGCGAGTCGATGTTTCCGCCGCAGATGACGAGGCCGACCTTCCGGCCCTTCAACTCCGGCGCCAGCTTTTCGATCACCGCAAGACCTGCGCCCGGTGCCCCTTCGGCCACGATCTTCTCGTAAGACAAGAGGTCAAAGACCGCGGCTTCGATCTCCTGTTCACTCGCTGTCTCAACGCGATCCACAAATTCCTTGATGACCGCCATATTGGTCGGTGAGGGTTCACGCACTGCAATACCCTCGGCCAGTGTCGCGCCGCCGAAATTGGTGGCCACTGCGTCAAATTGGGCTTTGACCGCGTCGAACCGTTCAGCCTGTGCGCCGATGATTTCGACGGTAGGTTTGGCGGATTTCGCCGCCACCGCCATCCCCGCGATCAACCCGCCGCCACCGATTGGGATGACGATGCAGTCCAGATCCGGCTGATCCTCCAGCATCTCAAGCGCGACGCTCCCCTGCCCCGCAGCCACGACCGGATCGTCAAACGGGTGGATAAAGGTCAGGCCTTTCTCAGCCGCCAAATCGAGCGTGAATTGCACGCTTTCATCAAAACCCTGCCCGTGCAGAACAACCTCCGCGCCGAAATCCTGTGTGCGCTTGATTTTGTTGAACGGCGTTCCTTCAGGCATCACAATCGTAGCGGGGATGCCCAAGCGGCTGGCGTGATACGCCACGCCTTGCGCGTGGTTGCCGGCGCTACAAGCGATGACCCCAGCGGACCTTTCAGCATCAGACAAGGTCAGCAACTTCGCCAGCGCACCGCGCGCCTTGAAGGCGTTGGTATGCTGCAGGTTTTCCAATTTCAGATAGAGATCAATGCCGAGATGCAGCGACAACCGCGCCGCATGCACGGTCGGCGTCCGCATCGTGGCGGGCCTGATCGCCTCATAAGTCTGGCGGATCAACGCCGGGTCAAGCGTCATCGGGCCCCTCATTCCTGTGTCCACCATCCAGTCTATCCCGCTGATGGTGCGGGCGAAACCCACGTCTTCCCACCCGGCCATTGGCGGGAGGGAATGCCGGTCTATACTCGGATTTATGGTAGACGTCCTCACCTTCACTGACCGCGGCATCTACTGCCCTGCGGGCGATTTCTATATTGACCCGTGGCAGCCTGTGGATCGCGCGCTGATCACGCACGGCCACAGCGACCATGCGCGCCCCGGCATGGGCCGCTATCTGGCGACAAAGGGCACCGCCCCGGTGATGCGCCACCGGCTCGGTGAGATTGTGCTGGAGACGGTTAATTTTGGCGAAGAGAGGCGGATTGGCGATGCGCTGGTCTCTTTCCATCCGGCGGGTCACGTGCCCGGTTCTGCGCAAATTCGCGTGGACGTGAAGGGAGAGGTTTGGGTCGTCTCCGGCGATTACAAGACGGTTGCCGACGGCCTGTCAGAGCCATTTGAGCCGGTGAAATGCCATGCCTTTATCACCGAATGCACCTTTGGTCTGCCGATCTTCAAATGGACCCCGCAAGATATCCTGACCCAGCAGATAAATGATTGGTGGGCGAGTAATGCCGCTTCCGGACGCACCTCCATTCTTGGCGCCTATGCATTGGGAAAGGCGCAGCGGCTACTGGCGCAGGTCAACCCCGATATCGGCCCCATCATCACTCACGGCGCCATCGAAAACACCAATGAAGTCCTGCGCAATCAGGGGTTGAACTTGCCCGACACGATCTATGCCACACCTGAGATCACGGCCAAAACCCATCCCGGTGCGCTGGTTCTTGCCACGCCAAGTGCCCTTGGCACCACATGGACCCGCCGCTTCGGCCCCGCCTCGACCGCCTTTGCCAGCGGCTGGATGGCCTTGCGGGGGGTACGGCGCAGGCGGGCGGCTGATAGAGGCTTTATCGTGTCGGACCACGCCGATTGGGACGGGCTGAACGCTGCGATCAAGGCCACAGGTGCGACGAAAGTCTTTGTCACCCACGGCTACACCTCCGCCTTCCAGCGCTGGCTCTCTGACCAAGGCTATGACGCGCATATCGTCAGCACGGATTATCACGGCGAAAACCTCGATCAGACAGAAGAGATCGAGGCATGAAGGACTTTGCCACACTCTTCACCCGCATCGACGAAAGCACCAAGACCACGGTCAAAACGGCCGCGCTTGCCGATTACTTCCGCACGGCGGAACCAAGCGACAAGCTCTGGACCATCGCCCTGTTCACCGGGCGGCGGCCTAAACGGACGATCACCGCCACGCGCCTGCGCGAGTGGGCGGCAGAGGTGGCCGGTCTGCCCGACTGGCTGTTTGAGGAAAGCTACAGCATCGTCGGCGATCTAGCCGAGACCATCGCGCTGGTCCTGCCCCCTGCCGAAGAGGACGATGACCAATCCCTCACCTACTGGATCAATCGAATCAAAGCGCTTTCTGGGATGGACGAGGATGATCGCAAGGCTGGCATCCTGCAGGCCTGGAACAGCCTGCCGACGACGCAGCGCTTTCTTTTCACCAAACTGCTAACGGGCGGGTTTCGGATTGGCGTCAGTGCCAAACTGATCACCCGAGCGCTGGCGCATGCCACAGGCCAGCCAGAGGCGGAACTGACCCACAAGCTGATGGGCAACTGGACGCCCGACACGGCGACCTGGGAAAGCCTCATCGAGGCGGATGATCCGACCGCCGACCTGTCGCGCCCCTACCCGTTTTATCTGGCGTATCAATTGGATAGCCTTGATGACCTTGGCGCACCCAGTGACTGGAACGCAGAGCGTAAATGGGACGGGATCCGGGGCCAGTTGATCATCCGGGGTGGTGAGCATCACCTTTGGTCGCGCGGCGAGGACCTGATGACCGACCGCTTCCCGGAGCTTGCACAACTGAAGGACTATCTGCCCGATGGCACGGTCATAGATGGTGAAATCCTCGCCTTCGCCGATGAAAAGCCCTTGTCTTTCAACGCGCTGCAGAAACGGATCGGGCGCAAGACCGTGCCGAGAAAGCTTCTGAAAGAGGCGCCAGTGATCCTGATGGCTTATGATGTCTTGGAATACGAAGGTCAGGATATCCGCGACACCGCACTGCACGAACGCCGCAACCATCTGAAAGCGCTGATCAATCACGCTCCCCCAGAGGCCCCTATCCGCCTTTCCGAAGCCGTCGATTTCACAAGCTGGGACGACCTTGCCAAAGCCCGCGAACAATCGCGCGAGATCGGGGCGGAAGGGCTGATGCTAAAACGGCTCGACAGCCCCTATCTGTCCGGACGAAAGCGCGGCGATTGGTGGAAATGGAAAATCGATCCGCTGACCATCGACGCGGTGATGATCTATGCCCAAGCGGGCCATGGACGCCGCGCGAACCTCTTTACCGATTACACATTCGCGGTGCGCGCGGGCAACGATCTGGTCCCGTTCACCAAGGCATATTCCGGCCTGACCGATGCCGAATTCCGAGAGATCACCGCTTGGGTGCGCAAGAACACGCTGCAAAAGTTCGGCCCCGTCCGGCAGGTGCCGCCGACCCACGTGTTTGAGATTGCCTTTGAAGGTATCCAGGCCAGCCCCCGCCATAAATCCGGCGTCGCGCTGCGATTTCCACGCATGGCGCGTTGGCGCAAGGACAAACCGGTGGATGAGGCGAACACGCTCGACGATCTCAAGGAAATGTTGGCGACATACGGCTAGCAACCTGTAGGCGAGAG
The DNA here is from genome assembly GCF_033963825.1 of Cognatiyoonia sp. IB215446. NCBI lineage: Bacteria > Pseudomonadati > Pseudomonadota > Alphaproteobacteria > Rhodobacterales > Paracoccaceae > Cognatiyoonia > Cognatiyoonia sp. IB215446. Next base: position 1,391,790 of record NZ_JAXBMD010000001.1, on the reverse strand, counting down.
GCCTATGAAGGGCCAAACAACTGGGGGTTAAGACATGCATTTTCCGCAAGCCGTTTTCGACGCAAACGCAACGGGGGGCAAAGACCTCGGCAGCCTGCCCGAATGGGATCTGAGCGATCTATACACCGGCACCGACGCGCCGGAACTGGCGCGCGATCTGGACTGGCTGGAAAAGGAATGCGCCGATTTCGCGCAAAGCTACGCTGGCAAACTCGCAGGTCTCAGTGCAGCTGAGTTGCTCAAAGCCGTCCAGCGGTATGAACAGATTGAGGTTATCGCGGGCCGCATCATGTCATTCGCGGGTCTGCGATACTATCAGATCACAACCGATGCGGATCGTGCGAAATTCATGTCCGATTGCCAGGACAAGATCACGACCTTTACCACACAGCTTGTCTTTTACAGCCTTGAATTCAACCGGTTAGAAGATGATCACCTCAACGCGCTGCTGGCCGAGAACGCCGATCTCGCCCGCTACAAACCGGTCTTTGACCGGCTGCGGGCGATGAAGCCGCATCAGCTATCCGATGAGTTGGAGCAGTTTCTGCACGACCAGTCTACCGTTGGTGCGGCGGCGTGGAACCGGCTTTTCGATGAGACAATGGCGGGGCTGGAATTCGACGTAGATGGTGAGACCTTGCCGCTGGAAGCCACGCTGGACCTTTTGACCGACCCTGATCGCACAAAACGTGAGACCGCAAATCACGCTTTGGCAGCGGTTTTTCAGGACAATATCAAAACCTTCACCCGCATCCACAACACGCTTGCCAAACAAAAAGAAATTGAAGACCGCTGGCGCAAAATGCCAACGCCCCAAACCGGGCGACATCTGGCCAACCATGTCGAGCCAGAGGTGGTCGACGCGCTCCGCGATGCCGTTGTCGCCGCCTATCCGCGCCTGTCGCATCGGTATTACGCGCTCAAGGCCAAGTGGCTGGGCGTTGAGAAACTGCAAGTCTGGGACCGCAACGCACCGCTGCCGATGGAAAGCGACAAAACAGTCGACTGGGATACCGCAAGGGACACGGTGCTGAGCGCCTACGGCGAATTTGACCCCCAGATGGCCGACTTAGCGAAACCGTTTTTTTCGAAAGGCTGGATCGATGCGGCCGTCAAACCGGGGAAAGCCCCTGGTGCCTTCGCCCACCCCACTGTGACGACCGTGCACCCATATGTGATGCTCAACTATCTTGGAAAGCCGCGCGATGTCATGGTCCTGGCCCACGAACTGGGGCACGGCGTGCATCAGGTTTTGGCGGCTGGACAGGGAGAAATGCTCTCTTCAACTCCGCTGACTCTGGCAGAAACGGCGTCTGTGTTTGGTGAGATGCTGACATTCCGCAAATTGCTGGATGAGGCCGAGAATGCGGCAGAACGCAAAGTCCTGCTGGCCAACAAGGTCGAGGACATGATCAACACGGTCGTGCGCCAGGTCGCGTTCTACGACTTCGAATGCAGGCTGCATGCCGCCCGTGCCAAAGGCGAACTGACGCCTGATGATATCAACGCGATCTGGCTTGCGGTGCAGACGGAAAGCCTTGGCCCCGCCTTCACATTCGCGGACGGGTATGAGACCTTCTGGACCTACATCCCGCACTTCATCCATTCACCCTTTTACGTCTATGCCTATGCGTTCGGCGACGGATTGGTAAACGCGCTTTATGCCGTTTATCGCGAAGGCGATGCGGATTTCCGCACAAAGTATTTCGACATGCTGCGCGCCGGTGGCTCAAAACATCACAAGGAGCTTCTGGCGCCTTTCGGCCTCGACGCCTCTGATCCGAAATTCTGGGATAAGGGCCTGTCGATGATCGAAGGCTTTATCCATGAATTAGAGGCGATGGAGGCCTAATTCGCGAGGATGGACCCGTCGCTGTTCAGCACCAGGAACTGTGTCAGTTCGGTTTCGCGCAGGGCATCCTGCTCGATCATCTGCCGCAGCACCGTGATGGCGACGGGGGATGTAAAGGCAACCATGTGATCGAGGCTGCTGCCATCGCGGAGGTTTGTGATGTCAATGAAGGTGACATTCATGCCGTCGACATCCGCAGCGCTGCTGATCCCACCCACCCTCTCGCGGCCGCCGCTCAGCAGTGATGACAAACGCAGTGCACGATCAGTCTGGCTGTGCAGTATGACAAACGGTTGCGGCAATTCGCCGACCGCGTTGGCCTGTGCGCGAAAAATATCCGGATCAAGATCTGGCGATAGAAAGGTCGTCGACTCTATTCGCCGCAATACATCGCGATTATCGGAAATGGCGAGCTGACGCATCGCCTCCATCGTCAACATCGCGCCCATGGAATGAGCCATGACGTTGATCGTCTTGTCGGTTTTCCGTGCGATATCTGTCAGCAACGCGACCAGATCATCGCGTGCAAAAAGCACGCTATCACGATCATAGACATAGGCACCCGGCACCCCGGCTGAGGCCCAGGAAAACATCAGCCGCGTATCGGGCAGATCAAAATCATGTGCGATCTGAGCAAAGCGATAAAGTGCCTCCGAACTGGTTGTGTTGTAGCCATGGACAAACAGGAACACTGTATCGCCTTCGGCGGCGGCAATGGCTCGTTCCAGAGCAACATCGTCGTCGAGCAGCGTAAAATCGACAACAGCAAAATCAGTCAGAGGATCAGTCGGACCATCAGGCCAGGCGATTTGGCCAAGCTCGTGACTTGGCGGGATCGAGACTGATAGCCGGGCCCGCCGCGCGACGGTGGAACGGTCACTGCGAAAGGCGTCGCGCCCCAGGGCAACGTTTTGCTGAGTTACGACGTAAATCTCTTCGATTGTCGCCGCCGGATCGGGTGCCGCAAAACTGATCGTATCGGGCGTGCTACATGCCGCAAAAAGGCCCGCAATTGCCACGAATATCGTTTTGCGCATTGTTATCTCGTATCAGGGACGGGCTTGAGGAAAGGATAGGTCAGTCCAACTCGGTCCAGGGCCAGGGCTTCACCTCGCTCGCGGCGGTCTGATATCGCGCTGCCTTGGCCATCCAGACGCCCATCGTTGTCCCGATCTCGGCCAGTTGCTCGTTCGGTTCGCGCTGATTGAACAGCATGATCAGGAACTGCGCGACGGTCAGAATGCCCAAAAGGCTGCTTGCCATGCTCATCAGCACTGCAATGATCACCATGTTCAGAAGGCGCAGCCAGATCGACTCCAGATCGTCGGCGGCTTCGTGTTCTGCGGTTTCATGATCCTTGGCCATTGTCCCCTCCTACTTGGGCGCGGCTGGCGGTGAACACCATGTCCATCATGTGCTGCGTTCCGCGCGAGAATTCAAGCGGACATGGATATGCCGCGCCAGTTTGCACCGATTTACAGAAGTTTTCCACCTGCAACACATAGTGGTTTGTGGCTGGCCAGCGCTCTGTCACCACGGATCCGGTGTCGGTTTCGAGCGTCAGGGCGGCCAGGTCGAAGACATTCGCATTAAATGGGCAGGTCAGCCGCAGCACACCCTTTTCGCCAAAGAACGTGATCCCCTGATGTGGGAACATCCGCATGGAGACGACGGCCGCGTAGCTGAAATCCGGAAAATCGGCTGCGACTTGGGCGAAAACATCCACATCGTTGTCAAAGCGCAACTTGGCATGGGTGATCCGCTCAGGCTCTTGGCCGGTAACAAAACGCGCGGCACCAAAAGTATAGACCCCGATATCCCGCAAGCCCCCGCCGCCTGCATCTGGGCGGTTGCGGATATTGCTGGCATCATCGTTGAAAAAACTGAACACCGCATCGACATGCACCAATCTGCCAATGGCCCCACCCTGGACCAGTTCGCGCGCGCGGATTAATTGCGGGTGATGGACGATCATGAAGGCCTCGGCGGCCAGTTTGCCGGACGCCTCGCGGGCCGCGATCAGCCGATCAAAGTCTGACGCGGCCATCGCAATCGGCTTTTCGCAAAGGACATGCTTGCCTGCCTCCAAAGCCTTGGTGGTCCAGTCCACATGCAGATGGTTGGGCAGCGGGATGTAAACGGCGTCAATACTTGGGTCCGCAAGCAGCGCATCATAGCTCTCATGCACCGCAATTCCTGGCGCAAACGCTGCGAAACCTGCTGCCTTGGCCGGGTCTGACGTGGCGAGTGCGGCCAGTTCGGCACCTTTCGCGACCTGGATCGCAGGCGCCATCTGCTGGTGGGCGAAACTTGCCGCCCCTAACACACCCCAACGCAGTGGTTTCATCGTGATGCCCTTCTCTTGCGTGATCCGCGCCAAATATAGCGTTTGACGAAATGCCTGAAACACCACTTATCATCTAACGCGTTGAAATCTTTGATTTCAGACAGCGTTAGATGATTCAGGTCTTTCGTATAACGTTTAAGAACCGCGCCGCTGGAGGTTGCAACAAAAAATCCCCGCCGGGGACAGGCGGGGATTCATAGCTTTGACCGTGGGAGGCTCAAGCGGTCGTCAGCATTCCTTTTTGACGCGCCAGTTCCTGCATCTTCTTTTGCAGTTTCTCGAATGCGCGCACCTCAATCTGGCGGATCCGTTCGCGGCTGACGTCGTATTGGCCGCTCAGATCCTCGAGCGTTACGCTTTCCTCTGAAAGCCGACGTTGAACAAGGATGTCCTTCTCCCGGTCATTCAGCACATCCATAGCTTCGGCGAGAAGCGCGCGACGGGCGTCAAGCTCATCATGCTCTTCATAGTGCTCAGCCGTATTGGCGCTTTCGTCTTCCAGCCAATCCTGCCATTGCATCGAGCCTTCACCGTCAGAGCCGACCTGCGCATTGAGCGACGCATCCCCGCCCGACAGGCGCCGGTTCATAGAGATGACTTCGTCTTCGGTCACACCCAGATCGGTCGCAATCCGCTTGACGTTTTCAGGACGCAAATCGCCATCCTCCAACGCACCGATCCGGTTCTTGGCCTTACGCAGGTTAAAGAACAACTTCTTCTGGGCAGAGGTCGTTCCAAGCTTCACGAGGCTCCATGAGCGCAGGATGTATTCCTGGATCGACGCACGAATCCACCACATCGCATAGGTGGCAAGGCGGAAACCCTTTTCAGGATCAAATCGCTTGACGGCCTGCATCAGGCCGACATTCGCCTCGGAAATCACCTCTGCCTGCGGAAGACCGTAGCCGCGATAGCCCATGGCGATTTTTGCGGCAAGGCGCAGGTGTGATGTGACCATCTTGTGCGCAGCGTCCGTGTCTTCATGGTCGACCCAACGCTTGGCCAGCATGTATTCCTCCTCAGGTTCCAGCATGGGGAACTTGCGGATTTCCTGCATGTAACGGTTGAGCCCGCCCTCTGGTGATGGGGCTGGCAAATTCTGATAATTACTCACTGTTGTGCCCTCCTATGTTTAAAGGCTTAACATGGATATGGGGACGTTGACGTAACGTTTCAAGAGACGTTTAAGCAATTTTCCATGAAACAAATATGAACTAGTCGGTTTAGTATTGCGAGACACAAATTTGTGCGTTCACGCACATGGCATCGTGTATTTCAGTTTCTATCGCGCATGGCGCGCAAAAGATCGCGCATATCCGCGGGGATTTCCGCGTCAAATGCCAGTTTTGTCCCCGAAACCGGGTGTTTGAACCCCAAAGTCGCCGCGTGCAGCGCTTGGCGATTGAATTGCGCAGCAGCCACCGCGCCCGCTTCGCCCACGGACTTTGGAGAGAGCTTGCGCCGCCCCCCATAGACCGGATCGCCGATCAGGCCATGCCCGCAATGGGCCATGTGAACACGAATCTGGTGCGTACGCCCTGTTTCGAGCCAGCACTCAATCAGCGCCACCGCAGGCGTGTCTCCGAGTGGTTCGATCACCCTTGCGCGGGTCACCGCGTGACGCCCTTCGGTAAACGAAACGGCCTGCCGCTGCCGGTCGGTTTTGTGGCGGCCTAGAAAGGTCTGGATCTTGAGGATATTGCCCGGCTCGAAAGACGCACCCTTGATCCCGCGCAGGCGTGGATCGTTCGAAGCGGGCACACCATAGCAGATCGCCAGATACCGCCGTTCGACATCGTGGGCGGCGAATTGCGCGGCAAGGTGATGATGTGCGCGGTCGGTCTTGGCAGCTACCAGCAGGCCCGAAGTTTCCTTATCTATCCGGTGCACGATGCCGGGGCGTTTCATGCCGCCAACGCCGGACAGCGTCTCGCCGCAGTGATGGATCAGCGCATTCACAAGCGTCCCACCGGGCGTGCCGGGGGCCGGATGAACCACCATGCCTGCTGGTTTGTTCACAACGATCAAATCGGCGTCTTCGAACACAACATCAAGCGGGATGTCCTCTGGGCCGATATGACTGTCCTCGGCTTCGGCAATTATGACGTTCACCTCCGCACCCGACGAGATGCGAAAACGCGGGTCGGTGATGATCGTGCCGTCAATGATGACAGCACCATCAGCGATTAGTTTCGCAAGGCGCGAGCGGCTGAGTGCCGCGTCTGCGGGCACGTCGCGGCCAAGCGCTTTGTCGAGCCTTGGGGGTGGGTTGGGGCCGATTGTGAAGGTGACGGTGGTCATCGATTTGCGCTCCAATGGCCGCCCGGTGTGGCCGCAATTGGCTGCGCCAATCGCTTACCCACACACTTTCAAAATTCTTGAATTTTGAAAGTGGTACCACCTCCTGGTCTCGAACCAGGGACCTCTTGATCCACAATCAAGCGCTCTAACCAACTGAGCTAAGGCGGCACTGGCAGCGGATTTAGCCCTATGGGGCTGCGATTGCAACCCTTCAAAAGCTGATCTCCCACGTCTCTTCGATCAGGTCGCGACCGAAGGAATGGACAGGTTTTGCGTCGGTCCGCAGAAACCCGTTGCGCTGGTAAATCCGGCCTGCGGCCACGTGTTGTTCATGGGTCCACAGCGTCATGCCGCGATAGCCATTGTCACGGGCGAACGACAGGCAGGTATCTAGCAAAGCCTGCCCTGCCCCGCTGCCGCGTGCCTCTGGTATCAGATAAAACAGGCGTAGCTTTGCAATCTCATCCGACAGGCGCACACAGAAAATCGTGCCCCAGCGCACAGCGCCTCCATGCGCCATCCACCCTGCCTCGCGGGCCGGATCGTGATCAGCAAGAAAATCCGCAACGATCTTCGCGACTAAGGGCCCGAATGTGTCATCGAACCCCTCGACACGCGCATAGTGATTTGCGTGCTGGTCAACCAGCCAGTCGGCATCATCGGCGGAAAAGGGGCGAATTGCAAAGAGCATAGCCTGCAGCCTGCCCCGCCCACCCTTGCCAATCAAGCGATTTGCGCTGTAGGACAAAGGGCTGAAGCGAAAGGGGTGATCATGGGTATCAACACGGAGAGCGACATCACCGCGAATATCCAAATCGGGCCGACCGATCTGGGCATGGTGCGGATATTTGTCGAAGCGGACGGTATTGAAATCCCGATGGATTTTGACCCCGAAGAGGCCGACGAAATCGCGGAAGAGATCAAGGCGGCGGCAATCGCGGCACGCGCCCTCAAAACGGGTTAACGAAGTCCGGGTCACGCGCTGACTGCGCCCGAATAGCCGCATGACGCGCAAATTTCTGCATCATGACCTTACGCCGCGCCGCGGTCAGACGTGTTTCTGCAGGCATGCGAACAATCTCCGCATCATAGGCGTCCGCGATGATCAGCCCCGTATCATCCGGCAAAAGCTCGGTCGGGAATTCGCCATCCACCGCCCAAAAGAACCGGTCGCACCATTCCAGATAGCCCTGCCATTTGTGGTCGGATAGAAAATCCGCCCGGCAGGATTTGCATTCAACAATCCAGATCTCGCCTTTTGGCCCAAGCGCCATAACGTCAACGCGCAGGCCCAATGTCGGGACCAGTTCTTCCACACTCACAAAATCATGACTGCGCATCGCGCGCGAGACACCGCGGGCCAGAAGCTGGCCAGGAAGAAGCGTCGGCATAGTCGCATCAACAGGCATGAGAGAACCATGAACAATACGTGAACAAAATGCAAGATGTCACGGGTCAAGTGCCGAGTCGCACAGAGCACTGAAATCAGACCGACATCAAGCGCGCTGAAATTGGGTCAAATCCAGCCGTTCATCTTGTGCGCGCGGTTTTCTCTATCTTTTTCAATGGCTCAGCATAATCTTGCGAAAACCTGTTCATCGAAAACGCTCATCTTTGTGACATGAATCGGGCGATTAACCCTAGGTAACGGCTCTGAAAACCACGCCAGCGTCACGATTTCGGCAGCTTTCATCCGCATATTGTTTACAGTTGGAATGAGGAGTAGCCCAATGACCTTGTTGGCCGGTATCACGTTTTACGAAGTCTGCATGGCGCTACTTATGGTCGGCATGACAGAACGGGTCTTACTGGCATACGCTCCGGTCGAGATGGTTGGCCGCAATGGCTGGCTGATCAAAGGCGACGTCGAGGAATAAAGCCGCTCCGCTACTTGTCCAAATGCCCGCCACCCCCTAACTCTAACGGCGGCGGGCTTCTGCTCTTCTCGTTACTCAGGGGTTACATTCCAGTGGCCTTAAGCAAATCCGAGGGAGCTGGCTCTGTCTGAGCCCTGGTTCAGTTATCTGGCGCCCACCTGTATATACAGGTCCTCGGGAATAAACCTCCCACGGTCGCTGCGGTTCCCGCCACCCTTCCAGTTATCAGTTGCGTGTTGCGGTTTATGGCGTCCGTGTCAGCTGTTGCCTTTATCCCTTCGTATCGTGCGACATCCGCCAGATCGTGGCGTTGTGTGAGTGGGCCAGGATGATCTGCCGGAGATGTCAGGTGGTAACCCGTGCACCGTAGCGATAGGGCCGGTGCGGCATCCCTGTCTGCCCCTCAAAGGTTTAAAGACCTACACCTTTGGTTTATCTGCCGTGTTTTGAAGGTGCGTCTTGGCGCAGCGCGCTAAATCCTGCGAGGCGTCTCCGAGGGCACACGAACCGCGACCGGCGTGCCGCCGCGCGGGCCTTCATCGTCTTTTTCAGCATTCAGCATCAGTGACACGGCGAATTGTACGCTGCCGAAGATGGTTCCATGAAAGAACCATAACAAGAAAACGGCGAGATAACCAACATCTGTATGGGTCACCAGATAGCCGAGATTGGCCACGTTGAACCACAGGAGCATCGCCACAAAGGCGGCGGCCAGCGCAAAACCGACTGCGCAATGGCGCAGATAAAGACGCATCAGATCGGGTTCGTTGGCGGGCCGCATATCATCTCTCCTCGCAATTCAGGATAGAGCAATCACCGGCGCAGGCAAATCAGCAGGCCCAGTTTGATTGGCAAATGTTAAGAAAATGCCTCTGGCCGGGTCGCGCGTGCCATATGATCGAGCACTGCGTTGACGAATTTCGGTTCTTTGCCGTCGGATGAGAATGCCTCGGCAATGGCCACGAATTCGCTGATCACCACTTTTGGCGGCGTCTCTTTCAAGGTCATCTCGGCCCCAGCGGCGCGAAAAAGCGCCCGCCATGTGGGATCAATCCGCGCGATAGGCCATTTCGCGACAAGCGCGCGGTCCGTCATCTGGTCGATCAAGGCCTGATCATCCACAGCCTTGTCCATGAGCGCGCGGAACATGTCCACATCACCCTCGGCCATCTCACCTTCTTCATAGCTTGCGCCAAAGCGATGATCTTCGAATTCGCGGATGATCGCATCAACGGTCTGTCCGGATGACTCCATCTGAAACAAGGCCTGCACGGCATAGAGCCGCGCCGCGGATTTCATCTTACGTTTCTGATTGTTCGAAAGGGTCATGCTGTGGTTTTGCCGCTCTCATCACCGGCCATCAAGATCTCACGCGTAAACCCGACCGTCTTTTCGGCTTTGCCCCACTTACGGGCCAGTGCGATCAGATGCAAGGCTGCCGCCGCCGCGCCGCCGCCCTTGTTCATCTGGGCAGGGTCAGCACGCACCGCGGCCTGTTCATAGTTCTCGACCGTCAGGATGCCGTTGCCGATGCAAAGCCCTTGCAGACCAAGCAGTTGCACCGCGCGACTGCTGTCGTTGCAGACCGTGTCGTAATGCGTCGTCTCACCCCGGATCACACAGCCGAGGGCGACATAGCCGTCGAAATTGCTCATCCGTTCCGCGATGCCGATGGCCGTCGGGATTTCGAGCGCGCCGGGGACATTGACAACCTCGCAGGTGGCTCCCGCCTTTTCGATTTCTGCCTTGGCACCGGCGATCTGACGGTCGCTGATATCCTTGTAATAGGGCGAGGCGACGATGAGGATTTTCACCGGCTTGTCGAACTCCGGCAGCTTCATGATGTGATGGGCGGGTCCGGCCATTATCCGATCTCCGAGATTTTGCGGGTGCCCACGATCTCAAGCCCGTAGGCGTCGAGGCCGACGACTTTTGGCTTTGGTGAGTTGGTGAGCAGTTCAATTTCGTGGATACCGAGCGAGCTGAGGATTTGTGCACCCAGCCCGTACTGGCGCAGGGTCTGAGGTGACGTTTCCTCATCCGTCTCCAATTTCATGTGCACGTCGCGCAACAGGACCAGCGCGCCACGACCTTCTTGTGCGATCAGTTCCATCGCGTCGCCAAACTCATCGCGGCGGCCCTTGGGGCCGACACCGACGACATCCAGCATCGGGTCCATCGCATGCATCCGCACCAGGACCGGTTCTGGCGTCGAAATATCGCCTTTTATCAACGCGATATGCTCTGCCCCTTGGGTTTCATCGGTATAAATCCGCAGCTCCCATTCACCGCCAAACTCGGACGTGATCGTGCTGGTTTCGCGGACGCGGACGAGGTTGTCGTGACGCCGCCGATAGGCGATCAGATCGCTGATCGTGCCGATTTTCAGGCCGTGGAGTTGCGCGAAGGCGATGAGGTCCGGCAGGCGGGCCATTTCGCCGTCTTCCTTCATGATCTCGCAGATCACGCCGGAGGGGTTCAGGCCCGCAAGGCGGGAGATATCGGTCGCCGCCTCCGTATGGCCTGCGCGGACGAGAACGCCGCCGTCGCGCGCGCGCAGGGGGAAGACGTGGCCGGGGGTCGCGATATCTGCGGCACCTTTGGTGGCGTCAATCGCCGTGGCCACGGTCAGGGCACGGTCCGCGGCGGAGATGCCGGTGCTGACGCCCTCGCGCGCTTCAATGCTGACCGTAAACGCGGTTTCGTGGCGCGATGAATTGTGTGAGGCCATCAACGGCAGGCCCAGCGCGTCGATCCGTTCACCGGGAAGTGTAAGGCAAATCAACCCCCTGCCATGTTTGGCCATGAAATTGATCGCATCAGGTGTTGCCATCTGCGCGGGGATGACCAGATCGCCTTCATTCTCACGATCTTCGTGATCGACCAGGATGAACATCCGGCCATTGCGGGCATCTTCGATGATGTCCTCGATCTTACTGATCGCGTCGGACCAATCGCGCTCGACCGGGCCCGGCGTTTCGAAATTCTGGTTCATCTGCGTCCCCGATCAGTTTTGCCCGCCAGATAGCCTAGCACCGCGCCTTTGAAAAGGGTGCCGAGGTGAGACGTGGCGTGCCTCGGTAGCAGGGCTCAGAGACGGCTCGGCGCGTCGTCAAAGAAATCTGAGGCGGACAGATACCCGGCCATCCGCGCGGCCTCGGCCCATTCGCGTTCAAACGCGGTATCTCCGATCATGACGAACCGGTCAGCGGGCTGCCCCTGCGACGTCACGATAGCGCGGACCTGATCGCGCATGGACGACCAGCTATCGCTGAAACGGGGGGCCGCAAAGGCCCGCGCCAGCCCTCGCAAATTGGAGAGATGCGTTGGCGTAACCGGGCGGTGTGCGATGCCGGTGCAATCGGTATGGACTAGGCTGGCGAGTTTGCTTGCGCGCTCCTCAGACAGCCCCTGCCCTTCGCGCAGCACTAGAAGCGCGTTGTTGGAAAACAGAAACCCGATCAGATCATGGCCAGTAGAGGCCCGGAACCCGGCATAGGTCTTGTACGGCAGACCCAGCTCTTTGGCACGCTTTACACGCAGCCTGACAACCTCAACCGGAAGCGTGCCAATGAGGTTCTTCCGCGCCTTGGCCCAAACATGCCGCCGCCAGCTTTTGCCGGGTTCATCGGCCCGGCCCGAGTTGTGTCCAATCATTGCCCGTGTTGCGCCTTTCCAGTTGCCGAGAAGGCGACCGTTGTCGCTGCCTCGCATTGATCATGCCGAGATGCGCTCGGTCACTTCAACCCAAAATGCGCAGAACGATGCCCGAAGTTAATAAACCATGCCCTATGACCTGTTTTTACGAGTCTTTTATAGATTACCGATTGCACAAGCTCCGTTTCTTATGCTTGCTGAACTAGCAGTTCTTTTGTCACCAGCGCATTTCGCAGTACGGAGATTTCATGCGGATCAAGGAGATGAGTTTTCGGGTCCTCAATGCGAGCCTGTTGTTTTTACATCGCATGTTGCTGCGGACGTATGGGGTTGGAACCGCATATACGACGCAGAAGGCCCAAATCTCCGTCAGTTTTGAAGGCAGCCAATTTCACTACGCTATTCGACGTTTTGGCGCGACCGGAAACCTCGATTTCACAGAAACCGACGAAACCGCTACGCGCTCTGCATTGATTGCACGGCTGCGCCCGGAAGATGTGTTCTATGATATCGGGGCCCATGGCGGTGTGTTCACCGTTACAACCCAGCATCAGGTCAGAGGGTTGAGGGTCATATCTTTTGAACCGCAACCTAAAGAACTGCTTCTGAACCTGGAATTGAACGACATGTCAACGGAGCAGGTTTATGCCGTTGCGGTGGGTGAGCAAGCCGACAGAGTGCGCATGACGTCTGGAAAGCGGTCATCAAACCATCTCAGCGCATCAGGCGACGTGGAAGTGGATTGCGTCAGACTGGATGATTTTCGACGTGAGAAGGGGCTGCCAGCGCCAAGTTGGGTCAAGATCGATATCGAAGGCATGGAACTGCCTGCATTGAAAGGTTTTGCCGAGACGCTAAGCGTCTCGAAACCGGTCGTAATCTGCGAGATCAACCACGTCTTCGACCGGTTTGGCACACGCCTGCAAGATCTTATCGGCTTCTTTGCCGGAATGGGCTACGAGGTCCTGGCACAACATACTTCTGGCTTTCAGCATGCCCAGACCGAAGCCACCACATTGGAAGCCCTCGGGCATTCGGCAGACGACAATTTCTGGTTTGTGCCCAATGAGAAGCTACCGCTTTTTATTACGACCTAAGCAGCTTTAGGTCTTGTTTTGTATGGGTCAGAGACGGCGTCCATTCCATGCCGCGATCACGCTCGGTCTGCATCCAACCTATCTCTGCCAAAGCCGCTGCGCGCGCGGCTTCTGCAGTGTCAAATATCGCGGTTTGCGCACCTGAAAGATAGCGCCAGCCATGGCTGTCCTCCGGGTCGCGTCTGCATTCGCGGAAGGTAAATCGCCCATCTGCGAGGCGGATGATGTCAACGCACCGGTGGCCGGTCACATCCTCAATCGATTGCAGGACCAGCGGCTTCACCCGTATTCGCGCAGCCGCGCGACGTAGCGGGCCATCGTATCGATTTCGATGTTGATCAGGTCGCCCACCGCGACGTCTCCCCACGTCGTCGCGGCCTTCGTATGCGGGATGAAGTTGATGCCGAAATCGCGGCCATCGACTTCGTTGACCGTCAGGGAGGTCCCGTCGAGAGCAACCGACCCTTTGGGCGCGATGAATTTGGCGAGGGCGTCAGGCGCGCGGAAAGTGACGCGGGTGCTGTCGCCCTCATCGCGCATGCCCACAATCTCGGCCACGCCATCCACGTGGCCGGAGACGATATGCCCACCGAGTTCATCCCCGACTTTCAGCGCGCGTTCGAGGTTGAGCCGTTTGCCCACGCCCCAGCCGCTGACATTCGTCGCACCCACGGTTTCGGCCGAGATTTCCACGTCGAACCAGTTCTGTGGCGCCTGCCCCAGTGCGATCACGGTCAGGCAGACGCCGTTGCAGGCGATGGAGGCGCCGATATCGATGCCGCCCACATCGTAGCCGGTGCCGATCCGCGCGCGCAGGTCGCCGCGCTGCTCCAGTTCCAGGATGGTGCCGATATCGGTGATGATGCCGGTGAACATGTGGGACCCCTTCGATCGTTTGACGATGACCTAGCGGCTGGAACCCGCGCAGGCAAGCACCGGCCTTGTCAGGGGGCTTTTCCCGCGCCACCATAAGGTGTTAACCAAAAACAAGTGGCCCACTGGCAGACTGCGCTGATGAGTACCCGACGCACCTTTTTGTTTCTGCAAGGCCCGCATGGGCCGTTTTACCGCAAGCTGGGTGCGATGCTGCGCAAGGCTGGCGCGCAGGTCTGGCGGGTGGGCTTTAACGCCGGTGATGCCGCCCTGTGGTGGCCCGAGCCGGGATATATTCCTTTTCAGGGCAAACCAAGCGATTGGCCGGGTGCGCTGGCGGCACTTTTACGGGAACGCCAGATCACCGATATCGTGGTCTATGGCGATACACGCCCCATCCATGCCGAGGCTGTCCGTCAGGCCAAGGCGGCAGGCTTGAGTATCCACATATTTGAAGAGGGGTATCTACGCCCCTATTGGGTGACTTATGAACGGGGAGGCAGCAACGGCCATTCACGTCTGATGGACTTGTCTGTGGCCCAGATGCTGGCGACCGAGGGGGATGAGATCCCCACCCCGCCCTCTCATTGGGGCGATATGCGCCAGCACATATTCTGGGGCGCGGCCTATCATTGGTTTGTGATGTTTCGGAACGCGCGCTATCCCGCCTTCAAGCCACATCGCGCATTGCCCGTCCGGCGCGAGGCTTTGCTTTACTCCAAAAGGTTGGCGCTCATGCCGTTTCTCGCGCTTGAGCGGATGATCACCACGCGGCGGGTGCTGCATGGCGGCTATCCCTATCACCTCGCCCTTCTTCAACTGGAGCATGATGCCAGCTTTCAAGCCCATTCGCCCTTCGCATCCATGCGCGATTTTCTGGATGTGGTGATTGATGGATTTGCCAAGGGGGCGCCCCGGCACCATCACCTTGTGTTCAAGGCGCACCCGCTTGAGAGCGGCCAGTCGCCTTTGCGCCGTCTGATCCGGGACCGCGCAAAGTTGCGTGGCATCAGTGACCGGGTGCATTATCTGCGCGGAGGTAAGCTGGCCCATATCCTTGATCAGGCACAAGCAGCTGTCACCGTGAACTCCACGTCGGGTCAGCAGGCACTCTGGCGCGGTATTCCACTGCGCCCCTTTGGAACCGCGATTTATGCAAAGCCTGAATTCGTGTCCGAACAACCATTGCCCACCTTTTTCGCCCGGCCACAAAAGCCCGATACGACGGCCTATCGTGCGTTCCGCCAGTTCCTGCTTGAAACCAGCCAGGTGCCGGGCGGCTTCTACTCTGCGCGCGGGCGCCGCCAACTGCTGCGCCAATTGCCTGATATGATGCTCGCCACCGATGATCCTTATGATGCGCGCCTGTCACCGATACGCAGCGCTGCACAGGCCATAAGCGTCGTCAAGTAACCGCCGCTGGCCATCGGGCGGACCCTCGCATAGCTTGCGGCCATGACCGAAACGCCGCGCCAGCCACTTTATGTCTATAACGGTGGGTTCCTAACCGAACGACGCGTGCGGCGGATCCTTGATCTGGCAGGTTACGACATTCGCCTGGGGGCACCGGGCGAAGGCGACATGGTCGGCGTCTGGGGCCAAAGCCCGACCGCGCCGAGAGGCGAAGCGGTCGCGGCAAAGCGGTCTGCACCGGTGGTCCGGATCGAAGACAGTTTTCTACGCTCCGTCGGTCTGGGGCGCGATGGGGATGTGCCCATTGGTCTAAACATCGACCAGCGCGGCGTGCATTTTGACCCCAAGACACCGTCTGACTTGGAAACATTGCTGGCCGAAGACCCGCTTGACGACACCGCCCTTCTGAACCGTGCAAAGGCGGGGATCGCGGCGTTGAAGAGCGCGCATCTGTCAAAATACAATGCCTTTGATCCCAAATTAGAACCACCGACACCGGGCTATGTTCTGATTATCGACCAAACCCGTAAGGACGCCTCAATCCGGGCAAGTGGTGCCGACAGCAACACATTTCGCGAGATGCTGTTTTATGCAATGACCGAGCATCCGGGCACGCGGATTATCATCAAAACGCATCCCGAAACGGCAGCAGGCCACCGCGAGGGGTACTTCACGAAGGAAGACGCAACAGGCCAGATCAGCCTTTGTGAAGAAGCGATGTCGCCCTGGGCGCTGATGGAAGGTGCCGTAGCCGTCTATACGGTGAGTTCGCAGCTTGGGTTTGAGGCGATACTGGCCGGTCATCGCCCAGTTGTCTTTGGTCAGCCCTTCTATATGGGGTGGGGCCTGACGGATGATCGCAAACCCTTGCAACGCCGCCAGCGGAAACTGACGCGGGCACAACTCTTTGCGGCAGCCATGATCCTTTACCCTAAGTGGTATGATCCCTTCCATGACAGGCTTTGCAGTTTCGAAGAAGCCGCGGCGACTCTAACCGAACTGGCACGCGCCTGGCGCGACGATTACCGAGGCTGGGTCGCCGTTGACATGCGGCTTTGGAAACGCCGCCCGTTGCAGCAGGTTTTTGGCGGACCAAAGCACATGATTTTTGCCAAGGCCGCAAAAGGCGAGGCCAAGGCCAAATCGACAGGCCGCCGCGTGATGCAATGGGCCAGCAAAGCGACGGATAACGACCACATTCTGGTCGAAGATGGCTTCCTGCGCTCCAGGGGGTTGGGGGCCGACCTGATTGCTCCGCTCAGCCTCGTTCTGGATGATATAGGCATCTACTACGATGCCACCCGGCCCAGCAGACTTGAGGCATTGATCAATGCCAGCGATCGGCTGGATGCGGGGGCACGCGCAAGGGCAGAGGCATTGATTGAACGGATCGTCGATGCGGGCCTGTCAAAATACAACCTCCCCGATCAGGACAACCTGCAGACCCTGCCCGCGGGCCGCCGGATCCTCGTGCCGGGTCAGGTGGAGGATGATGCGTCGATCCGGCTCGGCACCAACGACATCAAGACCAACCGCGAGCTGTTGGAAGCGGTGCGCGCGGCAAACCCGGCGGCTGTGATCGCATACAAACCGCACCCCGATGTCGAAACCGGTCTGCGCCCCGGAGCTGTTGCGGACGCGGACACAATCGCCGATGTTATCCTTGATCGGACAGACCCGATTGCGGCACTTTTGCAGGTGGACGAGGTCTGGACGATGACCTCGCTTCTGGGGTTTGAGGCCTTGCTGCGCGGCAAACGCGTAACCTGTCTTGGCTCTCCCTTTTATGCCCATTGGGGGTTGACCGATGACCGGGCGATGCCAATCCCACGCCGCAATACGCGGGTTGATCTGCTCGGTCTGGTTCATGCGACGCTGATCAGCTATCCGCGCTATTATGATCCGGTCACGGGACTTGCCTGCCCGGTTGAGGTGATCGTGGACCGCTTGGAGAATGACGACATTCCGAGACCGGGTCCCATGAACCGAAATCTGGCGAAACTGCAGGGGCTCTTTGCCAGCTTCGCGTATCTTTGGCGGTGATTTCTGCTAGGTGGTCTCGCCTTCGCGCCGCCAGATATGGCAGATATCAGGGCCAATCCTCTGCACGTCCTGCAGGACGAAACGCGGTGCGTTCTGCAAACGGTCAATGCCCATGGCCGCCAGCGCAGGCGTGCCCTCTGCCCCGATAGCCATGCCTGCGGAGAACACCACCAGTTCATCCACCTGCCCCGCATGCAAAAGCGAGGCCGCGAGCATGCCACCGCCTTCGCAGAAGACGCGCGTCAGCCCCGCCTTGCCCAATCCCTGCATCATCGCATGCGGATCGACCTGACCCGCACTGACATTGCAGGGCAAACTGCGCGCGCCCTTGGCGACCCATGCATCGACCTGTGCCTCCGGTCCATGGCACAACCAGACCGGCACATCGCCCGCACTCTCGGCCAGGTTGCTGTCCACCGGGATCTTCAACGCACGCGAGACGACAACGCGAACTGGCTGATGGCTGACGCCCAGCCCTCGCGCGGTCAGAGACGGGTTGTCGGCCCGGACCGTCCCGGCACCCACCATCACCGCATCATGGCGGGCGCGCATCATATGAACCGCGCGCCGCGCTTCGGGCCCCGTGATCCACTGGCTTTCCCCGGTCGCGGTCGCGATGCGCCCGTCAAGCGTGCCCGCAAGCTTTAGCGTCACAAAGGGCCGCCCCTCCTGCAGGCGCAAGAGAAAGCCTGCATGGTCGCGACGCGCCTCTTCAGCGAGCACATTCTGCATCACCTCGATGCCAGCTTCTTCCAGCATCGCAATGCCACGGCCGGAAACGCGTGGATCGGGGTCACCAATGGCAATGACAACGCGGGCGACTTTTGCATTGATCAATGCCAGCGTGCAGGGCGGTGTCTTTCCATAGTGGGCACAAGGCTCAAGCGTGACATAGACCGTGGCACCGGCGGCCTGCTCACCGGCCTGCGCCAAGGCGATCGCCTCGGCATGCGGGCGCCCGCCAACAGCGGTATGCGCCCGCGCGATGATCCGGCCATCCTTAACGATCACGCAGCCCACCGCGGGGTTCGGCCAGACACGCCCCATGCCGCGCCGCCCCAGCATCAGGGCGAGCGCCATGAAGCGTTCATCGCTGGTGCCGGTCACCCTTCGTCTTTGGGCGCGTCTGGGCGCAACTCACTGACAAATTTGTCGAAATCGTCCGCCGCCTGGAAATTCTTGTACACACTCGCAAAGCGCACATAGGCCACAGTGTCGATCCGCGCGAGGCTTTCCATCACGATCTCACCGATTGTGCCAGAGGGGATATCGGTCTCGCCCATACTCTCCAGCCGCCGCACAATGCCGCTGATCATCTGATCCATCCGCTCGGGCTCAACCGGGCGCTTTTGCAAGGCAATGCGGATCGAGCGTTCGAGCTTTGGCCGGTCGAAATCCTCGCGCCGCCCATTTGATTTAATCACAACCAGATCGCGTAACTGCACCCGTTCATAGGTGGTGAACCGCCCGCCACATGCGGGGCAGAACCGCCGTCGTCGGATGGCCACGTGATCTTCGGCGGGACGGCTGTCTTTGACCTGGGTATCGACATTTCCACAAAAGGGGCAACGCATATCTTGTCCTTGTTTTACCTGTGCCGGGGTCTATGCCTAGTGATCAGCGCCCCCTTTTTCACAGGCACTATAGGGGTACCCCCCGGTCTTGGGTAGTGGGCAAATCAAGCCGCAAGATGATGGGCACAAATCGTTGCCTTCGAGACTCGGCCTATTGTGTGGACAGCCAGGTTCGGCGCTGATGGTCGTAGGTCTGACCTGCCGCTTCTTTCGCGCGAAAAAGCGCATCATCCCAAGGGGCGTCAACGGTGCCCGGAGTACATTCCAGTTCCGCAACAACCTCACCAGTCCGGCGCACGGTCACCCCGCCAAAATGTGGATTGGGAAGGTCGGCATCGCTCATCTCACCAAAAAGCCGTTCAAAGCCAGCAAAAACCGTGTAGTTGTAGTCGCCATTCTCGAAGGTAACGTCCTCCCAGATCGCCCGCCCCACACCAGGCCATGGCGTGTAGGCGATATTGAAGACTGTTTCGGTTAAGACGAGTTCCGGCGCGCCATCAGGACCAAAGCTGTAGGTCACAATCTGATCATCGTAGCAGACATCAAGCGCCTTGCGTTTCATGCCGACTTCACAGGTCAAGAAAGTGTTGAGTCCTGCCGCGCAACCCGCATGGGCGGCGCTGCCGAGGCTCAAGAGGACCGCGACAAAGCAGCACCTCACCATAGTCGAAGCGCCAAGAGTGGCCGGAGCGCCTGCCACCATATCAGGCGCTCAGATGTGCAATGACATGACGCTGCTGCGGCCTGTTGCGATGCTCGAACAGATAAACGCCCTGCCAGGTCCCCAATGCCAGATGCCCTTCATCGACGGGGATAGACAGATGCGTAGGCAGCAGGGCCGCCTTGATATGGGCGGGCATGTCGTCCGGCCCTTCGGCGGTATGGGTCAGATATGCCATGGACGGATCATCTGCCTGCGGCACGAGGCGTCGAAAATAGCTCTGCAAATCTGTTTGCACATCCGGATCGGCATTTTCCTGGATTAGAAGGCTGGCTGATGTGTGTTGGACAAAAACGGTCAAAAGACCCGTACCTGTCACCCAATGGCGCAAATGAGTCGTGAACTCATAGAGGCCGGGGCCGTTTGTGGCGATATCAAAGCGTGTCTGCATGATGCGACACTGCGCAACCGCGCCGCCAAGCGCAAGATGCTTACTGCCCTGCGTTGCAGGCAACCTTTGTCGCACCGGTTAGCGTGTCGTCGCGCCAATCACTTGGCAAACCAAGCAACTCTGCCATAGCGGGTGTCAGTCTGACCTGGCACGTTTCTGTCGTTCTTGCCTCTGACGGCAGTTCCAGTCCGATTTGCGTCAGCTCGCTCAAAGTATCCGCTGCCGGATCTGTTCCGTATGCCTGCGCCGCTGGCGTTAACGTCATGGTTAAGAATGCGGCAGCCATTGAGATCGAAAGACGGGTCATCGCAAGTTCCTTTCCTACCCTCCAAAGTGGCCATGCAACCCTTTAAATCAATGTGCTGAAACGCGAACTCACCCGTTTGTAAATGCACATCAGCGGGCGTGAACATTTGTTTCAATTGCCGCAATTCCGTTAACCAGTTCGAAAACAAGTCAATTTAGGACCTCATTCCAACCAAATTTGATCAGTATTCAGTGCAAAATTAACGAGTGGAGCAGTTTATGCGGTATCTTATCCGATCAATCATGACGGGCATTGTCATGGCAGGCTTGGGACTGAACCTGTTGACCCAGTGGGACGGCGGACAGGCTGAGGCGGCCGTGCTTCCGATGCTGACACATGAGGCAAACAGCTTCGCCAATCAGTGTGCGCAGACGTTGGATGCCTATGATCATGACTTCGCACCAAGCGTCAGCGTGGCCGACGGTTGCACCTGCTTGGCACAGGAAATGTCGCGCAGCCATGCAAGTGATCTGCCTGCTGCGGGTATTGTGCTGACGGGCATTGTTGCGCACCCGACTGACGGTGCAGCACGTGAACCGGATTGGCAGGGCATCGCAGCCCGGGCCGGGATCAGTGATGCACATCTGGGGGCATTGCTGCAGTCAAGCTACACGGCGGTGGGCATCTGCGGACGGATCTAAGGCGATGGAGCGCGCGAACTCAATCAAACAGTCCCTCACCCTGTTCATCGATCATCTGCTTGGCTTTCGTAATCGATGCGGTGACGGCGGCCTCCCGGTCCTGAAAGGTGTCCGCCCGGATCAGCACATGCTCCCTCGTTTCGCCATCCTTCGTCTGGGTGATACGCGCGCAGAGACGATATGTGCTTCCTTCTGCCATCGGCTCTGGCAGGATTTGCATCTCCTGATACGTCTCGGACCTATCGGTGTCTGCCTTGGCCTGACCACTGCCAAAAAGACGTGACAACAATGACATCTAGCGTGCCCTTTCCTGATCCGCATGTATTTGACCCGCAGGTTACAGGAACTGGGGTCGCAGCAAAAGTGGCGCTTTTGTTGTGAGCCCGCCCCATATGTCACCCGCCATCATCCAAAACTTCGCCGTGACCCATGCCGGGCTTCTGCTTGGCTCAAAATAAAAAGAATAGAAGGAGTTTGGCCCAATGCGCGCTGTCTTAGTTTGTTTGACTTGCCTGATATCGCTTGCGGCATGCAGCGATAGCGATGGCTCGGAGGACAGCAGCACAGTCGATGCTTCCGCTGCAACGTCTACCCTCACAGGTACGCCCGAAGATGACTTTGCGTTTGACGAGGTCGACAACACGATCACAATCGCAGGCGGCGATGCACTTTCACCGACCAACAACACATCCATCTCTGTGCCTGCCAGCTTCGTTGTCTATTCGGATGATATGGACGGCATTCTCGCCATTCGGGGCGTCACGGCCTCCGGAGATGGCGAAGTCGCGATCTACTCCGACGGCAGTGCCGCCCTGACAGGCGCCTTTGGCGCGCGATTGGAGGACACGGCAGTGCCGACCGCCGGGCGGGTGGTCTATGACGGGGACTATGTCGGCATTCTGCGCGACACGGGAACGGGAGATATCACCCATACGGTTACGGGTGTCGCACAACTGGTCGCATACTTTGGTGACGGCAACATCTCGGGCAATATCTCGATCAGACGCGCCAGCGAGTTGGATGGTACCGCCACGCGCCCCCTGAATACGTTGTTACTCGATTCCACCGCACTGGCAGATGGCGCCTTTGCAGGCACGACCGGCGGCGGCGGGTTCACCACCAGCGCGGCAGGCGCAGAGGATGGGGCCTATTCTGGTCTGATCGTCGGCAGCAATGGCGACGAGTTAGTGGGTAACATCAATATCAATCACACGACTAATGGCATTGTTACCGGGCAAGAGGTCGGCGGGATCATTGCCGCCGAATGAAAAAAAGCGCGACCAACCTGTCGCGCCTTTCTGTTTGATTGTCAGGTCAGCCTACTGATCCAGGAACGACCGCAGCTTGCGTGACCGGCTAGGGTGTTTCAGCTTCCGCAGCGCCTTCGCCTCGATCTGGCGGATACGTTCGCGGGTCACGCTGAACTGCTGGCCAACCTCTTCGAGCGTATGGTCAGTGTTCATGCCGATGCCGAAACGCATGCGCAGCACACGTTCCTCGCGCGGGGTGAGTGACGCCAGCACCCGGGTCGTGGTCTCTTTCAGGTTCTCCTGAATGGCCGAATCGAGCGGCAGGATCGCGTTCTTGTCTTCAATGAAATCACCAAGCTGGCTGTCTTCTTCGTCGCCAATCGGCGTCTCCAAGGAAATCGGCTCTTTGGCGATCTTCATCACCTTGCGGACCTTCTCCAAAGGCATCTGCAGCTTTTCTGCGAGTTCCTCTGGCGTCGGCTCGCGACCGATTTCGTGCAGCATCTGGCGGCCTGTGCGGACCAGCTTGTTGATCGTCTCGATCATATGGACCGGGATGCGGATCGTGCGGGCCTGGTCGGCGATGGAGCGGGTGATCGCCTGACGGATCCACCAGGTCGCGTAGGTCGAGAATTTGTAGCCGCGGCGGTATTCAAACTTATCGACCGCCTTCATCAGGCCAATGTTGCCTTCCTGAATAAGGTCAAGGAATTGCAGGCCGCGGTTCGTGTATTTCTTGGCAATCGAAATCACGAGGCGCAGGTTCGCCTCGACCATTTCCTTTTTGGCTTGCCGCGCCTCCTTCTCGCCCTTCTGAACCTGTTGGACGATGCGTCGGAATTCGGTGATATCGACGCCCACATACTGACCAACCTGCGCCATGTCGCTGCGCAATTCTTCGATCTTGGCGGTCGAGCGTTCGATCAGCATCTGCCAGCCACGCCCGGACTTTTCCGACATCTCATCCAGCCAGTTGGGGTCCAATTCACGACCACGATAGGCATCAATGAATTCACGGCGGTTGATCCGCGCCTGATCGGCAAGCTTCACCATGCTGGAATCGATCGACATGATGCGACGGTTGATCCCATAGAGCTGGTCGATCAGCGCCTCGATCCGGTTGTTATGCAGATGTAGCGAATTCACCAGTTCAACGATTTCTGAGCGCAGTTGCTGGTATTTCTTTTCCTGCTTGTCGGTGAACGATGAATCCTCGTTCAGCGTCGCGGACATCCGTGCATCTTGCATGTCGGACAGGTCAGCAAAGTCACGGGCAATGATTTCGAGCGTCTCCAGCACGCGCGGCTTTAGCGCGGCCTCCATCGCGGCCAACGACATGTTGGCCTGATCGTCGTCATCATCGTCATCATCCTTGGCAATCGGATTGCCGTCAGCATCAAGCTCTTGCGCCTCTTCCTCTTTCGCGGCGGGTGCAGGTGCGGCGCCAGCGACGGGGGCAACAACGGCCTCTTCCTCGCCATCCTCGCCCATCTGGTTGCCAAATGTGGTTTCCAGATCGATGACATCGCGCAACAGGATGTCTTCGTTCAAAAGTTCGTCGCGCCAGATCGTGATCGCCTGGAAGGTCAGCGGGCTTTCGCAAAGGCCCAGGATCATCGTATTCCGACCCGCCTCGATCCGCTTGGCGATGGCAATCTCGCCCTCACGGCTGAGGAGTTCGACCGACCCCATCTCGCGCAGATACATCCGCACCGGGTCATCAGTACGGTCGAGCTTTTCCTGCTCAGCCCCGCCCAGCGCCACCTCGCGCGATCCCGCGACCGTGGCAACCTCGGTGCTGCCCTTGTTCTCGTCTTCGGTTTCCTCGGATTCTTCTTCCTCGGTTACCTGAATGCCCATCTCGGACAGCATCGACATGACGTCTTCGATCTGATCGGACGATACCTGATCGGGCGGCAGCACCGCATTCAACTGGTCATAGGTGATGTAACCGCGCTCCCGCGCATCGGCGATCATCTTCTTGACCGCGGTCTGGCTCATATCCAGGCTGATATCGCCGTCCTGGTCGCCGTCTTTGCGATCGTCGGTATCTTTTGCCATGCTTGGCCTCTCGTTCAGGTGATCTGCAGAGCCGATATGATTCGGCTGATTCGGTTAAAGTCGAATCAACCTGTCATTCAGGTGATTCGCAAGAAGGTGAAGATCGCTTTTTACGCTGTGTGACTTGACTTACGACTTAGGGCGGCCAGCCCTTTTGGCAAAATCGATCTCTTCGAGAAGTTGGTCAAAAGCACTCCGCTCTTCCTTTTTCATCCGAGCACCGTTTTCGCCAACAGCATATTCGGCCTTGTCATCGTTATCGCCCCGCCCTGCCCGATCAACGGCGGCAGAGGCTTGCGCAAGTCGCCACGTAACCCCTTCATCTGCAACGCCCGAGAGGTCATCAACCGCATCTTCGATTTCGCGCGCCCGTCCGCGCCGGGCAACGATTTTGGCGAATTCTTCTGCCAGACACTGGCGTGCAACTTCCGCATCGCCCGCACGTCGCACACCTGGGCTGATGCGCACATGGTTCTGCGCCAGAAGTTTTTCAAGAGGCGCCGCTCCAAGGGCCTCTTCGACATGTGTTTGCAGGTTCGCTGTGCCCATATGCCGCAGGATCAAATGCTGCATGTCGGCGTGGAGCGGGTCGGCGCTATCAAGCTGTTCAATCGCCGTTTCAAACTCCGGTGCCACTTCGGGGTTGAAGATGAGCGTGGCGAGGATCACGGCCTCGCGCAGATGGTCTTCGCTGGCCGCACCGGTGCCCAACGCCGATGCCTTGCTGCTAGCTGCGGGCCGGATCGTCTTTTTCCACGGATCACGACCCGCGCCATATCCGTTTTTCGCCCGCGCGGGTCCGGTCTTCAGACGCGCAAAGAGCGCCCAGCGCATGTCTTTGAGCGTCTGGTCATAGTAGGCGCGGATCGACGGGTCCTTGATCAGCGTCGTACGGTCGCGGAGCGCTTTTTCCAGTGCGGCCTTGCGTTCAGGGCTGTCAAAGCTGCGCCCTTCGGTCTCGCGCCGCCACAACAGCGCGACCAGCGGGATCGCCTGATCAAGCAGCTTTTGCATGGCAGCTGCACCCTGGCTCTTGATCAGGTCATCGGGGTCGAGCCCCTCCGGCATCAGCGCAAAGCGCAGGGACTTGCCCGCCTCAAGCATGGGCAGCGCGATATCGATCACCCGCATCGCCGCGCGCAGACCCGCCGTATCGCCATCTAGCGCGATGATCGGCTCATCCACCATCCGCCAAAGCAGGCGTAGCTGATCCTCGGTGATCGCTGTGCCCAAAGGGGCAACAGTGGCGGGAAAGCCCGCCTCGGAGAGCGCGATCACATCCATATAGCCTTCGGCGACGATCAGCGGTGCTTCCTTGCCAGCTGCCGCGCGCGCGGGGCCGTGGTTGTAAAGGCTGCGGCCCTTGTCGAAGAGCGGCGTTTCTGGCGAGTTGTAGTATTTCGCCGGGTGGTTGGGATCCATCGCGCGCCCGCCGAAACCAATGGCGCGCCCACGCGCATCACGGATCGGGAACATGATCCGCCCCCGGAACCGGTCATAAGGCGCACCACCCCGGTCGCTTTCAGCGGCAAGACCCGCAGCGATCACGTGTTCCTGCGGCACGCCTTTGCCTGTCAACGCAGCTAGCACCCCACCCTGCGCCGGGGCAAAGCCGATCTGCCAGCGCGCTTGTGCCTCTGCGTTCAAACCGCGCCGCTCAAGATAGGCGCGCGCCTCGGACGCCGCGCTCATCTGCAATTGCAATTGATGCCATTTGACCGCCTGTTCCATCACCTCAGCCAGCACCGTGCGGTGATCCGCCTTGGCCTGGGCTTGTGGGTCGCGTTCAGGCATTTGCATACCTGCCTCGGCGGCGAGGATTTTCACGGCTTCCATGAAGTCCACATTCTCGGTCTCACGCACAAAGGTGATCGCGTCGCCCTTCGCGTGGCAGCCAAAACAGTAGTAGTAACCTTTCCGGTCATCGACGTGAAAACTCGCCGTCTTTTCCTGATGAAACGGGCATGGCGCCCATAGATCGCCCTTGCCCTGGTTGGACTTACGGTTGTCCCACATCACCTTGCGCCCGACGACCTGCCCCAAGGACAGCCGAGAGCGCAATTCATCAAGAAAACCGGGTGGGAGACTCATGGTGGCGTGAGTTGTACAACAATTGTGGTGCCGACACTATCGGCGATCATATTGTGTCACCCGCGGCGCGCCGCAACCCCGCGTGCTGCGATTTCCAACTCATGCACCAACGTGCCTGCCATGGACCGCATTGCCATGATCTCGAACGCGTGCTTTCCGGTTCGGCTGATGGCAACATGCATATGCCCCAAAAGCGTACGGGCGATCTGACCTTCGGTGAAATGCGCCGCGCGCAGATCAATCGGCACAAGCCGTGCGAGGACAGCCTCGGCATCCTCACCCACGATCGTCACAATTGCCCAGGCATCCGTCTGGTCCGTCACCGCTGCCGCATCCAGCGTGACGGCGGCCAAGACCAGCCATTGATTGTGACCGAACCATAACACAGGGCCAGAGCGCTGATGGACGGGCGTGAGTGGTGTTCTGACCTGCGATTTGAGTTGATCAGAGACGTTGCCCTCCTGCCCTGCAAAAGGCGCGACCGATGTGATGGTATCGGCGACTACTTCCGATATCTCCACGCCGCCAACGGCCAGCGGCAACCGCGTGTCACACGGTGTCTTCGCAATCAAACTAACCACGCGCGCGCCCTCCGCTGGGGTCGAAGAAGACCGGATCGCAAACCTCTGCCAGCGTTTCAACCTCGCGCAGGTGATCGACCATGCGCACCGTCTCGCCATGGCGGCTGCGCCCGTGGGACAGGAAGCCCAGGCCCAGATGCATCTGCAGCGTCGGAGAGTAGCAGATCGAGGTCAGATATCCCTCGCTGTTAATCCGGATCGCCCGCGCACTTTGCTGGAACAGATGCCCGCCTGCCATCAGTGGCTCGGATGGAGTGACCGGCTTGAGTCCGACGAGTTGTTCACGGGCCGGGTCGATCAGACCGGGGCGCGCGGCGGCGGCCTGGCCGACGCAATCCTTCTTGCGGCTGATCATCCTATCCATGCCGATGTCAAAGGCCGTCGTGCGCCCGTGGATTTCCGCATGGGTGATGAAGCCCTTTTCGATGCGCAGTACATTCAGCGCTTCCATCCCGTAGACACCGCCACCCATGCTCTGCGCCTGCGCGGTCAGAAGCCGGAACAGGCTTTCGCCATAGCGGGAGGGCACCGCGATCTCATAGGCATGCTCGCCAGAGAACGAAATCCGGAAGAGCCGCCCCGAAACCCCGCCCACGGCAATTTCACCGCAAGCCATGAACGGCCAATCCTCATTTCCAACAGGTTGATCCAGCAGCGTGTTGAGCAAATCTCGCGCGCGCGGCCCTGCGACCGCAAATTGCGCCCATTGCTCGGTCACCGAGATCACGCGCGCATTCAGGTCAGGGCGCAGCACCTGCAGCACGAATTCCAGATGGCGCATGACCTGCCCGGCAGCCGCCGTCGTCGTCGTCATAACAAAATGCTGCTCGCCCAGCCGCGCGGTCGTGCCGTCATCCATCACATGCCCGTCTTCGCGTAGCATCAGGCCATAGCGGACACGCCCCACCTTCAGCGTCGAGAATGTATTGGCATAGACGAAATCCAAAAGGGTGGCGGCATCCGGCCCCTGAATGTCGATCTTGCCCAAAGTTGAAACATCACAGATGCCGACTGCATTCCGCACATAGCCCACTTCGCGGTCGCAGGATTCGCGCCAATGGGTCTCTCCCGGTTGCGGGAAGTAGCTGGGCCGGTACCAAAGCCCGGCTTCAATCATCGGCGCGCCTTGGGCAACGCTGGCCGCATGCGATGTCGTCAGCCGTTCTGGGGCGAAGCCCTTGCCTTGGCCGCCCGCACCCATCGCGGCAATCGGGACAGGCACATATGGCGGGCGGAATGTGGTGGTGCCGGTCTCGGGGATGCCGCGACCTGTTGCGTCGGCGAGCACCGCCAAGGCGACAACATTCGAGGACTTCCCCTGATCCGGCGCCATACCCTGGGTTGTGTAGCGTTTCATATGCTCGACAGAGCGATAGTTCTCTTGCGCGGCCAGCTTGATGTCCTTGACATGGACATCGTTCTGGAAATCGATCCATTTCCGCCCCTTGCCTGGCACCGCCCAAAGCGGGCTGATCGCATATTGGTCGTCCGTCGCTGCTGGCAGATCGACCGTTGGCTTCAGGCCAAGCACCTCTGCAATTTCGGCGGCGGCCTCCGCTCCTTCCCGAAGGCATCCGGCAGTGCTGAATGTCCCGTTACAGGCGCCCGCTGTCACCATGCCGGGGATGCTGTTGGGCGTTGGGACAAAAGACGCGATATCCTCCTGCCATTCGGGGCGCCCGTTCATATGGCAGGTCAGATGCAGGGTCGGGTTCCACCCGCCCGAAACGGCGAGGCAATCCGTCAGTATCTTGCGCGTACCACCAGCATGCGAAATTGTAATACTTTCAAGCGCATGGCGGCCCTTTGTCGCGACAACCGTTGCACCTGTATAGACCGGAAAATCGCCTTCGACCTTCACGCCCTCTCGACTGTCGATCAGGGCAACCACGCGTATCCCGGCAGCCATCAGATTGCGCGCGGTCCGGTGCGCATCATCGTTGTTACCAAAGACCGCAACCCGCCGCCCCGGCACGACCCCCCAGCGGTTCAGGTAGGAGCGCACGGCGCTCGCCATCATAATCCCGGGCCGGTCATTGTCGGGAAAGGCAATCGGGCGCTCAAGCGCACCCGCACACAGGATCGCATGTTTGGCCGCGATACGCCAAAAACAGGCCTGCGGTTTCGCTTCACCAGACGCCCCTGCAACACGCTCAAGCGCGCCGAAGGTGCCCTGATCATAGGCACCCGTCACAGTTGTGTGCGTCATGATCCGGACATTCGGAAGCGTCGACAGAGTCGCGAGGACATCGGCAACCCAGTCGGCACCGGGCTTGCCGCCGACATCCTCCACCTCGCGCAAAAGCCGTCCGCCAGGTGCCGTGTCCTCGTCCACCAGGATCACATCAGCGCCAGCGCGCCCGGCGGTCAGCGCGGCCATCAGGCCTGCGGGGCCACCACCGATAACCAGTACATCACAAAAGGCGAACGCCTTTTCATAGTGATCCGCGTTACTCTCGCCGCTCAGCGCGCCCAGACCCGCCGCCCGACGAATAACGGGCTCGTAGAGCTTTTCCCAAAACGCGCGCGGCCACATGAAAGTCTTGTAGTAAAAGCCCGCAGCCAGGAACGGCGATAACAGGTCGTTCACCGCCATCATGTCATAGCGCAGGCTGGGCCAGGCATTCTGGCTGAACACCTCTAACCCTTCGGACACTTCCAGGGTGGTCGCCCGCACATTCGGCTCTTGCGCGGCACCGCGTCCCACGGTCACCAGCGCATTGGGCTCTTCTGATCCCGCCGACATGATCCCACGCGGGCGGTGATACTTGAATGAGCGCGCCACCAGCTTGATCCCGTTGGCGAGGAGTGCGGCGGCCACAGGTTCCCCCGGAACACCCTTTACGGGTCGGCCATCAAAAGTGAAGGTCACCGTCTTTTCAGGTTTCTGCAATCTCATCGCGCAACCTTCTCGGCCAGTTGCACATCATGGATTTCATGCGTCACGGTATCGCGCTCAACCACAAGCCAGGCGCCACAACCACCTTCGTGACACCACAGGTCGCGGGTGCGGCCCGCCGGATTGTCGCGGTTATGCAGATAGTCATCCCAAGCCTCCGCGCCAGCATCAACCGTGGGCCGCTGCAAGGCAATGGCATCGCCGACATAGTAGAATTCCCGCCGGTCGCGTTCACCGCAATTGGGGCATTTGATCCGCATGTCTGTCCCTAGTGCAAATTGTGCTGAGAGCCGGTGCCCTCTTCATCGAGCAGACCAACCCCGGTCCGGAATCGATCCAACCGGAACCGCGCTGCTGGTTCATGATGCTGCCCCGTCGCCATCAGATGCGCGAAGCTGAAGCCAGAGCCGGGTACGGCCTTGAACCCGCCATAACACCAGCCGCAATCGATGAAGAGCCCGTCGATGTGGGTCTTGTCGATGATAGGTGAGCCATCGGGCGTCATATCCATAATCCCGCCCCAGGACCGCAAGACCCTTGCCTTGCCGATCATGGGCATCAGGGTCATGGCCGCCTCCATCACATGTTCCTTCATCGGCAGGTTCCCACGTGCCGCGTACGAGGCGTAGAAATCCAGATCACCGCCGAAGACCAGCCCGCCCTTGTCGGACTGGCTGATATAGAAGTGCCCCATGCCAAAGGTCACCACGTGGTCGATGACCGGTTTCAGCCCTTCGGTGACAAAGGCCTGCAACACATGGCTTTCAATCGGCAGGCGCATCCCCGCCATCGCCGCCACCTGGCCAGAGCGTCCGGCCACGACTATGCCAACCTTTTTGGCACGAATGGCGCCTCGTGTCGTCTGAACGCCCTTTACCACGCCACCTTCGATATCAATGCCGGTGACTTCGCAATTCTGGACAATGTCGACGCCGCGCTGATCGGCCCCGCGCGCATAGCCCCATGCCACCGCATCGTGGCGGGCGGTGCCACCACGCGGATGGTAGAGGCCGCCATAGATCGGAAAGCGCAGATTGTCGAAATCGAGATACGGCAACATCCGGCGCACGCCTGCCGTGTCCAACAAGATCGCATCATCACCCTGATTGATCATCGCATTGCCCCGGCGCGCGAACGCATCTCGCTGGGCATCCGAGTGGAAAAGGTTGATGATCCCGCGCTGGGAATGCATGGCGTTGTAGTTCAGGTCCTGCTCCATCCGCTCCCAGAGCTTGAGAGAGTGTGAGTAGAACTCTGAGTTCCCTGGAAGGAAGTAGTTTGCGCGCACGATGGTCGTGTTCCGCCCCACATTGCCGCCGCCGATGTAGCCCTTTTCGAGCACGGCGACATTGGTCAACCCATGTTCCTTGGCGAGGTAATAGGCGGTCGCAAGCCCGTGTCCTCCACCCCCGACAATGAGTGCGTCATATTCGCCCTTGGGTTCGGGATCGCGCCATGCAGGGCCCCAGCCCTTCTGGCCAAACAGCCCCTCCTTGATTACCCGAAAGCCCGAATATCGCATCGCCATCCCCTTGTCAGGCGTGACCCTAACAGGGCGACCTCTGGATTGCATGGTCACTTTTCGACAAAGGACGGATAGCTGACGACCTTTACACACGGCGCCGAGCAGGCCGTGTGGTACCGTGATCTCGAAACAGTCGGGCCTGTTCAGCAGAATCGCTGCACAGATTCGCACCTCGAATCCCGCAGTTCGCCTTCAAGTTGCCGCATTACCGATTCTATCGCGTCATGATCGGCGGGTTATTGCCTAAAAAAATGCAAGGATTTGAGTGAATTAGCCCCAGCTTTAGATGAACGTAGGATGAATTTGTTTCCGATTCACCAACAATTATTGGGATCATCGCAAAAATGTTGGGCAATTTAGTTACAAAGCGTTGTAACGCCACGGTAGCTGCCCAATTTTTGCCACAGCAAATTGGTTTTCATGCTACATCGTTTTGCACGATTGTGAGGCGTTCCGCCTGCGCTGCCAAATCGCTGCCATGGGGTAACAAGATGAAGAGACGGATGTCTGTGCATAGCTCGAAAGACGATCGGCCCAGTTTGCGGGTAAGATATCTGCGTCAGTTTGGACGCGATGAAGACGGCGGCGTGATCGTCCTCACGCTTTTGCTTCTCGTGTTGATGCTGGTCATGGGCGGTATGGCTGTCGACTTCATGCGCTTTGAATCGCGGCGTGTCGTGCTGCAGAATGTGACCGATCGCGCGGTTTTGGCAGCCGCTGAGCTCGACCAAGGGCTTGATGGTGAAGATGTGGTTCGCGGCTACTTTCGTTCCGAAGGGTTGGAAAGCTCGCTCAAAGAGCCAATCAACATCAATAACAGTCCGGGCAGTCGATCAGTCACAGTAGAATCTGAACTCGATATGAGCACCTTCTACACAAAGTTCATTGGTCTTGAGACGTTAACGGCTCCAGGCTATGCGCGTGCCATCGAAGGGACCGGGAACGTCGAGATTTCGCTCGTACTTGATATTTCTGGCTCTATGGGAACAAGTGTTTCGCAAGTCGATGGTACAAGCGGGACTCGAATGAGCCTTCTGCGCGATGCGGCGGAGAACTTTGTAACAACCCTCCTTATCCCTGAATATCAGGACGAGATATCTCTCTCGCTAGTGCAATATTCAGCAAATGTGAACATCGGCGAAGGTATATACCGCGCTTTAAACACGACGCCTGACAGCATTCTTAGCAACGACGATTTGATTGACACGTCGGATATTCCGGGACTTCAGGCAGAAGCAGATGATAGCAGCAACGACTTTGACCAATCTGATCTGGATACTTTGCTTGAAGACATCGTGACTAATCCTTGGCGGTGCGTTGAAATCCTACCCTCAGAATTCGCTACAACGGTTTTCGACACGGAGCGGACGTACACTCAGGTCGCCCGTCTAGACGACCGCAGCTCTACTTCAGAGTTCACCGGCCCCCTCTGCCCGGAAGCGGACCCGGAAAACAACCGGGATCCAAGCATCATTCCTTTGTCTCAAGATGCGGCCAGCCTTACGCAGGTGATCCGTAACCTTCAGCCAACACGGACAACATCCATCCACCTTGGAATGAAATGGGGTGTGTCGCTTTTGGATCCATCAATGCGCACACTTTTGGGCAACGTTGCTGATGTTGACCCTGCCTTCGCGGGCATAAGGCCACTTGACTATGAACAGAATGCATCGTCCGAGGACTCCAAAAAGTACGTTATCCTCATGACAGATGGTGAAAACGTAGCAACTCGGCATGTGCAAGATGACATCTGGGCAGACCCGTTTTGGCGTCGGACGTTCACAAACTACCCCTACATCTATTGGTACAACAGTGTGAATGACCATCCAGAGGGTTTGCGCCCCGGTTGGGGCGGCGTAACGGAGTATCCGAACAACGCGGCACAACAAGACGTTTGGCTGCAGCAGATTTGCTCAGCCGCGCGTGATCGCAACATAGTGGTGTATACGATCTCTATGGGTGCGCCCGACAACGGGGCAGCGCAAATGAGACAATGCGCATTTACTGAAAACTACTACTTCGATGCTGAAGAAACAGCGATCGATGATATCTTCCAGAACATCGCACGACAAATTACGGCATTGCGGTTGAGCCAATGAGTGGTTGGGCCGCATACATACTAAATGCCTTGCGTCGATATCGCGCGGCCGAAGATGGGACGGTTACACTTTCCTTTGTGCTCGTCTTCCCTGTCTTCATGTTCATCTTCTTCATGACCGTTGAGAATGGTATAATTAACCTTCGGAAATTTATGGTTGAACACGCTGTTGACCGAGCCGTTCGCGAGGTACGTATTGGAACGATGATCGACCCAGATGCGGATGACCTACGCGACCGCATTTGTGAAATCATCGAAGTGATTCCAAATTGTCAAAGCAATCTGCGGATCGAAATGGTCCGGAATGACGTTCGTGATTGGCAACCCATCGCCGATGCGGCACGTTGTGTTAATCGGGAAGACCCCGATGATGGCGACGACATTTTTTTTGACGAATACGGAAACAATGAACTGATGTATCTGCGGGTCTGCGCACGCGTTGATCCTTTCTTGCCAACGACGGGCATCGGCCTGCGACTTGTCGAAGATGCGGATGCTGCCGCTGGCCGTTCCTATGCGATCGTCACCAGTGCGGCTTTTGTGATTGAACCATTCCGAGCGGAAGATGAATGATGAGAACACCTGAGTTTTTGAACCGTTTTCGTCGTGACCAAGATGGTATCATCTCAATAGAGCTGCTGTTTGCAGTGCCGATACTGCTTTGGACATTGATGTCGACCATGATCTACTTTGACGCGTTCAAAGCACAGACAATCAGCACGCGTGCGGCATTGACCGTCGCAGATATGATCAGTCGTGAAGAACAGTCACTTTCACCGGCGTATTTGAATGGTACCCGCAACCTTCTGAGGTCATTATCATCGGTCGATGAAGACCCCGACTTTAGGCTTACGATTTTCCGTTTTCGTGATGCACAAAACGATGTCGTAATAAACTGGGGTCGGCGTCGCGGATACGATAAAAACTTAACGGAAAACGAACTGAACACCTTGTTCAATGATGGCCGGATACCGCCAATGTCTGATGGCGAAGTGGCTATTCTTCTTGAGACAAGCACGATGTACCGCCCCATCGCGAACACGGCATTCCTTGGGCCTTTGTCGAATGGTGGCACGGATGTAAATGATGAAATTGAATTCACAACATTCACAATAATTAAACCACGTTATTCACCGGCTGTTTGCTTTGACCCTACACCAAACGATCTCGAAAACGGCGATACTATCTGTCAGCAATAGTGATTTTTAGGCGAAACGCAATTTGCTCAGCCATGAATTTCGCCTGCCCCGCTGAGGTGACGCCTCCGACGCCAACGCGGCGCCCCAAACGCCACCAAAGCCCCGGTGCCCAGCCCCGGGGCTTTTTTTCATGCGTAATCAGCGTAAAGCCGTTTGAAGGTTTGAATGCAAACACCCCACGATCAACGGCCTTGATCTCGTCCATCGTCGCCAGCACCGTGCCCGAACTGTCACGGATATCAGTCGCCGTAAGATCGATGCGCAACAGCGTCGCACGGCGCAGTCGTTCAGCGAGCCAAAGTGCCCCAATCCCAAAAACCAGCAAGAAAACAAGCCATCCAATGGCAGGCGGGTGCGTAAGCGCGGTATAGAGGACCAGAATTCCCAGCGCAAAAAGCACCGCATACGCAAAGATCCGCCGCGCTGGTGAGGCATGAACACTGGCATAGACGCCGTTTTCGTCAGGTTGAAACATCTTGTCCCGTTCTTGGTGTTCTCTGCAAACCGCGTTCGTCATGCATGTGCTTCATAGGGCAACCGACTTCCGCACCATGTCCCAATAGATCGCTTCGATTGCCGCGATATCCAACGCGCCGCCATCCCGATACCAATGGCTGAGACCGGTCAACATCGCAATAATCGCCCGCGTCGCCACGCGGGTATTGGCAACCGCAAAGACACCTTCAGTTTCGCCCTGCCGCAGGATCGCCTCAAGCGCGTCTTCATAGTCGCGCCGCATCCGCTCAATCACCGCAAAGTTCTCTGGCGAAAGGCTGCGCAGCTCCATATATGAGACAAAGACCTGATCCGGACGCGGGAGATGGAACCGGATGTGAAAACGGGTAAAAGTCTCAAGCTGGCACAGCGCATCGCCCCGCAGGTCGACCGCGCGAAGGGCGGCAAGTAGTTCGGCCATATGCGCACGCATCATGTCGAACAAAAGGCTTTGCTTATCGGGCGTGTAGTTGTAAAGCGCGCCCGCTTGAACCCCAACCTCTGACGCGATCTGGCGCATCGACACCGCAGCAAAGCCGTGTTCCGCAATCAGCCTGAGCGCCGTGTCCAGCACCCTTGGGCCGGTGATGTCGGAATGTGAACCTTGTTTGCGCGCCATAGAGATCACTTAACTGAACAATTGTTCAATTGAAAACCCCCTTGCCCCTTCCGCAACGCACTGAATACCTTGCACCCATGCGGTATGTCCTCCTTGTCCTGATGATGCTGTCCGGCTGCGCGACCTTCCCGGATCTGGACGACAGTATCACGGATGCCGCGCGCGAGGCCCCTTACCCGTCTTTGGAACCGTTACCATCGGACCCTTTTGCGATCCCCGCCGCAGAGGTCGCGCTGGACGAAAGGATCGCCGCGCTACAAGCCCGCGCCGCCCGCTTGCGCGCGGTTGAGATCGGCGCGTTGCAGTAGCCGGGCCTATTCGATACTACCCAAGCGGAATGCTGGACAGGGATAGGATGACCGGATGACTTCACCACTTCGCCTTGGGATCGCAGGTCTGGGCACCGTGGGTGTCGGGATTGTCCGTATCGTCCAGAAACATGTCGCGTTGCTTGAGGGCCGCGCGGGACGTCCCATTGTGATTTCAGCTGTTTCTGCGCGCTCTAAGACGAAGAACCGCGATGTCGATCTGTCTGACTACGCGTGGGAGGATGACCCGGTTGAACTTGCCAAACGTGACGATGTCGATCTTTTCATTGAGGTGATGGGCGGCCATGAAGGCCCCGCGAAAGACGCCACCGAGGCCGCGATTGCCGCTGGCAAGGATGTGGTCAGCGCGAACAAGGCCCTTATGGCGGTCCACGGGCAATCGCTCGCTGAAATGGCAGAGGCGGCAGGCCGCGTGATCCGGTTCGAAGCGGCCGTCGCCGGAGGGGTTCCCGTCGTGAAGGCGCTGACCGAGGGCCTTGCTGGCAATGAGATCACCCGCATCATGGGTGTTATGAATGGTAGTTGTAACTACATCCTCACACGTATGCAGGATGCGGGGCTCAGCTATGAGGCCGTCTTTGATGAAGCCAACCAACTCGGCTATCTGGAGGCGGACCCTGAACTGGACGTGGGCGGGATTGATGCGGGGCACAAGCTGGCACTGCTGTCCTCAATAGCGTTCGGCACGCAGGTTGATTTTGACGCTGTTGAGTTAGAGGGAATTGGTTCGGTCACCATCGAAGACATCAATCATGCCGCCGATATGGGCTACAAGATCAAGCTACTCGGCGTGGCGCAATTGACCGGGCGCGGCCTGGAACAGCGGATGGCGCCATGCCTGGTGCCAGCCACCTCACCGTTGGGCCAACTGGAGGGCGGCACGAATATGGTGGTGCTGGAAGGCGATGCCGTCGGTCAAATCGTATTGCGTGGCGCAGGCGCGGGCGAAGGCCCGACCGCCAGCGCGATCATGGGCGATGTCATGGACATTGCCCGTGGCTTGCGCATCTCAACCTTCGGCCAACCTGCCGCACAATTGCGCAAGGCGCGCGCGGCCCGTGCCGCCGTGCCCGCCCCCTATTATCTGCGCATGCAGCTTTTGGACAAACCCGGTGCGCTGGCCAAGGTGGCCTATGCGTTGGGCGAGGCGGGTATTTCCATCGACCGGATGCGCCAATACGGCCATGATGACACGATGGCCCCGGTTCTGATCGTCACCCACAAAACCACCCGCACCGCCCTTGATGAGGCGCTTGCCGCATTTGCTGGCACCGGCGTTGTCACCGGTGAACCTGTCGCCATCCGGATTGAGGCGGTTTAGCGCAAACAGTCTTGTGACCGTCATGTGGACAGGTTTTAGGGTGAAGCACGTCAACAAAGGACCAATCCATGTCAAAGCCCCACGACTTTAACGACCGCAGCCTGTCCCTGGGCCTCGCCCGTGTTTCCGAGGCTGCCGCCATTGCCTGTGCCTCGCTTATCGGGCGCGGCGATGAAAAGGCCGCAGAC
This sequence comes from Cognatiyoonia sp. IB215446, assembly GCF_033963825.1. NCBI lineage: Bacteria > Pseudomonadati > Pseudomonadota > Alphaproteobacteria > Rhodobacterales > Paracoccaceae > Cognatiyoonia > Cognatiyoonia sp. IB215446. The sequence goes on along the minus strand of NZ_JAXBMD010000001.1, from coordinate 1,354,040 downwards.
CAGGCCGCCGTGGACGCCATGCGTAACCAGCTGAACCAGTTGGACATTGCCGGGGTCGTTGTCATCGGCGAGGGCGAGCGTGACGAAGCCCCGATGCTCTACATCGGCGAGGAGGTCGGAACCGGGACAGGCCCCGGCGTCGATATCGCGCTCGACCCTCTTGAGGGGACGACACTCACCGCAAAAGACATGCCCAATGCACTCGCCGTCATCGCGATGGGGCCGCGCGGGTCGATGCTGCACGCGCCGGATGTCTATATGGACAAACTGGCGATTGGCCCGGGGTTCCGGGCTGGCGTCGTAACGCTTGATATGTCGCCGGCTGAGCGCGTGTCGGCCCTTGCCGCCGCTAAGGGCTGTTCAACCAATGACGTCACCGTCTGCGTCCTTGAACGGCCACGGCATGAAGACATGATCGCCGAAATCCGCAGCACCGGTGCCGCGATCCGGCTCATCACCGACGGCGACGTGGCAGGCGTGATGCATTGCGCGGAACCGGATCTGACCGGCATCGACATGTATATGGGCTCGGGTGGCGCGCCGGAGGGTGTGTTGGCCGCAGCTGCGCTGAAATGCATGGGCGGGCAGATTTTTGGCCGCCTGATGTTCCGCAACGATGATGAGCGCGGGCGCGCCAAAAAGGCGGGGATCACCAATTTTGACCGGGTCTATACGCGTGATGACATGGTCACGGCGGACGTCATTTTTGCGGCAACGGGTGTCACCGACGGCTCGCTTGTGCCGGGGATCAAGCGCGAGGTTGGTTTTGTCACGGCTGAGACGATCCTGATGCGCTCCAAAACTGGGTCGGTCCGGCGCATGATCTATCGCAACCCCACTAGCTAATCCAGCTGGGGCAGCATATTGTGGGCAACAATGAATGCCCTACAAGATAAACCCGCCTTTCTGAATGTCAGCGCCTCGGCGACGGGACGCCGCTGGGTCGGTCCATCGGTGGAAGAGGATCGCCTGTCAGAGGCGATGGCCCAGGAAACCGGCCTGCCGGGACCTTTGTGCCGTACGCTGGTCCGGCGCGGCATTTCTGCAGCAGACGCGCCCGCCTTTCTGGCGCCGACACTGCGGGATCTGTTGCCGAACCCGCACGCGTTGAAAGACATGGAAAAGGCTGCGGCGCGTTTTCTGCGGGCCATCGAACAACGTCAGCGGGTCGCCATCTTCGCCGATTATGACGTGGATGGGGGCGCATCAGCTGCTCTCTTGATTACCTGGCTGCGTGATCTGGGGTTGACCGCGACGCTCTACATCCCCGACCGCATTGATGAGGGTTATGGCCCGAATGATGCCGCAATGTCCGCGCTCGCGGCAGAGCATGATTTAATCATTTGCGTCGATTGCGGGACGCTGTCGCATGGTCCCATCGCAGCCGCGAAGGGCGCGGATGTCATCGTGCTCGACCACCATCTGGGCGGCGAAACACTGCCCCGTGCCCTCGCGATCGTGAATCCGAACCGGCAGGACGAAACCGGAGATCTAGGGCATCTCTGCGCGGCAAGCGTTGTGTTTCTGATGCTGGTTGAGGCGAACAGACAACGCCGCGCGGCAGGGCACAAGAGCCCCAATCTGATGGCTCTTCTTGACCTTGTCGCACTGGCTACGGTCGCCGATGTGGCCCCGCTCACGGGCGTGAACCGTGCATTTGTGCGTCAGGGCCTGACCGTTATGGCGCGCAGGGAAAGGATTGGCCTCACCGCATTGGCCGATGTGGCAGGCCTCGATCAGGCCCCAACCAGCTATCATCTCGGCTTTCTCCTGGGGCCACGCGTCAATGCAGGCGGTCGCATCGGCAAGGCTGATCTGGGCGCTCGGCTCTTGGCCACAGCTGAACGGCACGAGGCCGAGGCGCTGGCCGGTAAACTTGAACAACTTAACACCGAACGGCGCGAGGTGGAGGCGCGAGTGCGGGATGCGGCGTTGGAGCAGGCCACCGCGCGCGGTCTTGACGGCCCGCTGGTCTGGGCTGCGGGCGAAGGATGGCATCCGGGTGTCGTGGGGATCGTTGCCGCGCGGCTGAAAGAGGCGACCAACCGCCCCGCCATCGTCATCGGGTTTGACGGCGATATCGGCAAGGGCTCTGGCCGCTCCGTCGCCGGGGTCGATCTGGGGGCCGCCATTCAGCGTTTGGCGGCAGATGAACTACTGCTCAAAGGTGGCGGGCATAAAATGGCCGCCGGCTTGACAGTTACGCGCGATCAACTTGAACCGGCGATGGAACGGCTGGGCGATCTCTTGGCAAAACAAGGGGCCGATGCGATCGGGCCCGCCGACCTGCGCCTTGATGGTATCCTGATGCCCAGTGCCGCGAGCGTAGAGCTTGTTCATCAGATCGAAGATGCAGGTCCCTTCGGCGCGGGTGCCCCTGCCCCACGCTTTGCCTTTCCCGATGTGCTGATCCACTTTGCCAAACAGGTTGGCGCGAACCATCTGAAAATCAGCTTTGGTGACGGGATCAACGCCCGCATCGATGCAATCTGTTTTGGCGCGATGGACGGGCCCATCGGGCCCATGCTTCTGGGCCATAATGGGGCGCGGTTTCACCTGGCCGGACGGCTGGAAATCAACACCTGGCAAGGACGACAATCGGTGCAACTGCGACTCGAAGATGCGGCCCCGGCCTACTGACGCAGGCCCACAAAAAACCGCAAAAACCCTCTTGCGCCATACGCGCAGTTTCCATAAAAGCAGCGCACCAAGCGTGGTCCCTTCGTCTATCGGTTAGGACGCCAGGTTTTCAACCTGGAAAGAGGGGTTCGATTCCCCTAGGGACTGCCATTGGATTTCCCCATCACACTTTACTGCGACACCCGATTTGGGGATTTACTGTCGCGTTTCTACAGCTACCCTTTCCTGCAAACATGCTTCGAAAGGAAACGCTGCCATGCCGCTGACTTATCTGCACACGATGGTTCGGGTCAAAGACCTCGACAAATCCATCGCCTTCTACGAACTGCTGGGTTTGAAAGAGACACGCCGGTTCGAAAACGAAGGCGGGCGCTTCACCCTCGTGTTCATGGCTCCACCCGGGCAAGAGGAATGCCCGGTCGAGCTCACATACAATTGGGATGGGGACGATGCACTGCCATCTGATAGCCGCCATTTCGGCCACCTGGCCTACCGCGTCGACAATATCTACGAGACCTGCCAGCACCTGATGGACAACGGCGTGACGATCAACCGCCCACCACGGGACGGGCATATGGCCTTCGTGCGTTCACCCGACAATATCTCGGTCGAGCTTCTGCAGGCGGGCGACAACCTCGCGCCAGCCGAACCCTGGGCCAGCATGCAGAATACCGGCCATTGGTAAGGGCCGCGCTGATTGCGGGGCTGTGTGTTGCGGCAGCCCCGGTACAGGCCTGCAGGCTTGCGCTTGTCCTGGCGATGGATGTCTCTGCATCGGTCGATCCTCTTGAAGACCGGCTGCAACGGGGCGGGCTGGCGGCCGCCCTTCTGGCCCCTGACGTTCAGGCCGCGTTTTTCGCCAGCCCCGATCCTGTAGCACTGCTCGTCTTTGAATGGAGCGGGCGGTACAACCAGCAGGATCTGACGCCATGGATCATGATCGAGTCGCCCGCTGACCTTCTCCGCGTCTCCGATACAATTGCGAGCAGCAAACGCAGCCATAACGATTTTCCCACCGCGATGGGTCACGCGCTGGGGCATGCTGCGATCAGGCTGCAGGAAGGGCCCGACTGTCTGTTTCAGACCATTGATGTTGCGGGTGATGGCCAGAATAACGATGGTTTCGGACCGGAAGAGGCCTACACCGCCTTCCCATTCGATAATGTTGTCGTCAATGGATTGGTCATCAATGCGGGGGAGTATGAGGCCGAAATCCACTTGATCCCCTTTTATCGCAACAAGGTTATCCGCGGCCCCGGTTCGTTTCTGGAGGTCGCTAACGGTTTCGAAGACTACCAAAACGCCATGGAGCGCAAACTGATCCGCGAACTCTCGTCTCAGATCATGGGTGAGTTGGCGCCGCCCGAAGGCCGCAATGCGGTCCCGCCCGGATGATCCGCGCATTGGCCTGCCTGCTGATCTGGTCGGGCGCGGCACACGCCGCATGTCGCCAAGCCCTCGCACTTGGACTGGATATGTCCACCTCCGTTGATACCGTGGAGTATCGGCTACAGCTTGAAGGGCTGGCCAGTGCGCTCCAAAGCGATGCCGTGCAAGAGGTGCTTTTTGCACAGCCGGACGCGTCCATCCGCATCGCCGTCTATGAGTGGAGCGGGCCACCCAACCAGACGCTGGTATTGCCCTGGACAGAGTTACGGACTCCAGCGGACCTTGCCGACGCGGTTCGCACGATCCGAGGTCATAAGCGGATCACCGCCGCGCCGACTACCGCGATTGGTGCCGCACTTCTTTACGGGTTCGCGCTGCTTGACGCGCAACCCGATTGCTGGAAACGCACGCTGGATCTCTCCGGTGATGGGGAAACCAATACCGGGCCGCGCCCGGAAGACATTTCTTCAGATCGGACACCACCGGGCGTCAGCGTGAACGGGTTGGTCATCGGGTCAGGTAATGCCCGCGGCGACGACCATCGGTTTGCCGATATCAAGGCGCTGTCCGCTTATTACCGGAGCAACGTGGTGCGTGGCCCCGGCGCATTTGTCGAGGTCGCGCTGGGGTTCGAGGATTATGCAGCCGCCATGGAACGCAAACTTTTGCGCGAATTGGCGAGTATCGCGATTGGTCAGCTTGGCGACAGTGCTAATTCCAGATGATGGTTCAGCCTTGTCCGGAAAATGGTGCGAGATCTGAATAATGAAAACTCGCACCGCCGCACAGATTCTTTGGGATTTTCACTGCGTTTATGACGATCTTCGGCGTTCTGATGTGATTGTCGGTCTGGGGTCTTACGATATGCGCGTCGCGACACGTTGCGCCGAGTTGTTTCATGCTGGCCTTTCCGAAAGGATCATCTTTTCGGGCGCATCGGGCAACTGGACATCCGCGTTGTACCCGGCAACCGAGGCGGAAGCGTTCAAAGATCAGGCGATTAAGGATGGGGTTCCGGAAGACGCGATCATGCTTGAGCGTCGTGCGACACATATCGGCGAAAACATCAGCTTCAGCGCCAAGTTGGTCCCAACGGCCAGGCGGGTCATCATCGTCACGAAACCGCAGACACAGCTGCGGTGCAAAGCGACAGCGCCGCGCCAATGGCCGGGCGTCGCAGCTCTCATCACGGCGCCCGAAACGTCTTTTGACGCCCAGCCATTACCACATCACGACCAACACGCCCTGATCTGTGAGATGGTCGGGGATGTTGCACGCATGAAGACTTATGCAGAGCGTGGTTTTCAGGTGCCGATTCACATACCGGATGCCGTGCAATCAGCCTTTGATACATTGGTCAACGTAGGCTTTACTGATCATCTGCCCATGTAACTTGGGCCAAAACACCGCGAGAACACGTTAGCTTCAAGGGTGAAGATCGCGCAAACATTGATGCGCGTTTGCCTCATGTCCATGAACTGGCCAACGCCACTTGCCCCTCGACAGAAAGCCGGAAGGGACTCTATTAGCCTTACTTTCTGAACGCTTGGCATTCACTTTCTACGACAGAGGGCATCACCAACGCAAAAGGGGCGTGCGGATGGTGGAAACCATCGCGCGCCATGTTAGATTTGAGATATCCACGAAGCAGTTCCGTCACAACAGCACCATCTGCAACCGGCGATCAGCATCATTGAAACCCCGCAGGGTCGCCGACGATCCGAGAGGAAATGAAGGACAGTGAATATTTTCAATGCCAACCGTCACATTTCTCAAAATGGATGCGGGCCGGCAGCACTTCCGCCCGGCCCGCTTGAACGCTTCACCTCATCAACCACACATTGCCGCGCCCGGGCGCGTCAATAGATATATCTGATCTGTTCGGTCCAGTACCGCTCAACGCGCCGCAATGCGCTGGTGATGTCTTCAATACCCGACTGGTCCAACACGCCGCGCTCAACAAGGCCGTCAGCGTGGGTCGAGAACAACTTCGCCACAATCTCACGCACTTCCCGACCCTTCTCGGTCAGGCGGACGCGGACGGAGCGGCGATCAATCTCGCTGCGCTGGTGGTGCATGTAGCCCATCTCAACCAGCTTCTTGAGATTGTAGGACACGTTCGAACCCTGATAGTAACCACGCGTCTTCAACTCACCAGCCGTGACCTCATTGTCGCCCACGTTAAACAGCAAGAGCGCCTGGACCGGATTGATCTCTAACAAGCCGACACGTTCGAATTCGTCCTTGATCACATCCAGCAAGAGGCGGTGCAGTCTTTCAACCAGAGTCAGCGAGTCCAGATATGATGCCATGAAGGCCGCACTGCGCGCCGCTGACATACCTGTCTTCGCTTGGCCATTAAGGTCGGTATGAATGCTCATCTCGTCACTCCATCTTCTGCTCGATGATCTGATTAAGACGAAACAAAAAACATTCAGTTAAATGATAAAATTGAAGCTACTTTCGCGAAAATCACGCGGGGCGCGTGACGCCCTCGGACACGGCGGAAATATCAGCCATTAAAGTGCGATAGCGCTCTGGAACAGCCAATTGACCGCCGATCCAAGCATAGATGTCGTGATCATTCTCGGTGAGCAATGCATCATAGAGCGTCAGATCCGCGTCGGACAATCCGTCAAGCTTCGCTGCTGCGAAAGCCGACAGGATCAGGTCCATCTCCTTGATCCCCCGCCGCATGGAGCGCATGCGCAACCGTTTGATCATCGTGACGCGGTCTTCGGTCATAGCTGTTCCTTGATGGCAGCCCGAAGCCGCTTTTCAAGCTGCCCCAGCTTTTCGCCGGATTGGGCTATCTGCGCCCGCAGACCACGTATCTCTGCCAGCAGATCCAAGAGATCGGCGGCAACGGAGCCATCCTCGCCCGGCGCCTCTGGCCCATCGCCCTCGCCGGTCAAGAGCCAGCTGAGCGAGACACCCAGAATGCCCGCGACGATCTGCAAACGGTTCGCCCGCGGCTCTTTGATATCATCTTCCCAGCCGGTAATCACAACAGGTTTTACCCCCAGCTTCGCGGCAAGCTCTTTCTGGGTCAGCCCGGCGGCCTCGCGGGCACCGGCAAGGCGATCCCCGAATGTCGCAGCATCCGGACTGAACCAATCAACGTCTGAAACGGTCATTCTGCACTCCTTGCCGCTTGCGCTTATCCGCGGCCCCAGCCTATGTCATCATTGATCGCAAATAACCACCGGATGAGGCTGATGACTTTCCTTTCTGCGACGCTTGACCGCGTAAAACCATCACCGACGATTGCCGTGACGACAAAAGCGGCGGAATTGAAGGCGGCGGGTCGCGATGTGATCGGCCTTGGTGCGGGCGAGCCGGATTTTGATACGCCGCAAAACATCAAGGATGCGGCCGTTGCCGCAATTGCGGCAGGCAAGACGAAATATACGGCAGTTGACGGCATTCCGGAACTGAAAGAGGCGATCAGCGCAAAGTTCAAGCGTGACAATGCGCTCGATTATTCAACCGCGCAGATCACTGTGGGAACCGGTGGCAAACAGGTTCTCTACAACGCGTTTATGGCAACGCTGAACCCGGGCGATGAAGTGATCATCCCTGCCCCCTATTGGGTCAGCTATCCGGATATGGTGTTGCTGGCAGGCGGCACACCCGTTCCTGTCGAAGCCACTTTGGACAAGGGCTTTAAGATCACAGCAGAACAGCTTGAGGCGGCCATCACGCCCAAGACAAAGTGGTTCCTCTTCAACTCCCCCTCAAACCCCTCCGGCGCGGGCTATTCATGGAGCGAGCTGAAAGAGCTGACCGATGTTCTGATGCGGCACCCCCATGTGTGGGTGATGACGGACGACATGTACGAACACCTCGCCTACGGCAATTTCAAGTTCTGCACGCCAGCACAAGTCGAACCGGAGCTTTACGACCGGACGCTGACGGTGAACGGCGTGTCCAAAGCCTATGCGATGACCGGCTGGCGGATCGGCTATGCAGGCGGGCCGGAACATCTGATCAAGGCGATGCGCAAGGTGCAGTCGCAATCCACGTCGAACCCCTGCTCGGTCAGCCAATACGCGGCGCTTGAGGCGCTCAACGGCACGCAGGATTTCATCGCCCCGAACAATGCATTGTTCGAACGGCGGCGAGACCTTGTAGTCGACATGCTGAACAAGGCGCCAGGGATCGTCTGCCCCAAGCCCGAAGGCGCGTTCTACGTCTATCCGTCCATCGTGGGCTGCATCGGCAAAACTTCGGCAGGCGGGACGCTGATCGAAAACGATGAGGTTTTCGCCACCGCATTGCTGGAAGAAACTGGCGTCGCAGTGGTCTTTGGTGCCGCCTTCGGCCTAAGCCCCAATTTCCGGGTCAGCTATGCGACCTCGGACGAGGCGCTGAAAGAGGCGTGCGAGCGGATCATCGGGTTTTGTGAATGGCTGACCTAATCGATCTTTGCAGTAGCGGCGATTTTGTCAAAATGTCGCAGCATGGTATCCTCCGCAAAAGCGGGGGTACAAATCATGCAAACGACAATCCTTGTGGGCACAACCAAGGGCGCTTTTCTCGTGAACAGTGAAGAGGACCGCCAGGATTGGCAGGTCAGCGGGCCCTTCTGCGACGGCTGGACTATCAACCACATGATTGGCGCAGGTGACACGATCTGGGCAGGCGGTGGTGGCGACTGGTCAGGCGCGGGTGTCTGGCGCTCGGATGACAGGGGCGAGACCTGGACCTGCGCCAAGCTCACCAAGGGGCAGATGGATGAGTGGGCGGCAAACGATCCGGACTTCGCAGCAATGATTGGCTGGACCGACACACCACCACCATTCGGTGAGGAATTCAGCCAGATCTGGTCGCTCGGGCACCATCACGGCACGCTCTATGCAGGCACGAAACCAGCCAATCTCCTCACCAGCACAGACAATGGCGAGACGTGGCTGAAGCTGGAAGCGCTCGCCAACCACCCGTCCGCCGACACTTGGAACCCCGGTGCCGCCGGGCTGACGCTTCATACGATCGTGGGAGACCCGGCCAACAAGGATAAGCTCTGGATCGGCATTTCAGCAGCTGGCGTCTTTGCCACGGAAGACGGTGGACAAAGCTGGGAACGGCGCAATCGTATGTCGAATGCCGAGGCCTGCGAGGGGCACCATCATCCCGCAGCGCCGGCAAACGGCGAGACGGGGCACTGCGTCCACAACATGATGCGCGCACCGGGCGATACGGACCGGCTTTATCAGCAGAACCACCACGGTGTCTGGAGATCCAACGATGGTGGACGATCCTGGGACGATATCAATAGCGGGCTCCCCTCGACCTTCGGCTTCCCGATCCGGGTCCATCCGCACGACCCCGATACGATCTGGACGATCCCGTTGAACGGCGACAGCGCCGGGCGCTACCCGCCCGATGCCGCCGCCGCCGTCTGGCGCTCTCGCGATGCGGGGGAAAGCTGGGAAGCATTGCGCGAGGGGCTGCCGCAGGAGGCCTGTTACTTCACCGTTCTCCGCCAAGCCATGGCGGGCGACAAACAAGAACAGGCGGGCATCTATTTCGGGACCAATAGCGGGTCGGTTTTCGCCAGTATTGACGAAGGCGATCACTGGACCGAGATCGCGCGACATCTGCCGACGATCCTGGCCGTTGAAGTGCTTGAAAACCCACATTAAACCGACTGGCCGCGTAATGCGCATGGTGATAGATTACTTTGCAGACCGCAAAAGGAACGATCTGCCATGGCAAGCGCACTTCCCCCCTATTACTTCCGTATTCGCGAAAACGGGGCCGCTGTTTTTCGGATCAACACCGAGAACCGGCAGGGCCGCATTGACATGGAACAGATTGCGGTCGTGAACACCAATCGGGGTGATTTCAAGCCGCATGGTGACCAAGAGCTGAACCAGGCCGATGAAGCCGCAATCAACGATTGGATCACCGCGCGTCAGGCGCAGCTTGCGGCGCGCGACCTTGACGAAATGCGGCGTACGCGCGATCAGTTGAACCTGATGACCCAATGGGCACTTTCAAAGGCAACGGATGCGCAACTCGAAGAACTGACCGACGACATCTTGCTCGCCATTCACGATCTGCGCGCCGTCCTTGTGCGCAAGAAGGCCGACCGGCTGGCCAAGCCCTGACAATCCCGCGCCATCACGACCCACAATTCTCCGATTGTTTTGCCTGATCCTCTGACCCTGCGGGATGTACATTTCCGAAAGCAGCGGCATGCGATAGGATAAAACGATGAGTTTAGAGACCTTATTGCAAGACGTGACCCACTGGCGCGACGCGCAAGCAAACGACGATGCATTGATTGCAACCGGCGTCCGCAATATGGGCGTGATCACGGGTTGCCACGAAACACTGCGGGATTGTACAATCATCGATCCGGCGATCAGCCTGGTCCTGCAAGGTCAGAAAGAGGCCTATTACGGCGACCGCAAGATCGCCTATGGCGCGGGTGATCTGCTGATCGCCGGTCAGGCCATGCCGCTTTTGTCTTCGGTCATTACTGCCAGCCCCGAGCGGCCCTTCATGGCGCTTGGCATTCTGATTGATATGGACATGCTCCGTTCGCTTTATAGCGATATCGATGCCTCGGCCTGGATGGGTGAAGCGTCGCACGGGCTCGATGCGGGCAAGGCTGAGCCAGAGGTGATCGATGCGATGGCGCGCCTTTTTCACCTCGGTGATGATCCGGTTGCAGAGCGTGCACTTGCACCGTCCATCACGCGCGAGGTCTATTTCCGCGTCTTGCGCAGCCAGCACGCCGGCGCGCTGCGCCAATTGATGAACCATGACAGCAAGGCCAGCCGCATCGCCAAGGCCATCGCCCATATCCGGCAGGAATACCGCCGCCCGATCCGTGCCGCCGATCTCGCCGCCATCGCGGGCATGAGCGCATCTGTCTTCTATGAGCATTTCAAAGAGGCCACGGCCCGTAGCCCGCTCCAGTTCCAGAAGGATCTGCGCCTGATGGATGCACATCGCATGCTGCAGCACGGCGACGCCCCGATCTCATCCATCGCGCTTCATGTCGGTTACGAAAGCCCAGCCCAGTTCAGCCGGGAATTCTCACGCAAGTTCGGTGCACCTCCCAAAAGCTTCGTCGGCGCACGCAAGGCGGGTTGAGGCAATCGCTTCTCCGAAGGATCAGAGGATCAGGCAAGCGTGAAGGAGGATACCACCTGTTGGACAGGTTAACCTGTTCATATCTTTGAAGTCTGACGCAAACCCACATTCGCCAAATGGAGCATGACATGAGCCTGGCCGATCAGATCCCGCAAGATACCGCATTTCACGCCAAAAGCACCGGCGCCGAGGTTTTGGCCGATATCGACCTGACCGGAAAGACGGCCATCGTCACAGGCGGTTATAGCGGCATCGGCAAGGAGACCGTGCGCGCCATGGCTGATCGCGGGGCGCGGATTATTGTCCCGGTGCGCTCTGCCGAGAAAGCAAAGGAACAACTCGCCGATCTGACGGGCGACATCACGACGGCACCACTTGATCTGGCCGACCTCACCTCGGTCCGGCAATTTGCGGATCGCATGACCGACGCGCTGCCGCATCTTGACCTCCTGATCAACAATGCAGGCATCATGGCGACCCCGGAAACACGGGTGGGTCCGGGTTGGGAAAGCCAGTTTGGGGTCAACCATATGGGTCATTTTGCCCTGACTAGGGCCTTGATGCCGCTTCTGGAAAAAGCGGGCGTGCCGCGGGTTGTTGCCTTGTCTTCGACCGGCCACAAGATCACCGATATCCACTGGGACGACATCCAGTTCGCGCAAACCCCTTACGACAAATGGCAGGCCTACGGACAGGCCAAGACGGCCAATGCGCTCTTTGCCAATGCCCTGTCACGCCGCATGTCATCTTTTGGCGGCACGGCATTTTCGGTTCACCCGGGTGGCATCTTTACACCGTTGCAACGACACCTGCCGAAAGAAGAGATGATCGCGCTTGGTTGGCTGGGCGAAGATGGCGAGCCTTCTGAATTGGCCAAGCAAGGGTTCAAATCCCCCGAACAGGGATGTTCAACAACGTTGTGGGCGGCAACCTCACCGCTTTTGGCCGGTAAGGCAGGTCTCTATTGCGAGGATTGCAACATTGCCGCTCCAACCCAAGCGGATGCGCCCAGGGCCCGCTATTTCGGTGTGGACGCGCATGCTTGCGACGATGACAGCGCCGAGAGGCTTTGGCAGATCAGCGAGGACTTGTTGGCCGCAGCATAGCGGCTCAACAAAGGCCCCATTCAATCAGATAAAGTTCAAAAAGCGGGTTTTGGTAGAGCGTGAAGAGCCCTGCCAAAACCACCACTGCCAGCAGGGTGCATGCAAAGGGGATAAGCCAGCGAGCCTTCATGCGGTGGCCCGCCGCTCTGCCAAAGTCCGCTCGGTGATCGGCCAGTTCAGCAAAGCCGCAATCAGGCTCAGCCCGATGGCGATGCCCCAGGCTGCGTCATAATTCCCGGTCCGATCATAAAGCCAGCCGCCCATCCAACCCCCGGCGAATGAGCCCAGTTGATGCGCGAAAAAGACGATCCCGCCCAGCATCGACATGTGTTTGACCCCAAAGACCGAGGCGACCGTGCCATTGGTCAGCGGCACTGTGGATAACCAGAAGAGCCCCATCACCGCACCGAACATGTAGGCGGACCAAGCCGAAAGCGGCAGAAACAGAAACGCTGCAATGACCACACCGCGCGCCAGATAAATCCACGACAGCAGCATAGGCTTGCGATACCGGCCGCCCCAGAAGCCTGCAAAGTAGGCACCCGCGATGTTAACAAGCCCGATAAGCGCCAGCACCGTCGTGGCAACGCCGCCACCGATGCCTTCATCGGCGAGATATGCAGGCAAGTGGATCGCGATGAACACCACCTGAAACCCACAGGCGAAAAAGCCGAGCGACAAAAGCCAAAAATCCCTTTCGCCCGCCGCGTCGCGCAAGGCCTGCACGAAACTGACATCCTCGACGGCGCTCGTCACCGGTGCAGGCGCGGTGCGGATACCAAAGCCCAACGGCAGCATCAGCAGTGCCAGAATGGACAGAGCGACCAACGCGCCCTGCCAGTCAAAACCGATGATCAGACCAAGGGAGATGGGAAGCATCGCAAACTGCCCGAAGGAGCCGACAGCCATTGTTATGCCCATTGCAAGAGACCGTTGTTCAGGAGCGACTAACCGACTGATCGCGGCAAAAATCACCGGGAAGGTTGTCCCCGACAAACCCAGCCCAATGAGCACGCCTGCACCGAGGATAAACAGCGTCTCACCGCCGACCTGGCTCATCATCCAAAGGCCTGCCGCGTAAAGCACCGCACCGATCGCGATGACGGGCTTGGCCCCGTATCTGTCGGCAATCATGCCCGTGATCGGCTGGCTCGCGCCCCAGACAAGGTTTTGCAGCGCCATAGCAAAGGCAAAGGATTCGCGCCCCCAGCCCTGCGCCATACTGACGGGTTGCAGAAACAACCCAAAGCCGTGCCGGACGCCGAGCGAGATCAGCAGGATCAGCGATCCGCAAATCAGGGCAATGCCCGCGCCATGCCATCTGGATTGTGCCACTTTGATTGATCCGCGCAACTGGTGCAAAACGCAGCCTGCGCAATCACGGGGCCTGGGTCAATATCCTGGCTGCATTTCGCCTGACAACCTGTCAGCGCAGCACATGCACCGCGCATTTGGCGTGACGCACAACCTTGGCCGCGGTCGAGCCCAGCAGGTAGTCCTGCATGCCGGGCTGGTGGCTGGCGATGATGATCAGATCGTTAGATTCTTGACCCGCAAACTCCAGAATTGTGCGGGCAGAATGGCCGCTCACTACCATCGTTTCGGCATTCGGCACATGCGCCACAAGGCTCGCGAGGGTCTCAAGAATGTCAGCTTTCGCGCGATCAAGATGATCCGGAGGCAGATATTCGGTCGCGTATTTCGGCAGGCTTTCCATCACGTGCAGGCAGGTGATCTTGCCGCCTTCGGCACGCAGCGCCTTGGCAATCTCCATAGCACCTTGGGCGTTACGATCCGCCTCAAAAGAAACCGGGACAAGGATGTTGGTATACATGGGACTTTCCTTTGCTGTCGGAAAAGTCTTAGCAGGTCCCCCCGTGTCCGCCTTGATCTAGGTCACGCGTTGCGGCAATGCACGCCCCTCTTCCCAGGCCACGATGTTATCGAGCGCCATTTGCCCCATTGCCCTGCGCACTTCGAGCGCGGCGGTGCCCAGATGCGGCAAGAGCACGACGTTCTCCAGCGCGCAAAGCGCATCCGGTACCAAGGGTTCGCGTTCGAAGACATCAAGGCCCGCGCCCGCAATCTGACCCGATTGCAAGACGGCAATCAGTGCTGGCTCATCGACGACATCACCACGTGCGATATTCACAAAGATGCCCGTGGACTTCATGGCCGCAAGTGCAGCCGCATCGATCAGATGGGTGTTCGCGCCACCGCCGGGCACAGTGACAACGACGATATCCGATTGTCCCATGAGTTCTGTCAGTGTTGCGACCTGCCGGGCGGGCAGATCAACGGCCTTTTGCGAGCGATTATAGTAGAGTACCGGCATCTCAAAGCCGTAATGGCAGCGCCGCGCAACAGCCTGCCCGATCCGGCCCATGCCGACGATACCTACAGTTTTTCCGGTCACGTGGGTGCCCAGCATCTGCGTTGGCCCCCAACCTGTCCATTTCCCGGCACGCACCAGACGCTCCCCCTCGCCCGCGCGGCGGCAGGTAGAGAGGATCAAGGTCAGGCCGATATCGGCTGTTGCATCCGTGACCACATCAGGTGTGTTTGTCACCGCCACACCCGCCTTGGTCGCGGCATCCACATCGATGTGGTTGTAGCCAACCCCGAAATTGGCAAGGACGCCGCAGCGGATGTCGCCATTGAACGACTCGGCCGTGAACTGGTCCCCCAAGGTCGGCAGGATCGCATCGTAGTCAGCCAAAGCCGCAGACGCCTCAGCCAAGCTCATCCCATCCGCGGTTTCCCTGACCGTCACATCATAATGGTTGCGGGCAAAGGTGAGGTTAGCGTCAGGCAAAACCCGCGTGATCAAAAGCTTCTTCAATGCAAACGCCCTCCGATTGGCACGGTATCGTCCGGCCCCACCAGCACGACTTCGCCATTTTCGTCCGGCATGCCTAGTACGAGCACCTCGGACATGAACTTGCCGATCTGACGGGGTGGAAAATTGACAACAGCGAGAACCTGCCTGCCCACAAGGTTTTCTGGCGAGTAATGCGCAGTAATCTGGGCGGAGGTTTTTTTCTCACCAATCTCTCCGCCAAAATCGATCCAGAGCTTGATGGCCGGTTTACGCGCCTCCGGATAGGGTTCAGCCCGCAAGACCTTACCCACGCGCACGTCCACCTTCAGAAAATCGTCAAACGAAATCTCACTCATCCGCCAACTCCCGCGACCGGGCCGCTGCCGCATCCACCGCGCGGCGCAAAAGCGGACGGAACCCAGTCTCTTCATCCATGAGCACACCCAAGGCCGCCTCGGTTGTACCGCCGGGAGAAGTCACATTAACGCGCAATTGCGCGGGAGTCTCGTCCACATCTTCCGCCAACTCTCCGGCACCGCCAACCGTTGCGGTGGCCAATTGCATTGCGAGGGCGGGCGACAAGCCCTGCGCGACGCCCGCGTCGGCCATCGCCTCGATCAGATGAAAGACATATGCCGGTCCCGACCCAGAGAGCGCAGTGACCGCATCCATCTGATCTTCGCTGTCCAGTCGCACAGTTTGACCGATGGACCAGAGCAGCGCCTCTGCCATGTCCATATGATCGGCGCGCGTCTGACTGTTCCCAATCAGCGCTGTGATCCCCCGGCCAATGGCCGCGGGCGTGTTGGGCATAGCGCGGATTATCGGGGTCGCACCGCCTAAAACTCGCTCAAAGGTCTTGATCGGCGTCCCCGCCGCGACTGAGATCACGAGTGTCTCGCCATTGCCCAAGGCCCGAACATCCGGCAGTGCCGTTTCCATCATCTGCGGTTTCACCGCGATGATCGCAATGGCCGGATGATCGGGCAGCTCACCGCCGATATGCACCCCCTGCTCTTTTAGCCAATCGGAGGGGTAAGGGTCGATGACCCAAACGGCCTCTGGCGGCAGACCGTTACGCAGCCAGCCAGCCAGCATCGCCGATCCCATCTTGCCGCAGCCCAGAAGCACCAGACCGCGCTCTGCGACCTCATTCATATCCATTGCACGTCCCTCGCCCGATGTTTACGCAAAGGTTAAGCAATGGAAGTGACAGAGAAAAGCCTTTTGGCCGTCGCGGGTTAAGCGCGCCCGTAGGCACCGCCAATTGCGGCCTGTACCGCCTCCTCCGCAGTTCGGTCCGACCAAGTCACCAATTGGATCGCCGGATAGTATTGTTCGCATGCGGAAACGGCGGCATTGATCATCGTATCCACCTGATCAGGCCCCGCCATCTGGTCACCGGTCAGCATCAGCCCGTAACGATAGACCATCAGCTTCTGCTCACCCCACCACGTGAAGGACCCGGCCCAGCAGCGATCATTGATCGTGTTGAGCGCCTCGAACAAGGCGGGCATCCGCTCTTCCGGCGGCTCCATTTCATAGGTACAGATCAGGCGCAGGGTCTCGTCGTAAGGCGACCATGCGAGCGTGATAGAATAGGTGCGCCACTGACCCTCAACCGCCATGGCGATCTGGTCGTCATGGATGCGGTCAAATTCCCACGCATGATGTTCGGCGATATGCTCCACCAGGTCGATCGGGTGCAGATCGTCAGCCTCAAGGTAATGTTCGGACAATGCCATATGCTCGGCCTCACTCTTTTTGGCGCAAGGGTCATGGCAGTGCCCAAGCGCTAGGTGCCTGCTCTAGGGGAGGTGTTGTTCACATTATTCCCCTACAACATATCGTGAGGCCTGTTTAAGCACCTGTAAAGCGATTTCTTGGCTAAAGGCGCTACGCCACAGAAGATTCATGTGGACAATTGTAACGCGACAGTAATTTTTGCGGTGTTTGACAGTTAAAGTTGCAGCAAGCGAATTTTTCGATGAGAGGCGGTTTTTACTCAAATACGCGGCAAACTCCACTTCTTCAAAGCAACGTTAAAGGTGTGTTTGAGCAAAGGATGTAGCCAAGAGCAAGAATAGTGAGGCGTTTGCCCAGCGCCGCGACCTCTAGGGTAGGGTCACATCAATCACCCACGCCATGTCATCCCTGTCAACATGGAAGAATAGCTGGCTTGTGCCGTAGCCCTGCTCACGATTTAAAATCTCGCGGAGCTCGGAAATTGACCCGATGTTCTCTCCGGTTGCGGCGTAAGTTCGCAGAGTATCACCAACCTGAAAGTATGATTGGGTGTCCGGTTCAATCCGCGACACACTGACTAAGCTTTCCTGAGTCGATTCTGTAAAATAGACACCAGGTAATTGTGTTAGCTGCTCAGCAACAGCCAGATGGCAAAGCGCAGCGACGGACAATACCGACAACGCCAATACCTTCGCTAGCTTCATGTCAATTCCTTTCAGACGGCGACTGTAAAGGCTCTGTTCTTAGACCTTATCGGGTGGTCGGCTACCATTCGCCCAGTCAGGTACCATATCTTTCATCGCGTCAGACACAACTGCAGCCGAAACCGCGCGTCGAATCCTCGCACTCTACATGGCCGGTCTCGGCCTGACACCGGTCATTAGCACGCACATAATAGCACGGCGACTATTGCCGGGGCTTAGACGCAGGTTGGGACATTCGCGACCGATTACATGACCATTGCGCAGGGTGGTATTGGTCTTTTGATGGGCGACCGATGATGAAGATCGTGCGGCTACGATACCCATTCACAGGGTGGGGGGCGCGCAGGCGGGAAATGCACTAAAACCTGCGGCAGAACTGTGGCGAACCTATCCAAAAGGACAGGCCATGAAACCTAGAAGTTGCCGCATTCCAGCGTGATAAACCTACGCATTAACAGTGAATAGCCTCTAAGTTACGAGTGACGACCCCGGTAACAGGTAGAATTGTCATTGAGTGAACTGTTTGACGGCAGCGCGGGGATGATTAGACCCCGCTGCCGTTCACGGGTTGCTTAACTTGCTGTACAAAGCTCTGCGATCGGTAGTCAGCCTTCTTAGCAAAGCGCTTTGAATAGTCTTTCTGAGCAAAAACTGCGGTACTCTGCTGATCACACGGCGAATATCGGCCACATTTTGCGTGCGTGCAGTGGCACTTTCGGTAACTAGCTGGCAATTATGACTTTCGCCCATCTATTCTTGGCAAATATCATCTGATCCCAGAATTCTGCAGCGCTGCAAGAACTGCTGCCCCTGATGACAGTGCGAGAGTGCTGGCCTTTGCGCCAAGCTCCATGTTTAGGTGCCGTCGGGCAGCAAAAAGGCTTCGATCAGGGCCTGACCGTTGGCACCATTGGTCAGAATGACGATGCCGTCACCTGCATCGCGAAAGAAACCGGCAAAGGCGTTATATTCATCATTGTTGCCGCCATGGCCCACCATCAGGTCCTGTCCAAAGTCAATTGTCATCCAGCCAAGCGACCAGGACACGGCGGGACCGGCACCCACGATATCGGAAAGCAGATCAGGCGCCGGTGACTGTGGGCGGATCATCTCGGCGTAAAGGTCAGGCGGAAGACCCTTGCCCGCACAGATATGGGCGAGGAACGCGGTGTAATCATCGATTGTGGTCGCCAACGAACTGGCGACCATGGCCTTATCATACAGGTTTGTCATTCCCCGCCCGCTTTCGGGGTCTTGCGCGCTTTGGTAGCCGCGCGACGGCAAGACGCTGCCCGGCAAGGGGCGCTGCAAGGTGGAGTTGGGCATGATCTCACCAAGTCGCGCGACAAAGAGGTCCCGCACGCTTTGGCCCGCTTGCGCCTCCACATAGGCCTGCAAAAGCTGAAACGCCTCGCCCGAGTAGGTGAACCGCTCACCGGGCATCGCTTCAAACGGAATGGTCGCTGTCCTTTGGTGAAAATCGGTACCCTCGTCCACCCAATTGGGCAACCCGGTGCGGTGGGTCAGGATCATGCGTGGTGTAAGCGCAGAATAGGCGTCTTTTTCGTCGATACGAGGGTAGTTAAAGTCGGCCGCAATCGGCGTGTCGAGATCAATGATGCCGTCTGCGACCAATGTCATCACGAGATAGGCAAAGACCGGCTTCGTCAGCGATGCCGCCTCAAAGGCGGTCTGCCGCGTCACGTCAGCACCGGTGGCGAGGTCGGCCTTGCCAAGCGTGATCGTCTCTTCCGCCGTGCAATCCTGCAATGTGGCCATCGCCAATCCGGGAATGTCAAAATCAGCCATCAATTGCGTAATCTGATCTGCGTCCAAAGCTCCAGCATTGGTTTCCTGCGCTTGCAGTGATGTCACGCTGACCCAGGCAGCCGCGATGATCGTGATCAACTTTTTGATTTTCAGCATGCGGTCCGTGGCACTTGGTGGGTTCAGCAATTTCTGGTGGGCGCGACTTGCCAAATGATGACGAAATACAGACAAATGTAATGATGTGGCATCAGAACAAATGGCGTGGTCCACATCGCACTTTCACAGTCCTATCACAATGAGCATTTCATGAACACTGACCTTCTGAAGCAACTCTGCGAAATGCCCGGCGTTCCGGGCCATGAACACCGGGTCCGCGCACTAATCGAACAGGAGATCGACGGCCTGTTTGACGAGGTGACAACCGACCCGATGGGCTCTCTCCTGTGTCGTCGTGATGCCAAAAAGAAGGGCGCGCCAAGGGTGATGCTGCTTTGCCATATGGACGAGATCGGGTTTCTGGTCAGCCATATCAGCAAGGAGGGGTTCATCTACCTGCAACCGGCAGGTGGGTTCGACCCACGCAACCTGTTCTCGCGTCGGGTGCTGGTCTGCACCGATGACGGCGATTTCAAGGGTGTGATGAACCCCGGCGGCAAACCGGTTCACATCCAGGCACCCGAAGACCGCAAGAAGGTCCCGCAAATCGGCGATTTCTTCGTCGATCTCGGCATGGGCGAGAAGACGCATGATGTCGTCAAGATCGGCGACTTCGTTGTGATGGACGAACCGTTCCTTGAGATGGGGGACAAGTTCGTCTCAAAGGCGCTGGATAACCGGATCGCGTGCTGGCTGGGGATTGAGGCCATCCGCAAGCTCAAAAAGAAGGGCCGTGGCGCGGAAATCCATGTGGCCTTTACCTGTCAGGAAGAGGTGGGGCTGCGCGGCGCTCGCACGGCCTCTTACGCGATCAAGCCGGATATCGGGCTTGGGATTGATGTGACACTCTCCTGCGACACACCTGGCGTGCCGGACAAGGACGCGACAACCCATCAGGGCCAGGGCTTTGGCCTGCATGTCCGCGATGGGTCATTCATTGCGGATAAAGCGCTTGTGGCCGATATCGAGGCGCTCGCCATTAAGAAAAAGATCCCCTATCAGCGCACAATGCTCGCCTCTGGCGGGCAGGACGGTGCGGCTGCACAGCAGGCCGCAGCAGGTGCGCGCGCGGTGGGGATTACCGTTGGCACCCGCTACATTCACACGGTAACGGAAATGATCGCCAAGGATGATCTGCAGGCCGCTTTGGATATCCTGGTGGCCTATCTGTCAGAGTTTTGACCGAGCCCCGCATCAGCGTCACATTGGTCGAAGCGCTGATTGCGGACCAGTTCCCGCATTGGGCGCATTTGCCCGTTCAGCCCGTCAACCCGCAAGGCTGGGACAACCGCACTTTCCGATTGGGCGAGGAAATGGCTGCGCGGCTGCCGAGTGCGGCGCGCTACGCCGCGCAAGCCGCGAAAGAGCAACGCTGGCTGCCGCATCTGGCAGCGCACCTGCCCTTGCAGGTGCCAGAGCCTCTCGCGGCGGGCAAACCGTCTGAGAGCTACCCTTTTCAGTGGTCCATCATGCGCTGGCTGCCGGGAGAGACGGTCGCGCAGACCGAAGCGGCGCTCCAGCAAAGCATTGCCGCCGACCTTGCGGATTTCCTGAATGCGCTCCGGCGGGTCCCGACCACGGATGCGCCGGGTGCGGGACTGCACAATTTCTACAGAAGCGGCGATCTGCGCATCTATGATCAGGAGGCGCGGCATTGTCTGGCGCAATTGGGTGAGGCGGTGGACGGCGCAGGTATCCTGCGCCTCTGGGACCGGGCCTGCCAAAGCGCATGGACCGCGGCCCCGGTTTGGGTGCATGGCGATGTGGCTCCGGGTAATTTGCTTTTGCGCAACGGGCGGCTTGGCGCGGTCATCGATTTCGGATGCTGCGGCATCGGCGACCCAGCCTGCGATCTGACAATTGCGTGGACGCTTTTCGACACACCCGCGCGAAAGATCTTTCGCGATGGCATTGGCCTTGATGCACAGACCTGGGCGCGGGCGATGGGCTGGGCAATCTGGAAAGCCCTTCTGCAAATGTGTCAGGGACAAACCATCGGGCAAAATACACTGACGGCCGTGATGGCTGAGACGTAATTCAGCAACGCAGCAAGATGGCCGCAGCGGGACCAGTACAATGCAGCGGTTGCGCCATGACAGCACCGCATTGAGACCCGGCCTGCATCACAGAAGCTGCGTCCAGAAAGCGCCCCAGCCCCCGGCGCGTGATGGCGGTGCGCAAAACGCCGGCCAGCCAGGACCGGGCTGGGCGATCAGCGCAAAAGACAAGGCAGACATGCCCACCGGGCCGACAGACCCGCACAAACTCGGCAATTGCCATCCGCGCATCACCGATGGTTTCGATCCCCCATGCGCATGTCACCAGATCAAATGATGCGTCCGGAAAGGGCAAATCCTCAATGCGGCCCTGAACGCGATCCGCTTCCAGAGCCCTGCACTGCGTCAGCATGTCAGGTGATGCATCCAGCAGCGTGAGATGCGCGCGCCCCTCCACCCCCGCAAGAAGCCGCCTTGCAACAGTGCCGGTGCCGCAGGCCGCATCCAGAATACGCATGCCGGGTCGCAGCAGGGCCGCGGCTGCACCCTCAAACGCACATTGCGCCTCGCCACCGGCATGGCGTAGCCAGCGGGCATGCGAACGATCATACGTCTCTGACAATCGATCATAACGCTGAACTGTTGCGATTTGGCTGGCTTGCAATATAGTCATGCTACTTGACTATCAGGAGGTCAACATTTGGTCAAGAAGGTTGACGAACTTGCACCTGACCACATTGGCTGGCGGCTCTGGAACGCCTCAAAGCAGTGGGAGACACGCTTTGCCAAAGCCATGATCGATGCGGGATTTTCCTGGTACGGTGACGCGCGCGCAGGTGTCATCCCCTATATCTCGGCCAACGGCACGAGGCAGGTTGATATCGTGAACCGCATGCAGATCAGCAAACAGGCGGTCCACCAATTGCTGTCCGAGCTTGAAATGGATGGCGTCATCCAGCGCATTCCCGACCCTGATGACGGGCGCGGCCGTATCGTTCAATTCACCGAACTGGGCGTGACAGCGCGAAAAGCTGCGCTCAAGATCAAAGAAACGTTAGAGAACGACCTGCGCTCGGAGCTGGGTGAGGTGCAATTCGATGCACTCTATGCATCACTCGGGGCGTTCTTGCCAAAAGAAGATCGTTGAGACGCCTTGATCGGCTCAGCCGCGCGTCTGTGACATCATGCCGTAAGCGAGGCGAGAACCCCGCATTGTAGAAGATGCGCCTGCGCGGTTGTGCGAGGTGCTATTTGCCCTCAAGCGCCGCAATCCGCGCCTTCAGCGCCTCGTTCTCTTCGCGCGCCTTCTGCGCCATGGCACGGACGGCGTCGAACTCCTCGCGCGTCACAAAATCACGATCCGCGAGCCAGCGGTCGATCATGGATTTCATGGCCGTATTCGCCTCTTCACGCGCGCCCTGGGCCACGCCCATTGCGTTGGTCATCAACTGGCTGAGGTCGTCAAAGACTTTGTTTTTGGTCTGCATCACATTCTCCAATCGCTTGGTACTTATATGGTTGCTGAAAGCCGCCCACACAACCCGGCTCGTTGGTTGACATCGTCGCAGAGTGCGACAAGGAATGGCGCCATGTATGCCGCCATCTCCTTCCCCAATATTGCGCCCGAGATTTTCGCGTTTGAGCTCTTCGGCTTCACCATCGCTCTGCGCTGGTACGCGATGGGTTACATTGTGGGGATCGCACTGGGCTGGATGATCATCAAGGCAGCGCTCAAACGCCCGGCCCTGTGGCGCAATGGGCCGCCGATGCAGATCAGCCAGATGGAGGATCTGCTGACCTATGTCGTGATCGGCGTGATCGGTGGCGGGCGGTTGGGGTATGTCTTGTTTTACAAACCGGGTGAATTCCTCGCTAACCCCATCGACATTCTGAAGATCTGGGAAGGTGGGCTATCCTTTCACGGCGGCTTCATCGGCGTGGTGCTGGGCGTATACTTATTCAGCAGACGCAACAATGTCCCCCTCCCCGATCTGGCGGATATCATCGCAGTCTCGGCCACGCCTGCGATTCTGCTGGTGCGCACCGCGAATTTCATCAATGCAGAGCTTTGGGGGCGGCCCACGGACGTGCCTTGGGGCGTGATCTTTCCGGGTGCCGGGGCGCAATCCTGCGCCACGGCAACTGAACCTTGCGTCCGCCACCCGTCCCAGCTCTACGAGGCGGGATTGGAGGGGCTGTTATTGGGTGCCGTCTTGCTGATTTTGGCGTTCCGCTTCGGCGCATTGAAGAAGCCATGGCTGCTGACGGCGATCTTCTTCATGGGCTACGGCATCGCCCGCTTTCTGGTCGAGTTTGTCCGGCAACCCGATGCGCAATTCGTCAGCCCCGGCAATGAGCTTGGCCTCGCTTTTCATTACGGCGGCTATGGGCTGACCATGGGCCAATTACTGACTTTGCCGATGATCCTGATCGGGCTGACGGTGATCCTCATGGCGCGGCGGCGATGACCGCGCTTGGCGCGCTGATGAAAGCGCGGATTGCGCAGACAGGCCCAATCACCATCGCCGATTACATGGGCGAATGCCTGATGCACCCCAAGCATGGCTATTACGCGACCCGCGATCCTTTGGGCGCTGCCGGGGACTTCATCACTGCCCCGGAAATCAGCCAGATGTTCGGGGAATTGATCGGCCTGGCGCTGGCCCAATGCTGGCAGGATCAGGGCGCGCCAGAGCGGATTATTCTGGCCGAGCTTGGCCCCGGTCGCGGCACGCTGATGGCGGATGCCCTGCGCGCGACGCGTGCTGTGCCAGGCTTTCACGAAAGCCTCGCGGTCCATTTCCTCGAAACCTCGCCCGTCTTGCGCAAGGCTCAGGCGCAGGCGGTGCCGGACGCCGCTTGGCATGACCGGATCGATACATTGCCACCCGGTCCACTTTTCCTGATCGCCAATGAATTCTTTGACGCGCTGCCGATCCGCCAGTTCATCCGCGACGGCGATGCTTGGCGCGAACGGATGGTGGGACTTGACGGCGATGCGTTACAAATCGGGCTCTCCACCCCTGCCCCGCTCACAATACTGGAACACCGGCTTGCCGACACCGAAGACGGCGATCTGGTTGAGCTTTGCCCCACTCTGCCGAGCGTGATCTCCACACTTTCTGGTCGCATTGAAGCGGAGGGCGGTGCCGCAATCATCATCGATTACGGAGATTGGCAATCGCTGGGAGATACGTGGCAAGCTCTCAGCGGCCATGACAAGACGGACCCGCTTGCAGCCCCCGGTCAGGCTGACCTGACCGCCCATGTGGATTTTGCCGAAATCGCCCGCCACACTAGCGCAACAAAACACAGCAGGCTCACTACCCAGGGCGTATTTCTGGAGCGCTTGGGCATCACACCCCGCGCGCAGGCATTGGCTAGATCACTGACCGGCGACGCGCTCCAAACCCATATCCAGGCACATCGGCGCTTGACCCACCCTGCCGAAATGGGTGAGCTATTCAAAGTGATGTCGATCTATCCCGCAACGGCCATGCCGCCACCTGGACTGGAGCCATGACGCTTGAAGTAATCACCGACCCCCTGCTTGACGGTACAACACACGGGTTTTTCACCCGAAAAGGGGGCGCTTCATCAGGTGTTTTTGCGGGGCTGAATTGCGGCTATGGCAGCTCGGACCAGCATGATGTCGTCGGCATCAACAGGGCGCGCGTCGCAGCATCGCTCAATGTAACTACAGATCGTTTGATGGGTGTGCATCAAACCCATTCATCAGATGTTATCGTCGTGGAGAGCCCGGCGGATGGCGGCGCCGAGGCAGATGCATTGGTAACGCGAACGCCCGGGCTTGCCTTGTCTATCCTAACCGCCGATTGCCAACCTGTTTTGCTGGCTGATCCAAAATCAGGTGTCATTGGCGCCGCCCATGCTGGCTGGAAGGGCGCGCTTTTCGGCGTGCTTGAAGCGACGGTCGCGGCGATGGAGACCCTTGGCGCAACTCGTACTCAGATCAAAGCGGTGATCGGTCCCTCCATCAGCCAGCCCAATTACGAAGTGGGCCCCGAATTCAGGGATCGGTTCCTGGACGCCAATGCCGACCACGACAGGTTCTTCGTTGCCGGGCAAAGCGGCCGGTTCCAATTTGATCTCCCGGCGTTTGGATTGGTGCAATTGCGTGCAAGCGGCATCAATCAAATGGCCTGGACGCGGCATTGCACCTACGCCGATCCAGACAGATTCTATAGCTACCGCCGATCCGTCCATCAAAAAGAGGCGGATTACGGTCGACTGATCTCTGCCATTTGTCTCAAAAATGGGCGGTAATGCGGCAACAGCGGGACAAGCCCGCATGGTGTTCATATAGCGTTAACCGCCTGTTCATAAACCAAATACCCCAGAACCCAAAAAAGTATATATAAAATAATAATTTACACGATTTCCGCCGCTTTTTTCACTTTGCGGCAGGCTTTTCCACGAACGGTCAAAGTATCGCCCGGATGCCTCGGCATATTCTTGCCAACGGCGCTGAGAAACTGGTGCCGAAGAAGAAACGAGGTATCAGATGAAAAGTCGCTGGCAAAAATCACTCGAAGCTGCTGTGGCCGCATATGACACACCCATGCCATGGGAGCGAGGCGATATACGGCAGGCCATGATCGCACGCCGCGAGGCACGCGCTGAAGAAGCGCGCGAGACCCAGGCCGCCGACGCGCGCCGGGCCTGAGCGCCCATCAGTTTGTACGTATGGGCGGCAAGGACCCGCCAATGCGCTTGTTGAAGAGTAACGCCGTCGCTGTGACGGGATTATAGCCTGCATGTCAGTTGCTGTGTGATGAGCGCGGTAAATGGTGCGACAGGTAGCTACAGGCCAGATCATGACGGTGTTTCCCCCCAGCACAGCAATGCAGGCCCGCTCCAAAGCCGGGATGCAATCCAATAGCAACCGTTACCCCAATGCGGGCCAGACGGCCCCTCACCCACATATGCGCACACGCAAATACGAAATTGCATATCTTTCGCCGGATAATCAGATCATCGAGTTTTCGCGGCGCGCGCCGGCTATGCCGTCTTTTGAAGACTCGTTTGGCGCGCTGGGTCATGGGGCAATCCTGCAGACGAATAATGGGCCAATGGCCATCGAAGATGTGTTGCCCGGCGACGATATCCGCCTGTCCAATGGCCGCTATGAAAAACTGCTCTGGTCCGGGTCGATGACGATCAGTCCCGTTGATCACGAGACCAACCCCGACCATGGCAGCCTGACACGGATTACCGCGGATGCCTTAGGGCTGAACCGGCCCTCGCCCGATCTTGTATTAGGCCCCACCGCACGGCTGCTTCATCGTGCGCCAGCGGTAAGGACGCTGACCGGCAAGGCGGCCGCTTTCATTCCCGCGCGTGACTTCTTTGACGGGACGAACTTCATCGCGCTACGTCCGGCCACCCCTGTCAAGGTCTATCAGATCGGTTTCGCTCGGCAATGCAGCCTGACTGTGAACGGGATCGAAATCGAAAGCCTGCACCCCGGCACCGCCTTCGCTTTGGGCCTGCGCGGCGATATGCTCGCGCAATATCTCGCGCTTTTCCCGCACAAGCGCAATCTGGACGATTTCGGCGAGATGAAAAACCCCCGCCTGCGTTTGCGCGATCTGGAGCTCTTGGGATAACATCCCAAAGGCAAGTTCGGGGAAAGATCTTACACTAAGGGTTTGACCCGTCTAAGCAGCAGACGAACAGAGATAAACGGAGTTGGTGTCGTTTTCACCCAATCCTGCTGCGGTCTTTGAATGCGGCGGCAAACAAGGCAAGTTCACTTAGCCATTACCGTCGAGCGGAGGTCGCGGGCGATCACCGCCCCCCCTGAAATCGGTTGATACCGTCCCTTTGAAACAGCGGGGGAAAAACGGATATGTATCGGTCGCGAAGTAAACATAACGTCCGCCAACCATCGCCCCGTTGCATTCGTCCAGGTCACCCGATCCCGCGATGAATTCGTAGTCCTGCACATAGGTACCGTCATACGCGCCACCGGGACCTGAGGGGCGGTCGCCACTCTTCAGTTGCCATGACGATTTCACCGCGGTGCCTAAGTAGTGGATTTCGAAGCCATCTGCCGCATAGCCGAAAAGCGTCCCGTCAAGCCCGTCGGTCACTGCAGAAGGAATACCGTGATAGTGGTACATCCCGTCACCGTCTACGTGCGCGTTTTGCGCGTCCATGACGAGCCCACCGACGCCCTCTACATTCCAACCCGAAGAAGGATCGCGCGAATAACCGCGCTCAGACTGCGCGTCATAGTATTCCGCCGTGCCCGGTCGCAATGGAATGCCGTTCACCGTGATGCCCGAGATACGGACCCGGCGAGTGATGTTGTCAGTCAGTTCAGGCGTTGCATCCATGCAGAACCTATGGTCTTGCGCTTGCACGGTAGCCCCTTCCCGCCATGTGCCAGTTTCGTGGTCCGGCATACCATCGGATGCGATGCAGCGCTGCCCCCCCTCGACGGTGATCGTTCCATGCGCATGGACCGCCTGGGCGGTCAAAAGTGTCACGGCGAGCGTGGTGATACATGTCTTCATGATAAACTCCGAATGCTTGGATAATCATCTAACGGTTGTAGTGACGATTTCCGTCGGGCGTGGTCTCAGCCCGAAGCGGCGCCTTGCAATGATCATGCAAAGAGCGATTTTGAAACACACCTTTTGACCAAGGCCGTAACAGAACGTCAGATCACTGAAGCGGCACACCGTCGGCAAGAACTGATGGCGATGATGCTTGTGCATCTCGAAACCACTCGGCGTTTGTCAGGCAGCCGCAATCCGCACTGATCGCGCCCAGAACCGCCATGACAGCAGCGCTCCAGCAAAGGCCAGCCCGACTACAAGGCCCAGCCACAGGCCTACCCCGCCCAGGCCGAGCGTGAACGCCAGTATATAGCTCACCGGCATGCCGATAATCCAATAGCTGATTGTCGCCATGACCATCGGCACAGCCGTGTCCTGTACGCCGCGCAGAAGGCCCAGCGCCATCACCTGCAGCCCGTCGACCAGTTGAAAGAGGGCCGCAACGATGACGAAACTCGCCCCGATCCGCACAAGCGCATCCCGGTCCGGGTCAGTGGGGTCGACAAAGAGGCCAACAAGGACGTCGGGGAAAACAAGGAAAAGGGCAGATGTCACCACCGCATAAAGCGCTGACATCGTCATCGCAGTTGCGCCGCCCTTACGCAGTGACATCTCATCGCGCCGGCCCAGCGCACGCCCGGCCCGCACAGTCGCGGCCTGACTGAACCCGATATGGACCATGAAGGCCATGCTCGCCAATTGGATCGCGATGCCGTGCGCCGCCAGTTCCAGCGCCCCAATCCAGCCCATCATGACGGCCGAGGCGCTGAACAGCCCCCCTTCGGCGAGCGAGGTCAGTCCAATGGGCCAGCCCAGACGATAGACGCTGGCGAGGATATCGCGATCGCTGCGCCAGAAATTCCGAAAGAGCTCAAACTGCGGCAACTTCCACAGCGTGTACCCAATCAGGATCGCCACCGTCACAAGGTTGACCGTCAGCGACGCAATCGCCGCGCCCTCAATCCCCAGTTCGGGCGCCCCCCAATTGCCGAAGATCAGCGCGTAATTGACGAAGACATTCACAACAGCCGCGCCAATCGTGGCCCAAAGGATGATCGCCGCGTGCTCCAGGGCAGCTAGAAACGACTTCATCGTCATCACAATCAGCGCCGGGATCATCTGCCAGATGACAATCTGCAGATAAAGATGCGCAAGTGCGGCCACATCCGGGTCCTGCCCAATGGCGATCAGGATATCCTCGGCCCAGAAAAACGGCAGCGTGACGGCGGCCCCATAAAACAGCGACAGCCACAGCCCCATGCGCGTCACACGGCGCACCTGCCGCTCGTCCCCCTCTTCGGCCGCAGCAGCAACCATGGGCGTCACGGCTTGCGCAAAACCCGCGCCGACGATGAACACGATAAAGAACATCGTGCTCGCAATGGTTGAAGCCGCCAGGGCAGTGACATCATACCACCCCAGCATGATCGTATCGGTAATATGGATGGCAAACATCGCCAGATTGCTGAGGATCAGCGGCGTCCCAAGCTTCCAGATCGCCCTGGTGTGGTCCTGATATGTTTGGGCGACATATTCCATACGCCAAGCCTTAGGATGGAAGTGACGCAGGGTCCATAGACATCACACATCCCCCCGTGGCAGTTTGGCAAAAATGGGGGACTTGGCGGATGTCGGAATTTGGATCCTTGCAGAACGATGCGGTGACGTTTTTCAACACGCTCGCCGACAATAACAAGCGCGAGTGGTGGCAAGAGCACAAGGCGACCTACGAGACGCAACTGAAGGCGCCCGCCCTGGCGCTTCTCGACCAACTCACCGCACCCTTGAGCAAACTGGCCGACGCCCCCATCAAATCCAAACTCTTCCGCCCGCATCGCGATGTCCGCTTTTCCAAGGACAAGACGCCCTACAACACCCATCTGCACATGATGTGGCAGATCGACAGCGATGCGCCGCAAAACCCGGTCTTTTTCTTCGGGATCGGGCGGACTTATACGACGGTGGGCGTGGGCATGATGGGGTTTGACAAGCCGGTCCTGACGAATTGGCGCAAGATGGTCGATCTGGACACCGACCGCATTCTGGGGATTGTCGAAAGCGTCACCGATCAGGGTTTCACCTTGCGCGAGCCGGACCTCAAACGCGTGCCGTCACCCTACGATCCGGACCACAAGGCGGGGCATCTGTTGCGCATGAAAGGCCTGACCGCCAGTCGTGAACTGGATAAGATCACCGACCTGAAGGGCCAGATCATGGACACCTTCACCGCCGCCTGGCCGATCAACGCGCTGCTGATCTCGATTGCTGAAGCGTAGGTTCTTTGCGGCAACAGGCTCCAGCCACCCTTGGTAATGCACCATCAAAGCACCGGTCAGCGGCGCGCTCAGCCGCACATCGAAATTGAACCGCCCGTCTTTCGCAAATTCGCGCGCTTCACTGACAGGCAGCAGAAAGCGCGGCAGGGGGACGGGACCCAGACGCCCAGACAGGACGGGAAAGTGCAGCGCGCCCTCCGCCACATGCAGCCCCAGCCGAAAGGTGAAAGGACCAAACCGCTCGGTCATATAGGTGCCCTTGATGCGCAGGTGTGACTGAAAGGTCTGCTCGCCAAAGCGCCGCTCCCACGTCTCGCCCGCCCCATCCGGGGTCATCAGAACCGACACAGCGATATCGTCCGTCGCAACGGGAAACCGAAAGAGCGCGGCCAGAAACCGCGCCCAAAGCGACGGGCCGCGCGTCACCCGTGCTCGCCCGGTCAAGCGCAGCGGCGCGGGTACCAGATGGCCCGCCTGCACGACATCTGGCAGATCGGCAAAGGCCCGCCCCAGAAAGCGTGGGAAGAGCGGAGTAATCTCTTCATCGACCACCTCCGTCGTCACGGCGAGGTCGTTCATCGCAGCCTCCACGGCCTCACGCGTCACCTCTCCAACGGCGGGTCGTGCGCCCTGACCCACGGACTTTGGATCGCGCAGAATAGCTCGTGCGGCGACCGCCGGGATAAACGGCCCCTCGCCCGCTTGCGCGACAAGCCGCCAAGTTCTGCGCCGCCAAAGCGCGCCGTCTCGCGCCGTGACCGCGACGGACATACCGCCAACATCGGTCCCGAACGGCTTGAGGCATGCAGCGATCCACAAGAGGAGGCTGACAAACCACGGTACGATGCCAAAGCCCAGACGCCCACGCAGCCACGAAATCACAGCCAACGCATGATTCATGACGGGCAATTCCATCCCCGCCCGGAACTTGACCGTTTGCGCGTCAAATGCCTCACCGAACAATCGTGTATCCGGCACCTCCATCAGCCAACCCTTGCGGATCAGACCCTGGCCCAGATCGAAGGTCCGGGGTCCCGACCAGCTGCGGCGCTCGACCCTTTCACCGGCCACATGCGTCTCAAAAGGCATGCCGCATTGGTTCAAAATACTCTCCACCACGGCCCGCCCGCGCGGCGCGCGGTTGCCCGGCAGGATTGCGGTGTCGATCATCTCGATAGCATCGGCCTCGCCTGCCAAATCCGCGACGATGGCGGAGGAGAGCGCGGGCACGCTCGACGCACCCGACAGCACGAAGACACCCGCCCCCTTCGCCGCAGCATCAAGCTGCGAGATACCGGTGCAAAAGGCGGGATCATCCGCCAGATCGAGGTAATGCGCACCGTTCGCGATACAGCCTCGCGCCAACAGGTAAGGATCATTGCCATAGGCGTGAAACGGCCCCGCAGCATCAACCACGATGTCAGGCTTCGCGTCCCAGATCGGGCTGAGATCACCTGCACGATCACAGACGATCACCTCCAGATCACGCCCATCGACAAAGGCGTCCGCCTTTGCCTGCGACCGCCCCGCGACCACAACCTGATGCTCGTCGCGATCCAAGAGGTCCACCAGCCGTGATCCAAAAACGCCATACCCGCCGAGGACGACGACTTTCACGCCATCAACCTCGCCCGGAACGCCGGATCAGGCAGCGCGCACATATCGCCGCGCCCGAAAACGGCATATCGATTGCGCGCCACACGGGCATAAAGCCAATCGCGCAAAGGACGCGGCACGAGCCGCAGCACCGAACAGACGCGGCCCCAGCCACCCGCGCGCTCACCCAACCGGATCACCGCATCAAAGTCGCGCCAGACCGTGCCATCCGCGATGAAAAGCCACGAATCCGGGTCAATCGGATCAAGCCCGTGCGCGCGCATCAGTGCCGCACCCGTCGCGGACTGGATCGGCGCAATGCGAATATCACCCGTCCGGTCCAGACGGTGAATCATCCGCGCACCCCAACTGCACAGGGCGCAATCGGCATCCATGACGGCGACGGGGTGGTCAAACTGGGTCATCGGCTCTCCAACGGGCGTCACCCCAATGCTAGCGCCCGGCGTGCCTTGCACCAGCGTCACAACGTCACCTGCCTGTCGCTTCGAATTTCCCCATCAGATAAGCGCCGGACATGACCGGCGGATAGGCATCCGACCCGTCCAGCGGTACAATCTCGGCATCCCAATCGGGCTGATGGAAAAAGGCCAGCGACTGACGGGCGGGTTGCCCGGGCCGCGCGATCACCCGGTGCAAAGTGCTCACCCAACGATCCGCGGTCCAGCGCGCCATCAGATCGCCGATATTGATCACAAACGCATCTGCGGGGGCTGGCACGTCAACCCACGTCTCGCCCTGCATCACCTGTAATCCCGCACTGCCGGGCTGCGGCAAGAGGATGGTCAACGACCCGTAATCAGTATGCGCGCCGGCCCTTTGCTGACGCTCCAGCGGGGCATCAACCGTCGCAGGATAATGCAGCGCTCTGAGCGCCGAGATTGGACGCCCAATCAACGGATCAAAATGGCCTTCGGGCAATTGCAAAGCCGCCGCGAAGGCGCGCATAATCCGCTGCGCCAAATCCTCCATGACCGTGTAATACGCCTCCCAAGCCGGGCGAAATCCGGGCAGATCAGGCCATGGCGTGGGCCGATAGCAAAAGTCCAAAGCCGCCTGCGACGCCCCGGCTGGGACGGTCAACGGGCCGCCATTAAAACTCTCCTTCAGATCGGGTGGCGTCTCCACGCCTTTTGAGAGCGCGAGCGCCTCCGTATCCGGCCCAAGATAGCCGTAGGGATAGCCTTTATGAGGTGGCGCCACGGCCTGTTTCGCCGTCGCCTCTTGCGCAAAAAACGCCCGCGCCGCGGCCCAAACATCATCAATCAGGTCCTGTGGCACTCCATGCCCTTCCAACACCAGAAACCCCGTTTGTTGGCAAATGCTGTCCAGACGCGCTGCCGCGGTGGCCCGTTCCTCGCCCTTGGCGGCTTCAAATGCGGCGAGGTCGAAACGTGGAAAGGTCATGTCAGTCCCAAATGTCAATGTCGGGGTCGGCCAAGGCGAACCAGTCCGGCTTTCGGTCATCGTAGACCGATACAGTGGGTGGCGGCAGATCACCCGGCGCAAAGGCGCCCACGGGGATGGCGATACCCAGCACCGCGCTGTTTTCGTACCAGACGGTCACACCGCAATGTGGGCAGAAATGATAGGTGATCTCGCTGCCCTCATCCCCGATCCGAGTGTAAGATCGGCTATCCCCTGTCATTGTCACCGATTCTGCCGCGAAGCGCGCATTCCACGAAAAGGCACTGCCGGTGCGTGTACGGCAGGCGTGGCAATGGCATATGGCCACGCGGATTGGCTCCCCCGTGACTTCCGCCTTCAGCGCACCACAGGCGCAGGATGCAGTCCGGGTCATCCCAAAACCTCCCGCCATGAGTGTTTCGGCGCAAAACCCACCATCCGCTTGGCCTTGTCATTGGCGTACATCGTCTCGTCGGGGCGCATCTGACGCTGGACAGGCACCCCCTGATAGAAGCGGTCGATGACCTCATCCGACGTGATGCCTACCGACAAATCATCGTTGGCGACGTTGAACACCTGATAGCCGAGCCCGTCTGTCCGCAGACAGCAATCGACCATATGACCCAGGTCGCGGGCATCGATGTAGGCAAAGATGTTGCGGCGGCGCAGCGCGGGGTCATCCATGAACGCCGGAAACTGCTCTGCATATTCATGTGGCTCGATCACGTTGTTGATCCGCAGCCCATAGACATCTGCACCGGTTCTCGCCTGAAACGAGCGTGCCGTCGCCTCGTTACAGACCTTTGACATCGCATAGCTGTCATGGGGCACCGTCGGGTGATCCTCATCGAGAGGAACATAGGCGGGCTTCACCTCACCATCGGCAAAGCAGACACCGTAGGTCGTCTCTGAACTGGCAAAAATCACTTTGGGGATGCGCAGCTTCACAGCAGCCTCGATCACATTATAGGTGCTGAGCGTGTTCTGCCGAAAACACTCCCCATCCGTGCCGATCATCACGCGCGGCACGGCGGCGAAATGCACTACCGCGTCGTAACGCGGCATACCGGTGCCCTCGTCAAGCTCATGAAAATCGGTGAACTGTGACATCGCACCAATCACCTGGCCCGCATCACAAAGATCGATCAGCAATTCCGAACACTCCAGCCCGGACGGCACGCGATCCACGTTTATCACGCGATGCCCCTGCTCCAAAAGATGCCGGATCGCCCATCTGCCCGCCTTGCCGCTGCCACCCGTAAAGAAAACCCGCATCCTCGGCCCCCTCTTTTTGTGGAGCCTATCGCGAGGTTTTGGGCAACCGCAACCACACAGCGTTTGGCGATGACGGCCGCGCGCATTTCGACAACCATGGCGTCTATTCATTTGTCCGGCAGACCGTTAGGGTAGGACTCAAGCCAAGACCAAGGGGAGGGGCAGATGCGTATTATCGCCGCAGCAATGGGCGTTCTTGCTGCAACTTCAGGCTATGCCGAGAATCGCATCGACATAATTCGCCCCGACGCACCTGAACTCGCCGCTTTTGGAGAGCATAAAATCGGCGTGACCACGATGTCTTTCACCAATCCTGACCAGATTGATGTAGTGAACACGAATGAGACGGATGAGCCGCCGCTTTATGACAGGTCACTCACCGTTGAAGTCTGGTACCCTGCGGTTGAAAACACCGTTTCTGGCGGCACTTACACCGCAATCCTGCGCGATGGCGTAGCGACTGCAGAGCTGACAGGTCAGGCCGCCCGCAATGCAGCACCCGACACGTCCGAGACCTATCCGCTTGTCGTGATCTCGCATGGCTACCCGGGCAACCGTTTCCTTTTGTCGCCATTGGCCGAGAATCTGGCATCCAAAGGCTATGTGGTCGCCTCGATCGACCATCCCGACAGCACCTACGATGACCAATCCACCTTCGGCTCTACCCTTGTGAACCGGCCATGGGATCAGCGATTTATCGTCGACAGCCTCACGACACTGAACGGCGACCTTGGCGCGATCATTCAGGACGATAACGTTGCAATTATCGGGTACTCCATGGGGGGCTATGGCGCACTGATCTATGGTGGCGCAGGCGTCACGCTTATCAGCACCACCTATGAATGGGGTGCGCCACAGGGCCTGCTTGAGCGGAATATGATGGGTACGGAGACCCATGCAGGCCTTGCCGATGATCGCATCAAAGCCATCGTGGCATTTGGCCCGTGGGGCAACAATACCGGGTTCTGGGACGCAACGGGTTGGGCCGGGATCAACAAACCACTCATGCTGATCGCGGGCAGTATCGATGACGTGTCGCAATACGATGCAATTCGCGGCATCTTCGATGACAGCATGAATACAACACGACATCTGCTGACGTTTGAGAACGCAAATCACAATGCGGGCGCCCCGATGCCCGCCCCCGCCGAAAGCTATGCCTTTTCTGAGACACTTGGTTATGCACCGTTTGATCACTACGCCGATCCGGTCTGGGATAATGTCCGCATGAACAATATCAGCCAGCATTTCGTTACCGCCTATCTGGACCTGCATCTGAAACAGGACGAGGTGAAGGCGCGGTATTTTGACCTCACGCCAGTAGCCACAGATGGGCTTTGGTCGGTTGATGAAAACGGCGAGGAGACGCCGGAACATGGCTATTGGACGGGCTTCCCGAATAGGACGGCGGCTGGCCTGCGGTTTGAAACCAAGCTCGCGGGCGAATAACTGCTGTTTGCGCCACGGAGAAATCTGACTTTGCCGCCTACGCCGCGTTCACGGCAAGAGACAAGGATTTAGCAACCTCAGCGAACGCCATCGTACAGCCCAGAGTTCCAGTTGTTGCATGATGCACGAGCGTCGGTTTTCGACTTCACTAGGCCTGGGCGCGCGTGATCTCGCGGATCAGATCATTTGTCTCTGGTCGCGTCGTTTGGTGCCGATAACGAAGAGCGGAAACAGTGCGCGATATTTCCAGGCCGTCGATGGGTATCGACACGAGGCCCCTGTCTGCGGGAATTGCCGTGGTTGGCAAGATCACGGCACCCGACCCTTGCCGTGCAAGTTCAACTAACCACTCCACGCGATTTGACCGATAGGCTGCGTAGAGTTCGTGACCCTGATCAGCACAGGTCCCATGCAAAGCGTCCCGCATTTCGCAATTTGGTCGGTCAAGCAGGTCAGCTTCAGCAAGAGTTGAAAGAGAAATGGTATTGAGTGCAGACAATGGATGCGACTTGGACACCGCTACCTTGTAATCCTCTTCATAGAGCCGGTCTATGCGATAGAGGTCTTCACTGACCTTCTCTGCCGTGACGACGACGTCAAATTCACCATCTCGCAGTCCGGCAAGAAGCTCGGAAGACGACGCCACGATCAATTCGATCTCGACTTGCGGCAATCGCGCACGAATACGCTCCATCGCTGCCGAAATTCTGTTGTGTCCAATCGTCTCGCCAACGCCGACAGAAATTGGAACCCGCTCCAAACGCATATGACGGACCGCCTCCGCCTTGGCCTGCCGCGTCTCATCATGAACCTTCTGTAGCCTTGGCTGCATGAGTTTTCCAAGAGCCGTAAGCCTGCATCCCGCACGGTCCCTGATAAACAGCTCACCGCCAAGTTCGTCTTCAAGTTTCTTGATCGCAGTCGTCAAGGAAGGTTGGGAAACATTGGAGGCGCTGGCTGCATGCGTAAAGTTTCGGTGCTCGCAGACAGCGAGAAAATACCTGATCTGGTTCATTTCCATCGCCGCATTCTCCGCCACATCTCAATCCGGGGCACCAAAGCAACTTCCATAGCCGTTGTCTATCAAAGAATAGAAGTTCGGAATTGGAGTCGAAGGCATCCGGCATGGGACAAGAGTGCATCGAAACCAAACACGATGAACTTCAAAATCAGGAGACGACCATGAAAACGCAAATCCTCCAGACACTCGCCGCACTAGCTATGATCACAACCTCCGCAACTGCACAGGACAACCCCATGGAAAATCACACTGCCAGCTACATCGCGATGCCCGCCGCTGAAGGCCAGACCGAAGCATTCGCTGAATTTCTGGCCGGAGCGGCCCCGATTGTGAAGGAAACCGAGCCGGGCACTGTGCTTTGGTTTGCACTTGAGGCGGGCGATACACTCGCTATCTTTGACATCTTCGCAGATGAAGAAGCGCGCAACGCTCACTTCGCAGGCGCTGTGGCGGCGGCTTTGAACCAAAACGCGGACGCGCTGGTCGCCGGGGGATGGGACGACGGTGTTGTCGCGAATATCAGCAACTCCGATGTTCTGTCGGTGAAGGCGCCGGTCGATCTCTACACGGCGACGACCGCAACTTACATCAAGATCGAAGCTGCTCCGGGCAAAGGGCCTGAATTGGCAGCCTTGCTGACAGCAGCTGGCCCCATTGTTGCAGACACCGAACCCAAGACATTGTTCTGGGCGGCGCTGCAGATTGACCAGAACAACTTCGCCATCTTCGACATCTTTGCCGACAACGCGGGCCGCGAAGCACACTTTGCCGGACAAGTGGCCGGGCTACTGAATGAAAAGGCTTCGGAATTGGTTTCTGGCGGATGGGACGACGGTGTGGTGGCAAACATCCACAATTTCGACATCCTTGCTATCAAGTGATCTGAGCAGGAAGTGCCCGGTGCGACGCATCGGGTGCTTTGCTGTTTGAATTCACAATCACCCTAAAGCGGCCGAGCGTGGAACTGCAGCGAATTGGCGCTTAACCCGCATTTCAACCCTTTGCCCTTTTAAGCCGCTTGGGGGCGACTAGGATCACATCGAGCTAGGGCCTCAGTAGATACGCTTGCGATATCCGCACGATGGAACCCAGACAATCTCTCGTCATCTCGGCCATCTACAATGAACAAAGGTTCACTTTCGTTTCCGCGTGAATACCATCTTCTGATCCAATAGGTCCGTGCGTGCGCCCATCCATGCGTAGGCCAGAAGTGCGGGTTCATTTATTCCCACGGTGATCCGGTGCAGGTGCTCTGGCGGGTTAAAGATCATGGACCCCGGCACATAGACGCCCTGATGGTTCTCGGACACCGCACCTGACAGGCAGACATAGCTTTCAGTAATCCCCTGATGCGCATGAGCCGGGTAGGTGCAGCCTGGTGCGAAGAGGACGATCCCAAGAATGATCTCTTCGCTGACCACTGGGCCACCCGGCCCTGTAACTTCTGCATATGCGTAGCTGTCAACCAGTCCCTTTGGCACCTTCTCGTAGCCATATTGCCACGACAAATCCGGCATCACGGATTCCAGGGCGCGCACCATCGCACCCATTCGGTCACCGCGCCCTTCATCCAGCGCACGCTTGAGATGCGCCGTGACGGGCTTCGTCGCAGGTGGTTGCGTGCGGATCAGCGGATTGGCTTTCAAAACCCGGCTGATCGCCTCGCGCACGGCGCGTTGATGCGTCCGAATCCGGCTACTGCCGCCGGAGGGCAGATAGCGATAAAGCTCATAATATTCCTGCAACAGATACCGCCAATCCGGCAGATCGCGCAGGTGGGGCTCAGCGGGATCGACAAGGTTCTGCATCACGCACCATCAACAGGTCTCAGCCCCTGTTGGCACAAGCTCGCCGGGCCGCCAAGGGCACACTGCATCATCGCTCGAAATTCGGGCAGGTTTTGTCTCAGCCCACCATTGCGGCGGCTTCCCCCGCCTCGCCTGCTCTGGCATAGTAGCTGCCAAATCAAAAGAAATGAGCAGCAGCCATGGCCGATGACCTCCTTTCCGGGGCCGCCCCCGATGACTACAACGCCGACAGTATCGAAGTGCTGGAGGGGCTGGAGCCTGTCCGCAAACGCCCCGGCATGTATATCGGCGGCACCGACGAACGGGCGCTGCACCACCTCGTGGCCGAGGTGCTGGACAACTCCATGGACGAGGCCGTCGCAGGCCATGCCAACCGGATTGAGGTGGACCTGCACGCCGACTATTCCATCACGATCAAGGATAACGGGCGCGGTATCCCCATCGACCCGCACCCCAAATTCCCCGACAAGAGCGCTTTGGAGGTCATCCTCTGCACGCTGCACGCAGGCGGCAAATTCAGCGGCAAGGCCTACCAGACCTCCGGCGGTCTGCACGGTGTCGGCGCGTCGGTGGTCAACGCGCTCAGCGACTCCATGGTCGTCCAGGTCGCACGGAACAAGGAGCTTTACGAACAACGCTTCTCCCGTGGCGTACCCCTAGGCAAAGCCGCCAAAATCGGCAGCGCCCCCAACCGCCGCGGCACCACTGTCACCTTCCACCCCGACGCCGACATCTTCGGCCACCACAAATTCAAACCCGCCCGGCTCTTCAAATCCATCCGGTCCAAAGCCTATCTCTTCTCCGGTGTCGAAATCCGCTGGAAATCCGAGATCGACGACGGCGAAACCCCGCTAGAGGCAACCTTCCACTTCCCCGGCGGCCTCTCCGACTACCTCAAGGAAACGCTCGGATCAGCGACCACCTACGCCGACAAACCCTTCTCCGGCACCGTCGACTTCCAGGAAAAATTCGGCGAACCGGGCAAGGTCGAATGGGCGATCAACTGGACGCCCGTGCGCGACGGTTTCATTCAATCCTACTGCAACACCGTGCCGACGCCCGAGGGCGGGACGCATGTGACCGGCTTCTGGTCCGCGATCCTCAAGGGCATCAAGGCGTATGGAGAACTCGCTGGCAACAAAAAAGCCGGCCAGATCACCCGCGATGACCTGATTTCCGGCGGCTGCGCGCTCGTCTCCTGCTTCATCC
Source organism: Cognatiyoonia sp. IB215446 (assembly GCF_033963825.1). Taxonomy (NCBI): domain Bacteria; kingdom Pseudomonadati; phylum Pseudomonadota; class Alphaproteobacteria; order Rhodobacterales; family Paracoccaceae; genus Cognatiyoonia; species Cognatiyoonia sp. IB215446. Next base: position 1,313,958 of record NZ_JAXBMD010000001.1, on the reverse strand, counting down.
GCGACCCCGCCTTTGTGGGCCAGACCAAAGACCGGCTCTCGACCGAGGCGGCGGCCAAAATGACCGAAGGCGCCGTGCGCGACCATTTCGACAACTGGCTTGCGGCAGACACGAAATCCGCAGGCGCGATCCTCGATTTCCTTGTGCTCCGGGCCGAGGAACGGCTGCGCCGCAAGCAAGAAAAGGAAACCGCCCGCAAGAGCGCCACCAAGAAACTGCGCCTGCCCGGCAAGCTAACCGATTGCACGTCCAAGGACCGGGCAGGCACGGAGCTTTTCATCGTCGAGGGCGACAGCGCTGGCGGCTCCGGCAAAGGCGCCCGCGACCGGACGTTCCAAGCGCTCCTGCCCCTGCGCGGCAAGATCCTCAACGTGCTCGGCGCGGCCTCCTCAAAGCTCTCCTCCAACGCCGAAATCAATGACCTTTGCGAAGCGCTCGGCGTCGGCATGGGCACCCGCTTTAACGTCGATGACCTGCGCTATGACAAGATCATCATCATGACCGACGCGGATGTGGACGGCGCCCATATCGCCTCACTCCTGATGACCTTCTTCTTCACGCAAATGCGCCCCCTGATCGACCACGGCCACCTCTACCTTGCCTGCCCGCCGCTCTACCGGTTAACGCAAGGCGCGCGGCGCGTCTACGTCGCCGACGACGCCGAAAAAGAGGCCGTTCTGGCCAAGGGCCTCGGCGGCAAAGGCAAAATCGACGTCCAACGCTTCAAGGGCTTGGGCGAAATGGACGCCAAGGACCTCAAAGAGACCACAATGGACCCCGCAACCCGCAAACTGATCCGTGTGACCGTGCATGATGATGAGCCGGGAGACACAGCCGACCTGGTCGAGCGCCTGATGGGCAAAAAGCCCGAATTGCGGTTCCAGTACATTCAGGAAAACGCGCGGTTTGTGGAGGAGTTGGATGTATAGAGCGCTATGAAAAAGATTGCCCTTTTAGGCGGTGTGGCGACGCTAGTCTACATCGGCGTGTTGACGTTGATAGTTGCAAACAACTGGCAAAGTTTTTCGAACCTCCAACCAAATGCCTGGGGCGATCTTTTTAGCAGGTTCTGTGGGGCCATTGGCCTTGGTTTGGGTGGTACTGAGCTTCTTTCTGCAAGGAAACGAACTGCGGAACAGCATTAAATCGTTAGACATGCAAACAGAGGAACTGAAGCAATCAGTACGCGCGCAGTCTGACTTGGCCAAAAGCTCTAGTGAGCAGATAGAATTCCAAGCACGAACAAGAGATGCAGACCTTTGGTTGGAAATTCGGAAAGCCGAATTGGATGTAAGAAACAATCTGCTAATGATTGACCGCCTATTGCCAGTAGTTAAGAGATCAAGAATGGGCGCGCTTGCCGCGCGCGGCATGGCAAATAGCGGAGCAAGAGAGCAGTTTGAAAGCGATCTATTGAAGATCAAAGAAGGCGTAAATCAAATTGATGCCCCGCTGAATAGCAAATTCCCAGTGTCGTTGTCTGAGATCAGCATAGAATCGGTCCACCATGCAGCCCTGATTTACGATTTGAACGCTAATTCGTCTTTTCTTGTTGGTCAGCTGAACGAGTACCTAGAAGAAGACAAAGTTGAGGCTGACCGGCGATATCAAGAGGCGCACCAAAAGCGCCCACACAACTCTTAGGAAAGCGTGTGCCGCTAATCAACAATTCGCAATATCTCTGAAGACATCATCACGTTCAAACTTGCTCATGTAGTATTCCAGAAGGGCAGCGCCCGGACCTCGGGGTGGGCGCACCGACGGATCCGTTTCGTGGGACATCGCCATAACTGCTGACGACAGTGCTATTCGAACCGCCGCAAAAGCGCCCTCCCCGTGGGGGAGGTCCGGGCGCTACCCGACAAGCCGGGCGGGACATCTGCAGCGGAGCGCCTCTTACTTAGGGTGGGTGAAACCCACGCGTCCTAATCCCGTATCCGCAGTCACGGACTTGATACGGGACCTAATGCAAAGGGGGAGGTCCCGGATCAAGTCCAGGGTTGCGTAACCACAAAAACCCAAACCCGACCATACAAGCTGTACGTACAGGTTCTGTACAGCTTCTGTACGCATTGCATACACCCCTTTCCGCCCTACCTTCCCGCCATGCGCCACTTCATACTCGCCCTCGCTTTCGCCGCACCCGTCTCCGCCCAGGAAATCGAAACCGACCTCGAACTCGTCTTGTTGGCCGATGCTTCGGGCTCCATCGACGCCGATGAACTCCTGTTCCAGCGCCAATCCTACGCCACCGCGATCACCGATCCGGCAGTCGTTTCGGCGATCCAAAACACGCTCTACGGCTCCATCGCCGTCACTTACGTCGAATGGGCCGCTACGCAAGCCACGGTCGTCGATTGGACGATCATCGCCGATATGGAAAGCGCGCGCAGCTTCGCCGAAGCGCTGATCGGCCCGCCCCGTCAAGCCTCGGGCCGCAACGCCATCGGGGCCGCGCTCATTTACGGAATGGAGCAGATAGAAGCGAACGATATCAATGGCTTCCGCCGTGTGATCGACTTTTCCGGCGACACGATGGCGAACTCATTCGGCCCACCCATCACCGTCGCTCGCGATCAGGTCGTGGCCGCTGGCATCACCATCAACGCCCTGCCCATCCTGCGGAATACCCAGTGGCAGACCGGCGATCTGCCTGCAGCCTATGAGGCGAATATCATCGGCGGACCGAACTCTTTTGTGATGCCCGCCCGCTCTGGCCCGGAATTCACCGATGCCGTGCGGCGCAAGCTGATCCTTGAGATCGCAGGCACGACGCCGCAGACAGAATACGCTTCACTCCTGCTGGATACTCTGCAGGTAAGCGAGTAGGTCCACAATCGGCTGCGAGGTCATGATCGGCTGCCCCGTCTCGGCCTTGGTCGCCACATCCGTGCCTTCAAAGAAATCCCCGTAGACGGGCATCATACTGCCGTGGCTGACAAGAGGATCACGCCCGTCGATCCGCATCACCACGCGGACCACCGGAAAGACACCGTCATTTCGAGCGCTCAGCGCGGTCAGGTTTGTCGGCGGGACGACCAAAGATGGCGACATCGGCCCGTTGCCCATGGCCGAAATGCCATGGCAGGTCGCACAATAAAAATCATAGATGGCCTTGCCCTGGCCTGCATCCTGCGCCGCCACCGGGCCTGCACAAGCCAGCATCATGATCAGGGGAAATGCGCGCATGGAAGCCTCCATCATCTGTGATGAGCACAGACTACCGGCACGGCGTGGCCCCCGCGTTGATGCAAATCAATCAGCGCAAGGCTAGGTTGCCGATGGCCGCGCGGATCATGCTGTCAGTATCGTCGCTGTCGCCGGAAACAGCCAGCCCCACCAGCGCACCGGGCTGCCCACCAAAGGCGCGGGCATAATCTGCTGCAAGATCAACGCTTTCGCTATGGGAGCCAGTCCCGGCCTGGCGCAGCGCAATTGTCACGCCCTGCCCCGCCGGACCATAGGGCGATTGGATCACCTGGCCCCGGGAGTGGTTCCCACCCCAAGCATATTGCATGATGCGCACCTGATCATTGCCCAACAGGCTGCGGATATTGGCCCCTTCCAATCCCGGCGCCACATCCTCCGGGACAAACACGAAATAGAGCGAAATATTCCGGTCATCCCCACCCTTCTGCGATAGATTGGTGGGCGGCACGGACTTTTCCACCGTCCAGCTCCAGGACGCACCGCGCTTACTCCAATCGGCCCGGTTTACACGGGTCCAGGCAATCGAAACCGACCCGTTTGACGTCATCGAGAGGTTCTGACCAAACGTGTAATCGTTCGAACTGAAAAGCGACAGGCGCTGTTCCTGCCAGCCATTGGCAAAGCTGATTGGCCCCGCCGAAGCAGGCAAGGCGAGTGTGATAGCCATGGCGGCCGTCAACAGTTTACGCATATTCGGGTCCTTTCACTGACAGGACCAGTTATCTATGGCAAAAAAGGCACGCGTACATGCACGACGTGGTGATGTCACGCCATTGTCAGCTTCGTTACTGTCCCAACCTCGTTGAGGATCAGCAGCCGAAGATGGGTTCGCTGACAAGACCCAGCGAGCCACCAAGATGCAAAAATACCTAGACTGCCGGCGCCATCATGCTGTCGAAGGAATTGACCCTTGTTGCACGCCGCCCCGCACCAATATCAACTGAGCCTCCGCATCCGACAGCGAGCACAACTTCGTTTGCGCCAGGCGATGCGTCTTTATACTTCTGGTAGATCGATAGCTTACCCGCGCAGTCGGAACCCAGAGTATACTTGTATTTGGAGCCGAGCCCCAGAAGCTTCATCGCCTTGGTTGGTTTATCCGGGCCCTCTGACCCGCGATAGAGCCAAAAACTAATACAGACCACGGTGGGATTTACGCCTCTCAACGTGATGTTGGCCAATTCGCGTGAGTAAAGCGTTGAGAAGTCCCCGTTACTGTAATGGACGAGTGTGTCTCCGGGTGAGAGTTGGATGAGCTTGCCCGAGACGATTTCCGGTCTTCCGTTATCGTCCCCATTTGGCACGGCTGGATTAGCAGAGCATTGCGAGCACTTGCAGTAAGTTGTCATGGTTTATCCTTTTCGCACTCCACACAAGCACGGTAGCTAAAATGCAAGCCTTGTAAAACACGCCTGCTGAATTTCCACGCTTTTCTGTTTACTTTCTTGATCGAGCGGCGCGTCGCGAGCGTGACAAAAAAATGACCATTATGCGCCCTTCCTTGCATGTTACAGAAGGTGTCGGAGACTTGCCGCCAACTTCAGATGTCGGTGCACGAAGACCTCAATCACCTTGGCCCAGCTTTCCTAGACCCTGGTCGCCGAAGAGTACTCGCCTTTGCAGCGATTGCATCGGAGGCACACGGGCTTTCGGCACCTTACTCCGAATTGGTTCAGCGCTCTTGTTCTTCCTCCTACCTCTGAACACTTTCGAGGTATTCGGTCAACACTAACAACTTCTGTGGGACAGGCGTGCCGAGGCCGTCATTCTCCACGATGATCGTCTCACCCAGATCGCCGGCACCGAATTCCGGCATTGCGCTGCTGAAATGCGGGTCGCGGTTCAGGCCATCAATGATGCTCATCACCTGATCGCGCGGGAAAGTGCCGCCATTGCGGGCGCTGATTGTCGTCAGATCGGGTGCCGCGACCCCAAGCGCGCGGGCCGTTGGGCCGTTGCCTGTCGCGTCATTTGCATGGCAACTGGCGCAATTCTCCAAATAAGCCGTCCGCCCGTCGACGGGTTCTTCGACACAGGCCGCCAAACCAAGGGCCGCAAAAATGATGAGATACCGCATGCTCTACCTCCATTGTTTTGGGTCACGTTAACAAAGGTGGTGGCGCGCGACCATGATCTAAGTCAGGTTCCTCATGAGATAAAGCGAAGGATTGCCTGATGTTGCATCACGCCCTGATTATGCTGGCCGCCGGGATCGGGATACCGGTTTTGGCCGCGCTCAATGCGGCTCTGGGCCGGACGATTGGATCACCTGCGGCAGCGGCCACGATCCTGTTCATCGTGGCATTTGCTGTGGCGCTGATTGCCGCGCTACTCAGCAACGCGCAGGGCTTTGCCAAGCTCGCAACAGCGCCGCGGCATCTGTTCCTGGCGGGCGTTCTGATCGCGTTCTACGTGCTCTCAATCACGTGGATTGCGCCCACGATGGGCGTTGGTAATGCGGTGTTCTTCGTGTTGCTGGGGCAGTTGATCTCGGCTGCGGCGATTGATCATTTCGGGCTTTTTGGCGCGCAGGTCTCTTCTTTGACATGGACGCGTGCTGCAGGCATCGCACTCATGGCGGCTGGGGTCTTTGTCACGCAAAAGGCCTAGACGGGAACAAGGACGCCGCCCTTCAACCGTACCTGCCGGTCCATCCTCGCGGCCAGATCAAGGTTATGGGTCGCGATGAGCGCAGCCATCCCGGTATCTCGGACCAGCGACATCAATGCGTCGAAAACACGATCAGAGGTTTCGGGATCAAGATTGCCCGTCGGCTCATCAGCCAACAGCAAGGAGGGTTTGTTTGCAAGCGCCCGGCAGAACGCAACGCGCTGCTGCTCGCCCCCCGACAACGCGGCTGGTCGGTGATCTGCCCGTTCTGCCACGCCGACCCTGTCGAGCAAGGTCATCGCGCGGTCCTTGGCGGCCTTGTCATCGACGCCATTGGCGAGTTGCGGCAGCACGATATTCTCCAACGCCGTAAACTCTGGCAGAAGGTGGTGGAACTGATAGATGAAACCGACAGACGCGCGTCGGACAGCCGTGCGCTTACGGTCTGACAGGGTGGTCATATCGGTGCCGTTGATCGCTACTTCGCCGCTACCCGGCATGTCGAGGAGCCCTGCGATATGCAAAAGCGTGGACTTCCCGGCACCCGACGGGGCGACGAGCGCTGTCACCTCGCCAGGTGCCACATCCAGCGAAGCGCCCTGCAGCACCTGCACTTCGTTTGGTTTGCCTGCATTGTAGCTTTTGGTGAGGTCCGTCAGGCGCAGGGTCAGATCACTCATAACGCAGCGCCTCAACCGGGTTCATACGCGCAGCACGACGCGCAGGGAAGATCGTGATGATCCAGGATAGGCCCAGCGACAGTGACACTGCCTTGAGCACATCGGACAGATGCAGTTCCGCCGGGACGTTATAGATGCCCCTGATTGATGGGTCCCACACACCGCCACCCGCGACATAGTTCACGAGGCTGAAAATCTGGTCGATATAGATCGCGAAAAGGCACCCCAATATCACGCCCAACAACGTCCCCAGCGTCCCGATCCCCGCCCCGCAAATAAAAAACACCCGCAAGATCGACCCTTCAGTCAGGCCCATCGTGCGCAGGATACCCACGTCGCGCCCCTTGTTTTTCACCAGCATGATCAACCCGCTGATGATGTTCATCGAGGCGACCAGCACAAGGATCGACAGGATGATGAACATCACGTTGTCCTCAATGGTCAGCGCCCGCAGGAACCGCCCCACCCGGTCCTGCCAGCTATAGGCCCACATACCGACCCCGGCGGCATTGGCGATGGGTTGTTTCAGCTCTTCCGACAGGTTCAGATCATCCAGCCGTATCTCCAACTCATCGGCAACGCCATCGCGGTTGAAGATCAGTTGCGCGGTCTCGAACGGCAGATAGGCGCGCACCTCATCAATCTGAAACCGCCCTGTGGAGAAGATATAGACGACCTCGTAGGCGTTCCGCCTTAGCGCCTGACCAAAGGGGCTTTGCGCGCCAGACCGAACCGTGATCTCGATCCGGTCGCCGATGGTCAGCCCGAGATTGTTCGCAAGCGCTGAGCCCAGCGCGATCCCATTGGGCAGATCATCGATATTGCCAATGGTCCTTTCGCTTTGCACGATAGCGTCGGAGGCTTTGAGGTCCTCAAGCCGTATGCCGTAGATGTCCGCCAGCCCGATCCGATCTCCAGCGGCGGCCATCGCCTGCCCACGGATCAGCGGAGAGACGGATTGCACACCTTCGATCGCGCGGATGCGGTCGGCCATCTCTTCGTAATCGGTAATCACCTCGCGGGGGCGCACGACCGAGACATGTGCATTAGCGCCAGCAATCGTGTCAATGAACTCTGCGCGAAAACCCGAACGCACCGCCAAAGTCGCAATCAGCGCAAAGACCGCTAAGGTCACGCCGATCAGGCTGATCCAGGTCATCACGCTCACGCCACCTTCGGCACGCTTGGCGCGAATATAGCGCCAGGCGATCATCCATTCGAACCGCGAAAACGGCGCTGTATGTCTGACCTCGGCCATACGATCTCCTGTCAGGAATTTCGCGCAACCTGTGCTGATCGGGCGGCGGGGTCAAGCATTTCGCTGCAAGGGGCAAACATCGTCCAACCGCGCCTGCAGCATGTCCCGCAGACGCAGCAGGTCAGCCGCCTTTGCCTCAACCTCTGATATCTTGCCGCGCAGCAATTCAGCGACCGCGTCCGCGTCCATCGCCGTGTCCGACAGCGTCTTTGTGATCTGGGCAATCTCGCCAAGCGTAAAGCCAAGCGCCTGCGCCACCCTGATCAGGTGCAGCGTTTGAACAGCCACTGGCGAAAAGTCGCGGTAGCCATTTATCTGCCTGTCCGCATGTATCAGGCCCCGCTTCTCGTAAAAGCGGATTGTATCCGTGCTCACACCCAGTTCAGCCGCGACATCGCCGATCTTCATGTTTTCGCCTTGACCTTGGACTATACTCCAACCCTTATAGCAGGCCGCATCTGAGAAAAACACAAGGAGACATCAGATGCTGTCCTCACAAACATATCGCCGCATTTACCGGGCATCTGCCTGGTACGACATCATCGTCACTTGGCCCTTCGCAACCCCGATCACGTTCGCGATGGTGTGGATAATATTCGGCCACGTACATGCATTTCCGGGTCTATCGCCTATGCCACCGGTGAACGCCATGATGGTGCTGTTTGCGAACTTTTTTGGCACGGTTGTGCTGATCTGGTCCGTACTGCGTCTAAGGCTGAATAACCCGGTTTTGGGTCGTTACGACGCCGTTGGACGCATGCTGTTTTCACTTTGGATGATCAATGCCCTGATGCACGGTGCCACGCCGCTTTTGTATGTTTTTCTCATTGCCGAGATTGGTTGGGGAATTGCGCAGGCTTTACCTGTGAAATCACCATTGGTCGCCGACGAAAACGAGCACGCTATTGGCTGACGTCTCATGCTGTGCCAGCACCTTGCGACCCGATCAAAGTACTAATACGCCCATCACCTTTGCGCGCCCGCAAGGCGCGGGCGCTTGGGGCTTTCGGCCACAAGCCGAGGCCCCATAACGGGCGGGTCCTTCTTGACAACAGGGTCCTGCCGCTTTTGCCGATTTGCAACTTTGCGGGATCGCCGAAACGGGGCCGAGAGCCCTGCGATGAGTAAGGCGAAGAGCGCCCAGCCACCCACGAAACCTGTACCCGCAGCGACTGCCCCGGCCGGGGTCACAGGCAATGCAGGGCTGTAGTCGTCCCAAACCTGCTGCATTGTTGGGCCATCAACCATACGATGCGGCAAAACCAACCGCTCCACAGGCGAAGCGGCACGCAGAACAATTAGGTTCTCACCCAGCCGCGCATGGCGCGCGAACATTGCGCGCATATCCGCCTGACGACGATCCAGAAAATCTGAGCCTGTGAGGGCCTGCAACGCCTCTTCGCGTCCCATTCCTTCAGCCAATGCACTATCGTCAAAGCGTTTGGCCTCAATTGTGAGCGCATCCACCTGCCCCGCCAGACGCTGGATGTATTGCTGGGAAAACTCCGGATACTGCGACAGGCCCACAGCACCCACAAGCCCGCCGACTAGACAAATCACCCTGATCATCGCAGGGCGCGCCGCATTGGATTCGATGTCATCTGCTGCCTCATGACATTTGTTTTGTCTCAGGTTAGCAGAATTTTTGCTTACGGGAATGCGGCAATCGATAGGTGCGCGTCACACCGCGTAGGATCGCAGCCAATCGATCACATTGTCCGCATCCTTGTCCGGCGGGAAAACCGGATAGAACACCTTCTTGATCACGCCGTCCACGGCGATCATCGTCAGGCGTTTGTGCAGATATTGCCCGGCAACCTCCATCCCCGGCAGGTTGAGCCTATTGCCCAGTTGGCGATCAGCGTCAGAAAGGAGCGGGAATGGCAGGTGCAGCCTCTCCGCCGCCTCGCGCTGATAATCGCTGCGTTGGGTAGAGACGCCGAAAAGATGCCTCACGCCATGGGCGCTCAATTCCGCATGATGATCGCGAAAGGCACAGGATTGCGGCGTGCAGCCGCGTGCGCCGGGGATATCGTCCCACCCGTCCGGCAGGCCCTGATCGGGGCGACCGGTCATCGGGTAAACATAGATCACCGCGATCCCATGCAGTTGCGACAGCGTGACCGAGGGGCCAGTCGTGGCCATCAGTGTGACGTCTGGCAGGGCCTTCCCCTCCAGATGATCGGCCTTGCCGTCATCCGAAGGTGAAGGGATCAGCGACCAGTCAACCTCTGTCAGGCTCATAGCTTCCCCTCGTAGATTTTCGCGATCTTCGCCACGGCCTCTTCCGGCGGCAATTCCTCGCTTTCGCCGGTGCGGCGGCTCGTCACTTCGACAACCCCGTTCTTCAGCCCGCGCGGCCCGACGGTGATCCGCCAAGGCAGCCCGATCATATCCATCGTGCCGAACTTGGCGCCCGCTCGTTCGTCGCGATCATCGTATAGCGGCTCCAACCCAAGGGCGGTAAGCGCGCTGTAAAGCGACTCACACGCGCCATCAGCCGCCTCGTCACCCTGTTTGAGGTTCACGATCCCGCAGTGGAAAGGCGTCACACCTTGCGGCCAGATGATACCCTTGTCATCATGGCTGGCTTCAATGATCGCACCCAACAGGCGCGACACGCCAATGCCATGCGATCCCATATGAAGCGGTATCTTTTGACCGGTTTCATCCTGCACAACAGCGCCCAGCTTTTCCGAATACTCGGTCCCGAAATAGAATATCTGGCCGACCTCAATCCCCCTGGCCGACCGGCGACGGCTTTCGGGAACCTCGTTGAAGAGGGTCTCATCATGGGTTTCGTCGGTGCGCGCATAGCGTGAGGTGAATTCATCCATCACCGCTTGACAGGCAGAGTAGTCATCCACGTCGACATCGCGATCACCAAAGGTGAGGTCCGTGATCTCACTGTCATAGAAAACCTCGGATTCGCCGGTTTCTGCCAGAACAAGAAACTCGTGGGTGTAGTCGCCGCCGATGGGCCCTGAATCCGCACGCATCGGTATTGCCTGCAGCCCCATGCGCTCATAGGTCCGCAGATAGCTGACAAGATGGCGGTTATAGGCATGCAGTGCCGCCTCTTTGCTCAGATCGAAGTTGTAGCCGTCTTTCATCAGAAATTCGCGGCCACGCATGACGCCGAAGCGCGGGCGCACCTCGTCGCGGAATTTCCACTGGATGTGATACAGGGTCAACGGCAATTCGCGGTAGCTGTTCACATAGGCGGCAACGATTTCGGTAATCATTTCCTCATTCGTCGGACCATACAGCATCTCGCGCCCGTGCCGGTCCTGAAAGCGCAGCATTTCGGGGCCGTAGGAGTTGTGACGGCCCGATTGCTTCCATAGATCGCCAGACTGGATCGTGGGCATCAGCATGGGCAAGTGACCAACGCGCTGTTGCTCTTCGTGCACGATGTTTTCGATCTTGCGCAGCACCTTGAAGCCCAGCGGCAACCAGGAATAAATCCCGGCGCTGGCCTGTTTGATCATACCCGCCTGCAGCATGTAGCGGTGGCTGACGATCTGCGCCTCGCGCGGCGTTTCTTTCAGGACTGGCAAAAAGTAGCGGCTCAGGCGCATGGATGACCCCGTTGGTGGTTATTTCGTGCAGGTGTAGGGCCGCGCCCCCGTACTGGCAAGCGGCAGGTGCGCCACTGCCGGCAACTTCCCCGAGAATAATCCGGCAAGCCCATGCGTAACCTGATCAGACGCCGCCCTGATCCTGAGCTGTACGTGACGGGCACCAAAGCCACATGCGCCTCGACCAAGCCGAGGCGCGCCATATCTACCGGTTCAAGGAGACCTCACATGCCCCGCCTGATCGCCGCCCTGTTCATTATCTGCCTGCCCCTGATGTCCATCGCCGATCCGATCCCCTATCGGCTGCAGGCGGACCGGTCAGAGGTTGGATTTGTCTTCAACCTGTCAGGCGCCAATAACCGTGGCTCCATGCCGGTCCGCGCCGCCGACATCGTGATTGATTTTGACCGGTTCACAAATTCATCCGCCGATGTCACCGTTGATGTGACCCGCGCCCGCACCGGGTTGATCTTTGCCACTGAAGCGTTGAAAGCGGGCAGTGTGCTGAATGCCAGCGCCTATCCCACAATCCGGTTTCAATCCACCGCGATCCGCCCGAATGATCCGCGTAACCTGTCGGCTGGTGGCAAGATCGACGGCAATCTGACGATCCGTGGGGTGACCCGGCCCGTGACGCTGGATGCAGCACTCTTCCGCCAGCAGGGCACAACAGCAGGCGATCTGAGCCAGCTCAGCTTTCGCATCAGCGGCGTTGTGAACCGGTCCGATTTCGGCGCAACGGGGTATGGTGACATCGTCGCCGATCAGATCCAGCTTGATATCGCAGCCCGCGTGGTGGCCGCGCGCTAAGCAGCCCCCTTGCGCCCGTCCATTTCATGCCGCATCTAACAGGCAGGCAGCAATGGACCCCGCATGGCACTTCCCGTTGGTCAACAAGTGAAATACTGGAGCATAGCAGCGGCGGTGTTCCTGGTCGTTCTATGGTTTCTGGGCGATGTGATCCTGCCCTTCGTGCTGGGTAGCGCGATTGCCTATTTCCTTGACCCGGTGGCCGACCGGCTGGAAAGGGCTGGTTGCAGCCGGATCGTCTCCGTGGTGATCATCGCAGCCGCGACCACGCTGGTCTTTATCCTGCTGATCCTGCTTGTGATCCCAACGCTGATCCAGCAGACCGCATCGCTGATCAACACCGCGCCTGAGCTTTTTGAGCGCTTGCAGGCCTGGCTGACAGCGCGGTTCCCTTCGTTGATGGATGCCAACAGCACCGTGCGCCAACAGCTTTTGGCGATTGGTGAGACGATCCAGTCAAAGGGCGGGGAGTTGGTGAATGGGTTGCTGAGTTCCGCATTGGGGCTTATCAATATCGTTGTTTTGCTGATCATCGTGCCAGTCGTTGCGTTTTACATGCTGCTTGATTGGGACAACATGACCGCGAAGGTCGACACGATGCTGCCGCGCGACCATGTGGAGACGATCCGCAGGCTGGCGCGTGAAATTGACCACACGCTTGCCTCTTTCATCCGGGGGCAAGGGACGGTCTGTCTGATCCTTGGCACCTACTACGCCGTTGGCCTGATGGTTGCGGGGCTGAACTTTGGGCTGATCGTTGGCTTCATTGCCGGTCTGATCACGTTCATACCTTATGTCGGCGCTTTGGTTGGCGGTGTGCTGGCCGTTGGCCTTGCGCTGTTTCAGTTCTGGGGATCGATCGAGGTCTTCGATGGCGAGACAGTTAGCTACGCCACCAATTGGCTGCGGATCGGGATCATCGCAGGCATCTTCTTTCTGGGTCAGTTTCTGGAGGGCAACATCCTGACCCCGAAACTGGTCGGCGACTCGGTTGGTTTGCACCCGGTGTGGCTGCTTTTTGCCTTATCTGTTTTTGGCAGCCTTTTCGGCTTTGTGGGTATGCTGGTTGCGGTTCCGATTGCCGCCGTGATCGGTGTGGTGACACGCTACGCGCTTGAACAATACAGAAGCAGCCTTCTTTATCGCGGCATGTCGCAGGACGACTGACATGGCCGATCAACTCTCTTTTGACTGGCCAACAGGTGTTGCGCTGGGGGCTGATGATTTCTTTGTCTCGGATGCCAATGCGCAGGCCTATGCGATGGTGCAAGCCCCAAAGGCCTGGCCCGACGGCAAGCTGGTGATCGTTGGACCCAAAGGCTGTGGCAAGAGCCATCTGGCGGGGATCTTTGCCGAAGCAAATCATGCGCTTGTGCAGGATGCGGCGACCCTGCCTGCCGACTTTCAGACCGACAGACAAGCAGTGGTCATCGAAGATATGGAGACCCTGCCAAAGGCATCGGAAGAGGCGATGTTTCACCTGCACAACCACCTACGCAATAATGGTTGCACACTCTTGTTGACTGCACAAATCCCACCGGCACGCTGGCCTATCGCGCTGCCCGATCTGGCAAGCCGTATGCAAGCGACGAATGTGGTCAATATCGAGAACCCCGATGACGCGCTGCTCGCGGCACTTCTGATGAAGCTCTTCGCAGATCGGCAGATCGTGCCCAAACCGTCGCTGATCACATATCTGACCGCGCGGATTGAGCGGTCTTTCGCGGCGGCAGCCGATATCGTTGCGCGCCTTGACGACGCTGCCCTCACCCAAGGGCACAAGATCAATCGCACCCTGGCCCGGCACCTGCTGGACAACCCCGAATAGGCCCGCGATAATTGTCATCAAACCGCAACAGATGCGGGACATAAGGCCCCATGACCAAAGCAAATTTCCTCGAAGGCGACTACCCGCCGCCCACCACGCTGGACATCGATCTGGCGTCGCCCGCCCGTTTCGTGAACCGGGAGTTGAGTTGGTTGCAATTCAATTGGCGTGTGCTGGAAGAGGCTGAGAACCCGAATGTGCCGTTGCTCGAACGGCTGCGGTTTCTGTCGATTTCGGCAACGAACCTTGATGAATTCTACACGGTCCGCGTCGCGGGTCTGCGCGAATTGGCCAATGAGGGCAACACGACACCGGGCCTAGACGGGCGCAGCCCGGCTGAGCAACTGGTTGTCATTGATCAGGATGCACGCGCGCTTATGACCCGGCAGCAGGCCGTGTTCGAACTTTTGCAAGGCGAGATGGTCAAGGAAGACATCCATATCCTGCATCGCGGCGATCTGAGCAAAGCGGATATCGCATATCTCGAAGACGTCTTTATCGAGCAGGTCTTTCCGGTTCTCTCGCCACTGGCCATTGATCCGGCCCATCCATTCCCATTCCTGCCGAATGAGGGCTTTGCGCTGGCCCTGCAACTTGAGCGCCCCAGCGACAAACGTCAGCTTCGATCACTGCTGCCAGTCCCCGCACAGATTGATCGCTTTGTGGCGCTCCCTGCCGAAAAGGGCCACCGCTTCTTGCCGCTTGAAGAGCTGTTGCTACTCCATATCGGGCGGCTTTTCCCCGGCTATGAGGTGAAGGGACACTGCGCGTTCAAGGTTCTGCGCGACAGTGATCTGGAGGTCGAAGAAGAAGCCGAAGACCTTGTGCGTGAGTTTGAAACGGCGCTGAAACGCAGGCGGCGTGGTGAGGTGGTTCGACTCAAGCTCTCTGCGGGTGCGCCTAGCGCTCTGAAATCGATCATCATGGACGAGTTACACGTGACCGGGGAAACCGTGATTGAGGTTGAGGGCATGATCGGGATCGCCGATCTTGGCGAGCTTGTGCTCGACAGCAGGCCCGATCTGTTGTGGCCGCCGTTTGCTCCGCGCGTCCCTGAGCGGGTGCAGGATCATGATGGCGACATGTTTGCCGCTATCCGGCAAAAGGACATGCTCCTGCATCACCCTTACGAGACCTTTGATATGGTCGTGCGCTTCCTGCAGCAGGCCGCGCGGGATCCGAATGTGGTTGCGATAAAGCAGACGCTCTACCGGACCTCGAAACGCTCCCCGATTGTGGAAGCGTTGTGCGAGGCGGCCGAAGACGGCAAGTCGGTCACCGCGCTTGTTGAATTGAAAGCGCGCTTTGACGAGGCCGCCAATATTCGACAATCCCGCCGTCTGGAACGGGCGGGCGCGCATGTGGTCTACGGCTTTCTCAACTACAAGACTCACGCAAAAATCAGCACCGTGGTGCGCCGTGAAGGGGACAAGCTCGTCACCTATACCCATTTCGGGACCGGGAATTATCACCCCATCACGGCCCGCATTTACACGGATCTGAGCCTTTTCACCTGCGATGCAAAACTGGGCCGCGACGCGACCAAGGTTTTCAACTACCTCTCCGGCTATGCCCAACCCGAAGGACTTGAAAATCTTTCGATCTCGCCCCTGACGCTGAAATCAACGCTGATCGAACGGATCGCGGCAGAGGCTGAGAATGCGCGGGCGGGCAAGCCCGCAATGATCTGGGCCAAGATGAATTCGCTAATCGAGTCAGATGTGATCGACGCGCTTTATGCGGCAAGCTCTGCTGGCGTAAAGATCAGCCTGGTCGTGCGCGGCATCTGCGGCCTGCGTCCGGGAGTGAAGGGCCTCTCCGAAAACATCCGCGTGAAATCAGTTGTGGGGCGGTTTCTTGAACATTCCCGCATCGTCTGTTTCGGCAATGGCAGCGCTCTGCCCTCAAAAAAGGCCAAGGTCTATATCAGCTCGGCCGACTGGATGGGGCGTAACCTGAACCGGCGCGTCGAAACGCTGGTCGAGATCAAGAATGCCACGGTCAAGGCGCAGATTGTCAGCCAGGTCATGGCCGCCAATATGGCAGATGTCGCCCAAAGCTGGGTGATGGCCGCCGATGGCAGCTTTGCGCGTGCCACCATCGCGGAAGGCGAATTCCCGTTTAACTGTCACCGGTTCTTTATGGAAAACCCCTCCTTGTCCGGGCGCGGATCGGCGGGTGCATCGGACGTGCCACGCTTGACCCACACCCATGATTGAATGATATCCTTGGGCGGGGACGACTGCCGGGGATACTCATGACGCAGATGCGTGATCTGGACACCATCGACTGGGGCCCCTTTGGTCGTCCGCTGTTTCAAGATGCTGCCGCCCTGCGGCTCAAGCGGGTTGGCGTGATCGATGTCGGTTCCAACTCCGTCCGATTGGTTGTCTTTGATGGTGCCGCACGCTCGCCCGCTTACTTCTACAACGAAAAGATCATGTGTGCGCTTGGCGCCGGTCTGTCCGAAACTGGGCATTTGAACCCGGAGGGACGCAAACGGGCGCTCGCCGCGATCCGGCGTTTTGCTGCGCTGGCCGAGGGGATGGACATCACGCCGCTTACGGCTGTGGCAACGGCTGCCGTGCGTGAAGCGAGCGACGGGCAGGACTTTCGTGCCGAAGTCAGGCGCGAGACTGGTATCGATCTTTGGATCATCGACGGTCAGGAAGAGGCACGGCTTTCAGCACAAGGGGTGCTGCTGGGGTGGCCGGGCAGCTATGGGCTTGTCTGTGACATTGGCGGCTCTTCGTTAGAGCTTGCCGATCTGGCAGAAGGCCGGGTCGGTCGCCGCGTCACCTCTGCCCTTGGTCCCTTGAAGCTGCGTGAGATCAAGGGCGGGCGCAAGGCGATGAAGGCCTATGTGCGCGAAACAATAGAAGGGCTGCATGCGGATATGGGCCATGAGACGGGCAAGCGTCTATTTCTTGTGGGCGGCTCATGGCGGGCCATTGCACGGGTCGATATGGAACGGCGCGAATACCCACTGACAGTCTTGCACGAATACCGCATGTCGTCGCGCCAGATCTCCAAGACGGCCGAATACATCCGGCAATCCGACCTGCAGGAATTGCGTAGTCGCTGCAACATCTCGGACAGCCGCATGTCGCTGGTCCCCTACGCGACCATCGTGCTGAAAGAGCTGATGCGGGTCTTCAAGCCCAAGGATGTCACCGTGTCATCATATGGCATACGTGAAGGCATGCTCTACGAACAGATGCCGCGCGCCTTGCGCGAACGTGACCCGCTGATCGAAGCTTGCCGTTTCGCCGAAGCTAAGGATGCACGACTGCCCGGCTTTGGCCGCGTGCTATACGACTTTGTCAAACCACTCTTCCCGCGCGCCAATTGGCAGCGCAAGCGCATTATCAAGGCGGCCTGCCTGTTGCACGATGTCAGTTGGCGCGCCCATCCCGATTACCGGGCCGAGGTCACATTCGACAACGCCACGCGCGCTAATCTGGGCGGGTTGAAACACTATGAACGGGTACTTCTCGGTCTGGCGCTGATGAACCGTTACACGAGCAAGACGGCCAAGTCCCGCTTTCAGCCGCTATTTGAGCTGCTGAACCCGGATCAAGTCCGCGAGGCAGAAATTCTGGGCAAGGCCATGCGGCTTGGTGCGATGCTCTGGGTCTCGGCGGACGAAGTGCCAGGCGAACTGAAATGGAGCCCGAAGTCACAGGAACTGCGTCTGACATTGACCGAGAATGCCCGCCCGCTCTTCGGTGAAGTGGCTGAGGCGCGATTTGCAGCACTCGCGAACGTTCTTGAAAGCAAGCCTCTCGTCCGATTTCGCAAGTAAACAAAGCGATTCGATCAAGATGACGCGTTGGCATTAAAACGAGCCGCGCACGGTTGACCAAAACCTATCAAGCGCAACACCACCCGAGAACGAAGCTCATTTTTGTTGCAGGCGCCTGCCCAACGCCGAAAAAATATGCACCGGAACGTCCAAATCGGACGTTGAGTAAGGCGACATATTTTTGCCATAATTTCGCCGCATATCCACCACAGTCGCGCGGATTGCTGCGATTGTTAATGTTATATTCATAAACCCAATTTCGTGAACACAAAATCTTAGTGTGACACATGAGTAGGAGAGTGGTTCATGCTCGATGCTGACGCCGTGCAGACGGACGTAATTACGTTCGACGTATCAACAGCCGCCATCAAAGGCGCGCGCGATTATCAACAGGATAGCCTGATTTCCAGCTTTCCGCTTGGGCAAACGGCTGGTTTCGCCGTTGTCGCCGATGGGCTGGGTGGGCATGTCGGGGGGCATATCGCCAGCGCCCTAATCACGGCTGAAATTTTCAGCCACTTGAAGATGAAGGAAAACCAGCTTGACGAAGGGACGCTGAATATCCCGCTGACCCTGCGCGATGCGACCGATGCCGCCAATGCGCGACTGGCAAAACAGGTGGGCGAGGATGACAGCCTGCACGGCATGGGCTCAACCCTGCTGGTCCCTGTAATCCGTGGCGACAAGCTCTACTGGATTTCTGTGGGCGACTCGCCCTTGCTTTTGTTCCGTGGCGGGGCCTTGCGGCAGTTAAACAAAGACCATTCTATGGCGCCGCAGATTGACAAAATGGCCAAGGCCGGTGCCCTGACCGCAGAAGAGGCGAAGGACCATCCCGACCGCAACACGCTGACATCCGTGATCAATGGTGACGAGATCGACAAGATCGACTGCCCCACCAAACCCATCGCGCTAGAGCCCGATGACATCATCATCGCGTCCAGCGACGGGTTGCAATATCTGTCCAACAGCATGATCGCCAACACGCTCATGCAAGTCAAAGATGGGCGCAGCGTCGATATCGCTAATGCGTTCCTGGACGCGATTGCCGATCTTGATGATCCGCATCAGGACAATGCGGCTTTCGTTGTCATCAAGCTCAGCGTTGGCTCAAACGAAGTTGAAACCGCTGATGCCGAAGAAATGCCCGTCCTTGCCGTGGCGGATGAGTATGTGCCCGAAGAGATCGCGGAAGAAGAGCCACCCGCGCAGCCCGACCTCAAAGCCGCGCCCACGACCGGAGCACCACGTGCGATCCGGGCCGTTGCCCGCGCTGCAGCGGCGGCAGCGCAGTCCGAACGCCTCCGCGCAACGCAGACCCAACAGGCGGAACAGCCTGAAGCATCCGCCACATCCGATCAACCTGATGAGCGTAAGGCATACTGGTACCGCGGGCAGAAATACTACAAGGACTAGGCAACCTCTCTAAAGCTCAATCTCACCCGTATCGCTTTCCGGAACCCAGATCGGGGCGTCCGGTTTGCGACGGATGATGATATCGCCATTGGGCAAGAACTCGGGCGCCTGGTAATTGTTGAAATCGTCCACCTGGTTCAACAGGTCACTCAAGGCGGGGCCCATCGTCACGACAAATTCGCCCAACTCCGGCGCCATGTCTTCGAGCGAGTCCCGCAAACCCGTGATCGCCGGTTCAACTTCGGACATCAGGCCGCGCATGAGCATCCGCGCGCCCTCTTCCATCAGGTTAAAGCCATCCGTGATCTCTGTGTCGTTGTCCTGGGCCATTGCTGGCGCGACGCTGAGACCTAGGGCAAGTGTCAGTGCAACAATCTGTCTCATGGCCTGAGATATACGGCACGGCCACAAGTGTTTCAAATCACAGTTTGATGTCGAGAATGACAGGGAAATGGTCTGAGGCGTGCAACAGTGCCGTCCGGAGCGCAGCGTTTTCATAGCAATCCGGGTGATCAAACGGATGCCAGATTTGCCAGCGCGGCGATTTCGCCCGCAATCCCGGTGAGATCATGATGTAGTCGAGCAGCGCCTGCAGATAGGGTTGGCCCTTGCGCCGAAACCGCGCCGTCGTGGGCATGGCGCCAACACGCCGGGACAGAGCCATGCGCGCATGCGGGTCGAACAGCTTGTCCTCGGCCCCCTCGCCCAAGACGATTTCAACACCGGACCGGCCAAAAAGCTTTTCGTACTCATCAAGCCCCGGACCGTCATTGAAATCACCCAGCACGATCAGATCGTCACCCGCCGCCAGATGCGCGGCCACCCGTTTGCGCAGCCAGATGCATTGGGCGAGTTGCTTGCGCCGGTTGGCGATGGAGATGCGCATCGCATCAGCGGCATTCTCGGCACCATGAGGCGCTTTTGACTTTGCATGCACGCCGATCAGCCGCAGCGGCCCATGGGCGGTTTCGACGGCAACTTCCAAAGGCGGCTTTGACCAGCGGATTACATCAGGTGCGGCGTCTACATTCAGATCCCGCTGATCGGTCTTGTCAAAACGCGGGCTATCAGGGGTTTCTTGTGGATCATGGCGCACCTGCATGACCTTCGGATCATACAGCAGCGCGATTTCCTGCTGGGTATCATTGGCAAAGCCGATCAAAGCATCGGTGGTACGCAGCCCAAAATGGTCGGCAAAATGCGTCAGCGCCTTGATCGTGTTGCGTTTCGTGCTGGTATCGGGTGCCTCTATGATCATCACCGCGTCGGCATCCATCGCCTCAAAGACCATACCAAGCGCGGCGGTCTGCGTGGCTTTGGTGACATCCCAGCGTGATGACCAAGTCTGATCGTTGATTAACTTCCCATCGTCGTCAAAAAGCGTGTTGAACCATTCGACATTGTAAGTGGCGATCCTCACGCAGCGGACCTTTGGATGTCTTCCCATGCGCGGTTGATGGCGACCATGCGCCGTTCGGCCAGTTTGATCGCCTCTTCAGGGATGCCGCGCGCCATCATCTGATCGGGATGGGTTTCGCGCACAAGTTTTCGCCAGGCCGCGCGCGCCTCATCCATGGAGGCATCGGGATCCAGGCCCAGGACATCATAGGGATCCCGCTCGGCCTCCGACACAAATTGCGCGCGGATCGACCGGAAGCGGCGTTCGTCGAACCCGAAGATCTCGGCCACTTCACGCAGAAACGCATCTTCGTTCGTGTGATAGACACCATCGGCCATCGCGATGTGGAAAAGCCCCTCCATCAGGTCACAAAGCGGCGCGTCATCATCCGCATACATCGCCTTGATGCGCCGAGCGTATATGTCAAACCCTGCGACATCCTGCCGGGCGAGATTAAAGACGCGAGCGGCATTGGCCTCTTCCTCGGGCGGGATCAGAAAGACCTCACGGAAGGCCACAACTTCGTCCTTGGTCACGCGCCCATCGGCCTTGGCCATTTTTGCGCCCAGCGCGATGACGGCAATGGCAAAGGCCACGGTTTTGTCTGGTGCTGCACGCAATTTGTCGAAGACAGCGGACAGGCCCTCGCCCTTGGCAAGGGCCGAAATCGCCTCGACCATGCGTGACCAGATAGACATGTGACCTTCCCTAGAGGCGCTTTTGCATCAGGACCAGATCGATCCAGCGCCCAAACTTGAACCCGACTTCGGGCAGCGTTGCAACTGTCTGAAAGCCGCAGGCCGCGTGAAAGCCGATGGCAGCGGGGCTTTCGGCACTGCAGCCGGCAATCATGTTGCGCAGCCCTTGTGCCTTTGCCAGATCGCACAGCGCAGTCAATAGCGCCCTGCCCGCACCCCTGCCCCGCGCATCCCGGTGCAGCATGATCGTGTGTTCTACCGTGTGCTTATATCCTTCGCCCGCGCGGAACGGAAAAAAACGCGCAAAGCCAAGCGTTTGCCCCTCCTCGTCCCAGACCAACGCATCCTTGGCAATCAAGGCGATCACTTCGCTTGCGGTCTTTTCGGTCGGATTGAATGTAATCGTCGTGTCCCGGATCACGGCGTTCCAGATCTCCGTGATCGCGGCGGCATCCGCAGGCGTCGCTGGACGGATCATGACAACGTGCGCGGACCAGCAGGCGTCTCGAAGGTCGCGGAGAAACCGGCCGGGCCGTTGACAAATTTCACACGCGGGTCTGGCAGATCGATCATCGCTCCGACCCTGTCGGCCTCTGGGCTGCTAACCGTAAAATTGGTCAGGCGGCACCCACTCTCTGGCAGGCGCTTTGCGGGATGCACGCCTTCTTTCCACTGGATCAGCGTCGGATATGCGCCACCAAAGGGCAAGCTGCCATCCTCCGGCACGGTCAACTCCCAAGCCAAATCGCCGCGCGTCAACGCAACCGGAGGCCCGGCAATAGGGTCAAAGTGGTCCGTCTGACAAATCCAGTTCGCCAGTCGCGGCGGGCCGGTAAACGTGTCCAGCCCAAACCAGCGCGGCCCCTCGAAAGGGGCGGCTTCGGGATCGGGTGCGATGACTTCCAGATAGATATCACCTAGGCCCAGGAGCGTATTATGCGTGCCATATCGGACATGCTGCCCGCCGGGTTGCATTTTGACGCCAAGCTGGGCCTCCACCCAAGCAGTGCCCTCCGCGAGGTTGGTGCACGCAACCGCCAGATGATCGAGGACCAACGACACCTAGCGGCGCGCCTCGCGGATCAGATGTAGGATATCCTGCGCGGCTTTGGGGATGTTCGTGCCGGGTCCGAAGATCGCCTTGACCCCCGCATCGTAGAGAAATTGATAATCCTGCTGTGGAATCACGCCGCCGCAGATGACAATGATGTCCTCGGCATCCGCGTCTTTCAGGGCCTGTACAAGTTTCGGCGCGAGCGTCTTATGCCCCGCCGCCTGGCTGCTGATCCCGATCACATGCACGTCGTTGTCGATAGCGTCCTGTGCAGCCTCCGCCGGTGTCTGAAAGAGCGGCCCCACATCCACGTCAAAGCCGATATCGGCAAAGGCCGTCGCGATCACCTTGGCACCCCGATCATGCCCGTCCTGCCCCATCTTGACGACCAGCATGCGGGGGCGGCGCCCCTCTTCCTCTGCAAAAGCCTCGACGCTCGCCTGAATTTCGGCAAAGCCTTCGTCGCCCTCATAGGCGGCCCCATAGACACCCGCCAGGGTCTTGACCTCGGCGCGGTGCCGGCCAAACGCTTTTTCCATCGCCATGCTGATCTCTCCTACGGTTGCGCGGGCACGGGCGGCTTCGACGGCGGCCTCGAGCAGGTTGCCGCCTTCGGTGGCGCGGCGGGTCAGTTCATCCAGCGCTGCATCGCACGCGCCTTGATCACGCGCGGCCTTGGTCGCCTCGATCCGCGCGATCTGTGCTGCACGGACAGCGGCGTTGTCGATATCAAGGATATCAATCGGGTCCTCATTGTCCTTGCGGTACTTGTTGACCCCAACGATGACCTCCGTCCCCCGGTCAATATCGGCCTGCCTGCGCGCGGCGGTCTCTTCGATCCGCAATTTGGGCATGCCAGAGGCGACGGCCTTGGTCATGCCGCCCATCTCTTCGACCTCTTCGATCAACGCCCAGGCCTTTTCGGCGAGTTCGTTGGTGAGGCTTTCGACGTAGTACGATCCGGCGAGCGGATCGACGACATTCGTCACGCCGGTTTCTTCCTGCAGGATCAATTGCGTATTGCGCGCAATGCGGGCGCTGAACTCTGTGGGTAGGGCAATGGCCTCATCCAGCGCATTAGTATGCAGCGACTGGGTGCCACCCAGAACCGCGCTCATCGCCTCATAGGCGGTGCGGACCACGTTGTTATACGGGTCCTGCTCCTGCAGCGACACGCCAGAAGTCTGGCAGTGGGTCCGCAACATCGACGATTTCGGGTTCTTGGGCTCAAACTCAGCCATGATCCGCGACCACAAGAGGCGCGCGGCGCGCAGTTTCGCGGCCTCCATAAAGAAGTTCATACCAATCGCAAAAAAGAAACTGAGCCGCCCGGCAAACTGATCCACATCCATCCCCCGCGCAATGGCTGTGCGGACATATTCGCGCCCATCGGCAAGCGTATAGGCAAGCTCCTGCACCAGGTTCGCGCCGGCCTCCTGCATGTGATAGCCGCTGATCGAGATCGAATTGAACTTCGGCATCTCGTTGGTCGTATATTCGATGATATCCGCAATGATCCGCATCGAGGGTTCAGGCGGATAAACGTAAGTGTTCCGTACCATGAACTCTTTCAGGATGTCGTTCTGGATTGTGCCCGACAGCACGTTGCGCGGATGCCCCTGCTCTTCCCCCGCGACGATGAAATTGGCGAGGATCGGGATGACCGCGCCGTTCATCGTCATCGACACGCTGACCTTGTCGAGCGGGATGCCATCGAAGAGGATCTTCATATCCTCAACGCTATCAATAGCCACACCCGCCTTACCGACATCCCCGTCAACGCGGGGGTGATCACTGTCATAGCCGCGATGGGTCGCCAGATCGAACGCAACCGAAACCCCCTGCTGGCCGGCATCCAGCGCTTTACGATAGAACGCGTTCGATTCCTCTGCCGTCGAAAACCCTGCATATTGGCGGATGGTCCAGGGACGGCCTGCATACATCGTGGCCTTCACACCGCGCGTAAACGGCGCCTCGCCCGGCACACCACCCAGATGCGGCAGGTCCGCGATATCCTGTGCGGTATAAAGCGGTTTGACTGTGATGCCTTCCAGCGTGTCCCAGTCCAAAGCCTCAAGGGGCTTGCCGCGCAGCTCGCGCGTCGCGATCTCGGCCCATGTGTTTTGATCGGTCATGTGATCCTCCGGCGAGTAAGTGCGTGCGCGCTCACAAATTTCTTTGTGATGTTTTGCGCTTGGGGCTTAGCTTTTGCCAAAGCCGCCTCTATATCTTCGGGTATGAAATTGTTGACATCACTTCGCTGGGCCGCCACGGCCAGCCTCCTGGCTGCCGCGCCCCTCTTTGCCCAGGCCACAACCGTGCTGGAACGCTGGGAAGAAGACCGCACCCAAGTCTTCACCTCTGACGAGGTCACAATGGCTGAGTTGCAATGGCTCGCGCGGCCTCTGGTGGTTTTTGCCGATACGCCGAATGACCCTCGGTTCCAGCAGCAGATGGACCGGCTGGCCACGGGTCTGGAGGATCTGGCGGAGCGTGACGTGATCATCATCACCGATACGGACCCGGCAGCGGAAAGCGAATGGCGCATGGAGTTGCGCCCGCGCGGATACATGATGGCGCTCGTGGGCAAAGATGGGCGCGTGGCGCTACGCAAGCCCGCCCCTTGGAGCGTGCGCGAGCTGTCCCGCTCCATCGACAAGATGCCACTCCGCCAGCAGGAAATCGCTGATCGGCGGGCACTGGGCCAGTAAACCGACAACCTTACCAAAGTTGCCACCATCTTTTTCGCTTAGCTTTTTCTACAACTTGTCGAAACGCGCGATCATCCTCCCAAACGTCATAACGAAAACCTGTGAGATCACCGAACGCGTCCGGTAGTATGTCAAACTCGTTTCCGCTGCCATGCTTTGGATGAGCTTTGACAAAGGATTTCAGCGTATCAGGCATTTCATCATCTACATGGATAGGTTTGTCCTTATCGGCGATGTAGTGCGCGGACCATTGTTCTGCGCCATCACGATATTCGGACAGTCCGCAAACCATAGCCGTTTCGCTGACGTCCAGTTTTAAGAAGGGTACGACCAGAGATACGTCGATCAGCTTTTTCCGCGCGAAGTCCGTTGCTTGGCTCATATTCTGCCAAAGTATAAAGCGGTCCCCGGCTATCCCGCCGCTCAATGGCATCTCGTTCGCATCATCTTCAACATCTTTAATAGATAAGCCCATAAGCAAGAGGAAAGCGACCAGATCGCTCCGCGCCGCGGCAAACAGCGAGATGTTAAAACCCACCTATTCAAACTCCATGATCACGTCATCCACGGCGAGGCTGTCGCCCGCGCCCGCATTGATCTTCTTGACCACGCCTTTCTTTTCGGCGCGCAGAATGTTTTCCATCTTCATCGCCTCGATGGTGCACAGCGCCTGACCTTCCTGCACCTCATCGCCGGGTGTGACATCGACCTTCACGATCAGACCGGGCATCGGGCAGAGCAGGAATTTCGACGTATCGGGTGGTAGCTTCTCGGGCATGAGGGCCGCGAGTTCAGCCTGACGCGGGCTGCGCACATGCACCTTCAGATCGGCCCCGCGATAGCGGACGCGAAACCCGCCCGAGATCTTGCCGACTTTCAGCACCAGAGGCGCGCCGTCCACCATCAGCGTGGCGAGCGGATCGCCGGGGGTCCAGTCACTCTCGACCCGCAAGGTCCGGTCTCCCACGGTCACATCCGCCCCGGCTTTGTCGGCGCTGATCGTCACATCATGCGATTGCCCTTGCAAGCGCACGTTCCAATCATCGCCGACCGTGCGTTCGTGATTGTCCATCGTGCCGGAAATCCGGGCACGCCGCACCTCGCCCAGACGATGCATCGCGGCGGTCGCAGCCACGATGCGAATGCAGGTCTCGTCCGGCAAGGTCACGCCTTCGAACCCATCCGGGTACTCTTCCTCAATGAAGGCGGTGGTCATGTTGCCGGACGTGAATTTCGGGTGGTCATATACGGCGGCAAGGAAAGGCAGGTTGTGCCCGATCCCCTCTAGTTCAAACCCGTCCAGCGCCAGCCGCATCTCTTCAATCGCCGCAGCGCGGTCTGGCGCCCAGGTGCAAAGCTTGGCGATCATCGGGTCGTAATACATGCTGATCTCGCCGCCTTCATAGACGCCCGTATCGTTGCGGACCGCGCGTGTTTCGTGTGCCTCTTCCGCCGGTGGACGGTAGCGGACCAGTCGCCCGATGGAGGGCAAGAAGTTGCGATAGGGGTCCTCGGCGTAGAGGCGGCTTTCCATCGCCCATCCGTTGATTTTCAGGTCGGATTGCTGAAACGGCAGCTTTTCCCCTGCGGCAACCCGGATCATCTGTTCGACAAGATCGACGCCGGTGATCAATTCGGTCACCGGGTGTTCCACCTGCAAGCGCGTGTTCATTTCCAGAAAATAGAAGTTCCGGTCGCCATCAACGATGAACTCTACCGTACCCGCGCTGGTATAACCCACCGCCTGCGCCAGCGCGACGGATTGCTCGCCCATCGCCTTGCGTGTCGCCTCATCAAGGAATGGCGACGGCGCCTCCTCAATCACCTTCTGGTTCCGGCGCTGGATGGAGCATTCGCGTTCATGCAGGTAGACCGCGTTGCCGTGACCGTCGCAGAGAACTTGAATCTCAATATGGCGAGGCTGGGTGACGAACTTCTCAATGAAGATTCGGTCATCACCAAAGGAACTCGCTGCCTCGTTCTTGGAGCTTTGGAACCCCTCACGCGCCTCGTCGTCATTCCAAGCGATGCGCATGCCCTTACCACCGCCGCCCGCGCTGGCCTTGATCATGACCGGATACCCGATCTCGTTTGAGATTTTCACGGCCTCTTTGGCATCCTCAATCAAGCCCATATAGCCCGGCACGGTCGAGACCTCAGCATCCTGCGCGATCTTTTTTGAGGTGATCTTGTCCCCCATCGCCTCAATCGCACCTTTGGGCGGTCCGATAAACGAGACGCCTGCCGCGTCCAAAGCTTCGGCGAATTTCGGGTTTTCGGAGAGGAAGCCATAGCCCGGATGCACCGCCTCTGCACCGGTCTGTTTGATCGCATCCATCACTTTGTCGATGACGATGTAGGATTGGTTGGCAGGGGGCGGGCCGATATGCACAGCCTCATCAGCCATCTGGACATGGAGCGCGTTGCGGTCAGCGTCCGAATAGATCGCCACCGTCTGGATGCCCATCTTGCGTGCCGTCTTGATCACACGGCAGGCGATCTCGCCCCGGTTGGCGATGAGTATTTTCTTGAACATTAGTCTCCGTCCCCAAAACACAGAACCGCCGCCGGGGCGTCACCCCGACGACGGTTCCAAAGTTGCACGCGCGTCGTGTTTGCGCGTCCGTTATTCAGCTTAGCGGCAAATGCCCGCGTCGTCGCAAAGTACGCCTGCGGCAGCCCCTGCCAAGATCGTGCCTGTGCGGTCAGTGCCCAGAACTTCAGAAGCGACAAGGCCTGCGCCTGCGCCTGCCACGCCACGCTCCACGTCGTTGTCCAAACAACCGGCAAGTCCGAATACAGCAACTGCTGCGATGATGATTGATTTCTTTTGCATAGTTCTCTGCCTAACTCTTGTTTCCGTGTGGCCCCGGAATTGGCGCCTACTGGAAGAAACTCAATAGCTGAAGCAGCATGATATCCAATATCAACAGCTATATCTTTTGTTGATCGGCAAGAAAACGCAACCGACCTGCCTTGGGACAAGGCAGGCCGATCTAGGGAAGGGTAACGTTGTAGACAATCGGCAATCACGCGCTTGCTGGAACGCGTAGCTGCACCTTTGATGTTGCGGCATAAATCGACCGCTGCATAGCAGCATAATCTGCTCCCCCAGAAATAGGCGGATTCCCGCTTAGATTGTATTGCATGTTCGTCACTATCGTGATGTTTCATCAGCGTCACATCCCTTCGATCTCGGGAAAGCTGACGCGAGCGACGTTCACGTCGATTTGGAGCAGGGCATCATAGCTTTTGGGGTCAAACGGGTCTTCGGCGGGAATCACCTCGCGCCCAAACAGCCAACTGAGGCGGCCGGCATCCAGATTGCCACGTTCAAAGGGTTGATCACCGAATTGGTCCCAAAGCGCTTGCATAAACGCAGCATCTGCTCGCTTGTCCGGCGGGCGCCGATCCGCATAGCGCACGCGTTCGGTCAGGGCCGTTGCAACACCGTCCTTGTTGGCGCGTCGGATTGTGAACTGAAAGTCTGTGCCGGGAAGGCGACCGGGGAAGCCGCGATGCTTTTGCATGTTAAGCGCGCCCCCTCGTCAGGGCCGCACTGCGGGCGGGCGTTACAGCCCACCCGCAACCAAGATGACTAGTTAATTGCGCGGTAGAGATCCACCGCCTGAATGCGGGCCGTGTCCGAAGTGACCTGTAGCGGCGCACGGTCCTGACTGCCGGATATTGCCACCAGCGCCAAAAGCGCTGCGAATGCAAAGGCGAGAATTCCTTGTACCATTTTTGTTGCCTGCCTCTGTTGCTGCAAGGCGCGGTCTGGTTCTTGCCAGTCCGACCCCACGAGGGCGCGATCCGATCATCGCATGAGGAAAGCTTAGCCAAAAATCGTTTAGATTCATATATCTCCGAGGCGAAGTGCGATTGGTGTGACGCAGGGGCACCATGGGCAAAAGGCCGCCGAAGGCTGTAACCCACATTTTGTGTTTTTGGATCGACCACACCGACATCTTGAGCGTGCGTCAGCTGCGAGCGAAGCAACACATTTCTGCGTGATAGTGCAGTTTTCTGCCAAAAACGGGCGCCGCACTGCAATTTATGTAAAAAGCCAGTGATCACAGCGGAATGTTGTCGTGTTTTTTCCACGGGATTTGCGAACGCTTGGTCCGCAAGGAGGCAAAGGCACGGCAGACCCGCTTGCGGGTCGAATGGGGCATGATCACCTCATCAATGAAGCCTTTTTCGGCAGCGACGAAGGGATTTGCGAACCGTTCTTCATAATCCTGGGTGTGCTGCGCTGTCTTCTCCGCGTCGTTCAGGTCCGCACGGTGAATGATCTCGGTCGCCCCCTTGGCGCCCATCACCGCAATCTCGGCTGTGGGCCAGGCATAGTTGAAATCGGCCTGCAAATGCTTGGACGACATTACCACATAGGCGCCGCCATAGGCTTTGCGCGTGATCACCGTGACCTTCGGCACGGTCGCCTCACCATAGGCGTAAAGCAGCTTTGCACCATGCTTGATCACGCCGCCATATTCCTGGGATGTACCGGGAAGAAAGCCGGGTACGTCAATGAAAGTCAGGATCGGGATCTCAAACGCATCGCAGAACCGCACAAACCGCGCCGCTTTGCGCGCACTGTCGATATCGATGCAGCCCGCCAGCACCATCGGCTGGTTTGCGACTACGCCAACGGTCGACCCTCCCAGCCGGACAAAGCCGGTCAGGATGTTCTTGGCGAACTCTTCCTGGATTTCGTAAAAGTCGCCCTCATCCGCGACTTTCAGGATCAGCTCTTTCATGTCATAGGGCGTGTTCGGATTGTCAGGGATCAACGTATCCAGACTGTCCTCAACCCGGTCCACATCGTCAAAGAAAGGCCGGACGGGCGGCTTTTCGCGATTGTTGAGCGGCAGGAAATCGACGAGGCGACGAACTTCGGCCAGCGCCTCCACATCGTTTTCAAAGGCGCCATCGGCGACGGAGGATTTCTTGGTGTGGGTCGAGGCACCGCCTAACTCTTCGGCCGATACCATTTCATTTGTGACCGTCTTGACCACGTCGGGACCGGTCACGAACATGTAAGAGCTGTCTTTGACCATGAAGATAAAGTCGGTCATCGCGGGCGAATAGACGGCACCCCCTGCGCAAGGTCCCATGATCACGCTGATCTGGGGCACCACGCCCGACGCCATGATATTGCGCTGGAACACGTCGCCATAGGCCGCAAGGCTCGCCACACCCTCCTGAATGCGGGCGCCACCGCTGTCATTGAGCCCGATGATGGGTGCACCATTCTGCACCGCCATATCCATGATCTTGCAGATTTTCTGGCCATGGGTTTCTGATACCGACCCGCCCATGACGGTGAAATCCTGACTGAAGACATAGACGAGGCGGCCGTTGATCGTGCCCCATCCGGTGACAACGCCGTCGCCTGCGGGACGCTCCTTGTCCATGCCGAAATCGGTGCAGCGGTGGGCGACGAACATGTCAAACTCTTCGAATGAGCCCGCATCCAGCAAAAGCTCAATCCGCTCGCGCGCGGTCAGCTTGCCCTTGGCGTGCTGCGCCTTGATCCGGCGCTCTCCGCCACCCAGGCGGGCCAGTTCGCGCCGGTTTTCAAGTTCCTGCAAAACATCCATGTGATCACACCCCGATTATTTGCGTTGAACATAACGGCTCTGCCCGCATGGCTGAAGGGCAATAGAGCATATTTGCAAAACTTACAGTTCGCTAAACGGAATGATTGCAAATCTGCAAAACACGCATGACATGCATCACGGTCATGGACATGCCCCCGCACCCCGCTTACTCCTAATGCATGAGTTCTTATCCGACGATCCGTTTTTTGGATCGTACCACGCCGCCACATATTATCACGCTGGTCCTGATCACGGGCATGTCGGCGCTCAACATGTCGATCTTTCTGCCGTCGCTGACAGCGATGACCACCTATTTCAACACCGAATACGCAATCATGCAGATCGCGTTGTCAGGTTATCTTGCCGCGACCGCGATCCTGCAGATCTTTATCGGACCAATCTCGGACCGTTATGGGCGGCGCATTCTTGTGCTGGGATCACTGACGCTATTTGTGCTCGCGACATTGGGTACGCTGATCGCGGAAACGGTCGAGGTGTTCCTGTTCTTTCGCATCATGCAGGCCGCAGTCGCCACATCCATGGCGCTCAGCCGCGCGATTGTGCGCGACATCGTTCCGCAGGAAGAGGCGGCATCGATGATTGGCTATGTCACAATGGGCATGGCGCTGGTGCCGATGTTCGGGCCGATGATCGGCGGGTCGCTCGATCAGCTTCTTGGCTGGCAGGCGACATTCGTCTTTCTGGCGATCGCAGGCACTGGCACGCTTATCCTGTGTTACTTTGATTTAGGAGAAACCGTCGCCAAAGGTGGCATCGGCTTTCGCGAGCAGGTCCGCACCTACCCCGAATTGCTGCGGTCCCCGCGGTTCTGGGGCTATGTGATGTGTTCGGCCTTCAGCTCAGGAGCTTTCTTTGCACTTCTCGGGGGGACCTCGTTTGTGGGCAGCACGCTCTTTGGCCTGACACCCTTCTGGTCGGGTGTCGCACTGGGCGCACCTGCCATTGGATACGCCTTGGGCAACTTCTTTTCGGGCCGCTTCTCGGTCCGGATGGGCATCAACCGCATGGCCCTGATCGGAACAAGCGTGACCGTCATCGGCATGGCCGCCTCGCTCATCCTTACATTGGCTGGCGTCAACCATCCGCTGAACTTCTTTGGCTTCTGTACGCTTCTGGGCGTCGGCAACGGCATCGTCCTGCCCAATGTCATGGCAGGCTCCATCTCGGTCAGGCCGCATCTGGCGGGCACGGCGAGCGGGTTGGGCGGGGCCATCATGATCGGGGGCGGTGCCGCGCTTTCGCAATTTGCAGGCACGATCCTGACCGAAGAGACGGGCACGGTCCCGCTGCAAATACTCATGCTCACCGTGGCCGTGCTGGCCATGATTGCGATTCTGCTGGTGATG
This sequence comes from Cognatiyoonia sp. IB215446, assembly GCF_033963825.1. Lineage (NCBI taxonomy): Bacteria > Pseudomonadati > Pseudomonadota > Alphaproteobacteria > Rhodobacterales > Paracoccaceae > Cognatiyoonia > Cognatiyoonia sp. IB215446. The sequence goes on along the minus strand of NZ_JAXBMD010000001.1, from coordinate 1,281,928 downwards.
CTGCGCGAACGACGGCTGGCTTGACGCGCGCTTTGCAGTCGCTAAACCGGCATAGCAAATCTGCAAAGAGATCACGATGCCCGTCCAGAAACTTTATGCCGGGGCCAAGTTGCGCGAGTTGCGCGGACGCCTTTCGCTCACACAAAAGGACTTTGCTGGAAAGCTTGGCGTGTCCCTGCCCTATCTCAACCAGATGGAAAACAACAATCGCCCGGTCTCGACCGCGGTTGTTCTGGGCCTGGCGCAGGAATTCGGTTTTGACGTCACCGAACTCCAGTCGGGGGACGAGGCGCGTCTGGTCGGCGATATGCGCGAGGCCTTGGCGGACCCTGTCTTTGCGGGGGACGCCCCTGCCCTCGCGGATTTGCGCTTGACTGCAGCCAATGCCCCCGCGCTCGCGCGCGCCTTTCTCGACCTGCACGCGGCCTATCGGCAAACGCATGAACGTCTCGCCTCGCTGGATGAGGCATTGGGCCGTGAAGACGCGCGCCTGCAACCCAGCCCATGGGAAGAGGTGCGCGATTTCTTCCACTACTGCGACAATTACATCGATGCGGTGGATCGCAGCGCCGAACGCTTTTCCGCCAGCCGCCAGCCCGGCGAGACAATGGCCGAAGCCGCCATGCGCGCGCTCGATGCGGCGGGAATCAAGGTGGTGTTTTCCAACATCGACACGATCCGGCGCTTTGATCCGGAGACACGCACACTTGCCATGTCGCAACGCAGCAACAAGGCCACGCAGACCTTTCAGTTGCTGCTACAACTGGCGCTGGAGACGAAAGGCAAGCTGCTGGACGCCACACTGGATCTCGCCCGTTTTCAGTCGGATGCCGCACGTGATGTGGCGAAGGTGGGGCTCGCCAACTACTTTGCCGGTGCGGCCCTGATGCCCTACGCCGCTTTTCTGAACGCCGCGCAAAATACGCGGCACGATCTGGAGGTGCTCGCCACGCAATTCGGCGCATCGCTTGAGCAGGTGGCTCACCGGCTATCGACATTGCAGCGACCGGGCGCGAAGGGCATACCGTTCTTTTTTGTGCGGGTGGATCAGGCAGGTACGATCACCAAACGACACTCCGCCACCACATTGCAGTTCGCACGCTACGGTGGCGCTTGCCCTTTGTGGAACGTCCATCAGGCCTTTGAAGTGCCCAGCCAGTTCCTTCGCCAGTTGGCGGAAACACCTGACGGCGTGCGCTATTTCTGCCTCGCACGCGATGTCAGCAAATCGGGCGGCGCCTACGACACACCCACCCGGCGCTATGCGATCGGACTGGGTTGCGAGGTCAAACACGCCCATGCGCTTGTCTATGCAGACCACATGGATATCAGCGCCGCGCAAGCCTATGCGCCCATCGGGATTTCCTGTCGCATCTGCGAAAGACGCAATTGCCACCAACGCTCCGTCCCACCGCTCGAACGGCACCTTCGCGTTGACCCCAACCAGCGCGGGACGTTGCCCTATCAGCTGGACTAAGGCGACATCGGAAACAAGGCGCGGAAAACCATTGCCATTCAGGGATTTGCCACCGAATATCCGGCAAGATCAGGGGAGGATGAGTTATGGAATTGGCAGGCACCAAGGTGATCGCGGCCGATATTGAAACGGTCTGGGCGCATCTGAACGACCCCGACACCCTGCATACCTGCATACCTGCATACCTGCATTCCCGGATGCCAGGAACTGACAGGCTCACCAGAAGAAGGCTTTGCCGCTGTCGTCACACAAAAGGTCGGTCCGGTGTCGGCCACATTTAAAGGTGCGGTGACGCTTGAAAACGTTGTGCCGCAACAAAGCTACACGATCACCGGCGAAGGCAAGGGCGGTGTGGCCGGTTTTGCCAAGGGCAGTGCGGATGTCAGTCTTGAAACGGTGGAGGGCGGAACCGAACTCACCTATCACGTCGATGCGAAGGTGGGCGGCAAGCTCGCCCAGCTTGGCAACCGGATCATTGGTGGCTTTGCCCGCAAGACGGCCGATCAGTTCTTTGAACGCTTTCAGACCACGTTTGAGGGCAAAGACACGACCTGATCAGGCGTCCCGCAGGATTGCCGCGATCTTGTCTTTCAGCATCATGCGCTCTTTGCGCATTTCCGACATATGCATATCATCGGTCGGCTCTACATCCGTCTCGGCCCGGTGAATGGCGCGGTTGATTGTATGATAGTCATCGTACATCCGCGCGAAATGGGCATCCTCGCCTTTCAGCCGCTGCATGGCTTCCGTTTTCTCGGGGAACTCTTCCAATAACTCGTGGGGCGTATGCGACATCTGCGCTGTCCTTTGCTGTCGTTTCTTCGCTGTTTGACAGGTCGCGATGGGTTGAGCTTGAGTCAATCGCCTTCAGCACCTTCATTACCTAGCTAAGGGCACACGTATTCTCGCGCTTCAGACTGTACATCTGCAATTCTCAAGCCTGCACGGATACTGCCGCAATGGCTCTATGCTAGTCGGCCAGAAGCCGTTCGAAAGAGGCGTCGATTACGGCCAATTCCATATCAGAGACGCAGTCCACAAATGATTATCAAGCACACTCACACCAATACACCTTCACCAAACATCATATCTTTAGCACGGCACATCCATTGCCCTGTTGATCTGTATCAACCGGAAATCACTGGTTGCCACATGCATCGTGAGCCTCAAATTGTGGCGAAAAGTCACCCCAGGCATAGGTGTCGGCACCTCTCAGCTACATGGTGTTTTGGGGTACCGTCGCATCACAAATGGACCGGCAAGAAATTGGGCGAGGGCTACAGAAGAACTACGTTTGTCGCAGTTTTAGGCGCTCCTGCGCGGCAATCAAGGCACCCCTTGGGTAAGCCCGTCATAACTTTGATCCTTTAGCGCTGCGCGTCTTGCCAGTTGGGATTGATCCATGGAGTATCATTTGCTGGCGGTAGCGGGTGGCGTTGCAGGATATGATCCGCCACCTTCTCACCCACCATGATCGACGGCGCATTTGTGTTGCCGTTGGTGACTCGCGGAAAGATCGAGCTGTCGGCGACCCGCAAGCCATCAACACCGATCACTTTCGCCTGAGGATCGACAACGGCCATCGGGTCATCTGCCACGCCCATCTTGCAGGTACCGCACGGGTGATAGGCGCTTTCGGCGTGTTCGCGGATGAAGTCATCCAGCGCATCATCGCTCTGCGCCGCCGCGCCGGGCTGGATCTCGTGCCCGCGAAATTCGTCAAAGGCGGGCTGCGCAAAAATCTCGCGCGTCAGCCGGATGCATTGCCGGAAATCGACCCAATCCTGCGGATCGGACATATAGTTGAACTGGATGCATGGGTTATCACTCGGATCGCTAGAGCGGAGCGTGACCTGCCCGCGTGAGGCCGACCGCATCGGGCCCACATGGGCCTGAAACCCATGCCCCTCGGGTGCGACCTTACCATCGTAGCTGACCGCAATGGGCAGAAAGTGGAACTGGATATCGGGGTAGTCCACGCCCGCGCGCGACCGGATGAACCCCGCGCTCTCGAACTGGTTGGAACTGCCCAACCCGGTTTTCCACAACAGCCACTCTGCCCCGATCCGGGCCTTGCCGCGCAGGTTCCAGTAGGAAAAGAGCGACACCGGCTTGGTCGCCGCCATCTGGATGTAAAGCTCCAGATGATCCTGCAGGTTCTGCCCGACCCCGGCCCGGTCTGCCACGACCTCGATGCCATGTTCCGCCAGATGAGCACCGGGCCCGATCCCGGATAGCATCAGCAATTTCGGCGAGTTGAGCGAGGAGGCCGCGACGATCACTTCGACATTCGCGCCGATCACCTCGACCTTGCTGCCCCGGCTGACCTCGACCCCGGTCGCCCGTCCGTTCTCCATCACGATCCGGCGGGCAAAGGCGCGGGTCAGCGTGCAGTTGGGGCGTTTCAGTGCGGGGCGCAGATAAGCATTGGCCGCCGACCAGCGGCGCCCTTTGTAGATGGTCGCATCAAAGGGGCCGAAACCCTCCTGCTGTTCGCCGTTGTAGTCGCCGGTCACGGGATAACCTGCCTGCCGTCCCGCCTCGACAAAGGCGCGGGTCAGAGGGTTCTTTCGCGGGCCGCGCGTGACATGCAACGGCCCGTCCTTTCCGCGCCAGTCGGGGTCGCCACCATGGCCGCCATCATGCCAATGCTCCATCCGTTTGAAGTAAGGCAAGACATCCGCATAAGACCAACCTGCCGCCCCGCTCTCCGCCCAGTGGTCATAGTCGCGCGCGTGTCCGCGCACATAGATCATCCCGTTGATCGAGGATGAACCGCCGATCACCTTGCCGCGTGGGGTCACCAACTGCCGCCCGCCCAGATGCGGCTCGGGCTCTGATTTCATGCCCCAGTCATACATCCGCATGTTCATCGGATAGGACAGCGCGGCGGGCATCTGAATGAAGGGGCCACGGTCGCTGCCGCCATGTTCAATGATCAACACCTGCTTGCCCGCCTCGGCCAGGCGGTAGGCGATGGCGCAGCCGGCAGAGCCCGCCCCGATGATTACGTAATCAGCACGCATTCAGAACGGCGCCTCTACATCACCCATCGCAACGTAGACGCCTTTGAGCTGGCTGTAGTGCTCAATGGCTGCCTTGGAATTCTCGCGCCCGACGCCGGAGAGTTTCGATCCGCCAAAGGGTGCTTCGACCGGGGCCAGATTGTAGGTGTTGATGTAACAGGTCCCTGCTTCGAACCCCGCGACCATGCGATGGGCGCGGGTCAGATCGGCGGTAAATACGCCAGCGGCAAGGCCGAATTCGGTCGCGTTGGCCCGCGCTAACACCTCTTCTTCAGTCTCGAAATCGAGCACTGACATCACTGGACCGAAAATCTCATCCCGCGCGATGGTCATGTCGTCGGCCACATCGGCAAACACGGTCGGTTCCAGAAAATACCCGTCGCGGTTAACGCGTTTGCCGCCGGTGACCAGTGTGGCGCCTTCCGCGACGCCTTTGGCGATGAAGCCCTCAACGATGTCGCGCTGGCGTTCCGAGACCATGGGACCAAAATTGACCTCCGGGTCTTGTGGGTCGCCCATTTTGACCTGTGCCAGCCGTTCGGTCAGGCGGGCGAGAAAGGCATCCCTGATGCCACTCTGCACAAAGACGCGCGTGCCGTTGGAACAGACCTGACCGGAGGAATAGAAATTCCCGAGGATCGCGCCAGACACCGCGTTTTCCAGATCGGCGTCGTCAAAAATGACGAGTGGCGACTTGCCACCCAGTTCCATGGTCACATGCCGAATGCCTTCGGCAGCGGCGGCGTAGACCTTGCGACCCGTCGGGACGGAACCGGTGAGAGACACCTTATCGACGCAGGGATCGCTGATCAGCGATGCACCCACAGCACCGTAGCCCTGAATGACGTTGTAGACCCCGGCGGGGGCGCCCGCCTCATGCAGGATTTCGGCCACTTTCAACGCGCAGAGCGGTGTTGTCTCGGACGGTTTGAACACCATCGCATTGCCGCAGGCCAGAGCGGGCGCGCCTTTCCAGCAGGCGATCTGTGTGGGGTAGTTCCACGCGCCGATACCGACGCAGACACCCAGCGGCTCTCGCCGCGTGTAGACAAAATCATCGCCCAACTGGATATGTTCGCCGGTCAGAGAGCCTGCCAGACCACCGAAATACTCCAGCGCATCGGCGCCGGAGGTTGCATCGGCCACGCTCGTCTCCTGATAGGGTTTGCCGGTGTCATAGGTTTCCAGCACCGACAGGTGGTGGTTCCGCTCCCGCATGATCTCGGCCGCGCGGCGCAAAACCCGCCCCCGCTCCGTTCCGGTCCAGCCTGCCCATTCCTTTTGCGCGCGCGTGGCAGCGGCGAGGGCTTTTTCGATGATCGCCGGGGTGGCGGCGTGCAGCGTCGCGATCACCGCCCCAGTCGCGGGATAGATCACGTCAATAATGTCGCCGTCTTTGTCTTCGACATAAGCGCCATCGATAAAGTGGCTAGCTTTGGGCTGTGTGTTCATCGGGCAGGAACCTCCGGCGGAAGTATTTGTCAGAAATAAGAAAGGGTTATTCGCCACGCGGGAAGCGCTGCGCTTCTTCCAGAACGTTCAGGTCCATGTGATTGCGCATGTAGCGTTCGGACGCTTTCTGCAGCGGCTGATAGTCCCAGGGGTAGTAGTTGCCGTTGCGCAGCGCCTCATAAACCACCCAGCGGCAGGCTTGGGAGTGCCGGACATCGGCATCGAACTTCTCGAGATCCCAGCGCGCCTCGGATTTTGCACGCAACTGAGTCAACGTGCCTTGATGCGCGGGCACCTCCGCCAGGTTGGTCAGCTCGTGCGGGTCGGCCTCAAGATCGAAGAGCTGATCGGGGTCGAGCGCGCAGCGATTGTATTTCCACTTGCCGTAGCGGAGAGAGACGAGCGGTGCATATGACCCCTCGGCAGCATATTCCATCGTGACCGGCGTGTCGCGCTCCCCGCCTTGGCCCAGATGGACAAGGCTTTCGCCATCAGTCCAGGGCATGACCTCGCCCATGTCCACACCGGCCAATTCACAGAGCGTCGGTGTGACGTCGATGGTGCTGACCGGCGCGGTGTTTAGGCCAGCCGCCATGTCAGGAGCCGCGATCATCAGGGGCACCCGCGCGGAGCCCTCAAAGAAAGACATCTTGAACCATAGCCCACGCTCCCCCAGCATGTCGCCATGGTCAGAGACAAAGAGGATCACCGCCTCTTGCCGCGTATCCTCAAGCGTTTGCAAGACTTCTCCGATCTTGTCATCGAGGTACGAGATGTTAGCGAAATAGGCCCTACGGGCGCGCCGGATGTCTTCATCGGTGATGTTGAAATTGTCGCGGTCATTTGCATCGAGAATGCGTTTGGAATGGGCGTCCTGCTCTGCGTAAGGGATCGGGCCGACCTCTGGCATCAGATGCTCGCAATCTTCGTAGAGGTCCCAGTATTTCTTGCGCGCCACATAAGGATCGTGCGGATGGGTGAAGCTGACCGTCAGACACCATGGCCGGTCATCATGTCCGCGCGACAGGTCATAAAGCTTCCGCGTCGCGTGGTAGGCAACCTCGTCATCATATTCCATCTGGTTGGTGATCTCGGCAACACCGGCCCCGGTCACCGAGCCCATATTGTGATACCACCAGTCGATCCGCTCGCCCGGTTTGCGATAATCGGGGGTCCAGCCGAAATCGGCGGGGTAGATATCAGTGGTCAGCCGTTCTTCGAACCCGTGCAGCTGGTCGGGCCCCACGAAATGCATTTTACCCGACAAGCAGGTCTGATACCCCGCCCGGCGCAGATGGTGGGCATAAGTCGGTATGGAAGAGCCGAATTCGGCAGCGTTGTCATAGACGCCGGTGCGCGATGGCAGCTGCCCCGACATGAAAGAGGCCCGGCCCGGCGCACAAAGAGGCGAGGCGGTGTAGGTGTTCGCAAAGCGAGTGGACCGCGCCGCCAGCGCCTTGAGGTTCGGCGCATGCAGCCACTCTGCCGGACCATCGGGGAACAATGTGCCGTTGAGCTGATCGACCATGATGATCAGGATGTTGGGCTTGGTCATGCGGCCCCCTCTGTCAGAATCGTCAGCAGTTTCAGCGTTTTGACCTGCGCGTCGGCATCCGGGACTGCCAAGGCGGCGCGGATGTAAAAGCCATCGATCAGCGCGGCGAGCATATCGGCTGCCTCTTCCGGATTGGCCGAGATCGGACGCAGTGCATGGGTCAGGTTTCTGCGCAACCGCCGCTGGTAAAGGCGCAAGAGGCGCAGCGCATCCGGGCTGGTCTGTGCCTGGACGTAGAATGTCATCCACGCACTGACGGTCGCCGGATCAAAGCAGGATGGCGCGAAATTGGCCGCGATAATAGCGCGCGCGCGTGCTGCGGGATCGGGGGCGGCCTTTAGTGCGGCAACCACCTCTGCCCCGTAGTCCCGCAGAATCTGGCGCATCGCCGCCTCGAAAATCTGCTCCTTACCGCCGAAATAGTGATGGGCCAGCGCCGAGGACATGCCCGCACGCTTGGCAATCTTGCTCACCGTCACGTCGAGCGTGCCCGCCGCCCCAATCTCATCAATCGTGGCTTTCACTAGGGCGGCGCGGCGGATAGGTTCCATCCCAAGCTTTGGCATTTTCTCCTCATGGGTGGTTGCCACAGCAGATAAATCGTTCTTTATTGACTCGTCAATCAAGAAAAACTGGGAGAGTACATTCATGTTGAAAACAACGATATCCACGCTGGCGATCTGCGCGGCATTGCCTGCCTTGGCCGATTGCGACACGGTCACATTCTCTGACGTGGGCTGGACGGACATCACCGCGACAACCGCAGCCACTTCCACCGTTCTGGAAGCGCTTGGATATGAGACGGACATCAAAGTGCTGTCCGTCCCCGTCACCTATATCAGCCTGGCCGAAGGCGATGTGGACGTGTTCCTGGGCAACTGGATGCCCACGATGGAGGGCGACATCGCCGCCTATCGTGAGGCTGGTACGGTCGACACGGTCCGGGCCAACCTAGAGGGCGCCAAATACACACTCGCCGTCAATAGTGTGGCCGCCGAGATGGGCATCGCCGATTTCGCTGATCTCGCCGCGAATGCCGATGCGCTGGAGGGCAAGATTTACGGCATCGAACCCGGCAATGACGGCAACCGGCTGATCATGGACATGATCGCGGACAATGCGTTTGGCCTTGGGGATGCGGATTTCGAGGTCGTCGAAAGCTCCGAACAGGGCATGCTCGCGCAGGTCGACCGCGCCTCTGGCCGGGATGAGCCGATTGTGTTCCTCGGCTGGGAGCCACATCCGATGAACGCCAATTTCGAGATGTCCTATCTGACCGGCGGCGATGATTGGTTCGGCCCGAATCTGGGTGGTGCGACCGTATTCACCAACACAACAGCCGGGTTCGTTGACGCCTGCCCAAATGTCGGCAAGCTCCTTACCAATCTGGAATTCTCGCTCGCCATGGAGAATGAGATCATGGGCGCGATCCTGAATGACGGCAAGGATCCTGCCGATGCCGCTAGCGCGTGGCTTGCGGCCAACCCTGACGCATTTATGGGGTGGCTTGACGGTGTGACCACGAAGGATGGCGGCGACGCGGTTGCGGCCGTCAAGACATCATTGGGCATGTAACCCATTGCCCAACCGTCAAAACATGCGACGGGGCCCCTTATCCGGCCCCGTCCTGCGGCATCAACGCATTATCCTTTTCTGTGGCGCGCTGCTTGGCAGGACGCGCATCAAGGCGGGCCGCGTAATCGGCGAAGCCGGGCCGTGCCTCCATCGTGCCAAAGGCCAGCCCCCAGCCGATCTGGGATCCGACATGGACGTCGGCGGCAGAGAACTCCTCGCCCAGTACATAACTACGCCCATCGGCGAGCAACCCTTCCAGCGCATCCAGCACGCGGGTCAGGGCACCATATCCAACAGTCGCCTCCTTCTCAGTGGGCAGGTCGAAGCCCATCGCCGCATTGGTCACCGCGGCCTCAACCGGTCCCGCACCAAAGAACATCCAGCGATAGTAGGCACCGCGCCGATCAGCCGGCGGTGCCAGCCCAGCTTGCGGAAACGCATCGGCCAGATAGGCGCAGATCGCCGCACATTCGGTTACAACTTGATCATCATGCTTGATGGCAGGCACCTTGCCCATAGGGTTGATCGCGAGATATTCCGGCGCCTTCATCGTCGTAGCGTAGTCCAAAACAACGGTGTCATAATCGCAACCCACCTCCTCCAGCATCCAGCGGACGATCCGCCCGCGCGACATCGGATTGGTGTAGAACGTCAGATCGGCCATGGCCGCCTCTCCCCTCACAATTTCCAAGGCATTACAATGAAAGCATATCCATGGATTGGCTGACCGAGAACAAGATTCCCATCGGTGACTGGGCCGAGATCGGGTTTGATTGGATGAACGACAATCTGGCGTTCTTCTTTGATTGGCTGGCTGATGCGATGGAGGCGCTGATTGACGGTATTCTCTGGGTCCTTGAAACGCCGCATCCCTTGATTGTCATCGCGGGTTTTGCCGCACTCACCTGGGCGCTTCAGCGTAGCTGGAAGACCCCGCTTTTCGTCGTGATCGGCTTTCTGTTCATCCTCAATCAGGACTATTGGGAGGAGACGATGCAGTCGCTCACGCTTGTCCTGTCCGCCTGCGTAGTCTGCATGGGGATTGGTGTGCCCATCGGGATTGCTGCCGCCCATCGGCCCCGGCTTTATCGCGCGATGGTGCCGGTGCTGGACTTGATGCAGACGCTGCCGACCTTTGTCTATCTCATCCCCGCAATCGTATTCTTCGGCATCGGCATGGTCCCGGGCCTGATCGCCACGGTGATCTTTGTGCTGCCAGCGCCGATCCGGCTGACCCATTTGGGCATCTCATCCACGCCAAAGGCGTTGCTCGAAGCGGCTGAGGCCTTTGGGGCCACGAAAACGCAGGTTCTGTTCAAGGTCGAATTACCCTCCGCCTGGCCGCAGATCATGACGGGCCTCAATCAGACCATCATGCTGTCACTGTCGATGGTCGTGATCGCGGCCCTTGTTGGGGCAAGCGGGCTGGGCGTGCCGGTCATCCGCGCGCTGAATACCGTGAACACATCGCTGGGCTTTGAGTCCGGCTTCGTCATCGTTGTCGTCGCCATCATGCTCGACCGGATGCTGCGGGTGAAACAGAAATGATTAGGGGAAGCTGTCATTGTGGTGCCGTGCAATTCACGGTGCAGCTGAGCGACGGGATCAACACCGCGTCCCGCTGCGATTGTTCATTCTGTGCTAAACGCGGGGCGGTCGCGGTGACTGCGCCCAAGCACGGGATCACCTACACCGCCGGGCAGGAATATCTCACGCTCTATCAATTCAATACCGGTGTGGCGAAGCACTACTTTTGCAAGATCTGCGGTATCTACACCCACCACAACCGTCGCTCAAACCCCGATGAGATCGGGGTGAACCTAGCCTGTCTGGAGGGGCAAACGCCTTATCTGCCAGAAATTCCGGTGCATGACGGGCAAAACCACCCTTCCGATGTCGGTGAGGAACAGCTTGCGGGAACTTTGCGGTTCGCGGCACAGGAGAGATCGTCATGAACGCCGTTGAGTTTGACAATGTCTCCATCGTCTTCGGCAGCAGACCCCAGACTGCCTTGCCCCTCATGGATGAAGGACAGGAGCGGCCAGAGATCCGCGAACAGACCGGGCAGATCCTTGGCGTGCACGATTGTTCTTTGAACGTTAAAGTGGGCGAGATCTTGGTGCTGATGGGTCTGTCAGGATCAGGAAAATCCACGCTCTTGCGCGCAGTGAACGGGCTGAACCCCGTTATTCGAGGCGAGGTGCGCATCAACGATGGCGACTGGTCCTGCAATGTCGGCCAAAGCTCTGCACAAGACCTGCGGCGGGTCCGGCGCGAATGTGTGTCGATGGTTTTTCAGCAATTCGGGCTGTTGCCTTGGCGCAGCGTCCGCGACAATGTCGGCCTCGGGCTAGAACTGGCGGGCCTCGGCAAGGCCGAGCGTCTGAAACGTGTGGATCATGAGCTTGAGATGGTGGGGCTTGCCGACCGCGCCGACGCGCTTGTGGGCGAGTTGTCCGGCGGGATGCAACAGCGCGTGGGCCTCGCGCGGGCCTTTGCCACAGATGCGCCGATCCTTTTGATGGATGAACCCTTTTCGGCGCTCGACCCCCTGATCCGCACAAGACTGCAGGACGAACTGCTGGACCAGCAAAAGGAACGCAACAAGACGATCATCTTCGTGAGCCACGATCTGGACGAGGCGTTCAAGATCGGCAATCGCATCGCCATCATGGAGGGCGGGCGGATCGTGCAATGCGGCACGCCGCGCGAGATTTTCACGGATCCCGCCAATGATTATGTCGCAGACTTCGTGGCGCATATGAACCCGCTGGGTGTCCTGACAGCACGGGATGTCATGATCGAAGGCGCAGGAACCGGCCCCAGCATCGATGTTGAGACGCCATTGCATGAGATAATGCAAAAGATCGATGCCCAAGCGTTGCAGGTCACCGAAAACGGCCAGCACATCGGGCAAATCACGCAAGGCTCGCTTCTCGCACGGCTGACACCGCTCGACGCAGATTAGGTCCTTGTGATGTTGCGCAAGAAGTCGTCAATCGCGCCGCGCAAGCCCTGCGGGTTGTCAGTGTGCAACATATGCCCACCATCGAGTTCGAGCAGCATGGCGCCGGGGATCGTCTCGGCCATCAGCTTTGCGCCGTGATGCGTGGCCTTGTTTTTGCGTCCGACTATCGCCAGCGTCGGCGCGGCAATCTGCGATAGATGCGGTCGCCCATCGTAGTTCGCGGCGGCGTCCAATGCTGCCCCAATATGCTGCCGGTCAAGCCGCGCGAATTGTCTTTGAAGTTCAGCGCGTGTTGCAGGACACTCTCCCACACCAGAGAGGCTGGCAAACCAGGACGCGGGAAGTCTCTTGAACAGCGCCACTGCAATGCCCGCAGCGATCCTGCTCGAAAGGCGGTCGCGGACCGTCGGCACGGCCTCAATCATGATCAGCGCGGTCGCATCCTTACCGAGTTGTGCTCCAAGTTCCAATGCCACCATGCCGCCTAGAGAGTGACCGATCAGCACTGGGTCGGGCGGCAGATTTTCTTTTAGCGCCTGAGCATAGGCCTCCACCCTTGGAGGCTCCACCATTGGCGCACCTCCATGCCCGGGCAAGTCAGGCCGTTGCGCATTCGGAAGATCTTTGGTGAGCGTATCCCATGTATCACCGGCCAAACTCGCCCCGTGAAACCAGACGCTGTTGCAGCGGGCCAAATGAGAAACCGGCTTAATCGAATGACCCATCCCAGCAACCCGTTCTAGACTTTTGTCTCCGAAGCCGTTGGTGTCAAGGCACGTCGCGCCACGGCTTCGCGCCACGTGATAAAGCTGACCGACGCCATGATCACCGCGCCACCAAAGATCACCCAGCCGTCCACGGCCTCACCAAAGACCAGTGCACCCAAGAGCACGGCCCAAACGAGTTGCAAAAACGTGACCGGCTGCGTCACCGTCAGGGGTGCCGCGGCAAAGGCGAGCGTCATCGAATAATGGCCCGCTGTGGCAAAACAGGCGACGAGGAAGAGCCATCCAAGGTCTTGCCAGCTCGGTGTCACCCACACGGCCAGCGCAAAGGGCGCCAAACCGATTGTCACCGTGATCGACAACATCCCCACCACGACGGCGGCAGACACCTCCCCCGACAGCTGCTTGGCAATAAGATACCCGGCCGCAAAACAGATCGCGGTACCCAGCATCGCGATGTGTCCGGGCTCGATTGCCTTCACGCCGGGCCGCAGGATGATCATCGCGCCGATGAGCGCCAGGATCACCGCTGCCAATCGCCGGGGCGGCAGACGCTCCCCCATGAACAGGGCCGCACCCAGCGAGACATAGACAGGTGAGAGATAATTCATCGCCGTCACCTCGGCGATGGGAATGCGGGCCATGGCGTAAAACCACAGAATCACCGCAATCGTATGGACCAGGCCGCGCCAGCCGAAAAGCTTGATCTGTCGCCTGGTCAGTCGCGCCGCAAGGATCGGTTTGATCATCGGGAGCAGGAATACGAGGCCCAGCACGTAACGCAGAAATGCGGCCTGTGCGGCGGGCACATCGTCGCCCACATGTTTCACAATTGCCGTGACGGCAACAAAGTTGAACCCCGTCATGATCATCCAGAAAATGCCGACAATAGGCCGCGATGTGTTGGGTGGTTCCATGCCCCATCCGTCGCACCTTGCCCCGCCAAAGGCCAGCCCTGAAATTGCCACTGGTGCACCCGCCCGCAAGCGCATACGAAAAGGCCATGAAGATACTCTTTCTTGGCGATGTCATGGGGCGTGCGGGCCGCGCCGCGATCAGCGAGCACCTGCCGCGTTTGCGCGAGGCGTGGCGGCTTGATTTCGTGGTCGTCAATGGCGAGAACGCCACGTCCGGTGTGGGACTATCAGGCGATCACGCAAAGGTATTGCTGGATGCCGGGGCGGATGTGATCACGCTGGGTGATCATGCGTTCGATCAGAAGGATATGCTGACATTCATCGCAAACGAGCCGCGCATCATCCGGCCCCTGAACTTCTCCAAGGCGGCACCGGGTGCCGGTGCGCGCGTTTTCAAAGCACCCGGTGGGCGCAAAGTGCTTGTCGCCCAGGTGCTGGGGCAGGTCTTCATGAAGCGTCCCTTCGACGATCCCTTCTCGGCCCTTGATGCGCTTTTGCGGCAATACCCCCTTGGCGGCCAGATCAGCGCGAGCCTGATCGACATCCATTGCGAGGCCACGTCCGAAAAAATGGGCGTCGGGCATTTCTGCGATGGGCGCGCAAGCATCGTTGTTGGCACACATACCCATGTGCCGACGGCTGACGTGATGATCCTGCCGGGTGGCACAGCCTATCAAAGCGATGCAGGCATGTGCGGTGACTACAATTCAGTCATCGGCATGGAAAAAACCGAGCCGATGCGACGCTTCGTGACCGGCATGCCCAAGGGGCGCTTTACCCCCGCAATGGAAGAGGCCACCTTGTCGGGCCTCTATGTCGAAACCGATGACCGCACGGGCAAGGCGCTGCGGGTGCAGATGGTCCGACAAGGTGGAAGGCTCAGCCCTGCGGGGCCTGAATGATCCACGAACGCGCGCGTCTGACGGCGCTATTGCTGCTTCTGGGCTGCGGCTGGGGGCTGACGCAGCCGCTGATCAAAATCACGGTCACCGCGGGTTACCAGCCGCTCGGGCTGGTCTTTTGGCAGCTTCTCATCGGCGCTGTCCTGTTGGGCATCTTGCGTTGGCGCCAGATGGGGCGGCTACCCTTCACGGCGAGGACCTTTGCCGTCTGGCTGATGATCGCGACCATTGGCACCCTGATCCCCAATACGACAGGCTATCGCGCGGCGTTCCATCTGCCGTCGGGCATCATGTCGATTGTCATTGCGACGATCCCGATGATGGCCTTTCCCATCGCTCTTGCCCTTGGCAATGACAGGTTTTCCTTGCGGCGTCTTGGCGGGCTGGCATTGGGACTGATTGGTGTCAGCCTGATCGCCTTGCCAGAGGCGAGCCTGCCCGACCGCGCCATGATCGCCTTCCTGCCTTTGGCGTTGGTGGCACCCTTTTGTTACGCTTGCGAGAGCAATATCGTGGCCCGCTGGGGCACGGCCGGGCTTGATCCGTTTCAGGTGCTCTTCGGCGCCTCTGCGTTAGGGACCGTCATAGCATTGCCACTTGCCCTTGGTTCGGGCCAATTCTTCATCCCCCGCCCACCGTTTATCCTCGCCGATCTGACCATGACGCTGAGTGCCATCATCCATGTCCTCGTCTATTCTGGCTATGTCTGGCTGATCGGGCGGGCCGGTGCGGTCTTCGCTGGGCAGGTCAGCTATCTGGTCACCGGTTCAGGTGTGCTTTGGGCGATGTTTCTGCTTGGCGAAAGCTACAGCCTTTGGATCTGGCTCGCCCTGCTTTGCATGGGTGCAGGTCTTGCCCTTGTCCAACCTCGGCTTGCGCCAGCGCTAGCGCTCAGCAAAACTGGCGCGCATGGATAATTGGCTGGCCCTCACGCAAACGCAAAGCGCGGTGATCACGATGTTGGTTGTCGTGGCCATGTTCCTGATGTTCCTGCGCGAGGCATTCCCAACCGAAGTCGTGGCAATGATCGGCGTGTCGTTCCTGCTCGCCATCGGCATCCTGCCTTACGAAGACGCTGTCATGGCGCTGGCCAATCCGGCGCCATGGACCATTGCCGCGATGTTTATCATCGTGGGCGCTCTGGTGCGGACCGGGGCTTTGAATGCGATGACACAACTGGCAGAGCGCCAGGCCAAGGTTAGCCCGGCTCGGGCCATCGGCGGCGGCCTTGTCTTCGTAGCCTTTGCAAGTGCGATCATGAACAACACACCACTCGTGGTTGTGATGATCCCGGTTTTTGTGCAATTGGCCCGCACATTGGGGACATCCGCCTCAAAGCTGCTGATCCCGCTGAGCTATGCGGCCATCGTCGGCGGTACGATGACGTTGCTGGGGACCTCCACCAACCTGCTTGTTGATGGCGTTGCAAGGGCATCGGGGCTGGAACCGTTTGGCATCCTTGAGATTCTTCCCGTCGGCCTCATCGTCGTCGCCTGGACCTTCACCTATCTCTATTTCATGGCCCCACGACTGCTGCCCGACAGACAAAGCATGGCGACGATGCTGTCGGATCGGTCCAAGAAAAAGTTCTTCTCCGAAGCCGTCATCCCCCCGGACAGCAACCTGATCGGTCGCGAGGTGACAGGTGTACAGCTTTTCAAACGCGACGGTGTGCGTCTGATCGACGTTGTGCGGGGCGACACCTCGCTGCGGCGCAACCTCAAAGGCGTGGAACTACAGGTGGGCGACCGCGTTGTGTTGCGCACCGAGATGACCGAGCTTTTGTCTTTGCAAGCGAACAAGGAGCTGCGCCGTGTCGATCAGCTTTCGGCGGTTGAAACGACCACGGTCGAGGTGCTGATCACGCCGAACTGCAAGATGGTCGGGCAACGGCTCGGCGCCATGCGGTTGCGCCGCCGCTATGCGGTCTATCCGCTGGCCGTGCACAGGCGGGACGCCAATATCAGCCAGCAGATCGACGATATCATGGTGCGCGTGGGTGACACGTTGCTTCTAGAAGGCGCGCCCGAAGACATCGGACGGCTCGCCGAAGACATGAACCTAGGCGATGTGTCAAAACCCTCGCAACGCGCCTACAGACGCGCGCATGCCCCCGTGGCGATTGGGGTACTGTTGGGCGTGGTGATCCTCGCCGCTTTGGGCATCGCACCGATCCTAATGCTCGCGATGATTGGCGTCACGATCGTGCTCATGACCGGCTGCATCGACGCGGATGAGGCGTTTTCCTATGTCGAGGGCCGCTTGCTTGCGCTGATCTTCGCGATGCTGGGAGTTGGCTCCGCCCTGCAATCCTCCGGCGCCGTCGCCCTGATCGCGGATACGCTCTCGCCGGTAATGCTGGTGCTACCTGGGTTCTTCGTGGTGCTTGCGGTGTATCTCTTATCGAGCATCCTTACCGAACTGGTGTCCAACAATGCCGTGGCCGTCGTGATGACGCCTATCGCCATCGGTCTTGCCGGCGCATTGGGTGTCGACCCCCGCCCTTTGGTCGTCGCAGTGATGATCGCAGCCAGCGCCAGCTTCGCCACCCCCATCGGTTATCAGACCAACACTCTGGTGTACGGACCCGGCGGATACCGGTTTTCTGACTTCCTGAAATTCGGGATACCGCTCAACCTGTCGCTGGCACCCATCGTATCGTTCGTGATTCCGTTCATCTGGCCGCTTTAAGGCCCTGATGACCGCCCCGCACTATTTGAAGCGTTCCCAGGCTGATTGACGCGATATCCCGAGGGGCTCGGCAATCTTGGCCCAACTCACATCACGATCCCGTAATGCATCCACAGCGCGGGCGAGATGCTCTTTGTAAGCCTCCGCCGTTGCATCCAGCGCAGCTAAAGCGTTGATCAGCCGTTCAGTTGGCCATGTTACGGGGTCAAAAGCCTTTGGAGGCACATCAGCACCGTCCATCAGAACCCGGCACGTTTCGACACATTCGTTGCAGATATGCAAACCACCCGGACCTGCCGCCAATTTCTGAACCTCTTGGTCCGTTTTTCCACAGAAAGAACAATTCAGCATATGCAAATCAACACCTTTGGTCAGGTTATCCCTGACAGTCAGGTAAAACCTGACAATACAAATTGCAAGAGACTGCGTTGTGTGGTCAAAGCATGCTGCAAGATACAGCCAATCAGACGAGCGATTGTGATGCATTCACGCAGGCTTGCGGCCCGCGCCCGCCTTGCCTTATAGAGGCGCAGATTTTCACGACAGATCACGAGGGTTTCGATGGCTGGCCACTCCAAATGGGCAAATATTCAGCACCGTAAGGGACGGCAGGACAAGCTGCGCTCCAAGCTGTTTTCCAAGCTCGCCAAGGAAATCACCGTCGCCGCTAAGATGGGCGACCCCGATCCTGACAAGAACCCGCGTCTGCGTCTGGCGGTGAAAGAGGCGAAATCGAACTCTGTTCCTAAGGATGTGATCGACCGCGCGATCAAGAAATCCCAAGGCGGCGATGCGGAGAACTACGACGAAATCCGCTATGAAGGCTACGGACCTGGCGGCGTTGCCGTGATTGTCGAGGCGATGACCGACAACCGCAATCGCACCGCCTCAACCGTGCGCTCTACCTTTTCAAAGAACGGCGGAAACCTTGGCGAGACAGGCTCGGTTGGTTTCATGTTCGACCGCAAGGGCGAGGTCGTCTATCCGGCATCCGCGGGTGATGCCGACACGGTGATGATGGCAGCGATCGAGGCCGGGGCCGAGGATGTCGAAAGTGATGAGAACGGCCATATCATCATCTGTGCGGATACGGACCTCAACGATGTGTCCACAGCACTTGAAGCGGAACTGGGCGAGTCGGAGTCGACCAAGCTGATCTGGAAGCCCAACATGACCACCGAGGTTGATCTGGATGGGCTGACCAAGCTGATGAAGCTGCTTGATACGCTCGAAGAAGATGATGACGTGCAGCGCGTGACGGCCAATTTCGAAGCACCGGACGAGGTAATGGCGGCATTCGCCGACGAATAAGCCAGCCCCCCATCCGCGCCTAGGGCAGTTTACTCCAAAGCGTTCCGCAGGCCGATGGAATGCGTACCTCAATCGCTTGCATCGCGTCGACGATCAGGTCCTCGCGCCAGCGCCGTCCGGCGATCTGCACGCCGATGGGCTGTGGGCCCTGTGGTAGGTCGGCGATATGTGTGGGCAGGTTACCTGCGGGCAGGCCGGTGAAATTCATGATGAACGACCAGTGTGAGGTGCCAAGCGCGTCTCTGACGCCTTCAGCGCCTTCCGCATCGCGCCCCGGTGCGAAGAAGGGCTTGAGCATGAACGGCGTCAGCACCAGCGGGTAGTCTTCCAGAAACAGCGACCAGGCCCGCGCGTAGTGGCTGCGCTGCGCCAGCATTGTCAGCAGTTCTGTGCCTTCGTAAGGCGGGAACTGTCGGAAGTATTCATCGAAGATCGTATTCAGCTCTGCCGAGCCATAGCGCTGGATGTCCGGGCCAAGCAGCGCTTTGACCTCGCCCAAAAGCGTGCGGTAGCCGATTTCGCCGGTCTCTTGTGCGAGTGGCGGTTCCACCATCTCCACGGCATAGCCCGCGTCTGACAATGCAGAGGCGGCCTTGTCCAGAGCGGTCGCGACCTCGGGATGCAGGCCAAATCCGAAATCGTCACGGGCGACGGCGACGTGGATGGGCCCCGCGAGCGGTTCACCACGCCAAGGGAGGGGTGCATGGAACGGGTCCCGCGCATCCGGCGCGATCATCGCTGGCATGGACAGATGCAAATCCGCCGCATTGCGGGCGAGCAATCCCTGCACCGACATGGACTGGGCGAGCAAACCCCGCTCCACCTTTTGGCTGGGGTTGAAGGCAGGCACGCGGCCCAAGCCGGGTTTGACGGTCACAGCCCCGTTGGCTGCAGCCGGAAACCGTAGCGAGCCGCCGATATCGTTGCCATGGGCCAGCGCGCCGATCCCCGCCATCACCGCCGACCCGGCCCCGCCCGATGAACCGCCCGCCGAGACATGGCGCCCCCACGGGTTATGCGTGCGCCCGAAAAGCGGGTTGTCGGTGTCGGCGCGGAACGAGAATTCGGGTGTGTTGGTGCGCCCAATGACAATCGCGCCCGCCGCTTTGAGGTTGCACACGACCGGCGCGTCCGCGGGCGCGATCATGTCCTTGAAGGCCGCCACGCCGTTCGACGTGGCATGCCCTTGCTGGTCCACATTGATCTTGATCGAGACAGGCACGCCATGCAGCGGACCCTTGGGCGCATCGCTGGCATCCAATGCTGCGGCCTCGGCCCGCGCCTCGTCTGCGAGGCTTTCGACCACTGCGTTCAGCGCCGGGTTTGCGGCCTCCATCCGGGCAATCGCCGCCTCGGTCACCTCCAGCGCAGTGAGTGACCCGTCATGCGTCGCCGCCGCAATCTCTGCCGCGCTCCATTGCCAAAGCGGCGCCTCGCCCGTCATGTCATTGCCGCTCCCGTTGGTGAGTCCTTGCGACCCTATACCAACGCGATCAACCGGCAAGGCCCCCCGGTGCCACCCTGATGCTTGGGCGCGCCAACAATCAGGGTTGCCCCCGTCGCGGGCAATTCATCGAGGTTCGCCATGTTCTCCACCGCCCAGCGGTTTGCGGGCAGCCATGTGTAGTGGGTGATGAAGTCTGCTGAGAGGCCAAAATCAATGGAAAGCGTGTCCACGGCCACACCCGCCACATCGGCCTCTTCCAGAAGCATCGTCACCGCCTCAACATGGAAACCCGGAAAATGCATCTTGCCGTCCGCATCCGCATTGCGGAACCCTGGCGTGCCGAGCCGTGACTGCCAGCCAGAATTCTGCGCCACGCAGGCACCTTGCGGGATCGGCCCATTGGCGCTGATCCAGGCGGTCAGGTCATCGGGTGTGACCTGCGCATCCGGGTCTGCATCCGCCTTTTCGCGGATATCGACAATGGCCAGCGGGCAGACGAGCGATTCAACTGGCACTTCATCAATCGTCGTTCCGCCATCGGTGAAGTGCAGCGGCGCATCGATATGCGTGCCTGTATGCTCGTTCACGCGGATGCTTTTGAGGTTAAAGCTGTGCTCGGCGTATGTGAACACATCCTCATCAAAGAACTGCTGTTCGCCGAAATAGGTCGGAAAGTCGTAGGTCAGCGTATGGGTCAGGTCGACCACGCGACTGGCCCCCTGCGCCATCAGCGGTCGTGGTGCGACGGCAGCAGTTGCCGCAATCGCCGCCCCGGCAGCCGCAGACCCGCTAAAGAACTCACGCCGGCTGAGCGCGCGGCCTTTGACATATTCCATGATGATCGGATGACACATCGCAATTCCCCTGTTCTCGCAACATTGAATGTGACGAGTATCAGGGGGTCATGGCCGTTCTGGCCACAGGTTTTTTGGATTTGCCGTTTTGGGTGGGTATTCCCGCGCGGATGCGCCGGGAATGCCCAAGGATCAAGCAGAAAGGGTCGTTATGCCGCCGCCGATGCGATGGGCAGGGTCATCATCCGGCCTGCCATCTCGTCCAGATCGGCGTCGCCGACGGCGCAGGCAGCGTTCTGGGCCATGCCGATATTGGCGGCATTCTTCATCTCAACCGCCAGTGCGGCCGATGTCACCCCGGCGCACTCCACAGGCAGCTCCGCAGGAATCTGACAAGCGCGCATCAGGTTCGAAAGCGCTTCTGGCAAGGCGGCAGCCGACGCCTCTGCCCCCATTGCTAGAGCTGCACGCGCGTAGTTCTCAGCCCCATCGGGGCGTTCAACCAGCCAGGGCAGGCTCACTTCCAGCGCCAGGCCAGTGGCCAGCCCATGATGCACCCGCGCCAGTGAGCCGAGCGCGTGGCTGATATTGTGCCCCATATGCGTGTTGCAGTTATGCAGGGCGAGTCCCGCAACCGTACTTGCCCAAAGAACGCGCCCACGCGCTTCGAGGTCGGCCCCGTCGCCGACCGCACGTGGCAGAGCGTCCGAGAGCAAACGCAACGCCTCAAGCCCGTAAAGCTGCCCTGCCGGGCTGCTGCTGCGCGAAGTCACCCCTTCCAGCGCGTGGGCGACGGCATCAATCCCGGTCCAGGCGGTCAGATGCGACGGCAGGCTCAGCGTCAGTTCCGGGTCCAGCACCGCCTGCGCGAACATCAGCTCTTCGCCCCAGAACCAGATCTTGTGCCCGTCATTCTTTGAAATGACAGAGGTACGGGTGACCTCTGATCCGGTGCCGGCGGTGGTGGGGATGGCGATCGCGGGCATGCCGTCAGCGGGCAAGGGGCGGGCGGCAAGGGCGTAATCCTCGGCAGGGCGGTTGGTATGGGCGATGGCCGCCACCAGCTTGGCCGCATCCATCGCGGCACCGCCGCCAAGGCCGATCACCAGCTTGGCGCCCGCGTCGCGCGCCCTTGCGCAAAGATCGTCAACCAGCGCCTCTTTCGGTTCACCAGCGACGTCGGCGGCCACTTCAGATGCGATGCCTTCGGCGGCCAGACCCTGGCTCAGCCGTTCAGTCACGCCCAGCTCTGCCAGAATGCTGTCTGCCACAATCAGAACCGGGCCGCCGCCCAGCTCTTTGGCGATGTCGGGCACTTTCGCTATCCGCCCCGCGCCAAAGGTCAGCGGTGGCACTTGCCCCATATTGAACGTCTTCATTTCATCCCCTTTGAAGTCTTCTTCTGCACAATCTGCGCTGTGCGGCGTGGGTTTTGGCGAAGGAACGCGACACCGCGTGCGGCGCGACCGACCTCGTCATGTTCGGCACCGCCTAATCGCGCAATCTGACCAGCGCAAGCAGGGTTTTACCGTCCCCGACGCGACGACACAGACTGCGGCAAGGCAGTCGCATCCACGCACCATGGAAACGATGCGCCTTGTCTGATGGCGGCCTCCGCTTTACGCAGATCAAAACAAGCGCGCGGGATCGCGCCAAGGAAAGGGAGCCACGCGATGTCCGAACGCAATTTTGAACCCATGACCAAGGCAGAGGTCGTTGCCGCACAGCGCAACTGGGCCAAATGCGTGACCGAACAGGATGTCGATGGCCTTCTGGAGCTCTACGATTTTGATGACCCGGAGGCGCCTGTTCTGTTCAAACCGACTTTGGCCGATGTGATCCGGCTCGATCGGGCGGGTGCGCGGGCCTACTTTGTTGGCGGAGATGCCGATTATCCGCAGGATCAGGGTTTTCTCAATCGCGGATGGAAAACGGTGGAGTTCCAAAGTGCGGTTGGCCCGATCCTGAAGGCCGGGGGCCTTGGTTACAAGGACATGGGTCACTACACATTCGTTGATGGCGAAGGCAACGCTACCCGCGCCGACTACACTTTCGCCTATCACAAGCTTGACGGGCGTGTGCTGATCTCACTGCACCACTCGTCGCTCACTTGGTTCCCGCCTGTCGGGGGCTGAGCCCGCTGCCCTGTTGCAGAAAAGGCCGGATTTGCGTATCCCATTGCTGAGGTCGACAGACACCTAGGCGTCACTGCTCCGGGTCGGAGTGCTAAACCTGTCCATGAATGAAACGTTCCACCGCATCAAGCAGGGCGTCGTTTCGTTAAGCCAGTGACCGACGAACCGGTATCGCGCCCGACTTGGATGCATCATGACGAAAACCCCTATCCCCCTTCGCGCGGACGACTTGACATCGTTTGCGCGCGCCTTGTCACAGCAATTGGATGAGGCAAGCCCCTCTCATCTGACCCTGATGAACATGATCGCCCGCGCAGCCGGGTTTCAGAATGTGCAGCACATGCGCTCTGCCAGCGCCGCAGAGCGGCGTTTGGCGAAACCGGATGACAGCGCACTTACCAATGCACGTTTGGTTGAGCGGACGTTGCACCAATTCGATGATCTCGGACGCCTGCAGCAATGGCCCTCAAAACAGGCGGTGCAGACGCTAGCACTATGGGCATTGTGGTCAACACTTCCAGCAAACACGCACCTCAACGAGCCGACCGTCAATGCGCTCCTTGATGCCGAGCACCTGTTCGAAGACGTAGCGACCCTGCGGCGCACCATGATTTCTTGCAATCTGCTGACCCGTGACAGAGATGGGACGAATTACCGTCGGATCGAACAGAAGCCGCCTGCGGATGCCATTGCCGTGATCCATGTTCTGACCGCGCGACGGCGCAGGCGTCGGACCGCCAACGCGGAAATGGATCATGCATAACGGATCATGCCTCTGTGGTGCCGTCAAAATCGCGGTCAGCGTCGCTCTACCACAACCAAATGCATGCCACTGCACAGCGTGCCGCAAACAAACCGGCCATTATGGCGCCTCGGTTGACTTGCCCCGTTCCGCTGTACGGGTCACTGGCGAGGACCATGTGAGGTGGTACCAGTCGTCCGACAAAGTGCGGCGTGGCTTTTGTGACATCTGCGGTTCAACCCTGTTCTGGGACCCGGTGCATCACGACTGGACAGCGATCGCAATGGGCGTCTTCGATGGACCAACAGATACCAGCCTCTCATTGCACATTTTTGTGGCCGAGAAGGGGGATTACTATGCCATTGCCGATGGGTTGCCACAAAACGAGCGGTAAGGCGCAGGTGCCCATGCGCTTGGGGCCTGCCCAATGAGTGGCGTCATGATTGCGGCGTGATTACTTCGTGTTCGGTGACGATCAAGTCAAGCGGCTGATCGGTCGGTTCCAGTGGCAATCCCTGATCCTCTTGTGCGGAGTAAGCAAAGCCAATTGCGAAGGTTGGGCGGGCGGCGCGGAGTTTTTGGAGTGTGCGATCATAGAACCCGCCGCCATAGCCGAGGCGACCGCCGTAGCGGTCGAAGGCGACGAGTGGCACGATAACGATCTCAGGCACCATCCAGTCACCAGCCTCGGGGATCATCGCGCCAAACTCGCCCTTGATCATCCTGCATCCCGGCTCCCATTGCCGAAACTTCAAGGGTTGTTCCGCGCCCATGATGACCGGTACCCCGACGGGGCCATGGGCGGCGGCCTCTTCCATGGCGGCGATCGGGTCAATCTCGGTGCGCATCGCCATGTAGCCTGACAACGGGACACCGCGATATCCGGCGAGAACTGAGCTGAGATGCCCGGCATTCCCCTGCCCCAGCGCATGTGCCGCTTTCCGCCGGGCAAAGGCGGCCTGGCGTGCGGCGGATTTGTCGATCACAGCAGCCACAGCGCCGCAAGGCCAAGGAATGCAAAGAAACCAACCACATCCGTGACAGTGGTCACAAACGCGCCGGATGCGAGTGCCGGGTCAACGCCCATCTTCTCCAAGGCCACGGGGATCACCGTGCCTGCGAGGCCGGCCACAACGAGGTTGATCACCATCGCCACAGCAATCACGACGCCGAGCATCGGCGAGCCGAACCAGACGATGCCCACCGCCCCCATCACGACCGCGAAGATCAATCCATTGATCAGGCCCACCAGCACCTCGCGCCTGATCACGCGCCAGAGGTTCGCGGTCGTCAGATCGCGCGTGGCGAGCGCGCGCACGGCCACGGTTAGCGATTGCGTGCCCGCATTGCCGCCCATGGAGGCGACGATGGGCATCAGCACAGCCAGCGCGACGAGACCCGCAATCGTTTCTTCAAAAAGCGCTATGACAAGGGAGGCGAGGATCGCCGTCACAAGGTTGACGGCCAGCCAGGGGAAACGGCGCTTGGTCGTTTCAATCACCTTGTCAGACAAACGCCCTTCGCCCACACCGGCAAGGCGCAGGATGTCTTCCTCGGCCTCTTCTTCGAGAAACATCATCGCGTCATCGATGGTGATGACACCGACAATGCGGTCGTCGTCATCCACAACCGGCGCGGTGATCAGGTGATAGTGGTTGATGGCCTGCGCGACCTCCTCCACATCTTGCGCAACGTGAAAGGTGCGGAACGTATCCTCGGTCAGGTCTTTGAGCGGTGTGTCGCGCGGGTGGCTGAGGATGCGGCCGAGCGTGACATAGCCCACTGCCTTCAATCGCGGATCGATCAGGATGATGTGGTAGAATTGATCGGGCAGCACCACATCAGACCGCAAATAATCGATGGCCTCGCCGACGGTCCAATGCTCTGGCGCACGGACGAGTTCGGATTGCATATGCCGCCCGGCGGATTCCTCGGGGTAGGACAGCGCCTGCTCAACAACCACCCGGTCGCCCGCATCGAGGGCATCCAGCACCGCCTCTTGCTGCTCTTCATCGAGGTATTCGACAAGATCAACAACGTCGTCGCTTTCGAGGTCCCGGACGGCTTCGGCGAGTTCAGCCGGTTCGAGCTGCTCAATGACCTCTTCGCGCAGGCTCTCATCCAGTTCGGAGAGAACGTCGCCTTCAAGGCCGCCTGACCAAAGCGACAGCACATCCGGGCGATACTTTCCATCGATCTGTTCTAGAAGGTGCGCGACGTCGGCGGGGTGCAGCGGGTCCAACAGCGCATCCATGGACGCGGTATCGCGGGCTTTGACGGCGTCCAGAACGCCGGTCAGCAGCTTGTCGGTGACGCCAAAGGCTTCGTCGGTGTTGTCGTCCTGTTGCTCTGCCATCATGCGCCCTCACTTGTCCGCAACATAGTGGATCGGCGCGCTTCTACAACGCGCATTCGGCGATTTACCCCTCTCTGCCAGCGCCATATGGTAAGGGCATGACAAAGCAGCTTCTTTTGGGCCAAACCCTTGGGTTTTCGGGCAATCCTTTGACGTCGGATTGGGCGGATATCGTGGAGTTCGACAGTGCGGGCGGTGTGCTGATTGACGGTGACCGGATCAGTGCAGTGGGCAATGGTGCCGCGCTCAAGGCGGCTCATCCAGAGGCAGACATAACCGACTATGGCGACGCGCTAATCAGCGCGGGCTTTGTTGACGCCCACATGCACTATCCCCAGACCGGCATCATCGCGAGTTGGGGCAAACAGCTGATTGACTGGCTGAACACATACACCTTCCCGGAAGAGGCGCGTTTTGGTGATCCGGCTTATGCGGCAGAAGCAGCCGGACTGACGCTCGACCTCGCGCTTGCCCATGGCACAACGACGCTCACCAGCTTTTGTACGATCCATCCCGAAAGCGTCGATGCCTTCTTTGCGGCGGCGGCACATCGCAACATGGAGGTGGTTGCCGGCAAGACCTGTATGGACCGGAATGCGCCCGGCAATCTGCTTGATACGGCGCAATCAGCTTATGACGACAGCAAAGCACTGCTGGCGAAATGGCATGGGGTGGGCAGGGCGCATTACGCCATCACCCCGCGCTTTTCACCCACGTCCACACCAGAACAACTGATGGCATTGGGTGCTTTATGGGCTGAAAATCCATCATGCCTGATGCAGACGCATCTGAGCGAGCAGCTTCCCGAAATCGCATGGGTCAAGGAGCTATTCCCGGACGCGCGCGATTATCTCGATACATATGAGCGCTTTGGCCTTTTGGGCGCGAGGGGCCTTTACGGCCATGCGATTCATCTGGAAGATCGGGAAATTGCGCGTTTGGCCGAGATTGGGGCCGCCGTTGTTCATTGTCCCACGTCGAACACCTTTATCGGGTCGGGCCTGTTTGATCTGATGGCGCTTGCTCGCGCGGGTCTGAGCATCGGGCTCGCCACCGATACGGGCGGCGGCTCGTCCTTTTCGATGCTGCGAACAATGGCGGCGGCCTATGAGATCGGGCAATTGCGCGGAATTGCGCTCCACCCCGCACAGCTGATGTGGCTCGCCACCGAAGGGTCCGCACAGGCATTGCATATGCAAGGGCAGATTGGCGCGCTGCGCCCGGGTGCGACGGCCGATATCACGGTGCTTGATCTTGCATCCACATCTGCCATCGCGCAGCGCCATGACAAGGCCGGAGACATCTGGGACGCGCTTTTCCCCACGATCATGATGGGCGATGACCGGGCGATCAGGGATGTTTGGATCGCAGGTAGACGACGGCACGGCAAGTCCGCGTCTAAAGCTGCACAATGACAGATCATGCAGCGCCGGTTTTCGGCGCGAGAGTTACAAAGGATCGAGACAGATCATGACAACAGGTTTCTTCTGGGACGAACGCTGTTTCTGGCACGGTGGCGGCAATTATGCGGGCATACTTCCCGTTGGCGGGCTTGTGCAGCCCCTGGATGGTGGCCTGCCCGAAAACCCCGAAACAAAGCGGCGGTTGAAGAACCTGATCGAGGTGACGGGCCTTGCCCACGACCTCTCTTTCCAGGGGGCGGACCCGGCCAGCCACGAAGACCTACTACGTGTGCACCCCGCCAGCTATCTGAGCGAATTCAAGGCGCTCTCAGATGCAGGCGGCGGTGAGTTGGGTCGCCGTACGCCCTTCGGTCCAGGCGGGTACGAAATCGCGGCCCTCTCCGCGGGTCTCGCCAAATCCGCCCTCGCGGCGGTGCTGCAAGGCAAACACAAGAACGCCTACAGCCTGTCCCGCCCACCCGGCCACCATTGCCTGCCGGACTACCCCAACGGGTTCTGCCTCCTCAACAATATCGGCATCGCGATTGAGACCGCAAAGGCCGCCGGGCTTGCCGACCGCTTTGCGGTGCTCGATTGGGACGTGCATCATGGCAACGGTACCGAGGCGGTGTTTTACGACCGGGACGATGTGCTGACAATCTCTCTGCATCAGGACCGGAACTACCCAATGGATACGGGTGCCTTCGCTGATCGGGGCAGCGGGGCGGGCGAAGGCTGCAACCTCAACATCCCCCTCCCCCCCGGCACCGGTCACAAAGGATATCTGGTGGCGATGGAGCGGCTCGCCCTACCCGCCATCCGCACCTTCAAGCCGGATGTTCTGATCATCGCCTGCGGCTACGATGCCGCGGCCAACGACCCGTTGGGGCGGATGTTGGCCACGGCAGAGACGTTTACACAGATGACGCGACAGGTCATGGCATTGGCCGGCGATATTTGCGGCGGCAAGCTCGTGATGGTCCATGAAGGCGGCTATTCGGAAACCTATGTCCCCTTCTGCGGGCATAATGTGCTGCAGGAAATGTCGGGAAGCGCGATCCATGCCCCCGACCCCTTTGCCGAGATCTTTCCATTGCGCCAACCGGATACCGAGTTCGATGCCTACTTGGACGGTTTGATAGGCAAAATGGCAGATGCGCTTTGACGCAACAAAGGTCGGCTTTGCGGATATTTCGTTGAAAAACTCTGGATTGACCGGGAGTAAGTCGCTGATTCAATTCGTCCTGTAGGGAGAATTGGCGATGATGGGACCAAGGCAAGAAGCACAAGCTGCGCTGTTCTACGAGTTTTCCTTGGAAGTTCACGTCCCTCAAGATCATCTCTTGCGTTCGATTGATCTCTTAGTCGATTTGAGCAGCATTCGGCCCCATCTGTGGGAGTTCTACAGCCACACCGGTCGACCGTCCGTCGATCCCGAACTGCTGATCCGTATGCTACTGGTGGGCTACTGCTTTGGCATCCGTTCCGAACGGCGGCTCTGCGAAGAGGTGCATCTGAACCTGGCCTACCAGTGGTTCTGCCGTCTTGATCTGAACGACCGGGTTCCTGACCATTCGACGTTTTCAAAGAACCGCCATGGCCGTTTCCGTGAGAGCGAGTTGCTACGCCACTTGTTCGAGACGACCGTGGCGCAATGCATCGCTGAAGGTCTAGCTAGCGGCCAGCGCATGGCTGTTGACGCCAGTCTGATCGAGGCTGACGCGAACACACAATTCTCTGCGTCCAAGGACGAATGGGACACCAGGCGCATCGATGTCGAAGCTGCACCACGCGCTGTGAAGGAGTATCTCGACACGCTGGATGAGGCCACCTTCGGCGCAGTCAGTGATGTAAAGCCCAAGTTTACATCCTTTTCTGACCCTGCCAGCCAGTGGACGGCAGCGCGCAAAGGCCCTGCATGCTTTGCCTACTCTGACAACTACCTCATAGACACCGATCACGGTGTCATCCTTGACGTCGAGGCGACACGGTCGATCCGACAGGCCGAAGTTGGCTCAACAAAGACAATGCTGGGTCGCGTGAGGGCCAGGTTCGATCTACACCCCGAACGGCTGATCGCCGATATTGCTTATAGCTCTGGGCCAATGCTCGGTTGGTTGGTGGATCGCAATATCGCGCCGCACATCCCAGTCATCGATAAAGCGGGGCGCAGCGATGGCACCTAGGCTCGCGCCGACTTCGAATAGGACGCCGAGAATAACCAATACATCTGCCCAGAGGGTGAAGCCTTGAAGCAGTTCCGCCGCAACTACTCGGATCCCAATCGCGGCCCCACGGGCAAAGGCGTCGCCAAGTACCGCGCACTTAAGAATACCTGCCAAGCGTGTCCGTCCAAAACCAAGTGCTGCCCAAACATGGACTTCCGTTCCATCACCCGCGAAGAGCACGAAGACGCACGTGATGTTGCGCGCGCCATCCGAAAAACCAAACAGTACAAAATATCGGCCAAGCTCAGAAAGAAGGTTGAGATGCTCTTTGCCCACCTGAAGCGCATACTCGGGCTGGGACGGCTGCGACTACGCGGCGCATGCGGCGCAAATGACGAATTCCTCCTCGCCGCCACCGCCCAGAACCTCCGCCAACTCGCGAAGATCTTTCCTGCACCGCAGCAAACGCAAAAAGCCTGATCACAAAGACGCTCGCGCCGCGTTCAGAACGCAACTTTCTGCGCCCGCAACACGTTGTTTTTCAACAGAATCCGGACTGAGCTGACCTTCGCTGCGGCTACGCCAAAGTCAGCTTCGTGGATTTCAATCCTCTCTTGAAAACGCAAGATTGGCAGAGTTGCTGTTTGTTATGCCACCAGCCATACAGTCAGGACACAAGCCTTATCCGAGACTAACCATGGGCAATGACCAACAAAACTGGCGCAACGACGTCGCCCATTTCCTTGCAGAAACTTTGCCCAAGGCAACGGATCGGCCAGGCTGGAATGATATGGCGTCTACGGCCTACCAAATCGGATGCATGGCCTTGGTGAAGCTTGGTTTTGCAGATGCAAAAGATTGGGGAGCAGTACCGAAAGATGTTCCTGAACTTCCTGCGACTATGCCGCGATGGGATGATATCTGCATTTCTGTTCTTTGGCTTGCGAACCAACAAAACAAGCTTTCATTCCGCCTACCAGACAGAAGTCTCCCCCCAACTCGCATAGGAAATGGTTTTGTGATCGCCATGAAAGATCCACCGCGACCTCCGACCCCAAATCTTGCAGCTCGTTTTGGATTGGGCTGCGCACTCTGTAATGATGACGTTTTGCTTTTGCTTCAGCAACTTGGCCTTGTCTCAAACGGCGGCTGGACACAAAAGGCAGAGTTCATTCTGTGGAGGACTTCGCCGAAGAATTGGGGCCTAGAGTTCCTGCGAGACGAGCGTTTTTTGGATGCGGTTCAAAAGGCTACAGCTACAATTCCCGATGACATTGCGGCAGAGATTTCGGAGTTAACTGAGATCAGCAAAGAACACATCGACGAGCTAATAGCTTGGCATGAAGAGAAGCTCGCTGAACGGAGAGAGAAGTACGGGCCGAAGGCGAGACTTGGTGAGGTTCCAACAAGAGAGCAAGCACAACGCTCTCTCGAATTCTCGCGCAGAAACGCAATAGACTGGGTGTTCTTTCGCCGTTGGAGAATGGACGATGCGTGGCTCTCTGCGAAAGAGGCTGAAGCAGCTCTGGACATCTTTCATGACAGGCTAGCGATTTCGATGCGCAGAGAAGTTGTTAAGCGTTTGCACCCCTCAAAGCCTCAGTTTTTTGAATAACCCTCGTATCGTGCTAAAGGCTCGATCAATAACTCTCATGATTGCAGACCTTTGGTCACTTTGCAGCATCGGTCAATTTGGGTTCAAACCAGATGTTGACCTCTTGGCGTTACAAAGACAGTCCTTGCAACCTGAGGCACGTCGGTTGTCATCCCGCTCAGGCCCGCATATCTGGAATCAAGTCGTATTCAGGATGTTCCATGCCCGCCCCAAATCACACAGCGCTCGATTTCCTTCTGACCCGCCGTTCGCGCCCCGCCAAGACGCTGACGACACCGGTGCCAGACAAAGCCACGATCGAAACCCTACTGACCGCCGCCGCGCGCACGCCCGATCATGGTAAGCTGGAACCATGGCGTTTTATCGTGTTGGGTAAGCCTGCGCTTGCTCGGCTGGCTGATTTCGTAAACGCACGGGGTGACGCGCTTGGGATGGAGACCGAGAAGGTCTCCAAGGCGCGGGATCAATATGCCAATGCTGATCTGGCAATTGCAGTCATCAGCGCGCCGAAACCTTCCGACAAGATCCCGGAAATCGAACAGATCTATTCCGCCGGAGCCGTCTGTCTGGCGCTGCTGAATACGGCACTGGCGGCGGGTTGGGGCGCCAATTGGCTTTCCGGTTGGCCCAGCCATGACCGCGATTTCGTCCGCGATGGGCTGGGGCTCGCCGATCATGAGACTGTCGCCGGATTGATCCATATTGGCACCGAAACCAGTGCTCCACCCGAGCGCCCCCGCCCCGATCTGGCGGCCATCACGACGTGGCTCGATACATGATCCTGACCGCGTTTTTCGCGGCATTGGCGCAAATGCCGGATCGGCGCTTTCGCAGCGTGCTGTGGCGCGGCATTGTCCTGACCATCGCACTGCTTGTCGCCATCTATGCGGGGCTTTTGTGGCTGATCGAATGGCTGACCGCTGAACCCATCACCCTGCCCGGTGTGGGCGAGGTGACATGGGTCGGCGATCTTTTGGGCTGGGGATCGCTGGGGCTCATGCTGATCCTCTCTGTCTTCCTGATGATCCCGGTCGCCTCCGCCATCACCTCTCTCTTTCTTGATGAGGTCGCGCAGGCGGTTGAGGACAAGCACTACCCGGACCTGTCGCCCGTGCCGCCGGTCAGCTTCAGCGACGGGCTGCGCGACACGATCAACTTTCTTGGCGTGCTGATCGGCGCCAATATCCTCGCCTTTGTCGCCTATGCCATTTTCCCTTTTGCCGCGATTGCCATTTTCTATGCGCTCAACGGCTTTCTGCTGGGGCGCGAGTATTTCCAGCTGGCCGCGATGCGCCGGGAAGGACGCGCGGGCGCGAAAGCGCTGCGCAAGCAGCACAATGGCACGATCTGGGCTGCGGGCTGCCTGATGGCTTTGCCGCTGTCGGTTCCGTTACTGAACCTTTTCATTCCGATACTGGGTGCTGCCACCTTCACCCATCTTTATCACCGGCTCAGTCCCGGCTGACCTCTGGCGTCGACATGCGTTCGAACCAGTCGATGTCACGCACGGTAATCGCACCCGAAAGGATCGTGCCTGCAATCACGGCCCAGATGGGCACAGCCCAAAGCGTCGTAACCTTTGCCTTGCGCCCCAGATTGAAATCTGCGGGCGCGGAGGCATGTGTCCCCGCCACGACCTCGCCATCTTCGCCTTGCGTGGTCAAGCGAAGGGGCAGCACGACGAAAAAAACCATGGCCCAGACCACGGCAAACAGGACGATAGCAGATACGGGGCCCATGCTCCCTCCTCTCGCATACTCCGCTGACAGATACGCCGTTTGTGCGGCGGAGCAAGCCCCGCCGACGCAACTGCGACATTAATTCAGACAGCGCCCGTTCTGATAGCTGCCCACGCTGCGGATCACATCGAAGGAGGCCGCCTCAATCCGCCGACCGCTAAGCTCAGACCGCAGGATGCGCCCCAGAAGCGTATTCAGGCGCGTGACCTGATAGCACGAGATCGTGGGCTCTGCATGGGCCAGCCCAACCCCGCTGTCATCGGTCAGGAACAGATAACGCCCGCCCGTCATCGCCGCCCCCTGCCGCATCAGGAACTCCAGATGCGGGTCCACACCGCTTGCGGTCACGCTGAAGACTTGGATGCCCTCCGCGGCAGCACGTGCGGCTGCGCGATAATAGAGCTCCGTCTTGACTTCGGTCGGCGGTTCATCCCCGATCTGGAACAAGAGCCGCTCTCCCTTTCCGCGCCGCCAGTTCATATCCACCGCCGCCATCAACGCATCGGCCAACACCTCTGGCCCGCCCGCGCCACCAGATGCCCGTTCGGACCGGACCCAGCGGGCAAATTCACGCGGGCTGCGCGTGAACCCATAGGATCTAACGACATAAGGATCGGCAGGCGCCTTATAGACGATCAGTCCCAGCCGAATATCGACATCCGGCGCAGACTGCCGTACGTCGCGCGTGATCTGCCGGATTTCCTGCGCCAGCCAGTCAAGCTCATCTTGCATGCTGCCGGTCGTATCAACCGCGAAAACGAGGTCCAGAAAGTCCGGCGACCATGTGCCTGCGAAAGGAAGATCAACCGATTTCCGCTGGAAACCGGTAGGCAATTGTAAAACAAACGGCTCTGCTCCGTCGCCCGCGAAGGCGCGCAATTCGACCGAATTCAAGCGGCCTTGCCCCAATGCCTCTGGAAAGACAGTGACAACGCCGTCGACGCCTGAATAGCCATCATAGAAGGCATTATCCGCACCCGGTCTGCGAAGTGTGACTCGGATACCCGGAGCCGGCACACCGCCTGGCCCGCGTAACCGTGCGAGAAGAGGACGCTGGAGCGCGGCGACAGGCAGATCAAGTTCGCGCGCTGCTGCGGCCTGATATCGCCGGAAATCGGACAGGTTCAGCGTGTCATCCACATCACCTGCAGTCACAACACCTGCCTGTGGTGCAGCGCGCGATATAGGCGGTGGCGCGTGAACGATGGGCGCTGCGATGGCGGCCTCTGCTGCCACAGGCGCCAGGCTTGGCGACGGCAACACGGCCGCGCCGTGATAGGTTCCGCTGCCAGGGCCCGTCGCGGAACAGGCGCTCAGCGCAAAGGCCACAACCGACCCCAACAATATCTTCCTTGGTTCTAACATAGGTCTCTCCAAAAATGTGCAATTTACACATATTTTGATTCCAATGGACCGGTCAAGAAAAATGTGCATATTGCACATCATGCTGAACCTGCTTGACAGACTACTTGCTCCGCTGGCCCGCTTGCTGGTGGCACGGGGCATCCCGTTCCCAGACCTGGCCGAACGGCTGAAGGTCCATTACGTCAACGCGGCCAAGGGGATGGCAGAGGGGAAAGTGACCGATAGCCGCTTGTCAGTCCTGACGGGGCTGCAACGGCGCGACATCGCGCGGCTGCGCGCCCTGCCCCAGCCGGAACAGCGCACCCATCACCTCGCCCGTCTTCTGGCACTCTGGCAGACGGAACCGGACTTTATGGGCAGCGATCTGCCCAAGAACGGCCCCGCCCCTTCATTCGAGGCGCTGGCCTGGCTGGTCCGCAAGGATATCCACCCGCGCACAATGCTTGATGCGCTCGAAGCTGCGGGTGCTGTGGCTGTCGACATTGAAACCCAGACGGTGCGCCTCCTGCAGGCTTCTTATCAGCCGCTGGCGGGCTCGGATGACCAACTCGCCTACCTAACCCAGAATATCGGCGATCATTTCGATGCGGCCACAGATAACGTTCTGGGTGCCGATCCGGCGCATTTCGAACGCGCGGTTTACTATGGCGAACTGACGGTGGATCAGGTTGCGGAATTGCGTGCCATGCACCAAACCGGGCAAATGGACCTTTTCAACAACCTGAGCACACGCGCGGCCGTCATGAAGAAAGAAACAACAACAGACCCAAGCGAAAAATCCCATCGCTTCCGGGCGGGCGGCTACTTTTACACGACAAAGGATAACGACGCATGAGAGGCATTTTCATCAGCCTGGCCCTGATACTCGCCGCCTGCAGCCCAGTCATTGAGGCGCGCGCGCCTGCCGGACCCGCATCCGAGATCGCCCTTGAAGAGCCGATACTGGCCGCTCCGATGGCACCCGTCGTCACCCCCTGCCCGGCAGATACGCTCGCCAGTGATGATGGCATCGGCGGCACGGGCTGCAAATAGGTCTCAGACCTCTTCCAACTCCACCAGACAGCCGTTGAAATCCTTGGGATGCAAGAACAGAACAGGCTTGCCATGGGCGCCGATCTTGGGCTCACCCCCGCCCAGAACGCGCGCACCTTCGGCCAGCAGATGATCGCGTGCCGCCAGAATATCATCGACCTCATAGCAGACATGGTGAATGCCACCTGACGGATTCTTGTCCAAAAACCCTTGTATCGGAGAGCCTTCGCCCAAGGGATAGAGAAGCTCAATCTTGGTATTGGGCAAAGTGATGAAAACGACAGTTACACCATGATCCGGCTCATCTTGCGGATCACCCACATCAGCGCCCAGCATGGTGCGGTATTGCGCGCTCGCGGCCTCAAGATCAGGCACAGCAATCGCGACGTGATTTAAGCGTCCAATCATCAAATTCTCCCTTTGGCGCACTCTGCCGCGCTGCAGCAAAAAGTGCAACGCATGATCCGCTTAAGGAACTGTTCACCTTGTGATGCTTTCAATGAGTAGGGGCTGCAACCAAAGGGAAGAATCGCGATGGATGCTTTGACAGGTTTGATTGGGGCGCGTGCGCCAACGGCACACCGGCCACTTTTGGGTATCACCGTTCTGGTGGTCGAGGATAGCCGCTATGCCAGTGAGGCGATGCGCCTGATGTGCCTGCGATCCGGCGCCAGGATCAGGCGGGCCGATAGCCTGCAAACCGCCCGACGGCATCTGGCTGTCTATCGACCAACGGTTGTGCTCGTGGATGTGGGCCTGCCGGACGGGTCGGGACTTGCCCTGATTGAAGCGCTTGCACAGGCGACCCCGCGGATCGAGGTCATTCTTGGCATCAGTGGCGAAACAACGGCCGAGGAAGATGTACACGCGGCGGGTGCGGATGGCTTTATCGCCAAACCAATCGACAACCTGTCGGCCTTCCAGCACGCGATCCTCACCCATTTGCCTGCGGACCGGCAACCACCGGGACCGCGACTGATCAACGATGAGGTTATTCGCCCCGACAGCGTCGCTTATCATGACGACCTGAACCACATCGCACAGGTCCTCAGAGACGAAGATCAGGACAATATCGACTACGTCACACAATTCCTCGGTGGCGTTGCGCGCAGCGCAAATGATGAAGATTTGGATCGGGCCGTGCGCGACCTCGTGGCGCAAAAATCGAAAGGCGGCAATCTCAAGCCCGGCGTGGCGGCTTTGTCGGAAATGGTGCAAACCCGGATCGCGGCGGCAGGGCCACTTTAGGCCGAAATGGCCGGAGGGGCGTGCTGACCTAAGCGCCGGGATCGCATGAATTGCGATGCAAGCCCGTTTGGATCACTTATTTGACCCGAAAACTACTTCACCCAGGAAAAACCGGGTGGATAGACATGCAAGCCATCGAAGTCAGCCTTGCTAACGGGCGCGCCTTCAGCCCGGAGGATCGCAAATGCCATTGACAGATGAAACCAAAGGTTTGGGATGGCGAAGTGCTGCAGATATTCCTGCGCGGACTGATCAAGATCGGCAAAACCCGCGCGATGGACGATCCTGCGATCTTCCACTCCGGCAAAGTCCTCAGGCTTTAGCGCCTTGATCTCGGACTGTGCTGCAAGCAAATGCACGCGTAACGCTTCGCGATCATGCAGCGTTTCTTGCTCAGTCACCGCACGGCCGATCAGTGGCAATGTAGCGCGCAGCGCAAATCCGGCCGTGATTTCAAATTGTTCGGCACAACTGAACATATCCGGATGCAGCCGCGCTGCCAGCATCGCGGGCGTCGCGTGATCCAGTAGAGCAAGCGCGCGGTCGAGCGCTTGCAGCGCCACCGGAACCGCGGCGTCATACATCAGCTTTCCGGCGGCAGCACCCGCAGCCGCAGCTCACGCAATTGCTCATTCTGCGGCTCGGAGGGCGCGTCCATCATCAAATCTTCGGCACGCTGGTTCATCGGGAACATGATGACCTCGCGGATATTCGCCTCATCCGCCAACAGCATCACGATCCGGTCAATCCCTGCCGCACAACCGCCGTGAGGCGGCGCGCCGTATTGGAACGCGTTGACCATGCCGCCGAAGAGTTTGCGCACTTCGTCTTCACCATAACCAGCGATTTCAAACGCCTTGAACATGATCTCGGGCTTGTGGTTCCGGATCGCGCCCGACACCAGCTCATAGCCGTTACAGGCGAGGTCATACTGGAAACCCAGGACCTCCAGCGGCTCGCCGTCCAGCGCCTCCATCCCACCCTGCGGCATGGAGAACGGGTTATGCTCAAAGTCGACTTTGCCCGTCTCGTCATCCTTCTCGTAAATGGGGAAATCCACGATCCACGCAAAGGCAAACCGATCCTGCTCGGTCAGGCCCAGCTCATCCCCGATGGCCACACGCGCCTTTCCCGCGACGGTCTCAAACGTTTTCGGTTTCCCACCAAGAAAGAATGCCGCATCACCGACCCCAAGACCAAGTTCCTTGCGGAGCGCCTCCGTCCGTTCCGGCCCAATGTTCTTTGCCAAAGGGCCTGCACCAGCAAAGTACGTGAAAGAAGCAAAAGGCCACTGTTCCGGCGACTGTGGTATGGGTCTCGTCAAGAAGGCGCGCTGTTCTTCATTCAACTCACTATCATCACGTTCCACCAACTCAGAAAGCTGTGCAAACCACACTTTGAAAAGCGGATGCGACGGATCCGTTGTCACCTCCGCTGGCAGATCCTCCTCGCGCCAGAAGATATAGCCCATCCCCGGCAGCCCTTCCTTCTGCGCGAAGGCGTTCATCCGGTCACAGAACTTGCGTGATCCACCACCCGGCGCTGGGATGGCGCGAATTTCGGTGCCATCCTGCTCCAACAGCTTTGCGAAAATCGCAAAGCCAGAATCGCGGAAGTGGTCGGAGACCACTTGCATCTTAATAGGATTGCGCAGGTCAGGCTTGTCGGTGCCGTACCACAAGGCGGCATCGCGATAGGAAATCTGTGGCCAATCGGCAGGCGCATCGACCTTGCGCCCGCCGCCAAACTCCTCAAACACGCCCGCGAGGACCGGCGCAATCGTATCGAACACATCCTGCTGCTCGACAAACGACATCTCCATGTCCAGCTGATAGAAATCCGTGGGCGAACGGTCGGCACGCGGGTCCTCATCCCGGAAACAGGGTGCGATCTGGAAATATTTGTCGTAACCCGACACCATGATCAGCTGCTTGAACTGCTGCGGCGCCTGCGGCAGGGCGTAGAATCTCCCCGGATGCAGCCGCGACGGCACCAAAAAGTCGCGCGCCCCTTCCGGCGAAGAGGCTGTGATGATCGGCGTCTGATACTCGCGGAAACCGCTATCCCACATCCGCTTGCGCATCGATGCGACAACATCAGACCGCAGCTTCATATTCTCCTGCATCGCCTCGCGGCGCAGGTCGAGGTAGCGGTATTTCAGACGCGTCTCCTCCGGATATTCCTGATCGCCAAACACCATCAGTGGCAATTCGGCGGCATGGCCCAGCACCTCGATCTCGCGAACAAAGACCTCAACCTCGCCCGTGGGCAGCTTGGGGTTCACCAGCTCCGGATCACGCGCCTTCACCTCGCCATCAATGCGGATGCACCATTCGGATCGCACAGCCTCGACGGCGGAAAACGCCGCCGAATCCGGATCACAGAGCACCTGCGTGATCCCGTAATGATCGCGCAAATCAATAAACAAGATCCCACCATGATCGCGCACCCGATTGACCCAGCCCGACAAACGGACAGTTTTGCCAACTTGGGCGGCAGTCAATTCAGCGCAGGTATGCGAGCGGTAGGCGTGCATGCGTGTATCCTCAAGGCGTCAATCAGTCCGCCCCGTACACCCCTTTGCACACGTCGTGTCAACCCATCCGGGTCAGTTCAAACCGACACGCCGACGCACCCATCGCACAACAGGCCGTTTCTTCACAACGTAACCTCGGATCAACCAATTCCGTAAAGAGCTTTTCAAAGACCGCCGCGTGCCAATGGCAAAGCGGGCGATCGCTATACTCACCGCGGACAATCGGGTTGTCGGCGATCTCGAAAACCAGCTTTCCCGCCACCGAAAACCCGCCAGATCCTGCAAAGGTCCAGGCATGCTGCGCAATGGCCCAACTCAGCATCGGCGCGGCCATAGGGGCGGGCAACAATCGCAAGAGACCTTGCGCCAATCTGGGAATGCGGTGCGCCATAATGTATTCCGCCGTCCGCACACCCGCAGCCCAGGCCAAAGACGATGCCATCTCTGGCTCAATCTCACGCAGGGCCTGATGGATACGCGCCGCAGGCGCCTCAGGCATCAGCCCCGCATCGCTTGGCGGATCGAAAACGCCCGCAGCCCACATGATCTGATCGCGTAACCGAGTGCCGCCGGCCTGTTCCAGCACCGGCAGCAATTGCAGTATCGCGTTTGGCCCGATCAGACCCGGTGTGCTGCGGACATCCTCAGGCATCCTCCATTTGATCAGAGCCACCGCCGCACACCTTCACCTCCGCCCCGTTAGGCATCTTGAACGCTGCATTCCTTTGGACAGCGCGCGCTTTGCCTTGCGCCCGGATGGCCTCGCGCCGTTCGGCGGCCTTTGCCGCGCGATCCGCCGCGGCCTCCCAATCCTCCATCTGCGCCTCGGCAATCTGGCGGGTCTCATCAAAGTGGAAATCAAGCCGGTTCTTCGACTGCGGCCCGGTATAGCCAACCTTGCCGAGATCGTAGAATGTGCGCGCAAATCCGGCCTTCATGAAGGCCTTCAGGCACCCCAACAGATAGCGCCTGCGGAACCCCGTCCCACGCCACGGGTAATGAAACAGCGCCTTTTTCATGTAAAACCGGCGATAATTGTTCATCACACCGTCCAAGAGCTCCCCCCGCTCCATCGC
The DNA here is from genome assembly GCF_033963825.1 of Cognatiyoonia sp. IB215446. Taxonomy (NCBI): domain Bacteria; kingdom Pseudomonadati; phylum Pseudomonadota; class Alphaproteobacteria; order Rhodobacterales; family Paracoccaceae; genus Cognatiyoonia; species Cognatiyoonia sp. IB215446. The sequence continues at coordinate 1,241,673 of NZ_JAXBMD010000001.1, read as the reverse complement.
TTTGGGCTTCATGATCGGGGTCACGAAGTTGTAACGGCTGAAGTCAAACACCTCGACCTTGTCCTTGAGCTCCTGAAACAGCGGCGTGAAGGGCCAGGGCGTATACATCGCCCAATTGGCGAGGTCCGGCTGCCAGTCCCACGCCATCTCGTAAGTCTCGTTCAGCGTTTCCGGCGTCTCATTATCAAGGCCCACGATAAACTGTGCCTCCACCAGAATATCCGCCTCACGCAGCAGACGGATCGCGGTTTTGTTCTCCTCGACCTTCGTTTCCTTGTTGAATTGGTCGAGCTTCATCTGCGCGGCGGCCTCGGTGCCCAGGCTCACATGCACCAACCCCGCCTCGCGGTAGAATTTCAACAAATCGCGGTCACGATAGATATCCGTCACCCGCGTATTGATCCCCCATTTCACCCGATCCGGCAGGCCCCGCGCGATCAGTTCCTCGCAGAACTGAATGAATTTCTTGCGGTTAATCGTCGGCTCCTCATCGGCGAGGATGAAGAACCCGACCCCCTGCTCATTCACAAGTTCCTCGATCTCATCGACCACCTTCTTGGGGTCACGCACGCGGTAGTCGCGCCAGAACTTCCACTGACTGCAGAATGAACAGGTAAACGGACAGCCGCGCGCCATATTGGGGATCGCGACACGGGTGTTCAGCGGGATGTAGATGTATTTCTCCCATTCCAGAATGGTCCAATCCGGGGTGATCCCATCCAGATCTTTCACCGTGCTCGCGGCCTGCGTCGCGACAATCTCGCCGCCGTCAACAAAGGCCAGCCCATGGATCTTGCGCTTTTCCGCAGGCCAGCGGCCATCGCGGACGGCGCACATCAGCTCGGTCAGGATCTCCTCCCCCTCACCGCGCACGATCACATCGACCCAGGGTGCCTCGGACAGAACCTGTTTATACATGAAGGTCGCATGGACGCCGCCTAGCATCCGTAGCGCATCTGGCACCCGCTCCTGCGCCAGTCGCAGAACCTCCTCGGCCTTGTAGATCGACGGCGTAATCGCGGTCACACCCACCACATCCGGAGCAATCTCGGCAATCTGATCCGCCAGATCGGCATCCGCGATGTCATTGGTCATCGCATCGATAAAGTGGATATCGTCGAACCCAGCGCGCCGCAGCGAACCAGCCAGATAAGCCACCCAGGCAGGCGGCCAGCTCCCCGCAATCTCCGCCCCGCCAGAGCGGTAATTCGGGTGAACAAACAGGATGCGCATGGCCAGACCTCCGTTATGTCAATTAAAATTGACACAATTAATGTCAGGTTAACTTGACATAGATCAAATCGCGCTTCCGATATCAAGTTTCCAGAAATCCAAAGCCCCCCTTGCGCATGACCGCGCCATGCCTATAACCCCCAACAATTTGCAAGTTTGAGGGGCGCTGCCATGCCAAAACGTACCGACATCCAGTCGATCATGATCATTGGCGCGGGCCCTATTATCATCGGCCAAGCCTGCGAATTCGACTATTCCGGCGCCCAAGCCTGCAAGGCACTCAAAGAGGAAGGCTACCGCGTCATCCTCGTCAACTCCAACCCCGCCACCATCATGACAGATCCGGGGCTGGCAGATGCGACGTATATTGAGCCGATCACCCCCGAAGTGGTCGCCAAAATCATCGAGAAAGAGCGGCCCGACGCCCTACTGCCCACCATGGGCGGTCAGACCGGGCTGAACACCTCTCTGGCGCTGGCCGATATGGGCGTGCTCGAAAAGTTCGAGGTCGAGATGATCGGCGCAAAGCGCGAGGCCATCGAAATGGCCGAAGACCGCAAGCTTTTCCGCGAGGCGATGGATCGCTTGGGCATCGAAAACCCCAAAGCAACCATTGTGACGGCGCCGGATGGCGACCTCGACGCTGGCGTGAAGCTCGCACTTGAAGCCCTCGAAGACATCGGCCTGCCCGCCATCATCCGCCCTGCCTTCACGCTTGGCGGCACCGGCGGTGGCGTCGCCTATAACCGCGAAGAGTACGAGTATTACTGCCGCTCTGGCATGGATGCCTCGCCCGTCGGCCAGATCCTCGTCGATGAAAGCCTGCTCGGCTGGAAAGAGTTCGAGATGGAGGTCGTGCGCGACAAGGCCGACAACGCCATCATCGTCTGCTCCATCGAAAACGTCGACCCGATGGGCGTGCATACGGGTGACTCGATCACCGTCGCGCCCGCCCTGACCCTGACCGACAAGGAATACCAGATCATGCGCACGCACTCGATCAATGTGCTGCGCGAGATCGGGGTGGAAACGGGCGGGTCCAACGTGCAGTGGGCCGTCAACCCCGATGACGGGCGCATGGTGGTGATCGAGATGAACCCCCGCGTCTCTCGGTCCTCGGCGCTGGCCTCCAAAGCCACTGGTTTCCCCATCGCCAAGATCGCGGCAAAGCTGGCCATCGGCTACACGCTCGACGAACTCGACAACGATATCACCGGCGTCACCCCTGCGTCCTTCGAGCCGACCATCGACTACGTCGTCACCAAAATCCCCCGCTTCGCCTTCGAAAAATTCCCCGGGTCGGAGCCTTATCTGACCACCGCCATGAAATCCGTAGGTGAAGCGATGGCCATCGGGCGCACCATCCACGAAAGCCTGCAAAAGGCGCTCGCCTCCATGGAAACCGGCCTCACCGGTTTTGATGACATCGCCATCCCGGGCGCCCCCGATACAGCCGCCATCACCAAAGCCCTCGCCAAACAGACACCCGACCGGCTGCGCGTTATCGCCCAGGCCATGCGCCACGGGCTGTCAGACGACGACATCTTCGCCGTCACGAAATTCGACCCATGGTTCCTCGCCCGCATCCGCGAAATCATCGATGCCGAGGCCGGCATCCGCAAAAACGGCCTGCCCGTCGACGAAACAAACCTCCGCCAGATAAAAATGCTCGGCTTCACCGACGCCCGCCTTGCCACGCTCACCGGCAGGGATGAGGACCAGATCCGCCGCGCCCGCCACAACCTGGGCGTGAACGCCGTCTTCAAACGCATCGACACCTGCGCCGCCGAATTCGAAGCACAAACGCCCTACATGTATTCCACCTACGAAACGCCTGTCATGGGCGACGCGGAATGCGAGGCGCGGCCATCGGACCGCAAAAAGGTCGTCATCCTCGGCGGCGGCCCCAACCGGATCGGGCAAGGGATCGAGTTCGACTATTGCTGCTGCCACGCCTGTTTCGCCCTGACCGATCAGGGCTACGAGACGATCATGATCAACTGCAACCCCGAAACGGTCAGCACCGATTATGACACCTCCGATCGGCTCTATTTCGAACCGCTGACCTTCGAACACGTGATGGAAATCCTGCGGGTCGAGCAGGAAAACGGCACGCTGCACGGGGTTATCGTCCAGTTCGGCGGGCAGACGCCGCTGAAGCTCGCCAATGCGCTCAACGATGCGGGCATCCCGATCCTCGGCACCACGCCCGACGCGATCGACCTTGCCGAAGATCGCGAACGCTTCCAGCAACTCGTGCAGAAACTCGGCCTCAAGCAGCCCAAAAACGGCATCGCCTCCACCGACGCCGAAGCGCTTGAAATCGCCAACGAAATCGGCTTCCCCCTCGTCATCCGCCCCTCCTATGTCCTCGGCGGACGGGCGATGGAAATCGTCCGCGACCAGACCCAACTCGAACGCTATATCTCCGACGCCGTTGTCGTCTCGGGCGACAGCCCCGTTCTGCTTGACAGCTACCTATCAGGTGCGGTGGAGGTCGATGTCGACTGCCTCTCTGACGGCGAAAACACCCATGTCGCCGGCATCATGCAACATATCGAAGAGGCCGGCGTGCATTCCGGCGACAGCGCCTGTTCACTGCCCCCCTACTCGCTCTCCGACGCGATGATCGCCGAGATCCGGACGCAGACCGAAGCACTTGCCAAGGCGCTCAACGTCGTGGGCCTGATGAACGTGCAGTTCGCGGTCAAGGACGAGGTCGTCTACCTGATCGAGGTCAACCCCCGCGCCTCCCGCACCGTGCCCTTCGTGGCCAAGGCGACGGATTCAGCCATCGCCTCCATCGCCGCGCGGCTGATGGCGGGCGAGCCGCTCTCAAACTTCCCCCTGCGCGACCCCTACCCGGTCACCGACAACCCGATGGAGATCCTGCCCCTGGGCGATGCCTTCACCCTCGCCAACCCGAACACCCCGTGGTTCAGCGTGAAAGAGGCCGTGCTGCCCTTCGCCCGCTTCCCCGGCGTCGACACGATCCTCGGCCCCGAAATGCGCTCAACCGGAGAGGTCATGGGCTGGGACCGGTCCTTCCCCCGCGCGTTCCTCAAGGCGCAGCTGGGCGCGGGCACCAACCTGCCTGACGCTGGCACGGTGTTCATCTCGATCAAGGACGCGGACAAGACCGCGGATATGCTGGAAGCGGCGCAAATGCTCCTGAAACTAGGTTTCGCCATCGTGGCCACCCGCGGCACCGCTGCCTGGCTCAGTGAAAACCAGATTGATTGCGAAGTGGTGAACAAGGTCTACGAGGGCGGGCTGACCATCGTCGACCGGCTGAAAGACGGGCACATCGCCCTGGTCTTCAACACGACCGAGGGCGCGCAGGCAGTTGAGGACAGCCGCGACATCCGCGCCGTCGCCCTCTACGACAAAATCCCCTACTTCACGACCGCCGCCGCCGCCCACGCTGCCGTGCTGGCCATGCAGGCACGGGAAGAGGGGGATGTGGGCGTGAGGGCGTTGCAGGGCTAAAGTGAGAAACTGGATGCTTCTTGTTGCCCGGTGAACGAAGGACGCCATGACATCCATTGCGAACGCAACCCCAGAACATAAACGTGCGATGTCGGTGTATCTCTCGCTCTTGCTCTCCGTTAGTCCAGTGCCAATTATTTGGCAGATTTCCTTCTAAGAACCCGGTCCAACGTACAGGAAAGAGGCTAGCAAAGCTCAAGAACAAGCGAGCCGGGATCAGAAAACTGAGTGAGGTCTCGACGGCGATCATCGACGACTCTTACGGCATTGGTGGCCTGGGCCCAAAGCAGACCGTGTCCACCTTTAATGACATTCTTAAGGCGGCGTTTGCTGCCTTCGGACCCGCAGCAGTGCTCGAGCCCTTAAGCCGCTGATTTCCTGCGCGATCTACTACCGCGTCTACGTTTGTCGCCGTACTTGCTCGAACTGCCCCCGCGTTTGACTGCCTGCGGGCCGCCACGACGCGGGCCGCCGTTCGGTCGCTTTTTCTGGCCCGGCTGAACCTCCCAACGCCGTCCGGAGGCTGTGGGGATTGTTTCCTTCATCGTCTTTTCGATGTCCTGCAGCTCGATCATCTCGTCGGGCGCGACAAGCGCCACTGCGCTGCCATCTGCGCCAGCGCGGGCGGTGCGTCCGATCCTGTGCACATAGTTCTCAGCCACGTTGGGTAGGTCATAGTTGTAGACGAACCGCACATCAGGAATGTCGATGCCGCGAGCGGCCACATCCGTGGCGACCAGTACCCGTACTTTACCTTCCTTGAACGCCTTCAGCGCGCGATCCCGCTGCCCTTGCGATTTGTTGCCGTGGATTGAATCCGCTGCAAAACCTTTCTTGACCAGCACCTTGGACAGTTTCTCGCACCCGTGCTTGGTGCGACCAAAGACGATGGCGCGGTCATCGCGGTGGGCGTCGAGGAGTTCGACCAGAAGGTCGAGCTTCGCCGCCTGTGCAACGAAATGGGCACTCTGATTTATCTTGCGCGCGGCCTGCCCGGGTGGGTTCACCTGCACGCGGACAGGATCAGTCAGATAGGTTTGCGCCAACTCGTTCATCAGCTTTGGCATAGTGGCCGAAAACATCATGGTCTGGCGATATTTGGACAAAAGCGGTGCGATCTGCCGAAGCGCATGGATAAAGCCCATATCCAGCATCTGATCGGCTTCATCGAGCACCAAATAGATCGTCTGGTCGAGCCGCACGGCGCGCCGGTCCAAAAGATCGATCAGTCGGCCTGGTGTCGCGACAAGCAGGTCAACACCGCCCGCAAGCCGCCTGGTTTGGCCTACGATCCCGGCACCGCCAACTACCAGCGCCACTTTCAGATGGCTGCCTTTGGTATAGGCGGTCAGGTTTTCAGAGATCTGTTTGGCCAGTTCACGGGTAGGGGCGAGGATCAACCCGCGCGCCGTTTTGGCCTGTGGCTTCACGCCAGCCTTTAAGAGCGCGTGGATCATCGGCAGGCCGAAGGCCGCCGTTTTCCCGGTGCCGGTCTGGGCGAGACCCATCACGTCGCGCCCGTTCATCGCGTGCGGAATGGCCTGTTTCTGGATCGGGGTCGGATCGGTAATGCCTTGTGCTTTCAAGGTCTTGGTTAGTCGGGGCGCGAGGCCCAGCATGTCAAAATCCATAATGGATATCCTGTTCTTGCGGGCAAAGCGCCCACAGCAAAAATGACCCATCTGTCGATGGGTGGTGGCAAGGTAGCGCCCGGTCTCTGCCCGGCGCGGCGCCCTCGCGTGATGATGGGAACCTGAGTGGTCGATGTGGTGCGGATGACGGTGACGTCCCGCGCTGCTCACGCGGCAGCCTGCATCGGTTGGGGGTGACATGATGGGCCTGCCGCCCCATGTCAAGGCAAACGCCACGCAATTTCCTGATGCTGGCGCTTCCATGCCGCAATCAGAAGCCATATAGAGCTTTTCGGCAAACCAGATCACAAGGACATTGGCGTGGCGCATATCATCGTTGTCGGCAACGAAAAGGGCGGGGCTGGCAAATCGACCGTGTCGATGCATGTGGCGACGGCACTGGCGCGGATGGGCCACAAGATCGGCACGCTGGATCTGGATTTGCGGCAGCAGACCTTGGGGCGGTACATCGCAAACAGGCGGGGGTTTCTGGCGAAGGAGGGCCTTGATCTGCCCACGCCCGATTACGTCGACCTACCCGAGATTGGGTCGGGCGATCTTCAGCCCGGCCAGAATGCCGACGATCAAGCTCTGGGTCGCGCGGTCGAGGCGATGCATGACGCATGCGACTTTATCCTGATCGATTGCCCGGGCTCACACACGCGCCTGAGCCAATTGGCCCATGCGATGTCCAACACGTTGATCACACCGCTGAATGACAGTTTTGTCGATTTCGACCTGCTTGCCCATGTCGATGGCGAGGGGGAACAGATTATCGGGCCTTCTGTCTATTCCGAGATGGTCTGGGCCGCGCGCCAGATGCGGTCAGAGGCCCGCATGAACCCGATTGACTGGGTGGTCGTGCGCAACCGGCTGGGCACCACCGCGATGATCAACAAGGAGAAGATGCAGCGCGCAATCGACAAGCTTGCCAAGCGGATCGGGTTCCGTCCTGCACCCGGCTTTTCCGAGCGCGTGGTCTTTCGCGAGCTTTTCCCGCGCGGACTGACCCTGCTCGATTTGCGCGATATCGGGGTGACCAGCCTGAGCATGTCAAACCTCGCCGCGCGTCAGGAACTCCGCGACCTGATCAAGGCGCTCAACCTGCCCGGCGTCAGCCCGGATTTCTAAGGTCCCGCGCGCCCCAATCCCGCATCGCGTCGATGACGGGTAGGATCGTGCGGCCACGGTCCGTCAGGGCGTAGTCCACACGCGGCGGCACTTGCGGAAAGACGGTGCGTGAGATCAGACCGTCCGCCTCAAGCTCGCGCAATTGCTGGGTCAGCATCTGCTTGGTAATCGCAGGGATGGCCCGTTGCATCGCGCCGAATCTGTCCACCCCATGGGTGATGCAGAACAGCAAAAGCGGCTTCCACTTGCCGCCAACCACCGACAGGCAATGGGTCACGGGGCAGTTTTCGTCCTTATCCGGCACCATAAGTTCCGTTTTCATGACTACCTCAGAAAATGATGACTAGTTGCCACAACCAATTCTATGCGCAGATTAGGAAGCATCGTCAAGCAAATGGAGATTACGATGCGCCTTTCCATCCTGTCCGCCCTTGCCCTTTTGGCCAGCCCGTCCTTTGCCGAAGACACCAGCCTTGCCGGTCTGCAGAACCGGATTGTCGGCCAATGGACCTCGATCAGTTGCGAAATCCGGCCGCAGACAAACGCGGCCAATCCCAACGCCGTGCCGACCACGACTTATCTGACACGCGACTTTACCTATGACGAGACCGGAGGGTTTGCGGCAAGCATCACGGTTTATGCTGATCCGGCCTGTGCGATCCCCGCGATCACTTATGATTTTGCCGGCGACATTGTCTGGCATGGCCCCAATCCTGCGGCCAACGGGGCATGGTCGCAGGATTACGTGCTGAATGAGAAACTGAACCTCACGGTTCTGGCAGCGCCAATGGTCGATCAGTTGAACCAATTGCCCGCAGGTGCTTGCGGAGCGGGTCCGTTTGAACTGGGCGTGGATCGGGATATCCTTGGCCAGCCTTGCGTCCTTTTGAAGTTCGTTGAAGGCAGCGATTTCGTCATCGACCACGACTTCCTTTATGTCCGCGAGGACACGCCAAACATGCTTTTCATGGGCGGCAAACATGTTGACGGCACAGGGTTCTACATTCCCGAGAACCGTCCGCAGGTCGGGCTGCAGCAACCACTGATCAAGGTGAACTGAGCCGGTCCGGGCCCGCTCATTCGGCGCGCCCATCACATTCGCTGTGAACCACCTTTCGTTAAGCATATCGCGGTTCTAATGTAGCCTCAGGCAGGGGAGGATTCTGTTGTGCGTGCATTGATCTCATTACAGCGCTACGCGACTTTCGTGTTTGTGGCGCTGATGACCGTGATTTGTTTTGTGATCGGGTTCTGGGCGCCTTGGGTTTTCATTCTGGCCGCTATCTTCGCTATCCTGACGGCGATTGGTATTCACGACGTCACCCAAAACCGGCATGCGGTTTTGTGGAATTATCCGGTTCTGGGGAATATCCGATTTCTGTTTGAAAAAATCCGTCCTGAGATTCGGCAATACCTGATTGAAAGCGATCAGGAAGAGCAACCTTTTAGCCGCGAACAGCGCTCACTGGTCTATCAGCGCGCGAAGGGTGCCGAAGACAAGCGGCCCTTCGGCAGTCATGAAATGATCTACGAAGCAGGCTATTCCTGGCTAACCCATTCGGTCGTGCCCACGCATTTTGAGACGAGTGATTTCCGAGTGAAAGTCGGCGGGTCGAAATGCAAGCAACCCTATATGGCGTCGCTTTATAATATCTCGGCGATGAGTTTCGGGGCGCTTTCGGCGAATGCCATTCTGGCACTGAACAAGGGTGCCAAAATGGGTGGATTTGCCCATGATACCGGCGAAGGCGGGATCAGCCGCTATCATCGCGAAGGCGGCGGCGATCTGATTTACGAGATCGGTTCGGGCTATTTCGGTTGCCGCAATGACGACGGCACGTTCAACCCCGACAAATTCGCCAAACAGGCGGGCAATGATCAGGTCAAAATGATCGAACTGAAGCTGAGCCAGGGGGCGAAACCCGGCCATGGTGGCATGTTGCCAGCGGCCAAGATCACACCCGAAATTGCCGAGGCGCGCGACATTCCGATGGGAGTGGATTGCGTCTCGCCCGCGGCGCATTCTGCATTCTCGAACCCGATGGAATTGATGCAATTCATTGGCCGGCTACGTGACCTGTCGGGGGGCAAGCCGGTCGGCTTCAAGCTTTGCATCGGGCACCGGCGGGAATTCATGTGTACCGTTAAGGCGATGCTGGAAACAGGCATCATCCCCGATTTCATCGTGGTGGATGGCAGTGAAGGCGGCACCGGAGCGGCTCCACTCGAATTTGCCAATCACGTCGGCATGCCCATGGTTGAGGGGCTGACATTTGTCCACAACACGCTGCGGGGCGCTGGCATCCGGGATGAGGTCAAGCTCGGCGCGGCGGGCAAGATCGTCAGCGCCTTTGACATTGCGCGCGCCCTGTCGCTGGGGGCTGATTGGTGTAATTCGGCACGAGGCTATATGTTCGCCATCGGCTGCATTCAGGCGCAGGCCTGCCACACGAACCACTGCCCGGTGGGTGTGACCACGCAAGACCCTTTGCGGCAGAAAGCACTGAACGTGAACGACAAATACAAGCGTGTCGCGCGCTTTCACAACAATACGCTCAAGGCACTGGGCGAAATGGCTGGGGCGGCGGGCCTCGATAATCCCTGCGGTTTCCTGCCCTATCATTTCATGACACGGCGCGGTGATGGACAGATGACAGAGGCGGCAGATGTCTACACCTATCTGCGCGAAGGGTTCCTGTTGGATGATGGCGACGACAACCCGATCTATCGCGAGCGCTGGGCGCGGGCGAACCCGCACAGCTTTGCCCCGCCGGAGGCGCAACAGCAGATGGCGGCGCAGTAGCTTTACTCTTTGCGCGGGGGAGTCTTGCCGGCAATCCGCATGAAGAGTGACACGCGCGGGGTCGTGGCCGTCTCAGACCGCGACCGGGTGCGCAGGACGGGCGTATTCTCGGACGCGCCGCTGCGGCTTTCGCGCAGCACGATGTAAAGGCCGCTTGCGATGATGATCGCGGCACCTGCCCCCGTGGCCGTATCCACGGTCTCATCAAAGAAGAAAAATCCAAAGAGCGTGGCCCAGACGATCTGGCTATATTGCATTGGCGCGATGATCGCGGCTTCACCCGATTGATAGGCGGCGATGACAAGGCGGCTCGCCGTCCAGGCAAAGACCGCGATTACGCCTAAGAGCCCCAGATGCTCAATCGGCATTGGTTGATAGACAAACGGCAAGGCGCAGGCCATCAGCACGAAATTCACGACCATGGGGTAAAGTAGCATCACCGCAGGCCGCTCATCGGCGCCGATCTTGCGGACGATAATTGACGCAACCGATCCGCCAACTGCAGCGCTCAAGGCCGCGAGATGGCCCAGTGAGAGCTCCGTTTGCCCAGGGCGCAGCACGACCAGCACACCCACCAGGCCCACAATGACCGCAAGCCAGCGGCGTAGCCGGACGGTTTCCCCCAGAACGGGAATGGCCAGAACCGTGATCAGCAGGGGCGAGGCGAAGAGGATCGCATAGGTCTGCGCGAGCGGTAGGACTGAAAATGCGTAGAAGGCCGAAACACCTGTGATCACCGCCGCCACCGTGCGCAGGGCCAGCCACCATGGATGGACAGGCACCAGTGTCCCCGGTTTGGCGTCGCGCATGAGCATGATCGTGGCGAGGGGGAAGCTCAGGAGCACGCTGAAAAAGACGATCTGGATCGGGGAATAGGTGCCCCCCAGCACCTTGACGACCACGTCATGGGTCGAAAAGACGCCAAAGGCGAGAAGCGCGAGAACGGCACCTTTGGCATTGGGGGACATGATCTTTCCTTTGCGTCGTGGCGCCTTGCTACCGGCTGAACCTGTCAAAGTCAGCCGCCGTCACGCGATAGCTGACCTTGTCGATGACCGGCGCGCCCATGGCACCATAAAACGCCTGCGCGCCGGCATTGTCACCATCTGTCTGCCAGTCGATGCGCTTGCAGCCCTCATCCCGTGCGATCCGGGCCAGATGCGCCATCAGGGCTTTGCCCACGCCTTGGTCCTGAAAACCGGGCGCGACGAAAAGCTCTTTCATGTAAAGCGCGGTGCCCGTACCCGCCGGAAAGGTCAGCACCCAGGTGGCAAAACCGGCAGGCCGCCCATCGACATAGGCCAGTTCGCAAGACAGATGCCGCCTGCCATCCAAGAGCGCGATCAGCCGCTGCTCTTCCTGATCAGTGGCTGCGTCCAGATTGTAGTATTTCAGCACGTGCCGGTTCAGCTCAAGCATGTCGGGCGCATCGCTTGGGGAATACGCCCGAATTTGGATCACAGGCTTGCGTCCAATGCTTCGATGATCACATCGCCCATTTGCGTGGTGCTGAGCGGCGTACCGCCCTCTGGCCCCATCAGATCACCTGTGCGGGCGCCTTCGGCGAGGACTTTTTCGATGGCCGCTTCGAGGCGGTCCGCCTCTGCCCCTTCATCAAAGGAATAGCGCAGCGCCATCGCAAAACTCAGGATACAGGCAATCGGGTTGGCCTTGCCCTGCCCCGCGATGTCCGGGGCCGAACCGTGTACTGGTTCATACATCGCTTTGGGTCGTCCATTGGCCATCGGCAGGCCGAGCGAGGCCGAAGGTAACATACCCAAGGACCCCGTCAGCATGGCCGCGCAGTCGGACAGGATATCGCCAAAGAGGTTATCGGTGAGTATCACGTCAAACTGCTTGGGCGCACGCACCAGCTGCATCGCGCCGTTATCGGCATACATATGGCTCAGTTCGACTTCCGGATAATCGGCATGCACCTCGGTCACGACCTCGCGCCAGAGGATCCCGCTTTCCATCACGTTGGCCTTCTCCATCGAGCAGACCTTTTTGTTCCGCTTCATAGCCAGATCGAAAGCGGCGCGGGCGGCGCGTTCAATCTCGGCCTCGGTGTAGCGCTGGGTGTTGATGCCGACGCGCATGTTGTCCTCGGTATGAATGCCGCGTGGCTCGCCGAAATAGACGCCGGAGGTTAGTTCGCGGACGATCATGATATCAAGGCCCGCGACAACATCGCGCTTGAGCGATGAGAAATCGGCCAGCGCGTCAAAGCATTGCGCGGGGCGCAGGTTGGCGAAAAGGTCCATCTCCTTGCGCAGGCGCAGAAGGCCCCGCTCAGGCTTCACGCTGAAATCGAGATCATCGTATTTCGGCCCACCCACAGCGCCGAGCAACACCGCGTCCACCTCTTGTGCCTTGGCCATCGTGTCGTCATGCAAGGGCACGCCATGCGCGTCATAGGCTGCCCCACCCACAAGATCTTCGGAGACATCAAAGACCAGATCCCGCTTGTCACCGAACCACGCGATGATCCGCTTCACCTCATCCATGACTTCGGGGCCGATACCGTCACCGGCAAGGATCAAAAGGGACGGGTTGGGCATGGCAGAGTTCCTTTACTGACGATTTGGCATGGGGCTAGCCTGCCCTTGGCGAATGTTCAAGCCATCCCAGGGCAACTTGAAACGCGATGGCCAAGCGAAATAGTGCGTCGGCAAGGACTGTCCGCAAAGCCCGATTATTTGCCACAATCTCCCCGGTTAAGGAAGTCGGGGCTACAGTGAGCGTTTCGAAAGGGCAAACAATGAAAAGCTTGGATATGACGTCCATCTGATCGCCGTGTGATGTGCTAAACCACAACCCTTCTGCAATGTTTGCCATATCGCGAGCTGTAGACGTTCTCATCTTCGCCTTAAGTGTTTCATATTTCTTTGGATATTGAGTTCAAAGCTTCGCCGCTGAGAATTCGCAACGACTGGGCAAGCTCGACAATGTTGAGCTCTTGCGGCTCGACGTTACTGATCCGATGTCTGCTAAGACAGTTGCTGCTTCAGTTCTGGATTGATTCCACGGGCTTCATGGAATGACCAACAATGCAGGCTTTAGATGGCGCGGAATCTTTGAAGAATTCACTGAATTTAACATCCGAGACATGTTCCACACCAACTTTTTTAGAGCGCTCAATATCTCCCGTGCTGTGTTGCTGGTTTTTTGCCTAACGCGTATGCACGCCTTCGTGGAGGCTCAATCAAGCGATTGTATGCCAATACATCGGTCATCCGGCGCTTATTTGATGCATGCTATGACCTCAGGGCCAATTTTTGCAACAACACAAGCGACAGTACTTTGCGAGGGCATTCGAACCGTGGCACGGAGCAACCAACAAGGCTCACAGCCAACATCTCAGTTTTGTGATGCGGTTCGGCACCCAAGCCCCTTACTACAGATATAATTGGCAGGTCCGATGGATCTGGCGAGACTTTCCAAAGTTTTGCAATCATTTACTCAAGCGACAATCATCCGATCGGGGCAGTCTCCATCGGCCTCGCTCACCTGTATCTTTGGCCGCAGCATGCAATCAATCGTGCTTAGTCACTCCACAAACCCCGCCAGCCGGTTGCGCACGAACGTCCGCAGAATAATTGGGTGATTGGTGTTAGCAAAAATTACCCAGCACCTCTTCAGCTCTCGCTCAGCGCGACCTTCATGTCCTTGACCTGATAGATCACCTCGCCATCGGCCTCGACCACGCCGTCGGCGACGCCCATGGTCAGGCGCCGGGTCTGGACGGCCTTCGTGAAGTCGATCTTGTAGGTCAGCATCTTGCGGTCGGGGCGGACCATGCCGGTGAGCTTTACCTCGCCCACGCCCAGCGCGTAGCCACGCCCTTGCCAGCCGCGCCAGCCGAGGTTGAAGCCGGTCAATTGCCACAGCCCATCCAGCCCCAGGCAACCCGGCATGATCGGATTGCCGGGAAAATGGCATTCAAAGAACCACAGATCGGGCGTGATATCGAACTCTGCCAGGACATGCCCCTTGCCATGGGCCCCGCCATCGCCCGAAATGTCCGTGATCCGGTCCATCATGAGCATAGGCGGCGCGGGCAATTGCGCATTGCCGGGGCCAAACAGCTCACCACGGGCACATTTTAACAGGTCGTCCTTGTCAAAGCTGGTGGGATAATCCGCCATATATCTGGTCTCATTCTTGACTGCTACGATCGCCGTTCTCTAGCATTACAGGCTTTCCAAGGGCAAGTAACTGCCGGATTCGGAAGGTTGAGAACGATTTGCAATTGATCCGCAACACATTTCCCCCATATTAAAGGGGAGCGGCAGCTGACGAGCGACCATGACCGAGATCGAAACAAAACGCAGTTCTGACTGGCTCGCTGGCGCGGGCCTGCGCCCGACGCGGCAGCGTATGACGCTGGCGGGTCTGCTTGTGGGCGATGGGCAGGATCGGCATGTGACGGCTGAAAGCCTCTATGAAGCGGCGTCGAATGTCGGCGCGAAAGTGTCGCTGGCCACGGTCTATAACACGCTGCGCGCGTTCTGCGATGCGGGGCTTGTGCGTGAGATTACAGTGGATGGGTCAAAAAGCTACTTCGACACTAATATGACCGACCATCCCCATTTCTATTGGGAAGACACCGCAAGCCTGAGCGATGCGCCAGCCGAAGAGCTGGAGATCTGCAAGCTGCCTGAGGCGCCCGAAGGGGCCGAGATCGCTTCGGTCGACGTCGTCATCCGGTTACGCCGCACCTGATCATCAAACACGCTGCAGGGTGACGCACCGCCACCGGTGGACATTTGATCCCTGCTCCCCCTATCTTCCCCGAACTAATTCGGGGGGAGCCCATGCACAACGTCGCCATCACCGGAACCGGGGTGTTCACACCTGATCAGGTCATTACAAACGATGAATTGGTCGTCGCGTTCAACGCCTATGCCGACCAGTGGAATGCCGAAAACGCGATGGCTATCGAGAGCGGCGAAGCAGAGGCGAAGGCGCATTCCTCAACTGATTTCATCGTGGCTGCATCAGGCATCGAACGCCGCTATGTACTGGACAAAGAGGGCGTTCTTGACCCCAAGCGTATGTTCCCGAGGCTTGCGCCGCGCGATGATGAAGCCCCCGGCTACATGGCCGAAATTGGTGTCGATGCTGCAAACAAGGCGCTCGCGCAGGCCGGTGTCGCCGCCGAGGATATTGATCTGGTGATCTGCGCTGCGTCGAATATGGAGCGCGCCTACCCCGCAATTGGTGTCGAAATTCAAGAGCTTCTGGGCGCGGGCGGCTTTGCCTTTGACATGAACGTAGCCTGTTCCAGCGCCACGTTCGGCATCCAAACCGCTGCCGACATGATCCGTTCTGGCTCGATCCGCCGGGCGTTGGTGATCAACCCCGAAATCTGCTCGGCCCATCTGGAATGGCGCGACCGCGATTGTCACTTCATCTTTGGCGACGTAGCGACTGCCGCAGTTCTGGAGCGTGACGACGACCTGAGCGGCGACCGGTTCAGCATCCTCTCCACCCGTTGCGCCACGCAATTCAGCAACAACATCCGCAACAACAATGGCTATCTGCGCCGCACGCAGGACCGGATGGAAGACCGGCGTGACATGCAATTCATGCAAAATGGGCGCAAAGTGTTCAAAGAGGTGTTGCCGCTCGTCAGCCAACATATCGCCGAGCATATGGACGATACAGGGATCACGGCGGGTGACCTGAAGCGGCTTTGGCTGCATCAGGCGAACAAGACGATGAACGACTATATCGGGAAAAAGGTGCTGGGGCGGAACCCAGAGGCAGGCGAGCAGCCCAATATCCTGCAGGATTACGCCAACACGTCGTCCGCCGGGTCGATGATCGCGTTCTCGAAATACTCCGATGATCTGGCGGATGGCGACAAAGGCATCATCTGCTCGTTCGGCGCGGGCTATTCCGTTGGTTCCGTGATTGTGGAGCGCCGCGCATGAAGACGACCCTGATCATCCTCGCATTTCTCACCCTCACCGCCTGCGGCGTGCCCTTCGTGCCGCTGGTCTAGCCACTCACGCGTTTGTGGACATCTTCAAGGCTTTCCACGCGCTCCGAATACCGATCCGTCAGCATCGCATCGCGACCACGGGTCATCAGCGTGAACCGCGCCAATTCCTCCATCACGTCCACGATGCGGTTATACATGGATGACGGCTTCATCCGCCCGTTCTCAAACTCTTTCCACGCCATCGGGACAGAGGATTGATTGGGGATTGTGATCATGCGCATCCAGCGCCCCAGGATACGTAACTGATTGACAGCATTGAAGGATTGCGACCCGCCAGAGACCTGCATGACCGCCAGCGTCTTGCCTTGCGTCGGGCGGATGCCGCCAATGGGTGACAACGGGACCCAATCCACCTGTGTCTTCATGATCCCCGTCATGGCGCCGTGCCGTTCGGGGCTCGACCAGACCATGCCTTCGCACCACATCACCAGATCGCGCAGCTCCGCCACTTTGGGATGATCCGCATCCACATCATCGGGCAACGGCAGGCCGGACGGGTTGAAAAACCGCGTCTCGCAGCCCAGCGCGCGCAGCACCCGCGCGCCTTCCTCCGCCGCAAGCCGCGAATAGCTGGTTTCGCGCAACGAGCCGTAAAGCAACAGGATACGCGGCGGATGCCCGAGATCATCGGGACCTGCAAGGGCAGCAAAATCAAGCGGTTGCAACGCCCCCGGAACAATATTGGGCATATCGGATGTATCGATGCTCATCGCCCGGCCTCTTCTTCCAGTCGCAGCTTCATGTCGATCAAAACCTTCTGCAGCGCCGTTGTTTCCCGCAAGAGCCTTTTGGCCTCATTCACCGTGATCACTCCGTCGGCAATCGACTGATTATACTCCGCCATCAGCAAGGCGAAACGCTGGCTCAGCTTGATCACATCGGTATTGATCTCACCTTCCGCATTATTGCGCGTGGTGTCGTAAGACATTGTAATGCCGCGAATTTCAGCGAGGGCCGAGGTCACATGCGGATAGGATGAGGCGGCCTCCAGCTTTGCCACGGTATCGATTGGCATGAACCGGTCGGCATGTTCGTCGTGATCCGAATAATAGCGGCCCAGCGTGGCCTTGGATTTACCGGTCAACTCGCAGGCGTTTTCGATCCCGACATCCTTGACCAGCGCCTCGCTATGTTTCTTCAGATACCCGACATAACTCGCCATGCGTGTACTCCTTCTTACGCCACTACCGCAGCCTTTGGGGAAACTTGCCCCCTTATTCCCATGCAAGATGAAGCGGACCTGTGCCATTGTAAAACAGTCCGCAGTTTTTGGACGCAAGGAACGCGTATGTGATGCCGACGGGTGTCATTTTGGTTACGGATCGCGATCCACAAGCGGCTTTGCCCGCACCTGCCGCAAGGTATCTTGCCAAAACGATAAAACCGGCGGTAAGCAGCCGCTTATGGCAAAACTGTACTTTAACTATTCCACCATGAACGCGGGCAAATCGACCGTGCTTTTGCAGGCCTCGCACAATTACATCGAACGGGGCATGAAGACCTATCTGATGATCGCGCAGCTTGATAACCGCGCCGGTGAAGGCCGGATCGGCAGCCGGATCGGGATTGGCGCCGCGGCCGATACATTTGCACCCGGCGAAGATCTGTTTGAAAAGATCAAGCGGCGTCTGGATGAGGGGCCATGTGCTTGTGTCTTCGTGGACGAGGCGCAGTTTCTCGAACGCAAACAGGTTTGGGAACTGGCCCGCGCGGTGGACGATCTGGAAGTCCCCGTCATGACTTACGGGCTGCGTGTCGATTTCATGGGCAAGCTTTTTCCGGGCTCTGCGGCGCTTTTGGCTTTGGCGGATGAAATGCGCGAGGTCCGCACGATCTGCCATTGCGGCAAGAAGGCCACGATGGTCGTGCGCAAGGATGAATACGGGCAGGTCCTCACCAGCGGCGAACAGATCGCCATCGGCGGGAATGATCGCTATGTCTCACTCTGCCGCCGCCATTGGCGCGAGGAAATGGGTGAAAAGATCAAGGATCAATAAAAGCTCTGCGGGTCGATATCGATCGCCATGCGCAGATTTGTGGGCAGCTTGAATTGCCCGACCCATTTTGACAGCGCTTGCTGCAGGGCGGCCGTTTTCTCTGCCTTGACCAAAAGGCGTACACGGTGCCGCCCCCTAACGCGCGCAATCGGGGCTGCCGCCGGGCCAAAAACCTGCGCACCGATCTGGCGCAAGGGCGCATCCAGCCGCGCCATCTCTCCACCCAGATCAAAGACTTCCTGCACATTCGGGCTGCTCAGGATAATCCCCGCCATACGTCCGTAAGGCGGCACACCCGCCGCTTTGCGCTCGGCGGCTTCTGCGGCCCAGAACGCCTCTTCATCGCCCGCAAGGATCGCCCCGATCACCGGGTGCTCCGGCTGATAGGTCTGCAACAAAGCCTCGCCTGGCGTGTCGCCACGCCCAGCACGGCCTGCCACCTGACGCATCAGCTGAAAGGTTCGCTCAGCGGCCCGCAAATCAGACCCTTGCAGGCCCAAATCAGCGTCAATCACACCCACCAGCGTCAGCAGCGGAAAGTTGTGCCCCTTCGCCACCAATTGCGTCCCGATGATGATGTCCGTCCCGCCTGCCGCGATCTCTTCGATATGCGCCTTCATCGCGCGGGCCGAGCCATAAAGGTCCGACGACAGCACCGCGATCCGGGCATCGGGAAACAGCCCCGCAATCTCTTCGCCCATCCGCTCAACGCCGGGGCCCACCGCGCTCAGCTTGTCTTCGGCACCGCAGGCCGGGCACACCGTTGGCATCGGCTTGGTCTCACCGCATTGGTGGCACATCAGCCGCTTGAGGAACCGGTGCTCGACCATGCGCGCATCGCAATGATCACAGCCGATCTGGTGGCCACAGGCGCGGCAGAGTGTAATCGGGGCGTAGCCCCGGCGATTTAAGAAGACGAGCGATTGCTCACCTTTCTCAAGGCGCGTCTGGATCGCTGCCTGTAGGGCGGGTGAAACCCACCGCCCCGATGGCACATCTTCGACCCGCATATCAATTGCCGTCATCTTCGGCATGACTGCCGCTCCAAAGCGCGACGTCAGTTCCAGCTTGGCGTATTTCCCCGCCTCCACATTCGCCCAACTTTCCAAGCTCGGCGTGGCGGAGGCGAGCACCACCTGCGCCCCATTGATCGCCGCCCGCAGCACGGCCATGTCGCGCGCGTTGTATAGGACCCCATCCTCCTGCTTATAGGATGTGTCATGTTCTTCATCGACGACGATCAGCCCGAGGTTCTGATAGGGCAGAAACAGCGCTGAACGGGCGCCCACAACCAGCTGCGCATCCCCTTGCCCGACCATGCGCCAGCAGCGGCGACGTTCGGTCATGGTCACACCGGAATGCCATTCGGCGGGTTTCATCCCAAACCGCGCCTCGACCCGTGTGATGAACTCTCCTGACAGCGCGATTTCCGGCAACAGCACCAACGCCTGCCGGCCCATGCGCAGGCATTCCGCCGCCGCCTCCAGATAGACCTCGGTTTTGCCCGATCCGGTCACCCCTTTCAGCAGGGTTGTGCTGTAGCTGTCCGACAGCAAGGCCTTGCGCAGCGCCTCCGCCCCCGCCGCCTGATCGGGACTCAGTTCCTTGCCGCCACAGTCGGGGTCGAGCCGGGGATAGGGCGTGTCGCGCGGTGCCTCTTCCTCGGACACGGCCCCCAGCTTGACGAGGCCTTTGACGACAGATGTCCCGACCCCCGCCATCTCGGCCAACTCGCGCAAGGTGAACGAAAGGCCGCCATAATCGCGCAAGACGCTCAAAACCTTTTGGCGGGCATCGGTCATGCGGTCCGCGTCGCCCGATCCCAGCCGATAAACCTTGCGCATCGATTGCGGATCACCCAGCCCCGGTGCCCGCGTGCCGAGCCGCAGCATCGCAGGCATCGGCGTCAGCGTATAATCCGCTGCCCGGCCCAGAAACTCCCGCATCTCATCGCGCATCGGGGCTACATCCAACACGCGGATCACCGACCGGATTTTTGCCCGGTCATAGTCTCCCTTGCCCGGCCCCCAGACGACGCCCAGCACCTTGCGCGGCCCCAGCGGCACCTCAACAAACGCGCCCAGATGGCAACCGCCTTCGGGCGCCTTGTAGTCCAGCAAACGGTCCAAGGGCTGTGTGGTCAGTACCCCGACCAGATCGCCCTCGTGAAAGAACTCAGTTGGCACGGCGTAAGGTAGCCGTCAGCGCCCCCATCGTGATCAGCGCCGCACCACCCGTACGGGTCATCCAGGTGAGGATCGCGGGTCGCCGGATCGTGGCACGCAGCCGGTCGGCCAAAAGGGCATAGGCCAGCGCATTCAACGCCGCCAACCCCACAAAGGTGCCGATCAGGATCGCGAATTGCGGCAAAAGCGGTGCGTCAGGACGAATGAACTGCGGGACAAAGGCGATGAAAAAGACAATCGATTTGGGGTTCAGCGCCGTCACCAATGTCGCGTTCCGAAAGATGCTTTTGGCTGGCAAGGCTGGCACATCCACCACGCTCAACCCCTTTTGACGACCCGCCGCTCTCAGCATGCCGATGCCCATCCAGATCAGATAGGCGGCACCGACCCACTTGATCGCCGTGAAGAGCGTGGCCGAAGTCAGCACGAGCGCGCCCAACCCGGCCAGCGAAGCCGTCATCGCGATCAGATCACCCAGCGCCACCCCTGCCGCTGACGCAACCGCCACCCTACGCCCTTGGCTCATCGCATAGCTCAGCACCAGGATCACCGTCGGGCCGGGGATCAGCAGCAAAGCAATTGAGGCCGATGTGAATGCAAGCCAGACCTGAGACTCCATGAGACCGCTCCGATTGACGTAGGGGCCTTTCCCCCCGGACCCCCTTGAGGTAAACGAGGCCTGAGCAAACGCCAACCCCTTCCCCGGAGCAGATGAGATGAAGTTTTTCGTAGACACCGCCGAGATCGACCAGATCAAGGAACTCAACGACCTTGGTATGGTGGACGGAGTCACGACAAACCCATCGCTGATCATGAAATCCGGGCGCGATATTCTCGAAGTGACCAAGGAAATCTGCGACATGGTTGACGGTCCTGTGTCCGCCGAAGTCGTCGCTCTCGAAGCAGACGACATGCTGGCGGAGGGCCGTAAACTGGCCAAGATCGCGGACAATATCGCCGTCAAAGTGCCGCTCACATGGGCGGGCCTGAAGACATGCAAAACGCTGACGGATGAGGGCACGATGGTCAACGTGACCCTCTGCTTCTCCGCCAATCAAGCGCTACTCGCGGCAAAGGCGGGTGCGACCTTCATCAGTCCTTTCATCGGGCGGCTCGATGACATCAACATGGATGGGCTGGACCTGATCGAAGATATCCGCACGATCTATGACAATTACGGGTTTGAGACCAATATACTCGCGGCCTCCATCCGCTCAGCCAATCATATGAGCGAATGCGCCAAGATCGGCGCTGATGTGGCCACCGCCCCGCCCGGCGTGATCAAAGCCATGGCCAATCACGTGCTGACGGACAAGGGCCTCGCGGCATTCATGGCGGATGCGGAAAAGGCCGGGATCAAGATCGTCTAGGGGGCTGCGCATGATCATCAGAGCCAAGACTCTGCTTGCGAAACTGGCTCTGCTGACGGCGCTTTGGCCCAACATTTCGGCGGCTCAGGTCGCCCATAGCTGCGGCTCTGCTGAGACCCTCTTGATGTATTGCACCGTTGAAGGTGGCGCGCGCACGCTGAACCTCTGTCGGTCGGGCGAGACGATCACCTACGCGTTTGGCCCCACAGGCGGCACGCCCACATTGGAAATGACGCGCGCTTTTGATGATGTCAGCTACACGCCGTCGGAAGACGATGACGGCACGGTTCGCGAGAATGTCACCCTCTTTAACGGCAATTACGGCTACGAGATGTTCACCGCATCCCGTATCCGCACCGACCCCTCAACCCTTGCCGAAGGCGGGATCATCGTGCGTCTGCCTGACGGGCGGACGCAGACGCTGCGCTGCGATGAAGGCAGTGTTGCGCCCAACGATCCGTTTGACGGAATAGGGCAGCTGGCCCGTTTAGGCGAGGAAGCACCGGACGACCCGCTTGGCTTTTGTCTGAGCACACGCAGCCCTGAGGCACCTGCCAGCCAATGCCTGGGCCGCCTGCGCGACAGCGTCATCGCCGCAGGCACTTGCAACCCGGCAAGCCACACTACCAATTGCTGGCAGGCCGAGGCCACGGCCTGGGACGCGCTGATGGACGAGCAACTGACCGAAACGCTTACCGCGCTCAGCCTCGTTGTGAACCTGCAATTCATGGAAACATTTCTTGTGGCGCAGGAAACCTGGAACACTGGCCGCGACCTGGATTGCGAGATCAACAGACGCAACCCGGGCGCCATTGATCAGGGGCAGGCCCAGTGTCGGGCCGAGTATGCCGCGCGGCGGATCAGTTTCTTTGAAAGCGTTCTTGCTGGCGCAGAGGCTGGCCGCTAGCGCCCGCCTTGCCTTTCCAGGTGCGGCGCAAAAACCACCGTCGCATGCACAATGCAAATTAAGTGAAGAAATCCCTGCAACCCTCTGCTAACCTGTCAAAAACAAATAATGAGCAGGCAGACATGAACAAACAAATCATGGCCGATGATCTTCGTGAAAAGATCATCGCAAATCCCAATGTCCTTTTGGAAGATGCTGATGTGATGCGCGCGCTTGTTGGCGCAAATGATGATGCTCTGGGCAGTAACATCGTCGATCTGCGTGGCGTCGCAATGGAGCGGCTGGAGGCGCGGTTCGACCGGCTGGAAGACACACACCGCAATGTCATCGCTGCCGCTTATGACAATCTGGCCGGCACCAACCAGGTGCATCGCGCGATCCTGCGGATGATGGATGCGCAATCCTTTGATCAATTCCTGATCGATTTAACGGGCGATGTGGCAGATATCTTGCGGGTCGATGCGATCCGGCTGGTGCTGGAAAGCGCTGATCCGCAAGCATCAGATGATCTGCGCCCGACCGTTGCGGTGATGCCTGAAGACTTTATCGAAGGCTACATCACCCTTGGCCGCAACATGCCCGCGCGGCAAGTCACGTTGCGCAAGTTCCACAAGGTCGGCGGCAGTCTTTATGGCGAGCGTGCTGGCTATATCCAATCAGAGGCCTGCCTGAAACTCGACCTTGGGCGTGACCGCCTGCCGGGCCTCCTGGTGATGGGCAGCGGCGATCCGCAGCAATTCACACCGCAACAGGGCACCGATCTGCTCGGCTTTTTCGCGGGCGTTTTTGAGCGGTGCCTGCAGCGCTGGCTGGGATGATCTCACCGGCGCTCAGCGATGCGTTGGCACGGTGGCTGGATCATGAACGGGCGCTGGCCGGAGCGGCGGAGAACACGTTGAAGGCCTATCAGACGGATGTTCTGGGCTTTCTCGCCTTCATGACGCAGCATCATGGCGCGATGCAAGGGCTTGCCCCCATCGCACGAATCTCGGTCCGCGACATGCGGTCATGGATGGCGCATGAGCGGGGACGCGGGATCGGTGTCCGCTCGCTCGCGCGGGCGCTTTCGGCGGTGAAATCCTTCTATCGCTGGCTTTCCGAACGTGAGGGGTTTGAGCCGACAGCGGTCCTCTCAACCCGCGCGCCGAAATTTCAGAAGAAACTCCCGCGACCTTTGGCGCCTGATGCGGCCAGTGCGATGATCGACACCGTCGAATTCCAAGCGACAGAGCCTTGGGTGGCTGCCCGCGACAGCGCCGTGGTCACGCTGCTTTACGGCTGTGGCCTGCGGATTTCGGAGGCGCTGGGACTGAAAGGCAAGGATGCTCCCCTGCCCGATGTGCTGCGGATCACCGGCAAAGGCGGCAAGGAGCGGATCGTGCCGGTTATCGATGCCGCGCGCGACGCCGTTGACGCCTATCTGCGCCTTTGCCCCTATCCGCTTGAAAACGACAAACCGCTCTTCCGCGCCTTGCGCAGCGGGCCATTGTCGCCTCGCGCGATCCAAAAGGTGATGGCGCAGGCGCGCATGCAGCTGGGCCTGCCCGCCACCGCCACGCCGCACGCGATGCGTCATTCTTTTGCCACCCATCTGCTGGCTGCGGGGGGTGATCTGCGGGCGATCCAGGAACTGCTCGGCCACGCATCACTTTCGACCACGCAGGCTTACACCGCCGTGGACGCCGCGAAGCTGATGGAGGTCTATGACAAGGCACATCCCAAAGCATAAGGGTGCCACAAAACGGCCCGCTTCTTGCGTCATTTGCCCGCGATGACCACATCACGAACGACCATTGCCCCCGCCTCCATTTTCGACCATGAAGCCCCGATGACCTTACGCGCCAAAGCCCTATTCGTTCATCTGCTGACCGCCACTGGAGCCGTTTTCGCGATGCTCGCCATGCTGGCTGCGGTGGAAGAGGAATGGAGCCTCATGTTCCTCTGGCTGGTCGTGGCCTTCTTCGTTGACGGCATCGATGGCCCGCTGGCGCGGCGCTATGATGTCAAGACCAACTCACCCTCCTTCGACGGCGTGCTGCTGGACCTGATCATCGACTACCTGACTTATGTTTTCGTACCCGCCTATGCGCTTTTCAAATCTGGGCTGCTGCCTGGCTGGACAGGGTGGTTTGCGATCATCATCATCACCTTCGCCTCGGCGATGTATTTCGCAGACACCCGCATGAAAACAAAGGACAATTCCTTTTCCGGCTTCCCGGGATGCTGGAACATGCTGGTGCTTGTGATCTTTGCGCTGCAGCCCAATTTCTGGGTCTCGCTCTTTCTCGTCGGAAGCCTCGCGATTGCGATGTTCCTGCCGCTGAAATTCGTGCATCCCGTGCGGACCGAGCGCTGGCGGGCAATTACCCTGCCGATGGCGCTGGCCTGGACTGGCTTTGCGGGTTGGGCGGCTTGGGTGGATTTCGACCCCAATAGCTGGGCGCATTGGGGCTTGGTGGTGACATCCGTCTATCTGCTGGTGGCTGGGGTTGCGCAGCAGATCATCCCGGCCCGCAAGCCCGGCTAAATCAACAAACCCGCCGCCCCTTCCAGCCGGAGCAGCTTCACCTTTGACTCAATCCCACCCTCACCCGAATAACCGCCAAGACCATTCGCGGCGAGCACGCGGTGGCAAGGGATCAGGATCGCAATCGGGTTCGCACCGCAGGCTTGTCCGATCGCCTGGGCAGAGACGCCAAGATCGCCCGCCAGATCGCCATATGTCCGGGTTTCGCCATAGGGAATGGCCAGAAGGGCAGCGTAGAAATCCTTCTGAAAGGCGGAGCCTTTCGGCGCAAGCGGCAGGGTGAAGTCCTGCCTTTCACCGGCAAAATAACCCGTCATCTCATCCACAAACTGCGTGGCGAGTGGCCCTTCTGTCAGGTTGCCCGCCCGCCCCCAAATCAGATGGGTGATCGCCTGCCCGTCGCTATTAGCGCCCAGACGGCCAACAGGGGTTTCCACAATTCCACTCATGCGCGGCCCAGCCGAATTGGCCCTTTGGCCGCGAGAGGATCGACGTCTCGACCCTTTTGCGTGGCGATGATCTGCGGCATCTCCCCCGCCACCTCCCTCACCAAAGGCATCAAGGGTCGCCAGTCCTCCGCGAGGTCACGCGCCACTTCCGAGGGGCAAAAGGTCGTGCCTGGTCTTAACCTGGCCGACCGTTCCAGCAACGCGGCAGTGACGGCCTCTCGCCTAATCATTGCAACCCGCGCACGGCCATCATCGTGGCCGAGATCGTCGCGACCAATTTCTCCTGCCCAGCTTCAATCGCCACCGCCCTCCCTTCGGTGAAGGTCAGTGTCCGGCCCGCCTTGACGACATTGCCCTCAAACCGGAACGCCTCCCCCTTGGCCGGAGCCATGAAGTTGCATTTGAACTCCACGGTCAGCACTTCGGCGTCGGCCTCCATCAGCGTAAAGGCAGCAAAACCGCAAGCGCTGTCCATGACGGTGGTGATCACACCGGCATGCATGAAGCCGTGATGCTGGCTGAAATCCGCATTAAACGGCATCTCCAGCACCACGCGCCCCGGCGCCACATCGCCAACCGTAATCCCCATCGCGGCCATCGCGCCCTGACGGTCAAAATCCGCCTTCATGCGCGCGACGGCCTCTGGGTTGCGGTATTGCATCAGATCAGCAGGAAACGGGGACGTTGCCCACGCCGATGTCCCCCAAAATCTGATTTTCCGGCACCGGTGCCCCGCGATAGCGGCAGCCTGTCACCTGTTCGACCGTAGGGATCACATCGCGGCTGATACTCAGCCAATTCGCCATGCCCGGAACAGGCTCGGCATAGGTAACGAAGACGACCCCCTCGGTCATGGCCGTATCGTACTGAATGCGGAGGTTGACCCCACGCACCTGTGCCACAACCGCCCGCTCGCTCGCGCTGGTCATCGGAGGTGGTCCGTCATTGCCGCCGCCGCAAGCGGCTAGTGCGACAAGGCAAACAAGGCTGGCGAGGATGTTCTTCATGATCCGTTTCCTTCCACTTCGCTCAATGCATCGTTGCAGCGGCCACAGACACCAGCATAGGCATACATGCCCACATCCGGCAGGATCTTCCAGCAGCGTTGACATTTGGTGCCTTCCGCGCGGGCAAAGACCACCGCAATGTCCGGCACATCCTCCAACCGGAACGCATCTGCAGGCGCGGCTTCGGTGCTGATTTTGATGCCGGAGGTGATGCAAAGATCCTCAAAGCTGACCGTTTCCAGCACCGCCGCCACATCAGCCGCGACATAGACGGTCGGCGCCGCCTCCAGCGAGGCGCCGATCACCTTGTTTGTCCGCTGAACCTCCAACGCGCCGGTCACAACCCGGCGGGCCTTGCGGACGATTGCCCATTTCTCGGCCAGTTCCGCGTCGCGCCAGGTGGCAGGCGTCTCGGCGAAGTCCTCCAGATGCACGGAGCTGTCGTCACCGGGGAACCGCTCCAGCCAAACCTCTTCCATCGTGAAAGTGAGCATCGGTGCGAGCCAACGCGTCAGGCGATGGAACAGGATGTCCAGCACAGTCCGCGCCGACCGCCGCCGCAGCGTATCGCCATCGCAATAAAGCGCATCCTTGCGGATATCGAAATAGAAGGCCGAGAGGTCCACGGTCGCAAAGGTAAAGATCGCCTGGAATACGCCCTGGAAGTCGTATTTCGCATAACCGTCCCGCACGACCTCATCGAGTTCGGCCAGACGATGCAGCACCCAGCGCTCAAGCTCCGGCATCTCCGCCGCCTCAACGCGGTCGCCTTCCGTGAAATCGCTTAGCGATCCCAGCATGAACCGCAGCGTGTTGCGCAAACGGCGATAGCTGTCGGCCACCCCTTTCAGGATCTCGTCGCCGATCCGGTGGTCGTGCTTATAGTCGGTCGTCGCCACCCAGAGCCGCAGGATATCGGCCCCATATTGCTTCACGACTTCCGCAGGGGCGATGATGTTGCCCAGCGATTTGGACATCTTCTCGCCCTTCGCATCGAGCGTGAAGGCGTGGGTGACAACCGCCCGATAAGGCGCATGGCCCATCGTCCCGCAAGCCTGCAGCATCGAGGAATGGAACCACCCGCGATGCTGGTCGGTGCCCTCAAGATAGACATCGGCCATGCCGTCATCAGAACCGTCCTCGCGGTCGCGCAACACAAATGAATGCGTCGAACCAGAATCGAACCACACATCCAGAATGTCAAAGACCTGCTCATACTCGTCATGCGGCACGTCATTGCCTAGGAATCGCGCCTTCGCGCCGTCCTGATACCAGGCGTCCGCACCCTCGGCCTCAAACGCCTCCAGAATGCGCACATTCACCGCCGCATTGCGGAGCAGGTAATCGGGGTCGGTCGGTTGAGCCCCTTTCTTGACGAAACATGTCAGCGGCACACCCCAGGCGCGCTGGCGCGACAGTACCCAATCTGGCCGCGCTTCGATCATGGAAAAAAGGCGATTGCGCCCGGTCTTTGGCGTCCACGTCACAAGCTCGTCGATAGAGCGCAACGCCCGCTCGCGGATCGTCGTGCCATAGGTGTCGTTGTCATCACCCACGGTCTTGTCAATCGCTGCAAACCACTGAGGCCGGTTGAGCCGGATCACTGGCGCCTTCGACCGCCAGGAATGCGCGTCCGAGATCGCGATACGCTTGCGGGCGAGCAGGGCACCCACCTCAACCAGCTTGTCGATGACCACCTTGTTGGCGCCACCGGGTTTGCCATTGGGTTTGAGGATTGCCTCACCGGCAAAGAACGGCAAATCAGCGCGATAGGAGCTGTCATCGAGGATGTTATAGGTCATCGGCAGGCCATGCTTGATGCCGATGGCGTAGTCGTCATCGCCGTGTGAGGGGGCCGTGTGGACAAAGCCCGTACCCGCGTCATCAGTCACGTGATCGCCGGACAGCATCGGCACGTCGTAATCCCATTCGCCGTCCGCACCAGCGGCACCGCGCAACGGATGGGCCAGCGTCAACATGGCAAGCTCATCCACCGACACATCCCGCAAACGCCGGATCATCTCATCACCCTGCAAACGACCAGCAGCAAAAACCTCTTCGGCCAGCTTGTCCGCCACGATCATCGTTTCACCGATTGTGGCCCAGCATTCCTCGGGCCGCCCGATCACTTCGTAAAGCCCGTAAGTGATGTTCGGCCCGTAGCAAACCGCGCGGTTCTGCGGGATGGTCCAGGGGGTCGTTGTCCAGATCAGGACCTTCGCCTTTTTCAGATCGGTCGCGATATCGAAGAGCGCATCATCGAAATCCGTCGCCTCGTCCAGAAGCGCCAACGCCTCGGACTTTGGGACGACCGGAAACCGCACCCAGATCGCATCGGTCTGGCGGTCGTGATACTCCACCTCAGCCTCGGCCAGCGCAGTCTTCTCCACCGGAGACCACATCACAGGCTTGGAGCCCTGATAAAGCGTGCCGTTCATCAGGAATTTCTGGAATTCCTCGGCGATCACACGCTCGGCGTGGAAATTCATCGTCAGGTACGGATCGGCCCAGTTGCCGGTCACGCCCAGCCGTTTGAACTCATCGCGCTGCACATCCACCCAATGCTCGGCAAACTTGCGGCATTCCTGACGGAAATCGACGACATCCACATCGTCCTTGTTTTGCCCCTTGGCGCGATACTGCTCTTCGATCTTCCATTCGATGGGCAGGCCGTGACAGTCCCAGCCGGGCACATAGCGGGAATCATGGCCCATCATCTGGCGCGAGCGGACGACGATATCTTTCAGGATCTTGTTGAGCGCATGGCCGATATGCAGATGGCCATTCGCATAGGGCGGGCCGTCATGCAGGGTAAAGGGCGGGCGGCCCTCCTTTTCGCGCAGGCGGTCATAAACGCCAATCTCTTCCCAGCGCGCCAGCCAATCGGGTTCGCGTTTGGGCAATCCCGCGCGCATGGGAAAATCGGTGCGAGGCAGGTTCAGGGTATCTTTATAGTCGGGTGTGTCGGCGCACATCTTGGGCGTCCTTTAACTACGGTGATTGGGTAAAACAAAGGGCGGTGCGCAGGCGCAGACACCTTGTCCCGGCAGGCGCATCAGGCCGCCGGGCAAATAATGCCTATGATCATGTTCCACAACATGCGCCGCTTATAGGCAGGGACCCGCCAAGGGTAAAGAGGGGCAAACCCGGTGCGAAGCATCTCATCAAACCGCGCCGTCTGTGCCCCTCGCATTTCTTGACGCAAAATGACCCGGCGGTGTATTTTGCCGGTATTTCAAGACCAATTTCGCACAGTTATTCAGGATCTCCATATGACCGATCAAACCACCAATCCGGCCCGCGTTTCCGCACAAGCCGACGCAACGACCAGCCACACCCCTGCCACGCGCCCCTTTTGGGAAGACCGTCACGTCGATGTGTCTGCCCGCAGGAACTGGCTGTTTTTGTATTCGACGGAAGCAACCCGCTGCCAGCCCGATCAGGATTATCTGGACAAGGGCATGCTTTTGGTTGGGACAAAGGATGATGCCTTGCCGCTGGTCATCGGCGGGTTGAGCCTGACTTTGGCCACGCTGGTTGCGACACTGGATGCGACCTATGGCGCCACCTGCCCACGCGACAGTATCAGCCACTATTTCTATGCGCCGATTGCCGGATCGGCGTTTATCATCATTTTGGGCTTTATCGCGGCTTTCATGTTCGCTTATCGCGGGCAAAGCCGATGGGACGGCTGGATCACAACAATCGGCGCATTCGGCGCGATTGGGACAGCGGCATTTCCGACCACCGGTCTTGGTTGCCCGGATGGGCAACTCTTTGATCTCAAACTGATACAGAACAGCGCTGTTATCCTCGAAAGCGGGCGCTACTATGCCGCCCAAATGCCCGAAATCGACACGCTCGGCAGCCAAATCGTGGGCCGGTTTACCGAAGCGATCACGATTTTTGATACCGAGCAAGCGACCGCAGCCAATGACGTCACTCAGATCACGACCTATACGATCGCAAACAAGACATCGCAGTCAGTGCACCAGATATCAGCAGCCGTGCTGATCGGCAGCCTGATCGTGCTCAGCATCCGGCACCTGCTACGCTGCAATTGGGTCGTCTACAACGCCAGGTCCGACACGTATCTGATCCGCAAAGTGCAGTGGGGAGAGACATTCGCCACAGGCATAGCGGTGTTTTTCATGATCATCGGCGGGGTGATGGCTGCCGGGCTCTTTCCTGCAATCGCGGAAACGGCAAGCCTGATCGTCGCCAGATTGGGTGTGATCGGATATTGGCTCTCGGGCGCCGACTATTCCGCCGTGCCCCGCCCCGTTTTTCATGGAGAGCTTGTGGCACTTGTCGCCTTTGGCGCCGCATGGATCACCCAATGGATTTTCTATTTCCGCTTTACCCGCAAATTCGCCGGGGCGCAGGTCAACGATGCCATCGCCGAGCGGAACCACAAATATCAGGACACGATCCGCAGCGGCGCAAAATAGGGCATCTTCAAGGGCTGTCTGCGAGGGCCCTGCTGCCCGAGCAGCATACAAAGTTTGGTTCGTCATTTACCCGCCAAGCCGGATCTTGCGATCCGGCAGCACACTATTCTTTAAGCGTTCACAACGTCCCAGACCTTGGAAATCACGACCGATCCTTCGCCGACGGCAGAAGCCACGCGTTTGACCGATCCCGCGCGCACATCACCCACCGCAAAAATACCATCATGCGATGTCTCATAGGGGGTTTGGCGCCCCACTGCCTCGCCGGTCAGGACAAAGCCCTTTTCATCCAATTCCACCAGCCCCGATAACCAGCCGGTATTCGGGGCGGCCCCCACCATGATAAAGGCCGCGCGGGCACCGATCTCTTGCTTGCTGCCATCTGCCTTATGCAGGACCGTCACTTTCTCAAGTTGTTTGTCGCCCTCCAACGCGCAGATCTCGCTTTGATAATGGATTGTAATTGCCGGGTCCGCCTCAAGACGCGAAAGGAGATAATCCGACATTGAGGCCGCAAGGCTTGGTCCTCGCACCAGCACATGAACATGGCGGGCCGTGCGCGACAGGTACATCGCCGCCTGCCCTGCCGAGTTGCCGCCCCCGACGACAACGGCATCTGTGTCGCGGCAATAGCGGGCCTCCACATCAGTAGCGGCGTAATAGATGCCCGCCCCCTCAAATTCTTCAAGCCCGTCGAGCGGCAATCTGCGATACTGGACACCCGTCGCCACGACGACCGCCTTGGCACACACCTCATCGCCGTCATCGAGTGTTGCGCAAAACACGTCGTCCTCGCGTTGCATGAGCGCACGCACGCGACGCGGTACCGCGAATTGCGTGCCGAACTTCATCGCCTGCACCTCACCCCGCCAAACCAGATCCGCACCCGAAATGCCGGTCGGGAAGCCCATGTAGTTTTCGATCCGCGAGGACGTCCCCGCCTGCCCACCGATGGTCAGATCTTCAACCACCAGCGCACAAAGACCCTCGGTACCAGCATAAACACCTGCAGCGACACCTGCAGGGCCGCCGCCCACTATCAGCACATCAAAAACCCGCTCATCGCGCACAGCCATATCGAGGCCCAGCATCCGCGCGATTTTTGAGGGCGTGGGATCAGGGACAACATCATGTTTGCCAAAAATAACCGCCGGCTTGGCCTCACCAATGTTACAGGAATGGGCGACCGCCTCAGCCTCATGTTCGCCAAGGGTCAAGCTGCGCACGGGGATTTTGTTGCGCCCGGCAAAGGCCGCTATCTGCCGGATATTGCGGTCGGCCTCCGCCCCGATCAGGGTGAGGCTCGCCTCGCCGCTTTCCAAAAGGCGCCGACGGCGGGCCGCAAAAACAGTGATGATGATATCCGACATCTCTGGAACACGACCCATCAGTTCCAGCATTGGCTCTCGGTCCACGGTGATCACGCGGGATTTCTCCATGCAGCGCGCGCCCATCATCGCCTTGCCACCGGATAGAAAGCTGATTTCGCCAAAGAATTGAGTGGGCCCCAAATGCGCATTGCCGTAACGGCCACCAGTGCGAGGATCGACCGCCTCAACCGCGCCCTCGACCACATAGTGGAATGTCACGGCAGGCTTGCCATATTCCTGCAGCATTGCACCCGCTTCCCACTCCCGCTCGACCCCGATTTCGCGCAAGGCAGCCACATGACTGTCATGCAGTGGGGTGCGCACCATCGTGGTGAGGTCTTGGGCCAGGCTTTCCATCGGATTCTCCTTATGTCGCGTCAGAAGTTAATGTCATTTCGGCGCAATGGAACCGGGCACCCGCCAAAATCGCGCATTGCCTCTCTATGGCATGCTTGTCATCAAGCGCCTATGACAGCACGCAGGCATATCGCGATTGTTGGTGCCGGGATCGGCGGGCTTGCCGCCGCGTCGCTTTTGGCCGATCACGGGCATCGCGTTGAGATCTTCGATCAATTCGCCACGCCGAAACCGGTGGGCTCTGGCCTTGTGATCCAGCCTGTCGGCCAAGCGGTGCTCGATCAGATCGGTGCCGGGAAGACCGCGCGCGCCAAGGGGCAAAAGATTAAGCGGATGCTGGGGCATGAGGCCGACCACGGCCGCCGCGTGCTCAATGTCTGGTATGACCGGCAAGGCGCCCGGAATTGCGGCCTTGGCATTCACCGCGCGAGCCTTTTTGCCGCCCTTCTTGAGGCGGTCAGCGCGCGGGGTATCGCAATAAGGTCGGGACACACGGTAACAGGCACCGAAGAAGGCTATCTGACTTTCCGGGAATGCGACCGACAGGGGCCGTTCGATCTGATCATCGACAGCGCCGGTGCCCGTTCCGCTCTGTCGCCGCTTGCTGGGTATGGCCTCCCCTATGGCGCTATCTGGGGCACAGTCGATTGGCCGGAGACCAACCTGCCCATTGATCAATTGCGCCAATGCTACCGCCGGGCCGATCGGATGATGGGTGTCCTGCCCATGGGCGCGTTGCCGGGCGACACAAGCCCGAAAGCGGCGATCTTCTGGTCCCTGCCGCGCGACGGATACCAAGGCTGGCAGGATGCCGGTCTTGCGGCGTGGGTCGAGGAGGCAACGGCGCTTTGGCCCGATTTCGCCCCCTTTGCCGCACAAATCACCGACCCGGCCCAGATGACCATGGCCCGTTACAGCCATGGCACGATGCGCAAACCCTGGTCGCCGGGTCTTGTCCATATCGGCGATGCCGCGCACCGGGCGAGCCCGCAATTGGGCCAGGGTGCCAATATGGCGCTCCTTGATGCGCTGGCGCTGTCTCAAGCGCTGGAAACGGCCGAGGGCGACGCGGCCTTGGCCCTTTATGCGAAGGCGCGACGCTGGCATGTGATGGTCTATCAGGCGATGAGCGCGGCGTTTACGCCGCAATATCAATCCGATAGCCGTTGGCTGCCCGCCTTGCGCGACCGCGTGCTTTACCCCCTATCGCAGGTCCCGCCCGGTCCCAGCATCCTCACCGCGATTGTCTGCGGCACGATGTTGCCGCCTACTGGGCGGCTTTCAACGCGCGCATCGCACGAGAGGCTTGCCGTCAAAGCCGCAAACCGCTAGACGACCCGCATGGCCACGATGACAAAGAAAACCATGACCACAAAGACCACCGCGCTGGCGGAGGTTTGTTTGGCATGGGTGCATCACCGCTAGGAAAAGCCAGACAAAGCCCCGCCGGACCGGACGGGGCGCAAATGGCAACCTCCCCGTCTTCCGCCAAAACAAAGGAAGACCGACATGAACGCATATTCTCCAGACCCGATTGACGCCCCCGTGATCGCCATTGTGGGCGCGACAGGTGTGGTTGGTCAGGCGCTGATCGACAGCCTCCAGCGTCGCAGCTTTCCATTGCGACAACTGCGCCTCCTGGCGTCGCCCCGGTCTGCGAGTCAGTCAATGGCATTTGACAAGCAGGCCATTGTCGTGGAAGCGCTGAGTGAGACAAGCTTTGAAGGCGTCGATATCGCCTTTTTTGCGGCAGGCGCCGCGATCTCAAAGAAGTTCGCGCCATTAGCTGTGGCCGCAGGGGCGCGCGTCATCGACAATTCCTCGGCCTTTCGCATGGACGATCATGTGCCACTTGTGGTGCCGGAGGCGAATGCATACACGCTGGAACAAGAGGCCTCCATCATCGCCAACCCCAACTGCATCGCCGCAATCCTGACAACGGCCCTCGCCCCACTACACGCGGCTTGGTCCATCACGCGTTTGTCGCTAACCACCTATCAGGCTGCATCAGGCGGCGGGGCCGCGATGATGGATGAATTGGAGGAAGGAACGCGCGCCGCATTGGCGGGTGAGAATTTCGAGCCTCAGGTCCTGCCGCACCCTTACGCCTTCAACTTCTTCAGCCATAACGCCGATGTCGACCCCGAAAGCGGATATAACGGCGAGGAACTGAAAGTGGTCGCCGAAACCCGCCGCATCCTTGATCTGCCCAAACTTCCCATTGGCGTGACCTGCATCCGCGTCCCAGTCTTGCGCGCCCATGGCATCGCCCTGTCGGTGCGGTTCGCCGATCACGTGCCAGCCGATTGCGTGCGGCGCGCGATTGCGGATGCGCCGGGCCTGCGGCTGGTAGATGACTGGTCCGCAAACCACTTTCCAATGCCCAGCGAGGCGTCTGGCGGAGAAGACGTGTTGGTCGGACGTATTCGCGCCGATCTGGGTGATCCGTCTGGTCGCTCTGTCACGATGTTCATCGTGGGTGATCAATTGCTGAAAGGGGCCGCGCAGAACGCCGTGCAGATTGCAGAGACTTTGCTGAGACAAGCTGCCTAGCGGCAAAATGCACCGCCGCGATGTCGGGCAGTATCGAAATGGAAGTGGTCGCGGTGAAACCTGTCGGATTCAGGCCCCAGAACGGTGCCAAACGGCCCGCAAGCCGCGCGCCACATCTGACGCAGTTGCGCACCGTCGTCATCCGAGTTCCAATCTGTGAGCAATGTCATCTCGCTCCCGTCGCGCAGCCGAATCCCTGCAATATCGATGGCTCGGCCAAAGGAATGTTCGGACAGGCGCGCTCCCGGCTGATGGTTGCGGGTGCGGCAGGAATAGTGCCCCACCACACGCAGGGCGGCCACGCCGCCGCCTTCACCACCTACAGCCGGGATCACACCTCGCTCCACCCAGGTTTTCAGCGCAGATGCCGTGCGGCAATCCATCATCGCCTGCTGGCTGAGTGCAACACCGGCCACGGACCGCACTTTGACCGCTGACGAGATGCCGCAGGCACCGGGCCCAGGCACCGCTCCAACGGTCGTGCCTTGAATGGCAGGGTCGTCGCAGACCTGACCGCGCAGCCGTGCGATCCGCCGCTCCTCTGCTGCCGCTTCAATCGAGGCAGGTCGCAAAAGCGGGCGCATGGACTGCCTCAAAGCCAATGGACTGAAGGCGAAGAGGTTCTGTTCGGCGCGGAAAATCGCCCGCGTCTGCGCCCCAAAGGCAAGATCAGGCCGGGTATATGGCCGAGGGACCGGGCGCAGCGGAGTCCCGGCCAGCTTTGCCGCCATCGAGCCGCGCATGAGCGGTCGCACCGTCTTTTCGTCTGGTGTTTGCACGGTCACCGGCGCCGCTGCCGCAACCGGCCTCGCAATGGGGCGCACATCCTGGGCAGACACCGGACCCGCCAGAAGGCAGGCCAGAAGACCTGCCCAAACCCTCATCCCTGACGCGCCTTGACGCGGCCAAAGTCGGGCGCATCCGTGTCCTGCCCCGCTTCGATGATCCCGCGCCGGATCGCGCGCGTGCGGGTGAAATAGTCATGCAGGTGGTCGCCATCTTCCTGACGGATCGCGCGTTGCAAGGCGAACAGCTCTTCAGTGAAACGGCCAAGGATCTCCAGCGTTGCTTCCTTGTTGCTGAGGAACACATCGCGCCACATCACGGGGTCAGAGGCCGCGATCCGGGTGAAATCACGGAAACCCGCCGCAGAGTATTTGATGACCTCGCTATCGGTCACCCGCCGCAAATCATCGGCCACGCCGACCATCGTATAGGCGATCAGGTGCGGCGTGTGGCTCGTCACCGCCAGTACCAGATCGTGGTGCTCCGGGTCCATTTCCTCGACCAGAGCGCCCATGCCTTTCCAAAGAGCGGTCAGACGCGACACCGCTTCGGCGTCGCTGCCCGGAACCGGGACGATGATCGTGTAGCGGTCATCAAAAAGTTCAGCAAAGCCCGACCGTGGCCCGGAATGCTCCGTTCCCGCCAAGGGGTGCGCGGGGATGAAGTGTACGCCATCGGGTATATGCGGGCCTACAGCCTCAATCACATTGCGTTTGACCGACCCAACATCGCTAACCGTAGCCCCGGGTTTCAGAACAGGGCCGATTTCGCGGGCAACCGTACCCATCGCGCCTACTGGCACGCAAAGGACCACCAGATCTGCATCTTGCACCGCCTCGGCGGCACTGTCGGTGATGACGTCACACAAACCCATCTCGCGCGCGATCTTGCGGGTTTCGGCGGATTTGGCATAGCCCACGATTTCTCCGGCCAACCCGTCACGCCGCATCGCATGCGCCATGGATGACGCGATCAGCCCCAACCCGATCAGCGCAACCCGCTCATAAACCGGCACCATCAGGCGACACCTTTGAACTGCGCGACCGCATGGGCCACGCGGCGGCAGCCGCTTTCGTCACCCACCGTGATCCGCAAGCAATGCGGCAGCCCGTAGCCTGCGACCTTGCGCACGATGATGCCCGCACCGCGCAGGTGCTCATCGCAGGCATTCGCCTCAGCCTCATCGGCAAAGCGCGCGAGGATGAAATTCGCGGTCGAGGTGTCCGACGGCACGCCCAGTTCCGCCAGCGCGTTGGCGAGCCAGTCGCGCCATTTGGCGTTCTCGATCCGGCATTTTTCCGTATGCGCAGTATCGCGCACCGCAGCCTCTGCCGCTGCGAGGGCAGGAGCCGACAGGTTGAAAGGCCCCCTGATCCGGTTAAGCACATCAATCACCGCCTGCGGGCCATAGCCCCAGCCGACCCGCATGCCGCCCAGCCCGTAGATCTTGGAGAATGTGCGCGACATCACCACGTTTTCGCTCGCCTCGACCAAGGCCTTGCCTGCATCGAACCCATCGACGAACTCCGCATAGGCCCCGTCCAGCACCAGAAGCGCTTGCAATGGCAGCCCTTCGGCCAGACGCGCGACCTGCGCCTCGCCAATCATCGTGCCGGTGGGATTGGCCGGATTGGCGATAAAGACCAGCCGGGTCTTGTCTGTGCAAGCCCCGAGGATCGCATCCACATCCACCACACGCTCATTCTCGGGCACGACCACGGGTGTCGCCCCGCAGGCGCGCGCATAGATCGGGTACATCGAAAAGCCGTGTTCGGTAAAAACGACCTCATCGCCGGGGCCTGCATAGGCCTCGGACAGCAGCTTCAGCACCTCGCCCGAACCAACCCCGCAAAAGACGCGGGCCGGGTCGACATCCCAGACACCGGCAATTGCCTGACGTAAGGCAGCATGATCGGTTGAGGGATAAAGATGCAGGCTATGGCTCGCCCGGATCGCAGCCTCTTTCGCCGCATCCGATGGGCCCAGAGGGTTCTCGTTCGACGACAGTTTGAGCACATTGCTCACCCCGTCCAGATGCGATGCACCGCCCTTGTAAAGCGCAATCTCCATGATGCCGGGTTGCGGTTTGAGCGCCGTGTTCATCTGGTCTGTCCCTTGATCGTTTGGGACCTTCTATCGCTGTGTCAAAGGCAAGGCCAGTGCGAAGGTGGCGCGCGGGCTCGGGCCTTAACTCGTTGTGCGTTTTCCCACCTCAATCTACAAGCTGGAGATGGTTCTTAGCCGTCCGGGTAACGCCCTAGCGGGCGGTTGGCGCATCCGAGACTGGTTCAAACCCGCTGATGTCCTGCGCCGCGATCTTTTGCAGCACGGTGATCACATGGGCGACATAATGATCGGCCGTCCTGCGCCCCTTTTCGGCGGTCGCCAGATGCGCCTCGCCGGCCACACCGGCTGGGTTCACATCCGCGGCGATCCAGCCGTGGGCGACCGCACCAACGGGCGGGATATCGCCCTGCTCATTGCTCCAACGGAAATCCTGCGCTTTCGTCATATCCACCGTATCGGGCCGGAAATGCAGCATCAGCGATGTCTCATTGTCGCCGCCATGAATACCCTGTGCCATTTCTTGCGCGCTGTAGACACCGTCGGGCACACCGCCAGCGCCCCAACCCATTCGCACGCAATACATCCCCGCCTGCACCCGCAACTCCCGCGCGACAATGGAAATGAGATCGGTATTGCCGCCATGGCTGTTCACGATCAGCATCTTGCGCACGCCCGCGCGGGCGACAGACAGGCCGATTTCAGTCCATGCCCGCAATGCGGTTTCAGCGGTCAGAGTCAGCGTGCCGGGGGCGTAGAGGTGCTCGTTTGACTTGCCGACCGCCATGACCGGCAGCAGTCGGATATCGAGATCAGGCGGGCAACGTTCGGCCAGCAGATCGCAAAGGCCCTGATTGATCATCGTATCAACACCAACCGGCAGATGGGGCCCATGTTGTTCCACTGCTGCAGTGGGAAGGATGGCAATCGTCTTGTCCGGATCAATCCGCAGATCAGTCGCCGGATAGTTGATCCAGTAGCGGCTCATTGAGTCTGCGCCTGCGGTATTGCGGAGGATGTCTTCAGGCCTGTCAGCTTGTCGACCTGCCGCGCGACCTTGGCCAGATGTGCCTTCAGTCCATCCTCTTGCGCACTGTCCATCAGATAATGCGCCGCAAAGACTTTGCGCGTCCGCGGCGCCAGCAAAAGGCCCACTCCCCGCATCAAAGTCCGCTTGCCAGGCGCGCCAATGAACATAGTCAACCACCGGCTTGCACCACAGGTCGTAAACACGCCCAGCCGGTTGATATGATGCAGACCTGGCTTGATGTTGTCGCCCTCACCCTTTGGCATAATGAAGGCCACGTCTGGCAACAGTACCCGATCGAGCCAGCCTTTCAGCATCGCGGGCAGCCCATACCACCAGGTCGGATAGACAAAGATCA
The DNA here is from genome assembly GCF_033963825.1 of Cognatiyoonia sp. IB215446. Taxonomy (NCBI): domain Bacteria; kingdom Pseudomonadati; phylum Pseudomonadota; class Alphaproteobacteria; order Rhodobacterales; family Paracoccaceae; genus Cognatiyoonia; species Cognatiyoonia sp. IB215446. Next base: position 1,201,967 of record NZ_JAXBMD010000001.1, on the reverse strand, counting down.
GCGTATCGCACCACGTCACGTCAGCCACCTGATCCGCGACGGGCACCTGATTGCCGGGGCAGTCGAGGTAGTCCGTCCACTCATCTGTCGTCAGCACCGGCTGGAACCCTTGGGCATAAAGATCATGCAGCCGCACCTCAGCCCCCGCCGCCTGCAACCGTTCCAGCACGGTATCGCGCACGGCTGCGCTAAAAGACCCTTCGCGGGGATGGCAGTACACGACCAGGGCACGCATGTCAGAATGCCTCCATTTCCCTTTTGACCCGGGCCAGATACGCGGTGCAGCCTGCGGGTGTGATGTTGTTCATGTCATATTGCGCGATGTAGCGCATCTTTTCAGGTCTGATTGTGCCCCAAACGGCCCGTTTGAACAGCCGTTTCGGCGGATCACCCGCGAGGAACGCCCGCATCGGTGTCGCGCCATAGGTTGTCACCGCAGCGATCTTGCGGATGTTGTTGAGACACGCCGAAATCTTGCCGTCCTGAAGATCAAAGGCCACGCCCGGCAGCATCACCCGGTCAAAGAAACCTTTGAGGATTGCCGGGTAACCGAAATTCCAGATCGGATGGCACAGGATGAAAGCATCTGCCGCGCGCATCCGATCGACGTAGGGCTGCACTGGGCCGCAATTGATCGTTGTGTCGTGGTAATTCTCACGCTCTTCCCGGCTGAGAACCGGGTCGAACCCTTCGGCATATAGATCGCAATCATCCACCTCCCAGCCCCGCTCCGTCAGCGTCTCAACCACTACCTGATGCGCCGCCGCGTTCAGGCTTTCAGGAACAGGATGGGCAAAAACGACAAAGGCGCGGGCCATCTATTCTGCCGCTGTTTTCGGCTGCAGGCCGGGCCACGCATACATGCGGTCATAGGACCAGTCGGGATCGTCCCAGGCGATCATCTTGCCGGGGTTCAGAAGACCCTTTGGATCAGCCTCGCGCTTGAAATCCAATTGCCGTTCATCGACCGATTGCCGCCCGCCCTCTTCCAGCGTGTAGCGGTGCGGGTTGAAGTTCATCGCCCCCATCTCTTCATGGATGGCGATAATTTCGTCGAGGCGTTCTTCGGTGGTGAACTTCACCAGCGTCAGGCCGCCCATCGCTACTTTGCCGTTCATGCGGGTCACTTCGATATGCTGCAGCACCTCGGGGCTCAGCCGCTCTTTCACTGCCTTGACCAAGGCGATGGGGTCGTCTGTGCCATAGGCAATTTGCAGATAGGTGATCGATGGGTCGACTTTGAGCGCTCGCAAGGTCGTGTGGTTCCAGCCATATTCAAAGACCAGACCGGGGTCGCGCGGCCAGTCGGTTTCCCCTTGTACATAGATCGTGCGGGCACCGGGATAGCCCTTGGTAAAGGTCTCCCACCCCGGCATGGCGTGGGGGGCGACCATGAGGGCAACAAGCGCGTCGTTCTCTTCGACATGCGGTGCCACACGCTGGAAGTAATCCTTGGCGATAGGTGCTTCGAATACGGTGGCGAGTTTGATCAGCAACCCGTCGCAGGAGGCGAGATCATAGCTATACTGCAGCGCCTCGTCGAAATCCGAAAAGGCGAGGAAGATGCCCTTCCACTCATAGGCCGGGGCGAGGGGGATTTCGATTTCGGTGATGATCCCGTTGGTCCCGTAAGCGTGGCTGACGCGGTGCAGATCGTCGCCAGCAATCTCCAGCGTCCGCGGCTCCGCCTCCATCGTCACCACCCGCAGACGGATGATGTTGCCGGGGTCACGCAAGCTTCCCCAGCGCACCGACCCGATCCCGCCGGAGCCACCCGCGATGAAGCCGCCAATCGTCGCCGTCGCCCATGTGGACGAATACATGCGGATTTCCTGCCCCGTTTCATTGCAGGCCGCGTCAAGGTCTTTCAGCAGGACACCGGGCTCACAGATCAAGCGACCGGGTTGGATGTCCTTGACCGCGTTCATCTGGTTGAGATGCAGGATACACCCGCCAGCCAGCGGCATGGCCTGCCCGTAATTGCCCGTCCCTGTCCCTCGCGTGGTGACCGGGACGTCATGGGCGTAGCAGGTCTTGAGGATCGATATGACCTCCGCCTCGTTCTTTGGCGTCGCCACGAAATCGGCGACCACGTGGTCAAGCCGATCCTTGAGCACCGGCGAATACCAGAAGAAATCCCGGCTTTTGGCCTTCACGCTGGCCGGGTTCGTGTCGGTCTCAATGCCCATCTCTGTCAGGGCGGCGATTGCGGCGGCGATGTTCATGCTGTCTCCATCAGGTGATCGAGTTCGGCGTAGTCGGGCAAGGTACGGTCGATCTGCTGCCCCCCCCGGATGACGATCCGGTCGGATTGTGGGCGGGCGAAAAGCTCGGTCCAGCTACGGGCGTTGCAGATAACCAGATCGGCAGGAGCGCCGGGTCGTAGGCTGGGCGCGGCAAAGCCGCAGGCGGCGGCGGGGTTTTGCAGATAGGCGTGTGTCCAGTCGACAACGGAATGGTCCAGATGGCCGATCCGGGTCGCCTCGCGCATCACCTCCAGCATATCCATATCGCCATAGGCGTAGAACGGATCGCGGGTATTGTCGGATGCAAAGCTGACCGGAATACCCCGCGCCGTCATTTCATGCACTAACGTAATACCTCGATTGCGCGGGGTGCGGGCGGCGTGGCGATCCTGCAGATACATGTTGCACATGGGCAGGCTGACCACATGCAGACCCCCGCGCGCGACGACATCCAGCGTATGGAGTGCCTCGGTTTCGTCCATCACCGAAAGCGAACAAAGATGGCCAACGACGACCGGCTGGTCAAAGCCGCGATCGATGACCGTCTGGGCGATGTCGCGCAGGGTGTTGACGGTCGGGTCCATCGTCTCATCCACATGAAAGTCGGCAGCCAGACCGCGCGCCTCAGCGGCCGCGAAGAAGGTGTCAAGCTGTGCCTGTAGATTGTCGCCCGGATAGGTGACCATGCCAAGGACACCATCGGCACCGGCGACCAGATCGGCGGTGGTCGCGAATTCATCGGTCAGCGCATAATCGCAGGCGACAAGGCAGACCGCCTGCAGATCGATCTTGCCCGCCCATGCCGCGCGTACTTCCGGGAAGACCCCCCAACTGATCGCGTCCTGCGGCGCGTGGCTGTCGAGATGCGTGCGGATCGCGCGTGTCCCATGGGCGTAAGCACAACGCAGCGAGAACTCCATGCGCGCCCTTACATCCTCAGCTGACCAATGCGCCGCGGTATCGCAGCGTACGGCCCCAAGGGCACCCTCGAAACTGCCATCGGGGTTTGGATTGCGTGGCCAGATATGCCCCTTGTCGAGATGTGTGTGCATGTCGACAAAGGTCGGGAACGCGATGGCGCCACCCATATCGATCCGTGCGGCACCTTCGACTGCGTCCACAATCTGCCCATCAGCAAGAGTCAATGTGGTCTCTACCAACCCCTGCCCCGCACCTAAACAGGCGGCAGGCACGCGCAGATTGTCCAGTTGCACCGGGCCATCGGGTATTGTCGGCAATGGCATGACTTACTCTCTTTTCAACGCGGACTCGTGCCACTTGCGAAGCGCGAAATGCGCGATCAGTGAGGTTGTTGCATAGATGATCACACCGGTCACCGCGATCAGGATCAGCGCCGCAAACATACGCGGGATCTGCAGTCGGTAGCCCGCTTCGAGGATACGGAAGGCAAGGCCTGACCCGATCCCGCCCGTGCCTGCCACGTATTCGGCGACGACAGCACCGATCAGAGCCAGCCCTCCGGCAATCTTCAAGCCGCCGAGGAAGTAAGGCAGCGCCGAGGGCAACTGTAGATGTACCAGACGCTGCCAACGATTGGCCCGGTAAATCGTGAACAGATCGCGCAGGTTATGATCCGCCGATTTCAGCCCCAGCGTCGTATTCGCAAGGATCGGAAAGAACGCGACAATCCACGCGCACAGCAGCAACCCCACCAGCCTGCTTTCGACATAAATGAATATCAGCGGCGCGATGGAGACAATCGGCGTCACCTGCAGGATCACGGCAAAGGGCGAAAACGACATCTCGGCAAAGCGAGACAGCGAGAACAGCACCGCGAGGCCCACTCCGCCCACCACGGCGACAAGCAAAGCCAGCCCCGTGATCTGCAACGTCACCAACAGGGACGAAGATAAGGTCCCCCAATCCTCGATCAGGGTCGACAGAACCAGGCCTGGGCGCGGCAGGATGTAGGGCTCGATCTCGTTCCAGACGACCAGCCTGTCCCAGAACCAGATGGCGAGCGACATCACAACGACCGGTATCACGTATTTCGCGATCTCTTCGTTGCGCTTGCGCCGCGCGCGTCGCTCCTCATCGGCGTCATACATGGGGCCTTTGTCATGGGCCACATGCTTTGCGGTCTCGGTATCTGTGCTGATTGTCATGCGACGAGGCCTCCGACCGGATGAAGCGCGCCGTTCAGCGCATCTGACGTCTGCCGCGCAACTTCGCCATAGCGGGGCGATGTGCGCCATTCGAGGCCGCGCGGATAAGGTGCGGTGACCTCTATTTCCGAGATGACACGTCCGGGGCGTGCGGCCATGACAAGGATGCGGTCCGACAGGAACACACTTTCAAAGACCGAATGGGTGACAAAGATGACAGTCGCCCCGGTGCTCGCTTTCAACGCCAACAGGTCATCATTCAGCTTCTGGCGCGTGATTTCATCCAATGCGGCGAAGGGCTCATCCATCAGGATCAGCCGCGGGTTGGTCGCAATGGCCCGCGCGATGGACACGCGCATCTTCATGCCCCCGGACAATTCGCGCGGATAGCTCTTGGCGAATTTCTCCAGGCCCACAAGCGCCAGCACCTCGTGAATCCGGTCGCGTACCGCAGGAAACCGCTGACCCCGCAAACGGAACGGCAGAAACACGTTCTTTTCGACCGTCGCCCAAGGCATCAGCGTGGGTTCCTGAAACACCACACCAATGTCATCCGCACCTGCACCCGCCTCCCACTCAATCCGGCCCAGTGTGGGTGGCATCAGCCCCGCGATCAGCCGCAGGGCTGTGGATTTCCCACAACCCGATGGCCCCAGAAGCGAGATGAAATCGCCTTCATTCACTTGCAGTGACATGCGGCGGAGCGCCACGACCTGCCCGCTGAAGGTCTTGTCGACCTCCCGCATGTGCAGGATCGCGGCGCGTTCTCCTAACGGGGCAACAGGCATGCTGGCAGCTTACTCCGGTCGCAGTTCAAGCCCCAAGCCCTGATTGATGTATGTCAGATCATAGGCCTTGGTGAATTCCAGCCCCGCAGGCAAGACGCCCGCCTCAACCATGTCGTTGTAAAACGATTCCGAGCGTTCCGCAGTCATCGCGCCAATACCCAGGTCCAATGTATCACCGCTATCGACGATTCCGTTTGCAATCATCGCTTCGATGGCGAAATCGATCTTGTCCTGCGTCATGTCGGGGTTGTCCGACAGGATCAGTTCATTGGCTGCACTGTTGTCCCCATAAAGATAGTTGTACCACCCCAGAATAGAGCTTTCCACAAAGCACCTCACGACCTCCGGCTGCTCATCCAGCATCTCCTGCTTGGTCTGGATGGTGGTGGAATAGGCATCATAGCCCGCATCGGCGATCAGCCAGACATCGACTTCGATCCCCGTCTCCTTCAGGATCGCGAAGGGCTCGGAGGACAGATATCCCTGTTGCGCACTGTCTTCATTCGCGAGGAACGGTGCGGAGTTGAACGTGTAGGGTTGGCGCACTTCATCGGTAAAGGCATATGCGGCCTTCATCCATTCATAATAGGTGGCCGCGTCCTGCACGATCATCGTCAGATCGGCCTCTTGCATGCCCGCAAAGCTATCGACCTTTCCGGGATGGGTCATCAGAACCTGCGGGTCTTTCTGGAAGGACGCCATGACGTTCACGATGGGCAACCCTTCAGCGACGGCAAAGTAAGCGTCCAGATGCCCGCCCATGTAGAAATCGATCCGACCCGCCAGCATCAAAGCCTGATTGTTCACCTGCGGCCCGCCGGGCAGGATCGTTACGTCAAGCCCACATTCCGCATAAGTGCCATCGGCCACGGATTGGTAGAAGCCGCCATGCTCGGCCTGGGCGACCCAGTTGGTGCCGAAGGTGACCGGTGTGAGTTCCTGTGAAGATGCTTGTGTCGCCAGGCCAAACAGGATGGCCGATGCGGCACAGGCAGAAGTGACGCGTTTTGTCATAACAATCCCCTGGTAATGATGCCCCAAGACAAGACAGGGTGACGTTGGGGCACAAGTGCAGTGACAGTTTCCAAAAGGTTAACGCCGAAGCCGCCCAAATGGTAGGCAACAGAGCGAGCCTTCTGCTGAAAACCTGTGCAGACGGTCATTCATCCACCGTTGCAGGCTCAATCATTGGACGGATAAGACGGGCTTGCGCGACGACAGGTGAGAGGAGCAAGGATATGGCGCTGAACCCGCTGAACCCGACGACGATTGCCGCACCCTTTGGGAGATATGCCCATGGCATCGCCTTACCTGCCGGTTGGCGGATCGCGATGACATCGGGGCAGTTGCCGCTGGCAGCGGATGGTTCAGTGCCAAAAGGCGCGCGGGCGCAAGCCGCGCTTTGCTTTGAGAACTGTGCCGCAATCCTAGCTGAAGCGGACATGGGGCCGGGCGACGTGATCCGCATCGCCGCCTACGTCACCGACCGCGCGCATATGGCCGATTACATGGCCGCACGCGATGCCTGGCTTGGCCCCCGCGATACCCTTCCCGCGTCAACACTCCTAATCGTCACCGGCTTTACCCGGCCCGAATTCCTTGTTGAGGTTGAAGTGACCGCAGCGCGCCCGGACGGTGCAAGGCAATGAAGCAATAAGGACAAGCGACTACTGCGAAGGCCCGCTTCACTGACAAACGGGGCGTTCGCCGCGCTTGTTCGAACGACCCTGGTGCACACCAGATAAACATCAGCCCCGCGAAGGTATTGCGCAAGTTGCCTGCAGAGCAGAAGGTGCGGCCATGGCAACCGAATTGGAGTTCTCCTTTGCTGCGCTGACCGGTCCAGCGAGACGGCACATCCGGGTGTTTCAAATCCACCAGTTTCTCGATCGATTTGCGATGGGTTTGACGGTTGCCGTTGTTGCATTGGCGTTGACCGACCGTGGAATAGACCTCTTCCAGATTTCGCTGCTTTTTGGGATCTACTCGCTGACGACCATGGCGCTGGAACTCCCGTTCGGCGGATTGGCCGACGCCATTGGACGCAAGCCGGTTTTTCTGGCGGCGGTCGTCGCCAGCTTGATCTCGCTCGCACTCTTTCTGTCGACAAGTGATTTCTACGTTCTTGCGCTCTCATTTGCCTTCATCGGTTTTGGGCGTGCGCTGCGGTCAGGCACGCTTGACGCGTGGTTCGTTGAGACCTTCAAAGCCGCGGCACCCAATGTGGATGTGCAACCCGCGCTTGCAAAAGCGCAATGGGCCAATGCCATAGGCTTGGCGGTGGGGGCTGTTTTTGGAGGGCTTCTGCCCGATCTCTTTGGCGCTTCGGCAGAGGGATTGGGCGTCAGCGTCTATGACGTGTCCTACGCCGCGAGTTTGGCAGTCATGCTTGGCGTGTTCCTTTACACCGTTTTCTTCATCGTCGAAAAACCGCGCCCGCTAAACCCTCAAGCGCTGAAACAAGGGTTCGCAACCGTACCATTGGTAGTCAAAGAAGCGAGCCTTCTCGCCTTGCGACATCCAGCGCTGTCGTTGCTTTTGGCCGCTCTGGCGTTTTTCCTCATGGCGACCAACCCGGTCGAGGTGCTCTGGCCGACCCATGCAAAACCGATGTTGGAGGAGGGCTATGCAAACACGATTATTGGCGTCCTGACCGCGACCTACTTCTTCTCAATCGCGTTCGGTGCTTGGCTGTCACCGCATATCAATCGGCTTTTCAGGCGGCGCCACGCAATGACCCTTGCAGTGGCTTTTGCCTGCATGGCAGGCGTTCAGATCGCATTGGCTTTGCAGAGCAACATCGTCGGCTTTTTGCCGGTTTTTGTCCTCTATTCCATTGCCCTTGGTATTTCTGAGACGCCAGCCAGTACCATTCTTCATCGATGCGTCGAAGACCGCCAGCGCTCGACAATGCTGTCTCTGAGGTCGCTGATACAGCAACTTGGCGCAGCTTTGGGCCTGATTTTGGCAGGGGCCATCGCGGAGGTTTACTCCACACCTACCGCCTGGACAATCGGCGCTGCGTTTCTCGTCATTGCCGTGATCCTGATCGGCATCCTGGCCAAACGGCTTACCGCTGAAACTGGATAGCGGCCACTTCGGCGATTTTCAGCATCAGTCAGGTTGAAGGCTCTATGCGGATAGCACCGTTCTCTGTCACAATCCGCAGCCGCCAATCCGCAAGGCGGGAAGCATCGCGAAACAAGGCGGTAATGCGGTCAGCCAACGCGTCGTCCCGCGCGCCTGCGCAGGGATAAACACCACACCGGCCAAGCGTCACTGCTTCGAACCCGTCACCACGTTTTTCTGCGAGGATCGTCGCGCCCCACCAATCAGCCCCCGTGAACGGCACCAGGACGCGCCCACCCGCCGCGAGCCGGGACGACCATATGTCAGGAATATGGGTGACACCGGCAAAGGCGACAACAAGGTCGAAATCCTCATCATCCTCAAGGTCAGTGGCCGCGTTCCCATGCCGGACCGTCACATTCGGCCAATGCGCAAGGTTCTTTTCGGCACGCTTAGCCAAGTCACTTTCAACTTCATACGCCAACACCCGCCCTTCCGGGCCCGCCAACTGGCGTAGAATGGCGGTGTAATAGCCAACCCCGGTACCGACCTGCAGAATCCGCGCGCCCGGTTTGATATCGGCGCGCAAGAACCGCCGTGCCCAGAACACCGGGTCGCCTATATTGATGCCCTTTTCTTCGTCCATAACGATCAGGACAGCGTTATAGAGCCATTTGGGGTCGGCATCAGGCGTCACCTGGACCGGCAGGCTGAACCCCTCATGCGGAGACCGCAGCTTCCACGGCCCGGGCCCGGCAAAATCTTCGCGCGCAACTGCCTTGAATGCGTCAAGCACACGATCGGTTGCTGGGCCCTCTTCCAAAGCGCCCAAGATGCGCAGTTGATCTACAAAGGTATCAGCATTCATGGCGTTGCCCCCTTATGGATGCGGGCGCCAAGCATTCAAGTCGCCAGCACGTTCCTGAATTGCCACGGGTCACTGTGATCGAGGTTCTCAGGGAAATGCTCCCAACGGTCCTGCAGCGGGGTCCAGTCGGTGTAATGCGCCTCAACCGGGCCGAGATAGGGTGTCTGCACTTCAAGACAGCGCACATGGTCCATCTCATCGGTCTCAACAATCCCGGCTTCGGGGTTTTCCAGCGCCCAGACCATGCCCGCCAGTACGGCAGAGGTCACCTGCAAGCCCGTCGCGTTCTGGTAAGGGGCGAGCGCCTTCGTCTCATCATTCGACAGGCGCGAACCGAACCAGAGCGCGTTCTTTTCGTGCCCGTAGAGAAGCACGCCCAGTTCGTCTATCCCTTCGACGATCTCATCCACGTCCATAATCTCATGCACCTGTTGCTGCACACCCGATCCAAACATCTCATGCAGGCTCAGTACCGCATCATCGCAGGGATGATAGGCGTAGTGACAGGTGGGGCGAAACTCCGGCGCAGCCGGATCACCGACTGTAAAGTAGTCAGCGATGCTGATGGATTCGTTGTGGGTCACCAGAAACCCGAATTGCGGCCCCGGCGTCGGACACCAGGTATGCACGCGGGTGATCGCCCCCGGGCGCTCCATCCAGATCGCCGCCTGACAACCGGCTTCATGGCCATGCGCATTGTCGGGCATCCATGTCTCATGGGTGCCCCAGCCCAGTTCCGCCGGTTGGAACCCTTCGGCGATGAACCCCTCCACCGACCACGTATTCACAAACACATCGCGCGGACGCGGCTTGTCACGGGCCTGCGTGTCGCGTTCAGCGATATGCACGCCCTTTACCCCGAGCGACTGCATCAGCTTGCCCCAACCGCCGCGATCCTGCGGGATCGGATCGTCGCGTCCCAGATCGCGGACGAGCGTCATCAGGCCTTCCTTGACGAACCAGCTGACCATGCCGGGATTGGCGCCGCAGCAACTGACCGCCGTGGTGCCGCCGGGATTGGCGGCCTTTTCATCCCGCACGGCCTGCCGCAAGGCGTAATTGGTACGTGCCGCATTATCGGTTGTGTCAAAGTAAAAGCCCGCCCATGGCTCGACCACCGTATCGATGTAAAGCACGCCAAGCTCACGGCAGAACTTCATGAGGTCGAGCGAGGACGTATCGACCGAAAGGTTCACACAGAACCCTTTGCCATCAGGAAAGCGTGCGCGCAGCACTTCGCGATAGTTTTCCGGGGTCAAAGCTACCTGGTGATAGGTGATGCCAGCATCCGCCAGAAATGCGGCACTGTTTGGATCGGGATCAATGACGCTAAATTTGTCAGTATCATAGTCAAAATGGCGCTGGATCAGCGGCAGCGTCCCCTTCCCGATTGAGCCGAAACCAATCATGACAATATGGCCGTCGATACGGCCGTAAACTTGGTGGTCGGTCATGCGCTAAATCCTCACTCTGCCTTGCGTCTCACAATGCGACTTTGCCTGCGGGATTTGCAACTCCCTTCGCGCGTGCTGGGCACGTCCGCTTCCGCCGCTAGGTTATGAAGGAAATTGTCACATGGAGGGTCGGATGGCAGAGCGGGCAGATATCGAAAGCGAGGGGCGCGAAGCAGATCGCGAGGCTCTCTTCTTTGAGATCCTGACTTCAAACAAGATCACCGTGTCAGACGAAGCGCTGGCCTATTTTCGCAAACATCCCGAAGAGGTTGATGAGGTCACCGCAGCAACACGGGTACACATGTTCTTCCTCTGGGTCGGGCTGGGCGTTGGGATCGTGGCGGTCGCAATGTCAAAGTTGCTGTCCGCCCTGCCGCTTGAAGACTATATCGGTGGGGGTTTTGAGGAATTCCTGGTTGAGCTGGTCTTTGAGGGCGGTGTCGCGCTGATTGGTGCCGCGTTGACGGCCTATTTCCTCGGCGTCCTGCTGAACAGGCAGCAAGAGCGCGCGAAGGCCTTCCGCAAGGAAATCCGACGGAAGCTGCGCGAGGATGCGCCCTAACCCGGCGCTGACATGCAAAAGGCCGCCCCAAGGACGGCCTTTTTGATGTTTCGGCAGAAGAACGGCTTAGTTCTTCGCGTAGAATTCGACGACCAGGTTTGGTTCCATCGTGACCGGGTAAGGGACATCGCCCAGACCAGGTGTGCGCACGAAGGTGGCCGCCATTTTTGAGTGATCGACTTCCATATAATCCGGCACGTCACGCTCTGGCAGTTGGCTGGCGACCAGTACGATTTCCAACTGCTTGGATTTGTCGCGCACGGCAATCACGTCACCTTCGCTGACGCGGTAGGAAGGGATGTTCACCTTCTTGCCGTTCACGGTCACATGGCCGTGGTTCACGAATTGACGGGCCGCAAAGATGGTTGGCACGAATTTCGCGCGGTAGACGACAGCGTCCAGACGACGCTCCAACAGACCGATCAGGTTTTCACCGGTATCACCTTTGACCCGCTCGGCCTCGGCATAGATGCGGCGGAACTGCTTTTCGGTCAGGTCGCCGTAGTAGCCTTTGAGCTTTTGCTTGGCGCGCAACTGGATGCCGAAATCGCTCAGCTTGCCCTTGCGGCGCTGGCCGTGCTGGCCGGGCGCATATTCGCGGCGGTTAACGGGGGATTTGGGGCGACCCCAGATGTTCTCGCCCATGCGGCGGTCAATTTTATACTTGGCAGCAGTGCGTTTGGTCACGGCTGATCTCCTTCTTCAGGCTTTAGAAGGGCGTTGTCCTCCTCCCCGGATTTTGCCGGGGCGACAGGTTTCCTCTTACGAGGGCCACCAACACCAATGAATGCGCGGCTTATAGACAGGAATCTGGGTGTGTCAACGCCTGATCGGCGATGGTCGCGGCGTCACAAGGGCGGCGTCTTCGAAAAACACCGAGAATGAACATATTTCGTCTAATTATCACCTTATGCGAACGATATCACGGCCTTAGGAGCAGTGATGAGGACCAATTTTGACTGTCGGTGTTAGTGTTTTGTTAATGAGTGTGGCCGTCGTTTGCATTTTCTTGCACATGGTTGCGATGCGTCGCTTTCGCGATCTTGAAACGGGCCTGCCCGCTGCATATCAGCGTGCGATCACTGCTCCACCCGACGATACGGATGCGCCCCACCTCATTGCGTTAGCTATTGATCTGACACGCAAAAAACGTAGCACCCTGCCATATGAGGACCTGACCGAACGCGAAAAGCGGCTGGCACTTCATGCCCTCGCGGTCGAACAGCTTCCCGGATGGGTCGTGGCCCAGTCCGCCCGTCGCCTGCCGGGCACCGACCGCAAGCTCGTTCACCAATTACGTCACATCAAAACCTCGCGCCCTGCCAAGAAGGCGCAGCATTTCGGCGCAGTCCAACGCGTGCAGAGAATCCGCGCCTCTTCAAAAAGCTGACCGAACGGCCTGCTGCATCATTGCTACTACCGAATGCACACATTATGCGGACACTTCGTTCGCCCGTTGCGACGCTTTTTCACCGGACATGCGATCCGAGAACCAAAGAACCCCGTAGGAACTGAAAGATGCAGAACTGGTTTAGCGAACGTGTTGATGCTTTCGCCTTTCTGATAGCACATCCCGGTTGGTTCGCATTTGTCATTTTGTTTGCGTGGTTCTCCTATCGGCTTCATACGCGTTTGTTCACGCGCGTCGCGCGAAAGCAGTTGGAGGCGACTTTTGCCGGCTGGCAAACGCGGGCTAAGGTTGCGAGCCGCAGCCACGAGACCGGCATCGGATCACATGATGTCCTGATCATGAAACCACCACGCCGCAATGTGTCGATTGCGCTTTGGACCCTCGTTTTCTTCGGCGGCGGTGCCGTGTTTTTCTGGCTGGCCGTCCTTCCAGATCCAACCGAACAGACTTTCGAAAACTGGCTGGGTTTTGGCCTCATGTGCGCGTTTTCGGCGTTTTCGATCATCCTTCTTGCGAGTACGCGCACGCGTATCGAATTGTCCCCCTCCGACATCGTAAAGCGGGGGTTTCTGCGCGGACGGCGCACCTATCCGCTGAGTTCAATCATCGGCGCTGAGTTCGCAGGGAAGAACCCGGCAACCGGGATCACGCTAACGTTCTCTGACGGCAGAAAGCTGAGACTTTTGGCCAGCAACGACGGCTATGCAGATGTTATGCAAAGACTTCAGACGGCGCATTCAGACTTACCGAGACTGATTGCAATGGGACGCATGATGCATTCGGCGATGAAGCGGCGGGCTCATTGAACCAAACCGCCCTGACGCGGGCAAGAAAATCGGTTGCGTTCCGTTCTCTTCATGTGACAGATCGTCCAAATGTCAGCAAATGTTCCACGGCTCTATCACTTTGCCGCTGCATTCGGTGCAGGCGGTCTGTTGACGCTGATGGTTCTTTTCAACGGAACCTTGGCCGTTCACGGGTCGCTTTTCTTTGCGTCCTGGGTGCCGCATCTGACGGGGACATTTGCGGCACTCCTTCTTTTGCTCATCCTACGTCCGAAACGCGTCTCGGCGACCCGCCCGCCGCTTTGGGCCTATCTGGGCGGGGTGTCAGGCGGGATCACGGTGATGCTGACCTCGGCCACGATGAACACCGCTTTGGCGCTTTCCGGCACGATCGCGCTTGGTCTGGCGGGACAAGTGCTATTTAGCCTTTTTGCCGATATGCGGGGGCTTTTCGGCCTGCCAAAGCGGATGCCCAGCGCGCGCGATTACGGCGCGCTGGCGCTGATCCTTCTCGGCAGCGTGATCCTGATCTTCTTTGGACGCAGCGCATGATCGTCTTTGCAGCCCTCGCGGTGCTGGCGGGCGCGCTTGTCTCGCTCAGCCGACAAATCAACGGGCGGCTGGCGCTCTCGACCTCTGCGATGGAATCCTCGTTCTGGAACCATATCGTGGGGCTAGCCTTTATCACCGCTGCTGCCTTGCTGTTCGGCGGTCTGTTCGCGGGTGACCCGCTCGCCGCCCCATGGTGGGCCTGGTTGGGCGGACCCGTTGGTGTTGTGTTCATCGCGGCGGGCAGTTGGCTGATCCCACGGATTGGCGCGGCACAAACGGCCATGCTAATCATCGCGGGGCAGATGATTTCAGGTGTGCTGCTTGACCTGATCATGGGCGCACCGGGCAACCCCTTGGCGCGCATCACCGGCGTCGCGCTGATCTTTGCGGGAATGTATGTGGGCCAACCCGCAAAGGCAGTGGCAAGTAAACAAACCTAATTCTCCTTGTGGTCATCCACGATGTTCAGCGCAGCCAAACCGGAATTCCCCAATTCAACCGTAGCAAAGGGGCCGCCAATGCAGAGATTGCCCAAATCCTTGTTATTGAGCGGAGGGGTTTCGGCGAAGACCTCCTTTGCAAAGACCTCCGCATTGTCCTTGGGCCGGTAACCGAGATGGCCCGCCTTGGTATTGTCCACCACTGCCCGGTCATTGTTCGAGATGCCGTAGACAATCGTGAAGCCCACAACTGGGCTGTCGATGGACCGTTCGACCAGATGAATCATGTCGTCATAGGACAGCCAAGTGCCAATGCTGCGCGCATTCGTGGCCGGCGCGCATGAGAATATCCGCAGACACACCGCCTCAATGCCGCGCTTGTCCCAGTAAAGGCTGGCCAGATCCTCAGAAAAGCACTTCGCGAGCCCGTAATAGGTGTCCGGCCGATGCGGTGCATCAAGGCCAATTGTGTCGGTCTTTTTATGCATGCCCACAGCGTGGACCGAACTGGCATAGACGACACGTTTGACGCCATGACGATAGGCGGCTTCCCACACATTATAGGCACCAATGATATTGGATTGCAGGATATCTTCCCATGGCGCCTCATCTGCGATGGCCCCGAAGTGGACAACCATATCAGCCTCTTTAGCAAAGCCTTCTACAGCGTTTAAATCGGCTAGGTCCGCCTGGACATAAGTCTCACCGGGGTAAAGTGGACCAATGTGATCGACGATATCTGTTGAGACTAGTGTCTGGCACATCTTGGATAGCGGCTCGCGTAAATAAGAGCCAAGCGTGCCAGCGGCACCCGTTAACACCAGTTTTTTCATCATTATTGTTATTCCTTCGTCACTTGCCGCATCTGCGCTAGCAATTCGTCCGTTGCTTTCTTCAAAAGCCCTGTATCCGTTCCGCAAGCGACAAATGTAAAACCTTCGGTCAAGAGCGTGGTGGCAAATTCCGGGTCCGTGACCAACGTGCCGACTGGCATGCCACGCGCCATCAATGCGCGTGCGACTGGGACAATCACCGCCCAAACCTCTTCATGCATCGGCTGGCCAATAAGGCCCATGTCGGCGGCAATATCAGCCGGGCCAAAGAAGATGCCATCAACACCTTTAACGCCTGCAATGTCTTCCGCTTGCTGCAGGGCTGACAAGGTTTCGACCTGCACGATGACAGCAGTCACGTCGTTTACCTTGGCATAGTAATCGTCGATCCGGCCAAACCGGCTACCGCGCATCGAGCCCGCAACACCACGGATGCCGTCAGGCGGATAGCGTGTCGCCGCGACGGCTGCCTGCGCCTCTTGCGCCGTTTGGACCATCGGAAACAGGATGCCTTGCGCGCCAATATCCAAAAGCCGCTTGACCATCACCGGGTCATTCCAAGGGGTTCGCACTATTGCGGTGCCGTGATAGGGTGCGACGGCCTGCAGCTGGCTTAGCGTCGTTTCCACGCTGCCGGGGCTGTGCTCCATATCAACCACCAGCCAGTCGTAGCCGGCACCGGCAGTCACTTCGGCGGCATAACTGCTGGCCATGCTCACCCATAGCCCGATTTGTTTGTCCCCATTGCGCAGCGCATTGAGGAAGCTGTTTGTCGGCATCTTCATATCACGGCCTTTTCCACGAATTTCGCACCCTTTTCGATCCTGTCATAGTGAAAAGGTGTCAGATCAAGCGAGCGGTAAATGCCATAAGTGATCCACTCTGCCGTACCGCGCCCCATGGCCGGGGATTGCTGAAAGCCATGACCCGAAAAGCCGTTCAAGAAAATGAAGTTCCTTATCTCGCTGTGCGGCCCCAGGATCGCGTTCTGATCGAACGTATTGTAGGCGTAGTGCCCAACCCATGAATTGCGCAACCTTATTGCCTCAAATTGCGGTATGCGGTGCGCGAGGACGGGCCAGACCTTGTTTTCCCACAAAGAATGATCGGCCACGAAATCATCGTAATCAACCGCCCGGTCGTCGTCTGGAGGACAGCCTGCAAGGTAATAGCGCCCATCCGTCCGCATATGCACACCCGACGGATCAATGGTGAGTGGCAGGTCTTGGTCCAAGGGCGTTTCGGCCTCGAAGATATATGTATAGCGTTTGCGCGGCTCGACGGGGATGTCGATCCCCGCCATTCGGGCCGTCAGCACCGCGCGGGGCCCGGACGCGTTGACGACCGCTCCGCAGCTGATCACCTCTCCTGACTTCAGGATCACGCTTTCGACGCGGGTGTTGGCAGCATTGCGGTTCATCGCGACAACTTCGTTTGAGAGGTACTCCACCCCCCGCTCGCGGGAGGCGCGCTTCCACCAGTCAAACAGCGTCGCGCCGTCAAAGTATCCTTCATCAACAAGGTTGTGGTTACCTGCGATGATGTCGTCGAGTTGATAGAATGGGTACGTCTCTGCAATCTCATCCCGCGTCATATGACGTGTCCCGGCCCCGCAAGCTGCCTGAATTTCCTGAGCCGCACGCAAGCTGGCGGCAAAGGCTTCTGTATCCGCAAGGTAAAGATATCCAAAGCTCTGCAGGGTTGGCTGCGGGACGCGTGGGTCATCGCCCATAAAGCGGCGGAAGTTCTTCACATAATCGGCGGCGAATTGCGATACCTGCACATTGATCGCTTCGCTGAATTGCTGGCGCATGCAGGAATTGGTGTGCGAGGTCGAGGCGAACTCGTAGGTCGGGTCCCGCTCAACCACGAGGATGCTGCCATCAAAATCCGGGTTATCGGCCAGAAACCAAGCGACTGCGGAGCCAAACATGGCCCCGCCCACAATGACAACGTCATAGCTCGTTTTGCTGGGTGTTTGGGTCATGCGCTTTCCTTCCGCGACGCCGCGCGGTTTCGTTCCGTCTTACCTAGCCGCTGCACCAGGTGCCGTCACGAATAATCGCATGGGGGTTGATTTAGTTCGATTTCGGATCATATAGTGCGATATCGTACTATATGGAGATTCGACATGCAAAGACGCAAATTCCTGAGCCTGGCCGGTGGCGGCGTTGTTCTGGCGGCGACCGCGACCTTTGGCACTATCGCGACCCGGCAACCGACCAACGCGCTCGCCCCATGGGGGGATGCGGGCGCGCTCTATCAAGAGCCACGCAGGCGCGCGCTGTCCTATGCGATCCTCGCGCCCAACCCGCATAATCAACAGCCTTGGCTTGTTGACCTTTCAATCCCCGACAAGGTGGTTCTGCATGTGAATCGGACCCGGCTGCTGCCGCATACGGACCCGCTGAACCGGCAGATCACGATCGGGCTGGGTTGTTTTCTGGAACTGATGGTCATGGCGGCGGCGGAAGACGGCTATGCGGTTGATCTGGAGGTTTTTCCCGAAGGCGCGGACATCACCGCTCTGGATGACCGGCCTGTCGCCATTGCCACATTTCGGCAGGAAAGCGGCACCACACCCGATCCTCTTTTCGCCCATGTGATGCAGCGCCGTTCGAATAAGGAACCATTCGATACAACTCGCAAAGTTGAGCCTGAAACACTTGCAGCGATCCAAACCGCCGCGCGTCACGGCAGCCGCATCGCGGGCGATGTCAGCGACAGTGGTATCGCGGCCCTGCGGAAGATCACGACCGACGCGCTGATCGTCGAGATCGAGACACCGCATGCATTCAAAGAAAGCGTCGATCTCTTCCGGATCGGGAAGGCCGAGATCGAGGCAAACCCCGACGGCATCGACTTCTCCGGGCCGATGTTCGAAACCCTTGGCGCTTTGGGTCTGATGACACGCGAAGGCACGCTCGACCCTACATCAACGATGTTTGCGCAAGGCAAAGCTGCGGTCCTGGAAAACGCGCAGACGGCGATGGGGCATCTTTGGCAGACCACGACGGGAAACACCCGTTTTGATCAGATCGACGCGGGCCGTGACTGGGTCAGGCTGAACCTTGCAGCAACAGCGTTTGGGGTCGGTATGCAACCGCTCAGCCAGGCGCTGCAGGAATACCCCGAAATGGCCTCGCACTATGCACAGATCCACCAGATGCTTGCGCAAGAGGGTGAGACCGTGCAAATGCTGTGCCGTCTGGGCTATGGCGTAGCGATTGGGCCAAGCCCGCGCTGGCCGCTTGAGGCCAAATTGATCTGAGGGCCGGATGAACACAGAAGACAAGGCGCTGTTTCAGTTCTTTAACGAGATCGGGATCATCAATCAGCTCAGCAGCGCCTTGTTTCAGGCCCGCCTGCCCGACGGGCTGCATGTGTCGCATTTCGCGGTGCTCAACCATCTGGTCCGTTTGGGGGACGGCAAGACACCGCTCGCCATCGCGAATGCGTTTCAAGTGCCTAAGACGACGATGACCCATACGCTGGCCGTGCTGGAAAAACGGCACTTCATCCGCATGGCCCCGCATGAAACAGACGGGCGCAGCAAGGTCGTTTTTCTAACTGACGCAGGCCGGCAGATGCAGCGGGATGCCATCAGCAGCATGGACGGCCCATTGCGGCAGATGGCGGACGATCTGGGGGCTGAACTGTTCACCGAATTGCTGCCCGCGCTCGAACGCGTACGGACATATCTGGATACGCACCGCGACATGTGAGCACCGGGGCGACCGCAACGATTGCAAGTCTTGCTGCACTGCGGCAAAGTGATACCGCAACCGCATTCCAGCCTCGCTGAGGCCCGCAAAAATGTCGATCCTGTTGACCCTTCTTTTGCCGTTGGGCCTGTTGATCTGGTCCGTCTATCGCGGCTGGCCCGTGCTGCTGGCAGCACAGGTGATGGCCTTGTTTGCCGCCGGATTGGCGGCTGATCCGATCTTTGCCACGCTGACCCAACGCTTTATGCCCGCAGCGGGCGGATTTGTGATCGCGTTTCTGCCGCTCTTCCTGCTGGGGGCCGTCTTTGGCAAGGTCATGGAGGATTCAGGGGCGGCCATGGCGCTCGCGCGCTTTATCGTCGCGCGCCTTGGCCCCGCACAGGCCTTGCCTGCCGTTGTGCTGTCATGCGCGGTCCTGACCTATGGCGGCGTGTCGCTCTTTGTGGTGGCCTTTGCGGTTTATCCGCTGGCTGTCGCGCTCTTCCGCGAAGGACAGATCGCTCAGCGCCTGATCCCAGCGGCTATCGCACTAGGCGCCTTTACCTTCACGATGAGCGCTTTGCCCGGATCACCCGCGATCCAGAACGCGATCCCGATGCCCTATTTCGGGACGACAGCCTTTGCGGCACCCGGTCTGGGGATCATTGCCGGGCTGATTATGGCTTTGGGAGGGCTGGCCTATCTACAACTTGCAGCGCGCGCGGAGGCGCCTGTCTCGCCTGCTTTGTCTGAAACGGGTACTGACCGACCAATCCCCAACCTGCCCCCGCTTTGGTGCGCTGTTGCGCCCATCCTGACTGTCTTTGCGGCCAATTGGATTTTGGCCGAGATGGTATTGCCGCGCGTCGATCTATCCTATCTCGCGGATCCAGCATGGGGCGGCGTGACGGCCTCCGACGTCATTGGCGTCTGGGCGCTGATCGGGGCTATCACGCTGGCCATGCTTTTGCTGCTGGCGATGACATGGACCCGGCTTGAGGAGCCGCGCCAAACGCTGAGCGCCGGATCGCAGGCGGCCTTGCTGCCGCTCTTTAACACCGCAGCACTTGTGGGCTTTGGCGCGGTGGTTGCGGGCCTGCCTGCCTTCGCAGCCGTCAACGCGCTGACCAACGACATCCCCGGCGGGGTACTCACGAGCCTCGCAGCCTCGGCCAGTTTGCTTGCCGGGCTGACCGGGTCGGCGTCCGGCGGTATGTCGATCGCGCTCGACACACTTGGCCCGCGCTACCTGGAAGCCGCATTGGCCGAAGGGATGGACCCCGCCGCCCTGCACCGGATCGTGGCGCTGGCGACAGGTGGGCTGGACGCATTGCCTCATAACGGGGCAGTGGTGACACTTTTGGGGATTGCGGGGCTGACTCATCGCGAGGCCTATGGCCCGATCTTTGTCGTCGCCGTAGCGATCCCGGTGGTGGCGCTGCTGGTTACGCTCATGTTGGCGACGTGGTTTGGCGCTTTCTGAGAAACCTTCCCCGCGGGGAACACGTTCGGTGGACTAATCATCTGATAATGTTTGCTTTTGAGGCCTTGTGGTTAGTGAAAATCCCGTGACTTCGGGATCACCCGCACATCGCGCGGATGGCGTATGCGGTGATCGACATCGATATTGCGCTTGACCTCGTCCGCATGGGCCAAGGGCGGCTCCATCACATCGTTTGACAGCCGCGCCAGCGCGTCACTGCGATCCGTCAGGTGGTGGGCCACCACATGGATCACATCATCGCTTTTCTGAATGATGCCCCGCACATCGATGACACGGGCCTGCATGATCACCTTGCGATAGGCCGCCATCACCTTGGGCCAGACAACCAGATTGGCGACGCCCTTTTCATCCTCGACCGTAATGAAGCAGACGCCTTTCGCACTACCGGGGCGCTGGCGGACCAGGACGATGCCAGCGAGTTTCAGCGATTGGCCATTGCGCATGGTCTTGAGTTCGTCAGTGCGGGTGTAGCCCTGTTTGGCCATACTTTTGCGTAGGAAAGATATGGGGTGCGCCTTCAGTGACAGGCGTGTCGTCTGGTAATCGGCGACAACATGTTCACAAACCGGCATCTGGGGCAGATCAAAGCGGATTTCCTCGCCCTCATCCTTTTTCTCTGCAAAAAGTGGCAGGTCCGGGGCATCTCGGAGCGCCCGCGCATCCCAGAGCGCCTGCCGCCTGTCGAGCGTCATGGACCGGAACGCATCCGCAGCGGCCAATTTGCGCATCGTACCTGCATCGACCCGCGCGCGCTTTTTCAGATCAGCAATATCCGTGAAGGGCGTGTGGCGTTCGGCCATCATCCGGTGCGCTGCATCCTCGCGTACCCCATCGATCTGACGCAGGCCGAGGCGGACGGCAAAGGTGTCGGGGCCGACAGGTTCCAAAGTGTTGTTCCAGTTGGAGTAATTCACATCCGCTGCGCGCACGATGACCCCATGTTCGCGCGCATCCCGGACGATTTGCGCGGGCGCATAGAATCCCATGGGCTGAGAGTTCAGAAGTGCGACACAGAACACATCCGGGTAGTGGCATTTGATCCAGCTGGACACATAGACCAGATGCGCAAAGCTCGCCGCGTGGCTTTCGGGGAAGCCGTAATCGCCGAAGCCTTTGATCTGGTTGAAACAGCGCGCGGCGAATTCCGGTTCATAACCGCGCGCGATCATGCGGCTGACCATCTTGTCTTCGAGTTCTCCGATAGTTCCCTTGGACCGGAAGGTCGCCATCGCCTTGCGCAGCTGGTTCGCCTCATCGGGGCTGAATTCGGCGGCAACCATGGCGAGTTTCATCGCCTGTTCCTGAAAGATCGGCACGCCCTTGGTACGTGAGAGGACCTGGCGCAGTTCATCCGGGTCATGCGGCGGTGCGGGGGATGGGTAATCCTCGGCCTCTAGCCCATTACGCCTGCGCAAGTAAGGATGCACCATATCGCCCTGAATGGGGCCTGGTCGGACGATGGCGACCTGAATGACGAGGTCGTAGAATTCGCGGGGTTTCAGGCGGGGGAGCATGTTCATCTGAGCCCGACTTTCGACCTGAAAGACGCCGAGGCTGTCGCCCTTGCAGAGCATGTCATAGGTGGCTTTGTCGCCGCCTTTTATGCTCGCGAGGGTCAGCTTTTCTCCATAATGCGCCTCGATCAGGTCAAACGCCTTGCGGATGCAGGTGAGCATGCCGAGGGCCAGCACATCGACCTTCAGGATGCGCAGCTCATCAATATCGTCTTTGTCCCATTCGATGAACGTGCGGTCGGGCATTGCGCCGTTGCCAACGGGCACCGTCTCGATAAGTTTCTTCTCGGTCAGGATGAACCCGCCCACATGCTGGCCCAGATGGCGGGGCATCCCGATCATCTGATCGGCGAGCTTTATCGTGCGGGCCATCAGCGGGTCTTTGAGGTCGATGCCTGCCTCCGCCGCCTCCTTTGCGCCGACCTCACGCCCCCAGGATCCCCAGATCGTCTTGGCAAGCGCCGTGGTGATGTCTTCGGAAAGCCCCATGACCTTGCCCACCTCACGCACGGCCATGCGGGGGCGATAGTGGATTACGGTCGCGCAAAGCGCGGCCCGGTCGCGCCCGTATTTGTCGTAGATATGCTGGATCACCTCCTCGCGCCGTTCATGTTCGAAATCGACGTCGATATCGGGCGGTTCCTTGCGTTCCTCGCTAATGAACCGCTCAAAGAGGAGGTCGTTCTTGTCCGGGTCCACGGCGGTGATGCCAAGCACGTAGCAGACGGCGGAATTGGCAGCTGATCCCCGCCCCTGACACAGGATCGGCGGTTTGCAGTCGTAACGGGCGTAGTTCACAACTTGTTGGATTGTCAGGAAATACTGGGCGATTTCCAGTTTGCCGATCAGGGTCAGTTCTTTGCGCAGCGTCTCTTTCAGCGACGCGGGCACGCCATCCGGGTAGCGCTGTGAGGCCCCTGCCCATGTGAGTTCCTCAAGGTATTCCTGCGGCGTGCGCCCTTCCGGCACCGTCTCCTTGGGGTATTCATAAGCCAGTTCACGCAGGTCGAAATCGCAGGCATCCGCCACATCGCGCGTGGCCCGGATCGCGTGGGGCCAGTCGGCAAAAAGCTGGACCATCTGGGTCGGCGATTTCAGGTAGCGTTCGGCGTTGGCGTCCAGCAAAAACCCCGCCTTGTGGATCGTCGTCTTGTGCAGGATGCAGGTCATCACATCCTGTAGCGGCCGCCGGTCGGGCGCGTGGTAGCGGACGTCATTTGTCGCAAGGATCGACAGGCCATGCGCCTTGGCGAGGCTATCCAGCCGGTTGATCCGCGCCCGGTCGTCACCCTGGTAAAGGTAACTTGCCGCGATGTGTTTCAGCGTCGGCAAGGCGCGTTTCAGGCGGCGAAACCCGGCCTCGAAATGGTCGATTTGCGGGCCGGGGATTGCGATGAGTTGGACGCGTTCACTGTGCTGGGCGAGATCACCCAGGGTGATGTCACAGACGCCCTTGGCCTGCCATTCACCGTTAGTGTCGTGCATCTTGCCTTTTGAGAGCAGCATGCAAAGCCGTCCGTAAGCCTCACGGTCACGCGGATAGGCGAGGAATTCCTCACCGGTGACCAGTTGCAGACGGCAACCGATCACCGGAGTGATCTGCGCCTTTAGCGCCTCGGCATGGAGCCGGACAACACCGGCCATGGTGTTCAGGTCGGCGCAGCCCAGCTTGTCGTAGCCCAAAGCGTTGGCCGTCGTGGCGAGGTCTACTGCGTCGGATGCTCCGCGCAGGAAGGAGAAACAGGTGGTGAGGCCGAGTTCGACGAAAGGAGCTTTTGCATTGGGTGTGAACCCATCGTCTTCGATTGTGCGCCGTGGGCGCTGGTTGTCCATTTCAGGCATGGCGAGACCTTAGGGCCGCGCCCGACCCTGGGGCGAAGGCCGTCTCGCAAAAGGTCCAGTGGACCTTTTGAGGCCGTAGCGCGCGGGAGCGCAGGGTGCATGAAATGCGCCCTCCCGGGGGGAGGGTCGGGCGCGGCCCGGGCCCTTTCAGGACCCGCGCCAATAAAGACGCCCACCTCATCACGCAAAACACCCATGCACAAACCAGCGCGGGTCACCGCCGCGCCCATCCTCGTGCAAACCTTCGCGATAAAGCCAGATGCGCCGCCCCGCCTGATCCTCGACCTTGAAATAGTCGCGCAACCTTGTACCCGGCCGATCTTTCCACCATTCCGGCGCGATCCGTTCCGGCCCGGCATAGCGTGCGACTCGGTGGGTCTGCCGCCGCCACACAAACTGCGCGGGCGGGCCTTCGGGCACCGCATAAAGCACGCGCACCTCTTCGGGATGATCGAACAGGCGCAGGGGGCGCTCTTTCGCCACCGCTTCCCCCGTCTCAACCATGGTCGCCAAGGCGGCCACCTGCCCCTCGGCCCGTTCGGGGATATGGCTTTCGCGCAACACAGGCCGGGTCACCGCGTGGGCCCCGAATTTCGCGCTGAGCCTGTCCACCAGCCGGGTCAGGTGCAGATCGTCATCCGACCCGCCATCCAGCCGGTTCTGGCGTTCTTGCATTTCCTCAACGCCGCCCGCCTCCAGCGTGATCAGATCAAAGCCGAAACCGGGATTGATCCGCTCGACCTTGTCGCGGAAGAGCCCATGCAAATGCCCCGGATCGCGGGTCGTGGCCGAGGTCGCTACATCCACATGGCTCACATCCCCATCCGTGCGGTAAACGGTCAGATGCAACCTGCGGCAGCCCTGCCCTGCCTGTTTCAACACCTCGCACAGGTTCTCACACAATTCCGGCAGGTAAGGCGTGGGGTCAAAGATCGGCTCGGCTAACCGGCTTTGCACCCGGAAACGCGGCTGCGCATCGACGCTGGCGACAGGTTCCGCGAGCTTGCCCAACGCCTGATCCAAACGCATCAGCGGGTTCGCCTCCAACCCCGCTTTCACAAAGCGTCGGGTCAGTGACAGGCGCGGCACATCCATAACCGCACCGATGGTTTTCAACCCCAAACGGCGCAAGAGCAGCACGGTTTCACCATCGAGCCGCAACCCGGTGACAGGCAAAGCACCCAGCTTCACCCCCACCTCATCCGGCCCGCAAATCGACCGGACCGGCCCAAACCGCGCCAAAGCCCAGGCAGCACCCCATGTCGGTGCCACGGCCAGTTGCGCGGAGAGGCCAAGCAAGGACAATTGCGTCTCCATCTCCACCAGCATCGCGGCCTCACCGCCCAGCAGGTGGTCAGAGCCGGTGGTGTCGAGGATCAGTCCATCCTCGCCATCGCGCACGGTCCAAGGGCACCAGCGCCGCGCCCAAAGCACCAGCCGGTCCAGCGCCGCCTGATCCCCGACTGGGTCAGCATATTCCACCTGCAATTCCGGGCAGATCGCGCGCATATCGACAACGCGTGACCCTGGATGGATGCCATTGAGGCGCGCGGCCCGGTTCGCGGCATGGATGACGGGGCCATGATGCCCCTCCCGCGCCAGTACGATTGGGATATCATCCGGCGGCGCGTTGCCCTGCCGCTCCATCACCCGTTGCCACCGCTCCATCGCGAACTGGGGCAGCGATATCGAGACTATCCGCCGCCCGGTCATAGGTCGCCACCCATTGGCCCGGCGGACGGCGGCGTGAGCGGAAGAGATCGAGCGACCAGCGCGGCAGGCCCGGCGCCTGTGCGTCGTGCGGATGCGTTGCGGCAGGCAGCGACGCGATGCGCCAACGTTCGCGTGCGGCACTCAGATCGGGCGATGCCGCGCGCCGGATCAGCCAGCAGGGCACATCCGCCGCCTCGGACCGCATCGCAAGCCGCTTGGTCGCGGTGAAATCGAGTGCCGCAGGATCGCCCCACACCTCGCCAATCACGCCACCCAATGCCTTGCATCGCAATCCATCCTCCATCGCCCAAAGCACATCCACAGCGCGAGACAGATCGACCATGATCAGCGGGCGATCCGCGCCAATCCCTGCGAGATAAGGACGCCCCGCCTCCTTGCGCGACAGGAGGTCCTGCACCCACAGGATCGGGGCGGTGCTGCGTGGCAAACGGGCAAGCACGAACCCCATAGCTGCCGCGTCGGTCGCCGTGTCGGGAAAGGCTTCGGACAGGGTATGTGTTATCGGGCCAGGGCCATTCGCCTGACCTGCCAAACGCTGCTGAACCCTGAGCGACCCCATACACGAGACACCGAATCTACACTAATGTTCTTATTTTGTTCTAATGCAAAAATCCCTTTTCCGCAACGGGGGTAAAGCTGATCCGGGTCAGTTCCCCCTCGCGGCAGCCATGTCGCGCATTTCCTGCTCGGTCAGCAGGCCGTCCCCATTGGCATCGAGCCGCTGAAAGACGCGGTCATAGAGGCCGGCATTCTTCACCCTGCTGGCACGGCCCAGATTGTCGGCCGCGTTCAGATCGATCAGCTGCCGGAACTCATCACTATTCATCGCACCATCGCCATTTGCATCTGCCTGAGCCAGATTCTCGGCGATTTTCTGTCTGTCGGCGTCCGACATCTGTTGGGCCAATGCGGGGCTTATCGCAAATACGCCAAGCCCCACGGTCAGGCAAAACAAAGTATGCTTCATCATTCTTTCCCTTTCGGTTCAGGGAGTACGCGCCTCTGTGGTCTTCACATCTTCTGATCTCTGCTGATCCTGATCATCGAACTGACCCATCCAGTGCCGCACGCTGAACATGTCGAAATAGATCGACATGACGGATGGCAGCACAAGCACCACAAGCACCATCGCGGCGAGCAAGCCGAAGGCGACAGCCACGACAAGCGGCACCAGCGTCTGCACCTGCGGGCTGGTGTCAAAGATGATGGGCAAAAGACCTACAAAGGTCGTGGCACTCGACAAAAGGATCGGGCGGAACCGGTCGCGCACCGCATCGAGAGAGGCAGAGACATAATCATCGCCCCGCAGGTTTGTCTGGAAGAAGGTCAAAAACAGGATCGCGTTATTCACCACAATCCCCGCCAAAGACGCAAAGCCCACAAGGCTGGGCATCGAAAGATCCATACCGAGGGCCAGATGGCCAAGGATCGTCCCAATCAGCGCAAAGGGGATCGACAGCATCACGACAACAGGCAGGCTATAAGACCGGAACTGGAACGCCAGCACCATATAGACGCCAACCAACCCGATGCTGAGATAGGTTGCCATGGATTTTTGCGATTCCTGTTGTTCTTCTGTCGCGCCGCCGATTTTGACCTCGATATCCGGGTAAGTCGTCGCAAGTTTCGGGGCGAGTTCGTTGAGGATCACGCCCGAAATCGCAGTTGATGTAGTGACAGAGCGGTCGATCTTGCCCTGAATGCGTGCCACGGCCTGACCATTCTTGCGGGTCACATTGGGGTAACTGGCTGACGCTGTCAGGTCAGCAATTGTCGACAGGCTGGTCTGTGCACCGCCGGGCAGGACGATGGGGAAGCGCTCAAGCTCGGTGACGCTGGCGATTGTATCGGCCAATTGCACCCGCACCGTGCGCGTGCTTGCCCCTTGGCGGAAGTTGTCGGTTTCAGAGCCTTCGAAAGCGGTGCGCAATTGCGCGGACAGGGCTTGTGGCGTCAGGCCGATGGAATAGCCATATTCATTAAGCGCGATCTGCACCTCTTCACGCCCGCCATAGAAATCCTGAAACGCTTCGGTCACATCCTCGCGGGCAAGAAGATCGCCAAGGAGGAGACCTGCCGCCTCTTCCAGTTCAGCCAGGTCGCGCCCAAGAAGTTCCACATCAAGGTCCAGGCCGCCGGGGCCGAGCTCGGATTGCGAGAAACTGATCTGCACCACGTCAGGCAATGGCCCAGCCGCCGCACGCCAGGCGGCCAGCATGTCATCTGCCGTGACATTGCGCAGCGAGCTTTCCAGCAAATCAACGGTGATCGTCGCCGTGTGCGAACCGTTGTCGCGGACATCGGCGTTGACCGCATATTGCACCAGAACACGCTCAACCAACGGGGCGCCATCCGCAGTTCCGGGTGTCAGGTCTGCATCCACTGCCTCAAGACCGTCGAGCAATTGTTCGACCGTGGCGACGGTCCGTTCGCGCGCGATGCCGGATGTCAGCGCAACGCGCGCAACAACGGTGTCGCCTTCGGTTGAGGGAAAGGCGATCAGCTTGACCGTGCCAGAGGTCACGAGGCCCACGCATAAGATCAATGCTGCGATCACGGTGCCCAGCGTCAGGTAACGCAGTTTCACCAGCGCGGTGGCCACGGGCAGAACAACCTGTTCCCGCACCCATTCCAATGCACGGTCGGCGGGGCGTTGTTGGGGCGGCTGATCATCATCCCCGCCGGAATGGCTGAGGTGATGCGGCAGGATCAGAAAACCTTCGATCAGCGAAATCGCGAGCGTGATCAGCAACACCATCGGGATGAACCGCAGGATCTGCCCCAATTCGCCCGAAATGAACATGAGCGGACCAAAGACACAGGCGGTCGTGATGAAAGACGACATCACACCCGGCAGAACCTCCATCGTGCCCTTTGCGGCAGCCACCAGCGGCGGGGCCTTGCGCCGCCATTTGGCGATGTTTTCTGCAATCACGATGCTGTCGTCCATGATCAGCCCAACAGCCATCAAAAGCGCGATCAGCGTGATCATGTTGATGGTGATGCCCAGCATGCTCATCACGAAAAAGCTGCCGAGGAAGGACACGGGCAAAGCCGCCGAAATCCAGAGCGCTTCGCGAAGGGAAAAGAAGAGCCACATCGTCACAAAGACAAGCACCAGACCGACCGCGATATTCTGGGTAATCAGCGTCAGACGCTCGGACACGAGGTCAGCGAGATTGTTGATGACAACGATGTCAAACGGGTCCGGATAGGTCGCGAGTTCGGCGTTGATCACGTCCTCGACCCGGTCAAACACATCGATACTATCGTCATCGGCGGTCTTCGAGATCGAGATAATCGCCGTTTGTGCCCCATCGATAAAGCTTTGCCGGGTCTCGTCACTGTCGACGAGGCTGATCGTCGCCAGATCCGACAGGCGCACGATTCCGCCATCTGCATTTTCAATGATGATGAGGTCTTCAAGTTCCGCAATGGTCCGCGTCGCGCCCACATAGCGCAGCACCAGATCGCTGTCTTCCAGCGCGGCAGAGCCAAGCGGTTGCCTGAAAGAACGGGCCTCAATCGCGTCAACCAGATCCTGGCTCGACAAACCAAAGCGGCGCAGGTCCTGCTCTTCGAAAGTCACTTGCAGCTCGCGGTCAGTGATGCCCGTCACGGTGGCTTCGGCCACGCCGGGCACCATCAGCAAACGGTCAGAGAGTTCATCGGCATAGGCGACCAGCCCCTCTTTCCCGCTGATGCCTGAGATCGCGATCAGCGCGACCAGATCGGTCTGGGCCGCAATCTCAACACTTGCGGTTTCTGCGTCGGACGGAAAGTCGTTGATACCTGAGACGGCCGAAAACACATCATTGAAGAACTGGATCAGGTTGCCACCCTCATCGAGTTCCGCTGTTGCCGAGGCCCGTCCATCAAGCGAGTCGCATTGGAAATCGACAAGCCCGGTGATGCCGCTCACCGCATCTTCAAGTGGCGCGCAGATTTCGTCGTCAACATCGACGGCAGAGGCTCCCGGATAGGGCACGGTGATCACCACGCTATCGGCGGTGAATTCAGGAAATGTCTCACGCTCCAGATTGCTGAGCACCGCGATGCCCAGCACGACAAAGAGCAACATCAGGATATTTGCGGCGACCGGGTGCCGGACGAAATAACGGATCATTGGGTGACGCCCGTATCTTCAATCGGAGTCAGGGAAAGCCTTTCAATCGGGGGGCGTGGCGCGGAGAGGATCACGCGGTCACCGGCTGCGAGGCCGTCCTGGACCAGGATCATGTCCCCCGCAACAGGCCCAAGAATGATGGGCGTGATGGCCAACCGATCATCCGCGGTCGCGGTATAGACGAAGGGTGCGCCATCATCACCCTGCCGGATCGCGGTGCGCGGAACAGCAATGGCTTCAGCTGGCGTTGTCCCTTCAAGAACAACACCGACAAAGGCGCCAAATTCAAGCGGTGGCCGACCTCCATTGGTGTCCACGACCAGTGGATCATCGATGCGGACGGCGAGACCGATCGTGCCGGTTTCACTGTCGATGGTCCCGCGAAACCGGGCCAGCTGGGCAGGATAGCGGGCCTGCACCCCTGCGAACTCCAGTGCGACATAGGCTTTGATATCGCCGCGCTTCATGATCTCGATGACCTGCGTTGCATCGACCTCGGTCACATCAGGATTTCTTCCGTCAAATGCCGCGCTCACCACCGATGCAAAAGCCTGTGGTTGAAAGGCGCCGACAACTTCTGCGGTATCAATGGCGTCAATGGTCACAAGCTGTTCGCCCGTGCGAATGAACTGTCCCACCTGCACCATTTCTGCAGAGACGCGTCCACGGAAAGGGGCGGTAATTGTTGTGTTGGACAATCCGCGCTCGGCCTCGGCAAGCTCTGCCTCGCGCACCGCCAAAGTCGCCTCGGCAGATTGGCGCTGCGCCGGGTAGAGGGCGATAGTGTTTGTCAGGTTGGTGACCGCATTCTCTTGTGCCAAAAGCGTCTT
The DNA here is from genome assembly GCF_033963825.1 of Cognatiyoonia sp. IB215446. Lineage (NCBI taxonomy): Bacteria > Pseudomonadati > Pseudomonadota > Alphaproteobacteria > Rhodobacterales > Paracoccaceae > Cognatiyoonia > Cognatiyoonia sp. IB215446. The sequence goes on along the minus strand of NZ_JAXBMD010000001.1, from coordinate 1,171,579 downwards.
TTGCGCCGCATCGAGTGTCGCTGCACTGGCCGTGCCACTGTCAAAGAGGTTCTGGTTGCGGTCAAATTCGGCCTGCGCCACCTCAAGACTGCGCTGCTCCAGCGCCAACAGATTTTGCGAATTCTCTTCCTGCCCGTCGAGTTCGGCCAGCTGGGCCTCAGCAGCGGCGATGTTCGCCTCGCTCTTTTGTATGGCGAGTTCGTAATCGGTTTTGTCGACCTGGATCAGAAGCGCGCCCGCATCAACCACTGTACCAACAGACAAATCAGTATGCGTCTGGGTCACGCGCCCATCCACCTGAGAGATGGCCGACCACGACCGCACAGCCTCGACGCGGCCAAAGCCCGTCGCCGACACCACATGCGCCGAAGGTTCGACGGTCATCACACGGACCGCCAACTTCGCCTCTTCAACCGGTTGCGCAGCGGTCGCATCTGGTTGTGTCATCCAGATGTAACCCGCAACACCCAAGATAAGCGGTGGCAGGATCAGAAGCGGTTTCAAATTCATTCGTGGCTCCCCGGGAACGTGACCTGTAGACAGCGCAACGCAAGAGCGCTTTTGCAACGTTTTTTGATTGCTCGTTGCAAAAGCACCCGCATGCGCGTGGCGTTGGTTAGGTTTAACGCAGCAGCCAGCAAGTTCCGCCGCGAGAAGTGACGATTTATGAATTTGAAGCGCAGAGCGCGAGCTAGGTGGCAAAACCACATCTTCGCCCTGCGATCCACGCGAGTTCATTTGCATTATCGCGCCGTCCGAATTGTAGAGGCTTGCTGGCGCACTTAGTGCCTTTTGCAGGGTTCCATTTGCCCTGGTCCATGCGCACTACTGCGCAGCTTGCAGATATCGCGGCGACGTCGCCGGAAGGGAGATACGCCGGGGCAACCTTTCTTGGCTGCCCCAGCCGACGTGCGCTCAGCCGTCCATCAGGCCATTCAACGTTGAAGATGGGCGCATGATACTGGCCGTTTTCGCGTCCGATGTGTTGTAGTAACCACCGAGATCGACAGCGTTCCCGCGTGCCGATGACAATTCCGCAAGGATCGCGGCCTCGTTCGCCTTTAGCGCCTCAGAGAGGTCTTTGAACTTTGCCGCAATCTCGGCATTGGCGGTTTGGGTGGCGAGCGCCTCGGCCCAATACCGCGCGAACCAGAAATGGCTGTCGCGGTTGTCGGGCTGGCCGACCTTGCGCTGGGGAGAGCGGCCTTCGGTCAAAAGACGCTCGGTCGCGGTATCTACGGCATCGCCCAGCACGGCGGCGACCGCGTTGGATTGGGCTGCGGCGAGGAAACGCAGCGCCTCGCCCAAGGCGCAGAACTCGCCTAGCGAGTCCCAGCGCAGGTGGTTTTCTTCGACAAGCTGCTCGACGTGCTTGGGGGCAGAGCCGCCGGCGCCGGTTTCGAACAAGCCCCCACCCTGCATCAGTTTGACGACCGAAAGCATCTTGGCCGATGTGCCGACCTCCAGGATCGGGAAGAGGTCCGTCAGGTAATCGCGCAGCACGTTGCCGGTGACGGCGATTGTGTTCTCGCCTTTGTAGATGGTTTCAAAGGATGCGGTAGTCGCGGCTTCGGGGGCCATGATCCGCACCTTGTCGGCCACACCGGCTGCGGTCAGCGCCGGTTCGACATATTTCAAAAGCTCCGCATCATGGGCGCGGCTGCGGTCGAGCCAGAAGATCGTGTCGTAGCCGGTGGTCGCCATCCGGTCGAGCGCGAGGCCGATCCAGTTTTCAATCGGTGCCTTTCTGGTGGAAGCCATGCGCCAGATGTCACCGGCGGTGACGGCGTGTTCATGCAGCACATCGCCATTCGCGGCCACAACACGCACCACCCCATCAGCGGGGATTTCAAAGGTGGTCGGGTGTGAGCCATATTCCTCGGCCTTTTGTGCCATCAGGCCGACATTCTGCACGGTGCCAGAGGTGACGGGGTCAAGCGCGCCATTGGCTTTGCAGAACTTCACGGCGGCATCATAGACGGGCGCGTAAGAGCTGTCGGGGATGACGCAATTCGTGTCATCTTCGTTTCCGTCAGGGCCCCAGCCCTTGCCACCCGCCCGGATCACGGCGGGCATGGAGGCATCGATGATCACGTCTGAGGGGACATGCAGGTTGGTGATGCCCCGGTCCGAATTAACCATGTAAAGCGGCGGGCGTTCGGCGAGGAGCGCGTCAATCTCGGCGCGGATTTCGGCCCCGTTTGGCAGGGCGTCGATGGCGTCAAAAAGCGTGCCAAAACCGCCGTTTGGGTTGATCCCGGCTTTGTCGAAGGCCGGGCCGTGTTTTGCGAAGACGGTTGCAAGATAGGCGCGCACCGCGTGGCCAAAGATGATCGGGTCGGACACCTTCATCATCGTGGCCTTCATGTGCAGCGAGAAAAGCGTGCCATCGGCGAGCGTGTCTGCGATCTGGTCCTGATAGAACTGCTGAAGGGCGGCGACCGACATGAAGGTGGCGTCCACGATCGTGCCTTCGGGCATGCTGAGCCCGTCTTTGAGCGTTGTGACGCTGCCGTCAGCGGCTGTGTGCGTGATCTTGATCGGGCCTGCGGCCTGTGCGGCGCTCAGCGTGACGGATGTCTCGTTTGAGCGGAAATCATTCGCGCCCATGGTTGAGACTTTGGTCTTGCTGTCGGGTGACCAGGCGCCCATGCGGTGGGGGTTGGCCTTGGCATAGGCCTTGACGGAGGATGGCGCGCGGCGGTCGGAATTGCCTTCGCGCAGCACCGGGTTCACCGCAGAGCCTTTGATCGCGTCATAGCGCGCGCGGGCGTCTTTCTCAGCATCCGATTGCGGATCGGCGGGGTAATCGGGGATGTCATATCCCTGCCCCTGCAATTCGGTGATCGCTTCGACCAGTTGGGGCACGGAGGCCGAGATGTTGGGCAGTTTGATCACATTGGCCTGCGGTTCCTTCACCAGATGCCCCAGCTCGGCCAAATCATCAGAGATTTTCTGTTCTGCTGTCAGCTTTTCGGGGAAGGCCGCCAGGATCCGCCCGGCGAGCGAGATGTCACGAGTACCAACCGAGATATCCAGGGCCGACAGGAACCGCTTGATAATTGGCAAGAGCGAGGCCGCGGCAAGCTGCGGTGCCTCATCGGTTTTGGTGTAGATGATGTCGGGTGTGGTCTGGTCTGACATGGACATGTCCTTTGGCTGATCGTCTGAATTCGTGGCGATGGGCCTTCATGCAATACCATAAGCGACCCACCAGCGCTTGATCCAGATCACTAGAAGATCAGCGCGCAAAGGGGAATAGGTCAGATGCATTTTCTGCATACAAATGTGTACAATGGACATTTTGTAGCAGATTTTCGGGATTACCTTGAAAACTGACAAATTCTATCAGAAATATGATGTGTCAAGCGGAGTGACTATGAGCAAAACCCCGAATCCCTGCATCGATGTTTGCAAATACAAACGTGGCGGCCATTGCATTGGCTGCTCGATGACCAAGGCGCAGAAGGCGGCGTTCAAGGCGCTCAAGAAAGACAGCCAGCGCGAAGGCTTCGTGCAGATGCTGATCGCGCAGCAGCAGATTATGGGCAAATATAGCGGCTGGGCGGCGGCCTATGCCAAGAAGTGCAAGAAAAAAGGCGCAAAAGCGCCTTTTGATCAAGTTACCAAGAAAATCGCTTAAGGATCGCCTAGCGCAGATGCGAGCGTAGCATCCACGCAAACTTTTCATGGGTTTGCCCGCGCGCGATGCACAAATCCTCGGTCAGCGTATCGCCATGTGAGGCGGCGAGTTCGCCGCAGCCCGCCAGCGTTGTCGCCAGCGTTTCCTGTGCGTCCAGCATCGCCTTGATCATGTCGGTGTCGCTTGCATGTCCATCATGTTCGGACACTTTGGAGCGTTTGAGCATGCCCGCGAGCATCCCTTCCGCATGGGCATCAAGCGCCTTGATGCGTTCGGCCAGATCGTCTTGCGCGGTAAAGTGATCTTCGTAGATCGTCTGGAACAATTCGTGCAGCGGGCCAAAGGCCATGCCGGTGACATTCCAGTGGAAGTTTTGCGCCAGCATCGTTGTCACCGCCGTCTCGGCGACCGACTGGTTCAGCGCCTCGGCAATTGCCGTTCTGGCATCGGTGTTGAGTGCATTTGCTGTTTGGGTCATGTCCAAATCTCTCTGTCTCTCTGGTGTGGTGCTGGCTGGCTTCCGCTTGCTTGCTGTTCACAAGATAACTTCAGGTCAGCGCGGGACAAGAGAGTCTTTAGAATTATTCTAAAATAATGCGCATCGGCCGGCAATCCTCCGCAGCAGTGGTGTCAAACAAGCCCTACTGCCTTCAAGGCGAACGCATATGACCGCGCCGAATCCTCAAGCATCGCGAACCGTCCGGACTTGCCAAAATGGCCTGATGACATGTTGGTCTTAATCATCAGGATGTTTTCATCGGTCTTGGTCACCCGCAGCTTGGCCACCCATTTGGCAGGTTCCCAATAGGTCACGCGCGGGTCCGAAACACCTGCCGTGACCAGCATCGGCGGGTAATCCTGCGCCGTGACATTGTCATAAGGCGAATAGCAACGGATATCGTCGAAAGCCTGCCGGCTTTCGATCGGATTACCCCATTGCGACCATTCGCCGGGGGTCAAAGGCAGGGTTTCATCGAGGATGGTGTTGAGCACATCGACGAAGGGCACGTCTGCGATCACACCGGCAAGCAGGTCGGGGCGCATGTTGACCACCGCGCCTACCAAAAGCCCCCCGGCAGAGCCACCCTGGATCACGATCTGACCGGCATTGGTGTAACCGCCTTTGATCAGGGCCTCACCAGCCGCGATGAAATCATGGAACGTGTTGACCTTCTTGCCGAATTTCGCGTCCTCATACCACGCGCGGCCCTTTTCTTCGCCACCGCGAATATGGGCGATGACATAGACAAAGCCACGATCCACCAGCGACAGGCGGTTGCTGGAGAACGAGGCCGGCATGCTCGCCCCGTAAGAGCCATAGCCGTAAAGCAGGCAAGGGGCAGAACCGTCGAGAGCGGTGTCCTTGTGATACAGGATCGTCACCGGCACCTCTGCCCCGTCATGGGAGGGCGCGGTGATGCGGCGGGTCACATAATCTGCGGGATCATGGCCTGAGGGGATTTCGGTCGTTTTGCGCAAGGTCCGGCTTTCGTCAGACAGGTCGAAATCAAAGATCTGCGGCGGTGTCGTCGGTGACGTATAGGTAAAACGCAGCAGATCGGTTTCGTATTCGGGGCTGGGCTGCAGGCCGAGGGCAAAAGCCTCTTCATCGAACGTGATCTCCTGCCCCTCCGCCAGGGGCGTGCCGGTGCGGGCATAACGGATGCGCGGCAGGGCGTCCTGACGCTCCATCCAGATTGTCCAATCGGCGTAAGTGGCCACATCGATGACCATACGCCCCGCCTCATGGGGCAACACATCGGTCCAGTTGGCGCGGGATGGGGCCGCGACCGGGGTGGTCATGATCTTGAAATCGAGCGCGTCGTCGGCATTGGTCAGGATCAGGAATTGATCGCCCTGATGATCGATCTGATACTCCATGCCCGTCGTGCGGGGTTCGATCACCGCCGGCGCGGTCTCTGGTGCGGCGGTGGGGATCACCCAGACCTCGGTTTCGTCATTCATGCCGGTATAGATCGCGATGAAGGCGCCAGAGCGCATGCGGGTCACGCTGACATAATAGCGTTGGTCGGTTTCTTCATAAACCAGCACATCCTCGGCCGGGTCGCTGCCAAGCTGGTGGCGGAAAACCTTGTTCGGGCGGTGGTTTTCATCAACGCGAACATAGAAAAATGTCTGCGCATCGGCCCATGCGATTGATCCGACATCGGCGATGGTCTGGGCGGCGTCCTGCCCGGTTTCGGCGTTGCGGAAGCGCAGCGTGTAGTATTCCGCGCCGCTTGTATCGGCGCTCCATGCCATGATGTTATGATCGGGTGACATGGCCGTGCCGCCCAGCACGAAATAGTCGTGAGCCGCCGCCTCTTTATTCACGTCAAGCAGGATGGTTTCATCGCCGCCATCGCGCGGGGTGCGTGTGATGAGCGGATGCTCGGCCCCTTCGGTATAGCGGCGGGCATAAGCAAAGGGGCCGTCTTTCATCGGCACGCTGCTGTCGTCTTCCTTGATGCGTCCGCGCATCTCGGCCACAAGCGTCTCTTGCAGTTCTTCGGTACCGGCCATCGCCCGTGCGTAGTAAGCGTTTTCGGCCTGCAGATAGGCCTTGATGTCGTCGGGCAGCAGGTCCGGTTCGCGCATTGCCTCTTGCCAGTTATCGGCGCGCAACCACGCGTAATCGTCGTGCAGGGTCACGCCGTGGAACTCGGCGGTGGTCGGGCGTCTTTCGGCCATCGGCGCATCGGGCAAGGCAGGAAAATGGGATGTCATGTCAGGCTCCAATACGCCGGTTTTGGGGTGGTACCCGCAGCCAGAATCCTAGTCTGCTTTCTGTCATGGGTTGCATAGCCAATGCGTAAGTCTTGGGCACTGGGATAATAGACTTCTATCCGTTCACTTCCAGTCGGCATATCGGACAAATCAATAATCATACCAAACTTCATACTCACGAGATGTGGCAGCCGACCGAGCGCCTTTGTCCAAGTTGCATTCCGAACAAGTCAGTTGAAGGTTCGTAACACAGTTCATTCAACCAAGGTCCAACGGGATAATGTGATCATAGTGAACCTGTGACTGCTGGCTGAATAATCTGGTTAGGTCCTTTTGGCAGAGAACGCACCTGCCCTTGTCTCTGTGAAAAACCGCGCTTTTTGCCCATAATGGGACAGAAACTCTGTTGAGATGGCCTGAGCCGTTGAAGGCATCAGAAGCAAACGCAGAAGCCGTGTGAAGGACATAGTAGCTCACCATGTGCCCAAACGCCGACATTGTCCCACGGTTTGAAAACAAGACGTGGAAGACCTGTTTCGAAACCGTCTCGCAAAGTTGAGAGATCAAGTCCTCCTGCTGGAGGGCTTCAAGGTATTCGTAACCGTCGTTTCGTCCGAAATCGGAAGAGTTAACTGGTTGAGCGCTTATGCCGTTCGAACGAAGCAGATAATCAACCCAGTATCGCCCAGGCACGTTTTTGAACTTCTCGGCGTCTTCAAAAATGACGCTTGAGATCAGTTCCTCCACGAAAATGTGGAAGCACGTCCACTTAGGGTAAGCCCTGACTAGGCTTGACGAGGCCATATCTCCGAAAATGTCCTCTACGTTTCGCAGGTATGCACCCGGTTCCCGCGTTACGCCGTCCACCATTTGGCAGACGTAGTAGAGGTCCACCGTCGGCACACTTTGTAGCTGCGATACCAAGGTGCAGAACCCCTACCAGCCGGATGCCGAACACGCTAGGCCGACAAATCTGAAATTTGGTACCCGCGGCCGGACTCGAACCGGCACGGCCTTTCGGCCAAGAGATTTTAAGTCTCCGATGTCTACCATTCCACCACGCGGGCACGTCGGTATTCCTATGCCGTGGAACGCGCGGCGGCAAGCAGTGATCAGATGTCTTCCCCAAGGGGGCGGGTCAGAAGCGCCCGCTCACCCAGCCAAGGGTTCAGCGCAAGGGCTTCGCGCAGGGCAACCTGCGCGTCGTCCTGACGGCCAAGCCCCATCAGCGTGAGCGCCTTGCCGGACAGCGCGCCGATATGGCGAGGGTTGATTTCGAGCGTGCGGTCAAGGTCCACCAGTGCTGCTGCAAAATCCTGCCGCAGATAGTTGGCAAAGGCGCGCTGGTTATAGCCTTCGGCGTAGTCGGGGCAGTATGCGACCAGTTCATCGAGTACATCGCGCGCGCCCAGAAAATCAAATCCGGCGCGCCGCTGCATGCCTTCATCAAGAAGGTCCTGGGCCCGCGCATCCGGCGCATCGGTCCAGATTTCCCAAAGCTGCGCATTGAGCGGCTGCGCCTCGGCCTCACTTTGTGACCGCGCGAGATCGGCGTAGATCCCCGCCAATTCATCGGACCGATCAGCGACGGGCGGGCAGATTTCGGCGAGGGCGGCGGGGGCAGTGAAGAGCAGCGCGATAAACCATTTCATGGCGTTCAAACTGCGCTTTCGCGCGCGTTGGTCAAGCTAAAGCGGCGCCAGCCCTTCTTCCTTGACCGTCTGCATCGCGACATAGGTCGAGGTATTCGCCACGTTCGGCAGGGTTGAGATTTTCTCAGCCAGAACCGCGCGATAGCCGGGCATGCCCGCCGTTCGGACCTTGAGAAGGTAGTCGAACGCGCCCGCAATCAGGTGGCATTGTTCCACCTCCGGCACCTGGATCACCGCCTTGTTGAACGCGGCGAGCGCGGCCTCGCGCGTGTCGGTCAGCTTCACCTCAACAAAGGCCACGTGATCGCGGCCCAGCCGGATCGGGTCGAACAATGCGGTATAGCCCTGGATGATTCCCTGATCCTCCAGCCGTTTCAGCCGCGCCTGGGTGGGCGATTTTGACAGGCCGATCCGGCGGGCAAGTTCGGTGACGCTGATCCGGCCCTCGACGGCCATAATGTCGAGAATCTTGCGGTCAAAGCCATCAATCTGACGATCCATTTCGCCCATCCACTCCTCCAAATTTAGTCATATTCTTCTGCCATGGACGGGATAGCAGTCAAAATGCCCGCCAACAATCCGCTATTCTGGGAGAAAGTGAAAGGAGCCGTCAATGCCACGCGATGACACCAGCGACCTGCGCGCCCAGATCGATGCCGCCACCTATGCCGATGAATTGGCGGTGGTGCGGGATCTCGTTACGGCGGCCAATCTGTCTCAGGCGGATCGCGCTCGAATCCATGCCCGCGCGACCGATCTTGTTCGTGAAATCCGCGCCAGCGCCGATCCCGGGCTGATGGAGGTATTTCTGGCGGAATATGGCCTCTCCACCGATGAAGGCATCGCGCTGATGTGTCTGGCCGAGGCGCTGTTACGTGTGCCGGATGCGGATACGATCGACGCGCTGATCGAGGACAAGATCGCGCCGTCGAACTGGGGCAAGCATCTGGGTCATTCGGCATCGTCGCTGGTGAATGCCTCGACCTGGGCGCTGATGCTGACCGGCCGTGTGCTGGACGATGACAAGCCCGGAGTGACCGGCGCGCTGCGCGGCGCGATCAAGCGCTTGGGCGAGCCGGTGATCCGGGCCGCCGTCGCGCGTGCAATGCGTGAGATGGGGCGGCAATTCGTGCTGGGTGAAGACATTCACAAGGCCATGAAACGGGCCGAGGGGATGCAGGCGAAGGGCTTTACCTATAGCTACGACATGCTGGGTGAAGCCGCGCAGACGGATGCCGATGCCCGCGGTTATCATCTGGCCTATTCACGCGCGATCAGCGTGATTGCGGATCACTGTGTCCATGACAGTGTGGCTGAGAACCCCGGTATCTCGGTCAAGCTGTCTGCTCTGCATCCCCGCTATGAAGTGGCGCAGAAGGCCCGCGTAATGGAGGAACTGGTGCCGCGCCTGCGCGCGCTGGCGATGCTCGCGAAATCGGCGGGGATGGGGTTTAATGTTGATGCGGAGGAGGCGGACAGGCTGTCACTGTCGCTGGACGTGATCGAAGCGGTTCTGGCCGAGCCTGCCTTGGCCGGGTGGGATGGTTTTGGCGTCGTTGTGCAGGCTTATGGGCAGCGTGCGTCGCTTCTGATCGATTATCTGCATGATCTGGCCACGCGGTTGGACCGCAAGATCATGGTGCGGCTGGTCAAGGGCGCCTATTGGGACGCGGAGATCAAGCGGGCACAGGTCGAAGGCATCGATGGCTTCCCCGTTTTCACGGCCAAGCCGCACACCGACATCAGCTATATCGCGAATGCGCGCAAGCTACTTGGCATGACGGATCGGATTTACCCGCAATTTGCCACGCACAATGCCCATACGGTTGCCGCTATTCTTGACATGGCCGGGCAGATGGGTCGCGCGCCTGATGACTATGAATTCCAGCGCCTGCACGGGATGGGCGAGGTGCTGCATACGCTGGTGCTGCAGTCTGAGCGGACGCATTGCCGCATCTATGCCCCCGTGGGCGCGCATGAGGATTTGCTGGCTTATCTTGTCCGGCGGCTTCTGGAAAACGGCGCGAATTCGAGCTTCGTCAACCAGATTGTCGATGCGGATGTCCCGCCAGAAGTCGTCGCGGCCTGCCCCTTTGACGCGCTGGGTCAGGCACCGCGATTGGCCAAGGGGCCGGATCTGTTCGCGCCTGACCGTGTGAATTCAAAGGGGTGGGATCTGACGCATATCCCAACGCTGCAAGGCATTGAGGACGCGCGCGGACGTTTCGCGACAAGTGCGTGGCAGGGTGCGCCGATCCTTGCGGGCAACGTGGACGCAGGCCCGAAACACCCGGTGATCAACCCTGCCAAACCGGACGAGAGCGTGGGGATTGCACAAACCACCATGCCGCAGGACGTGGCGACCGCATTGGATGCAGCGCAACCATGGCAGGCGGACGTGACGGACCGGGCGCGTATCCTCAACGCTGTGGCCGATGCGTATGAGGCGCATGCAGAGGAACTTTTTGCGATCCTCGCCCGTGAGGCTGGCAAGGCCATGCCCGACGTGGTGGCCGAATTACGTGAGGCGGTGGATTTTCTGCGGTATTACGCGACGCAGGCCACGCCAGAGCAGCGCCCGCGCGGCATCTGGACCTGCATCAGCCCGTGGAATTTTCCGCTGGCGATCTTTACCGGGCAGATCGCGGCGGCGCTGGCTGCCGGCAATGCGGTGCTTGCCAAACCGGCCGAGCAGACGCCATTGATCGCCACACGAGCCGTGGAACTGATGCATGGCGCAGGCGTGCCGATCACGGCGCTGCAGCTTCTGCCCGGTGGTGGGGAGGTTGGGGCCGCGCTGACCGCCGATGATCGGATCAATGGCGTGGCTTTCACAGGCTCCACCGCCACTGCGCTGAAAATCCGCGCGAATATGGCCCGGCATTGCAGGCCTGGCACGCCGCTGATTGCCGAAACCGGCGGGCTGAACGCGATGATCGTCGACAGCACCGCCCTGCCCGAACACGCTGTGCGCGATATCATCAACGGGGCTTTCCGCTCTGCCGGGCAGCGCTGTTCGGCTTTGCGTTGCCTTTATGTGCAGGAGGATATTGCCGAAAACCTGTTGGAGATGCTGAAAGGTGCGATGGATGAATTGACGGTCGGCGACCCCTGGCACCTCTCCACCGATCTGGGGCCGGTCATTGACGCCACAGCCCATGAGACAATCGCCGATCATATTGCCGCAGCGCGTGCCGACGGGCGGATCATTCATCAGATTACAGCACCGGCAACGGGCCACTTCATCGCACCCACAGCAATCCGCGTGGAGAGTATCGCGGATATGACGCGCGAGATTTTCGGCCCCGTCCTGCATGTGGCGACGTTCAAAGGCGATGCGCTGGATCAGGTCATCGCTGACATCAACGCCACGGGCTATGGGCTGACATTTGGCCTGCATACGCGGATCGATGACCGCGTGCAGACGATTGTGGAGAGCATTGACGCGGGCAATATCTACGTCAATCGCGACCAGATCGGCGCGATTGTGGGCAGCCAACCCTTTGGTGGTGAAGGGCTTTCCGGAACCGGGCCCAAGGCGGGTGGCCCGCATTACCTGCCGCGCTTTACCGCAAACCCCGCACCCGCCGCCGCTGGCCATTGGGCGGGCGCCGCCAATCTCAGGGCATTGCAGGAGCGGCTGGAGAATGCCGCTTCACCGCCCCCACCACCGCCAAATGACCTGCCGGGGCCAACGGGTGAGTCCAACCGGCACAGCCTACGTCCGCGCGGCCCGATCCTTTGCATGGGACCCGGAGCGCAGGCCGCACAAGATCAAGTGAAGGCCGTCGGTGAACTTGGCGGTATCGGTATCAGCGCGGAGGGTGATCTGCCCTCTGAACACGTGGCCTATCTCGCCTCCCTCGCCGGTATCCTGTGGTGGGGTGATGAAGAGATGGCGCGCGCCATCGAAGCCGCGCTCAGCCAGCGCGCGGGGCCGATTATGCCGTTGATCACCGGCCTGCCCGACACGGCCCATGTCATGCTGGAAAGACACGTCTGCATCGACACGACGGCGGCAGGCGGCAATGCGGCCCTGTTGGCTGAGGTTGCGGGTGCCGCAATGACTTGACCCCTGCCCCCACATACACGACGGTCGCGCCCATGTTTCCGATCCGAGATCATAACCCGTCTGAACGTGTGCCTTACGTGACGCTGGCGTTGATTGCGATCAACGTCATCGTGTTTGTGTCCGAGATGGCGTTGGTCCAGACCGAAAGGCAGCTTGCGCAATACTATTTCGACTACGCACTGATCCCCGCGCGACTGGCGGAGGGCGAGAATTATGCCGCGCTTGTGACGTCGGTCTTTCTACATGGCGGGTTTATGCATCTGGCCGGTAACATGCTGTTTTTATGGATTTTTGGCGACAACATGGAAGATGAGATGGGGCATGTCCCTTTCCTCATCTTCTATCTGGCCTGCGGCGTCCTGGCGAGCCTTGCACAATTCGCGGCAGAACCAACTTCCGTCATTCCTATGGTTGGCGCATCGGGTGCGATTGCCGGGGTGATGGGCGGCTACCTGCTGTTGTTCCCCAAGGCGCGGGTGGATATCTTCATCTTCTTCATCGTGTTCTTCCGCATCTTCCCGATCCCGGCCTGGATCATGCTGGGCCTGTGGTTCGGCCTGCAATTGCTGAACGGCGTGACGGCAGATGTCTCAGGCGGCGGTGTCGCCTATTGGGCGCATGCGGGCGGGTTTGTGATCGGGCTTGTCGGCACGTTACCCTTGTGGCTGCGATTGGGCGGCCCCCAATTCTGGACCCGCACCGAAGGGCATCCGCCCCACCCCGAAGCCACCTATGGCCGCAGCAGCATTCCCACAGTGCCGCGCAGCGGCGCTAAGCGTCGCGGATCACCTTGGCAAAAGCGTTGAAAATCGGCTCATTCGCGCAGATGATCGAGCCGGTTTCCATCACGTCAGCATCGGGGTCGAGCGCCTCAACAATACCGCCCGCTTCGCGCACGATGATGATGCCGGCTGCAATGTCCCAGGCATTCAGTCTGCGTTCCCAAAACCCGTCATAACGGCCCGCAGCGACATAGGCCAAATCGAGTGCCGCTGCCCCGAAACGCCGCACACCAGCGGTCGCGGGCAAGAGCCGTGCGAGGTCCTGCAATGCGTCAGGCAAGTGCGCATGGCCGGCAAAGGGCAGACCGGTTGCGAAGATGCTTTCGATCATCCGGTGCCGAGCCGAGACGCGCAGACGGCTTTCGTTCATCCATGCCCCACCGCCCTTCTCGGCATAGAACATCTCGTCTTTCACAGGGTCGTAGATAACGCCCGCGACGATCTGGCCTTTGTGTTCCAACGCGATGGACACTGCCCAGTGCGGCAGGCCGTGCAGGAAATTCGTCGTGCCGTCAAGCGGGTCGACAATCCAGCGGCGCGTCGGGTCATCCCCCTCAATCTCGGAACCTTCTTCGCCCAGAAACCCGTAAGACGGGCGCGCATGCATCAGGTCCTCGCGGATCATCGCCTCTGCCGCCTTGTCAGCGCGGCTGACAAAATCACCGGGGCCTTTGGCGCTGACCTGCAGGTTCTCAACCTCGCCAAAATCCTTGACCAGCGCCCGGCCCGCCTTGCGCGCGGTTTTCATCATCACGTTCAGATTAGCACTGCCAGCCATTTTGGGGGTCTCCGTATCGGGATCAGGGGCGGCGTATAGGGGGAAGAGCGCGTTGGAACAAGGGGGTAACTGCACCTTAACCAACACCTCCGGACTATTCCTGGCTTAACGAGTTGTTGGTGTGATTTCGTCATAAGCAGCGCAGGAGGCTAAACGGCTGAATGCGTCGCCATATGATTGATCATTTTCTGCACCAGACGCAGATCGCGGGCCACATTTCGGGCCGCGATATTGCGAAGCGTGTGGCAACTGCCGGGCTGATCACGGGTATCTGTGTCTTTGCGGGATTCACGACGCAGGCGATGGCCGCCATGGCCTGCATCATCGCACTGGAAATCATCGCATATCCCTTGAACAAACGCGCCAGTGAATTCGACAAGCAGCTCAGCCTGTCCACTGCCATCGCCGTCTTTGCCGTCAATTGGGCGGCGATGCTGCCATTCCTGTCCTTCTCACTCATTTTGTCGCAAAGCGAGGCCACGCCCCTTATCCTATGTGGCTATGTCTGGACATTTGGCATCTTCGTGCATGTCACCAATACGTTCGGATTGCTCCCGTTTTATAATTGGAGCCAAATGATCCCCGCATTTGCGACGATTTTCCTGATGCTGTGGATCAAGTCAGAGAGCCCTTCTCATGCAGCGACGGAGATGGAATGGGTCATCGCGGCGGCAACATTTATCGTCTACATCGTCAATACGTCCGACACGATGAACCGGCAAAACGACACACATCAAGCACTGAAGCGTGCACGCGAAGAAGCAAATGCAAGACTCCTAGAATTGGAACGATTGTCGCGGCACGACCCGCTGACCGGGCTGATGAACAGGCGCGCCTTTGACGAACAGGTGGAAAGCCTGATGCGCCAGCATGCAAATCGCCTTGGCGTGACCGTCTTTCTTCTCGATCTGGATGGTTTCAAACCTATTAACGACAGTTACAGCCACACTGCCGGTGACGCGGTCTTGTGTGAAATAGCCGACCGACTGCAACGCTTGGCGGGTAAGGACGCACAAGTTGCCCGGCTGGGCGGCGATGAGTTTGCGATTGTTGCCACCGATATCACATCCAGCAAAAAGGCAACTGCATTTGCGAAACGGATTATCGCCGCCGTTGAAGAGCCGATTCCGTTTGAGCAGAAAAAACTGCAAGTCGGTGTCAGCCTTGGTATCGCAAGGCAGGGGCACGACGCATCAACGCTGGCCGCGCTGATGTCCGGCGCGGATCAGGCGATGTACCTGGCCAAACACGACCCCGATAAACGGATGATGATCTTTGACAAGAGCGCATTTCCCGTGCGCGCCAGTCTGGAAGATCGCAACATTCTCTCCAACGCGATGCGGCTGGGCGAAATCATCCCCTATTACCAGCCCAAAGTTTCCCTCGACACAAATCGCATCATCGGGTTTGAGGCCCTTTCGCGTTGGGAACATCCATCGCGTGGGGTGCTCTCGCCCGCAGAATTTCTGCCGCAGATCAACGAATTGGGTTTGCAGGGTGAGTTCATGATCCACACCGCCGGGCGGGTTCTGGAGGACATTCAGGCATGGACGGCAGAGGGTCTCAACCCGGGACAGATTTCCATCAATGTCTCTGAGGTTACCTTGGCCACTTTGTCGGGGCACAATGATCTTTTGGAGATCATCGACCGCTACCCACATCTGCGCCAGCATCTGACTTTTGAAATTACTGAGGACATCTTTATCGCCCGATCAAGTGATGTGATCCAGCGATCCATTGCAAACTTCCGGTGGTCCGGCGTACGGATTTCGCTGGATGATTTCGGCACGGGCTTCGCATCCTTCCAGCATCTCAAAGACCTCGAGTTTGACGAGTTGAAGCTGGATACCGGCTTTGTCCGCGATCTCGGGATCGATCCAGCAGCGCATGTTCTGGTTCAGGGATTACTGAGCATGGGACAAGGCCTTGGCGTGCAGGTTGTCGCCGAAGGTGTGGAAACACCTGAGCAGCGCAAGACGCTTCGGAAAATGGGATGTCATGTTGTTCAAGGATATCTTTACGGCGGCGCCATGCCGGCATCCGAGGTCATGATCCGCCTGGAAACGGAAGGGTACAACTTCACGATGCGCAGTTCCAAGCGCGACGATGTGGCTTAGGCCCGTTGCAGCTTCACCGCCTCTTGTCGTGCCAGCCGGATCAGATGGGCCATATAGGGCAATGTCGTGTCATTTGCCCGCGTCGCGGCATAAAGACGACGGGTCATGCCACCTTTCGTCAACGGGCGCGTGACATAATCCGAATTGTAATGCACCTGTCGGACCACCCAATCCGGCAAGACCGCGACACCGCGATTTGACGCGACAAGCAGCAGGATTACGGCCGTCAACTCGACCTGTCGTATTGCGGCGGGTTCCACTTTTGCCGGGATCAGAAGTTGTGAGAACACGTCGAGCCGTGCGCGCTCGACCGGATAGGTGATCAATGTCTGATCGCGAAAATCCTCGGCCTCGATCACCTGTTTCCTGGCCAGCGGATGTTGGGCTGCGGCGACAAAAACGGGCTCGTAGTCAAAGAGCGGGGTGAAGTCAGTTTCAGGCAAGTCTTCGGGATCGGACGAGACGACCAGATCCACCTCTTCCTTGTGCAGGGCAGGCAATGCGTCAAAGGCGAGACCGGGCCGGATGTCGACATCGACGTCGGGCCAGGTCTTGCGGAATTGCTCAAGCACCGGAAACAGCCATTCGAAACAGGCGTGGCACTCAATCGCGATATGTAGACGGCCGGCACTGCCCGCGACAATATCCGAAAACTCCGCCTCAAGCGAGGCGACACGCGGCAGGATCTCTTCGGCCGCCGCCAACATCTTCATGCCAGCAGCAGAGAGTTTCAGAGGTTTCGACCGCCTGACAAACAGCTCCACCCCCGCCTGATCCTCGATCCCCTTGATCTGATGGGACAGCGCGGATTGCGTGATATTGAGACTGTCTGCCGCACGCGCCAGCCCACCGGTATCATGAATGGCCTTGATTGTACGCAGATGGCGGAACTCAATATGCATTGTGAGCGGTCCTCATGACCTTCGTGAAGTTTATGAAGTTGCCTCAAGTATCTAAGGCTGCCACACAGCAGAGGCAAGCAAGAGGTGCCCCATGCCGACCCCATCCGTCTCGTTCGAATTTTTTCCGCCCAAGTCGTTGGAGGGATCATTTCGGTTGTGGGATTGCGTGAACACGCTCGCTCCGCTTGAGCCCAACTTTGTTTCGGTTACTTACGGTGCTGGCGGTGCCACTCGCAAACTAACCCATGAAGCCGTCAGCACCATTCACAAAACCAGCGGGCTGAACGTGGCCGCGCATCTGACTTGCGTGGACGCTACAAAGACCGAAACGCTGGCCATCGCGCAAAGTTATGCGGATGCGGGCGTGCGCGACATTGTGGCCCTGCGCGGTGATGCACCGCAGGGAACCGCGAAGTTTACGCCTCATCCTGAAGGTTTCGCCAGTTCTGTGGACCTCATCGCCGCTTTGGCGGAGACCGGGCGGTTCAACATCCGCGTCGGTGCGTATCCTGAAAAGCACCCCGAAGCGGTCGATCAGGCGGCCGATATCGCGTTTCTCAAGCGCAAGATCGATGCCGGCGCCAGCACCGCGATCACGCAGTTTTTCTTTGAGGCCGAGACCTTCTTTCGCTTTCGCGATGCCTGCGTGAAAGCGGGCATTGACGCCCCCATCATCCCCGGCATCCTGCCCATCGAAAACTGGGCCGGCACGCAGAAATTCGCGGCCAGATGCGGCACGCATATCCCGCAGGTGATTTGCGATGGCTTTGCCCATGCGACGCGTGACGGAACGACAGAGCTACTCGCCACCGCCATCGCGACGGAGCTGTGCGATGATCTGATCACCGGTGGGGTTGAGCATTTGCATTTCTACACGCTGAACCGGCCCGAGCTGACGCGCGATGTCTGCCATGCCCTTGGCGTCACACCAAAAGTGCGGTTGCAAAACGTCGCCTGACGGGCGAGCCTCCGGCGGAAATCACGCCCGGAGAAAGCCGATGTTCGCCGCCCAATCATTGTCAGAACTGCCAGATCAGGATGCGATCCTGTCCATGTCGGGCCTTGAATTCATGCAAGGGGTTCTGGAGGGGAAGATCGCGCGACCACCGATTTCGGCCCTGCTACACTATGAGCTCGACAGTGTGGAAAAGGGCAAGGTCAGCTTTCGCGGCACGCCGAGCTTTGATCACACAAACCCGATGGGCGGCGTGCATGGCGGCTGGTACGGCACGCTTTTGGACAGTTGCATGGCTTGCGCCGTCATGACGATGGTGCCGAAAGGGTCGGTTTACACGACACTGGAATACAAGGTGAACCTGACCCGCGCGATCCCACTGGATACCGAGATTATCGCCACAGGTGTGATCGACCATGCCGGGCGATCCACCGGTATCTCACATGGTGAGATACGTGGTGCCGCTGACGGCAAGCTTTATGCAACCGGATCAACCACTTGTCTGATTATGCAGATCAAGAGGGACTGACGGCGCCTTTCCCGCCTCCACGACACTTGGATGGATGCTTTCGGACATATCGCGCCCGATCAGGCGTTTGCGGCGCGACAGAAAGATTTTTGACCACCCGATCCAGTTCCCAACCGACCGGGCATTCGGGTCGCATGGAAACCTCCCCCGCCACCCATCGGGCAACGGGACCTGACACATTTCCAGCCTTTCCAGCATCCAGACCAGCGGGATATTGGCGAGCGGGCGCGCTGCCGGGCGCAGTTCGACCTGCCCGCCCACATCGCCATGGTTGCCGCGAAACCAGACCTGTTCCATATTGCCCTGCCAGCCGGGCGGGCAGGACCACATCACCGGCGCATAAGCCTCGCGCCGTTCGTCCATGGCGAGCGCATGAAATCCGTTACGGATATGGCCGCCCAAGGCATGGTTGTGAAAGTCATGCGTGGCCTGCGCCCAGCGCCAGATGATGGGCAGGCGCAACCCCAGCGCCTTGACCGTGTCCCAGACCGCCACCGCCTCGACCTGCACATCCGGATGGCAGTAGTGGTCGCGGAAATCCTGTGCGATGGGGCTGCGCGCGCCGGTGCGATAGTGGCGGTAGGCCTGCCGGACCGCGCGGACCGTCGCGCAATCCGCTTTGACCAGCCCAACGAGATCAATGACACCCGCCAGGGACCGCACGGCATAGGCCCCGCGCGAATAGCCGATCAGAATGATGTCATCGCCGGGCCGATAGCGGGAGGCGACAACGCCATAAGCACGTTCAATCTGTCGGTTGATACCCTTACCGGTCATCACGCCCCAGGTGCCGCGCCAGTCACGCCATTGGATGCCAGCCTCGTAATACACTGTCAGGTTGGCACTTTGGCTGACCTCACGAAGGAGCTTGAATGTCAGACCGGCATTGGTCTCGGCCCCCGGTTCCAGCGAGGACATCGTGCCATCCAGAATGACCACATGTACGGCCTTTCCGCGCCCGCGGACGCCGCCTTCTTCGGTGCGCGCACGGCGCCCGAAGAGGCCAAAGAACCAGTCACGCAGCGGCACTGTCATCCTTGGCCGCCTGAATGGCCTGCCAGATCCGGTGCGGCGTGAATGGCATATCGACTTGCCGCACGCCGATCTCCCACAGCGCATCAACCACGGCATTGCTGACAGCGGCGAGCGCGCCAACCGTGCCCGCCTCACCGCAACCTTTCATCCCCATAGGATTGTAAAGCGATGGGGTACATTCCGTCGAAAAACCAATCATGGGGATATCATCGGCACGCGGCATGCCGTAGTCCATAAACGTTGCGGTGAGAAGTTGTCCGTCTTCATCAAACACCACGCGTTCCGTCAGTGCCTGACCGATCCCTTGCGCCACGCCGCCATGTATCTGCCCCTCAACCAGCATCGGATTGATCAGATTGCCGAAATCATCCACGACCGTGTAGCGGTCGACGGTGACAACGCCGGTTTCGGGATCAATCTCAACCTCGGCCACATGGGCACCATTGGGAAAGCTGCGATTGTCCAGCTTGATCCGGGCGGAATGGGTGAGAAGATTATCGCGCCCGGCATCGCGCGCCATCTCTGCCGCCTCGAGCATGGTGGGGCTCAGGTTGGAATTGGCGATGCGAAAGCGCTCGTCATCAAAGCTGACATCCTGAGGGTCAACACCTTCGGCATCAGCAAGAAATGCGGAAAAGGCCGTGACCATCTTTTCGACCGTAGCAAGAGTGGCGGTATTCTGCACCGTGACTGAACGGGAGCCGCCTGTGCCCCCACCAACGGCAATGCGGTCGCTGTCGCCCTGGATAACCGAAATTCTTTCGGCGGGGATACCGGTCTGATCACTCAGGAACTGCGCGTAAACTGTCTCGTGCCCCTGCCCGTTGGATTGCGTGCCGACATAGATCACCGCACCATCGCCTGCGAACTCAACTGTCGTCGTCTCGGCGGGGTCGCCCAGAATGCTTTCGATATAGTAGCAAAGCCCCTGCCCGCGCAGCCGCCCCGCAGCCTCTGACGCGGCCTTGCGCGCGGCAAAGCCCGCACGATCCGCCTCGCGCGCGGCAGAATTCAGGACCTGCATGAAATCGCCCACGTCATAGGTCACACCGCTGACCGTGGTGTAAGGAAACTGCGCTGGCGCGATAAAGTTCTTTTCCCGCAACATCCAAGGGTCTACCTCTAACTGGCGGGCAGCCTCGTCCATGATGCGCTCTAACACAAAAATCGCCTCTGGCCGCCCGGCCCCACGGTAGGCATCAACTGGTGTTGTATTGGTAAAGATACCGCATGTGCGCATATAGGCCGTCTGCACATCGTAGGTGCCCATCAGGACCTTGGCGAAAAGATCGGTCTGGATTGCTTGCGCAAATTGGGAATTATAAGCGCCCATATTCGCAATCGTATCAACATGATAGGCGGTGATGCGATAGTTAGCATCAAAGGCAAGTGTTGCCGTCGTGGTCAGGTCGCGACCCGCATTGTCCGACAGCATGGCCTCGGTCCGTTCCGACATCCAGCGCACGGGCCGGTCCAGAACGCGGGCGGCGTGTGCGACGCAGAAAGGCTCGGCATAACGCATTGCCTTCATGCCAAAACCGCCCCCAACATCGGGGTTTGTGACGCGGATCTGATCCTCTGGCAGATCGAAATGCCGGGCAAGATCACTTTTGGTGCCCCACACGCCCTGCCCGTTGAAGGCGACGTGCAGCCGGCCATCGGTGACTTCAGCATAGCAGCCGCGCGGCTCCATCGCGTTGACGATGATGCGATTGTCGAAAATTTCGGCGGTGACGACATGGGCGGCACTGGCAATCGCGGATTGCGCGGCGTTCGCATCGCCCATGGCCCAATCAAAGGCGAGATTATCGGGCGCCTCTGGATGGATCGCGTCACCACCAATGGCGAGATCGACATGCACCGGCAGATCGTCGATCTCAAGCATCACGACCTCGGCTGCATCCTTGGCCTGTTCCGGGGTCTCGGCCACAATCATCGCCACAGCCTCGCCCACATGCCGCACGCGGCCCTGCGCGAGGATGGGACGCATGGGCGCGGCACCTCTTGAGCCATCGCGGTTTGTCACCGTCACGCCCGCCATGCCCAATTGGACACCGACGGCCACGAGGTCGTCTGCGGTGACTACAAGGTGCACGCCGGGCATATCTGTCGCCTCGGTGACGTCGAGTTCAGTGATCTCGCCATGCGCGACGGAGGCGCGCAGGAAGTAGGCACAAAGCGCACCTTCCGGCGCGATATCATCGACATAGCGGCCATGGCCGGTGAGAAACCGCAGATCCTCAACCCGTTTGACGGACTGGCTTTTGCCGAACTTTTCCATAGCATCCTCTTACGTCGCTGCGAGGCAGACCCTAGCGGGCATGCGCGCCAAGTCCAGCACGATCGGGCACATGCTGCCGACCGGTTTATGAAATTCGGCTGAAGCTCGGGTGGGGAGGTGTGTCAGCGAAAGAATCTGCGGATAACTTCGTGTACTTTTCAATAATTTATCAGAGGATTTTACATTTTTTACCAGACCTGAGGAATAAACCTCAGGCCGCCGGCGTAGACCTTGTGAATGGCGGATGCACCGCCTGCATATGACCACACAACAAGGAGATCGCACATGTTACGTACTGTCCTGATCGCTGCATGGCTTCTGAGCCTGACCGCCGGACACACAGCTGCGGCCAATCGGGCTGATGCCGGACAAGCCGCGTCGGCCCAGCAGCAAGAAGACGAACGTAGCCAGAACCGGCGCGTGGAATTCAAAATCGTATCCAACTGACCCGATCCGCCTCAACCTTTGCAAAGAGACATATTATGAGACTTTCCGCTATCGCACTTTCCCTCGTCCTTGGTCTTGCCGCCTGTGATGCTTACGCGAGCAGCAACCCCACACCGCCTGTTGCCGTGGTCAATGGCATCCTCGTCGATGCCAACCAGATGAGCCTTTACACCTTTGACCCCGACACCGCGATTGCATCCGCCTGCAACGCAAGCTGCGCGCGCAATTGGCCACCACTCACGGCGCCCGCAAATGCAGATGAGAGCGGCAAGTTCTCCACAATCACCCGCATCGATGGGACCAGGCAATGGGCCTATGACGGCCAGCCCCTTTATCTGTGGATCAACGACCGGCGGCCCGGCGACCGAAACGGCGACGGTGTTGGCGGCAACTGGCACCTCGCACGTCCATAAACCGAGATTTTCCCGAGCCCATTACCCCCAAAGTCATTTACTCACGCGCATGCGGCCTGTCGTTTCTTTTCCCGGCGACAGGCCGTTTTTTGTGGCCCGCTCCGCAAACCCTTTTCCTTCCCGCCCCCCTCGGCTATCTGAGCCCAAACCGAAATGGGACATCCGATCATGCCGATGGAAAAGACATTCAATGCCGCCGAGGCTGAGCCGCGCATCTACAAGATGTGGGAAGACTCCGGCGCGTTCAAAGCGGGCGCCAATGCGTCACGGGACGAGACGTTCTGCATCCAACTCCCGCCCCCCAACGTAACGGGTCACTTGCATGTGGGCCATGCCTTTAACCACACGCTGATGGATATCCTGACCCGCTGGAAGCGGATGCAGGGCTATGACACGCTCTGGCAGCCGGGGCTGGACCATGCAGGCATCGCGACCCAGTTGATGGTTGAAAAGGACATGGCCGCAAAGGGCGAGAACCGGAAGCGGTCAGAGATGCCGCGTGACGAATTCCTCGCCAAGGTCTGGGAGTGGAAAGCCGACAATGGCGGCGTGATCGAAAAACAGGCCCGCCGCCTGGGCGACTCGATGGATTGGGAGCGCTCCGCCTTCACCATGTCCGGCGCCGAGAGCGCGCCAGCGACCGAGAAGCCCGGCAATTTCCACGACGCGGCGCTCAAGGTCTTTGTCGAGATGTACAACAAGGGCCTGATCTATCGCGGCAAATACCTCGTCAACTGGGACCCGCATTTTGAAACCGCGATTTCCGACCTCGAAGTTGAGAATATCGAGGTTGACGGCCACATGTGGCACTTCAAATACCCGCTCGCGGGTGGCGAAACTTATGAATATGTGGAGAAGGACGAGGACGGGAACGTCACGCTCCGCGAAACCCGCGACTATATCTCCATCGCCACGACGCGGCCTGAGACGATGCTGGGCGACGGTGCCGTTGCGGTAAACCCGAAGGACGAACGCTACGCCCCGATCGTCGGCAAGCTCTGCGAAATCCCGGTGGGGCCCAAAGAACACCGCCGCCTGATCCCGATCATCACTGACCTCTATCCGGACCCCGATTTCGGCTCCGGTGCGGTCAAGATCACCGGCGCGCATGACTTCAACGACTACGAAGTCGCCAAGCGCGGCAATATCCCGATGTACAACCTGATGGACACGAAAGGCGCCATGCGGGCGGATGGGAAACCTTACGCGGAAGAGGCCGCAGTGGCCCAGCGCATCGCGAATGGCGAACAGGATTTCGACGAGAACATGATCGCCGCCATGAACCTTGTGCCCGATGAGTATCGCGGCCTCGACCGGTTCGAGGCGCGCAAACGCGTCGTCGCCGACATCACGGCCGAGGGCAACGCGGTGATGACCAACGTGACCAAGGAGGTCGAAGGCGAGGAAATCACTGAGACAATTCCTTTCGTTGAATCCAAGAAGATCATGCAGCCCTTCGGCGACCGCTCCAAGGTCGTGATCGAGCCGATGCTAACCGACCAATGGTTCGTCGACAGCGCCAAAATCGTCGGCCCCGCGTTGGAAAGCGTTCGCGAAGGGCGCGTCAAAATCATGCCCGAGAGCGGCGAAAAGGTCTTTTACCACTGGCTGGAAAATATCGAACCCTGGTGCATCTCGCGCCAACTCTGGTGGGGGCACCAGATCCCGGTTTGGTATGGGCCAAAAGCGCAAACCAGACCTGCCACAGAAGACGACTGCCGGAAATTCAAGACGGCCGATTGGCCATTCAAAAGTGGCGTAGAGATCAAGGTTGGCGAACCAATCCAAGAGTTTTCGGACGATGAGTGGATACCATTCTGCGCCCCAACATTCGATGAAGCGAAAGCACGTGCACGGGAATACTATGATGGCTTAGACATCGTCGTCGACCTAGACGCCTACGAAGGTGCTGCACCGTCAAAAGAAGCTGCGCAAAACGTCGATGTTTTTGACGTTTGGCTTTACCGCGACCCCGACGTTCTCGACACGTGGTTCTCCTCCGGTCTCTGGCCCTTCGGCACGCTCGGTTGGCCCGCTGACGACCCGGCGATGAAATACTTCCCCGGTGACGTGCTGATCACCGGACAGGATATCCTGTTCTTCTGGGTCGCGCGCATGATGATGATGTCCGAGGCGGTTCTGCACAAGGAGCCGTTCCACACCGTCTATCTCCACCAACTCCTCCGCGACGCGAAGGGCGAGAAGATGTCGAAAACGCGCGGCAACGTCATCGACCCCCTTGATATGGTCGACGCCTACGGCGCCGACGCCTTGCGCATGTCCAACGCCGCAATGGCAGCCCTCGGCGGCGTTCTGAAAATCAGCGAAGACCGGATCAAGGGCTACCGCAATTTCGGCACGAAGCTCTGGAGTGCAGTCAGCTTCGCCGAGCACTACAAAGTGCCCTACCCCGGTGATCCTGAACGCCCCAAGGTCAGCGAAACGATCAATGCGTGGATCATTGGCGAAACGGGGAAGGTCAGAGAGGCGGTCGATAACGCGCTGGAGGCTTACCGTTTCAATGACGCCGCCGACGCGCTTTACGCCTTCGTTCGGGGTAAAGTCTGTGACCGCTATCTGGAATTCGCCAAGCCCATTCTTCAGAGCGATGACGGCACTGCCAAAGCTGAAACGGAATTGGCTCTGCGCTGGGTACTTGACCAGTGCTTGATTCTTCTCCACCCAATCATGCCCTTCATTACCGAGGAGTTATGGGGCATGGCAGACAACCGCAAAGAAATGTTGGTTCATGCGGATTGGCCGACCTACGGAAAAGAACTGGTCGATTCTGCGGCAGATCGCGAGATGAATTGGGTCATCAATCTGATTGATGGGATTCGCTCCGCCCGCGCGCAAAGCCGTGTTCCTGCTGGCGACGATATCCCCCTTCTTGTGAAAGATCTGGCGGAAAATGGCCAATCTGCTTGGGATATCAACCAAGCGATGATCAAACGTATGGCCAAAGTCGCGAGCCTGACGCATGTTGACGGCTTCCCCAAGGGCTGCGTGACCATACCGATGGAGGGCGGCACGTTTGGCATCCCTCTGGCTGACCTGATCGACGTCGAGGAAGAAATCACGCGTCTGGAAAAGACACTCCAAAAGCTGAGCAAGGAACTCGGCGGGTTGCGGGGACGGCTGAACAACCCCAAATTTATCGCCTCCGCCCCGGATGAGGTCGTGGCGGAAGCGCGCGAAAACCTTGCCTTGCGTGAAAACGAGGAAACCCAGATCAAAGCCGCCATCGCGCGGTTGCAGGAAATTGGCTGACGTCACGCTTCGCCCGCCAGAGGCGGGTGATGCGGCCATCCACTTTGCGCATCCGCCGGAGCCAGAGATCGTGCGGATGTATGGCGGCGATCCCGCGCATCCTCCGCAGGCCAACATGGCGCGGTCCAAAGGGTGGCTGGCGTGGCTGCAAGACCACCGTTTTGGGCGGGTTATTCTTGCTGATGGCAAACCTGTTGGCGAGGTCCGGCTGCACACCTTCCGGGATGATGAAAAGGTGGCCAGCCTCGCGATTGGCCTTTTCGCGACGCGGTATTTAGGCGGGGGTATCGGGCGGCGGGCTATCCGCCTCACGCTCGCTGCAGCATTCGATACGTATCACCTCGACCGGGTCGATCTGAGGGTTCTGTCCTTCAATACCCGTGCCATTCGCTGCTACGCGGCCTGCGGGTTCAAGCATGTCGCGACCGAACGCGTCGCTATTCTGGGCGAGCCAGAAGATGAATGGCTGATGTCATGCGACCGGATCAATTGGGCGGGCGACAGGTAAAAGACGGGTTTCACCGGGCGTTTTCGACGAACAAGATGGACGAAATCGCGCGCCCTTTGCCCTGACTGCGCATTGCGGTCATGCAGGGGACATTTCCCTGCCAGCTTGCACCCGGTTCCCCGCCCGGCTTATCTACCGCCCATGACCAAGCCTCAACTCACCCCGCTCGCTCAATCACTGCCTGCCACTGTTCCCTTTGTCGGGCCTGAAAGTCAGGAGCGGCAGCGGGGCAAGCCGTTTCTGGCCCGGGTCGGGGCCAATGAAAGCCCGTTCGGCCCCTCGCCCAAGGCCATTCAGGCGATGCAGATGGCGGCGGCGGAAGAGGTCTGGATGTATGGCGATCCGGAAAGCCATGATCTGCGCCAGGCGCTGGCTATCCATCATCAGGTGCCGATGGACAATATCATCATCGGTGAGGGGATCGACGGGCTGTTGGGGCTGCTGGTGCGGCTTTATGTGGGGCCGGGCGACGCGGTTGTGACCTCTGCCGGTGCTTATCCGACCTTCAATTACCATGTCGCGGGTTTCGGCGGGCAGGTCCACGCGGTGCCTTACACGGACGATCATGAAGACCCGGTCGCCCTTGTCGAAAAGGCCATCGCGACGGGTGCGAAACTCGTCTATATCGCCAATCCCGATAACCCGATGGGCAGTTGGCACAATGCCGCGGTCATGACCCAAATGGTTGCAGCGATACCTGCCGACTGCCTGCTGATTATTGATGAGGCCTATATCGAGCTTGCGCCCGCTGGCACTGCACCGCCATTCGACCTGAGCTCGCCCAATGTCATTCGCCTGCGCACTTTCTCAAAGGCTTATGGAATGGCGGGAGCGCGCGTCGGTTACGGGATTGCGGCGGCAGAGGTGATCGCGGGCTTTCACCGGGTGCGCAACCATTTCGGGATGTCGCGGATCAGCGTTGCGGGCGCGATTGCGGCCTTGGAGGACGATTTCTGGCTCAGCCACGTGGGCGCAGAGGTCGCGGTGGCCAAACAGGCCATCGTTCAAGCGGTGGAGGCGAATGGGTTGACAGCACTGCCATCGGCCACGAACTTTGTCACGATCGATTGCGGGCGTGACGGGGCCTTTGCCAAGGCTGTTCTGGCAGAGTTGATTGATGCGGGGATCTTCGCGCGCATGCCATTTGTCGCCCCGCAGGACCGTTGCATCCGGGTCAGCTGCGGCAAGCCAAGCGCGATGACCGCCTTTGCGGGCGCCTTGCCACGGGCATTGTCCCGCGCACACGAAAAATTAGGGTGATTTTCAGCACCGCTCCGCTAGGGTTGCCGGGACAGCCAAGGAGGCCCCATGTCGCACCGCCAACCCATTCAGCGGGTCGAAGATTACACCGATGCGTTCCTGACCACGTTGGGCGTGCTGCTGTTCATGGTCTTTTGGATGATTGCCGCTGCGCTGGGTTATGTCTGGGTGGTGATCGCGGCCTATGGTTTTGATCTGGCTGTGAAATGGATTGGCCGTATCAAGAATGGCTGAGGTGTTGCCTTGGCAGCGAGGCCGTCAAGGCGCGTATTTCTGGTTTGGCAGGCCCTCGCTCCAACGGCGAAGCTCATCAAGAAACCCAAGCGCGGTGCGACCGAATGCGGTGATTTCATAGCGGACGGAAAGTGGTTTGGTCTCGCTGATTTCACGATGGACCAGACCTTGCGCCTCAAGCTGTCGCAACCGTTCGATGATCATCTTCTTGCTCGCCCCGCCGATCATGCGCGACAGATCGTTGAAACGCACCGGGCCGTCCTTGAGGTGCCAGAGGATGGAGCCCGTCCATTTCCCGCCAATGATCCGCATCCCCCGCTCAATCGCACAAGGGGTCATGCAGGCATTGTCGACCGACTTGCGGCCCTGCGGGTCTTGTCGAATGCGGGCATCCATCAGTGCTCTCCTTCCGCGGGTCAGGTTACAAAAAGTATACTAGTTGATCTTCATCAATGCACGTGCAGTTTGAAAGGCGCCTCACCTGCCCTTTGACTGGAGTTGAAGATGTCGCAACCTGCCATCCACCTTTACACCGCCGCCACGATGAACGGCTACAAGCCTGTGATCTTTCTCGAAGAGGCGGGCGTGCCTTATGACCTGACGCCCATCAACTTTTCCAAACAGGAACAGAAAGACCCTGATTATCTGCGGCTGAACCCGAACGGGAAAATCCCGACGATTGTCGACCGTGATGAGGACCGTGCGATTTTTGAAAGCGGCGCGATCCTGTGGCATCTGGCCGAAAAGTACGGGAAGTTCCTGCCCAAGGACCCGCTGGGTCGGTCAGAGGTGATGCAATGGATCTTCTTCCAAGTGGGCCATGTGGGCCCCATGATGGGACAGGCGATGTATTTTCAGCATATTGCGGCACCGAACGGGCATGAGGAACCGTTCTCGATCAAGCGTTATGTGGATGAATCACGTCGCTTGTTGGAGGTGCTGGATGGGCATCTCGCGGACCGCACTTGGCTCGCCGCGGGTGAGTACACGATTGCAGACATGATGACCTATCCGTGGGCGCGCGCCTATGTTTGGGCGCGGGCCAGCGTTGCGGGGCTGCCCAATCTTCAAGCCTGGTTTGACCGGATCGACGCGCGCCCGGCGGTGCAAAAGGCGCTGACCATCCCCAAGGCGAACCCGCAATTCTGGGATGCCAGCGCTGATGCTAGCGCCTTTGCCAAGGAGAACGCCGCGCGTTTTGCGAGCGATGTGAAATCCTGATTTCACCGGACGGCGATGTTCGCTGTCCTCAAACGACGGGGGCAGAACCGCCCTTCGCGATCACTTTTGTGGCCGCCTCCAATGCACCGCTGCCATGCGGGATCTCAAGCGCCTTCAAACCGGCATCAATCGTGCCCAGAACCCCCATGATCATATGGGCGTTCACGTGCCCCATATGACCGATGCGAAAAAAGGCGTCCGCGGGCTCTCGCCCCAGTCCGATGCCAAGGGTCAAGCCGCATGTATGCTCGCACCAGTAACGCAGCTTGTCGCCAAGCGGTGAGCCGATGGCCACTGCCGTCACGGCGTGAGACCGACAGGCAGGATCAGCGATATTCAGATGCATCGGGCCGTCAGACGACCATTTGTCAAACGCCGCCCAGATCGTTTGGGCAAGGGTTGCATGGCGGGCAAAAACGGCCTCTAACCCCTCATTCATGATGATGTCGAGCGCCTTGCGCAGCCCATAAAGATGATGGGTCGGGGCGGTGCCGTCGAAATATTGAAAATACATCTCTGGCTTGGTGCGCGGGCGCCAGTCCCAATAGGTGGTCACGCAATCGCCGCGTGCCGCATCGGCCTTGTCATTGTACCAGACAAAGCTGATCCCGGCTGGCGTCATCAGGCCCTTCTGGCAGCCCGACACCATGACATCGACACCCCAGGCATCCATCTCAAACCGGTCACAGCCGAGGGACGCGATGCAATCGGCCATCAAAAGCGCGGGGTGACCCGCCGCATCCATAACCGCACGGAGGCCGGCAATGTCGTTCTTAACGCTGGTCGAGGTGTCCACATGGACCGCGAGCACAGCCTTGATCCGGTGGTCCTTGTCGGCGGTGAGGTAATCCTGCACCTGGGCCAGATCGATGGGTGCCGCCGGACCGTAATCAATGGTCTCGACCTTGGCACCTATCCCGGCGGCCATCTCACCCCAACCGATGCAAAAACGGCCCGTGGCAAGCACCAGCACCGTGTCACCGCGCGACAGCACATTGGCAAGGGCGGCTTCCCACGCCGCATGCCCGTTGCCGATATAGATGGCCACATGCTGATCGGTCATCGCGACCTTTTTCAGGTCTGGTATCAACCCGTCGGTCAGGTCGTGTAACTCGCCCTCATAGATATTGGGCGAGGCGCGATGCATGGCTTGTAACACTGCATCAGGCATGACTGACGGGCCCGGAATGGCAAGATAGGCACGGCCGTTCGAAAGGGACATGAAGTGAGGGACTTTCGTTGTAATTTTTAGGGACAGTAACGCCCGCATGCGGCCCGTCAAGCGGGCCTCGCTTGCTCCTCCACCTGATTTGCGATTAGACGCATATAGCACGCGATGACAAAAGGCTTTCCATGGCACCGCCCGTCCCTGAATCCGGTAAAGAGCAGTCGCAATCTGCCACGTCGCTGTTTTGGTGGCTGTGGAAAGACTACCTGCGCGAACACAAATGGTTGCTTGTCGCGGCGATGCTGTTGATGGCCGTCGAAGGCTCTATGCTGGCATTGCTTGCCAGGCTTGTTGAGCCAATGTTCGATCAGGTTTTCGCCGCCGGAGACACCAATGCGCTTTATTGGGTCGGTCTGGGCGTGATGATGGTCTTCATAATCCGCGCGCTGACCTCATCCGCGCAAAAAATCCTGATGGCCTATATCAAGCAATTGGCCTCTGCCGCAATGCGGCGACACCTTTTGCGGCATATGCTGTCGCTTGACAGCTCATTTTATCAAACCCACCCGCCGGGACAGCTTATTGAGCGGGTACAGGGTGACGTGAATGTCATCAACTCGGTCTGGGGCAGCATCCTTACAGCACTTTCGCGCGACCTGATCGCGCTTGTGGGGCTGATGAGCGTGGCCATTTCGGTTGACTGGCGCTGGACGCTGATGGCGATCGTCGGTGTCCCACTTCTGATCATGCCCTCCCTGCTGGTGCAATCATATATCCGGCGTCGGTCGCGCAGCGCCCGGCAGATTGCCGGTCAAATCTCGACCCGGCTGGACGAGGTCTTTCACGGCATCAACCCGATCAAATTGAACGCGCTCGAAGAGTATCAGGCCAAGCGCTATGATGGTCTTTTGAAAAAGTCGATCGAGGTGAATGTGAAAACCGCCGCCGGGCAATCGGCCGTACCAGGCCTGATCGATATCATGACCGGTATCGGCTTTCTTGGCGTGCTGATCTATGGCGGGTCCGAAATCATAGCCGGCGAAAAGACCAGCGGTGAGTTTATGAAGTTCTTCACCGCGATGGGCCTCGCCTTCGATCCGTTGCGACGTCTGGGTGCGATGTCCGGCCAATGGCAAATGGCGGCCGCGAGTGTTGAGCGGCTGCAATATGTCCTCAATCTCAGGCCCACAATCCTGTCACCCGCCGAGCCCAAGGCACGTCCCGAAGGCTCGCCCGAGATCACGTTCGATGACGTGCATCTAAGCTATGGCGAATTGCCCGTTCTGCACGGGGCGAGCTTTACCGCCAAGGCAGGCAAGACCACGGCGCTTGTGGGCGCGTCCGGGGCGGGCAAGACGACGGTGTTCAACGTGCTCACACGGCTGGTCGAACCCTCAAGCGGTGAGGTGAAAATCAACGACCTGCCGGTTAACGCGATCAACCTTCAGGACTTACGCAGCCTCTTTTCGGTCGTCTCACAGGATTCCGCCCTATTTGACGAAACCGTGCGTGACAATATCCTGCTGGACCGCACAGATGTGGGCGAGGCAGAACTGGCCAAAGTACTGGATGCGGCCCATATCAGCGACTTCATCAGCAAGCTGGAAGATGGTCTGGACGGCCAGGCGGGACCGCGCGGCTCAAAGCTGTCGGGCGGCCAGCGGCAGCGGGTAGCGATTGGCCGCGCGCTTTTGCGCAATACGCCTATCCTGCTACTGGACGAGGCGACCAGTGCGCTTGACACGAAATCCGAGGCGATTGTGCAAGAAGCGCTGGAACGGCTGTCCGAGGGGCGCACAACGCTTGTAATCGCGCACCGGCTCTCGACCGTGCGCAATGCGGATTCCATCGTTGTGATGGATCAGGGTCGGGTTGTCGATCAGGGCACGCATGATGCGCTTCTTGAAAGGGGCGGCATCTATGCCGATCTTTACAACATGCAATTCAAGCGAAACGAGGACGACCCCAATGCATGACAGGACAGTCATCGCGCTGAGCGGCGCGGATCGCGTTTCGTTTTTGCAAGGCCTTGTCACCAACGATGTCGCGGGGGTCGAAAGCCGGATCATCTACACTGCCTTGCTGACACCGCAGGGCAAGTTCATTGCTGATTTCTTTGTGCTGGGCGAGGCAGAGCGCCTGCTGATCGACGTCGCCAAAAGCCACGCGGCACCGCTGGCGCAGCGGCTGATGATGTACCGGTTGCGGGCGGATGTGGACATTGCCGAGACCGACATCATCGTCTCACGCGGCCGCGGGGCAGCGCCCGAAGGCGCCCTGCCCGACCCGCGCCATCCCGACCTTGGCTGGCGCGCCTATGGCGACAGCAATATCAGCGATGACACCGACTGGGACGCGCTGCGCGTTGATCTGATGATCCCCGAGACTGGTTCGGAACTCACGCCTGACACCTACGTGCTCGAGGCCGGGTTCGAGGCGCTGAATGGTGTTGACTTCAAGAAGGGCTGCTTTGTCGGTCAGGAAATCGTGGCGCGGATGAAGCACAAGACAGAGCTGAAGAAGGGCCTCGCGCAGGTCAGTATCGACGGCGCAGCCCAGCCCGGCGATGCGATCACATTCAACGGCAAGCCTGCGGGAACGCTGCATACCGTGGCCGCAGACAAGGGGCTGGCCTATCTGCGCTATGACCGCGCGACTGGACCGATGCAGGCCGGTGATGCGACCCTGACGCGGCTGAAATAGCCTTGCAGCGATGCAATTTTAAGGCGAGCGGCGCTTAAGCGCGTTCCGTGTATTCGAAGGTTTCGGTGTTGACGACGATGTCCTCATCCTGCGCGACGAATGGCGGGATCATAACGCGCACACCATTATCCAGCACCGCTGGCTTAAAGCTGTTGGCGGCAGTCTGACCTTTGACAACCGGCTCGGTCTCAACCACCTTGCAGGTCACCTTCTGGGGCAAGCTGACATTCAGCGCCTCTTCACCGTAATACTCGATCTGCACGACCATCCCGTCCTGCAGGAACGGGCGCCGCTCACCGAGGATATCGGAGGGGAGTGCGATCTGTTCATATGTCTCGCTATCCATGAAGGTCAGCATGTCGCCGTCTTCAAAAAGGAACTGCTGATCCTTCTGATCCAAGCGCACACGCTCAACCTTGTCCGCAGACCGAAACCGTTCATTCAGCTTGCGGCCATCACGCAGGTTCTTCAGTTCGACCTGGGCAAATGCACCGCCCTTGCCGGGCTTTACGTGGTCGACCTTCACAGCCGCCCACAGGCCACCATCATGCTCCAGCACATTTCCTGGGCGAATTTCGTTACCGTTAATCTTGGGCATTGTCCGATCCTGGCCAAATTGTGGCAAGTGGTTGAAAAATTGGTTAATCCGGCCTATATCGCGACGGTGCGGTGCTGACAAGGCCACACAATAGCCACCAGGGACCCCTCGCTATGCACTGAATGCATGGCTGCTATGCAAAAAGAAAATCCCCGAATCGGTTCGGACACTGCATAAAGGCGGTCACGCGAGAACTACAAGAGCAAAAAGGGAAACAGAATGAGAGATTTTGTCGACGGTACAGCGTTCAATAACGAACAGGGCAACCGTGCACGCAAGCTGTTTGCCGCCGTCGTACTCGCTGCTCTCGACGATGCCATCGCCGATGACAAGAAATACGGAAACGGCCCCGAACAGATCGCCCGCTGGGCACGGTCGCGCGACGGTCGCGAGGTTCTGTCTTGCGCCGGGATCGACCCCAACGAACGGGTTGTCGAAGGATTGATGGAATTCGTAGGGAAAGGTGTGCGGACATCCGTCGCCCTGTCCCGCGAAGAGAGCGAGCGCCGGAATGCTGCCGAGCAGGAAGCGCGCGCAGCATAGGGCTTCCGGTCTGACCGAAGTGAAAAAACGCGGCTCTGGGTGGGCCGCGTTTTTTTATGCGGACCCGCCAAACATCAGCCAAAAGATGAGGACGGGTGCGGCCTCTGCGGCAGCAAGTGCGACGATCAGCACGCGCATCTTCCAGCCCGTGAACCGCTGCCAAAGCAGACGTGCTAGGAACAGGCACAATACAACCTCAAGCGGACCAACGATGTTGCCGTAATGGTCACCGTCCCAGTAGCTGACGGGGCTTTCAAAAATCCACGTACTGATCGGCCAGAAATGGGCGCGGCCGTCATCATTGTGCAGCAGAAAATCCAGACCCAGATGCAGCATGGCCGCTCCGCAAAGGGCGATGACAACCGGCGCCCGCCAGATCAGCCCCATCACAAGCGCGATACCCCACAGCACCATGGAATTGTCGATGCGAAAGACACTTTGCCAGGCGTCCGAGAAATAGAGCTGGCCAAAGACCGTTTCGGGAGATGTGCCGAGCACCAGAAGGTGCCAGCTCGACAGCAGGTAAAGCGACAGGTCCGGCAAAAGCGCACCTGCGAGCGCTGCGGCAGTCACCTTTGCGGCATTGGGTTTGCCAAAGGCCGCGAGACCAATAATCAGATGCGCTGGCGTGTTCATGCTCTTCCCTCACGCTCGATGCGCGCCTATGAAACTAGCTGAGGGAGAGCGGATGACAAAGGCCATCATGATACAAGGCGCCGGTTCCAATGTCGGCAAATCCATTCTGGTGGCTGGTATTGCGCGGGCATGTGTGAGGCGTGGATTATCCGTTGCACCCTTCAAACCGCAAAACATGTCCAACAATGCCGCTGTGACCACCGATGGGGGCGAGATCGGGCGCGCGCAGGCGCTGCAGGCGCTGGCCTGTGGGCTAGAGCCGCGCGTGGATATGAACCCGGTCCTGTTGAAGCCGGAGTCGGATATTGGTGCTCAGGTGATCGTGCAGGGCCAACGCTTTGCCACGATGAAGGCACGCGATTACGGCAAGCAGAAATCGACCCTCTTGCCGCCGGTGCTTGAGAGTTTTCGCAAGATCGGCAAGGGCCGCGATCTGGTGATTATCGAAGGCGCGGGCAGCCCGGCAGAGGTCAATCTACGTGCTGGTGACATCGCGAATATGGGCTTTGCCGAAGCCGCAGATGTGCCTGTCGTGCTGATCGGCGACATCGACCGGGGTGGTGTGATTGCGCAGATGGTGGGCACCCATGCGGTCCTGCCAGAGAATGACCGCGCGCGGATCAAGGGCTTTGCCATCAACAAGTTTCGCGGTGACACGACGCTATTTCATGACGGAATGGCGATGATCGCGGAGCGGACCGATTGGGCGCCCCTGGGGATCGTGCCCTGGTTCACAGATGCCTGGAAACTGCCGGCCGAAGACGTGATGGACATCGCCAGCAGAACGGGTGGCACGCTCAAAATCGCCGTTCCGCGTCTGAACCGGATCGCGAATTTCGATGATCTTGACCCGCTTTCGGCCACGCCCGGTGTCTCGGTCGAAATAATCTCCGAGGGGCGGCCCCTGCCCGGCGATGCCCATCTGATCCTGATCCCCGGTTCCAAATCCACAATCGCCGATCTTGCGCATTTCCGCGCGCAGGGCTGGGATGTTGATCTGGCCGCGCATATCCGTCGCGGTGGGCATGTGCTGGGCGTTTGCGGCGGGTATCAGATGCTGGGGCATGAGATCGCTGACCGAGAGGGGATCGAAGGGGTGCCGAGCATTGTGCAGGGGCTTGGGCATCTCGACATAAGCACTATCATGAAGCCGCAGAAGCGGCTGGCCCGGTCGCGGGCCGTTCACGTCGCAAACGGCGAGGCGCTGGAAGGCTATGAGATCCATATCGGTGAAACAACCGGCCCCGATTGCGAGAATGCCTGGCTTGAGATTGATGGCCGCGCCGAAGGGGCAGCAACACGCAACGGGCAGATCAAAGGCTGTTACCTGCACGGGCTTTTCAGCAGCGATGGGTTCCGTCAGAGCTTTCTAAGTGCCTTGGGCCAGCCCGTTGCCGCACATGATTATGCCGCTGGTGTGGACGAGACGCTCAACGCACTCGCACAGCATCTGGAAACGCATCTCGATTTAGACGGGTTGCTCGCTCTGGCGGGAGAAGTTTAGTCCAACCCACGTGCCATAAAGGCGCGGTTAATCTCACGCCGGACCAGCTTGCGCACGTTGCGGGTGATCTTTTCGCCCAATTCGCCTGCCAACTCATCACGAATGATTTCCGTCACCATCACGCGCAAGGTGTCGTCTTCCATATCGTTCATGATGTTGTGCGCCACTTCGCGCACGCCAAAGGCCTTGGCCACCTCATGCGCGATTTGCGAGGCGATATCGGGCGGGCTTAACGTAGGGTCAGCATCTTTTTGCTCAACTTCGGGCGGTGCTGTTGACGCATCAGGTTCGGCCACGCCGGTAACGTCCGGCTCAGGCGCTTCTTCAACCGCTTTAGACGAATCGGAATCGTCGCTTTCGGTGATCTCCTCGTCCCAAACCTCAACCGGGAAATCCTCGGCATCGTCGTCGTCCCAAGCATCTTCGGGCGACGTTACGGCAGCTTCAAGCTCGGCTATCGTCGCCTCAAGGTTTTCGCGTTCCGGCTGCTTACCGACATCCAGATGGTGGACATTCGACACCGGCTCCTGCGCGATGCGGCTATATTCCATTGGGGTTTCCGCTGTCTCCATAGCGTCGCTGTCGGCCTCATCGTCGACGCGATTGGCCGGTGTCAGCACCAGCAATTCTGACTTCACACGGCGGCGCTGCGGCGCTGCTGGTTGACTGCTTACAAAACCACGGACTGAAGAGAGAAATTTCTCGATTTCATCTGTGCGTATACTATCGGACATAAAAACATCACCGTTTCCGCACCCCACCTGGTTAACGCTAGCGCATACGCAAGGCGCAAACAACAGGTGGCTGCAGAACGGAACGTTGCTTATTCGCGACCAATCGCCTCAAGCACACGTTCAAGCGCTTGGCCTTGCGGCGACAGAAGCTCTGGCGAGTCTTTGGCCAGATTGTAGTAGACCGATGGATCGTATTGCTGGATCGGAAGGTTCAAGTGATCTGCGGTGAGTAGGCCCAAGGCTGACAGGAGCTGATATGATGCGAACACCTCATCCGCCTGCGCAGAAATGAGGTTCGTTTCGGCATCGAGAAGCTCCTGTTCGGCATCCAACACATCCAAGGTGGTGCGCGCGCCCAATGTCGCCTCTTCGCGCACACCCTGAAAGGCAACGCGCGACGCCCGAATTTGCTCGTTCGAGGCCTGCCTTGCCGCCCGCGCCACCTGAAGTGATGCAAATGCATTCGTCACTGCCTGTTCAACGCTCAGAACCGTCAGGTGCAGACCGGCGCGGGCGGAGTCGCGATTGGCCTTCAGCTGTCGGATCTGACTGGTCAGCGCCCCGCCGCTATAGATCGTCTGCCCGACATTGACACCGAGTTGCACGGTTTCATTGGAATCCAGATCCGTGGACACAAAACTGTTGAGCGATACGCTTGGCCCCAAAGCGGCCTCTGCACGGCGGATACCCAGTTCGGCTGCGGCAACGCTATGCTGAACCTCGAGCACGCTGGGATTGTTGCGCACCGCAAAAGCGCGCGCGTCGGCCAGGTTGCGCGATACGGGTGCCGGGCTCACGGCAGAGACAGTGCCCGGCGCGCGGCCGACAGCCACACGGAAGCCTTCAATCGAGATTGCCAGCGTGCCTTCGGCGCTAGCCAATTGGCTGCGGGCGGACGCGAGCCGTGCCTCGGCCAAGGCGACATCTGTGCGCGTGACTTCGCCCACGTCAAAGCGGTCTTGTGCAGCACGAAGTTCCTGGGTGATCAGACGCACATTGTTCTGGCGAAGCTCCACAAACTCACGATCCCGCAGAACGTTCACATAAGCCTGCACCGCATTCAGAAGCACATCCTGCTCGATCCCGCGCAAGGTCTGGCGGGTGCTGAGCACAATCTCCTTTTGGGACTCGATTGCAAACGCGTTCACGCCAAAGTCGTAAAGCGTCAAAGCCGCGTTAAACTGCAAGGTGCGGGAATTGACGACGGCGAAATCACCCGATGGCTGAGCATTGTTCCACGTACGATTGGCCCGAAGCGACCAATCCACGACTGGCAGCGTGGCGGCAACTGCTTGCGCCACGTCTTCATCTGCCGCACGCAGCAGTGCCTGATTTTGCTCTAAAAGGCCTGAATTGTTGTAAGCAGACGTCAGCGTATCAGCGAGCGTCTCGGCTTTGGTCATCGAAGCTGATAGCAGCGATGCGACAATGGCCGCCGCCGCAAGTCCGGTCCGTTTCATCATGTTCTGCTCTCACCTACATCGTTGTTATTGAAACGTACCAACGCACAAAGTGGATGACCTAGAGTGCGAATACGTCCTGTTTTTCGAAACCCGGTAAGACTGGCGCACCTGCATTGAAGCTAAAGCGCCAGTTGACCACACCATCAATCTTGTAACCGATGCGGACGACACCCAATGTCCCTTCCGCAAAAACACAGGCGATCCGACCGCCTTCACGTAACTGATCTTCTAAAGCAGCGGGTACTTCGGCCACACCACCCTGAATGATAATCACGTCATAGGGCCCAGACTTTGCCGCACCCTCTGACAGGGTGCCATGCATGACGGCTGCATTATCAACCCCGTGTTCGGATAACAGCGCCTGCGCCTCTTCCGCCCGGCCTGCATCATCTTCGACCGCAACGACGAAATCGCAAAGATGCGCCAGAAGCGCTGTCGAATACCCAAGCCCACATGCAATATCGAGACTGACCTCGTTTGGCTGGATATCCAAGGCGTCAAGCATCTTTGCCAATGTCCGCGGCTCCAACAGCACGCGGTCGCCACCGATATCCAGATTTTCCCCGATATATGCGGCCTCGCGCAAACGGTCCGGCACAAAGGGTTCGCGTGGCACCGACAGCATCGCATCAATGATCGGAAACTTCGTGACATCCGAGGGACGCACCTGCGTATCAACCATCATCGTGCGGCGGGCGGTGTAGTCGGTCACGATCTAAACTCTTTCGTTCAGTAGCTTTGATCTCGTCATGCCACAGAACTCGTCAGTCAGCAACAATTGATGCACGGGCGGGCCGGCAGAACTCAGCTTTCATATCGGGTCGAGCCGCGTCGATTGGCATCGACCGGCAAATGCACATGTAAGGGCTCATGCGCACGCTGTGCACAAGCCTGGCGCGGGCAAATGTGACAGTTAATTCCAATCTTGGCGATCTGCGTCTCATCGCTCAGATCAAACGGATCGGCATAGCCGACACGTTTGACATGCGCCCGCTCACAGCCAAGTGCGACGACGAGGCGACGATGCGCCGTCCTGCGATCCATGCGCGGACGATCCGTAGTGCGACTGAAGGTAAAGAATTGGCCGGAATCAGGCAGCTCTACAAACTGGGTCACAATCGTCCCGGGTGCGGCAAAGGCTGTGTGAATGTTCCAGACCGGACAAGACCCGCCCTGTTCGGCCAGTGTAAAGGGTGTTGCGTTGAACCGTTTGGTGACGTTGCCGGCCTCATCAATCCGCAAAAAGAAGAAAGGCACGCCTTGCGCACCCTGTCGTTGCAATGTCGTCAGGCGCTGGCACGCCATCTCGAACGTCACGCCAAAGGTTGCGGCGATGCGATCCACATCATAACGACATGCCGCCGCCTGTTTGAGGAACGGGTCGTAGGGCATCAGGACCGCCGCGGCAAAGTAATTGGCCAGTTCCACACGGCACCGCGCCCGCCCCGCTTCTGACGCCGCGCCAAATGTGGCCACCAGATCATCGAGCAGATGGGCACAGCTGACCAGCGCCACAATATGGGCCAACTGAAAGCAGCGGTTGATCGGGTCCAACATCTCCGACAGGGTGACGACACCGCGTTTGCGATCAAAGACCCGCAATGTATCTGGCATTTCATCATACGATTTGACGGCCACATCGATGTGATAACGGTCATGCAGATACATCTTCAGATTGGCATATATATCGTCACGCGCCCCGCCAATCGCGTCGCGTGCCGCGTCCGCCGCCGCCTCAAGCGCCGGGAAGTGATTGCTGTTCTGGCGGAAGAAGTCGTGGATGGCTGCCTCGGCCGACGTGGCCAAGAGATCGGATCGTGCGCCGGGCTGATCCATATGCTGGAGATTTCCCAACATAGCCCGATGGTTTTGGTGCAACTCAAGAAACTGCGCGACAAGACGCGGAGCATGATCAAGTGCGGCACGCAGTTCCTGCAAATCCGGACGGTCAGTTGACAGGGCCGGGTCCCGGACCGCTGCGCGCAAATCGGCCAGTTGCGTCGCACTATGATCGTTCACCAGGGCGCGCCAATCGACCCCATATGATTCTGTCAGCGCGAGCAGAACCTTGACTGACAGACTGCGCTGATTGTTCTCAAGCAGATTCACATACGACGCACTCACGTTCAGGTTGCGCGCCATTTCAGCTTGTGTTTGGTTGTAAGAACGGCGCAATTGTCGCAATTGCGGGCCAACAAGCGTTTTTGTCATGTTTACAACATTACAATACTTCTGATTGTAGACGCAACAATTAACATCCGAACGCTATTTTTGGTGAAGTTTTGCTGCTGCGGCCTAGCTTCAAAATCGTAGAGGCGTTGTTTCCCGTTATCCCCGATTGATTCGTATTTCTGCTACTCGCCTCTGAAGTCTAAGGGAGTAACAATATGACTTATCCAATCACCCGTCGTTTCGCCATTGCTGCTGCTGCATCACTCGGCCTTCTGTCTGCAGCGCCAGCCGCGGCCGAAGGGTGGACGCCTGAACGTCCTGTCGAAATGGTCATCATGGCAGGCACAGGTGGCGGTGCTGACAGGCTTGCACGGCTGTTCCAATCCATCATCCAAAAAGAAAACCTGTCGACAATGCCTATTCTGCCCGTGAATAAGGGCGGCGGTTCTGGTGCGGAAGCACTGCGCTATCTTGCCGATAACGAAGGTGAGAACCACCTCATCATGGCAACGCTGAACAGCTATTACACAACACCTCTGCGCAACGATATCGGCGTTGATATCGAAGAATTCACACCCATCGCCCGCATGGCGCTTGATACATTCGTCCTTTGGGTGAATGCCGATAGCGACATCGAAACGCTGGACGACTATGTTGCAGCCGTACAGGCGTCAGGTGGCACCTGGAAAATGGGTGGCACGGGAACAGGCCAGGAAGACAGCCTTGTCACAGCGATGCTTGAGAACGAATTCGGCATCTCGGTGACCTATGTACCGTTCTCAGGCGGTGGTGATGTGGCCCGCAACCTTGTGGGTGGTCATATCGACTCCTCTGTAAATAACCCATCCGAGGCTCTGGGCTTCTTCCAGGCTGGACAGGTGCGCCCAATTGCGGCCTTCACACCAGAGCGTATCCCGGCGCTGCCCGACACACCGACCATGGGCGAGCTTGGTCATGATCTGGTTTACTGGATGCAGCGATCCTTCGTGGCACCTGCGGGCATGGCTCCAGAGGCCGTGGCCTACTACACGGAGATGTTCGAGAACCTGAGCGCTTCCGAAGAGTGGCAGACCTACACTGCAGAGAAGGCTTTGATGGCTGATTTCCTGACCGGTGAAGAACTGCAGGCCTACTTCCTCGAAGAGCGCGAGAAGCATGCCGACCTTCTGAACACGATGGGTGAAGGCTCTTAATCCTTCCCCTCCCAAGCGGGCATGGCGTCCCTCGCGCCATGCCCATTTCAAGAATACTACCAAGAAACGAGACATTTCATGCTGCTGGCTGACCGTCTGATCGCCGTGGGCCTGATGGCCCTGTCCGCTTACTTTATGTGGCATGCCTATGCGCTGCCCATCGGCTGGAACGGGATGACGGGCGGTCCTGGTGGCGGAGCGTTTCCATTCTGGCTGTCGGCCATCATGTTCATCTGTGCGGCAGGCATTCTGATCAGGTCTTTCCGCGGCGCCATGCCCGATACCGGCGCGTTTTTCGACACCGAAACACTTGGCTCCGTTGTCAGCGTGGTTGTCGCACTGACCGTCACGGTTGCCCTCATGTCATGGCTCGGCGCCTACATCGTGCTGCCGCTTTTCCTGTTCTGGTACCTGAAGATCTTTGGCAAACACAGTTGGCTTCTGAC
This sequence comes from Cognatiyoonia sp. IB215446, assembly GCF_033963825.1. NCBI lineage: Bacteria > Pseudomonadati > Pseudomonadota > Alphaproteobacteria > Rhodobacterales > Paracoccaceae > Cognatiyoonia > Cognatiyoonia sp. IB215446. Next base: position 1,129,593 of record NZ_JAXBMD010000001.1, on the reverse strand, counting down.
GCTCTGCGTGACCATCGGCACGCCGATCTTTCTGTTCATGTTTTTCGAGGTGACACTGAAAATCCTGCTGCCGAAGGGGCTGACCCAGCCGCTTTTCGTGCCGCTTTACGCTTACTTCTTCTAAGGGGCGGCGCGCATGGAACTCCTTGGACATCTCGCCGACGGCTTTGCCACCTCCCTGTCACCATTGAACCTGATGATCGTGATCCTCGGCGTCACGGCGGGCCTTTTTATCGGGGCGATGCCGGGCCTTGGGTCGGTCAATGGCGTGGCCATCGTGCTGCCACTGACCTTCATCGTGCCGCCCTCATCGGCGATCATCCTGCTCGCAGCGATTTATTACGGCGCGATGTATGGCGGGGCGATCAGTTCGATCCTGCTCGGCATACCCGGCGCTTCGACCGCTGTTGCCACCACCTTTGACGGGCGACCGATGGCGCAACAGGGCAAGGCGGGCCTCGCGCTGATTGCCGCCGCAACGGCTTCATTCGTGGGCGGTACGATCTCCGTCGTCCTCTTCACCCTTTTTGCGGCCCCACTGGCCGATGTCGCACTCGCCTTTGGCCCGCCGGAAGAATTCGCCCTTGTGCTGCTGGCCTTCACGACCTTTGTCGGCCTTGGCGGCGATGACGTCTTGAAGACGATAATTATGATTTGCCTTGGGCTGGTCCTGTCGACCGTCGGCCTTGATCTGATCTCTGGCCAACCACGGCTCATCTTCTTCGATCAGCCCGGCTTCTATGCCGGTATCAGCTTCCTTGTACTCGCGATCGGGATCTATGGTGTAGGCGAAATTCTTTACACGATCGAAACATCCAAATCCGCCCCATCCGTGACGCCCGCAAAAATCACGTTCAAAGAGCTGAAATACGGCTTCAAAGAAATGAACAAGCTCTGGCGAACCATGAGCTTTGGGTCCTTCATGGGGTTCTTTGTGGGGATGCTGCCTGCGGCGGGTGCCACCCCGGCGGCATTGATGGCTTACGGTTTGGCCAAACTGACCTCAAAAACCTCCGCCACATTCGGAAAAGGCAATATCGAAGGGGTTGCTGCACCTGAGACTGCGAACAATGCAGCCTCAACAGGCTCATTGTTGCCAATGTTGACACTCGGCATCCCCGGATCGCCCACAACGGCCCTCCTCTTGGGCGGCATGGTGATGTGGGGCCTTGTCCCCGGACCGATGCTCTTCATCGACCAGCCTGATTTTGTCTGGGGCCTGATCTCATCCCTTTACACCGCAAACCTCGCGGCGGTGCTTGTAAACCTCGCGCTGATCCCGATCTTTGTCTGGGCCCTACGCATGCCGTTCACAGTGCTTTGCGCCATCGTGCTGATCCTCTGCCTCGTCGGCGGCTTTGCCCCCAGCCAAAAGCTGCACGACGTCTGGCTGATCGTAGGCTTCGGCGTTGTGGGCTACTTGCTCCGCAAAGCGGATTACCCAATGGCCCCGCTGGTCCTGGCCCTCGTCCTTGGCCCGCTGATGGAGCGTAGCTTCCGCCAGACCCTCATCTCCGAGCAAGGCAACATCATGGCATTTGTCGAACGTCCGCTTTCCGCTACCTTCATTGCGTTAAGCGTGATCTTCTTCCTCTTGCCCTTGCTCAATGTCCTGCGCCGCCGGATGCGCCCCAAAACGACCGCCGGAAACCCGGCTGAATAAGATAGGAATACCCCAATGCACACAACGATGAGCGCACTTTTGACCGGTCACCGGGGCGACAGCCCTGCCATCGGCGCCCCCGGACGGCCCTGGCTGGATTACGATGGCTTGCGTGAACTGAGCTGCGACGTGATGGGCGCCCTGCACGGCTTGGGGATCGGTGCCAGCGACCGTGTGGCCATCGTGCTGCCGAACGGGCCGGAAATGGCGACGGCCTTCATCACCATTGCACAAACCGCGACAACGGCACCGCTAAACCCCGCGTACCGGGAAGAAGAGTATGACTTCTATCTCTCGGACCTGCAGGCCAAGGCACTTGTCGTCACCGCCGAAGATGACGGCCCGGCCGTGGCCGCAGCGACCAAGGCGGGCATGGCAATTATCCGGCTACACGTGGCCGAGGGCGCACCAGCGGGTCATTTCACACTCGCCTCAGACACGACGGGCAGCGCAAGCACTGACGCCCCAACAGCCGACAACGTCGCCCTGATCCTGCACACCTCCGGCACAACGTCACGGCCCAAGATCGTCCCGCTTCTGCAATCAAACGTCGCCGCCTCGGCCGAGCATATCCGCGCCTCGCTGGAGCTCACCAGCGCCGACCGCTGCATGAACGTGATGCCGCTTTTCCACATCCACGGCCTGATCGCCGCCGTCGCGGCCTCCCTCGCCGCCGGTGCCTCGATCTGGTGCGCGCCCGGCTTCAACGCCCTGCAATTCTTCCCCTGGATGAAAGAGGCGCAACCAACCTGGTACACCGCCGTCCCCACGATGCATCAGGCGATCCTATCGCGCGCTACCCGCAACGCCGACATCATCGCCGCGAACCCACTCCGGTTCCTGCGCTCCTCCTCCGCCTCCCTGCCCGCCCAGATCATGGTCGCGCTCAACGAAACCTTCAAGGCCCCGGTCGTCGAGGCGTACGGCATGACCGAGGCCGCCCACCAGATGGCCTGCAATCCGCTCAGCGCCGGTCGCCAGAAACCCGGTGCCGTCGGCATGCCCGCAGGCCCCGCGATCCGCATCGCGCATGAGACAGATAACGCGCTGATCGATGGCACCGGAGAGGTCGTCATCTCCGGCCCCAATGTGACCCCCGGCTACGAATCCAACCCCGACGCCAATGCCAAGAACTTCTTTGAGGCCGAAGGCGCCCGCTGGTTCCGCACCGGCGATCAGGGGGCCTTTGATGACGAGGGCTATCTGCACCTGACCGGTCGCCTGAAAGAGATCATCAACCGCGGCGGCGAAAAGATCAGCCCGCTTGAGGTGGATGGCGTCCTCCTCGACCACCCTGACGTCGCACAAGTCGTCACCTTCGCCCTGCCCCACCCGAAACTGGGTGAGGAAGTCGCCGCCGCCATCGTCCTGACCGAAGGGTCCGAGGCCACCGAAAAAGACATCCGCGCCTTCGCCGCCGAACGCATGGCGGATTTCAAGGTGCCGCGCAAAGTCGTCATAATGGACGAAATCCCCAAAGGTGCGACCGGCAAGATGCAACGCATCGGCCTTGCCGAAAAACTCGGGCTGGTGGAAAGCGCATAAAATGAAGATCTGTATTTTCGGCGCCGGCGCCATCGGTGGCTATATGGGCGTGAAGCTCGCACAGGCCGGGGCGGATGTGAGCCTCGTCGCACGCGGCCCGCATCTGGCGGCGATGAAAGACAAGGGTCTGACCCTGATCGAAGAAGATCAGGACCCGGTCACCGTCACGGTCACGGCCAGCGACAACCCCGCCGACCTCGGCCCACAGGATTATGTGATCGTCACGCTCAAGGCGCATTCCGTCCCGCCCATCGTGGACAAGATGCAACCGCTCATCGGTGATGACACAACCATCGTCAGCGGTGTGAACGGCGTGCCGTGGTGGTACTTTCACAAGATCGGAACGGATCTTGAAGGCACACGCCTCGAAAGCGTCGATCCTGGCAACGCGCAATGGGACGGGTTCGGCCCCGACCACGTGCTGGGCTGCGTGGTCTATCCGGCGGCAGAAGTCTCTGAGCCGGGCACGATCAAACATATCGAAGGCAACCGGTTCTCCTTGGGCGAGCCGGACGGTAGCAAATCTGACCGCGCCATGGCGCTCTCCAAAGCGCTCGCCGCCGCCGGGCTCAAAGCGCCTGTCAGGCCGCGCCTGCGCGACGAAATCTGGGTCAAACTCTGGGGAAATCTGTCGTTCAACCCGATCTCCGCGCTCACCCATGCCACGCTCGATGTCCTCTGCACCGATCCCGGCACGCGCGCTGTCGCACGCGGCATGATGGTCGAGGCGCAAGAGATCGCCGAGAAGCTGGGCGTGAAATTCCCCATCGACGTCGACCGCCGGATCGATGGAGGCGCTGCCGTCGGCGCACACCGCACCTCCATGCTGCAAGACCTCGACGCGGGCCGCCCGATGGAGATCGACGCCCTTGTCGGCTCTGTGCAGGAACTCGGTCGGGTCACCGACACACCAACGCCCACCATCGACACTGTGCTGGCGCTCATCCAACTGCGCGGCAAATCCGCCGGGCTTTACGGGTGAGTATCAAGAACATCCTCGTGGCCTATAATGGCCTGCCCAGCGCGGATGCAGCACTTCAGGGCGCCATCGCGATGCAAAAGCATTACGACGCGCATCTGACCTGCCTTTTTGCCTATGGCGATTCAAACCTCGCGGGTCGCATCCAGCCCTGGATGCCGCAAAAGGTGCAGGACGCGCTCTTGGAGGTCGACACGCAGGCCATCCAGATGATCCGCGACAAATTCATGGAACGCTGCGCCGATATCCCCGAGGACAAACGGCACTGGATCGAGAACAAGGGACCGGTCCACCGCACCCTGGCAGCTTACGCCCGTCTTTACGATGTCACGGTGCTGGGAATGCATGAGGATCCGGCTTACGGACAAGAGCATCTGGAAATCCGCCCCGAGAAGGTCACGCTCGACAGCGGCAGGCCTGTGATCAGCTTCCCCGCCGACTATAGTGGTGCGCTGACCGGGCGCCATGTGGTCATCGCATGGGACGGAGGCCGGGCCGCCGCACGCGCACTCGCAGATGCGATGCAAATCTTGGACCCGAGCGACAAGATCGAAATCGTCTCGGTCGGCAGACTGCCCTTCGCACAGACCTTGCCCGATTTCGACATCGCACAATTCTTCGAACGCCACGACCTGCGCGTCACGCTGACTGAACTTACCCGCGACAGCCGGTCAATCGCACACACACTGATGGATCATTGCGAAAGCGTCGGCGCCGGTCTGCTGGTCATGGGCGCCTACGAACACTCACCGCTGCGCGAAGGGCTGATCGGCGGCGTTACGCAAGAGATCGCGTCACGCGCAACAATCCCCGTTTTGATGAGCCATTAACCCGCGAAAGTGCCGTACAACTGTACGTACAGGTTCTGTACAGCATCTGTACGGGTTCTGTACGCCCCTTCGCAGCGTCTCAAGCGGCGGATGGCCGCCCCAATCCGAGCAGGATCACATTGCCGCCTTTCCACATTCCCTTGATCAGGAAACCGGCCTCGGCCACCTTCGGGAACTTCTGGGCAAGATCACCGAATGTGTCATTGGTGACGACGCGCAGATTGTCATTCACCGCGTGTTCCAGCAGCACCTCATCCGCCGTCATCCGCTTAGGCGCAAAGACAATCTGCTCTTGCGGCAGGCCCAGTTCCGCAGCCATTGCCGCAGGGCGCATGCGCTTGCCGGTGAGCTTCCGCGCCGCTTCATCATCGAAATAAACAACCGGGCTCAGACCGCGATAACCCAATTCTTTCAAAACTTTAGAGAGAACCTCAACGGATGGTTTGCCACCCCAATTCATCACATTCGCGCCGTCGACGATAACCGCCTGACCGCTCACCCGGACCTCCGGCTGCGGTGCAGGTTTGGCCGCACGCCAGCGCATGAAACGCACCACATATCCGACAAACAACAACCCGAAACTGACGAAAACACCCTTGCCGATCATATCGATGACCATGGCTTTTTGTGCGTCTTCCGGCAGGATCACGGCCGCCAGAACCATCATTACCACAAGTCCAAAACAAAGAGATTTCAAAACCGTCATCATACGCCTCTTGTCGTTCTGATACGTTGATGAAAGGGAATCTTTACCAGCCAAAGGCAGGATCAGGACAATTTCATGACCCCGCCAAATCCGCCAGGATCGGACAGTCGGGCCGGTCGTCACCGCTGCATTTCCGCACGAGGTCCGACAGGGTGTCGCGCATCGCCGCTAAATCATTGATTCTGCGATCAATATCATCCAGATGCTGCGCCGCGATCCGGTGCACATCCGCGCTCGCGCGGCTGCGATCCTCCCACAGGGCGAGCAGATTGCGGCAATCTTCGATCGAAAAGCCCAAGTTCCGCGCTCGCGCGAGGAAGGTCAGCTTATGCGCATCACTTTCGGCAAAGACGCGATATCCATTTGCGCTGCGCCGCGGCGTGACAAGCCCGATCTCTTCATAGTAGCGGATCGTCTTCGCTGGCAATCCGGTCCGTTCCGCAACATCAGAGATGTTCATCCGCCCACCTTCCGCAGCCGCAAGGCGTTGGTCACGACCAGCACGCTTGAGAGCGCCATCGCCCCCGCCGCAAGTGCGGGAGACAACAAAATCCCCCAGACCGGGAAAAGAATACCCGCCGCAACCGGGATCAGCAGCACGTTATAGCCAAAGGCCCAGCCAAGGTTCTGCCAGATATTCCGCAAGGTCGCACGGCTGATCCGGATCGCTTTGACCACGCCAAACGGGTCGCCCGACATCAGCACGACATCCGCGCTTTCGACTGCCACATCCGTTCCGGTGCCCAGCGCGATGCCCACATCCGCTGTCGCCAGAACCGGCGCGTCATTGATGCCGTCGCCGACGAAAGCAACCTTCTTGCCCGCCGCCTGTAGATCGCGGATGGCTTCGACCTTCCCTTCTGGCAGGACCTCGGCCACCACGTCGCTGACACCCAAACTCTCACCAATCGCCCTACCGGCCGCATGCGTGTCACCGGTGACAAGGACAACATCGCGCCCCAACTCGCGCAGCGCCATCACTGTATCAGCAGCACTGTCGCGCAAGCTGTCCGCAATCGCGATTATGCCCACAGCGCGCTCATCAATCGCAACATAGACGGGTGTTTGGCCACTCGAAGCGGCTTCTTCCGCAATCTCTGCAAGGTCTGATGGATCAATGCCAAAGCGCTGCAACAGCGCAGCATTGCCAACCAGCACGACATGGCCCTCAACCCGTCCGCGCAAACCATGACCCGGAATAGCGGTGACATCTTTCGCATCAGGCAAGGGACCTGTCGCCTCTGCCAAGATGGCCTGCGCCAACGGATGCTCTGATTGCGCCTCTACGGCTGCAACGAGACGCAGCATGCTGGATTGATCACCGTCCAGCACCGCGACATGCGCCACCACTGGCTCACCCTTGGTCAATGTCCCAGTCTTGTCGAAGGCGACCACATCGACACCCTGCAACGCTTGCAGCGCATCGCCTTGCCGGAACAGCACGCCCAAATCCGCCGCGCGCCCGGTGCCGACAATAATCGACATGGGCGTCGCCAGACCCATCGCGCAGGGGCACGCGATAATCAGGACCGAGACGCCCGCCACCAATGCATAGGACAAAACCGGATCGGGCCCGAAGGCCAGCCAGATCAGGACCGCGACCACGGCAAGAACCATGACAGCGGGCACAAACCAGGCCGTGATACGGTTCACGATATCCTGCACAGGCAGACGCGCGCCTTGGGCGTCCGCCACCATCGCGATGATGCGGGCGAGCATCGTCTCTTCCCCAATGGCCGTTGCGCGCAGGAGAATTGCAGCATTGCCATTGACCGTGCCGCCCACCAATGAATCGCCGGGGGATTTTTCAATCGCCACAGGCTCGCCCGTGATCATGCTTTCATCGACAAAGGCATGGCCCTCAACGAGTTCACCATCGGCCGGGATGCGCTCGCCCGGACGGACTCGCAGGACGTCACCCACCGCAACCGCGGCCAGCGGGATTTCAATCTCCTGCCCCTCTCCTACCACGCGCGCGGTCGTGGGACGCAGCCCCAAAAGGCGCTTGATCGCCGCACCCGTCCGCCCCTTGGCCCGCGCTTCGAGCCAGCGACCCAGCAGGATCAGTGTGACGATCACCGCCGCTGCCTCAAAGTAAACCGCGCGCGCAGCGGCTGGTAGCCATCCTGGGGCGAAAAGCGCGACGGTAGAGAACAGAAATGCAGCCCCCGCCCCCAGCACCACCAGCGCATTCATGTCCGGTGCGCGTTTGATCAGCGAGGGCACGCCTTTTTCAAAGAACACCCGTCCGGGAACGGCCAGCACCAGCAGGGTCAGAACGAACTGAATGGTCCAACTGACCTCCATCCCGATGGTGCGGGCGATCAAATGGTGCAGGCTGGGAAAAAGATGCCCGCCCATCTCAAGCACGAAGACCGGCAGGGTTAGGATCGCCGCCAGCAGAAAACGCTGCAGCGCGATTTTCGTCTCGGCATCCTGTGCTTCGGTTTTGTCCGTCACCGTCTCTACCGGCGACGCCGCATAACCGATCTCGGCCATCGACCTGAGCGGTGCCGCGTGGTCGCCTGTCGTCGTGACGGTCGCGACGCCGCTGGCCAGATTGACATTCGCCGCGATCACGCCGGGTGTCTTGCGCAAGGCCGCTTCCACACGGCCCACGCAAGAGCCGCAATTCATCCCCTGGACGTCAAATTTCAGGTCAGCTGTCTGAGCCATCATGCACCTCTACTCTCCAGATAAGGGTTCCAGTTACAGGAAGGTCAAGGTGCAATCGCTACGACCTGACCTGTCGCTGCACAAGCGGCACCCGTTTGGACCTAAACATGCCTTGCGCCTGGCCCTATTGTCTCCGTCTGCCGTAGAGGCAAGCTGATACGAAATGCGGTATACTTGCGAGGATTCGCGCCACCGCTGATTTTCTTGCAGGAGCATTGGATATGGACACGCAACACTTCGCAAATGATCCCGAACATGTGGTCGAGGCCGACCGCGCCCATGTCTGGCATCACCTGATCCAGCACAAACCGTTTGAGACGACCGACCCGCGCATCATTGTTGAGGGCAAGGGCCTGCGTGTCTGGGACATCAAGGGGAAAGAGCATGTCGACGCCGTGTCGGGCGGGGTCTGGACGGTGAATGTGGGCTATGGTCGCGAACGCATCGGCAAGGCCATTGCCGAGCAGGTGACCAAGATGTGCTTTTTCGGCGGCACGGCAGGGTCGATCCCTGGTGCGCAGTTTGCCGAGATGTTGATGGACAAGATGCCGGGCATGGACCGTGTCTATTACGCCAATTCGGGGTCTGAGGCGAATGAGAAAGCCTTCAAAATGGTCCGCCAGATCAGCCACAAGCATTATGGCGGCAAAAAGCAAAAGATCCTCTATCGCGAGCGTGATTATCACGGCTCCACCATCGCCGCGATGTCCGCTGGTGGGCAGGACGAACGCAACGCGCAATATGGCCCCTTCGCCCCCGGCTTTGTGCGGGTGCCGCATTGCCTGGAATATCGGTCGCAAGACGGCTCAACCGGTGAAGAATATGGTGTGAAGGCGGCGCAAGCGGTCGAAGATGTGATCCTCGCCGAGGGCCCGGACACCATTGGCGCGCTCTGTCTTGAGCCGATCACAGCAGGCGGCGGCATCATCGTGCCGCCCAAGGGCTATTGGGAGCGTGTGCAGGAAATCTGCCGCAAATACGATATCCTTTTGCATATTGATGAAGTCGTCTGCGGGCTTGGCCGCACGGGCACTTGGTTCGGCTATCAGCAATTCGGCGTGCAGCCCGACATCGTGACGATGGCCAAGGGCGTCGCCTCTGGCTATGCCGCGATTTCTTGCTGTGTCACGACGGATCGCGTCTTTGAGATGTTTAAAGACGACACCGACAAGATGAGCTATTTCCGCGATATCTCGACCTTTGGCGGCTGCACTGGCGGCCCGGCGGCGGCCATCGAGAACATGAAAATCATCGAAGAGGAAGACCTGCTGGGCAATTCCGCCGCGATGGGGGAACACCTGATGGGTAATCTCTCGGAACTGATGGCTAAACATGCTTGGGTCGGTGACATCCGCGGCATGGGGCTTTTTGCCGGGATCGAACTGGTCAAGGACCGCGACACCAAAGAACCCGTTGACGAGAAGCATTGCGCAGCGATTGTAGCGGATTGCATGGCTCAAGGCGTGATCATTGGCGCCACGAACCGCTCGCTGCCCGGATACAACAACACGTTGTTGTTCGCACCGGCCCTGATCGCGACCAAGGATGATCTGGACCACGTGACCGACGCGGTGGATCAGGCGATTACCCGCGTTCTGGGGTAGATAAAGCAATAAGCCGGTGGTGCCTTGCATTGCCGGCGCATTATATCCAGTCTGGCGCACAGTTAAGGCCAGACCATGTCGATCTCTGTCGAAACCTTTTTTCTTGATCCCTCTGGCGAGGGCACGTTGCAGGCGCGCATTCAGCAGATGATTGCGCAGGGCATTCTGGCGGGTCGCTTTCGCCCGGGTGAACGCCTTCCATCCTCGCGCAAGATGGCCACACATCTGGGTGTCAGCCGGATCACCGTCACGCTGGCCTATACCGAACTGGTCGCGGATGACTACCTGCGATCGCGCGGGCGCTCGGGGTATTTCGTCTCCGAAAACGCGCCGGAACCACCCGCCTTTCCCGCGCAGCGTGCCACAATAGGAACAGTCGACTGGAGCCGGGCGATTGGGCAACGGTTCACACCGGGACTGAGCCTCGACAAGCCCGCGGACTGGGCCAGCTTTCGCTATCCGTTCATTTACGGACAGGCGGATAAGACGCTTTTTGACAGCGCCAACTGGCGGCTTTGCGCCCTGCGCGCCTTGGGCATGCGCGATTTCGGCGCCCTCACCTCCGACTATTTTGACGGCGACGACCCGCAACTGGTTGAGTTCATCGCCAGACAGACCCTCCCGCGCCGTGGCATTCTGGCGGGTAGCGATGAAATTCTGGTAACGATGGGCGCGCAGAATGCGTTGTGGCTGTCGGCACAGGTGCTGCTGAACAGCCGCAGACGGGCCGCGATTGAGGATCCCTGCTATCCTGCCTTGCGCAACATCCTCACCCAATCGCGCTGCCAGCTGAGCATGGTGCCGGTTGACAGGGACGGGCTGCCGCCTGACGCATTGCCCGCCGATACCGACGTGGTCTTCACCACGCCCAGCCATCAATGCCCCACCACCGCAACAATGCCATTGTCGCGCCGTCAGGCGCTTCTGCAAAAGGCCGAGGCGCAGGATTTCGTGATTGTCGAGGATGATTACGAGTTTGAGATGTCGTTCCTCAAATCTCCGTCACCATCGCTCAAATCGCTCGATGAGAATGGCCGGGTGATCTATGTCGGGTCATTCTCGAAATCGCTGTTTCCGGGGTTGCGCCTTGGTTATCTGGTCGGCCCTGCCCCCTTTATCCGCCAGGCGCGGGCGCTGCGTGCGACAGTGCTGCGGCACCCGCCGGGGCATATCCAGCGCACGGTCGCCTATTACCTGTCCCTTGGACATTATGACGCGCTTATCCGCCGGATGAGCAAGGCATATCATGAGCGGCAGCAGGTTATGGAAGATTCACTGCGCAATCAGGATCTGACCGTGGCGGGTCAGGGGACCTATGGCGGGTCATCCGTTTGGCTGCGCGCGCCGGACGATATTGATACGACGATTTTGGCCGAAAAACTGCGCCATGACAGCGTCCTTGTCGAACCGGGCGCTCCGTTCTTCGCGGCAAGCATGCCGCCGAAAAACTACCTGCGCCTCGCCTATTCCTCAATCCCCGCATCACGCATCCCGGAAGGGATCCGTTTGCTGGGCGATGCGATCCGATATGGATGATTTTTGAGACTTATGGTATCAAAAATTATCACTCTGGCCATAAAGCATATCACCAATTGGACCTAACGATCCGCAGCAACTCTTTCTAGTTTCCGAGCCAAGCTGCAAGCCGCATGACGTGCGGTCAATCATCGTATTAACTGAGGAGGATCGCATCCATGAAGATGACCACCGAAGAGGCTTTTGTCAAAACACTTCAGGCCCACGGCATCCGGCACGCCTTCGGGATTATCGGATCGGCCATGATGCCCATATCCGACATCTTCCCCGCTGCCGGCATCACATTCTGGGACTGCGCACATGAAGGCTCCGCTGGCATGATGGCCGATGGCTACACCCGCGCAACTGGCGAGATGTCGATGATGATCGCGCAAAACGGCCCCGGCATCACCAATTTCGTCACGGCAGTGAAAACGGCCTATTGGAACCACACGCCATGCCTCTTGGTCACTCCGCAAGCGGCTAACAAGACCATCGGTCAGGGTGGTTTTCAGGAAATGGAACAGATGAACCTGTTTGCCGATTGTGTGGCGTATCAGGAAGAGGTGCGCGACCCGTCCCGTGTCTGCGAAGTGCTGGCCCGCGTGATCGCGAAGGCCAAGCGTCTCTCTGGCCCCGCGCAGCTGAACATCCCTCGAGACTTCTGGACGCAAGTGGTCGACATCGAAATTCCGGAACCGATTGAGTTTGAGGCCAGCCCCGGCGGCGAAAGCTCCATCGCGAAGGCCGCCGACCTGCTGTCGACCGCCAAATTCCCCGTGATCCTGAACGGCGCCGGCGTTGTGCTCGCCGAAGGCGGGATTGAAGCCTCTAAAGTGCTGGCCGAAAAGCTCGATGCGCCGGTCTGCGTGGGCTATCAGCACAATGATGCATTTCCCGGCTCCCACCCGCTCTTTGCAGGTCCCTTGGGCTACAATGGCTCCAAGGCCGGGATGGAGTTGATCAGCAAGGCAGATGTGGTGCTGGCGCTTGGCACCCGTCTGAACCCATTCTCCACCCTGCCCGGCTACGGCATCGATTATTGGCCGACCGAGGCCAAAGTCATTCAGGTCGATATCAACCCCGACCGGATTGGCCTGACCAAAAAGGTCACAGTCGGCATCGTCGGCGATGCCGCGAAGGTTGCAAAAGGCATCACCGAAAAGCTGGCCGATACCGCAGGCGATGCGGGCCGTGATGAGCGCAAGGCCGTGATCGCACAGACCAAATCGGCCTGGGCGCAGGAATTGTCGTCGTTGGATCACGAGCAGGACGATCCCGGCACCACATGGAACGAGCGCGCCCGTGCCGCCCGCCCCGACTGGATGTCGCCCCGTCAGGCGTGGCGCGCCATTCAAGCCGCAATGCCCGAAAACGCAATCATCTCGTCCGATATCGGCAATAACTGCGCCATCGGGAACGCCTATCCAAGCTTCCCAACGGGCCGCAAATACTTGGCCCCCGGCCTCTTCGGGCCTTGCGGGTACGGTTTGCCCTCAATCGTGGGTGCCAAGATCGGCCAGCCGGACGTGCCAGTGATTGGCTTTGCTGGCGACGGTGCATTCGGCATCGCGGTCAACGAACTGACTGCCATCGGACGTGACGAATGGCCCGCCATCACCCAGATCGTCTTCCGCAACTACCAATGGGGCGCGGAAAAGCGGAACTCGACCCTGTGGTTTGACGACAATTTCGTCGGGACCGAGTTGGACATGAAAGTGTCCTATGCGGGGATCGCAGAAGCTTGCGGCCTGAAAGGCGTGCAGGCCAGGACAATGACCGAGCTGACCGAGATGCTGAACCAGGCGATCAAGGATCAGATGGAAAACAACAAAACCACGCTGATCGAGGTTATTCTCAACCAGGAACTGGGCGAACCCTTCCGCCGCGACGCGATGAAGAAACCTGTGCGTGTGGCGGGCATCGACAAGGCGGATATGGCAGCCGAGTAATCGTTGCCATTCGACCTTGGCCCCGGAATTGCGGCGGCGCTCGCCTTTGCTTTGCTAGGCGCTGCTTTTGTCCGTGGCTATTCGGGCTTTGGGTTTTCGGCGATTTTCATCGCTTTCGCCGCGCTGGTGACAAACCCTTTGCCGCTGATCCCGGTGGTGTTCTTATGCGAAATGCTCATGACCCTCTTTCAGGCACGCGGCATCGCAGGCCATATCGATTGGCGGCGTGTTTCCGCCTTGCTGGTGGGCGCGGCGCTGGTATTGCCGGTCGCTGTAGCGCTGATCCTGTCTGCCGGAGCCGAGAATGTCCGCGTGATCGTGTCGCTGGTCGTCGGCATCATGGCGCTGGTGCTTCTTTCAGGTTGGACACTGCAGCGTTCGATTGGCATGGCCGGCCATGCAGGCGTCGGCGCGATATCGGGTGCGATCAACAGCGCGGGCGTGGGTGGATTGCCGGTTGCCGCATTCCTGTCGGCACAACCGGTTGCACCACCCGTTTTTCGCGCAACGATGATCGTCTATCTGACCGGACTCGATCTGATCACTTTGCCGCTCATGTGGGCCGGAGGTTTGGTGACATGGGACACGGCGCTGGCCGCTGCAATGGCGTTCCCGATCCTCGGCCTCGGCGTGTGGCTGGGCGGGCGGCAGTTTTTGGCTGCGTCCCCCTCCACATTCCGGCGATTTGCGGTGATGTTGCTTCTGACGCTGTCCGCGCTCGGAGTGCTGCGCGCCTTGATGGGGATCTGACATGACATCACCGTTTCTTTCCACCCGCGAGGCCGAAGTCCCGCAAGACCTGATCGACCGCGCCAAGCGGTTCAGCCCGCCGCGTGTGGCCATTGCCCGCGCGGGCGCGCCGCTGCCGATGGAAGCCGCGGAGGATGCAACGAAGGCAGGCATCATGGTGCCGGTCTTTGTCGGCGAGGCAGACATGATCCGGGCGGAGGCGGAGAAACTCGACTGGGATATCTCTGGCTACGCCCTGCACGACACCACCGGCGAGGAAGAAGCAGGCCGTGTCGCTGCTGCGCTTTGCGGTGCGAGTGAGGCCGATGTGCTGATGAAGGGGCAGTTGCACACGGATGTGTTCATGAAAGCCGCCGTCAGCCGCGATGCCGGGCTGCGCACTGGCCAGCGGTTTGTGCATATCTTTCACATCACACATCCCGATGGCGGGCGGCCGATCCTGATCTCGGATGCGGCTGTCAATGTGGCCCCTGATCTGGAAACACGGCAATCATCCATCGTTGAGGTCAAGAAGCTGCTCTCCAAGCTGGGCAATGATCGGCCCAAAGTCGCCATCCTGTCCGCGACGGAAAGCGTCATTCCATCCGTACCCTCCTCTGTCGATGGCAGGGCGCTGGCCGAGTGGGCCGCCGAAAACGTAGACGGTATCGATGTGTCTGGCCCGCTGGCCTTTGATCTGATCATGTCGCCCGAGGCAGTCGCCACCAAGAAACTGACGGCAGACCGGGTGGCCGGACAGGCCGATGCGATCATCGTGCCCGATATCGTGACCGGCAATGCATTGTTCAAAGCCTTTGTCTATCTGACCGGCGGTTGTGCGGCAGGCGTCGTAACAGGTGCCAAGGTGCCCATCCTGCTGACATCGCGCGCAGACCCGCCTGCCGCCCGCATCGCCTCTGCCGCACTCGCGGCGATCAGTTGCGGGTTGCCCAAATGATTCTGGTGCTGAACGCCGGTTCCTCCTCGCTGAAGATCGAGGTGTTCGATGAAACGCTCGGCTCAATCATCTCAGGGCGGGTGACCAATCTTGGCACCGTCGGTGAGCTGAAGCTGGGAGAAAGCATCACCGAGGTCGAAACGCGCGACCATGCCGATGCGCTGACGCGCATGCTGGGCGCGTTAGCCGATGCCGGTTTTCCGCTGAATGCATTCACCGCCGCCGCACACCGGGTTGTGCATGGTGGAACGATACTGACCCAGCCTGCGCGCCTGACACTACCGGTAATCAAGACAATCGAAAGCGTGATCCCGCTGGCGCCGCTGCACAACCCCAACAATCTGGCTGGTATCTATGCGTTGCGTGAAACTGCCCCGGACATGCCGCAATATTGCAGCTTTGGGACCGCGTTTCACGCCACCAATTCCGCCGTCGCCGTGCGCTACGCAATACCGCAAACGCATCATGATGCGGGCATCCGGCGCTATGGGTTCCACGGACTGTCTTACGCGAATATGGTCGCCGATTTTGGAGAGGCGCTGCCTAAACGCCTGCTGGCATTTCACCTTGGCAACGGCACCAGTCTCTGCGCGATCCACAATGGTCGCTCTGTCGCCACCTCGATGGGATACTCACCGCTTTCCGGTCTGACCATGGGCACAAGGTCGGGCGATATCGATGGGGCGGCTGTGCTGCGGATGTCGAAATCGCTGGGTGAGGATGAAACGGACCGGATGCTCAACAAGAACTCCGGCCTGCAGGCACTGGCGGGCGACAACAACATGAAGACCCTGCTGGAACGCGAGGATGACGCGGCGAAGTTCGCGGTCGATCATTTCTGCTATTGGGCGGCACGCCATGCAGGGTCCGCCATTGTGGCGATGGGTGGTGTGGACGCCGTCGCCTTTACCGGCGGGATCGGCGAAAACGCGGCCCCGATCCGCGATCGGATCATGGAGCACCTCGCCTGTTTCGGAGATGTGCCTGTGCATGTCGTCGTCGCTGATGAAGAAAAGCAGATTGCCCGTGACGCGCTCAGCTTGATGGAGGCGGGGCGCTGAATGATGGAGAGCCTGCTGACCCTCACCAATCTCAGCGCACAGGAGTTTCTGATCCTGACGCTGATCGTTTTGGTGGCGGGGATTGTCAGAGGCTTTTCCGGTTTCGCGCTCTCCGCATTGATCATGGCGACAGCGGTCCTGATCCTGCCGCCTGTTGAACTGCTACCGATGCTCTGGTGGCTCGAACTGAGCGCATCGGTACTGATGATCAAGGAAAGCTGGGCCGCAGCAGATCGCGGCACGGCGATTGGCCTTGTCATCGGCTCAACCGCGGGCTGGCCGCTGGGCCTTTGGCTGACCGTGACGCTGCCGGTCGAGACCTCCAAGCTGATCGCACTCAGCATCATCATCGTGTTGGCCATATCGCAACTTGGCAAATTGAAGCTGTCGTTTCTGGCGACCAGACCGGGACTTTATGGCACGGGAATCGTCGCCGGGATTGTCAGCGGTCTTGCCCATGTGGGCGGTATGGTTGTGGCGCTTTATGTACTGGCAAGCGACGCGCCTGCACGCCAGATGCGCGCCTCGCTCGTGCTGTTTCTTTTCCTTGGCTCGCTGACATCAATGATCACACTGTTGATCTTTGGGGTCATGGATTTCTCCGGCGTCACACGTGGGCTCATCTTTGCGGTGCCCACAATGATCGGTGTCTATCTGGGGCAAAAACTGTTCATCCCCACCCTCTCGCAATATTACCGCGCATTTTGTCTGACTTTGCTCTGCTTGCTCGCGGTGGCGAGCCTGATCCGGACACAGGTCACGTGATCGCGTCTCTCAACCCCGCAGCGCTTTCGGCGCGCAGCAAAGTGCTGTTTCCCGGCGTTGTCGTCGCAGGCCTGACCGCCATTGCAGCACAATGGTTGGCCGAGCATTATGCGACACCGGCCATGCTGCTGGCGCTATTGTTGGGGATTGCCCTGTCCTTTCTGGGGGAAGAGGGCAAAACGGTCGAAGGCGTCGGCTTTGCCGCCCGGACCTTACTGCGCCTTGGGATCGCGTTTCTGGGCGCGCGGATCAGCATGGAACTGACGGCGCAATTGGGCCTCCCGCTCGTTCTGCTGATCATCGGAGCTGTTGCCGCAACGATTGCGTTCGGCCTGCTGATCGGGCGGTTCTTTGGGTCGAAATGGCGGTTTTCGTTTCTGACGGCTGGCTCGGTGGCGATTTGCGGCGCGTCCGCCGCTTTGGCCATCGCCGCGATTTTGCCGAAGGACGAGCGATCTGAGCAACGTCTTTTGTTCACAGTGATGGGCGTCACCGTCCTCTCGACCATTGCGATGATCGTCTATCCGATCATCGTGAACCTGTTGAGCCTGAACGATCTGGCCGCCGGTGTTTTCCTTGGCGGTACCATCCATGATGTGGCCCAGGTGGTGGGGGCCGGTTTCTCGGTCTCCGAGAATGTGGGCGACACCGCGACCCTGGTGAAGCTGATCCGGGTGTCGCTGCTGGCCCCCGTCGTGATTATCGCCGCCCTTCTGATCCGCAGCTTTGCCACCCCTGATGAAAGCGGTGAGCGCCCGCCGATCATCCCGGCCTTTGTCGTGGGGTTCCTTCTGCTCGCCACGCTCAATTCACTGGGCTGGATCCCCGGCACAATCGCCGGCCTGTTATCCGAAGCGTCGCGCTGGCTCTTGCTGACGGCGATCGCCGCCGTGGGTATGAAAACCAATCTCAAGAAGGTCTTGGCCGTCGGTGGTTCGGCTATCGCGCTGATCGTCACCCAGACCATTTTCATTGCAAGCATCATCCTATCCGGGGTTTACTTCCTCACCTGATAGCCGCCCGAAAGGTTCGCCCATGTCACTTGATCAGCCACCGCTTGATACCTCGCCCAAGGTCTCGGACGAGGTGCGCAAGACGACCTGTTACATGTGCGCCTGCCGGTGCGGGATCAATGTGCATATGAAGGATGGCAAGGTCGCCTATATCGAGGGCAATCGCGATCATCCGGTGAACAAGGGTGTGCTATGCGCGAAGGGTTCAGCGGGGATCATGCAACACAACGCGCCCTCGCGGCTGCGCGCGCCCTTGCGGCGTGTGGGGCCACGCGGATCGGGCGAGTTTGAAGAGATTTCGTGGGACGAGGCGTTAGGTCAGGCCGTTGATTGGCTAAAGCCAATTCGCGACAAGCACCCGGAGAAGCTGGCCTTCTTCACCGGTCGCGATCAGTCGCAGTCCTTCACGGGCTTCTGGGCGCAGGCCTATGGCACGCCGAATTTCGCGGCTCATGGCGGGTTCTGTTCGGTCAACATGGCGGCGGCTGGCATCTACACGATGGGTGGGGCCTTCTGGGAGTTCGGCCAGCCTGATTGGGAGCGCACGAAGCTCTTCATGCTGTTCGGCGTGGCCGAGGACCATGACAGCAACCCGATCAAGATGGGCATTGGCCGTCTGAAAGCGCGCGGGGCGCGGATGATCGGGGTCAATCCGATCCGCACCGGCTACAACGCGGTTGCCGATGATTGGGTTGGCATCACGCCAGGAACGGACGGGCAGTTCATCCTCGCCCTCATCCATTGCCTCGTAAAGGCGGGCAAGGTCGATCTGGATTATCTTGCGCGATTCACCAATGCGTCGGTGCTGATCGACGAAGATGAGAACTCTCCGCAATACGGCCTCTTCCTGCGCGATGCGGAGGGTCAACCGCAGGTGATTGACCGTCGCACTGGGCAACTGGCACCATGGAATGGTGAGGGGGTCGAGCCGGACCTCGCCGCCACCTATCGCGCCGCCGGTGTGACGCATCGCCCGGTCTTTCACCTGATGGCCGACCGCTATCTGTCGGACGAATATGCCCCCGAGGCTGTTGCCGAAAGCTGCGGCATCCCCGCCCAGCGCATTCGCGCGATTGCGGCTGACCTGGCCCGCGTCGCCTTTGATGAGGCCATTGAAATCGACCAACCCTGGACCGATTTCCGCGGCAAGAAGCACGACAAGATGGTCGGTCGGCCCGTGTCATTCCACGCCATGCGCGGCATCTCGGCCCATTCGAACGGCTTCCAGACCTGCCGCGCGCTGCACACGCTGCAGATCATCCTGGGCTCGGTCGAAGTACCCGGTGGCATGCGGTTCAAACCGCCCTACCCCAAGCCCGCGACAGCCCACCCCAAGCCACATGGCAAAGTGACGCCGGGCGCGCCACTCGACGGCCCGCATCTGGGATATACGCACGGCACCGAAGACCTGCTCTTGGAGGATGACGGCACGCCCAAGCGCATCGACAAGGCCTATAGCTGGGAAAACCCGATGTCGGCCCACGGGCTGATGCATATGGTGATCTCGAACGCCCATGCGGGTGTGCCGTACAAAATCGACACACTCTTCATGTATATGGCCAATATGTCTTGGAACTCGTCGATGAATGTCGGTGGCGTCCATAAGATGCTGACAGACAAGGATGAGAACGGCGATTACGTCATCCCGCATATCATCTATTCCGACGCCTATTCGTCCGAGATGGTGGCCTATGCCGACCTGATCCTGCCTGACACGACATATCTAGAGCGGCACGATTGCATCTCACTCCTCGACCGTCCGATTTGCGAGGGCGATGCGGTCGCAGATGCGATCCGCTGGCCCGTGGTGGAGCCTGACCGGGATGTGCGTGGTTTCCAATCGGTCCTGTGTGATTTGGGCGCGCGTCTGGGCATGCCGGGTTTCGTGAATGACGATGGCTCGGCGAAATACAAGGACTACGCCGAATACATCACCAACCACATCCGCCGCCCCGGCGTTGGACCTCTCGCGGGCTTCCGCGGCAATGGTGACGACCACGGCCGCGGCGAAGTGAACCCCAACCAGATCGACCGCTATATCGAAAACGGCGGCTTCTGGATGGAGCATGTCCCGGATGAGGCTGCCTATTACAAACCCTTCAACGCTGCCTATCAGGATTGGGCGGTCAAGATGGGGTTCTATGATGTTGTGCAGCCCTACATCTTCCAGCTTTATGTGGAACCCTTGCGCAAGTTCCAGGCCGCCGCCGAAGGGGTCGGCGAGCGCCAACCGCCAGAGCATCTGCGCGAGCGTCTGAAGACCACGATGGACCCGCTGCCAATGTGGTATCCACCCTTTGAGGACGGGCATGTCGATCCGGAGGAATACCCGATCCACGCCCTGACGCAGCGCCCCATGGCGATGTATCATTCATGGGGCACCCAGAATGCATGGCTCCGGCAGATCCACGGACATAACCCGCTCTACGTGCCAACAAAGATCTGGGAGGCGAACGGATTCAAAGATGGCGACTGGGCCAAAGTCTCTTCCGCCCATGGCAGCATCGTCGTGCCCGTTGCCCATCAGGCGAGCCTGAATGAAAACACGGTCTGGACATGGAACGCGATCGGCAAACGCAAAGGGGCATGGGCGCTGGATGAGAACGCGCCAGAGGCCACGAAAGGGTTCCTGCTCAACCACCTGATCCACGAACTCCTGCCCGAGAAAGGCGACGGGCTGCGCTGGGCAAATTCCGATCCGGTCACCGGTCAGGCAGCCTGGTTCGACCTGCGAGTGAAGATCGAAAAATCGGCCGTATCGAACGAGGCGCAACCGGCGATGCCAGCCATCAAATCACCTGTTGGCAAGGGCCCCAGCGGCCTGGACTGGAAAGTCGGCACATGAGCTTTGAGACATATCTGATCTATCTTGGCACGGTCCTTTTGTTCTTTGCGCATCCGCCGGGTCCAAGTCAGTTACTGTTCATTGGTGGATCGATGCAGCATGGGCTGAAGAAGGCGCTGCCCATCATGGTGGGCGATCTGAGCGCCAATGCGATCCAGATCATCATCGCTGGTTTTGGTCTGGCCAGCGTCATTGCGCTTTCGGCGGACGCGTTTTCAGTCATCAAGTGGGCCGGGGTCGCCTATCTGATCTGGATGGGCGTTGGCATGATCCGCGACGCATCACGCCCCGCCGGACGACGCCCCACACCAACGGGGCGCGCGCTACTCAGGCGCGGTTTCATGACCTCCGCCGCGAACCCCTATGCCGTTGTTTTCTTTGCCGCGCTATTCCCGCAATTCATCGACACATCGATGCCTGTCGCCGGGCAGGTCTTTGTGCTTGGCCTGACTTACCTTGTCATTGACGGCCTCATCCTGCTGGCCATGGGGGCGAGCGCGGCGCGTTTGGTGGCGGCACTGGGATCGACCTTCCAAAAATGGCTCAGCATCATCTCAGGCATAGGCCTGATCGCTGCCGCGACGGCCATTGCCCTGCGTGGCGATGGAGAGCCGGCAAAATGACCAATCGCCAGGTCCTCCTGATCATCGCAGCCTTCGTCACCCTGACGCTTGGCAGTTTCATCTGGTTCGCCGCGACCTGGGACGCTGAAAACAGACAACCGATTGGCCAGCACGCGCCAGCTCAAATCGAAAGGGCCACGTCATGACCCAACTCCCGCCGCCATCAGAAAAGAAGCTTGGGCTTGTCATTGATCTTGATACATGTGTCGGCTGCCATGCCTGTGTGGTGTCCTGCAAAGGGTGGAACACCGAAAACTACGGCGCACCGCTTTCGGACCAAGAACCCTACGGCGCGAACCCGTCGGGTACTTTCCTCAACCGTGTGCATTCCTACGAAGTGCAGCCTGAGAATGGCGCGGCCCAACTGATCCACTTCCCGAAGTCATGCCTGCACTGCGAAGATGCCCCATGCGTGACCGTCTGCCCCACTGGAGCCAGCTACAAGCGCTCCGAGGATGGCATCGTTCTGGTCAACGAAACCGACTGCATCGGCTGCGGCCTCTGCGCCTGGGCCTGTCCTTATGGTGCACGTGAGTTGGATGCCAAGGAAGGCGTGATGAAGAAATGCACGCTTTGCGTAGACCGTATCTATAACGAAAACCTGCCCGAGGAGGACCGGCAGCCCGCCTGCGTGCGCACCTGCCCCGCCGGAGCACGACATTTCGGAGATCTCGGAGATGCGGAGAGTGACGTCTCCAAACTCGTTGCTGAGCGTAGCGGCTTTGATCTGATGCCAGAGCAAGGCACTAAGCCCGTCAACAAATACCTGCCGCCACGGCCCAAAGACGAAATGCCGGAATTTGACGTGCTGGCCCCTTATCTTGAGCCGGTCGCCCAAGACGGCGCGGGTTTCGCCCATTGGCTGGACAAGGCCCTTTCGGCCCTTCCCGGAGGTGCCAAGTAATGCATCCCGCCCCAAGCGTTATCATTTTCACGACGTTTTCAGGCCTTGGATTTGGCCTTTTGTTCTGGCTTGGCATCGGTCTTAGCGCACCAACGGGCTTTGCCGCCTTCATCTGGTTCGCCCTCGCATATGTCTTTGCCGTTGGCGGACTTCTTGCGTCAACGTTTCACCTGGGCCACCCGGAACGGGCGATCAAGGCATTCAGTCAATGGCAAACGAGCTGGCTCAGCCGCGAAGCTATTTGCGCCGTTGTCGCCCTTGTTCTGATGGGCATCTACGGGCTGGGGCTTGTGTTTTTCGGTGCGCGCTGGCACCTCTTTGGCGTAATCGGCGCGATCTTTGCGCTGCTGACGGTCTTCACGACATCCATGATCTACGCGCAACTGAAAACCGTGCCCCGGTGGCGCCACTGGACGACGCCAGCGCTTTTTCTGGTTTTGGCGCTTGGCGGTGGGGCGCTGTTGCGCGGGCAGATCACAACGGCTGGCATGCTCTTGTTGATCGGTGCAGGTCTGCAGTTCTTTGCTTGGTATTCGGGTGACACAAGGTTCGCTGAAGCGGGCACCGATATGTCAACGGCAACGGGGCTCGGTAAGATCGGGAAAGTCCGCGCGTTTGAGCCGCCGCATACCGGCACCAACTACCTGATGCGTGAATTCATCCATGAGGTGGGCCGCAAACACGCGCAGCAATTGCGCGTGCTGTCGTTGATCCTGGGATTTGGCGTACCGGTGATCGTCCTGCTCATCACATCCGGCCATCTGGGTGCCGCTCTTGCAGTGCTCAGCCATATCCTCGGTGTACTCGCGCTACGCTGGCTCTTTTTTGCAGAAGCCGAACATGTTGTTGGCCTCTACTACGGAAAACGATAGAGCCGCCGTCAAAAAAAGCGCGACGCCAAAAATCTTCAAAGACTTTTGCCAAGAGTCTCTAAAAACTCTTGGGCTACGATCTGATCCGTTGCTCGGTCTCTGCATCGAAAAGGTAAATGCGGTTGGCGTCGATTTTGACGCCAACCTGCGCCCCTTCGACGGACCGCTCATCGCCGCGTTCCTCGACCACGATGCGTTCACCCGTCGGGCTGGTCAGATAGGCAAAGGACACACCGCCCAGGCTTTCGGTCAGTTCGACCTTATGCGTGTCCCCCGCCGGGTCGATGCTCAGATGTTCTGGCCGCGCGCCAACGCTCAGCGCCTTTCCTTCATAGGCCGTGCTCACAAGCCCGTCGAATTGTGCGCCTAGTCCAGGCGCGTCCACGCGGCCATCCTTCACGGCACCGCTGACAAAGTTCATCGCCGGTGATCCGATGAAGCCTGCCACAAACTTGTTGTCCGGATCACGGTAGAGATCCATTGGCGCGCCCACCTGTTCGATGTTGCCTGCCCGCAGCACCACGATCTTGTCAGCGAGCGTCATCGCCTCGACCTGATCGTGGGTGACGTAGATCATCGTGGCACCAATCTCCTTGTGCAGGCGCGCGATTTCCACCCGCATTTCGACCCGAAGCTCGGCATCAAGGTTCGACAGCGGTTCGTCGAACAAGAAGACCTCCGGCCCGCGCACGATGGCACGCCCAATCGACACACGCTGGCGCTGCCCGCCTGATAGGGCGGATGGTTTGCGGTCCAGATATTGTTCCAGCTTCAGGATACGCGTCGCCTCGGCCACTTTGGTGTCGATCTCGGACTTGGGGTGGCCGTTCATCTTCAGCCCGAACCCCATATTGTCGCGAACGGTCATGTGGGGATAAAGCGCGTAGGTTTGAAACACCATCGCCACGCCACGCTCGGCCGGGTCCATGCGCGTGACATCCCGTGTGCCGATATGCATCTGGCCTTCGGTGGTCTCCTCCAGCCCCGCCACCATCCGCAGCAGTGTGGATTTGCCGCAACCCGATGGTCCGACAAAGACGCAGAATTCGCCATCCTGAATATCCAGGTCAATCCCGTGGATGACCTGCACATCGCCGTAGCGTTTGATCACTTTGTTCAGCGTAACACCCGTCATGGCAATCAAGTCCTTGTTGTTTCTTTCGTGTCGTAATCGGGAAAGCTCCAGTTCCGGGCGTCCCGTGCGATTTTTTCGGCGGTGTCCTGCAGGATCGGTACGTAGCCTTCCAGACCGGCAAGGTTTGTGCGGCTTGTGGTGCTCGTCACCGAAAGCGCGCCTAGCACACGTCCGCTTTCGGTCAGGATCGGCACTGCCACGCAGATGATCCCCGGCTCATGCTCTTCGCGATCAAAGCCGTATCCATTGGCTTTGATCTTTTGCAATTCGTCGCGCAGCGCATCCGGTGTGGACAAGGTGTGTGGCGTGAAAACGTGAAAGGATTGCTGTTCGATAATCGTGTCGACAAGCGACGCATCTGAAAAGGCCAGCATGACCTTGCCAACGCCCGTACAATAGGCTGGCCCGACCTTGCCGGCCTGACTGTACATCTGCACCGGATTTCCGGCATTGCGCTTGTCGATATAAAGAACCTGTGCGTGATCCAGCTGCGCCAGATGCACGGTTTCGCCCACCGCCCTGCTCAGCGCATCAATATGCGGGCGTGCCAATGGCGCGAGCGTCGATTGCTCCCACGCCGCATGGGCCAGCCGCACAAGCCGCACACCGGGCGCATATGTCTGCCGTTCAGGATCGTAGGATAGCATCTGCTGATTGGTGAGCGTCTGCACAAACCGGTAGAGTGTGGGTTTGGGAAAGGCAGACCCCGCCAGAAGCTCGCTGAATTTCACAGGTCGGCCAAAAGCGGCCACCTGATCCAGGACTTCAAGCGCCTTGCCGACCGTGCCGTCACCGGTCACACGTCCCATATTTCCTCCCACATGCCGGTTGGATTCAGGCGCGAGCCTCCTTACCCACGCTGCCCTCGGCTGTTGACAAGGCTAGCCGAGTCGCTGTTTAGTATCAACATCCAAAACTGAGTTTCAAATAATGGAACCAGTAACGATACGGAAGCATACTGGGAGGACACCATGCATTCCACTTTGAAAACGTCGCTTGCGGCGTTTGTTGCGGCTGGCATCGCTTCGTCTGCAGCAATGGCTGACGGGCACAGCCTGTCCGGCGAACTGAACATCATCTCTGACATGTCGAACCCCGCGCCGCGAGCCGTGATGGAAGGTCTGGCGTCGGATTTTGACGCATTGCACCCCAATCTTGAGGTCAACTTGACCATCGTTGACCGCGAAGCGTGGAAGACACAGATCCGCAACGCGCTTGGCGCCAACCCACCAGATGTGGTGAACTGGTATGCCGCCAACCGGATGCGTCCCTACGTGGATGCTGGCCTTTTTGCCGATGTCTCTGACCTCTGGGAAGAACCCGCTTTCGAAGCACTTGCCTCGACCAAAGGCGCAATGACGCTTGACGGCGCGCAGTGGGGTGTCCCCTATACCTACTACCAGTGGGGCGTTTACTACCGCAAAGACATCTTTGAGCAATTCGGTCTGGAAGAACCTTCCACATGGGAAGAGGAAAAGGCTAATTGTCAGACGCTGCTCGATAACGGCATCAAGTGCTACACGATCGGCACCAAGTTCCTTTGGACCGCTGGTGGCTGGTTTGACTACATCAACAGCCGCACCAACGGCTATGATTTCCACATCGCACTGGCCCGCGGTGAAATCGCGTGGACCGATGACCGTGTCCGCCAGACCTTCGCCAATTGGCGCGAGCTGATCGATATGGGTGCCTTCATCGACGATCACCAGACCTATAGCTGGCAGGAGGCCCTGCCCTTTATGGTCAATGGTGAAGCGGCGGCCTACCTGATGGGCAACTTCTCGGTCGCGGCATTCCGTGACGGTGGCCTGACCGACGATCAACTGGACTTCTACCAGTTCCCCGTCATCAACCCTGACGTGGACTATGCCGAAGATGCGCCAACCGACACATTCCACATCGCATCCGGTGCACAGAACATGGATGCCGCAAAGGAATTCCTGCGGTATGTGACCTCTGCCGAAGTGCAGACAGCGATCAATGGCGGTGACGCGCTTGGTCAGTTGCCCGTGAACGCCAACGCCTCCATCGATGATGACAAATTCCTGGCCGAAGGCTTTGAGATGCTCTCGACGAATGCGGGCGGCGGCATCATGCAGTTCTTCGACCGCGACTTCTCGGCCGAGATGGCATCGGTTGGCATGGAAGGTCTGCAGGAATTCATGGTGTTCCCGGACAACTTGGATGACATTCTGGCCCGTCTCGAAGAGACACGTCAGCGCATCTATCAATAATTGCAGGAAGGGTGAGTTCACCCATCCCGCCGCACCCACCCTGACGTAGGGTGGGTGCAACCCACCACCCCCAACACATCCGCAAGGCCCATCGGCTTTTCGCATGTGTTGACCCCGTCAGAGAGGCAGGACCATGACAAGTACGGCCGTCCCCGACACTGAGCTTGCACCTTCGCGCAGTTGGTACAAACGCAATGAGATTGCGGTCACGCCGTGGCTGTTCCTGCTGCCTGCGATGCTGTTCTTTGCGGTTTACGTCATCATTCCGATTGGCCAGTCTTTCTGGATTTCATTCCATCAATGGGACGGCCTGGGCGAGAAGACATGGGTTGGTACCGCGAACTATGAACGGCTTCTGGGCTGGGGCGACCAGAACATGGACCGCAAATTCGAAACCTCGTTCTGGAACAACCTGAAATGGCTGGTGCTCTACCTTCTGGCGATCCCGGCGGGCCTTTTCATCGCGCTCTTTCTCAATCAGACGGTCCGCGGGATCAGGGTCTATAAGTCGCTTTTCTTCTTTCCCTTTGTGATCAGCCAGGTTGTCGTCGGCCTTGTTTTCAGCTGGTTCTACCTGCCGCGCGAGGGGCTTCTGAACGCGATTCTCGGAATCTTCGGTGCGGGTCCGATCAACATTCTTGGCGATCCGACACTGGCCACTTACGGGATCATCGCGGCAGGTCTCTGGCCGCAGACGGCCTATTGCATGATCCTCTACCTCACAGGCCTCAACGCCGTGGACCCCGAACAGGTCGAAGCTGCGCGTCTTGATGGCGCAAAGGGCTGGAAAATGCTGTGGTACGTAATCCTGCCGCAACTCAAACCCGCCACGTTCATCGCCTTTGTCGTCACGATCATCGGCGCCCTGCGCTCATTCGATCTGATCAGCGTGATGACCAATGGCGGCCCCTTCGGTTCAACCCGGGTGCTGTCATTCTACATGTTCGAGGAATCGCTCTCCGAGTTCGGCTTCCGCATGGGATACGGGGCGGCCATTGCCGTGGTCCTCTTCTTTATCATGCTAGGCTTTATCGCCTATTTCCTCTGGTCGATGTACCAGGATGAGAAGGGGGCACGCTGATGTTTCCGACACCCATCGAAAAACGGCCCCGGTCCGCACAGATCACCTATCAGGCGTTTCTTCCACTGGCCTTGATCATCTGGCTGTTACCTCTAATTGCGGTCGCGAATTTCTCAATCAAGCCGGAGGCCGATTTCGTCAACGGCAATTACTGGGGCATCCCCAGCAGCTTCGAGGCGCTGAACAACTACGGCAAGGTGTTCTTTGAATCGAACATGCCGCGCTACTTGTGGAACTCCCTGCTGATCACAGTGCCGACGGTGATTGGCGCGGTGGCCTTGTCCTGCATGGCGGGGTTCGCGTTGGGGGTTTATAAGTTCAAGGGCAACCTTCTGATCTTTTTCATCTTCATCGCCGGTAACTTCGTGCCTTTCCAGATCCTAATGGTGCCAGTCCGTGACCTGACGGTGAACCTGAACCTTTACGACACCAAGCTGGGGCTGGTCCTGTTTCACATCGCATTCCAGACCGGGTTCTGCACGCTTTTCATGCGCAACTTCATCCGGGCATTGCCGTTCCCCCTGATCGAGGCGGCGCGGGTCGAGGGCGTGGCCGAATGGCGCATCTTCCTCTATGTCGTCTTGCCGCTGATGAAACCGGCGCTGGCCGCATTGGCCGTGCTCATCTTCACCTTCATCTGGAACGACTATTTCTGGGCCGTTGTGCTCACGCAAGGGCCAGATGCGCAGCCCGTCACAGCGGGCATCACCGAGTTCAATTCCCAGTTCCGGGCGGCCTATCATCTGATGAGTGCGGGCTCAATCGTGGCTGCCCTGCCGCCAGTGCTCATGTTCTTTTTGATGCAGAAACACTTCATCGCCGGTCTGACACTCGGCGCGGTCAAGTAACTCACTTTTCGGAGCGTTACCGAAATGACAACGGATATTGTCGCGCGCAGCGGTGCCGGGGCCGATCCCGTTTCCTCTGATCTGCCCGTGGCGGCAAAGGGCGCAAAGGCGCACATGGCGCAAAATGTCTGGCGGGTCGATGACGGGCGCCAGACGCTAGTGCTGACATCCACCAATGACCGCTTGCCGCAGGTCGTCTATTGGGGCGCCCGCCTGCCGGAAGAGGAAGACCTTGAGACACTGCACGCCGCGGCAATCATCGATGTGACCGGCGGCATGCTGGACGAAAATCCTGACCTATCATTGTGCCCCGAAGCGACGCGCAGTTTTCCGGGCCAGCCCGGCCTGATCGTGCGCGATACTGATGGCACGCCGCTTCTGCCAAAATTCTGTTTTGAGACGGTCCAGCAGAACGGCACCCTGG
Source organism: Cognatiyoonia sp. IB215446 (assembly GCF_033963825.1). Taxonomy (NCBI): domain Bacteria; kingdom Pseudomonadati; phylum Pseudomonadota; class Alphaproteobacteria; order Rhodobacterales; family Paracoccaceae; genus Cognatiyoonia; species Cognatiyoonia sp. IB215446. The sequence goes on along the minus strand of NZ_JAXBMD010000001.1, from coordinate 1,100,631 downwards.
AACTGACCTATGCCGACAGCGTCAATGGTTTGACGCTTGTCTTCCACTTTGCCTCTGACCCGCAGACCCATGTCATCACCTGCCACACCACGCTGCGCGCCACACGGCCCGTGCATCTGCACTGGCTCGCCGCCCCGGTTTTGCCCGGCCCGCAGCAATCGGATGAGATGATCGATGTGTCGGGCCGCTGGTGTGGTGAGTTTCAACTCTCGCGCACCGCCTGGGCGCCCGGCATGCGGTATCGCGAAAACCGGACGGGGCGCACTGGGCATGAGCATTTCCCCGGCCTGATCGTGCCGTGTCGCGGGGCGACGAATACCGAAGGCGAGGCCTATGCCTTTCACTATGGCTGGTCCGGCGGGCACAAGATGATCGCCGAAGAGCTGCAGGATGGCCGTCGCCAGATCCAATGGGGCCATGCCGCGCGGATGGAGACGGAAGCCGCGACAGAGTTCAAGACCGCACCGCTTTACATCACCTATTCCGACACGGGCCTGAATGGCTGCGCCGTTGCCTTCCAGCGGCATCTGCGTGATCGAGTCGTGACTTGGCCAAAACCTGATGCCCCACGTCCGGTCCACTACAATTGCTGGGAGGCCGTCTATTTCGACCACAAGCTCCCCGTCCTCACAGACATCGCCAACCGGGCGGCAGCGCTGGGGGCCGAACGTTTCGTGCTGGATGACGGCTGGTTCGGCAACCGGGACGACGATACGCGCAGCCTGTCCGACTGGACGGTCGACGCCCGCAAATACCCCGACGGGCTGCATCCGCTGATCGACCACGTGCATGGGCTGGGCATGACATTCGGGCTCTGGTTCGAGCCTGAGATGATCAACGAAGACAGCGACATTCATCGCGCCCATCCCGATTGGGCGCTGGGGTCCGAAGATCAGACACTGGGCCGCCAGCAAAAAGCGCTCAATATGGCGGTGCCGGCAGTGCGGGACTTTCTCTATGAGCGCATGTCAACGATCCTGCGTGACCACCATATCGACTATATCAAATGGGATCATAACCGCGTGCTGCCGATGCCGGATGCCGCCCAGACACGTGGCTCATATACCCTGATCGACCGGCTGCGCGCCGACTTCCCGCATGTGGAGATTGAAAGCTGCGCCTCTGGCGGCGGACGTATCGACTTTGGGATTCTCGAGCGCACCCAGCGCGTTTGGCTCTCGGACAGCAACGACGCGCTCGAACGGCTGCGCATTCAGCATGATGCCGCTTTGTTCCTGCCCCTATCTGTTACGGGCAGCCATGTCGGCCCGCGTGTCTGCCATACGTCTGGTCGCACGCTCGATATTGCGTTCCGGGCCTGGGTCGCCGCCCAGCGCCATATGGGTTTTGAGATGGACCCGCGTGAGTTGACCGATCATGAGGCGGCCGTGCTCAAAGAGGTGACCAGTTGGTGGAAACATCACCGCCACTGGCTGCAGCGCGCGGATATCCTACGGCTTGACAGCGCTGACCCAGCGGTGATGGCCGAACAGCATCTGGCCTTCGAACAGGACCGATTTGTCGTCTTCGCAGGCAAGGCGGCGACCAGCGCCCAGATCTCGCCCCGCCCCTTGCGCCTGACAGCACTCAGCCCCGATGCGACCTACCTTATCCGCCTCATCAACCGCGACAGCGCCCCGGCCTTGTCGCGCGGCAATCCGATCCTGAAAGAGCGCGCGATTGAGGTCTCGGGCACGTATCTGATGCGCCACGGCGTGACCTTGCCCTGGTCGTTCCCCGAACGGATGTGGGTGATTGAGGGGGAGCGTCTATGACGGCGATCTATCCTGATCTTGACGGTGCCTCAATCTTTCTCACCGGCGGCGGCAGCGGGATTGGTGCGGCACTTCTCGCAGGGTTTCTGGCACAGGGGGCGAAGGTGGCGTTTGTCGATTTCTGTGACGCCAGCGCGCTGGTCGACACACTTGCCGCAACTAGCGCCCATGCCCCGCTCTTTATCAAGTGCGACGTCACCGATACCGAAGCACTTCACGCCGCGATGGAACAGGCGCATGCTACCCACGGTCCGTTCAAGGCGCTGATCAACAATGCAGCCAACGACATGCGCTATGAGGCGGATGCCATCACACCTGACATCTGGGACGCATCGCAGGCGGTAAACCTCAAGGCGCAGTTCTTTGCTTGCCAAAAGGCGGCAGGCCTGATGGCACCCAAAGGCGCGATGATCAACTACGCCTCCATCACCTATATGATGGGCGCGGCAGGCATGGTGCCCTATGTGACCGCAAAAGCCGCAATCGTTGGGATGACCCGCGCACTTGCCCGCGAATGGGGCGCGCACGGTTTGCGTGTGAACGCCATCGCGCCCGGCTGGGTGATGACTGAAAAGCAAGAAACCATGTGGGCGACGCCCGAAGCCAAAGCAGAATTCATCGAGAAACAATGCCTCAAGGAACATATACAACCCGGCCATATGGTCGGCCCCACACTCTTTTTGGCCTCAGACGCCTCGGCCATGATGACCGGCCAGGTCATGGTTGTTGATGCCGGCGTGGTGCATGCGGGATGAGTAACGTGACACCACACTGGATCGCCGTTGACTGGGGTACGTCGAATATGCGGGCCTGGGCCATGTCCGCCTCTGGCACGGTTCTGGCCGAGGCACGGTCGGACAAGGGTATGGGCGCGTTGGCCCGCGATGAATTCGAACCGGAGTTGCTGCGTACAATAGGCGACTGGATCAATGGCCCAACCACAATTGTCGCCTGCGGCATGGTCGGATCGCGTCAGGGCTGGGTGGAGGCGCCTTATGCAAGCGTCCCCTGCCCTGCCTTGCCCGATGGCCTCGTCCGCGCCCCGGTGCAGAACCCCGATCTGCAGGTCCATGTCATCCCGGGGATTAAGCAGACCGACCCGGCCGATGTGATGCGCGGCGAAGAAACGCAGATCGCGGGCTTTCTGGCGCTGAATAAAAATTGGGACGGCGTGATCTGCCTGCCCGGCACCCATACCAAATGGGTGCATGTCAGCGCCGATGAGGTGGTGAGCTTTCAGACCTTCATGACGGGTGAGCTTTTCGCTACGCTCAGCGCTTACACGGTTCTCCGCCACTCATTTGGTGCCGATGGCTGGGACGATGCGGCCTTTCTGACCGGGGTCGAAGACGCGATGTCGCGGCCCGAACGGCTCGCCGCCCGGCTGTTCTCGCTGCGGGCCGAGGAGTTATTGAACGATCTGTCCGGCGCAGCCGCTCGCGCGCGCCTGTCAGGCCTCTTGATCGGCGCCGAACTCGCCGCCGCCAAACCCTATTGGCTGGGCCAGCAGATCGCGGTTGTTGGCGCCAGCAAACTGACCAAGCTCTATGTCGATGCGCTTGCCGCGCAATCCGCCCCTGCCACTCAGGCCAAGGGTGACGCGATCACCATCGCCGGTCTGACCGCCGCCTATCGCCGCCTGAAAGGATAAATCATGTCACGCCCCCTGATCGCCATTCTGCGCGGGATCACACCGGATGAGGCAGCGCCCATGGCCGCCGCCCTAATCGACGCGGGCATCACGAAGATTGAGGTGCCGCTAAACTCGCCCGATCCGTTTGACAGCATCAAGGCGATGGCCGAGGCCCATGGCGACGATGCCCTGATCGGCGCGGGCACGGTGCTGACAACCGACGATGTCGGCCGCGTCGCGCAGATGGGTGGTAAGCTGATCGTGTCGCCCAATTGCGACCAGCGCGTGATTGTCGCCACCAAGACCGCAGGCATGCAAAGCTGGCCGGGTGTTATGACCCCAACCGAGTGTTTTGAGGCGCTCAAATGGGGTGCGGACGGGCTGAAAATCTTCCCCGCCAGCCTGTTGGGGCCAGATGGGATCAAGGCGATCCGCGCGGTGCTGCCGCCCGGCACCCAAGTTTATGCCGTGGGCGGCGCGGGCGCAGATAATTTCGCCCAATGGATGGCGGCGAGCGCGGATGGTTTCGGCATCGGTTCTGCCCTTTACAAACCGGGCCTGTCAGTGGCTGAGGTCACCGCGCGCGCCAAGGACATGGTCGCCGCCTATGACGAGGCCGCCCGATGATCTTTGACGATACCCAATGCAAGCTTGGCGAAGGCCCGCTCTGGCATCCGGAGCGGGAGCAGTTGTTCTGGTTCGATATCCTCGGCAACCGACTGCACACCAAGGGCCAGCACTGGCAATTTGACACCTATATCAGTGCGGCTGGCTGGGTGGACCGCGACACGCTGCTGATTGCCTCGGCCCGGGCGCTGCATCGGTTTGATATCACCACGGGCGAGCATGACGCACTCTGCCCGCTTGAGGCCGACAACAAAGTCACCCGCTCCAATGACGGGCGCGCCGATCCACAGGGTGGTTTTTGGATCGGGACGATGGGGATCAACGCGGAGGATGGTGCGGGGGCGATCTATCGCTACTACAAGGGCGAACTGCGCCAGCTTTTCGCCCCCATCACGATCAGCAACGCGATCTGTTTCGCCCCCGATGGTAAGACTGCCTATTTCACCGACACGCCAACTCATCAGATCATGCGCGTAACACTCGATGCGGACGGCTGGTCCGAGGGCGAGCCCCAATTGCATATCGACCTGACAGGCACAGATTTCCGCCCCGATGGCGCCGTGGTCGATACCGAAGGCAACCTCTGGAGCGCGCAATGGGGCGCTGCACGTGTTGCCGGTTACGCACCCGATGGCAGCTTCATAAAAGCCTTGGACTTTCCTGCGCAGCAAACCTCCTGCCCGGCATTTGGTGGCCCGGATCGGAACATACTCTATTGCACATCCGCCGCCGTCGGGCTTGACGGTCCGGATGAAGGCAAAACCTTCGCCATCACCACAGATATCACTGGACAGAAAGAGCATCGGGTTATCCTCTGACCCTGATTTGCCCTATCATCTCGCCAAAAATACTCAAAAGGACGACCATGAAACGCACGCTCGGCGTCTGTTATTATCCCGAACACTGGCCCGAGGATCAGTGGGCCGAGGATGCAACCCGTATGGTCGCAACGGGCTTGACCTGGGTGCGGATCGGCGAGTTCGGGTGGAGTCGGATGGAGCCGAGCCCAGGTACGTTCACATGGAACTGGCTCGACCGGGCGATTGAGGTTTTGGGCGCCGCTGGGCTGAAGATCATCCTTGGCACACCGACCGCCACACCGCCACGCTGGATGGTGGACAAGTATCCCGACATGCTGGCTGTCGATGCCGAAGGCCGCCCGCGCAAATTCGGATCGCGCCGTCACTATGATTTCAGCCATCTGGGCTATCGCGACGAATGCCGCAGGATCGCGCGGCTGATGGGCGAACGTTATGGGAAGAACCCGCATATCGCCGCTTGGCAGATCGATAACGAATATGATTGCCACGAAACGACGCTCAGTTATTCGGACGCAGCGCGAAAAGGGTTTCAGGACTGGCTGGCGCAGAAATACCAATCGACCGACGCGCTGAACCGCGCCTGGGGCAATGTCTTCTGGTCGATGGAGTATGACAGTTTCGACCAGATCGACCTGCCAAACCTGACGGTCACCGAACCGAACCATCCGCATCAACTGGCCTTCCGGCGCTATAGCTCGGATCAGGTGGTGGCCTTCAACAAGGTGCAGGCCGATGAACTGCGCAAGCACACGCAAGCCCCCTTGATCCACAACTACATGGGTCGGATCACGGCCTTTGATCATTGGAAGGTCGGCGCGGATCTGGATATCGCTTCATGGGATAGTTACCTGATTGGCTTTCTTTCAGATCGGTTGGAGGGAACGCCCGCCGAAAAGAAAGAATTCCTGCGGCAGGGGCATCCCGACATGCAGGCCTTTCACCACGACCTCTATCGGGCTGTGGGCAAGGGACGGCTTTGGGTCATGGAACAGCAGCCCGGCCCGGTGAACTGGGCGCCTTACAATCCCGCCCCCCTGCCCGGCATGGTGCGGCTCTGGGCGTGGGAGGCGTTCGCCCATGGCGCCGAGACGGTCTGCTATTTCCGCTGGCGGCAGGCGCCCTTTGCGCAAGAGCAGATGCATGCGGGGCTCTTGCGCCCTGACAGCACCCCAGCCCCGGCGCTCGAAGAGGCCCGTCAAGTGGCCGATGAGATCGCCGAGCTGCCCGAGGTTAGAACGGTGCAGGCGCAAGCTGCCCTCATCTTCGACTATGAAAGCGCCTGGGCTTGGGACGCGCAGCCGCAAGGTGCGGATTTCGAGATGTTCCGCCTTGCCTTCGCCGCCTATCGCGCGTTGCGGCGAGCGGGGCTCAACATCGATATCCTGCCACCCGATACCGCCGACCTTGCGCCCTACAAACTGGTGCTCGCACCAGGTCTCATGACCCTGACCGATGAATTCCGCAGAGCGCTCAGCACCTTCAAAGGCATCGCGCTGATCGGTCCACGCAGCGATACAAAGACCAACGAACTCGCCGTCAAAGTGCCTCTCGGCCCGGACCTGCCGAACCTTGATATCAGCGTCGCCCTGACGGAGAGCATTCCGCCCGATGACACCATACCGCTGGAGGGTAAGGGACAATTCCTGCATTGGTTCGAGCATCTCGAAGGCGATGCCACGACATATCTGAGTACCGGGACAGGCCAACCAGCGATCATCGGGAATGACAACCTGCGCTATCTGGCCGGATGGCCGGATGATGCAACCTTTGATCGGATTATCCGTGACCTCTGCAAAGCGCTTGCCATCGACACGCATAACCTGCCTGACGGGCTGCGCATCCGCGATACGATGACACATCGCTTCGTCTTTAACTACGCACCAACTGCGCTGAATTGGCGGGGCACGACGATCAAACCGGCCGGCGTCCATTGGGAAGTCTTGGCGTGACGCCATTTGGCACGACCGAGGATGGGAGGGAGGTCCACAAGATCACCCTCACCGCCGGCAATCTGACCGTCAGCCTTCTGACTTACGGTGCGATCCTGCAGGACTTGCGTCTGGACGGCATTGATCACGCGCTGACACTGGGTTCTGACCTTTTGTCCGACTATGAGGGCGCCATGCGCTATCACGGACCCTTGATCGGCCCGGTGGTCAACCGGATCAGCAATGCCCGCGTGCGCATTGACGGGATGGTCTACGAACTGGAACGCAATGAGAAAGGCAGGATTCACCTGCATTCCGGCGTCAAAGCTGCACAGCATCAGGTGTGGAATGTCGAGACCGTCAGCGATGATAGCCTGACTCTGGGTCTGGCCCTGCCGGATGGGATGTGCGGCTTGCCGGGGAACCGCCAGATCACTGTGACATACACACTCACCCGGCCCGCCAGGCTGACCATGCACATCACCGGGACAACAGATGCCCGGACGCTGATGAACTTTGCCAATCACAGCTATTGGAACCTGGACGGCGCCGAGACCTGGGCGAGCCACAGCTTGCGGATCGCTGCTGATCGTTATCTGCCGAGCACGCCCGATGACTACCCAACAGGAGAAATCGCGGGGTTTACAGACACTGCGATGGACTTTCGCGAGGCCCAGTTGATCAACCCCGGCGCGCCAAATCTGGACCACAATTTTTGTCTGTCCGAAACGGATGAAGCGTTGCGCGATGTTCTTTGGTTGCAGGGGCAAAGTGGTGTGAACATGACGGTCGGGACGACCGCCCCGGGTATTCAGATCTATGACGGGCGCGCGGCACAACGTCCTGGGCAGAGCTTCTATGAAGGACTGGCCATCGAAGCGCAGCATTGGCCGGACGCGCCCAACAACCCGCACTTTCCATCCATCCTGCTGGCACCGGGCGAGACTTACCAGCAAACCACGCGTTGGACGTTCTCAGGGTCCGGAGCCTAGCGCTGGTTTTACGACCTTCCCCGCAGGGGAGACGTACGCTCGCTTAAGTCTTTGCTAATTCATGCACTTGTTCAGAGCAGCCAAGCCACACCCAAACCGGCGCCGATGCAGGCAGCAATAGCCAGAGCCACCACAACACCATCCCCTGCCGTCAGGCCAAGACCAAAGAGAAGGACCGGAACGCAAAGAATGAATGGCAGTCCGGGGATCGCGCCGATGATAATCATCGTGCCGGAAATCATCAAAAGCACGATCGCGATCGCTGTCAGCGCGAGCTTGTTATGGACCAAGAACTGCGCGCGTGGATGCATCAGGCGACCAAGCCGATCAAAGATCGGCGCAGCCCGATCCAACCCTGCACGCAGCATCGGCGCACTGATCATGATCCGACCCACACGACCGGGGACCGAGACGCCTTGCCCGCCAACGAGCATCTCAAACGCGGTCAGGGAGATCAGGATACCGATGATTGAGGGCATGAAAGGCAGCATGCCGGTGGGGAGCATCATCAGGCCCGCGAGCGTCAGGATGATCGGCCCATGACCTCGCGCGCCGAGGATTTTCAGAATTTGGGCGACCGAAACCTGCTCTCGCTCCGCGGCCATAAGGCTCAGCGCATGATGCAAACCTGACAGACCAGGAGGTGAATGGCGAGAAAGTAAGTCGATTTTGGCCTCCACCGACATTGCTCGCGTGAACTCTGGTCTGCCTTCATGAAATGCAGATGACGGTGTCAGCTTCCTCGATAGGTCGAGAAACTGAAAGGCGAGACCAGAAGCGGCACGTGGTAATGGGATGTGGCGTCATTTATCCCAAACCGGATGGGGATGTCGTCAAGGAATGCTGGATCAGCGCTGTGGCCGAAATAGGCGCCGGTTTGAAAGATCAACTCGTAGCGTCCAACGGCGAAATCCTCTTGCGGCAGGATCGGCGTATCGGTCCGGCCATCGGCATTAGTTTGCATCTTCGCCAGATGCGTGCGCGTATCCCCTTCCAGCCTGTAGAAATCGATGACCATCCCGGCAGCCGGCACGCCATTGGCCGTGTCGAGAACATGTGTGGTAAGGAAACCTTGCGCCATCTGCTGCCCCTTTCGTTGCCTGCGCCAGAAAGGGACAGCGTGCCTCGCGTGTCAAGCAAGCGGTTGCGCACCGGGCGGCAGGTCCGTGATCTGATCGGGTGAGGTCACGATGATTTCGGGCGTTCCGTTTTCATCGGGAAACATCTTGGTGGGGCCGGTCACATAAGCATAGCTGCGGCGCGGCTGGCTTTCGCCGTCGGGGCGATAGCGCGTCAGGATCAGCCGCATCACATCCGCGCCACTTTCCGTGTTCCCGCCGGGGATGAACAGCGAATAGGGCTGCGAGAGGGAGCCGGTGGAAAAGATGATATGGTCCGAGCCTGCCGGACGGAAATCGCGCAGTTCCATGAAGACCGTTGCGGTGCCCTCGGCCTTCGCAATCTCGACCAGTGCGGCATAGTCGAGGCGTGTGTTCAGCAAGCCAAGATCGGGCTGGGCCAGCTTCAGCCTGCGATACTCCTCGATGATCCGGCCCCGCAACTCCCACCACGATGACAGGTTCGCGTAGTCGCGCAAGACCGAGCCGTTATTGGCGATCTGGTCCCAAATGCCGAGTCCTGCAGCCTGAGCCTGACGCTCGGCCTCCGTATAACGGGCGTGACGGTCATCACCCTGCGCGCGACCATATTTGACGAAATAGGGTGAGAGCCCTTCGCGGATCATCAGTTCCTGAAAATCGGTGCCATCGGCGAGATTCAGATAGGTCAGAAGACGCCCGAAATTGCCGCGATATTTCGCAAGTGCGGTCTCTAGCGGTTCTGTGCCCGGTAAGGTCACCGTCACGTCATCGCCCTCGGCAAAGAGCGCCTTCGCACGATCCGAGGCCACACGGCCCAGCGGTGTGACCGGTTTGGTGCCGGGTGAGACCTCTTCGGTATCGAGGGCCAGAATACGCAGGCTTTCGCTTCTCTCGTCATCCGGCTTGAGGAAAACGCGCAGCGTATCGCCATCAACGACGCGGTCCACCCGCGAGGTGAAATTGGTAAAATCCATCATCAAAATCCTTTGGCTAAACAATTCAACCATAGCATGAATTTATGACAATTTTTTGAGACTGTGCCGACCCGCGCCTTGCTGTCGCACCCGGATGAAGGCCCGCTGCAGACGGCTATATATGATGTGACAAAGCCAAGATGAGCGAGACCTCACATGGAAACCCTGCTGCTGTCGCGGATCCAATTCGCCGCGAATATCTCATTTCACATCCTGTTCCCGACGATCACCATCGCCTTGGGATGGGTGCTGCTCTACTTCAAGATCCAGTACAATCGCACCAAGCAGGAACGCTGGATGGAGGCCTATCGGTTCTGGGTCAAAATCTTCGCGCTATCCTTCGCAATGGGCGTGGTGTCGGGCATCACGATGTCGTTCCAGTTTGGCACGAACTGGCCCGGGTTCATGGAAACGGTGGGGAACATCGCGGGGCCACTTTTGGCCTATGAGATCATGACGGCATTCTTTTTGGAGGCGGTGTTCCTCGGCATTATGCTGTTTGGCTTCAGCCGCGTGCCGAACTGGCTCCATACGGGAGCCACCTTCCTTGTGGCCTTCGGCACGATGATGTCGGCGTTCTGGATCATCGTCCTGAATTCCTGGATGCACACCCCGCAAGGCTTTGAAATGATTGACGGCGTGGCGCACGCGACCGATTGGTGGGCGATTATCTTCAACCCATCGATGCCCTACCGCTTTACCCATATGGTGCTGGCAAGCTTCCTGACCGTCAGCTTCCTGATCGCAGGTGTCAGCGCCTTCCGCTGGCTGATCGGCGGGCGGACCGAAGGGGTGCGGGTGGCTTTGAAAACGGCCATTTTCATGGCGGCACTTCTGATCCCGGTCCAGATCTTTGTAGGGGACATGCACGGGCTGAACACAAAGGAATATCAGCCGGCCAAAGTCGCCGCCATGGAGGGCAATTGGGAGACGGATACCGGCGTTCCGCTGATTCTGTTCGCCATTCCTGATGAAGAGGCACGCGAGAACCATTTTGAGATTGGCATTCCCAACCTCGCATCCTTCATCCTGACCCATGAATGGGACGGTGAGGTGCAAGGGCTGAACGATTTTGTCACAGAGGATGGTGAGGTACTGCACCCGCGCGTCGCACCCGTCTTCTGGTCGTTCCGCGTGATGGTGGGCACGGGCCTTTTGATGCTGCTCGTCAGTTGGAGTGCGGCCTACATGATCCTGCGCCGCAAGCGCGGGGTGGAGGGACTGCCGAAACCGATGCTTTACGGCCTTATTGCGATGAGCTTCAGCGGCTGGGTCGCCACGCTTGCCGGTTGGTACACGACCGAGATCGGGCGTCAGCCGTGGCTGGTACAAGGCGTGATGACCACGAAAGAGGCCGTGGCAGATGTGCCCGCGCCGCTGGTGCTGTCATCGCTGATTGCATATCTCGCGATCTACGCGGTGCTGCTGATCGCCTATATCTACGTGATCTTCTTTCTCGCCCGGCGCATGTCACGCGGGGAGCCGATTGAACCGAACGTCCCCCAATCCGAGGCCGCGATTACCCGCGCGGTTCCGGCGGAGTAGCGCAGATGTACTATTTCGGCGATCCTGAGATTTGGCTGCCCTTCGTCTTTGCCGGGCTGATGGGAGCCTCGATCCTCATATATGTGGTTCTGGACGGGTTTGACCTTGGCGTTGGCGTGTTGTTCCCGTTTGCGGAAGCCGATGAGAAAGATCGGATGATCGCCTCAATCGGGCCGTTCTGGGATGCGAATGAAACCTGGCTGGTGCTGGCGATTGGTCTGATGCTCGTGGCGTTTCCCGCGGCCCATGGTGAAATCCTGACAGCGCTTTACCTGCCCGTCACAATCATGCTCATCGGTTTGATCCTACGCGGTGTCGCGTTCGAGTTTCGGGCCAAGGCACCCGCACCCCATAAACGAGCATGGAACAACGCGTTCTTCGCGGGCTCCCTGATGACGTCGCTCAGCCAAGGCTTCATGCTGGGCATGTATGTGATGGGTCTGGAATGGACGTGGATGAATACCGGCTTTGCCGTTCTGACAGCGGTGTTCCTGACAGTGGGATATAGCTTTATCGGCGCCACATGGGTGATCCACAAGACGGATGAGCATCTGCAGCGTAAAGCAGTAGACTGGGCCAAGGGCGGCATCTGGGGGCTGGTCTTGGGCATCGGCGCAATTTCACTGGCCACACCCTTTGTGAGCGGACGGATCTTCGACAAATGGTTCAGCTGGCCCGAGGCGCTCTATCTGGCACCATTGCCGATCCTGTCTGGCGTGCTGGTTGTCTGGCTGTGGTCCATGCTGCGCAGCATGCCATTTTCCGGGGACCGCTATTCCTGGCTGCCTTTTGCGGCCGCAACGGCGCTCTGGGTGCTGGCCTTTGCGGGAATGGCGTACAGCTTCTACCCCTTTGTGGTGCCGGATCAGTTGACCATCTACGAGGCCGCAAGCGCGCCGGAGAGCCTTTTCATCATCCTGGTCGGGACATGTGTCGTGTTGCCGACGATCATGGGATACACGATCCTCGCCTACACGGTGTTCCGGGGGAAGGCGACCGAGCTACGCTACGATTGATGCGGATGAGCGCAAACACCCATCCTGTGGGACGTTGCATGGCGCAGGTGATTTCCTGCGTCACAAAAGCCAGAATCGGTTTGACAGCACTGCACCCTTTGCGTAATCGGGCGTTCGTGGTGCGGCGCGGTAGCTCAGCTGGTTAGAGCGCGCGACTCATAATCGCGAGGTCGGGAGTTCAAGTCTCCCCCGCGCCACCATATTTCTAACCGTAGTAAAGGTTTGCAGGCGAGCACATCGCGACTTCCTGCGGAAGGCAACTGGAGTTGGGCGCTCAGCCTAACCGCAGCGCCAAAAACAAGACTGGCTCAGTTATGCCACCTTCCAAACATGCGAATGTAACCAAAAGGACATGACTTCCCCCTAGGTCAGGCTTGTTCCGGCCTCTTTTGCTGCCTAGGTCGCCCACTTTAACACTTTGTTAATGAGGACCAAAAATGACAAAAATCTTGGGCATGGCAGTATCCGTCTTGGCACTCTCTGCAGTCGGAGCAGTCGCGGACAGCCTAACATCGCGCAACATGATCTTTGAAGGCGATCTTTCTTTCGGGCAGATTTCGCGTAGCGGAACCGCCGTGAACTCCTCTGGTTCGCCGCTGGCGGAAATCGAGGACGTCACAACATTTGCCATCGGCGGACTTGCCGCTGTGCCACTGGGTCAGAATTTGCTGACACAGATCGAAGTTGATCTTGAAGGCACCGATTACCCATCGTCGGTTGGTGGTGAGGATGCGGACGATACCTACGACGCCAGCGGCAGTCTTGGTCTGCAATTCGGCTACCAGTTCGATCAAGGCTACGTTGGTGGTTTCGCGGGCCTGGGTACAGTCGATAGCTCTGACACCGACGGTGAGCAGGATGCGGATTACACCATCGCCGGGCTTGGTGGACAATGGGCCACCGGAGACTGGTTGATTGGCGCGCAGGCCGGACAATTCGACAGTGACGCGGAAGACCCCGAAACACCGTCTGACGTCACATTTGGCCGTATCATCGGACAACGCTTCTTCAATGACGGGCAGTCCAAACTGCTGCTTGATGTCGCATTCGCCGAGGGTGAACAAGACGCGGACAGCGACACACCGGACGAGATGCAATTCACTCGCTACGGCATGGAATTCGAGCAGATGCTCGGTGTCGACATGTTCGGCGGCACAACATCGGTATATGGATCGGCCTACCATCTCGACATCGCGGAAACTGATGAAGATGGCGATATTGATCGTGCCAATGATCTGAGCGTTGGGCTGGGCATGCGCATCCGCTTTGGCGCCAATAGCTTGCAGGACCGTGCACTGGGAACTGCCCCTGACTTGCCTGATGTGGCACGTTGGATCGGCGCGACACCGGTTCTGGACTAGAATAAAGTAAGCCCGCGCGCCGACCTTTTGCGCGCGCGGGCGTTTTCCCTTTTTACTGCCGCCATTTACAGATAGAATTTCAGGTAAGACGGCAGGAGTAGTGGATGTCAGTACTGGGTCAATTGCGTGATGTAATCGGTGATGAGAATGTTCTGACCGATGGCGATGCAGCACCTTATGGCAGGGATTGGACCGGAGCATATACCTCAACACCATTGGCCGTGTTGCGGCCCAGAACCACGCAAGACGTCTCAGAGATTCTGAAGATCGCGCATGCAACCGGAACGCCGGTTGTGCCGGTTTCAGGGCGGACCGGATTGACCGGTGCGACACTGGCGCAAAATGCACTGATGCTGTCGGTTGAACGTCTCAATGAGATTTCCGAAATCAACGTTGCCGGGCGCACGGCCACCGTGGGTGCCGGTGTGATCCTGTCCAACCTGCATGATGCGGCTGAGGAGCACGATCTGATCTTTCCTCTGACGCTTGGCGCGCGCGGCTCTGCCATGATTGGCGGGCTCTTGTCCACGAATGCAGGCGGGTCAAACGTGGTGCGCTATGGCAGCACGCGCGGCCTTTGTCTGGGGCTTGAGGTTGTGATGGCCGATGGCCGGATCATGAACCTGATGAGCGCGCTGCACAAAGACAATTCCGGCCTTGATCTGCGGAATCTGATGATCGGCGCGGAAGGCACGCTGGGTGTGATTACGGCAGCGGTGCTGAGGCTTGCGCCCAAACCACAGGCCTATGCCACGGCGATGGTGGCGGTGCCGAGCCTGCAGGACGCGCTCTCGCTTTTGCACAAACTACAGGATGTGACAGGTGGCGGGGTGGAGGCGTTTGAGTACATGCCGCGCAGTTACATGGATAAGCATCACAGCCTGTTCCCCGATTTTCCGCCCGCGTTCGAGCAAGGCTATGACGTCAATGTCATGATCGAAGTGGCCGCGCTGACGGAGGCAGACGCGCAGCCCGACGAAAACGGACAGGTGCCTGTCGTGGCGCTGTTGGAGCAGACCCTGGGCGAGATGCTGGAAGATGGCTCCGTTCTGGACGCGGTGATCGCGCAGAATGAGGCGCAGAGGCAACTCATATGGAAGCGGCGCGAGGATGCTGGCGAAGTCGCCTTCTTTGGCGGTGTCTTCGTCAATACCGATGTCGCGGTGCCCGTCGACAAGGTAGCCGCTTTCGAAGAAAGGCTGACGCCACGCGTGAAGGCAATTGACCCCGATGCGACAGAGGTGATGGTGGCGCATTTGGGTGATGGCAACATCCATCACACAAGTTACATCAGCCGAAACGATCCTCTTGCGAAAGACGCCCTTGTTGCTGCCGTCGAAGACGTGGTGCAGGAGTTAGGTGGGTCGTTCAGCGCCGAGCATGGCATCGGCGTCTCAAAGCTTGAGACGATGAAACGGCGGAAGGACCCGGTCGCACTTGATGCGATGCGCGCGATCAAAATGGCACTGGATCCGCGCAACATCCTGAACCCTGGCAAGGTGATCCCGTCCGCGTAGTGCCCTTACGCAGTTACGGCGAAGAAATCAGGGCCTGCCTGTTTCAGCAGCCCATCGGCCATAGCCCGTCCGATCTCGGCCCCATCCTCGACCGCACCGCTGATATCGTCGGCCAAGACCTCTGCCCCGTCGGGCCGCAGGATCTCGCCCCGCAGGCGCAGTGACCCACCAGAAAGCTCCGCCAGGCCGCCAATTGGCGTCTCGCATGAGCCGTC
Source organism: Cognatiyoonia sp. IB215446 (assembly GCF_033963825.1). Taxonomy (NCBI): domain Bacteria; kingdom Pseudomonadati; phylum Pseudomonadota; class Alphaproteobacteria; order Rhodobacterales; family Paracoccaceae; genus Cognatiyoonia; species Cognatiyoonia sp. IB215446. Next base: position 1,085,127 of record NZ_JAXBMD010000001.1, on the reverse strand, counting down.
GAGACCGCCCAGAAGCGCGCGTTCGGCCTGCAGCCTTTGGCCGGTCTCTTTGTGATGGATGGCCGCCAAAAGATCGGCGGCGCGGGTGTCATTCAGGCGCCGCTCAATCCCGATGGCGCCTTGAGCGATGGCAGGCAACATCTCATCGGGGTCAATCGGGTGGTAGGGTACATCATCCATGCCAAGCCGCCGCAGCCCGGCGGTTGCTAGAAATGTCGCATCGGCCACACCATCCCCCAGCTTTTTCAAACGGGTCTGCACATTACCGCGAAACTCGACCACCTCCAGTTTTGGAAAGCGCGCTGCAAGCTGGGCGCGCCGGCGGGTTGATGAGGTGCCAACCACCGCGCCATCGGGAAGCGCCGAAAGGCCATCAAACTTGAGCGACACAAATGCGTCGCGCACATCCTCACGTGGCAGAAACGTGTCGAGGATCAGCCCGCCGGGTTGTTCTACGGGCATGTCTTTCGTCGAATGCACCGCGATATCGATGGAGCCGTCAAGCAGCGCCTCTTCGATCTCGCGCGTAAAGAGCCCCTTACCGTCAATCTCGCGCAATGGTTTGTCGAGAATCTGATCCCCGGTGACCTTGATTACGCAAATCTCGAAAGCCTCATTAGGCAGATCGAAGGCGGTCATGAGCCGGTCGCGGGTCTCATGCGCCTGTGCCAGCGCCAGCGGAGAGCCGCGCGTGCCAATTCTGAACGGGTTGTTGGGAGTGGGCAGATGCATTGTCATGAGGTGATTGTTAGACCTGTCAACCTAGCCTGACAACTCCCTTGACAACATCTTCTGCAATTGGGACCACAGGACTGATAAAAAAGGACATTCCATGGCGCAGCAAAAGACGATCCTGAGGGCCCTTGCGGGTGAAACCCTTCCCACGCCACCGATCTGGATGATGCGCCAGGCAGGGCGGTATCTGCCAGAATACAAGGCAACACGAGCGCAGGCCGGGGATTTTCTGTCGCTCTGCTACAATCCCGAGCTTGCCGCGGAGGTCACGTTACAACCGATCCGGCGTTACGGCTTTGATGCCGCGATCCTGTTTGCCGATATCCTGTTGCTGCCACAGGCGCTGGGTGCGGAGTTATGGTTTGTCACAGGCGAAGGCCCGCGTCTGACGCCGATCACCACGGCGGACGAACTCGCCGAACTGAAGATTGTTGACGACATCCACGAGACACTGCGCCCGGTCTATGAAACCGTGCAAATCCTGTCGCGCGAATTGCCTGCGGAAACCACGCTGATCGGCTTTGCCGGCGCGCCATGGACCGTCGCGACGTACATGATCGCCGGGCGCGGCACACCCGATCAGGGGCCGGCCCATGCGCTCAAAGCGGAGAACCGCCCCGTCTTTGAAGGGATCATCCACCGGCTGACCGAGGCTACGATCGAGTATTTGTCGATGCAGATTCAGGCCGGAGCCGAAGTCGTCAAATTGTTCGACAGCTGGGCCGGGTCATTGCAGGGGGATGACTTTACCGAGTTCTCAATCCATCCGATGCAGCGCATCACCCACGCGATCAATGATCGGCACCCGGGCATCCCGGTCATCGTGTTCCCGCGCGGTGCGGAGCATCGCTATGCTGGTGTGCACCGCGCGACGGGCGCTAACTGCGTGGCACTTGATGACGGGATCGATGCGGCCTGGGCGGCAGAGCATGTGCAGATCGACGGCTGTGTGCAGGGCAACCTCGCCTCGTCGCATATGGTCACCGGTGGACAGGCACTGATTGATGAGACGAAGCGCATTTGTGACGCCTTTCGCAAAGGCCCGCATATCTTCAATCTTGGCCACGGGATCACGCCGGATGCCAATCCCGACAATGTGCACCTGATGATCGACACAGCGCGCGGGTCCTAGTTTTGCCGCATTGCTACGCCAACCTGCGGTCACCAATCGGGAGACGGGCATGCCATTGACCTTTCGCCTCTTGTTTCATGGCATCCGCAGTTTGTGGGTGGCAGCCTTGCTTGCGCTGATCGCGTGGCTGACGCTGGTGCCAGCGTCGCAAGCGGAACGTGCGGCTTTGGGCAATGATCCTTTGGCAAGAACGTCATTCGCTCTGTCGCAGATGCGGATCGCGCGCATCGTCGTCCATTTTGCACCGGAACGCGCGGCGAACCTGTTGAGCCGGGCGAGCGGCGGCGACATCTCACCCGAATTGGCGGGCATGTTGCTGCGGGACATCGCCCGCAATAACGTCGAGGAAGACCCTCAGTTCGAGGTCGTCGAAACGACCCGCACCACCCGGTCGGTCGGTGGTGCCAAGTTCGTGACGGTGGACTAAACCCACTTCGCCAGCGGCGGCAGGCTCATCAGCACAGCATTGGCGTCGTGGCCGGTGGCGAGACCGAATTTCGTGCCGCGATCATAGACAAGGTTGTATTCGGCATAGAGACCGCGATGTACCAACTGCGTTTCCTTGTCCGCCTCGGTCCACTGCGTATCGCGCCGCTTTTCGACGAGGGGCACATAGGCGGGCAGGAACGCCCGACCGATATCCTTGGTGAGCTTGAAATCCGCCTCCCAATCTCCGGTGCAGTAATCATCCATAAAGATCCCACCCACCCCGCGTGCACGATGGCGATGGGGGATGAAGAAGTATTCGTCCGCCCAGGCTTTCAGCTTGGGGTAGTGATCTGATCCATGCGGGTCGAGATGCGCCTTCTGCGTGGCATGAAAATGCGCAGTGTCGTCATCGTATTCAATGCAAGGGTTCAGGTCGGACCCGCCGCCAAACCACCAGGCATGCGGTGTCCAGAACATGCGTGTGTTCATGTGAACCGCCGGGACATGAGGGTTTTGCATATGCGCCACAAGCGAGATGCCAGAGGCCCAGAAGCGCGGGTCATCGGCCATCCCGGGCACGCCGCGTGCGGCCATCGCCTTTTGCGCAGCCTCGCCCAGCTCACCATAAACGGTTGAGACATTGACGCCGACCTTTTCAAAGACACGACCGCCGCGCATCACGGACATCAGGCCACCGCCTGCATCGCCGCCATCGGGTGCGGCGCGCTTGGTCTCGGAGACCTCAAACCGCCTCGGTTCACCTTTGCCTTGATGGCTGTCTTCCAAACCTTCGAACGCCGCGACGATTTCAGCCCGCAGGCTTCGAAACCATTTTGATGCCTGGCTTTTCTCTGCCTCAAATCCGTCTGACATGCCCACCCTTTATGCCCTGATATTGAATAACACGGTGTGTTAGCTTTCGTGCACCATACTGATCATGCTGTGATGATCCATACCAAACCCGGAGAATGCGATGCGCCCTGCCTTTATCATTTTGCCTGTCCTGGCCCTGGCCGCCTGCGCCACACCGCGCGAGGAATGCATCGCCGACGCGACGCGGGACACAAAGGTCCTTTCCAACCTGATCAACGAGACGCAGGCAAATCTCGCCAGAGGCTATGCGATTGAGGAACGTCAGGACGTGCGCACCTTGCAGCGCAGTTGCCGTGGTAAAAATGATGACGGCTCCACATTCTTCTTCCCCTGCAACGAGACCGAGACGTTTACGACAACCGTGCCGGTTGCGATTGATCTGCGGGCAGAAGAGGCCAAGCTGGAATCGCTGCAAGAGCGGTTCACGCTGGCGCAAGCAAGCTCTGATCAGGCGGTGCTGCAATGCATTGCCATTCACCCAGAGTGACAGGCTTAGTGCACCGCCACATCGGCCGGGTCGATCAGCGTGCGGCCCCCGTCAACGGTGATAATCTGGCCGGTCACGAAGGATGACGCGTCAGAGGCTAGATACTGCACCGCATCCGAAACCTCGCCCGCGCTTGCGATCCGGTTGAGCGGTGTATTTTCGACAATTGCCTCGCGCGCGTCGTCCTGATCCTTCAGCGAGCCCTTGAGGCTCGCGCTCATCACGCTTCCGAAGGCCACTGCATTGACGCGAATACCTTTGGGCGCAAGCGACACGGCCATGGAGCGTGTCATCTGATCGAGCGCTGCGGAACTCACTGAATAAGCCAGAAGATCGGGATGGGTGCGGCGGGCCGCGATGGAACTGAGGTTTACGATGGAACCGATTGGTCCATCAGGTGTTCCATCACCGGCCTGTTTGATCATCTTGCGCGCAACGGCCTGACTGACCCGCATGGCCGTTAAGGTATTCTGCTGTAAAAGCTCTTCGACACTGTTGTCTTCGGGGTCCAGCGGATCGGTTGTCATGACCTGACGGGCCGCATTGATCAGGATATCGACCCGCTCAAACGCATCGATGGTTGTGGACAAGAGATTGGCAATGGTCAGCTTCTTGCGCAGATCACCCGCGAAGACGCGCACATTTTCTTCCTTTTTGGCTTCTTCGCCCATTTCATGGCAAAGCGCCTTTTCATCCATATCGACAAAAACGACATTGGCACCCTTGCCGACAAAGTGCCGCCCGATGGCGAGGCCAACACCATTTGCCGCGCCCGTGACGACGGCGGTTTTGCCAGAGATTGAAAATGACATGGGGTTGCTCCTGTTGACCGCTCAGCGCTGGGGCCGGGTCGCATGAAAGATCTTGAAGGCACCATTGCCGCCAATGATGTCTACATTGCGGAAACATTCGGTCATCGTTGCTTCATACGGCAAATGACGGTTCGCCACCATCCAGAGCTTGCCATGCGGCGCCAAGAGGCGCGCAGCCGCTTGAATGAAACGCCGCCCAAGCGATGGATCAGCCGCGCGACCGGTATGAAAGGGCGGGTTCATGACGATCCCGCCATAGGGCGGGTCGGCGGTGAAATTTGTGGCGTCTGCCCAGTGAAACTGGGCCCTGTCGTCCGTGACGTTCAACCGTGCGCAATCGAGGGACAGCGCCTCGGCCTCAATCAGATCGACGGACTGGATGCCGTCGCGGGAGAGTGCCGCTTGCGCCAGATACCCCCAGCCCGCGCCAAGGTCGGCCATGCGCGCAGGCAGCTTTGCGGGCAAGAGATCGGCCAAGAGAGCCGAACCCGCATCAACCGCCCCGTCGGAGAACACACCTGCAGTTGTGAAAAAGCCGTCCGGGCCCTTGGCGGGCGGTGGTGGGGCCCAATCCGCGAAGGCGTCTGTGGCCGGAAACCAGAAGAGCCGCCCATGCGCCTTGGTAATGGAGGGCAAGTCCCCCAGAACCGCACGGCAGGATTTGAACAGACTGTCGATGCCATCGGTCTTTTGCCCGTCCAGGACGACAAATTCTGCTCTCGCACAAGCCTCTGCAATCATGGCGCGGGCTAACGCCTTGGCGCGCGGCACGACAACTATGGCCGTCGCAGCAGGGCCGAGGCTTTGGGACACCTCAAAGCCTGCCCCCTGCCAGGCGTAACGATCCGGGTAGAAACCGTGGACGATCTGCAAACGGTCGCGCGGCAATGCCGCGACATCATAAGTCGCAGGCGGGCGCATCAGCGCAATGTTGCCGTTTGGCAACGTGATACTGCCATCTTCAAGGGCGCTGCTGAGACGGGATTGCGACATCAGTCAAGAAAGCGGCGCGCCGCTATTCTTTCTCCATCGTACATTGCAGGGGGTGCTGGTGGCGCTGCGCAAAGTCCATCACTTGCGCCACTTTCGTTTCCGCAATTTCGTGACTAAAGACACCCACAACCGCCACACCTTTTTTGTGGACGGTCAGCATCAATTCAAAGGCTTGCGCGTGCGACAAGCCGAAAAACCGCTCCAACACATGCACGACGAATTCCATCGGCGTGAAATCATCGTTTAAAATCAGAACCTTGTACATCGGCGGACGTTTTGTCTTGGGCTTTGTTTCTAGCACGACTCCGACGTCACCGTCATCCGCGTCGTCTTTTCCAGCCATCATGTAAACCGTCGATTGCATATAGCATCCCTGAATCCGATGGGCCTATATATAAGGCACAGGACTTTTGTGAAAACCCCATCCTTCTCACAAAGCCGCAGTGTCACTTTCAGGGGCAAATCGCGCTTTTTGTGGCATGTGTTCCAGCGACAACGACATCTTGCGCTGAGATATCAGAGTCAGCGCCAAAGTCTTTGAAATTGGGGTATTTTCTGAAAATCAGACTTATGTTAGCGTGACGTCATAACAATAAGGTCACCGGAAAAATTCGGGGCCATTGAGGCAGAAAAAGAGGCAAGCGACGTGGCAAGTCGTTCGGGACAGGTGGCCCTGCAGGGTCTATTTCTTTGTGTATTGTTGATGTCATTGATGCTCGCGCCGATCAGGGCGGGCAGCGCGCCATACGCGGCCATGGTGATGGATGCGCGTACCGGTGAGGTTTTGCATTCACGTAATGCCGATACACGACTGCATCCCGCATCGCTGACCAAGATGATGACGCTTTACATTGCGTTTCAGGCGGTGCAGCGGGGCGAGATCTCGCTTGATACGCCCGTGACGATCAGCCGGTTGGCCGCGTCAGAGCCACCGTCGAAGCTGGGCTTGCGGCAGGGGCAAACGATCCGTCTGCGGTTCTTGCTGCGTGCAGCAGCTGTGAAGTCGGCCAATGATGCCTCGACCGCCATTGCCGAGGCGATATCGGGCTCAGAAGAAGCCTTTGCCACACGCATGAACCGCACCGCGCGGGCGATGGGCATGCGCAACACGACCTTTCGGAATGCGCATGGGCTGACGCAATCGGGCCATCTTTCGACTGCGCGCGATATGTCGATCCTGGGGCGGCACGTGATCTACGATTTCCCCCAATACTATAACCTCTTCTCGCGCCGTTCGGCTGATGCGGGCATCGCGACCGTCCGTCACACTAACCGCCGTTGGCTTGACGCCTATGAAGGCGGCGACGGCATCAAAACGGGTTACACGCGTGCGGCAGGCTTCAATCTGGTCGCCTCTGCTCAGCGCGGGCAGGAGCGGATCATTGCAACCGTCTTTGGCGGGTCATCGACAGCCGCGCGGAATGCGCGGATCACGGAATTGATGGATATGGGCTTTAACCGCGCGCCGTCACGCGCAACCATTCGGCGGCCCAACCCGCCTATTGCGATGTTGTCGAGCAATAGCAGCAACAGCGGTGGCGCCATTCCGGGCGGCAAGATTGTTCGTGTGAGCGGGCTGGTCGCAACCAGCATGCGCCCCATCGCCAGACCTTTACCCCAGGCGCCTGAGCCGGAAGCGCTCGTCGCCGCCGTCGATACCGACAGCATTGATGCGGTACTGGCCAGCGCCGTGGATGCGGCCGTGGCCGAGGCGCTTGGCGCATCCCCTCCGGTCGAGACTACGGTCGTCGCGACGGCCACGCCTGCGGTAACACCCACAACGCGCCCGGCTGAGACGGTGGTGGCTGCCGTGGCACCCCCACCGCCCCCTGCCGTCAACACCGAGCCCGAAGTGGTGACCCGGATTTCCACGTCCGGTGGACGTCATTGGGGCGTGAATGTGGGCCGCTACAATACGCGTTACGACGCCGAGCGGGTGCTCTTGCGGGTTGCCCTGAACGAGATGAGCTCGCTCGACGGGGCATTGCGACGGGTCGTGCAACGCTCTGGCGGGTTTGATGCGAATTTCATGGGGCTCACGCGCGAGGGCGCTGATCTGGCCTGCCGCAGGCTGCAGGCACGTGGGACGACGTGCTTCATGATCGGCTCGGACAGCTAGACCACCCGCACTAGAAACACGGATCGTTGAAATCCTTGGCAATCAGGCGCCGCCAACGCCTTTGGCGGTGCCGATAAAAGACATGGGCAAAGGCCACGATAAAGGGCGTCAGCAGCCCGGCCTCAATCTCGACCCGGTCTGTGTAGCGCGTGCCGTTATCCTCTGGCGCAATTGAGATCAGATGGTCCCAGCGCTTAATGATCGCGCTGCGGCCATTGTCGCGAATAAAGCGCTCATCCCCTTCCGCTTGCGGATGCGACAGACCGATGATCTGGCGCCCAACCGGCAGAACACCCAAAAACCACATGCGCACGGTGTAATCCCGCGGCGTCCATCGCTCGGGGAATTGCGGTGGATCAATTGGGGTGAAGTGCAGGATGGGACGCGCCACGAATTGCAGCAGGCGTGGCTTCTGCAGCGCCTCCCATACCTGATCTGGAGATGCGTCAAAATGGGTGGAGATTTCAACGATCGGCATCTGACAATCCCAGATGATTGCGCGCCCCTACGCTACCTTTCCATCAAAGGCGGCAGCCATCAATGCCTTTGTATATTCGGTCTGCGGCGCGTCAAAGATCGCATCGGCATCGCCTGCCTCGACCACGTCGCCCTGCTTCATCACCATCACCTTGTGTGACAGTGCGCGCACAACTTTCAGGTCATGGCTGATAAAGAGATAGGCCAGCCCGTGCCGCTGCTGCAATTCGCGGAAAAGGTGCACGATCTGCACCTGAACGGTCATATCCAGCGCGCTTGTCGGCTCATCGAGGATCAGGAGCTTCGGGCGCAGGATCATCGCGCGCGCGACCGCGATCCGCTGGCGCTGGCCGCCTGAAAACTCGTGCGGATATCGATCCATCAGGGACGGATCAAGCCCGACCTCCTGCAAAATCTCGGCCACCATGTCGCGCCGGTTGCGACCCGGATCGACATCATGCACGCCCAAGCCCTCAGCGACGATCTCGGCCACCGTCATGCGTGGGCTGAGCGATCCGTACGGGTCCTGAAAGACGATCTGCATATCACTGCGGAGGGGCCGCATCTGCCGCTGATTGAAGCCCTGGATTTCCTGGCCCTGAAAAACGATGCGCCCTTCGGACTGGATCAGCCGCATCACGGCTAGCGCCAGCGTCGTCTTGCCAGACCCGCTTTCGCCAACCACCCCCAACGTTTCACCCGCGCGCAAGGTCAGCGTTGCCTGATTGACGGCCTTCACATGCCCCACCGTGCGCCGGAGCAGCCCGCGCTGGATCGGAAACCAGATCTTCGCATGATCCGTCTCCAGCACCACGGGCGCGTTGGGTTCAACGGGGGCAGGGCCTCCCGCCGATTCCGAAGCCAGAAGCATCTGTGTGTAAGGGTGTTGCGGGCTGCCGAAAATCTGGTCGGTCTGGCCACTTTCGACAATCTCGCCATCCTTCATCACGCAGACCCGATCAGCGATCTTACGGACGATGGTCAGGTCATGGGTGATGAACAGCATCGACATGCCCTCATCACGTTTCAGCTCGGCCAGAAGGTCGAGGATTTGCGCCTGGATCGTGACATCGAGGGCGGTCGTCGGCTCATCCGCGATCAAGAGGTCAGGGCCGTTGGCAAGGGCCATGGCGATCATGACCCGCTGGCGCTGCCCGCCCGAAAGTTGGTGTGGATAAGATGTCAGCCGGTTTTCAGCATCGCGAATGCCGACGCGGTTTAGAAGCTCAATAATGCGGTTCCGCAAAGCGGCGCCGCGTAGGCCCTGATGCAGTTCGATGCTTTCGGCCAGTTGCTTTTCAATTGTGTGGAGTGGGTTGAGCGATGTCATCGGCTCTTGAAAGATGAAGCTGATATCGTTGCCCCGGACGCGGCGCAAAGTGGCGGTATCGGCACCCACCATCTCTTGCCCCTGATAGCGGATGGAACCGGCCATGACGGCGCTGTCGCCCAGCAATTGTACGGTGGATAGCGCGCTGACGGATTTGCCGGACCCGCTTTCGCCCACAATGGCGACCGTTTCACCCTTGTTGATCTGAAACGAGATGCCGCGCACCGCATGGGTCGTGGCACCATCCTGGCGGAAAGCCACGCGCAGGTTGCGGACGTCCAGAACCGTGTCACTCATCTGGCATCGGTCCCAGTCTTGGCAAGCGGCATCTGGGCCTCAAATACGGTCTCGTCGATTACAGCATCGCCATCGGCTACGAACGTCTTGCGCGGGTCGAACGCATCGCGCACGCCTTCGAAGATGAACACGAGCAGCGACAGCATGATCGCAAATGTAAAGAACGCAGTGAAGGCAAGCCATGGCGCCTGCAGGTTCTGTTTGGCTTGCAGCGTCATCTCACCAAGCGAAGGTGCGGATGACGGCAGACCAAAGCCCAGGAAGTCGAGCGCGGCCAGACCGCCGATTGCACCGGTGATCAGAAAAGGCAGCATGGTCAGCGTGGCAACCATCGCATTCGGTAGCATATGCCGGAACATGATCACCCTGTCTCGCACGCCCAACGCCTTGGCCGCGCGGACATATTCGAGATTGCGCGCACGCAGGAACTCGGCCCTGACAACCCCGACCAGGGCGGGCCAGCCAAACAGCACTGTCAGGAAGACAAGGAGCCAGTAACTTCGCCCCACAATCGCAAAGACGATGATGATCACGTAAAGCGACGGCATGCCGTTCCAGATCTCGATAAAGCGCTGGAACAGAAGGTCGGTCCAGCCACCGAAATAGCCCTGCACCGCTCCCGCCATGATCCCGATGATCGAGGCCGCGATTGTGACGGTCAGCGCGAAGGTGACCGATAATCGGAACCCATAGATGACCCGCGCCATGACATCACGCTTGGTGTCGTCGGTGCCCAGCCAGTTATCTGCTGAAGGGGCCGATGGCGCGACTCCGCGCACATCCACGATGGTGTTGTAGGAATAGGGGATGATCGGCCAGAGCATCCAACCTTTCTGAAAATCACCCTCAAGCACCTCGCCCGCTTGGGCGGCGGCAATCAGGCCTTCAGGATCGTCGAAACAGTCCTCAAGCCCGCCGGTGATGATCAGGCAATCAACCTCGACCTCTCCGTAGCCTGCCTCGGTCGGGAAATCGCCGCCAAATTCACGCTCCGAATAGAACGAAAAGATCGGCATGCGAATCTCACCGCGATAGCTGACAGCGATGGGTTTGTCGTTGGCGATGAACTCCGCCATCAGAGACAGACCAAACAGCACACCAAAGATGATGAGCGACCAATAAGCGCGTTTGTTGCGCTTGAAGTTGCGCAAGCGGCGCTGGTTGAGGGGGGAGAGGAACGGACGACGCGCCATCAGTTTCGCGCCTCAAAGTCTATGCGTGGGTCGATCAGGACGTAAGTGAGATCGGTGAGGATCCCCACGATCAGCCCGATCAGCGAAAAGGCAAAGAGCGTGCCGAACACAACCGGATAATCACGCGCCACAGCCGCCTCAAACCCCAGGCGGCCCAAGCCATCGAGCGAAAACAGCGTCTCGATAATCAGCGAACCACCGAAGAACACACCGATGAACAACGCCGGAAAGCCCGAGATCACGATCAGCATCCCGTTGCGGAAGACATGGCCGTAAAGGACACGCGCCTCGGACAGGCCCTTGGCGCGGGCGGTCATCACATATTGCTTCTTGATCTCATCGAGAAAGCTGTTCTTGGTCAACAAGGTCAGCGTTGCAAAGGCGGCGATGGTCGAAGCCACGACCGGAAGCGTGATGTGCCAGAAGTAGTCGCCCACCCTTCCAAACAAGGCGTTTCCGGGGATGGACGCCATGCCCGTCGGCACTGCGGGGATAAGCCCCGTCACCAAAAGCAAACCGACGACAATCAGACCCCCGATCAGGCCCATGATGGTGACACAGACCAGCCAAGGATCGATCTTGTTCTTGTGGGCGTCGTCGGGACGCGCGGCCAGCGCACGATACGCGGCCCAGAACCCGCTTGCGGCCACAATCATAGGTACAAGTACGTGCGCGCGGTCCGACCCGAAGGTCTGGCCAGAGACCAGTGCAGCCACGAGCCCCGCGCCTGCCACGCCAAGCAAGCCGCCCAAACCGTAGCCAAAGCGCGAACGCAGCGCCCTTGCCGCCACAAAGGCCGCGGCCAGCATCGCCAGCATCCACGGCAGGTAAAGCGCAAAGCGCCCCAGCCACGTCATCGCCTCCCAGTCAGAAGATGTCAGGCCACGCAGCGGGAAAATCCGGAAGTAGGACCCGCCCGCAAAGAGCACGATCAACAGGATCGCGAAAAGAAAGCCGGGAATAGCGTAGCCGACGATGATGGCACCCGACGTCCAGGTGTCAAAGGGCGTGCCATCGCGCACGGCCTTGCGAATGCCCAGCGGGATCGAGACCAGATAGGCGATGAGGGTGGACCAAAGCCCCAGTGTGATCGAGACCGGCATCTTTTCGATCACAAGATCAAACACGCTGATCGAGCGGAAATAGCTTTCGCCAAAATCAAAGCGGATATAGTCCCACATCATGTTCAGGAAGCGCTCCAGCGGCGGTTTGTCAAAACCGAATTCCCGCTCAAGCTGTTCGATGAACTCCGGGGGCAGACCGCGAGCACCGATATAATCGCTGTCCAGATCGCTTTCGATCTCTGCATCACCAGCGCCGCCGGCGATCGCTTCGAAGACATCACCCTGTCCTTCGAGATTGGCCAATATCTGCTGGATCGGACCGCCAGGCACAAACTGTATCAGGGCGAAATTGACGATCATGATCCCCAGCAAGGTGGGGATCACAAGCAGCAATCTGCGGAGGATATAGGCGCCCATGATCGCGCCTTACTTGAACGCGTCAGCCGCGCGCAAGGCTTCGAATTTGTCTTCGTTGATCCACCAGTAATCCAGATGGCCAAGGCCAAATTCGGGCAGATTTTCAGGGTATTCGTAGAAGTCGTAATAGGCGACCCAGTTTGTCGGGTTAAAATAGGTGGGCACCATGAAGTACTCGTAACGCATGATCCGATCGATCGCTCGTACGCCTGCGGCCATGTCATCGTAGTTTTCGGCTACTGTCACCAGATCCGTGATCGCATCAACAGCCTCGGAACAAAAACCCGCCGGGTTGAAGACGTCGTCTCGATCCTCGCAGCCGTATTTCTGACCAAGACCCGCACCTTCCTGCAGACCATTGCGATAGCCATCAAAGATCATGTCAAAGTCATTGCTCTGGGTCCGGGCCTGATACTGGGACGGATCAACCCGGTTGTAGGTGGCATTCACCCCAAGGCGCTGCAGGTTCTCGATATAGGGGTTAAAGATGCGGTCAAATGACTGCCGCGTCTCAAGCAATTCGACATCAAGGGTGTTGCCATCTGCATCGCGCAAGAGACCATCATCGCCGGATGTAAATCCAGCCTCTTCCATCAAGGCGAGTGCCTGTCGCAGGTTACCCCGATCAAGCGGGCGATCGCCGCTTTCATGCGGCAACAAAGCCTCTTCGGTGAAGATCGCCTCTGGCAGAAGGTCACGCACGGTTTCCAAGATCTCAAGCTCACGGCCTTCGGGCAGGCCGACTGCTTTCAGGCGATCATTCTCCCAAAACCCTTCGCGCTGTTGGAACAAACCATATTGCAGGTTCTCGTTGGTCCATGTGAAATTGTACATCAGGCCGAGGGCGCGGCGCACATTGCGATCCTGAAACTTATCAAGCCGCATATTGAAGACAAAGCCGTTGGCACGCGGCGGCGTCCCCTCAGCAAACTCTTTCTTGATCACCTGCCCGCGGTCGATGGCGGGGAAATCGTAGGAAGTCGCCCAGTTGATCGAGCTTGTTTCGCGGCGCAATGTGAACTCACCGGCTTTGAACGCCTCAAAAGCCGTATCGGTGTCGGCGAAATACTCGATCCGAATGGAATCGTAATTCCCCCGGCCAATCCGCATCGGATGATCGGCGCCCCAATAGTCGGGATTGCGGGTGTAGATGATCTGACGACCGGGATCGACCGAGGAAATGCGGTATTCACCAGTTCCGGGAGACGTTTCCAGCCGTGCCTCATCCATGCGGGCACCGGTTTCCTCAAACCAGGCCTTCGACATTACAATTGTCGTGCCCATTTGCGAGATCCGCCCGCGTAGGGGAAAGTCAGGATTGAAGTCGAACCTGACGGTGTAATCGTCAACGGCTTCGTAAGACGGCACAAGTTGCTGGATGTAGGTGGCGTAAGACGGCGTGCCCTGTTCGCGGAACAATTCATGGGTAAAAACGACATCATGGGCGGTCATCGGTGTGCCGTCAGAGAATGTCACATCATCGCGCAGGTTGAAGATCACGTATGACCGATCTTCGGGATACTCGAGCGTTGTACACAGCACGCAGTAAAGCGAGCCAACCTCATCCGACGTGGAGTCCATCACTCGCTCGAACATGGTCGAAGACAACGCACCGGGTGTGCCCGACAATGTCGCAAACGGGTTCATACTGTCGAATGTGCCACCCACCGCCAGACTGATCTGCCCACCAAGCGGCGCGTCGGGGTTCACGTAATCAAGATGTGGCGCATCCGCGCCGTATTTCAGCTCGCCATATTCGTTGAACCCGTGGCTTTCGATGATGACCTGCTCATCCTGCGCAATAACCGCCGAGGCTGCCAGAACCGCGCCAAACCCCAATAAAGACCCCAAGAGCCAGTGTTTGAGCCGCAAAGCCTGCATATCGCGACTTTGGGCAACCACACGAGGTTCAGAGTTTTTTTGCATCACAGTCTCCGGTTCGAGCGAAAGCATATTACTTATAAATGAAGCTAGAAGACACGATGGCAAATATTCAAGTTCCGATTAGTTGAACAGATGGTGAAGACACCGTCATAAATATGCAAAGGCCGTCCAGATCGGACGGCCCAACACGCATTCATGTCACTGAAATCAATCGGCAAATGTCGCGAGATAGGCGATCAGATTGGCGCGATCTTCCGCACTGCGCATACCGTTGTAGCTCATGATCGTTCCCGGCGCATAACCGCGTGGATTTTCCAGAAACGCATTCAATTCTTCCGGTGTCCAGACCTCGGCTGCGTCAATCAGCGCGCCGGAATAGTTGAAATCATCGTAGAACTGCACGGGGCGGTTGACGACACCGTGGAGCGCGGGGCCTGTCCCATGCTGACCCGCTTCAAGCGCGTGGCATGACCGGCATCCGCGCCACAGCCCTTCGCCATCTTCGGCACTTGCCGAGGCGAAGATGACGGAAAATGGCACTTCTTCGACCTCTTCCTCAGCAGCACCTTCTGCATCAGCAACTTCAATCACATAGGCTTGCGCATGGTCTTTGCCGTGACCGCCGGAGTGATAGATTTCTTCCGCAAGCCAGGCACCCAGCAGGTAAACCAAAAGCGTGCCGCAAAGCGCGCCAACCGCTTTGGTCATCGTCATTGTGTCGAACATGTCGCGTTCCATCTCATTTGCGTGTTTCGGCGCTATCTATCCGCTTCCAACACCGGGTTGCAAGGTATAGTGGCGCGACCTAACGCCCATTTTGACGGGGTGATGTGGGGAGGCTGCAGAATGGCATCGAAAATCGCATTTCAGGGTGAACTGGGCGCCTATGGGCACGAGGCATGTGTGACCGCCCGCCCCGATTTTGACCCCCTACCCTGCAGCACGTTTGAAGACGCCATCGCCGCGGTGCGGGACGGCGATGCAGAGCTGGGTATGATCGCAGTTGAGAATTCCACCTATGGGAGGGTGGCTGATGTGCATTCCCTGCTGCCCGAAAGCGGGCTGCATATCGTTGACGAGACTTTCGTGCGTGTACATATCAACTTGCTGGGCACAAAGGATGCGGTTCTTGAGGATGTGACAGAGGCGTTCGGCCACCCGGTCATCCTGCCGCAATGCGGGGCGTTTCTACGCGCCCATCAGATCAGGGGCCGCACCAGTTCAGACAATGCAAGGGCCGCGCGCGAAGTCGCCGCAGGCGACGACAAGCGCATGGCCGCACTCGCCTCGGAACTCGCCGCCGAGATTTACGGCCTCAAAATCTTGGCCCGTCACATCGAAGATCACGACCGGAATACCACGCGCTTCCTGATCATGGCGCGCGAACCTGATTACCGGCGGCGCGGCGAGTTCGGGATGATGACCAGCTTTGTCTTTCGGGTGCGTAACATTCCTGCGGCCCTCTACAAGGCCATGGGCGGCTTTGCGACGAACAGCGTCAACATGACCAAGCTGGAAAGCTACATGGTTGGTGGTGCTTTCACCGCAACCCAGTTTTACGCAGAGATCGAGGGGCATCCCGACGACCGGAACGTGCAACTGGCGCTGGAAGAGCTGCGCTACTTCACCGACCATCTGCATATCATGGGCGTCTACCCAGCTGCAGCACGGCGGCATGACGAACCTAAAGGCTAGGCAGCCTCACCAATCGCAATGGTGTAGACAATCGCCTCGTCCGTGCCATCAAGACCGATCATCCTGTTGAGCGGTATGTCGTAGTATCCGCCCATGCAAAGGCTGCTCAGGTCCTGCTCTTCGGCGGCCAGACAGAGGTTCTGTACAACGTGCCCCGCCTCAAACAACACATATCGATATCCGCGCGGTCCGTACTTGGCTTGCGTTCGGGCAAATTCGGCCCCCAAGCACAAAATGACAGGCGCCTTGGCGACACTCTCCCATGACAGAAACACATGGGCGGCGGCCTGATCCCATCCTTCGCCGCCAAGGGCGGCGAGGTCGTCGCCGATTGCATCGTAGTGATAGATGCCTGCGGCGATCCCGCTCACATTCCTGACCAGCGCGTAGACTTCCAGCGGGTAAAGCGCCCCCGCCGATGGAACCGGGCGCCGCAATATCGTGTTTCCCAATGCATTCGCTGGCCCGGTCACCCCATAGGCCGTGCGCAGAAGCCCGGCAAATGTGTTGAGCGGCATTGGTTTATCCGCAAAGGCGCGCTGGGACATGCGCGCCACCGCAAGCTGGTCCACTGGACTCGGCGAGGTTTCAGGCAGGGCCACGCGCTCTGCATCCGGGTAGAACTTGGTTCTTTGATGAAACGGATTCGTCGGTTGTGGATCTTGCCTGATCCATGGCTCGGAGTTCAGGTGAAAAAGCTGCGACAGGCCGGTCGGATCATAAATATTTGTACTCATGTCTTATGCCAAAGGATGCGGACACGGATTCAGCGCGTCCTCGGTCAAGGCCGTGTCGCGCAGGCCCCATGTCACCGGGGCGTCAAAAAGGCGCCGCCCGCCATAGCGCCCCTGACCATATCCGAAGTGAATGGGCTGAAACCCAGTGATGATCACGCGCACGACGCGCGGGCCAAGCGACGCAATGTCAGGTGGCGTGATATCCGCATAAGCCACGCGGGCGCCCGTCTCTGTCGCCGCCATAACCACACATTCAATCTGCCTCCGCAAATCGGTTGGCTCTGGGCGGGCGAGACTGGCGAGGTCGTATGGCGGCGTGTCATCGTCGAGAAAGTCAAACTCCCCCGCGTTTTCCGGGATTGTGTGGAAAAGCGGATGATCATTCAGCGTCTGCACCTGATCATATCCGGTCAGTCGTGTCGCGTAATCATCCATCTGCATCCGCACCACCATACCGGCGCGCAGCTGGCATAGCTCAAAAACCGCCTTGTCGACGGCAACGACCGGGTCAGGGTCACAACCAAGGCCGACAACCCGAAAGATGCCGCCTTCACGAGGATCCTCAGCGACAGCCATGATAACGTATGCCGCCTGATCGGTGTGCAGCCAGAACAGGCGCACCGACACGCCGAAACGGCGGTAATGGCGGATGATTGGGGCGGCGTTACAGCCGCTCTCAGGCGGGGTGATCTTGCGCGCAGGCAACTTGTTGAGCCAGGTCAGCATGAACGCATCACGTTCGATCACCTCGTGCAGGCCACCAAGGATCGCATGATCAAGATTTGGCCCTGCGGCGAGACCGTTTGAGGCTGACGGGGTATAGAAATCCTCCATCCTTGGTGGAGGGCCAAGCGCATAGACCTGAGACGCTGGCATCTCGACTGGCGCACGGCCGGGCAATTCGGTGCCCGTGATCCAGGATGTGGGGGTGTCAGGCGACCACGGCGGAAAGGGAAAACCTGCCGCATGCTGGGCGCTGGAATAAAGCACGCAATCATCGGGCGTAATCGCATCCGCGGTGACAAGGCCGACGCGGACACGGGCAGGATCCCACTGAAACGAAGCGTAGCGTTCCATCGCCTCACCCAAGGCCGACAGCTTGGCCTCCGCCTCGGTCCGGCCTTTGCCGCCCGTCACGCGCACGCCGATCTGGGTCTGCTGGCTGTCAAAATGCGCCAGTGTCGCGTTCCAAAGGTAGGGCGGTGTCGGTTCCTGCGGCCCACGCATTTGCGGGATGAGGCCGGTTACGATGCCGCAGCGCGGGCTGACGAGGGCTGCAATCAGTCGCGCACTCTCATCCTGATCGCTCATTCGGCGGCCTGTGCCGCAGCGCATGCGGGGCATCCGGGTTTGCGCAGAACGGTGTGTTTTTCCATATGCAGCCCGGGGATCGTGATCTGAATAAAGCTCCCATCAAGGCTGGGCAGGCTGGTTGCCGACAGCCAGGACAAAGCCTCAGCGGCAAGCATGCCGCCCGCAATGTCGGCTGAGGCCGCCGGATTTTCGCGCTTGCCTGAGAGGTCTTTATGCAGATTGCCCAGATAGGCCTCGATACTGCCATAGGCGAACTGGTTTTGCGCTGCTGACATTTCGCGCAGGCGCCAGCACATGTAACACGGGCCCGTATCATGGCGGAAAAAGCCGGGACCGACGACAATATTGGTCCCTTCCAGAGACGCCGCGATCCAGGCCAGATTTGCCGCCTTGCAAGCCATGTTGAGATAAAGCGCCGTTGCCTGCTCGCCTGACTCGACACAACACAGCGCCAGATGCGCGCCAGAGATCAGCGGCATCACCGCATTTGGATCTGCCGGGCGCACATCATAATGTGTCACCTGTGTTGCCCCATCTGCCGCATGCAAAGCTGCGGCGAGGGCCGCAGCCCGGTTCTTGCCAAGGTCAGATTTCTGAAACAGGCCAGAGAAATATAGATCACTGGCCGCCACCTCATTGGGGTCAACAACCGTCAGCTGACCGATCCCTGCCGCAACCAGAGCACGCGCTGCGACGGCGCCATGCATGCCAGCCCCAAAGACGACAACATGTGCCGCCTCCAACCGCTTTTGCGCCGCCATGCCCTCATGCGCTGTTTCTGACAGCCAGCCAAGTTGTGGCGTGCGGTCGATGGCGCCCGGCTCCGTTGGCACGCCGTCGCCCTCAACCAGAATGCCCTGCTGTACCAACGTGTTGAGCGATGCCAGAAGGTCGGTCCTTGAAAAGAGATTCCCTGCCTTGTCGCAAATCGCATCGATATCCAACTGACCGTTCAAAAGCGGCACAACAACCTCTTCAAACTCCCGAAAGGACTGCCCCTGCAAAGTCAGGTTCCGCCGCCACGAGACAAAACGCAGCGTCTCGTCCTCGTGCCCGTTAGCAGCCTCCGTCCAATGCAAAAAACATGGCGGCAACAATGGCTTACGCAGCGCGAATTCTGCCTTGATTTGCTCTTGGTCCGTCACCAACCACCTGTCCCGCGTGGAGTTTGCCTTGCGCCCAATTGCTGCAGGAATGCCTGCCGAAGCGCAAGGGGTGGTGCAGCTTTAGCTCGCCTCAGGCACAATGCGCTCGGCAATTTCGACCAGCACGTGCTCTAGATCATTAGGCATCTTGTTGTCGGCAAGTTTGCCGTCAATGGTCAGAAACGACAGCCCGTGAACGAAACTCCATAACAGAAAGGCCTTTTGACGATCTTCGTCGGCGATTTCTGTGCGGCCATGACACTTGGCCACTTCCATCTGAACGAATTCAAACTTCTGGTCGCCAAGCGTCTGAAGCTGCTCGTCAGCCTCCTCGTCACCCGACCAGGTGAACATCAGCCGAAACACGCCGGGCTCAGTCGTGGCAAAGCGGATATAGACACGGCCAAGGGCCACGATGCGCGCCTGACTGCCCTCTGGATGGGGGGCGATTTCGGCGACCATTTGCTGGGATTGACGGATCATCCCCGCCATCGCCACTTCGCGCAGCATTTCCGTTTTGTCCTTGAAATGCTTGTAGGGCGCGGCTGTCGACACCCCAGCGCGGCGACAGGCCTCGGACACCGAGAAGTTGTCAGGCCCCTTCTCTTCGACCAGGGCCTGTGTTGCCTCAATCAATTGCGCGCGCAAATCACCGTGGTGATAGCGCTCCCGTCTTGTCGGTTCTTTTACGTTTTCCATGATCCAGTCTTTTTCAAAGAACGTAAGACTTGTCAAAGTAAGATCTTCTAACTTATGTTAGAGATGCTAACATTGCATTGTGCGAGGTGACCCTATGCAAGACAAGACAAAACCAAGTTTCGTCAAACGTGGCCTGACAGCGATCGGGACATTGGTCGTCATTGTCGGCGCGGGCGCTGCCGTTAGTGTTGGCGCGGAGATTCTGACAGATCGTGCGTCGCAGACACCGCCACCTGCCGCCGCGGACCTGACACCGGTTGCTGTTGAGACCTTGCGGTTTGACGACGCCCATATGCTGACCCGCCGCTTCCTTGGCCAGGTCGAAGCGAACACCGAAGTTGCAATTTCCTTCGAACTCGGAGGCCGCCTTGCCGCCCTACCTGTTGAAGAAGGGGCCGCTATCGCTGCAGGCGACGTGATCGCGCGGCTGGACACCGCCCTTTTGGAGGCCGAGGCCAGCCGCCTAAATGCCTCGCGCGATGCAACAATCGCGCAACTGACGTTTGCGGAGAGCCGCCTTATGCGCGCCACGGAATTGTTGGGTGACGGTTTTTCCAGTCAGGAGACGCTCGATCAGGCCCGCGCCAGCCGGGACGAATTGGTCGCAAGGATTGCCGAAATCGATGCGGGCTTGCAAAGTGTTCAGATCAATCTCGACAAATCGGTCATCTACGCCCCGTTTTCAGGACGCGTGGGGACGTTAGCCGTTGAAGCGAATGAAACGCTGGGCGCGGGCCAACATGTGCTCACCCTGATCGAAACGACGGCACCCGTCGTGCGCATCGGGCTGCCGCTGCAGATTACCCCCGAGATGCTGGAAGACGCCCAGATTGAGATCGCGGGCACCAGCTATCCAGCCCGGATCAAGCAGCTGCGACCCGATATCGACCCGGTCACACGGACGCGCACAGCATTGCTGCACGTTGATGCACCAACTGCACCGGCATTCGGACAAACGGCGATCTTGACCATGCAGACACCGGTTCAGGCACGCGGTGCCTGGGTACCGATTGGTGCCTTGCAAGAAGGTGCCGGAAGCGTTTGGACCGTTCTGGTGGTTGACGATGGCATTGTGCGTATAGCGGCGGTTGAGATTCTGCATGCCGAAAGCGACCGTGCCTATGTGCGCGGCACCTTTGCAGATGGGGCGCAGCTGATCCAATCCGGCGCGCATCGTCTAGTGCCGGGTCAGCAGGTCTCTGTCCTCGCGACGAAAGGCTAGGTCCGATGCGTACACTCACATTTCGCCAGCCGCGCCTTGTGGCGCTTATCCTGCTCGTTCTGATTTCAGCCGGATTATCCTCTTTCCTCTCACTCGGTCGCCAAGAAGACCCGACGATTACCAACCTTTTTGCCACGGTGACGACGCAGTTTCCGGGCGCCGACCCGGCGCGTGTTGAAACGCTTGTGACGGCAGAGATCGAAGAAGAGCTGCGCACGATTCCAGAGGTTGACGTGATCACCTCAGTCTCGCGGTCGGGCGTTTCGGTGGTTTCAATTGAGCTGTTGGAAACACTGGATGACGCGACCATTGAGCAGGTCTGGTCAGAAGCGCGCGACGCGGTTGAGGCAGCGCGTCGCACCTTCCCAGCCGGTGTGCAGGCGCCTGATTTCGACGCTGAAGGGATCTCGGCTTATTCAGGTGTCATCGCGGTCACGGCTGACCACGACACGGTGCCGATGACCATCGTTCAGGCCCATGCCGACGCGTTGGCCGACCGTCTGCGCGCCATCCCTTCGACACGCGCAGTCGACCTCTTTGGCGAGACAGAGGATGAGGTGCTGGTGACCGTCGATGCACAAGCCGCTGCCACTTTGGGATTGACCGCCCAAGACATCTCGCGCCTGATCACGGCGGCGGACGGAAAGGTGCAGGCCGGACGGCTGCAGAGCAGTGATGTGGACCTGACCATCAATATCTCCGGTGCGATTGAGGCGCTGGATCGTCTGAGCGAAGTCGTGCTGCGCCAGAATGCGCAAGGTGCAACGGTGACTTTGGCGGATATCGCGACGGTGACGCGCGGCGACCGGCAACCGGCATCAGAACTTGCGATTGCCAATGGTCGGCCCGCCATTTTGGTCGGTGTTTTAGCGCAAGACGGCGTGCAGATTGACCGCTGGATGACGTTTGTGCGCGAGGAACTCGCTGCTGGCGCGGATCAGATACCGGTAGGCCTCTCCGAGACCTTGATGTTCGATCAAAGCACCTACACCGCAGACCGCCTGGCCGAGGTCGGCACCAACATGGCTATCGGTGTTAGCCTTGTTGTGGCGGTGCTTTTCATCACTTTGGGCGTGCGGGCGGCAGCCATCGTCGCACTTGTATTGCCTGTCGTTTCACTCGCCACGCTGGCAAGCATGAATTTCATCGGATTGCCAATTCATCAGATGTCAGTCACCGGCCTGATCGTGGCCTTGGGTCTGTTGGTTGATGCCGCGATTGTCATGGTCGATGAAGTCCGCCAGCGTCTTGCCAAGGGGATGGCACGGATCGATGCCGTCGGCGACGCAACCGCGCGTCTCGCAGCACCCCTGCTCGCCTCAACGGTGACGACAGCCCTGTCGTTCACGCCGATGATCCTATTGCCCGGCCCTGCGGGTGACTTTGTTGGCTCCATTGCCATTGCCGTGGTGCTGATGCTGATCTGGTCGCTTTTCATCGCGCTGACGGTCACACCCGCGCTCGCCGGGCGCTTTCTGAGCAGCGGGCGGGCTGGCGGCATCCAGATGCCGCGACTGGGTCGGGCCTTTCATGCGTTGATCGGATTGTCGGTCCGCAATCCGGTTCGGTCCATGTCGCTCGCGCTGGTCTTGCCGGTCCTCGGCTTCGCCGCCTTCCCAACACTCACAGCTCAATTCTTCCCCGGTGTCGAGCGTGACCAATTCTACATTGAAATGGACATGCCACCCGGCACATCCATCACCGAAACAGCCGCCATCGCAACCGAGGTCGACACGATACTTGCCGAGACCGCCGGGATCGACCGCGTCTACTGGTCCATCGGACAATCGGGCCCGGCCTTCTATTACAACATCACTGGCGGCCGCGCGTCCGAGCCTGCCTATGCGCAAGCCATGGTCAAGACCGACACGGCACCAGACGCGGCACGTTTGGTTCCAGAATTGCAGCGCAGGCTTGAGGCCACCTACCCCGCAGCGCGCATCATTGTCCGCGATCTGGTTCAGGGTCCGCCTGTCGCAGCCCCGATTGAAGTGCGGCTCGTCGGACCCGACCTTGATGTCCTGCGCAGTCTCGGCGATGAGGCACGCGCGATCCTGGCGGACTTGCCATTGATCACGCAGGTCCGCGCCGGGGTTGTCGGTGGTGCGCCGCAGCTGCGCTATGAGATTGACGAAAATGCAGTGCGGCTTTTGGGGCTGAACCTGACGGATGTGGCATCGCAACTCGAAGCCGGGTTGGTCGGCGTCACCGGCGGCAGCCTTGTTGAAGGCACGGATCAATTGCCCGTCCGCGTGCGGTTTGACAGCGATCTGCGCAGCGACGTGCAAGAAATCAGCGATCTGCCCATCATCCTGCCAAATGGCGGCGCACTCTCCAGCTCAGGGACATTGCCGATTGTGCCTTTGTCCGAACTTGCTAACCCGGTGCTTGAGCCAGCCGAAAGCGTGATCACTCGCCGCAACGGCGAGCGGATCAACACCGTGCAAGCCTTCATCGTGCCCGGTGTCCTGCCGGAGGAGGCCTTGCAAATGGCGCTCACCGCCCTTGATGAGAGAGGCTTCGACGTGCCGCGCGGCTACCGGATCGAGCTTGGCGGCGACAGCGATGCGCGCTCCAGCACGGTTGGCAACCTTATGGCATCCGTCGGGCTGATCGTGACGCTCACGATTGCGACGATTGTGCTGACATTCAACTCGTTCCGCCTGACTGCAATTGCCCTAGTCGTCTGTGTTCTGTCAGCCGGGCTGTCGATGCTATCGCTTGCCTTGTTGCAATACCCCTTTGGTATCAATGCCATTATCGGAGTGATCGGCTCTATCGGGGTTTCGATCAACGCGGCAATCATCATCCTGACTGGACTGAAGGCCAATCCGGATGCGGCAGCCGGCGACACAAACGCCATCGCGGATGTGGTCACCGGATCAAGCCGACACATCACATCAACCACGATCACGACATTCGGTGGGTTCCTACCCCTGATCCTCGCTGGCGGCGGCTTCTGGCCCCCATTTGCGGTCGCAATCGCAGGCGGGGTGATGTTCTCCGCAGTGATCTCGTTCTTCTTTACACCAGCGGCTTTTACGCTGCTCTACAGGCGGAAACGTGATGTGCTTGTCCTGGCCACAGACAGGAAGGTGCCGGTCAAATCCTCGATGGATACAGTCGCCGCCGAATAAGTACGATGACGCTCGGACATATGAGATTTGGACCAACCAGCGCCCCAAAACCGGAGCTAACTTGAATGAATTTATCGACGTCTTAGAGGACAGGGAGAACGGTTGGAAGCCGGGGTACGAAATGATCCACAGTTTGCGGCTGTCATGCTATGGACCTGTCGGGCTTTCGTGCCGTGCCGAGTGCTCGCTTAGGCCACTCTTCGCTTGCAAGCGACCAGACTTTTCCAGCCTAACCCGATTATGTGGCCCGAACCTTGTATATATGATGATCTATGTCTGGTTCATTTTGTGGAACCCTTCGGCGCTTAGGATTTCGCAGCGGAGGGTTCCGTTGAAGGGTTCGTTGTAGCCGTTCTCTTAAGGCGATGCCCGGGTAAATCTGAATCGGCCTTATGCCCGTCGTAAGCGGTGCATCTGACCCCCTAATTGACCCCTGATCAGCTAGCGCCTGCCGGTTTATGATGCCCCAAAAAGGATACAGGCATCATGAACTCTCAAAACTTGGGTGAGCTCGCAAGTGATCAGAAAATACAAAACGTCTTCCACGCTTTCGGCTATTCGATCCCTGTCGGGAAAGATGGCCGTCGTTTGTGGCCCACAAAATTCAAACGCGCGATGGGTCAGAGAATGAGATCAGGTGAGTTATCAATCGGTGAGGTGCAAAAGACTTGCCAGGTTTCGAACAAGACAGCCTACAGTTGGCGAAAAGGTGGTTCTCGAAAGTCACCTCACAAGCCAAAGAGGACTCAAGAACCAGCCCCGGCGTTTGCCGAAATCAAAGTTCAGCGCGATGATCCGATCGTGCCACCTGCGCCACCTCAGATTGTTTTCAAGCGCGCGGGCTGTGAAGTTCTGTTGCCGCCAACTTTTCCAATCGATCAGCTGGCGCGGTTGATCAGCGCTTTCGAACGTGACCCATGATCTCTCCGGCTGGCAACTTTAAGTTTTATGTCGCGACCAAGCCGGTCGACTTTCGGAAGGGTATGGATGGCCTAGCAGCGATTGTGCTGAATGAGTTTGAGCTCGACCCCTTCAGCGGTGCCATCTTCATCTTCCGCTCAAAACGAGCTGACCGACTGAAACCGATCGTCTGGGATGGGACCGGTCTCGTGATGACGTACAAGCGCATCGAGGGCAAAGGCTTCGAATAGCCGCGTATCCAGGACGGCATGATCACCCTAAACAAATCTCAATTCGAAGCCTTGTTTGAAGGGCTCGACTGGAAGCGCGTTACCGCAAGGGGCGTGCGCCGCCCGATAGCAGTCTAGGGAAGTCGCGCTTGGGGCTCGAAACAAACAACATCTATGAGACGACGATCATGACAAATTGGTACACGGCAGACACCCATTTTGGGCATGAGAACGTTATTCGGTTTTGCGACCGTCCATTCAAGTCCTCCGCTCATATGGACGGTGTCATGCTTGAAAACATGTGGAAGGTGGTGAAGCCTGAGGACGATCTCTGGATCATCGGAGATTTTGCTTTCGGTGCGCCAGCGAAGGACCCAGCGTATCTACAACAAGTCTTTGACCAGCTGCCTGGAGCGCGCCAGCATCTGATCGTTGGCAATCATGACAGCGACCTAACCCAGTCACTGGGTTGGTCCTCGGTCTCGTTAATGGCTGAGGTACCGGACGGGCCAAAGAAGCAGCGCAACACGCTGTGCCACTATCCAATGATTACGTGGAACCACGCGAGACGCGAAGCTCTCCAATTGTTTGGGCACGTTCACAACAATTGGCGCGGGTCGCGAAATTCCATCAATGTAGGTGTCGATGTCTGGGATTTCATGCCCGTGACATATGGTGATGTCGCCCGACGTGCGCGTAAATTACCCATCAATAAGCATTGGTCAGACGTCGAGCACCGGAAGGAGTTGGGGTGAATTCCGCTGTTTGCAATTGGAAATAAGAAACGACTCAAAGAGAACGAAGTCGCCTTCTCGTCTTACAGATTCTGCCCGTATAGAAATTGTTTGCATTCGTGGGATGCAGCACTCTACAGTCCGACAAGTCCACCAGGATGGGGCTTTGCAGCAATTTAACAAGTGTCGGTTCCAGCCGGACCCTTTGCAGCATGCTAATGCAACTCTCAAAACTAGTGACGAGAGTGAAGGAGTTATTGCGGCGACGGCGTTTGTTGCGAGCGTCTTAAAGTTTGGCCGTATCGTTAGGTCGATACTGATCAAACAAAGAGTGCGGTGCTTTTGCAGACATTTCTTCCATAGAAACAGTTTAGCTACATCAGCTCCGCAGGTAGTGCTAAAGTGGCAGGCCTTCCCTCAGGGTAGGCCGCCCCTGAAACTCTTGGCTGGACGTTGGGGCCGTTCGCCGAAGTGACATCAGAACGCAAGAGAACGATACCGTTACACACCAATCCTTTCGCACTTGCATGCGTCTCGAAAAGACCAGTTTTTCATGTCCCAAAGAGCTCTGTTCAGGCGGCTGTCTCGCGCCTGCGCAGCCTTTCGCCCCATCCGCCGTGCCAGCGCTGACCGTAACAGGTGAAGACCGCCGAAACCCAAGCCAGATCGCTATCAGGTGTCTTCTCCTTGGTCTTGCGCCGCGCATCGCGCACCGCCTCATCGACCGCCAGACGCTCGCAAAAAAGCGCGTGATAGAAGTAGGAGGCAAAGATCAGGGCACTTTTGTCATTCACATTCCAGCGGAAGCCAATGGATGAGGGGACCCGCCACTGCGCCGTGGAAAGTGCCACTTCGGCTGACCCAAATTGACAACTGCTAAAATAGAGAAACCGTGTGCCGGCGCCCGGTAGTTCAGCGAGGACACTATTGACGGTAAATGGCGCAACGTTTTTGCCACCGGGCAGGATTAAAAAGCCCGATTTACCCGAATGTGCCTGCGCTGCGACCGAATGACCAACGTAATGCACAATGTGCCAGTCGTTGCCGTCCTGGGCCCTAGCGCGCAGCGTGTCGCCGATCTGTTTTTCAAAATCGGCCGGCGACTGGCACCCTAATTCGTCGGGATTGAGAATCCGTACCTCACGGACATCCGCAAGTAGGTCGACGGGTGAAACATCAGGGAAAACGGGCCAAGGATTATCGTCTCGTATCGCGTCTCGAAGATCTTTAAACATCTTGATTTCGTCCGCTCCGTGCTTGAGCGTTTTGAATTTCGGCACATGCCCACTCTTAAGGTTTAGACGGTTGAGCCACGCACGGAAGTCGGCGTCGAACTCGAGATCCATGGTACGCTCTTCGGTCTTACTCGCGTCGATAACCAGCACGTTGAGTGCATCCGCCT
Source organism: Cognatiyoonia sp. IB215446 (assembly GCF_033963825.1). NCBI lineage: Bacteria > Pseudomonadati > Pseudomonadota > Alphaproteobacteria > Rhodobacterales > Paracoccaceae > Cognatiyoonia > Cognatiyoonia sp. IB215446. Next base: position 1,057,670 of record NZ_JAXBMD010000001.1, on the reverse strand, counting down.
CACGTAGTCTCGGTCCAGGACGGAACGTATCATTTGTTATTTGCAACTGCCGCGCCATCGGCGTGTCGATTGCCTTGAAGCCGCCTTCGTAGCTGGTGGTCAAGGCCTCGAAGAGGATGCGATGTTGGTCGGAAGGCGTAGTGATGCGAATACGCATATCTTCGTCCGTAAGCTCAGACTTTTCCAGCCAGTCCTGTATCGAAGTCTGCAACTCATTGCCGAAGATGCAGGTGTAGATCTTTTCGCCGATGCGGGCCGCATCAATGCGCCAGTCATCGTCGCCGTCGAAACCGCGGCGCGCAAAGCGCTGAAACATGCCGGAGAGGTCATTGAAGTAGTCGTATTCTTGCGGATTAATCGCTTTCCAGTAGTCACGCGGCGGCTCGTTTGTCAGGTGCAGCTTGACGCGTCCATACCGGTTTTCCTCCAGCACGACCTCAACCGTAAGCACAGGTCTTTCTGCGGGCACGGGTGGTGTCATGTCAACAGGGGCTATCCAGCTTTTGTAAAGACCGATCATCAGAGACTCGAGGGCCTCGAACACATCGCGTTCGGGCAAGCGGGCATAGGGGAACATACGCGCAAAAGGGATTCGACCGACGCGCAGTTCCACGCTTGTGCCCGCATCGATCTGATCGAGGACGATGAGCGATATCTGTTTGGCGCGCAACAGCTTACGGAAATGCTCACTTTCTACAAACTCTAGACCTGAGGTTGCTAGCCTGTCCTTTGGGCGGGTTTCGTCCAGCGGCAGTGCGAGATCGATAATGAGCAGGTCCGGCGCGAACTTTTCTATCCGTTTAAGGACGTCCGCGCATGTGGGCGCGCTGCGCACCGAAACATCATCACCCGCGATATCGAAGACCCATTCCTGCAAACGACGGTCGAATTCCGCATCAGCGAAGGCGGTCATTACACGCTTGAAATAGACTTCATATTCCATCGGACACCACCGGCAGTGTGATCTTGAATTCGGTTCTGTGACCCTTCCGCGGGTTTAGCCCGTGGCTCATGCTTCCGCCGTGCGCCTCCAGCGTCTTGCGTAGTTTCGTCTCGTTGAGTTGAATAAGTTGCAGACCCATCTTGAAGGCACGCATAAGGCTATCTGAGGTTGCCAGGTTCGCCTCTCCCAGGTGGGCTGCAAAGCTTACTGTTGCCACGCCATCGCCCTTGGTCACGCCGACCATCAACTTGCTCTTTGTGGATTTACGCGCGGCGAAATACTCTAGCACCGTGTCAAAGAGAAAAATGAGTTCCCGCCGACCCATGCTGACCAGTAGTCGCGATTGCAGTGGCCGAATAGCTGAACGGGAGCCGAAGATGTCGCGTGCCTCGACTTTTCCAAGCGCATCTTGCAAAACCTCAACGATATCGGTGGCTTTCGCGTCACTTACGGTTGGCAGATTGTCTTCGGTGCTGAGCCTGCGGAAGACTTTCTCCGTCGTAACCGAAGAAAGCTCCAGCGCATCAGTCAACTTGTCGATAGTCTGACCAATTTGGTTGTTTGCGCCAGAATCCTCCATCGTGCGCCGAAGCTTACGGACTAGACGGTGTGCGTCGACCAGATGATGCTTCATATCGGATGTAAGGCCAGTGACTGCGGCCTTCACAGTCTCAATGTTATGTCGCCACCGCAGAGTGTTGAGGTCAGTTAATTGGATCAAGCGCAGCCCCTTGCTGTAACGGTTGTCGTCGCCCGTCCAAGGTAGATCGGCGGTATCCACAAGCACATTCACAGGCGCACCGGATGTGTGCCGCAGCGCCATCTGCTCTTTCTTGACGTTCAGCGCTAGCCGGGCGAGCCGCACATCATCATCCGACATAAAGATCTGTTCGACCGTGTCTGGGCGCCAGTCGACGTCCGGCGACACGCCAAGCATCTGAAGGGCCATTTCGTTGACGCCCCAAACCACGCCAAAACGGTCACAGAGGATGAGCCCGGATGGAATCTCCTGCTGCAGAGTCTGGATGATGCCGTCCCGTTGTAAGCCGTAAAGCGTACTGCAGATAATCTGCACGAATTCTTCGATTTCCTTCTGAATCGGAGGTGGAAATGCATAACGCGAGATGCTCTGCAAATGCAGCAGACCCGCCACGCGTCCCTTGGCACGTCTGTTGCCGCTCAGAAATCCGCCAACGACGATTGGCACCGTCAGGCACGCGGTAGTGGCCCGTGTATCGTCATTATAGACAAACTTCTGCGCGTCTTGGCTGCCGTCCTCGAGATCGTTGCAAACGACTGTGGCACGCCGTTTGAAGCTGAGCGCAAGATGACCGTCGGCCTCAAAACCCTGCTGGAAATTTTCGTCCAACACTATGCGCGTCGGTTTTGGGTCAGACTGGTGGTAGAGCTCGAATTCTTGAAGACCGTGATTACACCAGAAATATGATGCATGCTGAAGTTGGTAGTGGTTGACAAGAAAATTTGGGAGCGCTTGGATAGCGTCGTCAAGCGACGCCGCACCCCGAATATTCTTGCGCAGCTTACTCTTCAGTTTTTCAGCCCGACTGTTGTAGCCGTGCATGAAGCTGCGCAGGAAACTGAGCGCGCCGATCTCGTCGCGTAGATTGCGGATATCACGCAGTTTGAAAGGCATAGCTGCATCGCGACGAAAGAGCGTAAGCGACGCCTTCCATTCTCGCCCATTCTCGCTGTAGCCCACGTCTTCGCGAAGCGGCACTGACATCAGGCATTTGTAGCCTTCGTTTATGAGCCGCACCATGACCTTGTCCTGAGCGAGGTCATCCGCGTTCATGTGAGGTTCGAACATGGTCGCAATGTCGTCTACCAGCGCGCCGCCGATCGGTTGACCGTCCTCAGCCTCGATATCCGGCGCAATCTTCATCAACTCCACGATTTCCGGCGAGAGCTTGAACCAGTTGTTATCCCACATCGGTGCTGGGCGTGGTTCTAGATGTACGGTGCGGACCCATTCGCCGTAGTAGAAGCTGATTGTCGCGAAATCATGCGGCACGATCTTGGCGATCTCGCGCAAACCTTCACTTGCTAGCCGGTGCGGCTGCTCCCCGAACTCTTCGGTAATGTCATGTAACCGCCGACTTGCCTCTGCCTTCAGTTTAGACTGGAATATCGCCGTTGTGCCGGTGTAACGCTCTCCCTTCATGTCGAACTCGGGTAGGGCGAATATGTCAAGCGGGACGATCGCGCCTGTGTCCTCGCGGCGCACCGAAATGTTGAATTGTGTTGACTTGCCAGAAGCGCGGATCTCGCGCTGCGTGTTGAAACGTCTTACTTCGTCCTTTGACGGAAAGATGTCTTGCACCGGGACGGGTCTTCCCTGCAGATCGGCGCGTGTACGACCCAAAATCGAGGCGCCACGTTCGTTTATGTAACGAACCGTAGGCGGGTCTTTCTCGTCAAGCCGTACCATCCCGAAGTTCGCTCCTTCAAGTGCCGCGTAATCTTGCTGCACGAATTGCGAAACATCAGCCATTATGGCGATGCTGTATGTCTCGCCTGCGATCTCGATCCGTCCTAATTCGACCGTAGCAATGCGCTCCTCCGCATGGCCATCGGCCTGCATGATCATCCTCTCAAGCTGGCGCGGTGCCCGACTGGCGGCCGCCTTTCGGATAACATCCTCGTATCCTACGAAAAGCTCGAGCAATGACCGTCCCGCCGCTGGCGAGTCGAAGTACTCATCCATCTTCTCGTTGCAGCTCAGAATGTGAAGATTGTTGTCGAGAACCGCGAAGCCGCGGGCGCTGGACATCAGAGCCGCTGCAGCGGCAGAGTGAAGATCGGGAGAACTTACTTTCCTATTACCTCTAACCATTTGACAAACCTAAAAACAACAAGATGAAGCCATCTTGAAAGTGAATTAAATTCTTTTAATATCTGAATTCTTGTATAGGCTGCAGCTTTTAGCAAGAAAAAACAGCATTTGCGCCGGTGCGACGCAAACGGTGCAAGGCCCGGACAAATTGAGTTGGATTGATGCCGGCTAAAGTGCGTTGAACCTGTGCGGTACAATTGAAACTTGATTTTTTGCAGTACTTCTCACAATCTACAACCACCGGGCGTCAATTTGGCTTGGTTTGAATTTGAGAAATAAGCACATTCATACGACTTAATTTCGAGGTGAATTAATGGTGGCCCACAGTTTCAGATTTCGCGAGGCATGGCTTGCCGATCCCAACCAAGGCTTTACTTGGCGCTCGACACTGGCGCTGGTCTCCGCGTGCAAAATCGCCTACCACCCCGCGCGAGAGGCGGAGCGGCTGGCGCGCGAAGACTGGCAAGTCGAGGCGGCAGCCTTTGAATCGAGCGAATCTCAAGGTATCATTTTGGAAAACGACCGAATGATGGTCATTGCTTTTCGCGGCACCGACAGCACGGCAGACTGGCTGGGTAACCTCAGGATAGCGCCCCGTTTCGTTCCGTCCCTCGGGGGCGCGCTGCACCGCGGATTTCTCGACGCCTATGACGCGGTTGCTCCGGTTGTCGATGCGGCGGTTGCGCGCGCCGAGGATCGGGCGTTATGGATCGCGGGGCACAGTCTCGGGGGTGCGCTCGCGGTGATAGCGGCGTTGACCCATCGCGACCACAAGATCGCGGGCATCATGACATTCGGGCAGCCGCGGCTCTTGGGAAAGCGTCCCGCGCGAGCCATCTTCGACCGGTTCGGCGGTCGCTACCGGCGTTTCGTCAACCGCGATGACATCGTGACACAGGTGCCGCCCGGCTACTCGCACACTGGCTTTCGGACCCATTTCAGCGTGGGCGGCACAGACGATTTGCATTTCGGTATCGAAGCGTCCCCCCCGTCGGAGATGGGTGCGACAGCATCGATCGGTGACAAAGAGATGCCCATCCACGAGTTCGTCGAACTGCAGGAAATGATCGACGCGATCTCGGATGAGATTGAGAACCGACCAGATATCGGCAACGCCGCGGAGACCGGGGCGCCTGGAAGAGACATGGCCTCGGAAGAGATGCTCGACGCCAGCGTCGAAGGTTTGGTGGCAGGTGTCAGCGACCACCGGATCGACGCCTACGTGGCGGAAGTGAGCGCCCGTGCAGCTGCCGAAATCTCGTTCGAGGGCCTGCATGAAACCTTCAGCGACCGGCGTGATGCGTCCTTCCGTGAGGCGGCGACCGAAATCACTGACGACCCCGACGCCACGTTCGAGGCAACGCACCGCTCTTTCGACTTCGGAACAGAGGATGACGCCAGCACCCATGGCGGCATCGAGACCGTCGACATGCGCGAGCGCAACTTTCTCGTCCGCTTGGACGACGCTGATGAGTGGACTCCACCCAATGGCGTTCGTGTGCAATCGCGGGTTGGCAGGATCGCATCGGTCGTCGCGACCCCGCAGGGTGTGGAGAACCTCCGAACCGACCGTTTCACGCTCGACGTGGAACCCAGCCGCGAAGCGGGCGTTGAGGAGCTGACCGACTCGGTCCCTCATGTGAAGGGGACGGCCGTTCATACCCGCCCAGACGTGGCAGAGCGTGGCGAAAGGGCACTTGTTGGCGTCATCGACACCGGCATCGACATTTTGCATCAGGCCTTCGATGACAGCGACGGCAATTCGCGCATCCGGGCGGTGTGGGTCCAGTATGACGATAGCGGCAAGAGTCCCAAGCAGGTCGATCCAAAGGCCTTCTCGCAGGACTATGGCTCGCTCTATACCGCAAAGGACATCGCGACGTTTCGCGCCGCACATCAGGCCGACAATGACGCGACCATTCCGCCCGGGTTGCGCGACGCGTTTTCCGGCCACGGGACACATGTCGCCAGTATCGCCGCAGGGCGCGCCTTCGCTGATGTAGGCGACGGTATGGCGCCGGATGCCGGCATCATCATGGTCGCCGCGCATAACGCGAGCGATCCCGACAACCCCGACGAGCCGCGCAGCATCGGTTATTCGGCGGCGCATGTTGACGCGCTCGACCTGCTCAAGCGAATCTCACGCGGCAGAACGTCTCTTCTCGATCATTCACTACCGATGGTGATCAACGTGAGTCTTGGGATGAATGCGGGCGCACATGACGGCCAGACGACGCTCGAGACCGCTTTCGACGGGATCACCGACAACGGGCGCACCCCAGGACTGGTGATCGTGAAGTCAGCGGGCAACGAACGCGAACACGGCGGGCATTCTTCGATCCAGGTGGCTGAAGGTGGGATGGTACACATGTCCTGGGACACTCCCGCCAATAATCGAAAGCTCGATTACCTGGAAGCGTGGTTCGAACCCGGTGATCACGTGGCGTTTACGTTGCGTGCCCCGGACGGCACGGTGATAGGCCCTGTCAACTTCGGAAACATCGAAGCATCGCAAGACAAAGCAGATTATACTTGCCGGCTGACCCTGTCAGAGGGGCATTCAGACAACGGACACAATCGCCTGGCCATTTCTGTCAAACGCAAGTCCGGCGGCGCGATTCCGGTCGGTACATGGACGCTCGATCTGCATGCACTCCGGGTCGTCAGCATGACCGCGATGGTGCATGTTTGGGCCGAACGGGTGCGCGACCGGTCTGTCAGCTTTAAACAGCCCGACTCCGAGATGACGCTGTCCATTCCGGGCACGGCGCGCTCGGTAGTGACCGTGGGCGCCTGCAACTCAGCCTTTCCCATGAAACTGCTACCGATCTCGTCACTGGGCACAACGCGCGATGGTCGTTTCAAGCCCGAGCTATGCGCCCCCGGCAGCGCTATCGTCGCCGCGCTGGCCAATTCCGAACCTGACGCGAAGACTGCCAAGAATGGCACCAGCATGGCGGCGCCACATGTGGCTGGTGCCATCGCGCTGGCATACTCCGCCAATGAAAAGGCAGGCGTTGATCGGCACGCCAATGCGGTGCAGATCCAGCAACGCCTGCGGCTGAGCACACAGCACTTTTCGCATGTACCACACCCGGGGTTCGGCAGCGGATTACTCGACGCCGAAAAGTTTTTTGACGAGATGACTTAACCCGATCGACGAAAGGCCTGCCGATGTCAGATGAACTGCAACGCGAAGCGCTCAACTTTGTCGAAACCGCTGACTTACCGCCATTCTTCCAGCCTGAGGGCGCAGAGGATGTCACGGAGCTGCCGGCATCGCCGCCCGACTACCAGAAGCCAGAACTGGCAACAACGATCGGCTCGCAAATTGCTTCTTTCACGCAGGATGTGGATCCCGCCCTGCGCGAGCAGGTCGCAAACGCCTTTCTGTTTGCGCAGCAGGCAGCGGACAAGCGCATCGCCGCGACCTCGGACGCCACATCAACCGATTGGTACGGCCACTATGTAGACGTCTTGGGGCGCATAGGCTGGACGATAGAAGAACGTACCGCGACCGTGCGGGCGTTCAAAGGAAGCGCTGCACGGTTGCACAAGGCGATCGTACCGCTTGTGACGGCGGCGCTGGCTCCGGTGGCTGGTGCGGCACCGCTGATCGTGCAGGTGCTGGAAAGCCTGAAGGAAATGGACAAAGACCGACCTTGGATCACGCTGTTTTCCCGCGCGTCGCAGCGCGCGCAGGCAAACCAGTTTCAAATCGCACATGTCAGAGCAGGCAGCACAGGGCCACGCATCAAGCTTATCGCCTTCGATCTTGATGTGGAGCGGTCGGTGACCCAGGTACTTTTCGCGAAGTTCGCAACCAATAATGCAGAGTTATTGCATTTCGACTACAGCCTTTCCGTGAACGCCGCGGTCTTTGAAAAAGTGGCGCCAGCCATACAAAGGCGGCTTGAGGATCGGGTTAAAAGTATGGTGCTGGAAATCGAAATCTGACTAGCGCTTATCAGGATAGTTGCATTGACGAGTGCCAACCGCAGATTTCTACGGTTTCCGCAATCTGCACCTAAGATCATAGCTGCAGTAATGATCAACAACTGGTTTTCCAACTGGGCGACAGCGATCCGACCGTTAAGATTGTAGCAAGTTTGGCGCTGCGAGCACACGCAGCGTGGCAGTCGAACTCACCTTGGACTCGTTTTATGGATGTACTGCCATCCGCATGAGCGGCCAATTTCCAAGAAATAGGTCAAATCACGCGCCTGCTAAACTGTAGGAAGGAGGGTCGTACTCGTACAGTTCTTGTGGATAACAGTATGTGTTCTCTTTCAGAATACCATCGGGGAAGTCGAGGCCAACGAAGCGCCTAGGCTCAAATGTGGGCGTGCTTTCAAAACGGTAGCCATAGGTTTTGGCTATGTTCTTGATCGATTTTGGGTCTTTGAACCGCGTTAAATGTTGAATTTGCTGAACTGGCAGTTTTCTCCCCAGCATGCCTGCCACAGCTAGCTGCCGTATCTTATTCCAGTCGAAATGTGTTCCTGGGTTTGCCCTGATCTGCATTTCCCTTAGGATTTTGTGAGCATCCTTGACCGTCAGTGCTCGGTCATATTCGACCCGGCCGTTCTTTCGTATGACCGGGAAAACGAAGCTTGATCGATCTTCCAACTCTTCGAAGGAGCTGATGTAACCCCTCAACATTCTATAGATGGACCTTGGGATCGGCGTTAGTCGTTGATAGCTTTCGTCCCAATACAAGCCAATCGAGGTGTAAGGCAGAGGTTTGCTGCCAACCTTAGCCAAGCGTCGTGGGTATCTCCGTAAGTCACCACGCTCAAGTTCAAAAAAGTAAGTTAACTGCCAGAGTCGCAGCTGAACTATGCTGCCTATCGGCAACCCGGTTGTCGAAGCCAGCCTCAACATCAACCGATTGCGACGCCCTGAGAGCTTTCTCGTGCTGCAAACCTCGGATAGATTTAGCAGCTCTATTTCTTGATCTTGCAGTCGCATATTGGTGGATAATACCTGTCAGATTTGTCGCTGGGAGGTCAAATCTGACAGTTAGGCGATTTTTCTTAATGCGTTCAAAATCCGAAATCTATCCAAGATATATAACCTGAAGCAGCGCGGCGTGTTTCGGAAGCCTTTAAAAGCTAAGCTTATTAAAGCGCTAGCGGGTTTGTTGTGGATTCACCGCTGCCATCGCGTGTCTGAATATACCTATTGCTATCCGTATTCCCGTTTCAAAACAGTTAGTTGGGCGAATTTTTCGTTGATCATGATTCGAAGATCGCCATATCGTGAGGCGATTCGGAAACAGATGGTGCCATCTTGGACGAGACAAAAGTCAAGCATTTGGAGATCAAGATGAGGCTGCAGCTGGCAAACAGCAGCTTCAATGAAATTGCGCGCGAGCTGGGCCTGTCGCATTCGACAGTGCTGGATGTCAGCAACTCACGCGGCGTATCGATGAAGGTAGCACAAGCCATCGCCGAAAAGATCGGATCATCCCCGGATGAGCTTTGGCCAGGCAAATACCCTTCAACCAAGAAGGGGCAAGCTATGTCATAGATTCAGGGCTCTGAAACGAAAAGAGGCCCGCAGGCGTTGGAACCTGCGAAGCCTCGGAAAAATCGCTGTCTAGGACGATCTCTTCCCTTTTCATCCCATCCATACACTCAGAAATCAAGTGAAAACGCGTCCGATACGTCGGGTGTGACCAACGAACGTGTGTTTGACCGGCACGCTGGATGAGGATGCTTATGCGCAGTGCTCGAGAAATTTTACGACATTTGTAATGGCCATAAGCCACTCATGATTGTGCTCAGTCGATCCAGATGATCGACGGCATCCAACATAAGTGCGATTTCATGGCCGAGCACGCTGACCCGGCAGTTCACGCAGCGGCCGCGGAAATAATTGAGCTGAGCACTCGGCTGTCAGATGCCTTGGTGAGGTCAAACGCAACAAACTCAACGCTGTCCGCCAAGATCAAGGTGCTGGCTGCCGAGATCAAACGCTTAAAGACACAACTCAAGAACGCGCAGCGCTCGCGATACGGCAAGAAGAGCGAGAAATTTGACCCTGAAGATGCCGCCGCATTGTCGGACTTTGATGAGCCACTTTCTGAGACTGACGATGATGAAGAGATGCCCGTTCAAGATGCGGGGCAATCGGAACCAAATGCAAAATCCAAGACCGGCGCAGGAAAGCAGCCTAAAAACTATCCAGCACACCTTCGGCGTGAAACGCGAGAGTACGAACCGCGCCCCGACCAACTCTGCGGCTGTGGCTGCGGTCATCGCGATATCGGCGAAGAAATACGGGAGCGCCTCGCCTACAAAGAGGCAGAAATATTCGTCATAAAGGAAATCTACTACAAGAAGATCTGCCGGAATTGCGGCGATTTTGTACAACATCCTGTCCCTGAGCGTCCTTTCGATGGGAGCGGCTTCGATACCTCAATTTTTGTGTCGGTATTGATCAAGAAACATGCTGATTTTCTCCCACTAAACCGTATCAGAGAGATATTTGGACGCCAGGGCGTCTACATCCAACGATCAACGCTTTGTCGCCGTGTTTAAGAACATTCTTCATTGGTAATCGCCTCTGTCAGCTTGGTCATGATCTTGTGGAACTGATCCAACTCTTCGTCGGTCAGGATGCTTAGGTCGTAGTCAGGGGCTTCCACGGTTGCGTGAATTTTGGCCTCTGTCTTTTCCGCCAACCCGGTCAACCGGGCTGTGATGTTGCCGTCATATGCCCGTGTGAGCGCGCCAGAGATCAGCGCGTCCTTCATGGCCGCGTCGATCCTGTTCAGCATTGCCCCGACGTTGTCATCGCGTTTCAACGTCGCGTAATAGGTCGTTCGGCTGACATCGGCATGGGCGCAGAAACCAAGAACTGTCAGCGGTGGCAGAACGGTGCGGCCACGTTTGCCAACTGGGATCGGGTTTGCGCGGTTGTGGGCGAGATATGCGGCCCAGTCAGCCGCAAGTGTTTGCGTGTTTGACCAACGCGCCGTTCTGCCGCCTGCGCGGGGAACAGACGCTTTGGCGGCAAGTGAATAGCCGTCGGCTGGAACCGGTGAAACGAAGCCGATCATTCCGGGCATAGGAGATGGCGCGCTGGTCATGGGTATCATGGTACCCCAATCTTGACAGCCCGTTCAATAGGAATTTATCTAGTTGTATAACGCGCGCGTAAGGCGTGCGGATTGACTTCGAAGGGATGTAAATCGAGTGTCTCCTTCTCTGTCCACCAGTCACGACTTCAGAGAAATGAAGCATTAGACATAACCTATCGAACTAGACTTTTGTTATGAACTCGTCAGGTTGCTATTGAATAGCAAAGGGCTTCTCTGCAGGCTCCGAGGTCCGAAAATCAATATGATTGGAAGAGGAGTACTACGATGGCCAAGAAAACAATTGCGGGAGCACTTGCACTCGTTTTGTTGTCAGCAACAAGCGGAGTCGCTGATACCACGAAGCCTGCAGTTACTTACTGCCCCCCAACATCCGAGCATCAACGCACCATTGCAAATCTGCCATCCGCGTTAGCACTGAGCTAAAGCAGGGAGCGTCACTTCTACCCTTCCTGTTTTCTTTTTAGTCGCAGGCCCTTTTGTGAAAGACCTTCTGTACGGGTCAGACCCAGCAAGAATATAAAACCGACTGACAAATCAAATCGAATGAACATCTATCACCGGACAGCCTGTTCAGATTAGCCTTTTGGGCAGGGCTTTCACAGGTGATTTTCTGTCGGGCTGTCGGCTTTTTCCGATTCCAGCCATATATATGTATGGGCTGTCTGACAGCGTCCTATCGTGTGTAATTTCTCTTATCTCTGACATTGTGGACTTAAACCCGACAAACCCGACAGATCAGAAAGAGTTGGACAGTAATGCACTGTGAATGCAGTGAAAAACACTGGGCGGGTTTCGCAATGCTAAAGCCGACAAAACCCGACAGGCCTCATTTAAACCCGACAGGCCCGGAATAGCCCTGATCCGACCGATACTTTTGGACTGAGTCAGACCGAACGCGCTGGCCTGCCGTTTGATGCGCTGCATAACGACCTGCCGTGACTGCTTTTGAGTTGTCATTTCGTTCACCTATAATTGGTTTGCACGCCATACAGGTGAACTCTTGCAAGGAAATGCGCAAGCCTTTGTTTTTTAATGTAAAAAATTGGCCATGACCATTTTACCTAAGTCGGTCATGACCCATTTGGAATTCTTTTTCAGCGTTTTCGGGGTCTTATGAGAATTTTGGATTTCTCACCAAAAAATTGTGCCAATCAGCCTGCTACAAGGCCACCACATTGCCGCTTTTCACCGAAGCGCCTGTGATGTGACCCGCCCAGCGCTCTAGCAATGCCCTGCGCTGTTCGAGAAAATCGGTGCGCTTGTATGCAGTTTCGACCCCACTTCCTGTGCTATGCGCAAGGCAAGCCTCTGCTACGTCGTGTGGTGTGTTTGTTGTTTCGCTGATCCAGTCCCTTAGTGACGACCGGAACCCATGCGGGCGCGCTTCAAGCTTTCGGCGATCCATCAATCGCGCCATTGTCGCATCGCTGATCACGCCTTTCCGCACGCTGGGAAACAAGAAGCCTTCACGGGCCAGCGGTCGTGCGAGGTCGATCACAGTTTGGGCTTCTAGACTCAGAGGCACGCGATACTCGACCCCAGATTTCATCTTGTTTGCCGGGATCGTCCAAGTGTCACCAGCTATCTCATCAACATGGCAGAAGCGCACCGGGCCGGAACGCGCGCCGGTCAAGATCAGCAACCGCAACGCCAGATGCGTGATCGTATCTTCCTGTTTCAGAGTGCCGTAAAAGTTCGGCACGTCAGCCCAAGGCATCGCTGGAATGTGCTTCGCTGTGTGCCGGGGCTTGCCCAACAACGCCCGCGCCTTGGCGACTGCTTGTAGGTCAACGTCGAGGCCCATTGCAGCCCCATGCTGCAATACGAGGTTCAACCGATTAAGAGCCTTACGAGCTGTCTCCGCCTTCGTGTGATAGATCGGCGCAATGGTCTGCTTGATGTCGTTCTGGTCGATTTCCGCAACCGGCACACCGCCCAACTTCGGAAGGATGTGACCTTCCAACGGTGACATCCATCGACCCGCCTTTCCGTCACCCTTTAGATCGGCCTGCCGGGCTTCGAAGCACTCACGGGTCACGTCCGCTAGGGTGTGCAAGTTTCGTTCGGCTTGCCGCCGTTCGCGCTCACGTTCTTTGATCGGGTCGATACCGCGCGCTGCCAAGTTGCGCCATTTCTGCGCGGCTTCGCGTGCGTTCCCAAGCGTCACATCGGGGAAACGGCCAAGACCCATTTCACGCCGCCTACCGTGGACTGTCAGGCGCAAGTTCCACTGGGCACCCCCATCGGCTCGCTTAAAGAACCACAGTCCTGCGCCATCACAGTGTTTGCCTACGGGCGCGTTTTTCACGAAAGCAGCGGTGAGTCTGTGAATACCAGCCAATTCTTCTATCCCCTTCTCTATCCACCCCTATTTATTGGATATACCTGGGCATAACAAGACACGAATGAACAGAAGTTTCCTTTAAAATCAGACATCTTCTAAAGTGATCGGACATGGCTGGACGTCACAAGGCAGTAATTCGACTCCGCCTCCGGGCACCATTTAAATCAAACAAAAACAAAAGCTTGCTGAATTTCTGCGTTGCAGCGCAAATCGCTGAAAATCCCAAAATACCCTAGCAAAGTGTTAGCACAGTCGGAAAATGCTCAGTTAGCACAGTTAGTTGTGAACGCCGCGCCGTGCGCTTAGGAGTGGAAAATTTGAATTTAGTTATTAAGTCATCTATATATCGAAAAGCAGATTTTTGTGGCATGGAGCGCTTTGAGCCCCCCACATGGAGCTAGGGACTTAACCCTATCCCAAATGTGCTCGTAGTTACTTGAATGGAAGCTCCCTTGTTTTGCCAACGGGCAAGTGGCCATACCAATAAATGCGCTACTTTTCCTATCAGATGTCGTTACTCACGACACCGGCAGCTTTCGCGAAGAATGCAGTATATTGAATTGAGGTTCGCTGAAGTTCTCGTAAATCGCTCAAAAATTCGTCGCGACACTCCCAACTCTTTTCAGGCGTGAACTCCGTCACGCCTTCGGCCCTAAGTTGTTCAAACTCTTTTTGAGGCTCGTGCCATTTAGTTAAAAAGGGCGCAATATGATCCGTGATCAAAATCAGAGCAACAGATGAAAAAACGACTCCATTTCCACTTTTACTTGGCCCAGTTGCTTTCAACAGTTACCTACTAAACTGTACTATTACCTCACCACATGCGGCGGTGATGGTCTGTGCCCTAGACGTGAAAGCGATCACGGAAAGCTTGAATTTCCTAACCCAGATCAACGGCTGCCGTGAAATCGCTCACCCTACGGTGACCGACACGGCGGTCCAAAACAGTCAGCCGACAAAAAACAAGAAGTGTTCAACCAAGCGTGATCATCGAACGCACAATTTTCAAGTTCCGATGAGTTCGCCGCTGTCGTCGTTGTGTTGATGAGCAGAAGCCATAGTTCTAAGCCCATCGGAGGGCATAAATAGTACTCCAGATATCTGCAGCAAAAGACGCTGCAAAAGCAACCCAACGTGGTGCTGACGCCACGTCAAAAAGTACAAAGGAAAGAAAACCATGTCTATTAAATCAACAGCCATCGCCGCGACCACCGTTGCTATCCTAGCTTCTTTGCCATTCGCTGCATCCGCCCAGCAAAGCGACTTCCAAGGCCCAAAAACTGGTCTGAGTGGCCTTGAAATCAGCGCTGATCGCATTCTGGACGACTACGGGTTTGTCGATGTGGATCCGACCACACTTAGTCTTAGCACACTCGTCGAGATCATTGACGTCGAGAGAAATGACGAGGAGCGGGCGGGTTCGACGCGTGGTGGCATCCAGGCAGCCCTTAATCGGTGAAATCCGCGTCGCCGAAGATCGACATGCCCATCGCCTTGTTTATTGCTGGGCGGTGGGCACACGGTATTACCGTAGCCCACGTGACGCCAATCGTTTTTTGCCTAGTTATTATGGACCGTAAACAGTACGGCCTCCTGAGGCATTCCGATGGCATAAATGATTGCATCTAGCAATTGCTGCATAGGGCCTTACCCTATCACTTTGACTGACCATGTGATTGGGACGTACCTTCCCCGGTATTATTGCTTGCCGCTTCATGACCACCACTCAATGGACCGTTCTGCGCCACCTGAGGGTCCGGCGGTCTTTAAGCAGTACGTTTAGATGTAGAAAGCGGCAAAGTGCGCGGCAGCTCGAAAAACCGATGTCGCATTTCGGAACACTTAGCCAGTCTGAACGACAAAGCGGATCTTGGCGACCGCAAAGAGCCTTCGAAGGACGAAGGCCAAGTGAACAAAAAACGTAGGGAATACCGTGCCTAGAACCAGTTGCCTTTATGTGTTAGCAATGCCTCGAAAAAACTGCTTATGATCCAGCCGAAAGCGCATAACAATGAAACGTGTTTTTAGAAGTCGAGTGTACTTGAGTTTTTTGCTTTTGTCGGGGTGTGGGTATGCCTTTGATACCGAAACTTTCACTTTCGTCGAAGCGCCAGGTACTTCTGCGGGATTCAATTTCCAAGGTTGGGCATGGCCAGGAGTAACAGCGCCAACGCGTGTCGGCTCAAATGGCGAACAAGACCGAGGTACTGATCGTTCGTTTTCCACGTCGGATGAAGCGTCTGTAGACACAACATCAGGCGACAGCGGTAGCTCTTCGTCGCAACCTCCGAGCGACAACGTCGGCAATGACAACGCCGATAATGGCGACGCATCAAGCGGTGGGACAAACCCTTCGCCAGCGGACGATGATGACAGCTCGTCAAGCGGTAATACAGGCCCGTCACTCCCTAGCGATGATTTGCCGAATCGTCCTTCAATTCCAGGCGACGTTGGCGGTCCTGGCCTAGGCGGGGGGGTCGATCCGGTCGGCGACCTACCGCCTGGTGGTGGCCTCAGCGGGTTGTTCTAGCGAATGATACGGGCGGCGCTGTGCAGTTTTGCAATACTGGCTGCGGCGCCCGTCTTTGCCCAACCTGAAACACCGAACTTCCGCTATGCGATTGTTGTGGGCAATGCCGAATATGAGCATATGCCTGCACTGCCGAACCCGGATGCAGACGCAGACCTTGTTGCATCGTTTCTGGAAGATGCCGGATACATCGTCATTCAACAAAACAATCTGACCCGTCAGGGCTTTGAACAGTTTTTTCGAAACGTGATCCAAGGCCTGCCCGACGATTCCGAAGTCCTGTTCTATTACTCCGGCCACGGTTTCCAGATTGGGGCAAGCAACTACCTCATCCCGGTCGACGCGCGGATTTCGACCCAATACGACGTGCCCTTCCAGACGATGTCGCTCGATACTTGGATCGCTGCGATTGCTGCCAAGGCTGATTTGAAGCTTTTTATTCTCGATAGCTGCCGGGATAACCCGTTTATCGGGGCAAGTGTCGTTGATGGACCGTTTTCGACGCAAGAAGTCGTTGAAACCGGGTTTTCCAGTCAGGTTGCGCCGACTAATTCCATAATCTCGTTTTCGACATCGCCAGGTGCTGTTGCATATGACGGTATCGGCGATAATAGCCCCTACACCGGCGCGTTTATCACCGAGGCGCGTAGCAACCCCACCACGGCCATTGAGGCGATCTTTACAAGCGTGCGCGAAGAGGTTTCCTTTCGAACGGACGGAAGGCAGGTCCCCTGGTCAAACTCTACCCTGGATGGCGATATCTACTTTTTCGTGGAAGATGTTCCGCCGCCTATCTTGGACTCGGATCGGCCAGTGATCAGCGCAGGCGCAGGACTTGATCTGCCCGTGACAGTCAATGTCACCGAGGCTTGGGATCGCAACGTTCGCATTGGAACACAGCTCGCCGATCTTGAAATCGATGCTGCACTCGATACCGTTACGCTACGCAGGGCACCGGAAAACGGACTGCTCACTTACACTGATGTCACGCGCGGCCTCCAACTGATTGGCGCAGAGATTGAGGTTGCTCTGCGCGAAGGTGACACGGTGCCTGCAAGTGCGTTGGATCGCCTGAGCTATTCGCCCAGATTGTCAGATCTGACCGATATCAGCCAAGAGAACCCGGGACGCACGGACAACCTTGTTTTCGCCGCCGGCGACAATCAAATAAATGTCCAGGTCAACCTGACCGTCAACGCGTGCGACATAGAAGCCGGCGCACAGCTTGACCCACAAGGGGTGGGGATCGAAGTGACGGCTGAGGACATGCGGATCGATTTGGCATTGGAGGCATGCCGCCAAGCTGTCGAGGACTTTCCAGAGACCGAACGATTTCACTACCAGTTCGCCCGCGCTCTTTTGGCGCACAAGCGTTATGATGACGCCAAAGAGCATCTGGAGAGAGCACGGGATCTGGGTCACATCCGCGCCTATACCGGGCTTGCGGGTTTGGAGACGATCCAGTCAGCCGTTGCGGGTGGCTTCCAGGTGGGCGAGGCGCCTGCCTCAGCACTGGCAAATTACGAAACGGCTGCGGCGAATGGCGATGCCTTGGGTGCTTACGGGCTGGGGCGGCAACTTTTGCGGTTTGGGGAAAGTGACGTTGCAAAGGACCGTGGGTATGAGTTGCTCTTGCGAGCTTTCGATGCGGGATATGTTCAGGCCTTGAATGAACTGGGCGCCTATCATTTCAATGAAAACGGCGGTGGTTATGAGCCGGAACGTGGACTGCGCTATTTTCAAGAGGCGGCGGGCCGTGGAAGTGCATTTGGCTACAACAATCTTGGGCTGATCTACACCAATGGTCTCGGCACCATTCCCCGTGATCTTCCTCTTGCAATCGAGAATCTCAAAGCGGCATCAGACAAAAGCCATCCGACTGCACCGACAAGTCTTGGGCGCATCTACGACGGTGCAGAAGGTTTTTCTGCAGATTATCAAGTCGCTATGGAGTGGTATGACCTCGGGCTCGCGCGCGGCGACCCTTGGGGCGGCGCGAACGGCGCCTGGATAATACTCAATCAGACGCCAGATGGATACACAAACGTCGATGCAGCAGTCCGCGCAGCAAAAGCCGCAGCCTTGCAGAATCCTGACGCGGCAGAGCAAGCCCGCAATCTATTGCAACCTCTCTCCGATCGCGTTCTTAACGCGGCCGCCCAAACGCTTTTGGCGGAGATGGGCTATCTGCAATCAGCCATTGATGGACAATTTGGCACCCAGTCACTATCGGCCTATCAACAAGCGCTAGATGCATATGCCGACATCGAGGCAGAGCGCGAACCTCAACCACGCTTGATTTCGATCGCACGTGCCTACTACAAGGATCCAAAATTTAGGGTCGACACTTTCTGAAGTCTGTCGGTGACAATCGTACCTTAACTTTGACAAAACACGATCGGGTGTCCCCGGCAAGTTTACCCCAAAAGCTTTGTCGGGAGTGCACTTTAGGGGAACAGCAAGGTTCGATTTCACAACAGGAAGCATGTTCGGGCGTTCAGCGGTGTGGTCAACGGCTCAGAGTCTGTCCCAGCGGCATTACAAAACTGGCCGAGCAAGACGGGCAGTAAGCGGTGCAAATCGCCCCCTGCGAGCGTTCTTTCGCATACAGCAGGGAACATCTGCCCCAGATGCGTTTCATCCATATGCAACTTGCTGGACGACTTGATGTCTGCCAACAGCGCCTCGTAAATCCATTTCAGCGCGCCCTTTGCTTTCTTCATGAGGCGCCAAGCTGACAGTGCCAATGTGGATGATGGACTCCGGCGCGCCCGGCACACCATCCGTCGACATGCTCCAAGCACGATTGACCGATGCACAGGTGGCGTATCAGAACGATATGAACCCTGACACATTGAATCACATACAACTCGCCCAGCGCGCGCTGGACGACGCGCGCATGGCCGCGGCAGACGCCTCTATGCCGATTGCGGATGCGAAGAGCACCGATTACCTCGCGGGAGCGCGTGACCAGATGATCTACGGGCTTGATCGTGTCTATTGTGGCTAAATGGACGACTTTAGTAAGTTTCACCACGTAGTTCTTGCATCAAACTGGCATAGAGACGGCTCAATTCTCTGCTAGTCGCTGAATTTCTTCCGGCGAGTAAGTTCGATCCAAGAACAATTGTTTAACTTCCTCAAGGTCTTCGACGGAAAGGTCTGCAACTCTATCAGATGACACAAATGCTGAGCCTTCTTCCCAATATGCGCCGCCCTTCAATACAGCATAGTACATTAAGGACGCCTTCCACGCCGGAGTTCCGGAAGTGACCATAGCATCGTAGAAAATTCGATGCGTCACATCCGAACTCGAATACCGTGTTTCGACTAGGTAATCGTGTATCACGGCAGCGTTTCGATACCTACCTGACCAAGGCCCTCCAACCAGAGACCAAACCGAAGGCGGGATGGATGCACCATTTATTACTGTCGGGACTGTCTCTCCACCAATCTCTCGATAGGGAGGCACGGTGTGTCGGGTACCGTTGCAGTCGATGAATGTGTAAGGGCTCAATAGCTGAAACTCTGTATGTCCAATGTCATCAGGGTCGTCTCTTACAAATTGATCGGCAACGTCCTCAAGGATGAGCCGCCCTTCGTAAGTGCCACATGCAAGCACACCTTGGGCCGCGAACATCAACGCGGCTATAGTTGATGAAATTGTAGTGATTCTTTTGAGGTTTCTCATGGTCATCATCAATAAGCTTCCAATCATTGTCCTGCTTCTGCTCTGCGGGACAGTACAGGCCCAACAACGAATCAGCTTTGACTCAGGCTCAGCATATGCTGGCGAGCTCTTGATTGGTGCGGAAATCGCAGACGGTGTGATCATTTTTGACAAACTCCCAAACGTTGAAGAAAAGATAGAAAGAATTCTGTCGGCGGTTGGTACAAGCAATAACCTCTTCGAAAGCTACTCAGGAACTGTAGAAAGCGCCGCAGCGATTCTCGCAGGACCCCGAAAGTTCATTATCTATAACCAAGACTTCTTTGATAGGCTTGCTGAGAAGTGTGATCCGGAATTCGCAATACTAGGCGTTCTGGCTCATGAGATTGGGCATCACTTCCACGATCATCAACTGAGGGCAGAAGACGTATACATTGAGGAACTGGAGGCCGATCGGTTCTCGGGCGTCTACCTAGCGCGGTTAGGTGCCACCATCGACCAAGCAAAGTGCGCGTTGGAGAACTTTGGTTCAGTCGACAGCACTACCAGTCATCCAGCAAGACAAGAACGGCTTGCTGCCTTGTCGTCCGGCTACAACTTTGCGACGAACCAAACTCTAGGTCAGCCAATTTCAAGCGTTGACGTTGCAGTGGAAGGCTTTGAAGTTAATGCTGATGAACTAACTGATGTGCCAAATCTTGATGTGAAACAATTGCAGCGCGACCTGGCGCTCTTGGGCTATGGCGTGGGAGAAATAGATGGAGTCGTAGGGCCTCGAACGCGAGCACAAGTTGAGCAATTTCAAATCAACAATCTTTTGGACCCTGCACTCGGTCAGATTGACCACACGACCCTCGCAGTTCTAGGGGCCTTGAGGCTGGCAAAACAGAATGAAGTGTCCGCAACAAGTACTGACCGAGCATCGCTAGCCGACAGCCACACGCCTACTTTGCAAGAACTAGACTCGACAGAAGGTGTGATGCTCACGCCAGCGCCAAGGCCGAGCTCAGATCAAGGAGCTAAACCCAGTCGGAGAACAGACACTGTCTATTTCATGGTAGATTCCTCCTCACTGCAGGCTTCTGCATACCTGACAATTGAAGAGTTCGTTTCAGACTTGCGCGCAAGTCCAACTGAACAAATACTCATTGCCGGTCACGCGGATGAACAGGGAACACTCGCCTACAACAGTTCGCTTTCAGCGAGGCGATCGAATACTGTGGCTGAAGCGATGATCGCACTCGGTGTTCCGAGAAACAGAATAACTATCCAGTATTTTGGAAAGACTGCACCCGTTGAGGTCTGTTTCGATGAAGCGTGCTACTCGAAAAACCGCAGGGTGACAATGTCGGTCGAGAACGGCGATCAGCAATCTAGTGGGAGTTCAAGTACAATTCCGTTTGATGTTCGGCTGGTGTCTGAATAGACCGTCGGTATCCGCGAGCAGAACTGCATTCATGTTGGTCGATGATGTCTGCGTGTTGCGAACGTGATCAGGATCAAAGAGCTGAAGTGCCCTGTTGCGGCACCTAAAGTGGACCTAAAAGACCTAAAAGACTGGGGGAATGAATGACAGATAGTAGGTTATCCACCTACTTGTCCACCTTAAAGTGAGTTGCTTGACAGCGCGGTCAGTCAAGACACGGTTTTTCTCGATGACTCATCAACGCTCACAGATGATCCATTGATAAGACACAACTCCTGCGATACTAATGCATATGGTTGAGGTGCATGTATTAGCTATGCCGCCTTAAGTAGAAAGATCGAGTAACAGTTTTTGAGGAATGGAATGGCCGAACTCGCTCCTGCAGGCTACGTGATCTTGGGCTTGGACATCATAAAATACTCGCAAAAGAGTTTGAGAGACCAGAAGCTCGCGCAAGAAACAGTTGATAGGTGCTTCAACTGGGCTATCAAGGAAAAGCAGCCTGAGGATGATGCGCAAGCACCACATTGGGTTGATGCCGGTGACGGAGGGTATGCGCTGTTTAGATGGGCCGAGGTCGACGTCTTGGAAGTACTGAAAGACTTCTACAAGAGGCTAAACCGGGAAAATGCAAACATCACAGAGGAGAACTATAAAGTTCTCGTACGCGCGGCGATTCACAAAGACCAAGTCATAGTCTGGGATGCGGAAATTGCCGGTAGACAGGTCCGTAAGTTTACTGGTCATGCGATAAATAATTGTGCTCGTTTGATGTCTGGGATGATAAAAGAACATGATGCTCAAGTTGTCTGCTCGAGATCTGTTCTGGACGCAATTATGGTTATGGACAAACTCGCTTCAGCAACACGACTGAAGGATATCAAAGACAAGCACGGAATAGAGCACGAGGTTTGGAACTTGCATGTGGGAACACTGCTGGGCGTAAAACCAATTAAACGTGAACTCCATGGTGAGCCAACCATGCGTGTGTACCCGGGCCCAAGCCGTTAGTATCAAACGCTGACGTACTTTAGGAAGTCTTCAAGCTCTTGAAGTCCATCATCAGAGAACTCGATCCTATTGTCCGTTCCAAATCTACCACATTCGGATCTCGAGTCGATTGGCCTCAGGCCTATGCGCTTCGCCGTGAAATTCGTATAACGTAGTCCTTGCTTTTGACTGTCGTTGCTTGTTGAATTTGAAAAGTGGAAAAATTCCGCACCGACAATATCTTCACCTTCCAAAGAGAGGCTTTTAACCGCCTCACCAAATCCAGGTACGTCTGTAGTCAATAGCGTCACGTAGTATTCCGTCTTCGATTCGTGACGAAGCAGCCTTTCAGCGAGTTCAGCAACTCGGATATTACGTCTTTGCATCTTGGGCAAAACGTACGCATTTATGGTCATGACAGCCTGTACCGCAATTCTAAAAGTAGCGGCTGCGACAATAACTGTTCCAGCATCCATATTGGTTCGAATATGAATCCAGTAAGGGTAACCGTTCCTATCCAGCGTTCTTGGAGGCTTGACTGAGTCGTCCTTTGTGAGCGGTTCATTGGAAATGAACTCGAACAACCGCCAATTCTTTGGTAGAGGCTTAGGAATTACAACGCCGTGCCGATCAGAAATGTCGCTGAATTTTGGGACATCATTTAGACTGAAGAGAAAGGCGTCGCCAATAGCTTCTGGACTGACCCTATGAGGCGCAAACCCGTCCCACTGAAATAGGAATCCATAAAGTTTCAAACTTCACTCTCCAACTGTCCGCCGACATTTTGCAAGTTGAATGCCAGCATATGTAGTAACCATGCGGATTGTGCCGCGCTTGGAACTTCTTCTCTGGAATAATCCCTGAGAAATAGTAGAGGGTTCGAAAACTTAGGTTTTCCAATTGATGGTTTCTCGCTAACAAAAACGTTAGCGGGGAACCTGTAATGATAGTATCGCTTCTCCTTGTGACCGTTTCGGACGACAGATCGATTATGAGGATTGGAACTACGATCCTTGGAGGCGTTTATTCGCAACTTATTTGACTTGAAAAACATATGAAATACAACCAGTAGGGGCTCATATGTCTCTAGGTAATGCAGGATTTCCTCTCGTTTGTCTTGATCATTGAGGAACCCCTCAATTTCTTTTCGCATTGGAAGGCGTGAGAGTAAGGGCTCTTGCGCTAAGACCGAACAGAAATCCGCAATTGCAAGCTCTCTCCAATCGTCTTCTTCTGCGTGGCCATCGTCATCTCGCCCAATGAACTTTACGCCGAGAGCAACCAGAGTTCTAACTACGTATTCGAATAGACGTTCCTGAATAGCAGGCAGAACTGCCCACGACAGCCAAACAAACGAGCAATACGTTTCCGCATTGGTTCCATAGAAGTGGTAGTAGTCGAATATATGGACGAGAAGTTCCTCGAGATCACCGGTGTGCCTTTCATCTACTTCAATGAAGAAATCAAAAGGATGAGACATGGAGCGCCTCATGTCGGACTCATCGAAATCCAAACAACTCAATAGCATTAATGAGCGACCCAGCATCTTCGAAGCATAGTCTGAATATGTAGTTGGTGCATCTTGAAAGTATTCATTGATTTCGCGACATCCGACCGGGCCACTGTTTTGAAGTTCCAACATGGCGGCGAGAAAACCATCTACCAAATCAAATATATGCCCTCCTAGGATGCGATGACTAATCTCGTGTGTGATAGTGCCGAGGTTCCATTGGTAGCTGTTACCACCCAGAACACTTGGTAGTGGAGCACTCGTGGTGAGTGCGCCATTCATAAAGCCATCTCGGCCACTGAAGAAGGTTATTGGAGTTGCGGCTTCCCCGACCTCCTCATCAAATTCTTCTGCCAACTTCAGTGGTATTTCGTCCAAGTTATTAGACTTGGAAACCTGATTTCTTTCTAGGCTGAAGAAATCCGGAAAGTGGCTGCCGAACTTCGTAACTGGATAGTCATTAATCAAGAAAGCCTTTTCTCCTAGCGCATTTACTCGCTGATCGTACTTGACATCTTCGGTTAGCGAAGTGAGGAAGGATGCGACATTTCTCAGTGCTAAGTTGGCGACTCCCGTACCAAGGAAAGAATGCGGCCAAAAATGGCATTCTGTTCTAAGTATAGGGGAAGTACCTGATAGTGCCTGTGAGGCGAGGCGGGAAAGCCCAGCATTGAGGGTCAATAGCAAGTCTGGGCGGTCGATTCTTCCGTTGCCATGCTGAGCAGCATTCACTGCGTGCTCATCTTCTTTGTCGTGTCCATTGAAAAGGTCACTTGCCAAGCTCTCAATGCTCTTTGCATCGTCGACCAATACTGAGTAGGGGCCGCGTGATCTTCCCTCGATCACGGAAAGCAGCGCGCAAAGTTCAATCTGCATGAACTCAAGCGCATCATCGGCCTCAATACTTGCATTCGATAGTGTTTCTACGGCTAGTTTGGTTTTGCGATTTTCCTTTGGCGAGAAGTACTGTTCAGGGCTGTAATATTCTACTTCTGATCCGATGAAGGAGTTTGCCGCGTCTGATTGGTCTATCAGCCAACGTTCAAAAGGCACCAAGTTGTCGGCGCAGGTGTTCCTAATGTCCAAGTCAAGCTGTCCATCTCGGCAGACGAGGACGAGGCTGTGTGTACCAATACTAAGCCACATCGACTCATGATAGAGTTTGCCGAGGTTCTCCTGCGAGAACTCGTCACGCAAGAAGTCAGCAGATACTCCGTGTAGAAACCAAAGGGACATTGGGTCGCCTTCGCCGGGGCGCACTATTAAGTCACGGTCTGCTATTCGTGGCCGAAGTTGCCAGACAGGCGATATTCTTGAGGTTGGTCCCCAGTCTCGGAGCAGCGCCTTGAGGTTGGAAGTGATTCTTACAATATATGAATCGACACCCAAGTCTGGCCGAGAATCAACTGCTAGATAGTAACGCTTCTCTAATACTTTCACTGAATACCACGTTTCCCGTTATTCGGGAAAACAGTAGTCATCCATAACCTTACGGGCAAGCTTGAAGTTTTTCTGTTTAGGGGCGCGCTTCTTGGCGGCAGTGTTCGGCCCACCGTCGAACGACTTTGCATCCACCATGAAAGCACGAGGCTTCCGTGACTGTGCCTTTCGCGATTTCACCATGCTTTTTACACTTTTGCGTGTCGCTGCCACGAATTTCCCTCTAAATTATCCACACAAATCAGAGTCGAAAAGGCGACAAACATGCCGCCCTAGCGATAGCAAAGTAACAGGAAATGCGAATATGTCAACGAAGTGTCGCTATAAACTCCATTCGAACTTAGCATTAAGGTATTGTTAGTAAAGAGTTTTCCACTGAGGCAGTGGTCGAACAGGATCATATAGGTGCTCGATCTTGGCCACACACAATATATACCATTTATCCACAGTTTTTTCCACAGGACACCGCTTAAGTTTAATTTCGGCAACTGAGTGCAATTATGGGCTGATCACACTCCGGAAATGCGCAACGCTTCGCTCCAATCTACTTCAGTGTGTAGCTAGATCACCGCACAGAAGTCCCGTTTTCAGCCTGATCGGTTTTTTACCCGAATGTACGTCTGACGGCGACGCCTAACACATGTTGACCCCGGAATTTGAACCGGTGGATATGGGGGTGGACATACAAGATAGTGCATCGTCTAACTTCTTGTATTTAATAACTTAAATTAAATTTAATGGTGCCCGAGGGCGGAATCGAACCACCGACACGAGGATTTTCAATGCGCGTCACGGTGGGTTAACCCATTGATATTGTAAGATCGAATTCGAACTGTGCTAGCGATGTACTAAGCTGGGCATGAACACGCGGACCGAACAAGTGATCAGAGGAAAAGCCATGTAACACCGACACTTTTGCCAAACGCCACGCTGCAAGCTTGATTTTGAAATGGGGCGTAACTTGATCAGACCGCTCCAAGGTACCAATCTGTAGACTGACGGCTTACAGTATCGGTGTGTTGTTACGTCTTAACTTGAAACACAACTTCTTCGGTCGAACACATCTAGTTGAGGGTCCTGAGGAATAGGCAAGCGACATGGAGCAGGCACTTTCTCTCTTGAACCCAAAAATACGATGTCGCCATACACCCACTGACTTCCTTCAGCTCTTCCAACGCAATGCAGTTCACCCACCAAACTCACCCATTTTATCTGACATTTGATGGCATCTGTGCTTTTCTGCGGCAACATTTCGGAAAACTTCTTATCTTTGCACACGGCCCATCGAGGGACCATCTAGATGAAGTTTAGTTGGGGATAGAAAATTATGTCAGTTAAGGTTGATGCCGAATACCTCCGTGAGAATATTGAACACCACATTGAACGCCTTGGAAGAAATCAAAGATTAGACAAAAAATATACGACTTGGATTACTCTCTATAACGCATTCTCAGGGGCGGCAATCACCGCAGCGATCGGTGTAAGTCAGTACGTACCAAGCTTAGAAACTGCCTTACAAATTTTGGCGATCTTGCTGGGTGCAACACAGGCCATTATCAATGCATACGGCTCTCTATTTGGCCACAAAAGACTATGGATTATTGCGGCGCAATCGCGTCGGCGCTTCTTTGAGCTAAGGGAAGATCTAACCCATTCAGAGAAAACCGGAAACTTAGATGAAAGCACCCTCTCTGAGTTGTACGAACGCTACAAAGACGGTTTAAAACGTGAAAATAGCGCGTGGGACGAGTTGCGTGAGCGAGACTAATTTTTCGCGCTGTTTTGAGAATGTCTTCTTGCACTCATTTTGGCAGTGTCCATTCCCAAGTGCAGCCCCATACTATGAAGGACTTCTCTTATTTCGTTAAGCGACTTTCGTCCAAAATTCGGCGTCCTCAATAGCTCCGCCTCAGTCGCCTCCACCAAATCGCGAACTATCACAAAATCTCCGTTTCTGAGGGCATTTGCAGACCGTACTGACAGGTGGAGTTCATTAACCGGTTGCTCCAAAGCAGAGGCTAGATAGTCCAGCTCTGCGTCTTTATTGTCTAGCAAAAGCACATTCTGATCATCGGCTTGCAAGTGGCTCAACTGATGCTGCAGTATTTCAGATGCTCTCGACAAAGCCTCGCGCGGGTCGATTGAGCCGTCGGTAGTAATCCTCATGGTTAGTTTGTCATAGTCAAGCACACGACCCTCACGTATGGGTTGTACATCGTAGTCAACTTTCTTGATGGGAGAATAGATGGCATCGATTGGAATCAGACCAATGGGCGAATCTTCGACTTTATTATTTTCCGCAGAAACATATCCCCTACCAGTATTAACCGTAAGCTCCATATAGAGGTCTGCACCTTCATCAAGATGGCAAATCACGTGATCTTCATTAAGAATTGTGAGGCCGCTAGTCTTGGAAATATCACCAGCAGTAACAACTCCTGGGCCTCTCGCGTGGATCGAGGCACGCTTTGGTCCATCAACTTCCAGTCTTACCGCAACCCCTTTTAGATTTAGGACGACGTCGGTAACATCTTCCCTAACACCCTGAATTTCCGAAAACGCATGTAAGACGTTATCGATTTGAACGGACGTGATCGCTGCTCCTCGGATGGCGGACATCAACACACGTCGCAGCGCATTACCTAACGTCAAGCCAAAGCCACGCTCCAGAGGCGCAAGCGTCGCGGTTCCGCTTCGTTCCGTTAGATTAGTGAACTCCAAGTTAGGACTGATTAAATCGCTGTCGATTTTCGCAGTCGGGCTCGAGACATCACCTACTTGATAATTATCAGCTTCGCCTTGTTCGACAGCGAGATCAACAGGATTCTCGGCTACTGCTTCAGTAGTTTTGCTATCGCTGCGCCTCCATTGGTCAAGCCTAGACGCAGCATGAAAACTGTCAGAAACTCTTTCAATTGCCTCGAACGCCACTCTTTGAAGCTCGTCATCCTCAAGAAATTCGGACACATCCAGAAGTAAAAAAGGACGGTTGAAGAACAAATCAACCGTGTCCTTTATTGCGCTGGAAACCGCAGCTTTACTCCCAAAAAGGACTTCTTCACCATCTAGGAAGAAAGCGAAATTTTCATTGTCACCAACGCAAAACATCATGCGGGGAATAGACAAATGTCTTTCACCGTCTGAAATCTGAACTGCTTCAAAACCAACTATACGCCCATCTCTACACACTTGAACGTAGTAGGATGTTTGATCTGAAAAAACAGGTGTGCCAAAACCCGCCGCACCAGGCACTGGATTCATCGCGAAGACACTGTAGAAACGCACTAGATGTAACCCTCTGACTCGTAGAAGTCGCCGAGTTTTTCCGCTATTATTTCAGTCCGTTCACTTGGAAGTGCGCGCTTCATTCTGTACAGAACTGGCTTGATCTTCCATGCAGTTAGAGCGCGCCTAACCTCTTCATCGTCAAAAAGTCGATCAGGCATAATGATTGTGACCATACTAGTATCTGATAGTAATATGTCTGCTTGCAGCTGTATTTCACACGAACAAGCCCTTTCGTCGAATCTGTCTGAAGATACAGAATTTGCAATATCACGCATCGACGTAGAGACCACATCCAATGGACTTGGGTCGTTCTTATTCGACGGGTTTCCGAGATAGTAGTCGCGGTTGCTTCCAAAAAAACACGTTACAAATCTTGCAAAATCAGTGTATTCTCCACTCATTCCAAAGTCATCAATCTCGAGCCCTGCAGGCAACAGTTGATCATACCGAGAACCAAACGCAGCACCTGTATCAAGTGCAAAACTTTTGTGAATTTTTGGTAGGCTATGGACATTGAAGACAAAGGTAACCGCCGCATCACCCAAGATTTTTGTAGCCGCGTTCTGACGTCCTTGAATTTTGTAAGCTGGCTTTCCGTAGAACAAGTAGAGTAAAGGCTCTTTATAAAATTTGCATTCCGTAAGAGAGATTTTCCCAGCATCTAATATACTAGAGAAAGCGGTAACTGTCGTAGTATGGACAGCGGGCAGTATTGGTTCAGCTGGCAGTGACAGCTGAATAAAATCTTGAAATCGTTTGTTGTGAGACATCATCAGTTCTTTTTGATTTCCTTGGTTACCAAACACTAAATTCCAACGACACTAGGTTCGACGGTCTCACTCGTTGACGGCGGCGTCAACTGACATTGGGCGTTGGCAGCTCAGAAATACTGAACCCGTATCAACCACACGTTTATTTACTTATGAGAGCATAACTAGGTCTTTGTTGGCTCCTCAGCGTTTCTTCATATCGTTTGGAGCTGGGCTACTAGTGTCCGCTGTTGTTTCTGTGCTGGCGAAAGGTATCCTGTGTCGACCAAAAGAGGCCTATCAATCGCGTCAACTTAATGTAGCGTAAGTTGTACTGGCATGCACAAGCTTTAGAAACGTCACCACCTGATCATTCGAACAGAAACATAACAAAATACATATTTTTCGCGCCTGCACCCTACCAACTTCAGAACCTTGGCAGTCAGAAAACGGTCGCTCTGCCCGTCAGGTGACAACATAACGTAGCAAGCTCGACGAGCAAAAAACGTTATATTGCAGTGGATTGGCGGTGGACCGATGAAACAAGCGAAGGTGCTGACGGATACGGAGTTGAAGCGTGTGCTGGCCATTTGCGTGACAATGCAAAACGGCAAGCGCAACCGGCTCATGCTGCTTCTGTCACATTATGCTGGCATGCGTGTGGGCGAGATCGCCTCGCTCAAATGGGCGGATGTGCTGGATCGTGAGATGAAGCCCAAAGCGATGTTCTACCTCAAAGCTGAGAACACCAAGGCCAAGGAAGCACGGCAGGTGCATCTGAATGCCAAACTGCAACGGGAGTTGACGGCCTACTGGGTGCAACTGGATCGGTGGAAGAAACTGGAGCGTCCCGTGATCGAGTCCCAAAACCGAGGAGGATAGCAGGCATATATCACCGTAGCGTATGGCGTTTGTGAGATCACAGAGCACGGCGGGCACACCGTTAGCGATTGCATCCATGAGCAATAAAAGCTCGCCGACTAATGCCCTGATCAGAGCCAACAGCCGGAGGGATGCAACGGGAACGCGCAGCGGGTTCCCTTGCCAAGAGGTGTTGTACTACAACACACATCTTGCGTTCGTTCTTAATTCACAAAATAGCGCAAAAACTACGATTTCCCGTCGTTGTAGGTTTCCACGAGGGATGTTGATATGGCTCCGGCTGAATTCACGGCCAGACTTGCATGCCGGGATAGCGACCCTTTGTTGCCGAAGTAAGACACCCAAACAGGTGTCGGATACAACTCTTGCGGTAGCGTTAGTCCGCGGACTTTTCAACAATTTGAATCAAGGGTTGAGTAAACTGAATCCAAAGCCGCTCAAGCCGACCGACACCAAAAGCACGATCAAAGGAAACTCTTGGTTGGCTCCAACCTTCGGGATCGTTTTTGAACCCAATAAGCTGACAACCTCTTGGGAATGAAAAGCCGAAGAGTTCGCTTTCTGTGGGGGAGATACTCGCTCTTTGCACATTGGTTACGATAACGATGCAACGACCTTCAGCTCTACTAGCAACCAGTGTCTCACAGTTTTCAGGCCTTGCCACCGAGGCCTCCGAAGCATCTGTCTTGCCCAGTTGGGATACTACCTCAGGCCCCGAAATCGTGTTTGAGGTAAGGGTTCTCTCTGCTCCATTGAGAGTTGGCATCCAAGTAGCAACAGGGCCAAGTGTATCAGCCACAACGCTGCGCACTTCGATTTTCGTACGCGGCTGATCGTCCTTGGGTACCAAAGAAAAACCTGGGCAAATTTCTCTTAATTCACGCATTGGAACTGCTACATCGTCGTCAATAAAAAAGATGTCGCCGACACCAAGCGACAGCAGCCTATCTGTTGGTGGGTAGAGGCCGCTGTACAAGACGGCTTCGCGGTCAGATACATGTGACAGCGACAGTGCGAAGCCAAGCGCCAACACCGCTCCGAAAAAAGCGGACAAAAAGAACCTTGAATACCATCGCATCTGCTATCTAACGCGCTTTAATACTAGCCTAAACAACAACTGTTTTCTCCGCAGGATACATAGCCGGGTGGGCAGGCCAACGCAGGGTGAGCGAAGAACACCAGAACTACGAGCAAAAGTATGCTTGTTCTCTTACCACGACCTATGTGAAAACCGGGCGAGGTTCGAAAAATCCATTGGTTCATTGTTTTTCCTATCTGTTTTCTGAAGTGCTTAAAGCCGCGACAACACGTCTACGACATAAAAAACAAAGGCGGCAAAGCAAATTGCCATCGATATCTGAGCTGTGACCCTCCACCAGCCTAGCTTCGTCTCTATCTGGTCAATTTTCTTATCGCGGCTCTCGATGCTGAGTTCGAATCCGTCTTCAATGTCGCGAAGGCCTACTTCAACAGCTTTTTGGATTCGTCGCTGCGCTCGAAGATTAAGATATGCTTCAATAAACTCTGGCTCCGACAAGCCAACCAACCCAAATATCTGCTCTTCCCATTTATAGTCGTCTGCATTGGGAGGTTCGATGTCATTTTCTTCGAGAGTTTGTCGCGAGGCATCCTGCATGCGCTTTACAAAGCTCAGTATCTCTTTTGTTGCGTCTGATGTGTATTCCAGCTTTTCTACATAAGAAATTAGGCGCCTTCGTTCATCTTTCTTGGCCGAGCTGAGCGTGCGAACGCCGGTTAAATTTGCATGAAGATCATCATTATCTTGCGGCAAAAGCTTCGGTGTTTGATTGGTGTCAAGCTTGGAAAGGATGTGATGAACAGCGCTTTTCAGTGAAAGAAGCGATACGTCGCCGTCGTCATCGTACCGCATTTGTTTCAACACAGATCTTACCAGGTCAGTCTCTTGAGTGTTTAAACCTAAAGCCTTTAGTCTTCTGACGCCAAAGTCACCGATGAAAACAGCCAAACCAATAGCGTGTGCGAACGCCGTCATTCGATCAGCGTCACTCGGTGCATGTTCCCACTCTCCGTAGGCAGAAAGCAGTTTGGGGAAATTTTCGCTAGTGAATGGCGTAATCTCAAATGAGTTTTGTCGCTCAGAGGACGAAGTGAGGAAGAAGATCTCTTTGCTTCCCGAACCATCTACCAGAGTATCAAAATCGACTTCTATATCTCTTTGCTGTGCGAAGGCGCCGGATGCATCAAGAGCAAGATGATCGCCATCGCCTTCGCCTAGTGGGTTTCCGGAATAGCAGGTATCAAGAAATACAATTGCTCGCGAGAACTCGCCAACACTTTTCAGTTTTGATGTAATATTTCCACGAAACTTAACCCAGTTAGCATCGCCTCCTCCTTGTACATCCGTCTTTTTTGTTGGCATTCGAAGGTGCCTGTCGTCATCTACTATCCCATGACCAACAACATAAAGAAAAACAGTATCTCCGCTTGAAGTGTGGCAGAAAGTACTCCCAATATATTCCTCAACCTTCAAGGGATTTTCATTGTGAGATATGCGATCGACTTTAAATAGAGGCCGTTCTTTCATTCGGCCGCTTTCAACTATAGTTCGAATGAGATTGGCGCTGTTTTTTGCACCCTCAATGGGTGAAAAGGTATCGTCATCAAATTGGTCAAATACGATAATTCCCGCTTTCCCAGTCATTTTGCTATCCCTATTCAGGTGCTCTCGGAGCGCCCAAGCCGAACATTTCATATGTGTAGTCGGAAAAGTCCGTGGCTCGCCTTTCTGCGGCGCTTTCCTTAAGGCCGCGAATCACTTCCCCCGCAATCTGATCTCGCGGCAATTTCTGATCAGAAAAGCGTTGCCAATTTAGTGCAGCAAGTCCTGCAACATGAGGGCACGCCATACTCGTTCCAGACATGACCACTAGTCCATCGTTTTCGTTGTGCGAGGCAGAAACGATATCTACGCCAGGAGCGACAAACATGGGATTTCCGTTCGAGAACTTTGCGATCCGCTTGTTGTTGTCGATGGCGCCAACTGCGATGACCCCCTTGGCCGAGGAGGGGGGCGACTTTTCGACTGTAAATTCGCCCCATGCACTTTCGTTCCCGGCGGCAGCGATGAATATCGGAGCTTCTTCATCTTGTCTTAGGTTTCTGGCGAATTCACAAAAGGAGTTGAAAAGATCGAGATTTTTCGCGTAGGCGACCAAGGCGTCCGACGTTGCTGCGCGCGCTGGTTTTCCGCTCTTCTCAAGCAAGTCTCGATATAGTGGAAAGTCATATCCCAATGACAGGGAAATTATGTCGGCACCCTCACTGACTGCCCATTGTAGGGCTTCCATCAGGCGGTCACTGCCCGAATTTTCGCCTATTACTTTCGCAATCAATGCACGCTTGATGCCGGGCGCAACACCAATTCGGACGCCGTTAACCTTGCCTCCAAAAATAGTTCCAGCACAATGCGTTCCGTGTCCGTCACTATCCCAATCATCTTTGCTGTCCGTGAAGTTTCTAGTAGTAATATTGACACTCTCGAAGGCTTTGTGGTTTAGATTTATTCCTGTATCGAGAACAGCTATAGTCACTCCGCTCCCATCTAGGGCGTTGCCCTCTGCTTCAGTGAACCGGACTCCCCAAGTAACATTGTCTTTGGCGGATTGCTCAATCGTCTGTTGATTTGGCTGTCCGACTGTATCGGTAGGAAGCAACCTTACTGGAAAAGGTTCAGGTCCGGTTGGTTGACTGGATACTGATTTCTCTGAAACAACAACTGAAGGCGCTAGGCTTGCAGGAATGTCTGTGCCCGCGCTGGCTGTTGTTGGTCCTAGCGCCACTTTTGGCTTGCTTGGATTTCCCACTCTGATTTCTAAGTTATTTCTCAATTTGAATGTCATTTTGATACCAGGAAATGTCTACTGATTCATCTTAGCCTTTCACCCCAATAGACGCACAATTCATCCGTCGTAGGTTGTACGAGCCTTCTTACTAGAAGGGCAGCAATTATGGCGGACGCTTGTGGTCCTACAGACAGCCCAGTTGTTAGCGCAGTTGTGATAATCCCAATTAGTGCATCGCCACTCAGGCCAAGTCTTTCACGATCTTCCCTCTCTTCGTCCCCGTCGCCGCACAAAAGCACGTTTAGCTCCCTCTCAACGCGCTTCAATATTCGACTCCCAATCGCTACCTTATCCTCGCCGCTTCGTGTGCCAAAACTTGCTGAACTCTCGCCTTGAGCGATCTCAGTAGTTTGGGCAAACCCTAAAGCCGTGTCACCAAGTTGCTCTAGTAGCCATAGGTCACCATTCATGCCGTCTTCGTCTTTGGCATCTGCTTGCGCAACAAATTCAGCTGTTGAAATCATCGGTATTCCTTTCCATCCTATGAGGCGGTCGCAGTGAAAGACGCTGCCGCATCTGCGATGGCTTCAGCAATATCAGATTTTTTTTCTACTCCTACGCTGGCATCGAATGGATTGTCGCCAAAAAAAAGCTCAACAATTGCAATTGGAATACTCGCAGCTGACAAGCTACGATATCCGCGACCGCCTTTGCTAACTCTTTTCAGTCCTCTGTCTCGCAATTTGACTGCTTTAAGTATTCGATCCTGTAAGTGGGATGCCCACGTTATCGCGTCTCTGTGGTTTTCGTTGTCATATAGTGTCTCGGTACCGTTGGCGCTTCTGTTAAATGCATTGAAATGCAGCTCAACAGCAAAAGTGGCTCCCCAGACAACCGCTTCTTTATACGCCCCAGCAATACCTTTTCCGTCGCGAGTGAAAACTTCGCTGCGAACGCCTCTTTTCTGACAATAGTCGTAAATTGACTCAGCGAGATCGGAATTGAAGGAGTATTCATGTGCGTCTATGGGAGCTACGCCTTTGGCCCCAGGTCGCTTCTTTGTGTGACCAACTACCACGGCTAGTCCCGGCGTCTTCGCGAGAGTGCCGGGCAATGGTACTGAGAATTCAGTATTCCCGCCTTCAAGCATGTCCTCAAGATCATCCGCCCTTTCCTTTAGGGCCAAAAGGTACTGATACTCCTCGTAGGCAATCTTCTGTTGCGCAAGCAACTGGGTGAAAAATTCCTGTTCAGGATCTGACATCAAACACCTACATAAAATACTTATGAGAATACTCACTACCAACAATGTGCGCTTTGGCGCGCGAGTCAAGAAAATTGCTGTTAAGGCTGGGCCTCACTCGAGCTGGCGTCCCGTGTTTTGAAGATGAACTCGGAACTTGCTACGAGTGGCTGCTATGCTGCCCGCAACCGCAGCATCGGCAAACCTGGGCGGTCATCCAGCTTGGGCCGCTAGCATAAGCGCCCAAAAAAGATTAGCGAAGTGATGCTTCGTTGTCTCAGAGGTCAACTCGGAGCGCTCTTTGACTGTACCTACCCAACGCTTAGAAAGCTTCGAAATCACTCGAAGACAAAGGCTGCAATTAGCAGTATGCGCCTAAGTCGATCCTGACGAGCTTCGACATCGGGCTGCCTCCAATTTAAGCTTGCACAGACTCACTAGACCAGATTTGGAGCTGTTCCATTGCATCTCTCATCAGAAATACTGCGCTGCCATTACATCGGATGCTGTCGGTGTAGTCGGATAGTTAAACTTGCCCCCAACTAAGAACTACGAAGCCGTTCAAACTCCCTTATGATTGATGTCATTCCGGGACCAATTCCATCTTTGGACATACTGGGGCCGCGCAACCAAGCGTAGATTTTCTCACCAGGGCAGCTTGAGATGGCTATCTCTCGGTGGGCCCTTACGTCGGTAGGCGTTAGTTCATGGTCGAATAGGACCTTCGCTATCAGACATGCTCCTTGTTCCATTACGTCGTCGGATAAAATCTCAATGCCACCAAGACCGCACTTAAAGGAAACTGTTATATGACCGCTGGTGTTTCCCGGCAGTGAACCTGCCTTGGCACCAGCTACAGCTATTTCACCGTTCGGGGCGTAGGTGGCATTCTTTAATTCACTCTCTGAGAAGTAATATGTCCCAGACGCTGGTGCCACGCCTACAGGGCGCCCTTCGTATATTTCGCCTTGAGAGGTAACGATATAGTGGTAGGCGACATCACCGTACCCCTTATCATTTATATGGCCGGTTTGTAGATTCTCAACAAGCTCACCAGCCGAAAACCTAGCGTGTTCGGCATAAGAAGACGTCCAATGAACAGAAACGTATTTTGGGTCACCTGAGATAGCGTATTGAGCGGATGAGCCAGGTTCAGCAGCCGGCGCGGCCAGATCCGACTCATGTCGCGGTATCAGGTTTAGGGAACCATCTGTCTCACTCAAGCTGATATTGGGCAAAAATCCTATTGCGGTTGCTGAAACCGAACTCTTCAAAAATGATCTGCGATCAACTGAAAAACAGCTTTTGCACATATGACGGTCCTCAAAAAAAAATGACAGGCACCCGCGCTCAGACGCCCCGTCCCAATTGAATATATCAGAGTGAAGACCACCAATCCAGCGCTTGACGTTAAACAAATCACTCTAATTAGTACAAATCGTGCTTAACCAGTTCCATGGATCAAACACTGCGAAACTGGAACGTTACGTGGCTAGCCACTGAATCTACAGCTATATTGCTCAGGCTGATACTCCCGGAATACTAATTGAGCTCAAGTCTGGCGGGAACATCGACAATCTTGTTCCCTTGTTGAGGATCTTTGAGTTTTATCATGCCGACTAAAGTTCCGTCATTTGCAAGGCTAGCAGCACCGCTTGCGTCTCGCGTAGATACAGTAACAGTACTGTTTCCATATGAAACAGTGGTGTTGGCCCGGCAATCCTCATACTGAAAATACGTGGAAAAGCAGAGGTCCAGGTTCGGATTGCCGTACAGCTGCATTGTGATGCTCAGCCCCGCCTGTACCGCTTGTTGCGCTTCAGATGTTAGACTACCAAGCCCCACTACATCATATTCTCCGGATTCAATCTCGATTACCGTCAATGCTCTTATGTTTAGCGATTGGGCGCGGACAAACTGACCCTGGGCGCCCATATTTTGTATGTCCGGATCGTCAGAGTTCATCGCCCATCTTATTGCTGCAGTGGCTATAGCGGGGTTGCTAGTGCAAATGAGCTCACTGAGTGCCACCTGAGCAGCTATGGGCGATTCACTCCCCCGCATTTCCTGATCCAACAGCTTTATCTGTTCACCGGAGTGATCAATCAGCGTGTCGCATTGCGCCCACACACTCGTGCTGCAAATTGCCAAACAGGCAGAGAGAAACAAGATGCGATTCATTATTCTAGTACCTCCACAATGACGACATCAAAGTCGCGAACTGAGTTTCGTTGCCGAACGATTTCTGTAACTACAACTGTGCAGTTTCCAATGGTTGTGGGTGAACCAACTTGCAGCATTCGGTGTTGCACCGGATTTGTGCCCAGAACAAAGAACATTGCACTGTTAGGGCGCTCGGGAATGCGGTTTTGTGGTGTGTTATCTGGCATATGCAGGGTCAGCCTGAGATCGCCATCACAAAAAATGGCATTCTGGCCATCAACGAGCGACCTGCTATTTGGCGTTTGATTACCAACTACCCCGTCAACTAACACTTCGGAGTCGGTGTCGGCAACGCCGGAACTGACCTCGTTGATCTTCCGTTCAACGGTACTGGTCTGTTGCGGAACGTCTTCGATTGAATCTGTGGAGATATCTTCCAGCTGAACATCTTGATCATTGATTTGCTGGGGAAGAATAGCTTCCTGGCTTGGTTCATTCTCGGATGCATAGACCGAGAAGTATAGTAGTGCTGCGGCAGGAAGACCAAAGATTAAGCCCAATAGCCAGACAAAGTGCCTTAGCGTGGTCATTAGTTTGTTGATCTTCTCCGAACGAGAGACCCATATGTCAATTTTCTGCCCGAAAAAACGCATGCGAGCCTCAATAAATTTCAGTCATGATCGACAAATTCCAGACTGCTAAACTATTCCACACTCTAGGTAGGCGTTGCTCTTCGGAGAGCGCCATGTTCGTGAAGTTTCCCGCCGACCTGTTTCCTCCATAAATTCGATCATGTTTCTCGTCGCATTATCTGCAAAGCAATCGCATCTTTCTTGAAACCAGTCAGAGTCTTGCGCGGGGTTAAGTTGCCCGATTTGCCTTAAACACTCCACTTTCAAGATTTCAGGTGTGATTTCCAAAGCCGACTGGGTTGTGCCTTCGGTGGCGAGAAGTGTAATAACTGTAGCAACATAGATTTTGACCATCTGTACCCCACAAAATGATCTCAATAAACACTTGAATAACATCAGACTATCCCATCAACACGAACAGGCAAGACAGAAAATCCAGTTTGGGATCAGTATGCTGCAACGAGGGGTGGATTGCCTCATTCGGCGTCGATTGTGCTGAGCCAACGGGTCAGTGTTGAGCGATCCGCGCCGATGCGGCGGGCGGCTTCGGAGATGGAGATGCCTTTTTGGCGAATGCTTTGATGCGCCAATGTCGCTGTTTCGATATCCAGCGCGGGTGGCCTTCCGAGCTTGGTGCCGCGCCGTTTCGTGGCCTGCAACCCGGCCAGTGTGTTTTCCACGATGAGGTCCCGCTGGAATTCGGCAAAGGCGCTGAAAACATGATAGATCAACTTGCCACCGGGCGTAGTGGTGTTAATCCCTTCGCTCAGGCTGCAGAAGTGGATGCTGTCGTTTCTAAACCTGACCAGTAAGTCAGAGAGATGAAGGACGGAACGGCCCAGACGGTCGAGCTTGAAGACGATAACCGTATCACCTTCTTGCAGTTCGGCCAGCATTGCATCCAGCCCGCTGCGGCTGGCTGCGCTGCCGGAGATGCCGTGATCTTCAAATATCCTATCGCATGCCACATCACTCAGTGCATCGCGCTGCATGCGCAGTTTCTGATCTTTGGTGGATACACGGGCATAGCCAATCCGCCGCCCGGTTGCGTGAATAATCGGCCAAATACTCATGGGCTGGGCCTCCGGCGCTGCTCAAAAACGAACCTTTCTGAGCAGTGCGCGGATCGCGCCAAATATCTTCGAAACTCAAATCTATACCGCGCTTTTCTGCGGCTTTCACCGTATACAATTATTTCTGCGCCTCCTAAAGTACTGTTGATCAAAAACCTTCGTTTATGATCAATGCATTGAAGAGCTCAGGCAAAGCGTTTTTGGTGGCTGGCTTGATCTGTCCACAGCTAACTTGGCGCAGGAATTCACCAGCGCGGATGTGCTGGCTTGGGAAGAAGGCGCGCAGGATAGCTACTTCCAGACATCGGTGATGATGATCGCCATTGTGGCCACTCAAACGGGCGAGCATGGGCATATCGCCGAATGCATTGATGACTGGTTCGGGGGCGGTGATGGCAGCCAGCCGGAGCGATCCGCTCGCATTCGCGAGGTCATGGAAGGTCTGCCGGATTACCATCCGCAAGCCTTGATCCTTGCTGTCATTGAAAAAGAATGTGGAGAGTTCTAAAGCCTAGAGCTTTGGCACATCGATTGTGCTGGAAGACTGGACAGGCGCGCTGGCCTCGGTTGGGGCTGGCGCATCGCGGCTTAATTCGGCTTCTGCGCGCTTTTCGATATCTAC
Source organism: Cognatiyoonia sp. IB215446 (assembly GCF_033963825.1). NCBI lineage: Bacteria > Pseudomonadati > Pseudomonadota > Alphaproteobacteria > Rhodobacterales > Paracoccaceae > Cognatiyoonia > Cognatiyoonia sp. IB215446. The sequence continues at coordinate 1,018,379 of NZ_JAXBMD010000001.1, read as the reverse complement.
GATAATCTCCTCAGCCCGGTTCTGGAATTCTTCAAGCTCTTCGGCGCTTGGTGGGTTGTCTTCATCATCCATCTGCACCTGCATTTCGCCGATCTCAGCCTGAGCGTCTGGGCCGCTGTAAAACTCATCACCTAAGCCCAGAAACCAACCACCGAGCAGAAAAGGAGAAACAAATTGTTCGGCAAGAAGCGAAATGACGACGAGTATCTTCTCGTCAAGAACGAAAAGAAGAGCAGTTTTGGAGATCGTCTAGTTTATGCGGTGATGGCCGCCGTGGCGTACACATTTGCCTTTACGGTCGGTGATCCATTGCTCGGATTTATCCTTTGCGTATTTGGGATATCGAGCACGTATCTCGTGTTTTTTCCTGAATGAACCAAGGCGGTGCGCTTAGAAGCGCGCCGTTCAAGCCTCTCCCAATTTCTCAGGACATCACAGGAAATGAGCTATCCATTTGAGCCATATCCACACGGCGCAGCGCGCTTTGCGAGCTATGAAGAAATCCGCAGTGCCGGATTGCTGGAGCGTGCTGGCATCGAGTTTGGTGTGCTCGGCAGGCAGCCCTTACGCCATCATAAAGGCGGCGGGGTGAAGATCACGGGCGGTTCGGGCTGTGGCAAGACCAGCCAGGTTGCCTTGCCAATGATCTTTGGCAGCCCGCGCGAAGTCTTCGTCATTCTGGATTTCAAGAATGGTGAAATCAGCCGCGTTATCGGTGCGCATACTGTGCTTGAACGCATCCCGTTCTACACCGTCGATCCGTATGGCGTGACCGATTAGAGACATGTATTGAACTATCGCTCATGCTTCTCTCAAGTCCTTATAAAATATACGAAAAAGGCAGTTACGCGCTGAAAAGAAGCGTGCTGAGACTGGCGTTTTCAGCGCCCATCAGCTACAGCCGAAATGAAGGGTATGGAACTATGCAAGTTTCCTTACCTTTCAAATACTTAGGTGCCCTTTCGGGGGAGGAAAACGATCAGTTTGGTAAAATGGTGCTGCTGGGGAGGATTGAACTCCCGACCTCACCCTTACCAAGGGTGCGCTCTACCACTGAGCTACAGCAGCTTACCGTGGCCGGTGCATTAGACCCAATCGCCTATTGGCGCAAGCCCTGACTGGACCCTTTTTGACCAAGTTGGTAACAGCATGGTCATGAGCAATAAGTCAACGCCCACCGCCAAAAGCAGCGCGCCCGCGACCCGTGAAGACAGGCTCAAGGCCGCGCTGAAAGCAAACATGGCAAAAAGAAAGGCGCAAGCCCGTGCAAGGGCCGACAAAACAACAAAAGAGAAAGAATAGGCAGGTATGGATTCCATTGTCGTTAAGGGCGGTCAGCCGCTCAGCGGACAGATAAAGATTGCGGGCGCAAAGAATGCAGCGCTGACATTGATGCCAGCGACGCTGCTCTCGGAAGAGCCGCTGACGCTGACCAATGCGCCGCGATTGTCGGATATCAAGACGATGACGGCGCTCTTGCAGTCCTTGGGCGTCGAGGTCACGGCCATGAAAGACGGCAATGTCCAGGTGCTGTCATCGCATGCCTTGACCTCAACGACGGCTGACTACGACATCGTGCGCAAGATGCGCGCCTCGAACCTTGTTCTGGGGCCGCTGCTTGCCCGGCATCATCAGGCCGTTGTTTCGTTGCCCGGTGGTTGTGCGATTGGTGCGCGGCCCATGGATATCCATGTCACAGCACTTGAGGCTTTGGGAGCAGAGATAGAGCTGAAAGACGGCTACCTGCATGCGGTGGCCAAAGGGGGGCTGAAGGGTGCGAAAGTGCCGCTGCGTTTTGCATCGGTCGGCGCCACGGAAAACGTGCTGATGGCCGCAACGCTCGCCAAAGGAATCACGGTGATCGAGAATGCGGCGCGCGAGCCCGAGATTGTCGATCTTGCGAAATGTTTGCGGACGATGGGCGCGCAGATCGAAGGTGAAGGCACCAGCACTATTACCGTCGAGGGTGTGGACCGTCTGGGCGCGGCCAGTCACGCCGTGGTCACCGACCGGATTGAGTTGGGGACCTACATGCTCGCCCCTGTCTTTGCCGGTGGTGAGGTTGAATGTCTTGGTGGTCGTCTGGATCTGGTAGAATCTTTTGTCGAGAAGCTGGATGCGGCAGGCGTTTCGGTGACCCAGACGCAGGCGGGTCTGAAGGTCAGCCGCGCGAATGGACGCGCGAAGGCCGTTGATGTAACAACAGAAGTTTTCCCCGGCTTCCCGACCGACTTGCAAGCCCAGATGATGGCGATGCTGTGCACGGCAGAGGGCACGTCCGTTTTGGAAGAGAAGATTTTCGAAAACCGGTTCATGCATGCGCCGGAACTCGTACGCATGGGAGCGCAGATTGAGGTGCATGGTGGCACGGCGACTGTGCATGGCGTCGAGAGGCTGAAAGGCGCGCCAGTAATGGCGACGGATTTGCGCGCGTCGGTGTCGCTGATCCTTGCCGGTCTGGCGGCCGAGGGTGAAACGATTGTGAGCCGCGTCTATCATCTGGATCGCGGTTATGAACATGTTGAGGAAAAACTGAGCGCCGTTGGCGCGCAGATTGAACGCGTGACGGGATGAGTGAAGACGCAACGTTTGAAGATGGGCGCGAAGCGCCCTTGCGGTTGAAGGCGCTGGATGGCGAGGACCTGTCGGTCATCGCGAGTCTTGTGCAGGACGCTGTTTTTCCCGCCGCTGAAATGCGGTGGGACAGCAAAGCGCGTCGCTTCGCCATCCTTCTCAACCGGTTTCGATGGGAGGATGCCGCAAACGCCGAAGCGCGCAAGCGCCCGTTTGAACGTGTGCAGTCTGTCTTGGCCTTTGAGGATGTGATGCGCGTGCAGTCGCAGGGCGTCGATAGGTCTGACCCCGATTTGGTCTTTTCGCTGCTTTCAATCGCTTACGCACGGGGCGAAGACGGCACTGGCAGTGTGGAACTGACGCTCGCCGGTGATGGCGTGATCGCGCTGGAGGTTGAGGCGCTTGAGGTGGTGTTGCGCGACGTCACGCGGCCCTATGCTGCGCCGTCGGGCAAGGCACCATCCCATCCCGCATGATGCATTGAAGCCTTCGGGGTCGCGGGCTATGTCCCGCACTTGAAGGAGATCCCGATGCCGCAATTCCTGTCCACGACCGATCCGGATTTCGAGGCCCGATTCACGGCGCTGCTCGGTGCAAAGCGCGAGGATAGCCCTGATGTCGATCATATCGTGGCCGAGATTATCGCAGATGTGCGCACCCGCGGCGATGCGGCGGTGCTGGAGTTGACAGCCAGGTTCGACCGGCTTGATCTGACGCCCGAGACCATGAGGTTTTCCCGGTCCGAGATTGATGCAGAATGCGCCGAGGTCTCCGATGAGGATCGCACCGCGCTGGAACTCGCCGCCACACGCATCCGGGAATACCACGCGCGCCAGATGCCCGACGATGCGATGTGGACGGATGAGACGGGTGCCGAACTGGGCTGGCGCTGGACGCCCGTTTCAGCCGCAGGCCTTTACGTGCCCGGCGGGCTCGCCTCTTACCCTTCTTCAGTGCTGATGAATGCGATCCCTGCCAAGGTGGCGGGTGTGGGGCGTTTAGCCATTGTCGTGCCGACGCCTGATGGCGAAACGAACCCGCTGGTCCTGCTTGCCGCACGGATTGCAGGTGTTGACGAAATCTATCGCATCGGTGGGGCGCAGGCAGTGGCGGCTCTGGCTTATGGCACTCAAACCATCGCGCCAGTGGACAAGATTACAGGCCCTGGCAACGCGTTTGTCGCTGCGGCCAAACGCCGGGTCTTTGGCAAGGTTGGGATCGACATGATCGCCGGGCCGTCTGAGATTCTGGTCGTTGCCGATCAGGACAATGATCCTGATTGGATCGCATTGGACCTCTTGAGCCAGGCGGAACATGACGAAAGCGCGCAATCCATCCTGATCACCGATGACGCCACATTCGGGCAAGCCGTCGCAGGGGCTGTTGAAAGGCGCCTCGAAACGCTCGAAAGACGCGAGATTGCTGGTGCCAGCTGGCGCGATTTTGGCGCTGTGATCACGGTGCAATCAATGGATGAGGCGGTTGCTCTCTCAGACCGGATCGCGCCCGAACATCTTGAGTTGTGCACGCGCGATGCGGAAGCGCTTGCCGGCCAGATCACCCATGCTGGCGCAATCTTCATTGGGGGTTGGACACCTGAGGCCATCGGCGACTACATTGGAGGTCCGAACCATGTCTTGCCAACGGCCAGATCGGCCCGTTTTTCGAGTGGGCTATCCGTGATGGACTTTCTGAAAAGAACAACGCTGTCACGCATGACGCCAGAGGCACTGGCCGCAATTGGCCCCGCAGCAGAACGGCTCGCGCAATCTGAAAGCCTAGAGGCGCATGGATTGTCCGTGCGCGCGCGCATTGATCGATTGAACCGGGGCGGCGCATGACAAAAATCGTCCATATCGAAATCGATGACCGCAATCTGCCACCCCCAACACCTGAGATCGATCAGGAGCGCAGGGTGGCGGTGTTTGATCTGTTGGAAGACAACAGCTTTACAATGCCCGCGCGTGACGGGCGCGATATCCCGCCAGGCCCCTACCGGCTCGGCCTTTCGATCAAAGAGCGGCGTCTGGTCTTTGACATCCGGCTGGAAGATGATGCGCCCGCGACCGAGTTTCACCTGTCCCTGGGACCGTTTCGACAGGTTGTGAAAGATTACTTTCAGATCTGCGAAAGCTATTTCGACGCGGTCAAGACGCTGCCTCCCAGTCAGATAGAGACGATCGATATGGCAAGACGCGGTATCCACAATGAAGGTGCGCGCGTGCTGCAAGAGCGGTTGGAAGGGAAGGCCGAGGTCGATATCGACACCGCCCGCCGACTTTTTACGCTGATCTGCGTGTTGCATTTCGGGGGCTGATATGGCGGATGGCGGAAAATATCAGACGCTTCCGCAATCAGTCCTTTTTTGTTGTGATCACAACGCCGTCCGGTCCCCCATGGCCGAAGGGATCATGAAAAAGCTTTATGGAACAGAGTGTTACATCCAGTCCGTCGGCGTCAAAAACGATCTGGAGATAGACGGTTTCGCCATCGCCGTCTGTGCCGAGATTGGGGTGGAACTGTCGCGTCACCGCTCCCGCTCATTCGACGAGATGGAGGAATGGGGCGACGATCTTTCGTCGTTCGATCTCGTTCTTGCCCTGTCCCCCGCCAGCCAGCGCCGTGCGCTGGACCTCACGCAATTCTACCATATCGATGTCGAGTACTGGCCGATCCTTGACCCAACCGGGCTTGGTGACGCGCGTGAGGCACGCTTGACCGCTTACCGCGAGGCGCGCGATCAGATCATAAAGCGCCTGACCGATCGGTTCGGCCCCGCAAAGACCTAAGCAGCGTGGCATTTTCGCACTAGGCGCGGAGAACCTATCAAAGACGCCAGATCGTCACGTCGAATTGCACCGGAAATCCGCCTTTGCCCTTGATATTCTTGGCGTACAGGCTCATTTAAGCGGCGCGTAAAGGATTGCGCGGATAAATGTAGGAGACCACATGGCCAAGGAAGAACTGCTCGAATTCCCAGGTGTCGTGAAAGAACTTCTGCCAAACGCGACGTTTCGGGTCGAGCTGGAAAACGGCCATGAGATCATCGCGCATACGGCAGGCAAAATGCGCAAGAACCGCATCCGCGTTCTGGCAGGCGACAAGGTGCAAGTCGAAATGACGCCTTACGATCTGACAAAAGGGCGTATCAATTATCGCTTCAAATAGGCCGTACGCCGTTGCACAACGGCGTGTGGCGCGGTTGGCTGAGCGCGCGCATTGATTGATATGACGACGCTACGACCTGACCACACTCTCAGGCTTATCCTCGGTTCCAGTTCTCCTAGACGACGAGAGCTGTTGGCCCAATTGGGCATCACACCCGCCGAGATACGCCCACCCGATATTGATGAGGACGTGCGCAAAGGCGAATTACCGCGCGATTACGTTAACCGCATCGCCGCGGAAAAGGCCGCCGCTGTCCCCATTTCAGTGGGTGAGGTTGCCCTTTGCGCCGATACAACCGTCGCGCTTGGTCGCAGGATCGTGGGAAAACCTGCCGATACTGATGAGGCACGCGCATTCCTGCATGCCTTGTCCGGACGTCGTCACAAGGTCATTACCGCCGTCGCCGTCAAGCGCGATGGGCAGATCTGGCAAAAGGATGTGCAAAGCACCGTGGCGCTGAAAAGGCTCAGCAAGGAAGAGATTAATGCTTATCTCGCTTCCGGCGACTGGCAGGGCAAAGCAGGCGGCTACGCCATCCAGGGACCCGCCGGCGCGTTCGTGCCATGGATCAACGGATCCTACACCGGAATCGTCGGCTTGCCGCTAACCGAAACGGCGGGCCTGCTGACCGCTGCAGGTTATCCGGCATATGGGAGAGAGAGATGAAAGGACGCACGATCATCCTCGATCATATTCACGGTCTTGAGGCGGCAGCGCTCTTGGTCGATGGCAAACTTGATGACCTGTTGATCGATCATCAAGACAACCCGCGTCCCGGCACGATCTACCGGGGCATCTGTGACCGTCCGATCAAGGGTCAGGGCGGCATGATGATGCGTCTACCTGACGGCGCCACGGGCTTTCTGCGGCAAGGTAAAGGGTTGCGACCGGGCCAGACCCTACTTCTTCAGGTGACGGGCTATGCGGAAGACGGCAAGGCCGTTCCGGTAACCGACCGCATCTTGTTCAAAAGCCGTTTTGCGATCATCACCCCGGGCAAACCGGGAATCAACGTCTCACGCCAGATCACCGACGATGACAAACGTGACACACTGCGTGCCGTGGCGCATGAGACATATGAGGGCGATCACGGTCTGATCCTGCGCTCATCCTGCGAAACGGGCGATGAGGCCGAGATCGCCGATGACATTACCGCGATGGCCAGCCTCGCCGAGGCTGTTCTGGCAGAAGCTGAGGGCAGTGCGCCAGAAACACTCTCCGAAGGCGACGGGCCGCATTTACTGGCCTGGCGGGAATGGCACGGCACGTCTGACATTGTCACGCAACCCGGCGGTTTCGAAAACCGGGGCGTGCTGGACCAATTGGCGGAACTGAAACACACCAAGGTCAGCCTTGGCGACGGCTTTATGTTTGTCGAACCCACCCGCGCACTCGTCGCCATTGATGTGAACACCGGGGGCGACGTGTCCCCTGCTGCCGCACTCAAGGCCAATCTGGCCGCCGCACGCGCCTTGCCCCGCGCGTTACGATTGCGGGGTTTGGCAGGACAGGTCGTCGTCGATTTCGTGTCGATCTCCAAGGCACATCGCAGGCAGGTGGAACAATCCCTGCGCGCTGCCTTCAAGGCGGACCCGATTGAAACTTCGCTAGTCGGATGGAGCCCGATGGGCCTCTTTGAGCTGCAGCGCAAACGCGAGCGCCTATCCTTGCCAGCCAGCCTGTTTAAGGACCTCTGATGCCCTGCCCTATTTGCAAGAGATCATCTGAAAAGGCCTTTCGACCCTTCTGCTCAAAGCGGTGCGCAGATGTCGATCTGGCCAAGTGGTTTAACGGCAGCTACGCCATCCCGCCGCAGGACCAAAGCGATGTTGACCTGCCTGAAGACCAGTTGCCAGAGGACGCCAGAGACAAACCGCACTAGGCTGGCAGTTTCACCCAACTTCCCTCTAGACACCCCCGCAGACCAAGTCTAAAAGCCTGCTACCCGACCGGGGGTATGAATACCAACGGTCCCCGTGCCCGGGTAGCTCAGGGGTAGAGCAGTGGATTGAAAATCCTCGTGTCGGTGGTTCGATTCCGCCCCCGGGCACCATTTTAGTCAAGCATAAACAATAACTTGCTTGATTTCTGCGATGCAGCGGCAATTACTGAAACCCGCAAATTACCCTATCACAGTGTTAGCACAGTTTGAAAAATGCCTGTTAGCACAGTGCGTTATGAGCGCCGCGCCGTGCACCTAGCACAGTTCTAGCACAGCAGCCTAGCAACGCTCCTTGCCGTGCTTATGGTGTTTTGGACGCAGTGCTCCCCATACTAAGCTTCTGATTTAGAATATAAATATTTGTATTTTGATGTTTGTTTCATTGTTCTCGCGCCAATGCTTGATAGTATGCTGTTGGCAACGGGATTGACGTATAAGGTGTGCCATACTTTCGCTTTGCAGCGGTGGATTCAATGACTGTGATAGTACTTGACGGGGACAAACGCGGATTTACCGAGTAAAGACCCTTAAGTGACTTTGAAACTTCGGTTGGGTCGAAAAAATTCGTTAGAGCAGAGCAGTCAAGAACAGAGCTTTCTTGTATGGTGTCTAGCTTACCACCGTAAATGTTCGCCAGGTCGGCTTTCATCCTTTTGCGCGCAGGCATTGTGCCGCGACAAAAGTCTAGGCTTTGCAGAAGAAGGACGCTGAGAAACGCCAGCTCTTTGTTCTCGAAGTCTGGTTTCTCTGCTGCTACACGGCTTAGGAAGGCGCGGTAATACTCGGCAGGAAGCTTTGCAGTCCAAAAACAGTCAGTTACTAGGCATGAGAGGTAAGCAGCAGATTCTGAAGACAAGGCAGTTGCAACAGCAATTTCTGCCGCTAAACCTTGGAGCACCGTCGGGTCCTCGGGTGGCCGCGTTTGTTTAATCATGTGCTCAGCTGCCAAGTACTCTTGCAGTGACTTATGAGCAAATTCGTACTGATCTGCGCCGATCTTGTTAAAGAGGCCAGTGTGGCTCTCTAACTCTAGTGAAACTGTCTCCACTTCCTCGGGCGGAAGACCAAATTTGCGATGGATCGCACGATAGGCACGCTGTAAGTCGTCGTTGGACATTACATAACGTCTCACGACGACTGAAAAATAATACGCGAGATTGGCCAAAAAATCATACTTTTGGTCCGTGTCAAACTCAGCGTAGGCCGTCTCTCTTCTGATATCCCTTTGAGCATCCCACTCCTCTATATGGAGCCTTACGGTCCGCTTATAGACTGACTTTGGTTTGTCAGGGATTCTGCCCGTCCTTTCATATAGGGCACATAAATGCGCCAAAGAGAGGGGCTTCATAGCGGTGTCGTAAAAGGGGCTGTTTTCTATGTCGGCAATGAAACTGAGGGACTTGCTCTCGTCATCGATCCATTTTCGCGAAAAGTCTGTGACCTGCTGCCAAGTCAGAGGCGCAATTTCAAATTCAAGGAAGTCGGGGAATGGATATTCCAGCTCACCTGTCCTACAAGTGACTATGACCTTAGCTTCAGGTACATTCTTTGAGAGCCATCGTATTTCGTCGACAATCGCATCGCGCGCTCTTAAGTTCCCAACCTCATCTAAACCATCAAGGAAAATGATTGGTCTTAGCGGACGTAAGAATTCAGCGAATGCCTCTCGCTTTGCACGTAGGATTGCACCTCCGAAGGTGCGCGCAATATCTTCTGCCTTGTTATCTGGGAACTTAACGGCCAATTCAAAGTTCAGATCTTCGGAAATGCGCCTCATAAGCAAGTCAGGCGCGTTGTCACGAGCCCTAATATCCCTCAAACGAACAACGAGTGGGAATAGGCTTTGCCTTATTAAATTCTTCTCACCGATGTGAAAAAGATGGACCAGTCTGCGTAAGCTTGTGGTTTTTCCCGCTCCCGGGACACCAAATATGATCACGTTTCCGGTCTCGCATAGAAGTCGTTCTTCGAGTTTAAACCGATTCGATCGCTCAGAGTTATCAACGTGGCGTGACATTGGAACTAGAAGTGTGTCTAGCCCGATATAAATATCGCCTAGCGCACGAGATCGTGCCATGTCCTTGAACTTAACACGTTCGGACCACGACTTCGAAAACTCAGTATGACGGATTATTGCTGCTAGGACATTGTCTTCGTCTATCCGCGTTTCAACGGTAAAAGGTCTCTCAAAGAGCATCTTTGTAAGCTCTCTTTTCGCTTCCTTGGCCAAAGCAGCTTGAGATATCTTTTGGTCTCTTTCCTCATTCAGGCGATCGATCTCGCTTGTTAATAGGTTTGAGGCAGCGTCCTTTGCTACGGAAAGAGCTGCCTCCAACAATTTGTTCAACATATCTAAGCACTCATTTTCTCAAAGCATCGCAACCTAAAGGTTGCCGGTCAATGCTCTTGCAGTAAGACGACAAGCTTCACTGTTCAGTAGATTGCCCCCACGCATCGCCATAATTGACTTGGGACCCCACAGTTCGAAGGTCCCCGATGGTTATACCGACGATCCGACGGATAGCCCATCTGAACGATGCTTTTCGCAGCGGCGATCCCAGCGTGCCAGGACAACGGTTTGTCACTGCTGGGGTGGTTCATCTGTTGAACCAGTTGGATATCCCCGTGGAAACGCTGATCCAAAGGGTTGCCCAGTTTGATGATTTCACTGACGACACCGACCCACACGCTGAGCATGACTTTGGCGCGTTTGAGTTCCACAGCGAGAAAATCTTTTGGAAAATTGACGCGTATGACCAAGACTACAGCATGGGTTCCGACGATCCCACGGACCTAAGCAGGACCAAACGCGTGTTGACCATCATGCTGGCTGAGGAATGGTGATCTGACCCCGTAAGAACTCATAGAAACTTTCGTCAAGAAAGTTGTGGTCGGGCTTTTTCCTAAGAAATCATCTGTGTGGGTGGTGGAAAAAACCTGATTTAATCAAGTACATTGGTGTTTCTAGGGCACTGGTAGGTGTTCCATTGGAGACTGGTTGCCGAGGTTTCCTCGGTCCTCTGGATGGCTAAGCTGCATGTCTTGAACGATAAACTCGAAACTGCAAAGGCAAACACTCAGCTTCCTGATTTTAAGTAGGCTCCTTTGTGGTTCTAGCCTTTCGGAGGACTGTTCGGGTCCAGACGGGTTCGGCTCTTATTGAAAATTTGCGAGAAATTCATACCTCCAATACGATTGGATGTGATGGAGGCTGTCGTGGTTATAGATATTATTGGTCTTGGTGACGCGCTCGCATTGCTAACAATTTTGGGAGCTGCGATTGGTTTCTTTGTGTCGATGCACAAAGATCGCCAGCGTAGACTTCGCGAGTACGCGACAACTGTTCGAGAAGCGGCTGCGCTTGTGACAGCAAAAACAGAACGGCTGGCGCGATCATACGTGCATATGTTTGACAGCGTACAAGAACTGTTTGTGGATGCTGACGCAGCACTGGTTTCAGGCAAAGAAGCTGAAGCCGTCAGGGATCAACTGTGGCGCTCTCTTGTGGGTCAATACGCGGAACTGAAGGATAATATCCACAAGGAAGAGGTTGAAGTATCCTACGTGGGCCTATCGGGATACAACGCAGACGTCCGCGAACTTTTCGTAAAAACTAACAATTATATCACACGCTTGGGAGAAGCTAAGTTCCAAGAGCTGCTTTATGCCACTCAGAAAGTAGTTCTCCGAGAGGCGGGGCAGTCGAAGAGAAAGATCAACTCGGCAGAGGTGGGCAACGAGCTTAGAAGCGTTAGCTCTAGCATTGAGTTGGACCTGATAGAACGGCTGAACAGCTGCTTGGGTGAGTTTCGGGTGCAGATGCTACGGATTCAACAGGCGGACGACAAATCGATTTTTCAACGCTCTATTCAGCTTACAGTGCCTAGCTTTGCACGCCAGGAGAGCGATGGACTTGTACCAAAATCTCTTGGCACGTTCGCAGAAGGCCATGCCGACATTTGTGACGTTTCGTGTTCGTATTGCTTTGTTCCAGAAGCGAAATTTCGAACGGATGACCCTGAAAAAATAAAACCAATGCCTTGTGCAAACATTTTTGATGCTGGAACTTCCTCGGAATCGAAGAACGATACTCGAGATGTAACTCGCAACATTGGCTGATGGGTTTTGGGTTGCCACCACTTACCACATTCGGTAGCAACCCTTGCGCGATGGCGCACCGCAATAGCACCGATGATGCTCCGTCTTGTTGGTTTATCCTAGCTGTCTTCCTGCAGCACCTGACCCACCCTGAGCAGTAGGTTCAGCTGCCGATCATCCATCTGGGCAATCATGGTGTTCAGCTGGACGAGCAGTCGTTGACGGGCATCGGAAAGTTCGGCTTCATCAACATCAAAAAACTCCCGCATGGGCAGCCCCAGCACGTTGGCGATATCATAAAGCGTGGAAAAGTTGGGCGCAGTTTTCCCGCGCTCGATGTTGGAAATCGTCTCGAACGCCTTGTCTATGGCTTCTGCCAGCTGAGCCTGGGTGAGGCCTTTTTGTTGCCGTGTTGCTTTCACGCGCAACCCGATGTTTTGCTTCAACTGCTTGCTCATAACGCGATGTATAAAGCCGTGTAAAGCTCTTGCCCATGTAATGGAGTTTCGCTTATTGCTGCGAAAGTCGGCTCTTAGAGCCGGTTATCGAATTCAAATCCGTCTTTGAACACCAAGGAGCAGCAGATGAAAACCTATGAAGCCCGTATCCGAACAGCTGATGGCAACTTTACCACGACAACCATTGATGCGCGGGACATGCTCCACGCCAAACAGCTGCTGGAGGCCCAGTTTGGCGCAGGCAAAGTCGCCATCGTTGGTGAAATCCGCTGAATGGCCATCGTCGTTGGCCTTGTTGTTGCGCTGATCCTGCTGCTGGCTTTCAATCTGCTGGGAGCGGGTCTGCGCAATCCACGTTGGTTGTTCGTTGGGGCCGTTCTGATCTTTGCATTGTACAAATTTGGCGCTGATCAACTTGCTGAGGACAGCGCGGATGTGCTGGTTGTCGCTCAATATTCGGATCACTGCGAAAACCGCCATGTGCGGGTGACAATCCATAATGGTGGTGACACTGCCATCACCAACTTGCGGTTCGCAATCACTGGCTTCCAACCCAATCATTCCGAACCTGTGGCCACACGGTACGAGACGACGGATCGCATCATTGGGGCGAACCAAGTGTGGAGCCATTGTTGGCGGGTTCTTCAACTCGACAACGTGGATGCGTCCTTGCACCCATCCCTACGCTGGGAAGCCGAAATCAGAGGCATCACGTTGGCGGAGTGACCGGCCAACCAAGTAGGAAAATCAAAAATGAAATGCCTTTTGCTGATCACAGCGATGATCCTGGGTTCCGTTGGCACACTTGCCGCACAAGAACGCCATGGTACGTTCACCTACAACAGTATGGAAAGCGGCCCGAACCGCGCATTTTTCGAAAAACAGCGTAACCTACCAAACAGTTACAGCAGGATTTCAACTGATCCCTTTTCGGGTGAAGCCAGTGGCCCAGTCCATCAATTTCAAATCCGCACCGGCGAATGTGGCAACCAACGGGATCGCGGGGATTGCTCCTACAACGCCATGCGCTCAGAGCTTTCCGAGAATAACCACAGAGGTACTCGCTTTGGACGCATCCAACCACGGCAAGCTTGGTATGAGTTCGACATTGGCTTTCCCGATGGATTTCCTTTCGGGCCAAGACAGACCCGCAGCTACTACCTTCTCGGCCAATGGCACAACGGTGAGTGCCCGCATCTGAACTTTGGGATTTGGGGCGGCAGGCAGTCCCATGTGCTGCACTTGCGGACCAACCAGATCATTCCTGGCCACAGGCATGGTGATTGCCAACCAGCGGACCTGATCCCAGTGATTGACCTGAGAGAAATCGAGGGCCGTTGGGCGCATTTTGTGGTGTTCATCAAATGGAGCACTGGCGACGACGGCGAAGTCCGCGTTTTTGTGGATGGTGACCAGCGGGTCCAATACAACGGGCGCACATTGGTGCCCGAATACACTGGGCGGAACCACTTTGATTTTGGTATCTACTTGGCCCATGCGGACAGCTTGAACCGAGTGAGACCGGCGACGCTGTATTATCGCGATATCCGCCGGTCGCGTCGTCAGCCACCAATTTAATGTGCACAGCTGGTAAGAACGCCAAGAAATTTTCGTGACGAAAGTTTTGGTTGGTTTTTTCTGAAGAAAATCATCCGTGTTGGCTTAGCACAGCCGGTCGCTGGTGCCCGATTTTGGAATAACAACACATTGATTTCGTTGAGCTATAGATGTGAAATTCAAGTTCGTTGGTGCAACATGCCGTCATGGCCGCTGGAACTGGGCTCAATGATTTTGCCGGTCCCACTGGGCTTTATAGCTTTCAGTTTGTTGGGTTTGACCTGCTGGAGCGAAGCTCATCCCAAAAGACTGATAGGTGAAACCACAAATCCATGGAACCGTGCCGACGGCGCAAGCCGGAGGTGTTGGTGACTTGGATTTGGTAAACAGCCGCGTAAGCGGGTGTTGCCCGGTGGGGCTTATTCATTAGTTTGCAGCCAGCGGAGACATCTGCGCTGACGCCACAGATGTGATCCAAACCTGCGCTGTTTGCTGCAGTCATCGCTGACGCTCTTCTGCCAAACAGCTGGGTTTGGCTTTTGAGCTCTTGCTTCGCGTGTTTGGCTTTAAATTCCACTCAAAAGGCGTAAAAAAACTACTTTATATATAAGCATTAAAGTTGCACCTGCGGTGCGAACATTCGACCAGCTTGACGGCCAGTTGCACCTCAGATTCTGCGGAACCACCGCTTAAAAGTCAAAATTCACCGCGTCACCAGCATAAATAGTTGTGAGCCGAAAGCTCGTTCCGATTGTTGGTCCAAGAACAATCTCGATGTGTCAAAGGGGCAATCCTGCGGGGTTGCCCCGAACCATTCCACGCAAATTAAATGTGTCGATCCAATCCCTTGGCTTTCCATAAATAGCTTTGACATTCGAGATTGGAAAACAACGATGAACCACCCAAAATCAATTTATACCGTCAATGCCTTCGCGGGCAGCGGTAAGACGTACCGAGCCCTGCGTTGGTCGCTCACAGAAGCGATGATCCATCAACGCAAAACCGTGATGGTGTTCAAATCAACCAAGTTGATCGATCAGGCCCATGCAGATGCTGTGGCTTTCGCAGCCGAGAATAACTGGCCGCTGCCCATAACTGCGATCCATTCGGACCTGCTGCATGTGAGGCGCTCCAAAATATCCGTTGACACGCTGATCCAGCAGCATCTTGAAGATGCACAAGCGGATCGCGGTGAGCTGCTGATGATCACGGAAGTGGCCTTCTTGCAGCTATTGCATTGGCCCAAACGGTATCAGTGGACCTGCATTTGCGATGAAATCCCGCAGGTCGATCCAACAATCAAAAATAACCTGCCAGTGAACCATCATCTGCTGACCCAACATATGAGTTTTGTTCCAGACGGTGACAAATACTGCAGGGTGGAAATCGCCACGGGTAGCAAAACCGCGTTGACGGCGATTGCCGAGAACCCAAGCCGAGACGATGTCAACACAGTGTTGGCTCCCTACGCACAGCGTTTGATCCACCCCAATTACGACAGCTGGGTATTGAATGATCAGCTGCAGAGGTTGCTGAACCAACAAGGTGATCCAAAGTCGCGGCAGCTGGAACTGTTTTCCCTGCTGTCACCATCTGTGTTCGGCACAGGCGCTCAGCGTGAGGCTAATGGTGCAGTGATCGTCGATGCCTTCGATGATGTGATCATCATGGGCGCTGGCTTTGACATCTCCCTGTTGTCACATATTTGGCGTGGCCTTGGTGTCGAGTTCCAACCCCATGTGGAGCTCACCAAGGGTCTTCGATATTCCCAGCATACCTGCGGGCATCGCCTTGCCATCAAGTACGTGTTTGAGACCGACTGGTCCAAAAACTTTGCAGGTGCCACAAGCAAGTTCAACGGTGTCGATACGCCAAACCTTGATGTGCTCCAGCAGGCTTGCATCCAAGTGTTTGGCGACGACGAATTTGCTTTTCTTGCGAACAAAGACAGTGCGGAAGACGCCAAACGCTGTTTTGGGCCCCAAGCTGAGCAGCTGGATAATGCGCCATGGGGGCTCAATGACTACCAACACCTCCATAATGTGGCGATCCTATCCGCTTTGAATCCAACACCGGCGCATCTTGGGTTTCTCGATCACCTTTGCAAAGAGCCTCAACAAGTCAGAGACGCCTTGTTCCACGCCAATGTGTACCAAGCTGTCATGCGCAGCAGCTTGCGAAATCTGGAGGCAACGGAACCCGTTTGTGCTGTGGTGCCTGATAGCACTGTGGCCAAAGCCTTGGCCGGTTACTTCCCTGGTAGCCGCATTGACAAGATGCAACTGGACCTTGTTGAAACACCAGCCAAACGCGTTGGTGCACCCACCAAAGCCGAGAAAAAGCCCAACAATCAGAGTTCCAGTGAAAGCAAGAAGCACAAGCGGTGGATGGACAAGCAGATCAAACAGGTGAAGCTGGGAAAGCCTGTGGATCAGGTCAAACTCCGCGAAGTTGAGCGTGCTTGTAGACCGACCAATCCTACGCTGATCAAACTCAAGCAAGCGATTGCTGCTCAAGCAAATGCAGCGCCATTGTCTGCTGCTCCCATAAATAGCAGCAGCAAAAGGACAAGCCCATGAGATACAACGAATATGCTGGTGATCACATTCTGCGGGATGCGTTTCACCTTTACCGCCGCAACAACATCACCAAATCCCAAACCGCGTTTTCCAGACGCATCCTCGGGATGAAACCCTCATACTATTCCTGCATGTTGACGCGAAACCGACAACCATCCCGTCGTGTGTTGGAAACGCTGCTGAGCGTCACCAAAACCATCATGGGAACTTTCCTTGGGAACCCGCATTTTCGCCAGCCTTACGCAGCCAATCTGAACCGCGCATATGATCAGCTTGAGCAGTTGGTTGAGCGCATCAACGTGGAGCTGAACTTTGTGGACGTGATGACAGAGTTGGAAACTGAATCCGAAGTTGTTGCTTGATCTGCCTATCTTCGGCGCGATGCGCAATCTCCCTCACAGGTCAATTTCGATCTCAACAGAAGCATGGTCAGACAGTGTCTCAGTCCAAACTTTACGATCATTGTCTGTAGCAAGATCGTTCCAGCCGCGTACACGAACCTTTTTACCGCCACCAAGATCGGCCAATGGCGTGACATCACTGGCGATCACATGGTCCAAGTCAGTGTTGAACTCCACTGTGCCATTGGAGAAGTATTGAAGGAAAGTCGTTGGATGCGATTTTTCATAGAGCGTCATGTCACCACGGGCCATAAACCTTGCCAGGCCTGTAATTTCTTCATCGCTTGTTATTGCATCTTCTCCGGGAAGCGCGTCGCGACCCATGGTATTAAGATCGCCCATAACGACGAATTTTGCGGTTCCGCCTTCGATGTCATTCAAAGCACGACGGAGCTTAGAAATTTTGCCGAACATCTCACGCCGGTTTTCGTAGTCGCGGTTGCCTCGACCACTGTCCGTGTGCAGGAAGAGAAAATTCAGAAAGCTGCCAGCATGTTTCACGCTAAGCAAAGCGCCAGGCCGCTGTCCATCGCTACCAGCTTTGAACTCCCGGCGTTGTGTGTACAAAGCTTGCTCAAAGAAGCCACGTTTCCAGCCTGCCATTAGTTCAATTGCTTGAATTCCGTCAGTTATACCGAAATCAAAGTCACTTAGTTCTTCCATCATGAGATTCCTGATGGCGCGCTTGCTGCCGATCTCTGAAAAACCCACGATATGGGGATCAAAAGCACGAATGTGCTCGGCAGCCGCGCGTGTCCTGTCGGCATTGTCGCCGCGAAAGTTCTCGATATTCCAGAATAGAGCTCGAATTCCCATAAAACCGTCTCCCACCAATGATGTTGTCGAAAAATGCTGGTCCAGGTTATCCACTTTGTCAGATTTCTCAACCTTAGCCTGCATCGGGCCGCGATTTGGGTGCAGCGAACTTTAAGGTGGTCAAAATTTTCTATCCTTCCTTTGTGCTAAACCATTCATCCCCTGATCTGTAAAAAACCAACAAACCATTCGCTCTCTGATCCAGGTGGCATTAACTGGTCCCGGCATGTTCCACATAAGAAGGCCCATGCCATGCGACATCTGTCCAAACTCTCCCTCACAGTCACCTCTCAAAAACAGCCGGTTTCACCTGTGGCCAAGAAACGGCTCAACCTCCTGCGCAAGGCCTTGAGAGGAATCTCATGGCGAGTTCAATACATTCTTCAAACCTCGCCGCGGAGGCGGGAGTTGCGCCATCAGTAGCTTCTCACGGTTCATGTTGATCTCAAGACGCATCTTTTGCCGTTGCAAGGCGCGGAGGAATAAGATGAGTCGAGGGTGCCAAAGCGCACCTCCCATGTATCGCGCAGCATAGCCATCACTAACTCAAAGTACTCACAGGTCACCGGGGTTACGTGTCTCGAATGGGTTGAGCTGAGCCATCCCCTTGCTCTTTGGAAAGTCCTCTCACGCCATTCGAGCCAGTTCGGCGGTTATGCAATTTGCTCACGCTGAGACGTTCTCATCAACGACTTCGGCAAAAGACTTGAAGAACTTGGCGGCCAGCTTTTTTGCCGTGCTCTGGATCAATCGGCTCCCAAGCTGCGCGAGCTTGCCGCCAATCTCGGCCTTCGCCTCATAGCGCAGTATGGTCTGATCCCCGTCCGCCGTCAGGGTAACGTCGGCGGCGCCCTTGGCGTGTCCCGCAGCGCCGCCATTGCCCTGACCAGAAAGTGAGAATGCATCCGGCGCACCAGTCTGATCGAGCACAACGTTGCCGCTGAACCGCGCCTTTACGGGCCCCACTTTCAGGACAACCTTGGCCTCAAGTTCGGTATCCGAGTGCTTAATCAGCTCTTCACAGCCCGGAATGCACTGCTGAAGCACTTCCGGGTCGTTCAGCGCCTCATAAACCCGATCTTGCGGGGCGTTGATGACGATTTCGTCGTTCAGTTCCATGTGTCTGGTATCCTTCGTTAGCAACAGGGAAATCGAATGTTGTCGGCCTGTTCAGGCGTCATCTTCAGCTTGTGGAGAAGGCGTCTCAGCCATAGGTGAGTGCGGGTCATAGAACGGCCTCTTTGCCTTGTTCGAACAGCCTCGCGAAGTCTTCGGGCGTATCCGACGTCAGCATAAAACCCGCGTGCGTCGAGTTCGGCGGCTTGCACGTGTTCGGGATGGTCGCGGGTAAAACGCATGCATCCCGGACGCGCGGGGTTTTCGGTAAGCCTGTGGCGCAGAGCGCGGGGCACGATGATCGGGTTGCCCCGTTGTCCGGCGTGGACGGGGATGGTGATTTTCTTGCTGTCACCAGCCCTTTGCGCGGCGATCAGTTTTGTAAGGTCATACGGAGTGAGAAGCGGCTGGTCTCCCAGCCCGACCGCCAGGAGTTCAGCCTCTGGTGCATGCTTGAGCCCCGTTGCAACGGAACCGGGCTGACCGCCGGCAAACGCTGCGTTGTGGGCGAAGTGCACTGGCAGGTCGTTGAGCACGGTGCGCACCTGTTCGGCCTCGAACCCGGTGACAACGGTGAGGGGTCCGTCGAGCACGCTCAAGTAAGCCCGCGCAACTCGACGCACCAAAGGCTCGCCCTCGACATCAAGAAGCAGCTTGTTCTGGGGGCCCATGCGGCTGGACAGGCCAGCGGCCAGGAGGATGGCGGCGATGCTATGCATCTAATGGCACCAGGTCTTTGCGGCGAACGCGAACAAGTTGGGCAAGGATCGACAGCGCGATTTCCTCAGGTGTGACAGCGCCGAGGTCTAACCCCGCTGGCGCGTCGACGGCCTCCGTCAAGGCTGGGTCGACACCATCCTGATGGAGCCTTTCTGCCAAGGTCGCGAACTTGCGCGCACTTCCGACAAAGGCCGTGTAGGTCGGCGAATGCGCCAACGCCGCCTTCAGAGCAGCGAGATCGCCCTGCCCTTGGGTCGCGACGACGACGTATTTGTGGCGCGCTGGATTGCCTTCGTCAGGCAACGACGAAGACACGGACCAATGAAACTGCGGGGCGAAAGCACTCAGAGCCTGTGCAACCGGTGATCCGCCCAAAATCACAAGTTCCGGCATTGGCACACAAGGCTCGATGAAGATGTCGACTGTGCCCCGTGAAGGGCAGCCGTTGCGGGCGAATTTTGTGCCGTCGACAGTTTCCCCGGGAGCAACGCCCTTTTCTTCGAGCAGGTCTTCCGGGGCCACCGAGATGAGTTGCGGCGCGCCACTTTGCAGTGCCTCAAGTGCCGCGCGTTTGACTGCCCCGCGCGTGCAGCCACCGCCGAGCCAGCCGTGCAGGATGGTTCCATCCGCAGCGAGCAGTGCCTTGGCGCCCGGCTTTGCGGCAGTTGCGCCAGCGGTACGGACAATCGTGGCGAAGGCGAAGGGCTCTTGTCGGGATCGCAGCTCTTGCGCGGCTTCTGCCAAATCCGCGTCGAGGATTTCGACCGGGCTCATATCGCCACCAGCTCCGGTTCCAACGAGGCGAGATCGTCCAGCGTGTTGGCCGCCTTGAAGAGATCGAGGTGCGGCAGAGCCGCTGCCATGCCACCCGCGACGGGTGTGTAATCTTTCCAGCCTTTCAACGGGTTGAGCCAGATAATTTTGCAGCCGCGTTTTCTGAGCTTGGCGAGAGCATTAGAAATGTGCTCCGCCGGTTCAGTATCGCAGCCGTCCGAGAGGATAAGCACGACGCTGCGCCCATCGACGAAGCGCTTGGCATAGGTGTCGGCAAACCGTTGCAGGGACGGCCCGATCTTGGACCCGCCGCCAAACCCATCGGCCATCAGTGACATCCGACCGATGGCCCGCATCGCATCCTTATCGCGCAGGGCGTCTGTGATCCGTACAAGGCGCGTATGAAAGAGATAGGCATCCGCATTCTTGTCCGCCCGCATGAGGCCTGCAAGGAACGCAAGAAAGACCTGTGCATAAACGCTCATCGAGCCGGATACGTCGCAAAGCGCGACGATCTTCCGTTCCCGGTCGGGCCGGTGCTTGCGCAACAGACTTAACGGTTCACCTCCAGTTGAAAGGCTGCGTCGAATCGTTTTGCGAAAGTGCAGCCGGTCGCCTTTGCTGGCCGCAATGCGGCGGTGGGAGCGGCGGTCGCGCAGAGCGGCGCCGATGCGGCGGGCTACCGCCTCGGCCTCGGCGATCTCGTCCGCCCGCACCAAATCGCGCAGATCGCGCCGGCTCAGGTTGCGTTGCTCTGTCGCGATGAGCTTGCCTGTGCCGTCGCTGTCCGCCTCGCCATCGCCGGTGTCGGGCGCGGTGGACGTACCGCTGGCGTTGGCGTCTTCGCCGGTGCCGTCGCGCGAGCTATGGACGTCGTCATGCAGTGTCGCTTGGGTCTTGGGCACGATGCGCTGTTTTACCCGCCCGGCATCCATCCAGAAGCTGTCAAAGAGCGCATCGAACCGTTCCGCGTCTTCCTTGCACCCGGTGCAGATCGCGCGCAGCACGCGGCGGCATTCATCGGGTTTGGCGGCGTTGACGTGGGTCAAGGCGCTGAGGCTCAGGTCCGCTTCGGCCACGCCCAGACGCAGGCCATTCTCGCGAAGGTGCGCGATGAACCCGACCAATCGCGCCGCAGGCCCAGGATCGCGAGCGGCAAAGCGGGTGACGCGGCTCATGCAGCTTTCCCCGCGATACGGGCAGCAACTTCGGCGGTGATCTGGGCCTGATCGCTCTGTGTCTTGATAAGTGTCGTTAGCGTAGAATGCAGAACGGCTGGGTCGTCCGTAAGATCTGCGATGCCTAGCCCGATAAGAGCGGCAGCGAAGTCGAGCATCTCGGCGATGCCGGGTGTCTTTTCGAGTTCCTCTTCGCGTAGCTTCTGGACAAAACCGATGATCTGATCAGCCAGACGCGCCTCAACCTCCGGGCAGCGGGCCCTCAAAATCGCAAGCTCTGTCGTGCGATCTGGATATTCGACAAAGGTGTAAAGGCAGCGGCGACGGAGCGCGTCGGAGAGGTCGCGGGTGCCATTGGATGTCAGAATGACAATGGGTTTGGAGGTTGCCGCAATCGTGCCAAGTTCTGGTACGGAGACCTGATAGTCGGACAGCACTTCCAAAAGATAGGCCTCAAACTCTTCATCTGCCCGGTCGATCTCGTCGATCAGGAGGACCGGGGGGGTCTCTTGGGTGATGGCCGCGAGGAGAGGACGCTCAAGGAGGAAATCACGCGAAAAGATGCGATCTTCCACTGATTTTCCAGTCTCCCCATCCTCAGCCGCCGACCGGATGGTGAGAAGCTGGCGTTGGTAGTTCCATTCGTAAATCGCCTGTGAGGCGTCTAGCCCCTCGTAACATTGAAGCCGGATCAGCTTCGTTTTCTGCGCCATGCTCAGAGTCCGGGCGACCTCTGTCTTTCCGACACCTGCTGCGCCTTCGAGCAGCAAAGGCCGCTCCAAAGTGAGCGCGAGGTGCAAGGCGACGGCGAGGTCGTCAGATGCAATATAGCCGTGCGCCGCCAACGCTGATTGAAGGGTCTTCCAGGTCATTGAGGTCTCCGGTGCCAAGGCGCGCACGGCAAAAGTGCGCGCGCCTCAAAGATTGCGTCTTAGCCGTGTAGGCCCAACTCATTGGCGGTCTTCCAGATTCGCCAGTGATCGTGCGGCATGTTGGTGTGCCGCAGGCCGAAGGCCCGGAAGGCATCCTGCACCGCGTTCGAGAAGCATGGCACGCCGCCTACATGCGGGCTTTCGCCCACGCCCTTCGCACCGATGGGATGATGCGGTGATGGCGTCACGGTGTAGTCGGTCTCGTAATTTGGCACTTCCCAGGCCGTCGGCAGGAAAAAGTCCATTAACGTTCCGGTCTTGACGTTGCCCATCTCATCGTAAGCAATCTCTTGCCCCAGCGCGACAGCGAGTGCTTCGGTGAGGCCACCATGCACTTGGCCTTCGATGACCATCGGGTTGATCCGGGTGCCGCAGTCGTCCAGCGCATAAAAGCGGCGGATGTTGGTCACGCCGGTGTCCACGTCGATGTCCATCACACAGACATAGGCGCCGAACGGATAGGTCATGTTGGGCGGATCGTAGTAGCTAACCGCTTCCAAACCCGGTTCAATGCCCGGGATGGCTTGGTTGTAAGCGGCGAAAGCGATTTCCTTCATGGTCTTGAACCGCTCCGGCGCACCCTTGACCACGAACCGGTCTACATCGAACTCAACGTCATCGTCATGCACTTCCAGAAGGTAGGCGGCGATCATCTGCGCCTTGGCACGGATTTTTCGCCCGGCCATGGCGGTGGCTGCCCCGGCAACTGGGGTCGAGCGCGAGCCATAGGTGCCGAGACCGTAAGGCGCCGTGTCGGTATCACCCTCTTCGATCGTGATCGAGTCAGCGGGCAAGCCGATCTCGGACGCGAGGATCTGTGCAAATGTCGTCGCATGCCCCTGCCCTTGCGAGACTGTGCCCAGCCGCGCGATTGCAGACCCCGTCGGATGGATTCGGATTTCACAGCTGTCGAACATGCCAAGGCCGAGAATGTCGCAGTTCTTGACCGGTCCCGCTCCGACGATCTCGGTGAAGAAGCTGAGACCGATGCCCATGAGTGATCGTGTCTTGCCTGCCTTGAAGTCTTCGACCCGTTGCGCCTGTTCTGCACGTAGCGCATCGTAGTCAACGGTCTTCAGAGCCTTATCCCAAGCGGTGTGATAGTCACCTGAGTCGTACTCCCAGCCCAGCGCAGCTGTGTAGGGGAATTGTTCCTTCTTGATGAAGTTGATCCGGCGCAGCTCTGCGGCATCCATGTTCAACTCAATCGCGAGAACTTCGATCATCCGCTCAATGAAGTACACAGCCTCGGTGACGCGGAACGAACAGCGATAGCTGACCCCGCCCGGCGCTTTGTTGGTGTAGACGCCATCGACCTCAAGAAAGGCGGTCGGAATGTCGTATGAGCCCGTGCAGATGTTCATGAATCCGGCAGGGAACTTGGTGGGGTCCGCACAGGCGTCGAACCCGCCATGATCGGCTGTGACGTGACAGTGAAGGCCAGTGATCTTTCCTTCTTTCGTCGCACTGATCCGGCCTTTCATCCAATAGTCACGGGCGAAGGCCGTCGTCATCAGATTATCCATCCGATCTTCGATCCACTTGACCGGTTTGCCAGTAACGATGGAGGCCACGGCCGAGCAGATATAGCCCGGATATGCCCCCACCTTGTTGCCAAATCCGCCGCCAATATCAGGCGAGATTATGCGGATGTTATGTTCCTCAATGCCGGTGATCAGGCTGACCACAGTGCGGATTGCGTGGGGCGCCTGGAAGGTGCCCCAAACGGTCAACTTTCCATTAACCTTGTCCATCGACGCCACGCAGCCGCAGGTTTCCAGCGGGCACGGGTGTGTGCGGTGGTAGTACATTGTTTCTTCGGCCACGACCTCGGCATTGTCGATGGTCTCAAACGTCGGCTCCTTTTCACCGGCTTCCCATGTGAAGATGTGATTGGGATGCTTCCGCGGCCCATGCGCACCATCGACGGCCTTGCCAGCCTCATCGACCGTATCCTCGCGCAACACGACGTCGGATTCCAACGCCTTGAACGGGTCGACGAGAACCTCAAGCTCTTCGTATTCGACCTCAACCGCCTCTATCCCATCCGCTGCTGCATAGCGGTCTTCGGCAACGACAAAGGCAACTTCTTGCCCTTGGAAAAGTACCTTGCCATCAGCCAAAACCATCTGTTTGTCACCGGCGAGTGTTGGCATCCAGTGCAGACCCAACGGCTCAAGATCCTTCGCAGTCAAGACCGCCAGAACACCCGGTACTTCCAAAGCCGCCGCAGTATCGATGTTTTTGATCCGGGCGTGGGCGTAGGGGGAGCGCACGAAGTCGCCAAAGATCATCCCATCAAGCTTGATGTCATCGACATAGTTGCCCTTGCCTTGGGTAAAGCGCGCGTCCTCCACCCGCTTGCGCGAGCAGCCCATGCCTTTGAGGTTTTCAATCCGCTCCTCGCGGCTTGTTACTTCGTCCTTCATTCTGCCGCCTCCTTGGCTGCATTCATCTCAGCCGCAGCGGCCTGAATGGATTTCACAATGTTCTGGTACCCGGTGCAGCGGCAGATGTTGCCCGCCATCCCAAAGCGGATTTCTTCTTCGGTGGGGTTCGGGTTTTCTTCCAGCAGCTTGGCAGCGCGGGTAATCATCCCCGGTGTGCAATAGCCGCACTGAAGTCCATGATGCTCCTTAAAGGCGTTTTGGAGTGGATGCAGGTCATCCGGCCCGCCGATGCCTTCGATCGTGGTAATGTCCTTACCGTCGGCCTGCGCGACGAACATCGTGCAGGCCTTGACCGACTTGCCGTCGATGGTGACCGTGCAGGCCCCGCAGTGGGAGGTCTCGCAGCCGATGTGCGGGCCGGTGATGTTGAGGCGCTCACGAAGGGTGTAGATGAGTAGTTCGCGTGGCTCTGCGAGGAATTCCTCCTCCTTGCCGTTCACTGTGATCGAGTAGTGCTGTTTCTTAGACATGTTTTCCTCCCTCACGCCCGCGACCACGCGCGCTCAACAGCGCGGCGCAGGATCACGCCCGCGACATGTTTTTTGAAGGCGATGGGGCCGCGATTGTCCTCGGTGGGGTCAATGTCGCCCAGTATTGCGCCCGCAGCGGCGGAGAGCGCCGCATCATCAACGGTCGTCCCCACAAGCGCAGCGCCAGCCGTCTCGGAGAAGACTGGCGTATCGCTCAGGTTTGTCATCGCGATGGATGCGGCGGCGCAAGTGCCCCCGTCTTTGACGATCTGGACCGCCGCCGCTGCTGTCGCATAATCGCCGATCTTGCGCTTCTGCTTTTCGTAGGCGTAGCCGCCCTTTGGCGTCGGGATCGTGACAGCGGTTAGGACTTCCTCATCCTCGCGGGCCGTCATGTAAGCCGCCTCGTAGAACTCCCGCGCCGGGATCTCCCGGGTGCCGTCGGGGCCAACTACGGTGAAGGTTGCATCAAGGCACTGCATGAGCCCAGGCATGTCGTTGCCCGGATCACCGTTGGCCACGTTGCCTCCAACAGTGCCCATGTAGCGCACCTGCGGGTCAGCGATCTGAAGCGCGGCTTCGCGCAGAATGGGCGCTGCCGTCGCAAGTGCGTCGTGGTCGATAATGTCGTGCTGAGTGACCATCGCACCGATGCGAATGCTGGCGGCCCCGATCTCAATATCAGACATACCGCCGACGTCCTGAAGGTCGATCAGGTGCGGAACATCAGCCATCCGCAGCTTCATCATTGGGATCAGGCTATGACCGCCCGCCATGACGCGAGCATCGTCGCCATGTTCCTCCAGGATCGACAGAACTCCTGCCATGTCCTTGGGTCGGTAATACTCAAACGCCGCTGGTATCATCGGCTCTCCTCCCTAAAAGCGATTCAACTTGCTGGAGGAAAGAAGTGCATAGGCCCACATGCCGAGGCTTCAGGAAATCAATGAAAAACAGGAATTTTGCACGAAATGCGCCTTAGAGCGCACGAGCTGCGCCCACCTGCGCCGCGAGCGCATCCTGTATAGCCTTCAGTTTTGAGCGGCTGACCGGCGCGGGCGGCAAATCGGCGCTGTCAAAAAGGCAACGCCCTTTGTCTTTGCTCCTTTCAAACCGCGCGACGCGCAACGGATTGACCAGATAACTTCGATGGGTCTGAAGGAAACCGAACGGCAACAGACGCTTGGTCGCCTCGGTGACCGACCAGACACAAAACAGTCGCTCATCCTCGGTATATACCTGAGTGTAGTGACCGTCCGCACGGACAAAGACGATGTCCTCCGCAGCCACAAACACCTTCCCGCCATCACGCTCGCACGGGATTTGCAGCTTCGGCTGACGCGGCGCGATCTCTGGCTCTGGCTCCTTGTCAGGCTCCCCGACTTGAATACGCTCAAGATAGGTGACGCTGACCCAGAGGCAGGCGCCGAAGATAATGAAGCTGAACATAATCACGCCCAGCGCCAAGGTTTCATTGCTCATGCTCGGGCCAAACTCGGTCGCGCCGGGCACTGCTACGAAACGTGTGCCCGACATTGCGAGGAAATGAACGGAGCAGACTGCAGCAGCGAAACACAGCGTTCCAAGGAGGATATTGCGGTTCGTTCGATGTCCATAGGCCACCCAGATGGCAAGAATGCACAGGGCGACGGCGACAATCGACGAAATGACGATTCCGATTGGGGAATATGTCGCACGACACAACTCCAGCCCTGCCATGCCGATGTAATGCATCACCAAGATGCCCATGCCGACAACGCCGCCGGCAATGGTGATCACCACTGGTGTCCTTTCGGTGAAGTGAAGCAGGATCAGCGCCCCGCCAACGATAAGAACGGCGGTCAGCGCAGAAACCAGGGTGATCGCCGCATCATAGTAGAAAAGGATCGGCAGTTGCAGGCCGAGCATCGCGATGAAATGCATCGACCATATCCCACCCCCAAGCGCGATAGATGCCAGCGCAACGGAAACCTTCTTCTCGAACGCGGGCTTCTTCGACAGATCACGCGTGAGCGACAGACCAGTGAAACCCGCCACAACGGCGACGACACAAGCCATTGCAACCAGAAAAGAACTGTGTGTGAAGTCTATAGTCTCCATATGTGCAAAATGCCTAACGATCATGCGTTTTGCAAACACCGGCGCGCTTCGATGCTAGAGATCAAATGATTGATAGATAGGTATAGGATCAGGAGGAATACGATATTCGAGGTTTGAAAGCATCATGGGGTATAGTCGAAAGAGACACTAGTGTGGCCAATCAAATTGTGTTGCCCGGCGGAGCAACCAATGTGCTGCCTTCGTTGCAACGCAGAGGCATTAGAAAGCCTCGCCCAAAGCTACTATAACGCGACCCAGGCCGCATTTCGCTTCGCGCTTTTGACGCATGCGTCGATAAACTGGACGCCCTTCAGCCCGTCCTGAACCGTCGGATAGATGACATCGCTGGGTGTTGGCGCGCCTGTCCTATGCGCCAAAATCGCCCTTGCAGCTTCGGCATATATGTTTGCAAAGCCTTCCAGATACCCTTCCGGATGGCCAGGTGGGATGCGACTGACACGCGCTGCGGCGTCGCCAGCACCAGCGCCGCCGCGTGTGATCAGGCGCTTGGGTTCTCCGAACGGGGTGTGCCAGAGGTAGTTCGGGTCTTCTTGCGCCCACTCCAACCCGCCAGTTTCGCCGTAGATCCGGATGCGCAGCGCGTTTTCATTGCCGGGGGCGACCTGGCTGGACCAGAGCATGCCTTTTGCTCCGCCTTCAAAGCGCAGCATGACATGCGCATTGTCATCGACCTGACGGCCCGGCACGAAGGCATCCAAATCAGCAGCCAGTTCTACGGCCACCAACCCGGTGATGAAGCAAGCGAGGTTGTAGGCATGAGTTCCGATGTCACCGGTCGAACCACCGGCACCTGAACGTGCCGGATCAGTGCGCCATTCGGCCTGTTTGAAGTCTTGTTCAACCGTCAACCAGTCCTGCGGGTATTCGACCTGAACAACCCGGATCTTCCCGATGGCGCCCGCTGCCACCATCTCGCGCGCTTGGCGAACCATCGGGTAGCCAGTGTAGTTATGGGTCAGGACAAAAAGGGCATCTGACGCCTCTACCGCTTTCACGAGTTTCTTGGCATCGGCGAGCGTTGAGGTCAGTGGTTTGTCGCATATGACATGGATGCCGCGCTTAAGGAACTCGCGCGCGGCGCTGTAGTGCACATGGTTCGGCGTGACGATGGCAACGGCCTCGATCCCGTTTTTCAACCGCGCCTCACGGACCGCCATTTGTTTGAAATCGTCATAGACGCGCGGCAAACCCAGCGCCTCGCCGCTGGCACGCGACTTTTCCGGGGTGGAAGACAGCGCGCCTGCGACCAGTTCGAACTGGTCATCAATGCGCGATGCAATCCGGTGAACACCGCCAATGAACGCATCATTGCCACCGCCAACCATGCCAAGACGAATACGACCTGTCAGATTTTCATTTCTGCCTGTGACCATCAGCTTATCCCCAACATTTTGCGGTTGCCTGCCTCATCCGTGCCGCCATCGGCGAAATCGTCGAACGCCACCTCGGTCGGGCGAATGATGTGATCGCGGACAAATGCGGCACCCTCCCGGGCGCCGTCTTCAGGATGCTTGATCGCGCATTCCCATTCGACGACCGCCCAGCCATCAAAACCGATTGCCGTGAGTTTTGAGAAGATCGCCTTGAAATCCACTTGTCCGTCGCCCAGCGAACGGAAACGACCGGCGCGGTCGACCCAGCTCTGATAGCCGGAATAGACGCCTTGGCGCCCGGTTGGATTGAACTCCGCATCTTTCACATGGAACATGCGGATGCGGTCTTTGTAGATGTCGATATTGTCGAGGTAATCCAGACACTGCAGCACATAATGCGACGGATCATAAAGCATACAGGCCCGCGGATGGTTGCCCGTGCGCTCCAGAAACATCTCGTAAGTGACACCGTCATGCAGATCCTCGCCCGGATGGATTTCATAGCAAACATCAACGCCGCAATCCTCGGCATGGTCGAGGATCGGCCTCCAGCGCGACGCCAGTTCGTCAAACGCCGCCTCGACAAGACCGGCGGGGCGTTGTGGCCAAGGGTAGACATAAGGCCAGGCCAGCGCGCCGGAAAAGGTTGCATGCGCTGAGATGCCCATATTCCTTGAAGCCGACAGGGCTTTCTTTACCTGATTAACTGCCCATTCCTGGCGTGCTTTTGGATTGCCGCGTACGGCCTCTGCCGCGAACCCGTCGAAGGCCTCGTCATAGGCGGGGTGGACGGCGACTAGCTGGCCTTGGAGGTGCGTGGAAAGTTCTGTGACCTCGACGCCATTCTCGGCAGCTATGCCTCTGAACTCATCGCAATAATCCTTGCTGTCAGCCGCCTTTTCGAGGTCGATCAACCGGCTATCCCAGCTGGGCACCTGCACCCCGACATAACCGCAATCGGCGGCCCATTTGGTGATCGCGCCCCAGGAATTGAATGGCGGGTCGTCCCCGGCGAATTGCGCCAGGAACAAAGCAGGCCCCTTGATTTGTTTCATTTTTTCCTCCCTCAAAGCTATTTCATGGTTGGCAGGTTTTCACGGATGACGATGTCGATCCGGATGTTTTCCTGCGAGGCGATGACCGGCTTGTTGTCGCATTTCGCGCGCAAGACACGCAACGCGCTGCGCGCCAGATGGCCGGTGTTCTGGGTGATCACCGCATCAAGCACCCCTTCCCGGATGAAGTGGGCCGAATTGTCGGTCAATTCGTGGTCGATGAAGATGGGGCGACCGTGGAAATTGTGTTTGGCAATGGCCCCGGCGACGCCGAGCACGCTGGCCCCGGCAGAGTAGATGCCGACGACGTCCCGGTATTGGTCCAGAGCCGTCAGCACGACGGCTTCGGTGTAGCCGGGGTCTTCATGGCCTTCGATGCTGGGCTGTGCATTGAGGTGATCAAATTGCTCCCCGAGGATCTGGTCGAACCCGTGGCGGCGTTCCAGCATATCGCGCGATTGACGGGAGGAGACGACTACCAGCACCTTGCCCTGCCGCCCGGCCAGAAAACGCCCCATGAGCATGCCGGCAGTGCGCCCTGCGGCGACATTGTCGATGCCGACGAAATGATCTCTTTCCGAGCCGAGTTGATCCGTTATCAGTGTCACCACCGAGATCCCACGCCGCCGAAGCCGAATGATGGCGTCCCGGACAACGGGGGTTTCCTTCGACATGATTGCCAGCCCATCGATCTCATCCGGACCTAATGCATCCAGTTCGCGGACCAGAAATGTATGATCATGGTTCGGCACGAGGATCGTGCGGATTTCGGTCCGGTCAAGGTGGGCCTGGGCTGCGACCTCTTCGATTGAACCCATTAAAGAGGCGAAGAACTGCCCCTTCCAATCCGGCAGGACAAAGGCGAAGCGATAGGTCTTGCTGCGCGCGAGGTTGGCGGCGGCTGTGTCGCGCACATAGGCAAGTTCGGCAATGGCGCGGTTCACCTTCTCGATTGTCGCTGCGCGCACGCCGGGGCGTTCGTTCAAGACCCGGTCAACGGTCGCAAGGCTGACCCCAGCCACACGCGCGACGTCGTTGACTGTGGGTTTCGCAATCACATCAAGACGCGTTTTGCCCAGTTTAGGTCTCCATCTCTTTTGCAAGTCCTTCGAACACAAGTGCGACGGCCTGTGCACCCGGATCGTTGTGGCCTTTGAGGTTTTCTTCGGGAACATATGCCGCCCGCCCGGCCTTGGCTCGGTGGATCGATGCGGTGTTGTCGGCGCCGGCGCGGGCCGCGGCGGCTGCGGCGGCGATGCCGTTCGGCAGCGCCTCCAATGCCGGCGCCAAGGCGTCGATCATAGTCCTGTCACCGACTTGCGCACCGCCAACCTCGCTGACCCGGCGCAACCCGTCGACTAACGCTTTTTCAACAGATGCACCATTTGCGCAAGCGTCCCCCGCCGCGTTGAAATAGATCGCGAGGATCACCCCTGACGAGCCACCCATGGTTTGGCTCAATTCATTGCCGAGTGCAGGAAATAGTTGTGTGAGATCGGCCAGCGGCATTCGGTCCAACCCGGATTTGAGCGCCCGCGCCGCTGTCGCGAGCGTGCTGCCCGTGTCGCCATCGCCGGACTTCGCGTCAAGCGCATTCAACTCGCCCTCGGCCGCGATCAGTAGGTCGGCCACGTTTTCGATGATGCTTTGCGTTCTGCTGTTGGTCGACGGGATCGGCTCGATTGGGGTTAACCCGTCCGGCAAAGGCACAACCGGCGGTGCTGTGACCGCGGCCATGCCGGGCCAGGCGGGCAGGGACACCGGCGCCGCCAAGGCGCTGTGTTCGGCGGGCGTTGCGTGCATGACCGATACTGAAAACCCGTGCATATCCAGCGAGGTCATCAGCGGTGCCGGTCCGATGATCTGCTTTACCAGACCGGATGCGGTCAGCGTGTGGGTCAGCACCGACATCTCAAGCGGCGTTGTCGAGCCGAGGTTGTTCACAATCGCGACGATATCTCCGCTGGCATGTTCCTTGAGCTTATCGACAACCGTTTCCATCGCCGCCATCGCGGTTGAGAAATCGACCTGCTCAACACCCGGTTCGCCGTGAATGCCGAGCCCCAGTTCTGCTTTACCCGCGCCAATGCGATCTTCTTTCTCTGATCCGGGAATGGTGCAGGTATCGAGGCTCATCCCGATCGAGGCAACCTTGCCGATCACCGCATTCGCCGCATCGGTGACGGCCTGCAGATCGGCACCATCTTCTGCCAACGCACCTGCGATCTTGTGCACAAAGAGCGTACCTGCGACGCCGCGTGACTGCGGCAGATCAGGCAGTGCGATGTCGTCATCGACAACAACCATTTCGACCTTGCGGCCCTGCGCCCTTGCACGCTCAGCGGCGAGGCCAAAGTTCAACCGGTCACCCGTGTAATTCTTGACGATCAGCAGACAGCCTGCGTCACCGGTGACGGCAAGAATGCCGGCCAGCACGGCCTCAACTGACGGGGACGCGAAAACCTCTCCGCAGACCGCCGCTGTCAACATGCCCTTGCCGACAAAACCAGCATGTGCTGGTTCGTGGCCCGAACCGCCGCCAGAGATCAGCGCGACCTTTGACTTGTCCCAATCCGAGCGAAAGACGACCTTGATATGCGGGTATCCGTCGAGCCGTGAAAGCGCGCCACCGGAAGAGGTGAGCAGACCATCGATGGCCTCGGTCACCAGATCTTCCTTGGCGTTGATGAATTGAGCCATTCTTGCTCCTCCCTTAGATGGCCCGCGCGCCGTCGGCGTCGAAATAGAGCGGATTTTGCGGGCTGATCTTGATCGTTGTGTTGCTGGCATAGTCCTGATGCGGATCGGTGAGCGTGGTGATCGGATGCCCCTGCACATCAAGATGAAGGCGCGTCTGATCGCCTAAGTGTTCCGAGCGCAGAACGGTGGCGTCGATGCCATCGCCCTGCCGGATGTTTTCAGGCCTCAGCCCGATTTGCGTGCCTTTATGCGTACCGGGGAACAGCGCGGACGGCAGAATATTGATGCGCGGCAATCCAAGACGGCTGGCCACATAGACGCTGTTGGGGTTTTCGTAGATATCCTTGGGGCTGCCATATTGGACGAGGCGGCCCTCTTCCAGAACGCCGATCTGCGTGGCCATGGTCATCGCCTCGATCTGATCATGGGTGACGTAAAGCAGGGTTGAGCCGAGATCGGCCTGAATGCGTTTAAGCTCGACCCGCAGGTCTGCGCGCAGTTTCGCGTCAAGCGAACTGAGCGGTTCGTCCATCAGGTAAATCTGCGGGTCGCGGACAAGGGCGCGACCAATGGACACGCGCTGCATCTCGCCGCCAGAAAGCTCGGTCGCCTTATTGTCGAGTTTGTGCGGGATCTGCAGGATCTCGGCGATCTGCTGAACCTTTGCCGCGATGACGTCTTCCGGCGTTTTCAGGATCGGCGAGCGCAGCGGGAAGGCGAGGTTGTCGCGCACGCTCATATGCGGATAGAGCGAGTATTGCTGGAAGACCATCGCCACATCGCGCTGCGCAGGTGTCTCAAGGCCAACGTCGCGCCCGCCGATCTGAACGCTGCCGCTGTCAAGCTTCTCAAGCCCGGAAATGAGGCGCAACGTGGTGGTTTTGCCAGCCCCAGTTGGGCCGAGCAGCACAACGAAGGCGCCATCGTCGATGGTCATCGAGATATCGTCGACGGCCTGGGTTTTGCCGAAGGCTTTCGAGACGTTCTTGAGGGAGACTTCAGCCATGGAGGACGCCCTCATTCAATTCGGATTTCAGCGCACGACCCGATTGACGATCAAACAGGGTGATGGTGGCGGGGTCGAATTCAAGGCCGACTGTCTCGCCCGGCTTCGCCACTTGCTGCGCTGGGGCGCGGGCCTTGACCTCACCGCCATGGGTTTGCAGCGTCACGATTTGGGTGGTTCCAAGATATTCGCTGGCCAGGATTTCGGCCCGGAACGGCGCATCATCCGAAAGCTTGATATGTTCCGGGCGGACGCCGAAAGCCATGTCGCCCTCAAAAGGCTCACGGGACTGCGGGATTGCAAAGCTTTGGTTATGCAGGGTGATGTCGCTTGCCGCAGCACCAAGTTTCCCGTTGAATTTCAGGAAGTTCATTGATGGCGATCCGATGAAATCGGCGACGAACATGGTGGCGGGTTTGTCGTAGATCTCCTGCGGGGTGCCGAATTGTTCGACCACCGCGTTGTTCATCACCACGATCTTGTCGCCCATCTGCATCGCTTCCAATTGGTCATGGGTCACGTAGACCGTCGTCGCCCCCATACGGTCATGCAGGGCGCGAAGTTCCTCGGCCATATGCTCGCGGAACTCCGCATCAAGTGCACCGAGCGGTTCGTCCATCATGAAAGCCTTCGGCTCGCGCACGATGGCGCGACCCAAGGCAACGCGCTGACGGTCGCCGCCTGACAGCCCGCCGACGGGGCGGTCAAGGATGTCTTCGATGCCGAGAATACCCGCCACTTCGGCAACCTTGGCTTTGACCTGCGCGCGTTGCATGCCCTGGCTGACCAGCGGATAGCTGATGTTCTTGCGCACGTTCATATGCGGATAAAGCGCGAACATCTGGAAGACAAAGGCAATGTCCCGTTGGGATGGCGGGCGCTGCGCGATGTCCTCACCATCAAGATAGATGTTGCCCGAGGTCGGCAGTTCCAGCCCGGCGATCATTCTCAGCGTCGTGGTCTTACCGCAGCCCGACGGGCCCAGAAGCATGAAGAACTCTCCATCCTCGATCGTGAAAGAGCTTTCGCGCACGGCAGTGAAATCGCCGAACTGCTTTTTGAGGTTCTGGATGACGATCTGCGCCATGACTAGTCGCCCTCCGGAAAGTGGCTGACGATGATGAACATGACCGTGCCAACCAGGGTGGTGATGAAGGAATAGGTGAAGGCCCAAATCACGAAAGGCTGCATCAGCATGAACACCCCAAGCGCGATGATGGTGGTGGCTAACATCTCCCACGGGCCGCGACGGAAGCGGAGAAGGCCTTGGATGAAGTTGCTCATTTGCGGACCGCTCCAAACGTGATCCCGCGCAGCAGATGTTTTCTCAGCAGGATGGTGAAGATCATGACTGGCAACAGGAAGAGCGTGACGCCAGCGGCGATGGCAGGCCAGTCGAGGCCACCGACACCAATGATGGTCGGGATAAAGGGTGGTGCTGTCTGCGCATTTGCTGTCGTCAGCAGAACGGCGAAGGCGTATTCGTTCCAGGCGAAGATCAGACAAAAGATCGCGGTAGAGGCGATACCCGTCGCGGCCTGCGGCAGCACCACTTTGTAGAAGGCCTGAAAGCGGGTGTAGCCGTCGATCAGCGCCGCCTCTTCATATTCAATGGGAATACCGTCGATGAAGCTTTTCAGCAGCCACACCGCCAGGCTGATATTCACCCCGGTGTAAAGCAGGATCATCCCAAGATGCGTATCCGACAGGCCCAACTGTCGGTACATCAGAAAGATCGGGATCGCGACCGCGATTGGCGGCATCATCCTAGTGGACAGGATGAAGAACAGGAGGTCATCGGCAAGCGGTATCTTGAAGCGACTGAAGGCATAGGCCGCAAGCGTGCCGAGAAAGACGCTCAGGAAAGTTGAGCCAAAGCCGATGATCACGGAGTTCAGGAAACGTTCGCCGAATTTTGAGGGGCCCACGATGACCATGTCATATTGCCGGACGATCTCGTCGGCCCAATTCTCGGGCGGGTTAGCATCTAGGAATTCTTGGGTTTGCCGGGTTCGCGTCGTGAACAGGTTCACATAGCCTTCCAGCGTCGGCTTGAAACCGGCCTCGCTATCGGACCCAATGATGTATTTGGGTGGATAGGCGATGGCATCGGCGGGGCTTTTGAACCCGGTGATAGCAATCCACACCAGCGGGATCATGGTGATCAGCGCATAGAGGATGACCAGCGTGCCGGCGAACCACTTGGTGCGGTTCGATGGTTCATTGACAGAGAATGCGCTCATCTCTCCTTCACCTTATTGAGGGCTTTGACATAGATACTGGCGAGGCCGAAGACGGTCACGAACAGGATGATCGCATAGGCCGAGGCGTAGCCGGTGCGCCATTTCTCGAACGCTTCGCGCTTGAGGTTGATGGAGGTCAGCTCGGTCACCGATCCCGGGCCGCCGCCGGTGAGTTGCACGACGAGGTCGAACATCTTGAAGTTCTCGATGCCCCGGAACAGCACCGCCAGCATCAGGAAGGGCAGCACCATGGGGATTGTGATGGTGAAGAACTGGCGCACCTTTGAGGCGCGGTCGATCTCGGCGGCTTCGTAGATATAGTCCGGGATACTTCGGAGCCCGGCGAGACATATGAGCATCACGAAAGGCGTCCACATCCAAGTATCGACAATGACAATGGACCATGGCGCAAGGTTCACCTGCCCCAACATCTCAAAGCTTGACGGGTCTTTGCCGGTGAAGAAGGCGACGATGTAGTTGAAAAGCCCGATTTGCGGTTGGTAGAGGAATTTCCAGAAGTTCCCGACCACGGCCGGTGACAGCATCATTGGCAACACGATGATCGTCGTCCAAAGGTCGTTGCCACGGAATTTCTTGTTGATCAGCCAGGCCAGCGTGAAACCGATCAGGACCTGAAAAAAGATGGTCCAAATCAGAAAATGCGCCGTCGCCTGCATGTTCAGCCAGATATCGCTGTCGGTCAGAATACGTTCGTAATTGCGCAGGCCGATGAACTCAGGCTCACGGTTCAAACGGTTCGCGCGATAGTTGGTGAAGCTGAGCTGGATGGTCCAGATCAGCGGAAAAATGTTGATCGCCAGCAGCAGAAAGATCGTGGGGGCGACGAATATCCAGGCGATGGCCCGGTCAGAGAGCCCGCGGATTTTGCGCGCAACTGGCGTGGGCGTTGCCGCGGCAACACGATCTATTGTCCGATCAGGCATAAGCTCGGTGACCCGTCACTTGAAGGATATGCCGGGGTCTTGCGCGACCCCGGCGCCAATGATGCATCGGCATAAGCCGACGCGCGGAGGTTTACAGTTTGCCTTCGTCTTCGAAAACTTCCGTCCAGTCCTCGATCAGCTTATCGAGCGCTTCCTGTGCCGTGCCCTGGTCGGCCACGACATAGTCGTGAACGCGCTTCTGCATCGCGAGAAGCAGTTCGGCATAGGCCGGCTCTTGCCAGAAGTCCTGGACACCATCCATCGCTTCCAGGAAGTCACCTGCAAAGGGCTGGCTTTCGACAAAGCCCGGATCCTGCAGGACCGCATTGTGGGCTGAGTAACCGCCCAGCTCCCACCATTTTGCCTGCACGTCAGGCTGGGCGAACCATTTGATGTACTCAAGCGCGGCGTCTTGCTTGTCAGAATAGCTGACCACCGAGATGCCCTGCCCACCCAAGGTTGACGCGGCGATGTTCTGCGGCGGGTTCACGAAAAAGTCGATCTTGTCGCCGCCCGTAGCCGGGTCAGCATAAAGGCCCGGGAAGAAGGCGAACCAGTTCATCGCCATCGCAACCTGGCCAGACTTAAAGGCGTCAAGGCTCTCACCCATATACGAGTTGGTGTAGCCCGGCGGTGTCGCGGTCTCGTAGAATTCCTTGTAGAATTCCAGCGCCTCGACGGCCTCGGGCGAGTTCACAGCACCTTGCATGTCGTAGGAACCCGGGGTGTTCTCATACTTGAAGCCCCAAGGGTAAAGCGCCGACGTCACGCCCATGGTGATGCCTTCCGAGCCACGCTCGGTAAAGATTGCAGCACCATAGACGGTCTTGCCGTCAATCTCGCGGCCTTGGAAAAACTGTGCGATCTGCAGCAACTCTCTCTGCGATTGCGGCTCGCGCAGGTCCTCTCCGGTAGCTTCCTTGTAGGCCGCTTGGATCTCAGCATCGGCGAACCAATCCTTGCGATAGAACCAGCCGTTCGCGTCACCCATGGCAGGCAGCGCGTAGTAGTTTGGCGTGCCTTTGGGCCAGGTCGAATAGGCGTACACGGTCGCTGGTGCGAAATCATCCATGCTAATGCCTTCGCTGTCGAAGAAGTCATTCAGCTGGACATAATGACCATTCTCAGCACCGCCGCCGATCCACTGGCTGTCACCGATCAGCAAGTCACACAGCTGCCCGCCCGAGTTCAATTCATTGAGCATCCGGTCTGCAAAGTTCGGCCAAGGCACAAACTCGAAATTCATGGTATGGCCCGACTGGGCTTCAAATTCCTTGGACAGCTCAACCAACGCATTGGCCGGATCCCAGGCCGCCCAGCATAGCGTGAGATCTTCGGCCTGCGCCGTCTGGGCCGCGCCCGAAGCGACAAGCGCAATGGCGCTGGCAGTTGCCAGTTTCGAATACGACATTCATTCCTCCCATTTGTTTGCCGCTTGTAATCATGACGAATCGCGACATGCATTGACGCTACCTGAGGTACGCACCTCAGGTCTAGATATTTCTGAGGTACGCACCTCAAGCGCAGAAACTTGTAGGAAAATCAAATCTGTACGCAATCTTCATTTGGTCGGATAGCTACAAAAATGAGTTGTGTCTGGTGATGTATCGACTCATGAAAGGCTTTACGATTGCGCCATATATTGAAGACGGTACCTATCTCATTATTTGGCCGACGCGGATGTTGATTGATCCGAGTGTCGACGTCAGAGCCTACGGCATTACACCGATACGCAGACATGCGCGATGGACCAGCGCGGAGATGTTATCAATTGCCTTGCCGATACGGGCCTGATTGATTTCGGCTTCCATCGCCGAGTGATCAGTCGGGTACCACATACTTGTAGTGATCACTGATTGCACCTGCGGTCGTCCACCAGATCTGATCACCACCATTGTCGCGAATATGACGTAGGGCGCGCTCCAAGTGTTTGAGCCGATGTGGGTGTCCCATAAGGTAGCCATGCAGCGCGATCCCCATCACAAGCGGTCGGCGCGTACTTTCTTCGAGCATGACGTCAAAAGCATCGCAGATCATGTCCCCGAACTCGGCCCCTTCACGTTTGCGTCCGACGATCTGGGGAATGTCGTTGAGTTCCTGTGGATAGGGTACTGACAGAATGCGCCCGCCTCTTGTTTTCATCCAGATCGGTTGATCGTCGTGACACCAGTCAAGCAGGTATTCGTAGCCCGCCTCTTCCAGCAGGTCAGGTGTGACGGCGCTTTGGCTGATCCAGGGGCCAAGCCAGCCCTTGGGCCGGTGAACCTCATGCTGTTCAACAGTTTTCGTCGCCTCTTCGATCAATGCGCGCTCTGCGTCTTCGTCCAGGACGCCCTGCCGTTCTGCGTTAGTGCGCCCATGCCCGGCAATCTCATCACCTCGGTTTCGGAAAGCTTCGATAAGGCCGGGGGCATGTTCATAGAGGTCGGAATTCACCAGCGCCGTGGTCGGTACGGACAGACGGTCGAACAGTTCCAGCATCCGCCACGCGCCAACCCGGTTGCCGTAATCACGCCAACCATAGTTCAGCACATCCGGTTGTGGTCCACCCGGCGCGAGTTCCGCCCCGAGCCCCTCACCAAAAGCGAAACACTCCAAATTCATGCCAAGATAGACGGCCAATCTGCGCCCATCCGGCCAGTCGAAATCGGGTCGGTCAGTGATGGCCGAATATGCATATCGTCCGTGATGGGGCAGGTTGGGCACCGCTGTCGCTCCTCTTGTTCGTAGCTTTCTTCTTCGCGATCAATGACGCGTTTGTCTCGCGCAAAAAAACGCCGTTCGTACAAAAAAGACGCTTATCACGCAGGCATTCGCGGGTTTTCAGACGGTTTTGACGGTCGAAACAGGCGGATTCCTCGCCCGTCGGCAAACGAACCCTAGCACGTCACTGAGGTAACAAAAGACAATGTGACAACAGGAGAAAAGTATGGATCGTCGCAAGTTCCTAACAACCGCCGCAGTGGGCACTGGTGCCACCGCGCTGGCCGCGCCAACTATCGCTCGGGCGCAGACAATCAGCTGGAAAATGACTACGGCATTCCCGCCGGGTCAGCCATTTTACTCGACCGGCCCCGGTTCGCTGACCGACTTTGCAGATCGTGTCCGCGCCATGTCGGGTGGCGCACTGGATATCACCGTCTATCACGGGGGGGAGCTGGTCCCGGCCTTTGAAGGGTTCGATGCGGTGCGGCAAGGCATCGTCGAAATGAATGGCTGGGTCAGCTATTTCGGGGCCGGTAAAGTGCCGGCCGCGCAATTCTTTGGCGCCGTACCATTTGGCATGTCGACCCAAGGGCAGAACGCCTGGTTCTATATTGGTGACGGCATGGACCTTTGGAACGAGACCTATGAACCGCTAGGCCTGGTCGCGATGCCGGTCGGCGCAACGGGTGTGCAGATGACCGGCTGGTTCAACAAGGAAATCAACTCCATCGAGGATATGCAGGGCCTGAAGATGCGCATTCCGGGCCTTGCCGGTCGCGGTTATGCCCGAGTGGGCGTTGATGTACAGCTTCTGCCGGGTGGCGAGATTTTTCCGGCGCTTGAGCGTGGCGTGATCGATGCCGCCGAATGGGTCGGCCCGGCTCAGGACAAGATCCTTGGGCTTAACACGGCGGCCAAATATTACTACACGACCGGCTGGCATGAGCCCACCACGGTGACCGAACTGGCCATCAACAAGGCGGCCTGGGACACGCTGGGGAATGAATTGCAGGCGATCGTCTCGAACGCGGCGGCGGCGTGTAACGTCATTTCGCATAGCTGGGCAGAGGCGAATAATGCCGCAGCACTGGAAGAGTTCCGCGCGAGCGGTACGGAGGTGCGCGTGTTGCCGGATGACGTGATCGCGGCGCTGAAGGTCGAGATGGGTCCGGTTTACGAAGAACTCGCCGCTGAAGACCCGCAGTTCAAGAAGGTGATGGACAATTACTTTGCCTTCAAAGAACAGCATGACATCTGGGCGTCAGCCTCGGAACAGGTCTGGCATTCGCAACTGCGCGACGCCTGATTGATCCATCTTAGGACTCATGGGCGATCCGAGGCCGGGTCGCCCAAATGCATGAATACCGGAATACCAATCCCATGAATAAAGCACTTGCTTTTGCCGATGCGGTCGATCGAGTGACGCGCGCGGCCTCCGCGCTCGCGTCTGCCCTTCTGCTCCTCATGATCGCCCTCGTCTTTTTCAACGTCTTTGGGCGCTACGTGGTCGGGGCCAGCCCCGTTTGGGCGCAAGAGTTGGAATGGCATCTGATGGCACCGATCGCGCTTCTTGGGATCACTGTGCTGATGCTGGAAAAGGGACATGTGCGTGTGGATATGGTGTTTGAGCGCTTGCCTGAACGCGCCCAGCACGCGCTTGATTTGTTCTCCATGCTGTGCGGGGCTGTCATTGCGGTCCTCTTCATCAAGTATTCGGCAGGCTTTGTGGATAGCGCCTGGTCGATCCGCGAAGGCTCACCCGATCCCGGCGGGCTGCCTGCGCGTTATGTCGTCAAGGCGATGATCCCGTTTGCCTTTGGCCTTTTTGCGCTGCAATGCCTTGCGAATGCGATCCGGCATGCAGCAGCCCTGCGCCGCGTCGGAGGGTAGCGCGATGGACGATATGCTCGCTATCTACATGATCCTTGGCTTCATGTGCGCGCTTCTGATCGGCATGCCGGTGGGCATCGGTATTTCGGTGGCAGGGTTCACCTTTGGCTGGATGGGTTTTGGGGATTTCCTGTTCAACCTCGTGCCATCACGCATCTACGGCGTTGTCACGAAATACGAATTCATCGCCATTCCACTTTTTGTCTATATGGGCGTCATGCTGGAGAAATCCCGCGTAGCCGAGGACATGCTAGAGGTGATCGGGCGTCTTTCCGGCCGAATGAATGGTAGCATGGCGGTTGCACTCATTGTAGTTGGCGTGCTGATGGGCGCATCGACGGGGATCGTGGGGGCGACCGTTGTGACGTTGACCATGCTCACGATGCCCATTCTTCTCAAACGCAATTACGATGGCGGCTTGGCTGCAGGTGCCATTTGCGCAAGCGGCACGCTTGGCCAGATCATCCCGCCATCGCTGGTGCTGATCCTGCTGGCCGATATCATGGGCGAAAGCGTCGGCACCCTTTTTGCCGCCGCGATGATGCCGGGGCTGATGCTGGCGGGGCTCTACATCGGGTTCATCCTGGTCCTAGGCCGCCTACGGCCCGATCTGATGCCACCGATCCCGGAAGCGGAACGCGCCGAAATTCGTGGCTGGGCGTTGGCTCGCAAGGCGGTGTATTCGCTTGCCCCGCCGCTTTTGCTAGTGGCTGGGGTGCTGGGCACAATCATCGGGGGGATCGCAGCACCGACTGAGGCCGCGGGTGTGGGCGCCGTCCTGTCTATCGTCATTGCGCTGATCTATGGTCGCTTGACCTTTGCGATGATCTGGAGTGCGGCGCAATCCGCGCTGCGCATCTCGGCTATGATCTTTTTCATCCTGATCGCAGCGCAGGTCTTCTCCGTCGCGTTCCGGGGCCTGAACGGTGAGGACATTGTGCAGGACACACTGGCCCTGCTGCCTGGCGGCGAGACGGGTGCGCTGATCTTTCTGATGCTGCTTTTGTTCGTGCTGGGCTTTTTCCTCGAATGGATCGAGATCAGCTATATCGCGCTGCCGCTTCTGCTGCCGTTCTTTGTGGCCTCTGGAACCGACATGGTGTGGCTGGCTGCCTTGATCGCGTTGAACCTGCAAACGTCGTTCCTGACGCCCCCCTTTGGCTGGGCGCTATTCTTCTTGAAAGGGGCCGCACCGCCACTGGTGACGACGGCGATGATTTATCGCGGTGTTTTACCATTCATCGCGATTCAGGTGGTCGCTTTGGTGATGCTGTTCAATTTCCCTGCCATTGCAACATGGCTGCCAGAAGCAATTGGCTGGTGATGTGGGCATCTGATCAAAAAGCAGGCGGAAGACGTCTGCCTGACCGCCGATTTTCATGATCTTCCTTGACCTTAGGTAAATTGAACCAAATTATGATTGGTGCGAACCAATTTATGAATGGTTCATAACCGGGTGCGCGATGAATATCGAAACCAGCTTTACAGAGAACACGACGCAGACCCTGCGCCAGATCAGGCAGCTGATCGCTTCCGGTAGCTTGCCGCCTGATGGGCGTCTGCCAACGGAACGGGAACTGTCGCAAGAATTCGGGAT
Source organism: Cognatiyoonia sp. IB215446 (assembly GCF_033963825.1). NCBI lineage: Bacteria > Pseudomonadati > Pseudomonadota > Alphaproteobacteria > Rhodobacterales > Paracoccaceae > Cognatiyoonia > Cognatiyoonia sp. IB215446. Next base: position 975,511 of record NZ_JAXBMD010000001.1, on the reverse strand, counting down.
CAGCCGGCGCGCCGTGCGCCGCGCGCTGGAGGTGCTTGAGGCCGAAGGGCTGATCTGGCGCAAGCAGGGCAAGGGCACCTTTGCCGGAAAACCGCCAGAGCCTGCGTCTCAAATCGCGGCGAATATCACGGATGAAGTGGATGCGCTGGCGGTGATGGAGGCGCGGTTGGGGATTGAACCGCAACTGGCCGCCCTTTGCGCCCGCCGTGCGACGGTTGAGGATGTTGAACGCTTGCGCCATCTGGCGGCGCGCCTGTCCGACGCTGCTGACTCAGACGCATCCGAACTCTGGGACGGCGCCATGCACCGGATGATCGCGCGGATTGCCGATAACCCGATCCTGTCCACCGCCTTTGATGTGCTTGAAGCCATTCGCGCCCGCGATGATTTTCAACATAGCCGCCAACGCGCCCGCACGCCTGAAACGCGCGAAATATACACCGCCCAACACGACAAGATCATCGCCGCCATCGATGCCCGCGATAGTCATGCCGCGCGGGCGGCGATGACCGACCATCTTGAGACGCTGATCGCGAACCTCAAGAAGTCGCTTGAGGTGGTGCCATGAATGCGCCGCTTCTTGATGTGCGCGGCCTGTCGATCCGCATTGACGGCACAGAGCGGGATCTGGTCGAGGATGTATCGTTTACGCTGAACGCGGGTGAGACCCTCTGCATCGTCGGGGAGTCCGGCTGCGGCAAGAGCCTGACGGCGTTGGCTCTGATGGGGCTTTTGTCCACCCCACCCCTGCGGATCACCGGAGGCACGGCAGCGTTTCAGGGGGCCGATCTGATGCGGCTTCCACGCACTGCGTTGCAGGATTTGCGTGGCGACAGGATCGGGATGATCTTTCAGGAACCGATGTCGTCGCTCAACCCCACAATGCGGATTGGCGACCAGATTGCGGAGGCCGTCGAACGGCATAAGGGTGTGAGTACGGCAGAGGCCCGCAAACGTGCGCTCGACATGCTGCGCCGTGTCGGCATCCCCGCACCAGAGCAGCGGATGGCGGCCTATCCGCACAATCTGTCGGGCGGGATGCGCCAGCGGGTCATGATCGCCATGGCGCTGGCCAATGATCCCGCGCTGATCCTGGCGGATGAACCGACAACCGCGCTTGATGTCACGATCCAGGCGCAGGTGCTTGACCTGATGAAGACCCTTCAGGCCGAAAGTGCCAGCGCGATGATCCTGATCACCCATGATCTGGGCGTCGTGGCGGAAATGGCCGACAAAGTCGCGGTCATGTATGCTGGGCGAATTGTTGAGATTGGCCCGGCGGCGGCGATCTTTGATGATCCCCAGCACCCTTACACGATTGCCCTGATGAGCTCGATGCCCGCCTATGGCGCGCGGACCGACCGGCTTGTCACCATCCCCGGCGTCGTACCGCAGGCAGCCCGCATGCCAGCCGGATGCCGGTTTGCGCCCAGATGCCCTTTTGTGACGGATGTTTGCACAGACATGCCGCCGGATACGACCGTCGCCGCCGGCCATAGCGTCGGGTGCTGGCACGCCCCGCTTGAGGCGCTGCCCGAAGAGCGCATATCGGCATGACCGTACCAGAGACCATCCTTGAAGCATCCGCACTTCGGCGCGAATTCGTGACCAAGCGCCCGCTCTTCGGCGCGCCAACATTGGTGCGCGCGGTTGATGGGGTCGATCTGAAAATCCACCGTGGCGAGACCTTCTCCATCGTGGGCGAGTCCGGTTGTGGGAAATCCACGCTTGCCCGGCTGCTTGTCCGGCTGATCGAACCGACAGAGGGGGCCGTCCGGTACGCTGGGCGCAACATCGCCGACATCCCCGAGGCCGAGATGCGCCGCCTGCGCCGCGATTTGCAATTCATATTTCAGGACCCCTTTTCCTCGCTCAACCCGCGCATGACCGTCGGCGCATTGCTGGAAGAGCCGATGCAGGTGCATGGGCTAGGATCCGGCACAAAGCGCAAGGCGCAGGTGGCCAAGCTGCTGGCCCGGGTGGGCCTGCCCAGCGATAGTGCGGATCGTTACCCGCATGAATTTTCCGGCGGCCAGCGTCAAAGGATCGGTATTGCCCGTGCCTTGGCCAGCGGCCCAAAGGTCCTGATAGGCGATGAGCCGGTCAGCGCGCTGGATGTGTCGATCCAGGCACAGGTCCTCAATATCCTTGAAGACCTCAAGGCGGAATTCGGGCTGACCCTGATCGTCATTGCCCATGACCTCGCCGTTGTGCGCCACATGTCGGACCGTGTGGCGGTTATGTATCTGGGCGAGATTGTCGAAACCGCCGCTGTCGAGACACTGTTCAGCGCGCCACAGCACCCCTACACCGCCGCCTTGATCGCGGCGATCCTCGTGCCGAAAGTCGGCGTGCGTCGGGCGCATACCGCCTTGCAAGGCGATCCGCCCAACCCCATTGATCTGCCCTCTGGCTGCCGGTTCCACCCGCGCTGTCCGCACGCGACTGAGATTTGCCGGACGACACGTCCGGTGTTGTCGCCGCGGTCAGGTGGTGGGGCAGTCGCGTGTCACCACGCGGACACGCTGCACCTCAAGGGGCTTGAAAACGCTGAAGCGGGTCTCAGCGCCAAAGCTGCCGCCCGCATGGAGCTTTACCGTGCCGCGCGGGCGCGGGCCGATGGCGGGGGGGCCGCTGCAACGACACCACAATAAGACCAACACGGGAGTTAAGTCAGATGCAAACCAAATACCTTCTTTCAACCACAGCCGCGCTGGTGTTCACCACCTCGCTGGCCTTTGCGCAGGATTTCAGGATCGGCCTGGCCGAAGACCCCGATATCCTTGATCCGGATCAGTCCCGCACATTCGTGGGTCGGATCGTTTACGCGGCGATGTGCGACAAGCTCGTGGATATCACGCCCGACCTTGAAATCATCCCGATGCTGGCAACCGGATGGGAATGGTCCAGCGACGGCATGACCCTGACGATGACCCTGCGCGAAGACGTGACCTTTCATGATGGCGAGCCCTTCAATGCCGAAGCCGTCGCTTATAACATCAATCGATCAAAAACCCTGGATGAAAGCCGTCGCAAGTCCGAAGTGGCATCGATCAGTGGCACCAATGTGGTGGATGAATACACGATCGAGATCATGTTGGCGAACCCCGATGCGACGCTGCTGGCGCAGTTTGCTGACCGTTCCGGCATGATGCTTTCGCCGAAAGCGGCAGAGGAAATGGGGATCGGGTTCGGGAACGCACCGGTTTGCGCCGGTCCCTTCAGCTTTACCGAGCGCGTCCAGCAGGACCGGATCGTGCTGACCAAGTTCGAAGATTACTGGCGCGCGGATGAGATCAATTTCGACACGGTAACCTATCTGCCGATCACGGACGATACTGTGCGCCTGGCCAATCTGCGGGCGGGCGACGTGGACATGATCGAACGGCTGGCAGCGACGGATGTTGCCTCGGTTCAGGCGGATGATGGCCTGTTGCTCGAACAGGCCGTGTCACTGGGCTATCAGGGCCTGACGGTGAACGTCGCAAATACAGACCGGTCCGAAACACCGATGGGTCAAGATGCCACGGTGCGCCGTGCCTTATCGCTCGCCATCGACCGCGAGGTCCTGAATCAGGTGGTGTTCGAAGGTGTCTTTGCACCCGGCAACCAGCCTTATCCACCGACCTCGCCCTGGTATAACAGCGATTTCCCCGTGCCCGCCCGTGATGTTGAGGCGGCAAGGGCACTGCTAGCGGAAGCAGGCGCAGAAGGGATCAGTGTTGAGGTCCAGGTCTCAACCAACCCGGTCGCACAGCAGGTTGTGCAGGTGGTGCAGGCAATGGCCGCTGAGGCCGGCATCAATATCAGCATCGTGGCCAAGGAATTTGCGACGCTGCTGTCCGAACAGACCGCAGGTGCCTTTGAAATCAGCCAGATCGGGTGGTCGGGCCGCGTCGATCCGGATGGCAATATCCACCAATTCATGACCTGCGAAGGCGGGATCAATGACAGTGGCTATTGCAATCCAGAGATTGATACGCTGCTCAACGCCGCGCGCACATCGACAGATGTCGCGACCCGCAAGGAGAGCTATGACGCGGCGCTCGCCATTCTCCAGGAAGAGATCCCGATCATCTATCTTTACCACCAAACGTGGATCTGGGCGATCGATGACGCGGTTGCGGGCTACGTCCCCTATCCCGATGGCATGATCCGTCTGGTCGGTGTGTCCAAGACCGAGTGAGCACCTTGTCCCCGGCGGGTCACACCGCCGGGCCTGCCCGTTTCACCCCTAAGAGGCCCCCATGCTGCTTTTCATTGGACGCCGTCTTCTGGTCGCGATCCCGACGGTCATCCTGATCTCGATCTTCGTGTTTTTCCTGCAAAAGCTGTTGCCGGGTGATCCGGTTCTGGCGCTAGCGGGGGAGGACCGGAATCCCGAGATCTTGGAATACCTGCGCGAGAAATACCGGCTGAACGATCCGCTTTATGTCCAGTATTTCCACTGGATCGGCAACGCGCTGCGGGGCGATTTGGGGATTTCGCTGCGCACGCAGCAGCCAGTTCTGGAACTGATCTTGGAAAAGCTGCCCGTGACCTTGCAGCTGGCTGTGATGGCGCTGGTCTTTGCGATGGTCATCGGCATCCCGGCGGGCGTGATCTCGGCCTATTACAAAGGCACCTGGATCGATTGGGTGGCGAATGTCATCGCCCTGTCGGGGCTGTCAGTGCCGAATTTCTGGCTGGGGATCATGATGATCCTGCTTGTGTCGGTGAACCTGGGCTGGTTGCCCGCCTCCGGCTATCGGCCTTTTAGCGATGATCCACTGCAATCGATCCGCACCATGCTGATGCCCGCTTTCGTGCTGGGAACGGCCATCGCCGCAACGCTGATGCGGCATACGCGCTCGGCAATGCTGAGCGTGCTGCAATCAGATTATGTGCGCACCGCCCGCGCCAAAGGATTGCGCGAAAAGGTGGTTGTGCTGCGCCATGCGCTGAAGAACGCGCTGGTGCCAGTGGTGACGGTGATCACATTGCTGTTCGGCGAATTGCTGGCAGGCGCCGTGCTGACCGAGCAGATTTTCACCATCCCCGGCTTTGGCAAGCTGGTCGTGGATGCGGTATTCAATCGCGACTACGCGGTTGTTCAGGGGATCGTGCTTTGCACCGCGATCACCTTTATCCTGATGAATATCCTGGCAGACGCGCTTTACCGCGTCCTGAACCCACGCATGGCGACGCCATGACCGCGATTGATCTCGCCACGCCCGCCGAGGCGCTGCCGCCCCGCCGCAACCGCGTCTGGGCAAAGCTGCAGCGTAATGTGGCCGCGATGGCGGGCGTGGTGATTGTGGGGTTCTTTGTCATCGTGGCGCTGCTTGCGCCGGTTCTGCCAATCCCCGGCCCAGCAGAGACCGACTGGGGCGCTGTTCGCAAACCGCCCTCGCCTCAGCATTGGCTGGGGACCGACGAAATCGGGCGCGATATCCTGAGCCGGATGATCTGGGGCGCGCGGGCGTCGCTTTTGGCCGGTGTCGTCTCGGTCGCCATTGCGATGGCTATCGGCATTCCCCTTGGCGTGCTCGCGGGCTATGCCAAAGGCTGGTCCGACGCGATCATCGGGCGCGTGACAGAGGCCCTCCTCGCTGCCCCTTTCCTCATCCTCGCTATCGCACTTGCAGCCTTTCTGGGGCCATCGCTGACCAACGCGATGATTGCCATAGGCCTGTCGGCGGTGCCGATCTTTATCCGCATCGCACGGGGCCAAACGCTCAATGTGTTGACCGAGGATTATATCGAGAGCGCACGCGCCGTTGGTTTGGGACATGGGGCCATCATCTGGCGCTATGTCCTGCCCAACATCACGCCGCCACTTTTGGTGCAGGCGACACTGACGGTGGCGGCGGCGATCATTGCCGAAGCGTCGCTGTCTTTCCTTGGCCTTGGTCAGCAGCCACCAGCGCCGTCCTGGGGGGCGATGCTGAACACGGCCAAGGCGTTTATGGAACAGGCGCCATGGATGGCGTTCTGGCCCGGCATCGCGATTTTCCTTGTGGTGCTTGGCTTCAATCTTTTGGGTGACGGGCTGCGCGACGCGCTCGACCCGCGCGATACGTAAAGGCGACCAATGCAAACACCTCAGTTCACCACACGTCCTGAAATCCTTGGCACCTTTGGTGTGGCGACCTCGACCCATTGGATCGCGTCAGCCGTGGGCATGGCGATCCTTGAAAAGGGCGGCACCGCGATTGATGCAGGGGCGGCAATGGGCTTTGTCCTGCAAGTGGTGGAGCCGCATCTTTGCGGCCCATTGGGCGACATGCCGGCGCTGATCCATCTGGCGGGCGAGGACACACCACATGTCGTTTGCGGTCAGGGAACGGCGCCCGCAGGTGCGACGATTGCGCATTACAAGGATGAAGGGCTCGATCTGGTGCCGGGGTCAGGGCTGCTCGCCACTGTGATCCCAGGTGCATTTGGTGCCTGGATGCTGATGCTGCGCGATCATGGGCGGCTACCGCTGCGCGATATTCTGGAACCGGCGATCCATTATGCGCGGCACGGACATCCGACGCTGCCTCGCGTGTCTGCGACGATCAAAGGGCTGTCGGAGTTCTTTCGCGACGAATGGCCGACATCCTACGCCACCTGGGTGTCGGGCGGTGCCGCGCCAGAGCCTGAAAACCTGTTCAAGAACCCTGCACTCGCTGATACCTATGACCGTATCCTAACAGAGGCTGAAGCAGCATCAGGTCGCGAAGCCCAGATCGAGGCGGCGCGGCGCGCCTTCTACGAAGGTTTCGTGGCCGAGGCGATTGATACATGGCTACGTGAGGCCTGTGTGATGGATGCCGCGGGCGCGCGCCGCAGGGGTGTCATGACCGGGCAGGACATGGCCGATTGGCAGCCGAGTTATGAAGCGCCCGTTTCTGTCGACTATGACAGATGGACAGTTTGGAAGGCCGGTGTCTGGACGCAAGGCCCGGTGATGCTGCAGACGCTTCGGTTGCTTGAGAATACCGGGATTGGCAAGGCAGACCTGACGGGCGCAGATTTCGTCCATCAGGTGACCGAGGCGATGAAGCTCGCCTTTGCGGACCGCGAGGCCTATTACGGCGATCCCGACCATACGGATATCCCGCTCAACACTCTGCTCAGCCGGGATTACGCGGTCGCGCGGCAAAAGCTGATTGGCGACACCGCATCCTTGGAACAACGGCCCGGAACGATTGCGGGTTTTGAGGATTGGGCCAGTGCGGCTGTCGCGCGGGCCTCGCAGGATATCGTCGATACGCCCGGCGCCGGTGCCGGAGAACCGACAATGGCGCATCTGACCGAAAAGCGCGGAGATACCGTCCATATCGATGTGATCGACCGGTGGGGAAACATGATCTCGGCAACGCCTTCAGGTGGATGGTTGCAGTCCTCGCCGGTAGTGCCGGGGCTTGGCATGCCTTTGAATTCCCGGGCGCAGATGTTCTGGCTGACCGAAGGCCTGCCGACATCGCTTGCGCCCGGTCGGCGCCCGCGTACCACGCTGTCGCCATCCATGGCACGCGGTCCGGACGGGCGAGCGTTGACCTTTGGCACGCCGGGTGGGGATCAGCAGGATCAATGGCAACTGATCCTGTTCCTGCGGTTGGTGCATGGTGGGGTGAACCTGCAGGCCGGGATCGATGCACCCCTCTTTCATACGGCGCATTTCCAAAGCTCGTTCTACCCCCGCGCAGCGCAGCCCGGGCATCTGATGGTCGAGCCTGCTTTCGGCGATGCAGTCATCGCCGATCTGCGTGCACACGGGCATGGCGTAGAGGTGGCAGAACCATGGACCGTCGGCCGCCTGACCGCCGCAGCGCGCGACCCCTCTGGACTGATGCGCGCCGCCGCCACGCCAAGGCTGATGCAAGCTTACGCGGTGGGGCGATAGGATGACCTATTCCATTCTCGCACGTGATCCTGAGACAGACCATCTGGGCATCGCAGTCGCCAGTCGTTTTTTCGCTGTGGGCGCGCTGGTTCCGCACATTCGAGGAGGCAAAGGTGCCGTAGCAACGCAGGCATTTATCAACCCGATGCTGGGTGTTGAAGGTGTTGATCGGCTGGCGAAAGGCGAAGCAGCAGAAAAGGTGCTTTCGGATATGATTGCCCGCGATGGCGGGCGGTTGCAGCGTCAGGTGCATATGGTCGATGCAAATGGTCAGATATCGGCTCATACGGGTGCCGAGTGCGTCGACTGGGCGGGTCATGCTGCGGGTCCGGGGGTGTCCGTCGCGGGCAATATGCTGGCCGGACCACAGGTCGTCGAACATACCCTTGCTGCGTATCAGGCGGCTATGCACGAACCCCTGCCCAGGCGACTGTTGACTGCCATGGAGGCCGGGGCAGCCGCGGGTGGCGACAAACGAGGCACGCAATCCGCAGCACTCTGCATCCACAGGACCGAGGATTACCCATGGATCGACCTGCGCGCTGACGACCATCCCGATCCGCTGGCAGAGTTGCGCAGACTTCTGGACGTCGCCGGAGAGCGGTTTTTGCACGTGGCTGAGATCATGCCGACAAAGGCGGATTTTTCGGGCCTGACCGACAGAACAAGCATCGACGCCGCCATCGCTGCGGAAGAGGCCCGGCGCAAGGCCGAAGGCCGCGTCAGCCGGTCCTTTGCCACAGAACTGGGCGACCAGAGGCAAAACCCATCGGTAGCGCTGAAAAAGTGAGCATTCGCCTGACCACGCTGGGGCGACGGCGGTCAATGACGTGACATCGAGCACAAATGGCTCTCGACTACCTGTGACATATCAATGGCAGAGACAATTACTCAAGCGGACATTGCAGGCGCTGAACTGCTGCTTAGCATCGCCCAAACCGCGAAATAGCGATAGCAGATGCTGGACAATCTTGATGGCCAGCGGGATCTTACGGCTGCCAAGCGTACGCCGACCTTTCACAATACGACACCGATGGCCTGCCAGTTTGATCCGCGTCTTCCGGGCTTTACCATGCCGCATGGTCGCGACGCGCTGGTTCTGTCTGAGATTGCGAAGATGCTGCCGGGCGATGCGACGGATATCGCCTTCGCCCCGCTTGTCTTGCCCCCGCAAAGCTGTGCCAAAGTTGGCTCAGTTTTTAGAGACGGGATTGATGGCGCGGAAACGGTACTCGGACGAAGATATTCTGCGGCTTCAACTGATCTCGAAACCGTTCCTGAAAATCGAGTTTGCATCGAACGGCGGCGTCTACCATCCAATCTAGCGTGGTGTCGCCCAGCCCGGTCTCTGCATAGGAGCCGCCAACGTCGCCATGGACGCCCGGAAACCAGACCTGCTTCACGTTGGGCCTATTTTCCACGTCCCATCACAGCGGACAACCAGTCTCATAAAACAACCCAGACAAAAAACTTCGCGGTGAATTACCTGGAAAGTTGAATGAATTGAGCACTTTCGTCAAACCAGAGTGCGTTGATGTTGCCGCAACCCTAGCGAGTTTCGCGGTTTGGTTTCGATTTTTTGTTCGAACCGCAGATTACAGAAGTGCTGATTGCGAAGGAATGCAGTCTTCCGTGAAGAAGGTCGTAAACGGCAGCGAAAGCAAATATTCCCTCGCTGCCGTGTAACCAGTTACCTAATAATGCTCACTCTAAAAGGGGCTAATTACTCACCAACTTTACTCGTCACATGCACTGGATCACATCGGATTGTGGCCGCATATGGTTCTCTGACCCTGTCCTTTAGGATAGGTCGGCCACAGTTTGGTCGTAGCCCTTAACCGGAAGTTAATTTTGTTCGGTTTTGCGCTGGCACAAGCCATCCCGGATATCCGTCCAACATCTCACTTGAGGCCCAGTTCCTCAATCCCGCGCTTAGCGCGAATGACCGCCGGGCAGGTCGTTGTCGCACTTTAGCTGGGACGGCTTGTCTTCGTCCTGCCGTTACGTCATCAAGCACAAAAAGCTTTGCTTTGATGAGGGCGATTCATGCAGATGCGCAGCTGTGTTCCGATGATGCTAACGGTCGGTGTTCTGTACATGCCAGCTCCTTTGATTGGTCAGAGTTGGGAGAACCCGGCAAACAGATATCTGACTGCTCATGAAGCCTATGACGACGCGACCTGTCCGGTCGGTGCCGATGGTATTCAGCATTTCGTGTATTTCGCGCGGGACCGCCGTGCCATGCGTCGTCACGCTCTGCTTGAGTCCGGTAGGTTCGAAGGTGCTCAGGTCATGTACGCCTGGGCTGATTTAGAGCCACACAGAGGTGTCTATGATTTCAGCGATATCCAAGAGGATCTCGCTTACCTCAGACTGCATGGCAAGACACTCTTTATCCAACTTCAGGACGCGAGTTTCTGGCATCGCAATGTCCCCGTTCCAGGATATCTAAGATCGGACGAGTTCGACGGCGGAGCGACTGAGCAATTCTATGAGAACGGGCAACCGGAAGGTTGGGTTGCCAAGCGGTGGTCACCAAGAGTTCAGGAGCGGTTTAGTGCGCTTCTGCAGGCCCTTGGAGAAGAGTTTGACGGAGAAGTTGCTGGAATAAACCTTCAGGAAACCGCGATCGGAGTGTCCTCCGAAACAGACCCCAGTTTTTCTCCAGAACTCTACTTTGAAGGCATCAAAACAAACATGCAGGCTCTGGCAACTGCGTTTCCTAATACTGACAAACTCCAATACGCAAACTTCATGCCTGGCGAGTGGTTGCCTTGGGAGGATGAGGGATACCTGTCAGGCGTCTATCAGCACGGTGAGGTGATTGGTGTCGGTCTCGGCACTCCTGACCTGTTAATGCAGCGCAAGGGTCAGCTGAACCATCCCTTGGCAATGATGCACGAAGGTACTTTTTCTGTTCCGCTTGGGATCGCCATTCAGGATGGCAACTATGTTGGGCAAACGAACTCAAATGAAGTCCAGAGTGGGCGTACAAGTCTTGTGCCGAAACTTAGCGCATTTGCCCACGAGTTTTTGCAAGTGGACTACATGTTCTGGGTGAACCAGGAGCCATATTTTGAGGAAGATGTTCTGCCTTGCTTTGAGTAGACACCACGAAAAAAACGCGCACGGATGAGCGAGTACCAGTAACTTTTTTGTAACGTTTACCCGAAGGGCGGCAGGTAGAGATGTCAGTTTTATGGCGCTACCGGAGGGTAGAAAAGGCACGGTGACGTCTTGTTGTTCAAGAAAGTGATGCCCAAGCTACGTGTGACGAAGATGCGAAGAGGTGCTCTTAGACTATTGTAGACAGCACGATGCTACGCCGATTTGGCTATTGATTGCCGAGCGCAACACGTGGCCTAGCGGGAATAATGATCATAGCTGTTGGCAACGATCAGAGGGAGTGTGGTGGGAGGCAGCCAAGAAATGGGAATCTGTCAGTTGGAACAACGACACTAAACGCTGACCTGCGAAGCGGTACGAACCACTCAAACAAATTCACGCTAAATGATGGTACGGCCACAAAATGGCCCACTGCAGTCTACCTAAACCTATGTAATCTTTTTTATTCAATGAGTTATGAGGTTTTTGTGGAGGCGAGTACCGGATTAGCCTACATGTATTAAATAGTATTGTTTTTAAAGGATAAATTCGAAAGCGTATTGTCCAAGATATAGTCCAACAGATGCTTCGCGTTTGTGCTCGGCTGTTGGGGCCGAACGCAAAGTCGCCGACGATCCAAAGCGCATCTTGAGGGCCAACTTTGGATGTGAGGTTTTCAATCAAAACTGCGTCCATAAGTGGTTGATGACTTTCACGCAGATTTGCCCACTCTCTGGCCGAGGGAATGGATGCGAAAGCGTTGTATGCAGACGGCTCGATGCCTCCTCGTCGACCGTCCCGGACAGATCGAGCTCTTGAGTTACTGAAACAACACACGTACCGATCAAACCAATCGCAGAGCGTGGTGATGCCGCCTTTCAGTGAGCGGGCGATCATGGATGCAACTACGTCCGTCTTGACGCGCGCCGTATCCTGCCAAGCTCGCACAAGGCTCAACGTGGGGAATGAAACCGGCCAAAGGCAAGGGAAGCGACTTATGAAACGATACACATTTCGGGCTAGAAAGGTAGCGAGCAAAGGATTTCTGCTGACTCTTCCGCTTGATCTAAGTTAGTCTATCGGCATGAACGGGTGGGCAATATTTTTAGCATCTTACTGTGCAGTTGCACTTGTTACCTTCATTCCCGTAGGCCGCGCAATCCTAAAGCGAGTGAACCTGAAGGAAGCCAATTTTACTTTCTCGCATTCGCCTCACTTTTCTGAAGAAAATCGCGAACTGTTCGAACAGCACTATGATCGTCTAAAAGGAACGCTCGTTTTCTGGAAGAATAATGCTGCGAAATACGGTAACTTCCACCACTACTGTGTCGCTTGGACGATCCTGGGTGGAATATCGATACCCTTCCTTGCGCAGGCAATCACAGGCGATCCATTTTCAAAATGGTCGCTTACAATAGTTTCAGCGCATGTTGCCGTGCTTTATGTTTCTCAGAAAGGCTTCAAAGTCGAGCAGAACTACAAGAGCTTTCGCCTTGGTGAATCCGAGTTCTATGATCTTCGTAGAAGGCTTCTCGACATGCCCCATAAACTCGGAGAAAACGAGTCTGATCAAATCAAGAACTATTTTGAGCAAGTCGAAGCCATTCGCTCAGACATGAGGTTGCGGGAAGTGGATGGCATCGCTTCCTTTGAAGATTTGCGGCAAGCTGTTCAGCAAAGCAGAAACAATGACCCGACGGGTAATCCATAAGAATCCCAATTCTCCCGCCCCCCAGCAAAGCAGACAAGCCCGTTCCCACATTGCGCAATCTATTTACTATGCCTGGGTCAGGCGTGAACTTGCATCAAGGGGTATGGGCAGTCTCCGCCGTTGTCATCGATCCCAGGCGCTCCAATGTACCGTTAAAGCAGAAGATGGGTCAGAGCGTCCATGTCATCGATCTGTTGGGATCGCAACACCGAAATCCGCGCGGTTCGATCCTTTTGATGGCCCCGATCCTAACGATGCCCGAAAGCCTTGGAGTAGCAACAGGAACAACACAACCTGGGTCTCGGGGGCATACTTTGTGATTCCCGGTCAGCTGGTTATTAGAGTCGAGTAGCCGACAAGCTAAGTGATCCGACGCTACGGCTCCAAGATACACGTGGAACGGCCGCAACGAGGCTACTTCGAGCGGCCTTGGCCTCAACCAAATCGCAAATCACATGGGGTGGTCGCTTCGGTATGCCGCCGCTGTCATCGAGCATTATGCAGCCGTTTCGCCTGCCGAGAGCGCGGAAGTCCTCGACTTACTGAAGCGCGAAAAGCAGCGCCGCGAGGACAAAACTGTAAACGCTATTGCAAACGCCCCTGATGGGGCAAAGAGAGGAGAGAGCTAAGTCATTGAAATTAAATGGAGGCGAGTACCGGAATCGAACCGGTGTACACGGATTTGCAATCCGCTGCGTCACCACTCCGCCAACTCGCCTCGTGACTACGGGTCAGTAAGGCCGCACGTTGACGCAGTCAAGCGCATTAGGCTTGCGACCGTGAGGAAATCCAAACCAACAGAGTTTGCTTTCCCCTTCCCGCCCGATAGGCTAGCAGTCAACCTCCCGACGGGCTGCTCCGGCAAACGATCTTATTTGGAACAAAGATGCCTCGATCCATCCTTTTTGTGACCGGCACGCGTGCGGATTTTGGCAAGCTGGAACCTTTGGCGGTCGCTGCGCGCGACAAAGGTTTCACAGTCGCATTCTTCGTCACAGGCATGCATATGCTGGCGCGGTATGGGCTAACGAAACTCGAAGTCCACAGGACCGCAGGCGTTGCCGTGCACGAATTCCTCAACCAGCGCGATGATGATCCGCAGGATCTGATCCTCGCCAAGACGCTGATCGGGTTCTCGGATTTCGTCAAAGAGCATGCACCGGATCTTGTGGTGATCCATGGCGACCGGGTCGAGGCGCTCGCCTGCGCGCTGGTTTGCGCGACCAACTACATCCGTTGCGCGCATATCGAAGGCGGCGAGGTCTCGGGCACGATTGACGAGATTTACCGCCATTGTAACAGCAAGCTGGCAAGCCACCACTTCGTATCCTCGGATGTGGCAGCGCGGCGTGTGATGGCTTTGGGTGAACCGTCCGAAAAGATCCACGCGATTGGCTCACCGGAACTGGACTTCCATGCGGGACCATCCGGCGTCAGCATCGAAGAAGTTAAGGAGCGATATGCCTTACCTTTTGATGATTTCGGGATTTGCGTGTTCCACCCGGTCACGTCTGAAGTGACGACGATGGGCGATCAATCGCAGGCGCTTTTTGGTGCACTCAACGCATCTGGGAAACAATTTGTGGTGATTGCCCCGAACAATGATCCCGGCACGACCGACATTTGGGCTGCCATCGATACGCTACCTAAAGAGCGATTTCGTGTCTTGCCCTCTATGCGATTTACGCATTTTTCGGAACTGATGAAGCATGCAAGCGCGATGGTCGGCAACTCCTCGGCGGGTGTGCGTGAGGCGCCGTTTCTTGGCCTGCCCTCGCTTGATATCGGCACACGGCAGACCAACCGGGCGCAATCCCCATCCGTGTCATTTGCCGGAGCTTTTGAGACCGACAAGATCGCGCGGTTCCTGCAAGACGAATGGGGCAGGTCCTATCCCCGCCATCACGCATTTGGCGGCGGCAGTGCGGCCACACGTTTTCTGAAGGTCCTTGAGGATGACAATTTCTGGCGGGGATCGCTGCAAAAAACCTTCCATGATGCCGCGCAGTAAGATGCATCGCGGCGTGCTGCTGCGACTTTATCTGTTCATTGCGCATCTTGTTCCGATGATTGCGCCTTCGGTGTTGCGGCGCCGTCTGCGGAAGGGCAAGGAGCATCCCAAGCGTTGGCCGGAGAAGCAGGGGCGCGCTCTTGCCGCGCGGCCCGAGGGCACGTTGATCTGGCTCCACGCGGTAGGCCTTGGCGAAGTCATGTCGTTGCGTGGCCTGATCGCCCGCCTCACTGCCCTGCAACCAGATGTGCAGGTCTTGGTGACATCAACGACGGCGGCCTCGGCAGAGGTATTTGTCAGAAACCTGCCTCCGCGGACGCTGCACCAGTTTCTGCCACTCGATGCCCCGCTCTACCGCAAACGCTTTCTGGATCATTTCAAACCCAACCTTTGTATCTGGGTCGAACAGGATATCTGGCCGGGCTTTGTTCATGATTTGCACCGGGACGGCGTACCCCAAGCGATGGTTGCGACACGGATGAACGCTGAATCCTTTCGGCTCCACCAAAAGGCCGCAAAGTTGTACCGCGACCTTTACGGGGTCATGGCAATGATTACCGCGCAGGACGATGCGAGCGCTACACATCTGCGGCGATTGGGGGCGGGGCCCAGTGTCTCAGGCTCGCTCAAGCCCGCAGCACCGGCTTTGGCCTGTGATGGGGCGGTTCTGGAGCGGCTTAGAGATGCGTTGCAAAATCGGTGGGTCTGGGCCGTTGCCCCTTCACATCCTGATGACGAACAGATCGCAATCGCAGCTCATGACATCGTCACACAAGCCGATCCGACGGCGTTACTCATCATTGCCCCCCGATATCCCGAACGTCGGGATGAGATTACGGCACAGATCGGCGGAAACGCCCCAATCCGATCACGTGATGAGATCCCTTCTCAGGATGATCGCGTCTGGCTATGCGATACATTTGGGGAAATGGGGCTGATTTACCGCCTCGCGCGGGCGATCTTAGTCGGCGGTACCTTTGGTCCTGTCGCCGGTCACAACCCGTGGGAGGCGGCGGCACTGGACACCGCGATCTTTCACGGGCCACAGACGGCAAATTTTGCGCATGACTTTGAGGTGCTGGACTCGGCAGGCGGCGCACTAAAAGTTGACGACGCTGAGGCGCTCGCCACAGCGCTCATGCACCACGACCAGCCGGAATTAGCGCAGAATGCACGCGACTGCATCGCCAAAGCAAGCGCACAAACCGACAAATTGGCACAAGACCTTGTCGCACTGTTGAGGCCTGCATGAACACGCCGTTTCCTAGTTTGAAACTGCGCGTCGCGCTTATCGGCTATGCGGCGCTCTGGTGGGCGATGATGCCGGTCATCCTGCTTTACCTCTGGCGACGTGGGCGCAAGGATCCGCTATATTCAAAGCACATCTCCGAGCGGTTTGGCTGGTATCGCCAAACACTGCAGCAACCAGTCTGGGTGCATGCTGTCTCATTGGGCGAAATGCGCTCAGCAACACCACTGATCCGGGCACTCCTTGATAGGGGCGAGACGGTGCTGACGACGCATTTCACGCCAGCGGGCCGCCGCGAGGCTGAACGGGCCTTTGCAGAAGAAATCGCTGCCGGACAGGTCCAGACCGTGTGGGTACCATTCGAATACGGATTTTCGTATCGCCGGTTTCTACGTCATTTTGCCCCCAAATACGGGCTGATCATGGAGATCGAAATCTGGCCGCGCATGATCGCGGCCTGTCATCGCCTGGGCACACCGCTTTTCATGTGCAACGCGCAATATCCCAAGAAAAGCTATGAGAAGGATACCCAAGGCCTTGGCCTACGCGCCGAGCTGTTGGCTGGTTTCGCCGGTGGATTTGTCAAATCCGAAGGGCAACGTGCGCGTTTCGCGTCCCTGAACATGCCGAACCTGTATGTGACAGGTGAGTTGCGCTTTGACCAGCCGATCCCCCAAGCGCATCTGGATGCTGCCGCGCATGTCCGGCAGCGGCTGACACGCGGCCGCCCGACATTCACGCTGACAAGCGTGGTGGAGGGTGAAGACTCGATCTATCTGCGCATGATCAAAGCCACGCCCGAGGCGTTCTTTGTCTATGTGCCCCGCGCGCCTGAGCGATTTGATGAAGTGGCCGAGATGTTGTCTGCCGCCGGAATTCGCTACGCCCGCCGGTCAGAGCTGTTTGATGACACATTGGCGCCGCGCGGAGACACTACCGAGATCGACGTTTTGCTGGGCGACAGTATGGGCGAGATGTATTTCTACCTCGCGCTGTGTGGCCGCGCCATCGTGGGTGGCGGCTTTGTCACCAAAGGCGCGCATAACGTCATCGAACCACTTGCGCTGAAAAAACCGGTTATCGTCGGGCCGCATATCTGGACCATTGAATATCCTGCGACAGAGGCGATTGCAGCTGGTGTCTGTGCTCATGTGATGACCAAAGAGGGGCTGATCAGCACAGTGCAAAACCCGCCGCCGGTCAGCAGCGATCAGATTACCGCATTTTATGACGCCCATGCGGGCGGGGCCCAACGGACGATCGCGGCAATCGAAAAGGCCCTGCCCCGCTAGACGCCGACATCCTCGGGGCCAACGGCAGTGGCCTTGATGATCGCGTAAACCTCTTGCCCCACCGCCAATTGCATGCGCTGTGCGCTGCGCTGCGTCACCCGCGCCAAAAGCCGGTCCTGCCCTGCCAAGAGGCCGACCGCGACGCCGGGTCCCCGCCCGTCTTCAAGCCCGGTGATCTGTACTGGCAGGATGTTCAACGCGCTGATCCCAGCGGGCTTTTCGCGGGCCAGGATGACGTCTTGGGCCGGGATACGCAGCCGCACTTTCTGGCCAAGCTGCCCCAGGTGACCGGGCATCATCAACCGCCCGCCGGAAAAGGCAAGTTCTGTAAGGCCATCATGCAAAAGCCTGCCCGCAACACGGGTCTCGATCACCGCACCCGCCGCCCGCACACCGACCAACGGCACGGCATCAGGCCGCGACAGCACATCACCGATAGGGCCCGCAATACTCACCTGTCCCGCATCCATGACGACAAGTGTGGTCGCCAGACGGGCGACTTCTGACACGTCATGGCTGACGTAGAGAATGGGGATCTGCACCTCATCGCGCAGCTTCTCAATGTAGGGCAGGATCTCTGCCTTGCGCCGCGCATCAAGAGCAGCCAGCGGCTCATCCATCAGGAGGATCTGCGGGTTGCACATCAAGGCGCGCCCGAGCGCCACACGCTGCTTTTCACCGCCCGACAAACCCGCAGGCCGACGCGCCAGCAAATCCTCCAACCCCAATAGCGCGATCAGATGATCTGCATCATGATCACCGCCATATCGCAGGTTCCGCTCCACACTTAGATGCGGAAAGAGCCGGGCATCCTGAAAGACATAACCGACACGCCGCTGATGCGCGGGGCGGTTGATGCGTGCCGCGCTGTCAAACAGAACGCTGTCGCCTACCGCGATCCTGCCTGCATCTGGCTTGACAAGCCCCGCAACCGCATTGACCAGTGACGTCTTGCCAGAGCCGGACGGTCCGAAAATCGCCGTCAGCCCCGCCGGAGCTGTCACTTTCGCCTGCAAGGCAAAGGCACCCAGTTGCTTGGTGACATCGATCTCCAGCATCAGGCAGCCATCTGTCGGGCCACACGGCGCGCCAGCCATTCCGACGCCAGCAAAGCCCCCATCGCAAGGATGATAGAGACGATCACGAGACCAAGCACCGCAGGCTCGCTGCCGGGAACCTGCAGCAAACCATAGATCGCGGAGGGGATCGTTTGAGTCTCGCCGGGGATGGCCGCGACAAAGGTGATGGTCGCACCGAACTCGCCCAGCGCCTTGGCAAAACCAAGGATTGCCCCGGCCAGTATACCGGGAAGGATGAGCGGCAGCGTAATGGTGCTCAGCACCCGCCAGCGCGAGGCACCCAAAGTTGCCGCCGCATCCTCCAGCCCCGGATCCACGGCTTCGATCCCCAGCCGGATCGCGCGGACCATCAGCGGAAAGGCCATGATGCCCGCAGCCAGCGCCGCGCCAGTCCAGCGGAAAGCGAATGTGATGCCCAACATGCTTTCCAAGAACCCGCCAATGGGTCCTTGCCGCCCAAAGACCACGAGCAACAGGTAGCCTGTGACAACGGGCGGCAGCACCAATGGCAAATGAACCAAACCATTCAGGAACTGGCGCCCGATGAACTGCTTTCGCGCAAGAAGGTAGGCCACCCAAATCGCGAGCGGGAGCGCGACCAGCGTCGCCACCAGCGCAACTTGCAGCGAAAGGCGGATCGCCGTCCACTCGGCCGGTCCTAAAAGATCGGTCATTCGCCCACCGCCAAAGGTGGCAGGAAACCTGAAGCGGCCAGTTTTTCGCGGCCTTCCGGGCCCGTCAGGGTATCGAGAAATGCCTGCGCTGCGGGGTCTGCATTACGCGTCAGCGCGGCCTGATAGCGGATAGGCGGGTGACTATCGCTTGGAAAAATCGCCAGTTGCCGGACGGCGTCCGTGATCCGTAGATCGGTCGCATAGACAATCCCCAAAGGCGCCTGTCCGCGCGCAACAAGTGTCAGTGCCGCGCGCACATTGTCCACTTCTGCCAGACGATCCGATAGCGCCTCCCACAAATCCAGCGATTGCAGCGCAGATTTGGCGTAAATGCCCGCCGGCACGGCCTCGGTGAGGCCTAGCGCCATGCGTCCCCCGTCGAGCGCCTGCAGCAAATCACCAGCCTCCAACGCAAGAACATCCTCTTGCGCATCGCCGATCAAAACCAGTCGATTGCTGGCGAAATCGATGACGCTGGCAGGCACAACGTGACCTCCTTCAACAAGGACATCCATCCAGTCTTTGTTTGCGAGCAGAACGACATCGACAGGCGCGCCCAGACTGACTTGGCGCGCCATCGTGCCGCTGCCGCCATAGGACACCACGACATCATCCAAGGATACTGCAATCGCATCCACCGGTTCTTTGAGGCTGGCGGCGGCAAAGACAAGCACATCCGCGCGCACCATAGCGCCGGAAAGGCCAAGCCATATCAAAAGGACGAACCGCCATATCATGGCGCGACTATCTGACCGATCCTAAAGGGGTGCAAGTCTTAGGCCCACGCCGCGCGACGACTTGCCAGAACATTCACGCCATCACGGATATCTTCATGGATGGGTCCATCCCGTGGGCGGTCACGCAAAGTGGTGATCCAATGCTCCTGCGGCATGATCCGCCGCTGCGGTCCGTCCCAATGCAACGCCGCGAGCACGTCTCTGGCAAGCTCTGGCAATTTCTCCGGGATCTCCTGCCCATTCAACGTGGCCCAGACGCCCGACCACAAACGGCCAACAGACCAAGGGTTGTAGCCACCACCACCCAGAACCAGATAACGCGGCGCCAAAGGTCTGAGTGCTGCGACAATCGCCCAATGCGCATTGTTTGACAGGGTCAGACGCGATTGCGGGTCTTCGGCCACCGCGTCGGCCCCGCATTGCAGAACAATCGCATCGGGGTCGAACGCCGCCACGCAAGGCAAAATCAGCTCGTCGCGAATGAAAGCCATATCGGTGTCGTTCATTCCCGCAGGAACCGGCAGGTTAAAGACCTGCCCCGCACCACGATCCGCGAGCGCGCCTGAGCGGGGCCAACGGTTCACCTCATGCACAGAAATCAGCAAGGTGTCAGGGTCGTTTTCGAATGCGAACTCAACGCCATCCGCATGATGCGCATCGATATCGACATAGGCGATGCGCGACGCGCCGTTGCGCCGCAGCGACTGGATCGCAAGAACAGGGTCATTCAGATAGCAAAAGCCATTGGCACGGTCCGGCAATCCGTGATGTGTGCCGCCTGCAGGCGAATAGATGACACCTCCACGGGCCAAAAGCTCGCCTGCAAGCAAGGACGCACCCGCTGACGTGGCTGGTCTGCGATACATCTCTGGAAAAACTGGATTGGAGGGAGTGCCTAACCCATGGCGCGCGCGAACATCGTCGCTCACCCTTTGCGCGGCCTCTGCCGCTTGAAGGGCCGCGATATAGGCGGGCGTATGAAAACCCATCAAAGCCGCAGGCTTGGCGCGCGGGCTGACGATGAATTGCGCAGGCGGCAACCAGCCCATCGCGCGGCAAAGATCCATCACCGTCGACACACGCGGCACGCGCAAGGGGTGCCAGGCGCCGTAGCTCGAATGCCGATATATCTCAGAGCCGATAAATCTCGGCGCGGGGGTTGCCGGACCTGCGGTGACATGGGAAGTTTGCGTCATAGAAGCGGATGTAACTTAAAGTGTAACAGGAACCACGGTGAATATGACTGTGCGACAACTTCCGCTGAAATTGCGCACCGGGCGGAAAACCGATGCACGAGCGCAGTTTGCCGCACTTTGCTGGCGCGTGAAGAACGGGCGGCTGGAAATTTGCCTGATCACGAGCCGGACCCGCAAACGCTGGATCATCCCCAAAGGCTGGCCGATGCATAAACAAACGCCAGCCAATGCCGCGGCGACAGAGGCCTTTGAAGAGGCCGGGCTAAGCGGCGATGCCGTAGATCAATGCCTCGGCGTTTACACCTACAGCAAGCCACAAAAGGTGGACAATGCCCCGATTGTCACGCTGGTCTACCCGCTTCACGTCAGGAACGTGCACAGCAAATGGCCGGAAAAGCATGAACGCCGCCGCAAATGGTTCAGCCAGCGCAAGGCGGTCAAGAAACTCTCCGAGCCCGAGCTGAAACGGATCGTCGCCACATTCAAACCCAAGAAAACGCTACGTTAGCAAAACTTGCACCGGTTTTGAAAACGCTTAATTAGTCGAATGCTGTCAACACTCAGGATGCGATGATCAAATTTCACCTCAAATGCGACCAGGGTCATGAATTTGAAAGCTGGTTCCAGTCGGGCGCTGCTTTTGACAAGCTGGTTGCCGGTGGCATGGTGACCTGCACTGCATGCGGCTCAACCTCGGTGACGAAATCCATCATGGCGCCTGCGGTCAGCACATCCTCGCAGATCACGGCACCCAAGCAGACCGAGGCGGCACTGGCTGCATTCCGCAAGAAGGTCGAGGAGAACTCCGACTATGTCGGGACCTCCTTCGCCAAGGAAGCGCGGGATATGCATGACGGGCTCACCCCCGAACGGCCGATCTATGGTGAGGCCAAGTTCAATGAGGCCAAGAAACTGTTGGATGACGGTATCCCCGTGATGCCCCTGCCCTTTGTCCCCAGCAAAAAGACGAACTAGGCGGTCTGCGATGAACATTCTGATCACCGGCGCAAATCGTGGTATCGGCAAAGCGCTGTTTGATGGCTATGCCGCCCAAGGCCAGAACATCATCGGAACGCATCGGCAGGCTGACGCCGGGGCGATGCGGGAACTGGATGTGACCGATCCCGCCGCACATGCACGGCTTGCCGAGGCACTTGAGGGAACAGCGCTTGATCTGCTGATCTGCAATGCGGGTATCTATCCCGATAAGGGCCAGACACTTGATCATGGCTACAGTGCTGCGATGTGGGCCGAGGGGTTTGCCACCAATGTGACCGGCGTGTTTCTGACAATCCAGCATCTGCTGCCCCATCTGCGGGCTGCGCAAGATGCCAGAATCGCGATCATCTCGTCACAAATGGCCTCACATACACGCGCGCCTGGCGGCAGCTATATCTACCGTGCGAGTAAGGCTGCGGTGTTGAACCTTGGGCGCAACCTCGCCACCGATCTGCGGCCCGAAGGGATCAGCGTGGGCATCTACCACCCCGGCTGGGTACAAACCGATATGGGTGGCGCAACAGCAGAGATTGATGTGGACACTGCAAGACGCGGCCTGATGGACCGTTTCGCGGCCCTCAGCATCGAAACGACGGGCTGTTTTGAAACCTGGGATGGTCAGGCGCACGCCTACTAACCGTTTGCCCTTCATCACCGGCCTCTTTAAAGGAAGCGCGGATAAGTACCGCTGTTGCCTTTAGGACGACCCATGCCGACGCTTGTGATGAAATTTGGTGGCACTTCCGTGGCCAATCTCGACCGGATCGCACGGGCGGCAAAACGCGTGGCACGCGAGGTGGCCAATGGCTATGACGTGATCGTCATCGTCTCGGCCATGTCAGGCAAAACCAATGAACTGGTCGGATGGGTGGAAGAGACCTCGCCCCTTTATGACGCGCGCGAATATGATGCGATCGTTTCATCCGGTGAGAATGTGACTGCCGGGCTGATGGCGCTGCGACTGCAGGAAATGGATATACCGGCGCGGTCCTGGCAGGGCTGGCAAGTGCCCTTGAAAACAACCTCCGCCCATTCCAGCGCCCGGATCGAAGAAATCCCGACCGACAATATCAACGCCAAATTCGCTGAGGGCATGCGTGTCGCTGTCGTAGCCGGTTTTCAAGGGCTCAGTGCCGAAGGACGGATTTCGACCCTTGGGCGCGGCGGCTCGGACACTACCGCCGTTGCATTTGCCGCCTCCTTTGGTGCGGAACGGTGCGACATCTACACGGATGTCGATGGTGTCTACACCACAGACCCGCGGATCGCATCGAAAGCGCGCAAATTGGACCGCATCGCGTTTGAGGAAATGCTGGAACTTGCCTCGCTTGGCGCCAAGGTCCTGCAGACCCGCTCGGTCGAGCTTGCGATGCGCTACAAGGTGCGCCTGCGCGTCCTTTCATCATTCGAAGAACCGTCAGACAGCGCCGGAACGCTTGTCTGTGACGAGGAGGAAATCATGGAATCCAATGTCGTGGCCGGTGTGGCCTATTCCCGCGATGAGGCGAAGATGACCCTGATCTCGGTCGCGGACCGACCCGGCATCGCCGCCGCGATCTTCGGCCCGCTTTCCGAAGCAGGCGTGAATGTGGACATGATTGTTCAGAACATCTCGGAAGAAGGGCGCACCGACATGACCTTCTCTTGCCCTATCGATCAGGTGCTGCGCGCCGCGCGCGCGATGGAAGAGGCCAAGTCAGCGGGTGATATCAACTTCCATGATTTGGTCACAGATGATGCCGTCGCCAAGGTCTCGGTCGTGGGGATCGGCATGCGCAGCCATGCCGGTGTGGCCGCGCAAATGTTTAAGGCACTCCACGATGAGGGGATCAACATTAAGGTCATTACAACCTCTGAGATAAAGATTTCCGTCCTGATCGATCGAAAATACATGGAACTTGCGGTCCAAGCCCTTCATGATGCGTTCGAATTAGAAAAAGCGGCCTGATCCAAAGACGGGGTCCGGCCGTGTGACGGGGGACCAATGCCACATCGGTTCGAAAGCGAAAGCCGCAAGCTTTTGGGGCGTCTGCGTGCCGCTTTGGCAAGCGACACCGAAGGTCAGGCCCGTCTGAATAAAGTGGTCGAACTGATCGGCGATTCCATGCAGACCGAGGTCTGCTCAATCTATCTGTTCCGTGACGCCGACACGCTTGAGCTTTGCGCGACCAAGGGCCTTCAGGAAGAGGCCGTGCATCAGACCCGGATGCGTCTTGGCGAGGGTCTGGTCGGGCGTACGGCCAAGAACCGGACCGTCATCAACACCGCCGACGCCCCCGCTGAAAAAGGGTTCCGCTACATGCCCGAGACCGGGGAAGAGCGGTTTTCGTCCTTCTGCGGCGTCCCGATCCAACGACTGGGAGAGGTGCTTGGCGTTCTCGTCGTCCAATCCAAGGCGGCACGCGAATACACGCCCGATGAGGTTTACGCGCTCGAGATCGTTGCGATGGTCATTGCCGAAATGACCGAACTTGGTGCCTTTGTGGGCGCCGGTGCTGCCCTTTCAGCCCGTCATCAGCAGCCGGTTCTGCTGCGGGGATCAATCGCGCAAGAAGGGGCGAGCGAGGGCCAGGTGTTCCTGCACGAACCCCGCGTTGTCGTCACAAACCCGATCTCGGACGACCCGGAGACTGAGCATAACCGCCTTGTTGGTGCGATTGACGAATTGCGCCAATCGATCGATGACATGCTGAAAGGTGCCCGCAGCGTCGACCCCGAACAGGCCAAAGTGCTTGAGGCCTATCGGATGTTCGCCAATTCCGGCAGTTGGTTGCGGCGCATGAAGGCCGACATCGAAAACGGGCTTTCGGCAGAGGCAGCTGTCGAGAAAGAACAATCGCATGCCCGCGCGCGGATGGCACGGTCCGGCGATGCATACTTGCGCGAGCGCCTGCATGATCTTGACGATCTTTCCAATCGGCTTCTGCGCATCCTGACCGGCCAGGGCGTCGATCTGCAGGCCGACATGCCCGACAATCCAATCCTCGTCGCCCGCAATATCGGCCCGGGTGAGCTGTTGGAGTACGGCAAGAAGATCAAAGGAATTGTGCTAGAGGAAGGTTCCGTCGGCAGCCATGCGACTATCGTGGCGCGTGCCTGGGCGATCCCGCTTGTCATCAATGCGCGCGGTGTCACCCGAGAGGCGCTCAATGGCGACACGATCCTTGTGGATGGCGAACAGGGGATCGCGCATTTGCGACCCGATGAGACCGTGCTTGGTGCCTTTCGCGACAAGATTGCGATGCAGACCCGCGCACAGGAACGCTATGCCTCGATCCGAGACCTGAAGGCGCAGGCGAAATGCGGCAGCGTCGTGTCGCTTCACATGAATGCCGGACTGATCGCTGATCTGCCATCGCTGGAAGGGTCAGGCGCTGAAGGCGTGGGCCTCTTTCGTACGGAATTGCAGTTTCTGGTGCGCAACCAGATGCCCCGCCGGTCCGAATTGTCGGCGCTTTATGCACGGGTTCTGCGGGCGGCCAATGGCAAACGCGTGGCCTTCCGCACCCTTGATATTGGGTCGGACAAGGTCCTGCCTTACATGAAACCCAATGACGAACCCAACCCAGCCATGGGATGGCGGGCGATCCGCGTGGGTCTCGACAAACCGGGCGTGCTGCGCATGCAATTGCAGGCGCTGCTTCGCGCCGCCGATGGTGCACCGCTAACGGTGATGTTCCCATTCATCACCCAACTCAGTGAGTTCCGCGCCGCGCGGGCCGAGATGGACAAGGCCATCGCGCGCGAAACCAAGCTGGGCCACACTCTACCCAGCGCGTTGGAAGTTGGCGCAATGCTCGAAACACCATCGCTCGCCTTCGCGCCCGAGGCCTTCTTCGAAGAGGTCGATTTCCTCTCCATCGGCGGCAATGACCTCAAACAATTCTTCTTTGCCGCCGACCGCGAGAATGAGCGGGTGCGCAAACGCTATGACACGCTTGATGTCAGCTTCCTGTCGCTGATCGAACAGGTCGTGAAACGGTGCAAAGCCACCAACACGCATCTGTCCTTCTGTGGCGAAGATGCGGGGCGACCGGTCGAGGCACTGTGCTTCGCGGCGCTTGGTTTGCGCACGCTGTCGATGCGCCCGGCCTCAATCGGACCGGTCAAGCACCTGTTGCGGCGCGTGAACTTGGATGAGGTCAAGGCGGTGATGGACGAAGCCATTGCCAAGGGCGATCAATCCGTGCGGCGCGCCGTGGCGGATTGGCTGGTCTATCAGGTCTGAACAGGGACCTTTGCCGCGGCGAGAACGCGGTGGAATTCGTCCAACACGGCCTCTTCGCCATAGATGCGGGCCAGACGTCGCAGACCAAAATGGACGTGTGCCATGGCGACGTAGTAGTCGATGAACGCGTAATTCGTACCAGCACCCGCCGCCGCACCCAGCACCGGCACCGCCTGGCTGGCGAGTTTCTGTGAGAGAACTGCCGCAAAACGCGGCGCAACCCGCCCGATCAATCCGTTCACAGCAGCGCCGGTAATGCTGAGCCGCGCGCCGATAAGTGCCGTGTCAACCCCGTCATCCGCACTGCCGGGTCCACCGGCGCCAAAAACGGCGAGACATTCCATACGTGTTTCTGGGGCGTCAGGGTCTTCGCCATATTCGGTCGCCACGTGATGAACGGCGCGGAAGATAACCGTTGTCGTGACCGGCAACTCAGCCAGAGCGGTCGGCAGCCCGCCAAGACCACCCACAGCACCCGACACAGTGCCTACGAGCTTATGCAGGCGATCAGACCCGATATTGCTGCCCGCGCCCTGCCGTGACGCATGCGCCACATCAAAGCTTTGCCGCAACGCTTTGCGCGCCAGTGCATCGACCTGCGCGCGTGTGGATTTCGGCAATAGCTTCAGGCTATCTTCGACCTGTCCGCCAACAAAGTTGATGGCCGACATCAGCACCCCGTTGGCACGCTTTTGGCGTTGGGCGATTTCGGTAATCTCAGCCCGCGCATCGTCAGTCAGGGGTTGCGGCGGATTGGCCGGATTGACCTCTTTGAGAGTAAGATCAGCATCGCTCATGACACTGACATGGTATCCAAAGGTTAGAATTTCAATCAACGAATGCGGGTTACCTGCCCTGTGACCCCAGCCCACGCCCCATCTGTCAGGGCGAGCCCCAACACGCGATGGGGATTGGTGGGTGGTGGCATGGTGATGCCGTTCAATTTCGTGAAGCCAAATCGGCCATAATACGGCGCATCCCCGACAAGAATAATGCGCTGCCAACCGGCTTGCCGTGCTTTGCTTAGACATTCCCACATCAGCAACGCCGCCAACCCCTCGCCCTGACGTGTGGGATGCACGGCAATCGGCCCAAGCAACACTGCTTCAGCAGAGCCAATCCTCACGGGCCAGTTACGCACCGCACCGGCGAGGATCCCCTCAGGATCGCGCGCTGTCAGACAAAGCGCGCTGATCGGATCGACCCCTTCGCGTAGCCGATACGACGACAGCGCTGAGCGGCCCGGCGCGAAGCAAAGATCGTAAAGCGCCTCCACTTCCCACCAATCCTCGGGCGTTTCCTCGGCCAACACCATCGCCGTTTGCTGCATCTTGTCTTTCGTCTGGCCAAAGGTCTGAACTGAGGCTACCCCTTGGCAAACCAGACGAAAAGACCACACTATGTTCTATGAACCGAAAGAGGGGCACGGCCTGCCCCACAATCCCTTTAACGCTGTGGTGGCCCCGCGTCCCATCGCATGGATCGCCACACGCGGAACCGACGGGAGCGACAACCTCGCCCCCTATTCGTTCTTCAATGCCGTCGCCTATGTCCCGCCGCAGGTCATGTTCGCCTCAACCAGTGCCAAACCGGATCGCGATGGCACCAAGGACAGTGTCGCCAATATTCGCGACACCGGCGTGTTTGCCGTCAATATAGTGGAGTATGCGGCGCGCGATATCATGAACCAAACCTCTGGCCCGTGGGAGCGGGAGACGGATGAGTTCGCCCTCACTGGTGTGGAAAAGGCAGAATGCGAGACCATTCCCTGCCCACGCGTCGCCAATGCACCCGCGACGCTGGAATGCAAGCTGACGCAAATTATCCAGCTCCCGGGCGAAGCGAATTTCGCCGTCTTCGGCGAGGTGACCGGTGTGCATCTGCGCGATGATTGCATCATCGATGGAAAGTTTGATGTCACCACCTTCAACCCGCTGACGCGGCTTGGTTACCGGGACTATTCGGTGATCCGGGAGGTGTTCAGCCTGCAAAGGCCGGATGACAGCTGAGTCACGTACCCTGATCCAATTCCTGGCACAGGAATTGGACAAAATCCTTCGAAGGATTTTGCTCAGACTTTTCTGAAAAAGTCTGACACCTCCCGCGTCAATGTCCGCCGATGATCCCCGTGCGCACGCCGTAATCGACGGCTAGCGCATAATCCGGATCATCGTCGCTATCGACCATAAGATGCCCCGCCTTGGACAGTAGCTTGTGGCAATCACGGCTCAGATGGCGCAGTTGAATCGTCTTGCCTGCGTCTTCGTACTTTTGCGCAACGGCCTCAATCGCCTGCAAAGCCGACTGGTCCGCAACACGACTGGCTGCAAAGTCGATGATGACGACGTCCGGGTCACTTGCGACATCGAAAATCTCCATGAAGCCGTCAGACGACCCGAAAAAGAGCGGCCCTTGGATTTCATAAACCTGCGCCCCAGCCTCAGTCCGGCTTTCGCGCTTGATCGCGTGGATGCGGGTCGCGTTGCTCCAAGCGTAGGCCAGTGCGGAGACAATGACGCCGACCACAACCGCCGTGGCGAGGTCGGTTGCGACCGTCACGATGGTCACAAGGATTGTCACGAACGCATCGGTGCGCGGCACTTTGCGCAAGATGCGCAGAGAATTCCACGCGAAGGTGCCGATGACTACCATGAACATCACGCCGACCAGAGCCGCCAGCGGGATTTGCTCAATCAGGCTGCTGGCAAACAGGATGAAGGCCAGCAAAAACAAGGCCGCCGCAACACCCGCCACGCGGGTCCGGCCACCGGATTTCACGTTGATCATCGATTGCCCGATCATCGCGCATCCCCCCATGCCACCGAAGAACCCCGTGACAGTATTGGCCGCCCCTTGGGCAAGGCATTCCTGGCTGGCGCCGCCGCGTTTGCCGGTCATTTCACCCACAAGGTTCAAGGTCAGAAGGCTCTCGATCAAGCCAATCGCAGCGAGGATCAGTGCGTAAGGCAGGATGATCTCTAGCGTCTCCCAGGTCAGCAGCACCACCGGGATATGAAACGGTGGCAACCCGCCCTCAATACTCGCCAGATCGCCAACAAGCGGCGTATCCAGGCCGAAACCGATGACAATCGCTGCCACAACAGCGATCCCGGCAAGCGGGGCTGGTACGGCACTGGTCAGCTTCGGCATCACCCAGATGACCGCCATGGTCAGCGCCACAAGTGCCAGCATCAGATAAAGCGGCATGCCCGACAACCATTCACCATTGGCCATCCCATGCCCACCGCCTCCATGCGCAGTGCCCGGCACCTGAAACTGGCCCAATTGCGCCAGGAAAATCACAATAGCGAGGCCATTCACGAACCCCAGCATCACCGGATGCGGCACCAGCCGGATGAATTTGCCCCAACGCATGATGCCAACGAAAATCTGGATGAGCCCCATAAGGACAACAGTGGCAAAGAGGTACTCGACCCCGTGCTGCGCCACGAGGCTGACCATCACAACCGCCAATGCGCCCGTGGCGCCCGAAATCATGCCGGGCCGCCCCCCGAAAAGCGCTGTGATCAACCCCACGATGAAGGCCGCATAAAGCCCGACGAGCGGCTCAACACCCGCGACAAAGGCGAAAGCGACAGCCTCCGGCACCAGCGCCAAAGCGACCGTCAGCCCGGACAATATCTCAACACGCCATTGCCCCGGCGTCAGCGGCGCATCGGGATCGGAAAGCGAAAGGTTATCGGCGAAACTCGCCAAAAGGGCGCGGGCCATCGGGCATCCTATCAATTCGGGGGTTATTGCCGCCGCCGTAACCGAGGATGCCCAGTTTGTCACCCAACAATTGATCCTTTGACGCAATGTTGCGGCGCATGGGGCACGCGGGCTTCACATTTCATTCATTCCCATTCAGTGTCCTGCTGACAGGTGAATGCGAGAGGATTGATGCAAACCAAAATCGGAATTATCGGCGGCTCTGGCATTTACAATATGGACGGGCTGCAGGACGCAACCTGGACGCGTGTTGAAAGCGCTTGGGGCGACCCATCTGATGATGTTCTGACCGGCGTGTTGGATGGTGTCGACATGGTGTTCCTGCCGCGCCACGGGCGCGGTCATGTCTATGCGCCGACGACCGTGCCTTACCGCGCAAATATCGACGCGCTTAAACGATTGGGCGTCACTGATATTGTCAGCGTCAGCGCCTGCGGGTCTTTTCGCGAAGAAATGGCGCCGGGCGATTTTGTCATTGTCGACCAGTTCATCGACCGTACTTTTGCGCGGGACAAGTCGTTCTTCGGCACCGGTTGTGTCGCTCATGTCAGCGTCGCCCATCCCACTTGTCCTCGGCTTTCGGACGCATGCGAGATCGCCGCGCGCGATGCGGGGATCAAGGTGCATAGGGGTGGCACTTATCTGGCGATGGAAGGGCCGCAGTTTTCGTCACAAGCCGAAAGCAAGATGTACCGCGAATGGGGCTGTGACGTTATCGGTATGACCAATATGCCCGAGGCCAAGCTCGCCCGCGAAGCCGAGATTTGTTACGCTTCCATCGCGATGGTGACCGATTACGACAGTTGGCACCCTGATCATGGTGCTGTGGATGTCAACGAGGTCATCCAAACCCTGCAGGGCAATGGCACCAAGGCGCAAGACCTCGTCGGGCGGTTGCCCGCCCTTCTCGGCCCCGACCGTGCTCCCTGTCCGCATGGCTGCGACCGTGCGCTTGATTACGCTATCATGACGGCTCCCGACAAACGAGATCCCGCACTTGTCGCCAAACTTGACGCCGTCGCCGGTCGCGTTCTGTAAAAGGTAACCTGATGAAAACTGTCCAAGACTACATCCGCACCATCCCCGATTTTCCACATGAAGGGATCATGTTCCGCGATGTCACAACCCTGTTCGCCGACCCGCGTGGCTTTCGCATTGCTATCGACCAGTTGCTGCATCCTTATGCGGGTCAGCCTATCGACAAGGTTGTAGGCCTCGAGGCGCGCGGGTTTATCCTCGGCGGGGCGATTGCCCACCAGCTTTCCGTGGGCTTTGTCCCGGTGCGCAAAAAAGGAAAGCTGCCCGGCAAGACCATCGAACAAGCCTATACGCTGGAATATGGCGACGCGGTGATGGAGGTGCATGACGATGCAATGCAGGCAGGCGAGAAAATCCTGCTGGTTGATGACCTATTGGCGACAGGCGGAACGGCAGAGGCGGGCATCAAGTTGATCGAACGGATGGGAGCGGAGGTCATGGGCTGCGCATTCGTGATCGACTTGCCCGATCTGGGCGGGCGCAAGAGGCTGGAAGCATTGAATATGAACGTCCACGCACTTTGCGCTTTTGATGGCGACTAGCGATCCGCACGTATGGCGGCGCAACAAACGCGCCGTCGACGCCATCTGCGTCAAAACATGTCTTGCGCCGCAGGCGCTCCTTTGGATCAGACCTGCTTTAGGACAGCTCCGGGGTTCATGATCCCCAATGGGTCAAGCGCATCCTTGACGCTGCGCAGCATGACCAGCTTGGCCGGATCGCCGTAACGTTCCAGATCATCCACCTTCAGCCGCCCGACACCGTGTTCCGCGCTGACCGACCCGTCCATCTCGTGGACGAGATCATGGACCATCCGTTTCACGAGTTGGCGCTCTGCCTCGTAATCGGCGCGGCTTAGCCCCGGCATCGGGAACACGTTGTAATGCAGGTTTCCATCGCCAAGGTGACCAAAGCAGTTGATCCGAAATACGCCAATCTCTGCAAGGCGTTGCGGGGCGCGCTGAATGAAGGCGGGGATGGCGCTTAGGGGCACCGAGATATCATGCGAACTGACCGATCCAATCCGGCGATTGGCCTCAGGAATACTTTCACGGATATGCCAGAAATCACCACGCTGTGCCATGTTCTGTGCGATCACGCCGTCACTAACGAGGCTCCGCTCGGACGCCTCAACAAACAGGTTTTCCAGTGCCTCCTCGGGCGCCAATCCAGCAGGCAGACCGACATCAATCAGCACGCACCATTCTGGCACGTCGTCGAAGGGCACCCGAACGTCCGGCCCGACTTCCGCAAGAAAATCAAACCCCTGACGATGAATGATCTCGAAGGCTGAGACCCCTTCGCCTATCTGATCGCCTGCCAGCGCCAGAAGTTCCAGCGCGGCCCGAGGCGACGGCACAGCTATCATCGCCGCGCCAATACTGGCCGGACGAGGGCTGAGCTTCAGAGCCGCACCCGTGATGATCCCCAGTGTTCCTTCCGCCCCGATCATCAGGTTACGCAGGTCATAGCCGGTATTGTCTTTGCGCAGCCGCGTCAGCCCGTGCCAGATCGACCCGTCCGGCCGCACAACCTCCAACCCCAGACATTGCGCGCGGGCATTGCCGTAGCGCAGTACGTTCACACCGCCCGCGTTGGTTGAAAGCAGCCCACCAATCCGCGCAGACCCTTCCGAGGCGAGCGACAAAGGGAACAGCCGCCCCGCATCCTCCGCCGCCTTTTGCACATCGGCGAGGATCACGCCCGCATCACAAACCAAAACATTTTCAACCGGATAGACCTCGCGGATACGGTTCATGCGTTCAAGCGACAGGACAACTGGCGCAGGTCCATCCTGTAGCAATTGGCCACCGACAAGGCCTGTGCCGCCTCCGTAGGGCACGATGCCGACACGATCATCGGCACAACTCTTTATGACGGCAGCAACCTCTTCGGGCGAGCCAGGCGCGATAACCAAACCATGCCCCGTCCAACGCCCGCGCGGTTCGCTCAGATACGGCGCGTCATCCTCTTTGAACGCCGCGGCGGGCAGTATGTCACGCAGCTTGGCAGCAAAATCATCGGTCACAGGATTGAGCATTTTCGACGTCCTTTCAGCCCTCTACATGGGCCAAAAGGGGCACCAGTCCAACCCGATTTCAGACCGCCTTTGCCGCCCCTTACGACAAAGCGCCGTGCTTTGCATAGGCAATCTCTGGATCTATTGCGCCAAGGCCGGAAGTGGCCTCGAATCCCCAAATCGGATCCCGCGATCACCCTCTACGCGCCTACGACATCCTTAATCCGCTTGATGCATTGCACGGCAAGTTCGTGATATTCGACGAAATTACTTCTTGTGCGTACGACATCCGCAACCGAACCCCTGTAATCGGACGAGTCGCGCGGGCAGTAGCAGAGGATGCCACACCCGATGAGGCAAACCAGATCGTACTAAGCCATCGCCATGATCACCCTGTAATCGCTATTCGATGTCTTCAAGACCGCGAAATATGCACGTGCTGATCGAAGGTTTCAGATGCCTCGCTAACGTTGATCTAGAAGTTGTCCTTCTTATTATCGAAACCCGGCATTTGCGGATC
This sequence comes from Cognatiyoonia sp. IB215446, assembly GCF_033963825.1. NCBI lineage: Bacteria > Pseudomonadati > Pseudomonadota > Alphaproteobacteria > Rhodobacterales > Paracoccaceae > Cognatiyoonia > Cognatiyoonia sp. IB215446. The sequence continues at coordinate 942,047 of NZ_JAXBMD010000001.1, read as the reverse complement.
GACAATGACGGTCACTTTCTTGCTGCAGATTGCCGCGGCGGACGATGCGGGGCTCCGTATCGGCTGTCGCCATTGTCTTCCCGTTGACAGTGCGGGAGAATTTCATGCGCTAGCTAACTCCATGCCGGGTCGCCAACACTCTCAAGTTGAGGACTGGCGGGCGCAGTTGGTGCAATTCGTAAAGTGAGCAACGGACCGCCATGTGCCGTGCGCGATTTGAGTTGTTCCATGTCTAAATGCGCGACGTGTTCGATGCAGCCCGCAAGATGATCACGCAATTTGTCGGTTAGTTGATCCTGTTCTGGATGGTCGATGTGGGTGACATCCTGCGAGCCGGCCTCCAATGGCTCGCAAAAGTTCTATCTCTACCGGTAAAGGCATCGACCGCGCTGGTATGGATTGTGATCATGGCCTACTCGCCGCAGCAACTGCGGAGATGTGGGTAGTCCACCTTTATCGACAAGATGGATGTGTTGGGGCGGATGCACGATTTGTTCTAACCAACGTCAGTTTTGCCGCGCCTGTCGTGTCGCAGATTGGCGTAGAGCACATGGTTGCGCCAACGCCCGTTGATCTGAAGATAGCTTTGCGCGACGCCTTCGTATTTGTAACCGCATTGCTCCAACAGCCGGCGTGACGCGGTGTTCTCAGGCAGACAGCCCGCCTCGATCCGGCTCAGGTCCATCACGGTAAACGCATGATGCACAACCGCTTTGATCGCTTCGCGCATGAATCCCTGGCGTGCATAATGCGCCCCGATCCAGTACCCCGTGATCCCTGATTGGGCGGGACCGCGTTTGATGTGGTCAAGCGTGATCGCACCCACCAGTGCATCATCAGAACGGCGAAACATGAAAAGCGGCATTGCGGTGCCATTGGCAATTGAGCGTTGCGCCCAATAGACCCGATTGGTGAAGGCCTTGCGGGTAAGATGGTCGCTCGCCCAGGTCGGCTCCCACGGGGTCAGAAAGTCGCGGCTTTCCGCGCGCAACGCGCTCCAGACGCGAAAATCGCTGTGCATGGGCGGGCGTAGGGTGAGCCGTTCGGCCTCAATCCGGACTTTCCGTTTGGCGCCCAGCATCACGCGGCCAATCTGGCTCGCAACGCATCCAATGTTGGTGCGGCCTCGGCGGGTCCGTAAAGCGCCATGGCAGTCCCGGCTTGGCCCGCCATCTGACCAGCAAAGTCCTTCACGTCGCCGGTTGTCACCGCATCAATCCGTTCAATCGTTTCGTCAAGGCTGGGCACCCTTTCCCAGATCGACAGGAGCCGCGCCAAACGCTCTGCTCTGTTTGATGGGCTTTCCAGCCCCATCAGCAGTCCGGCTTTCATCTGCACCCTTGCGCGCGCAACCTCCGCTGCAGTCATATCAGAGGCGGCGCGCTTCATCTCATCCATGGTGATATGGGCGAGTTCAGCGATTTGAGCTGCACTTGTGCCTGCATAGATGGTTGTGAGGCCGGTATCCTCATAGGCGCCAGCCTGCGCAAAGATCGTATAGCAAAGGCCACGATTTTCCCGCACCTCCTGGAACAAGCGCGAAGACATGCCGCCGCCCATCGCGCTGGCATAGATTTGCGCGGTGTAGATCGCGGGGTCGCGGTAGGTCGGCCCCTCGAGCGCCAAGGCAAAGTGCACCTGTTCCAACGGTTTCATCTCGCGCCGCTCTCCGCCCGCAAAAGCGGCAGGTTGCAGCGTATGCGGCGCGCGGGTCACAGGCGCAAGATGCCCGAATAGGGCCTCGGCCTGCCTGACAATCGCCTCGTGATCAATGGCTCCAGCCGCCGCAAGGATCATCTGGTTGGGACCGTAATGCTCTGCGACAAAGCTTTGCAGATCATCGCGACGGAACGCGCTCACTCTTTCTGAGGGGCCAAGGATCGTCCGGCCCAGCGCCTGATCGGGATAGGCGACCTCTTGCAGCCAGTCGAAGATGATATCGTCAGGTGTGTCGAGTGCCTGACCGATTTCCTGCAGGATCACACCGCGCTCAATCTCTATCTCGGCAGGGTCGAAAACCGGGTTGAGCAGGATATCGGCGATAACATCCAGACCCAAAGCGACGTCGTCTTCCAGAACGCGGGCGTAATAGGCCGTCATCTCGCGGCTCGTATAGGCGTTGATGTAGCCGCCCACATCCTCGATCGCCTCGGCAATCTGCAATGCGCTGCGGGTCTTGGTGCCCTTAAACGCCATATGTTCCAGGAAATGCGCGATGCCGTTCTGGTCGGCCCGCTCATGCCGCCCACCGGCCTGCACCCAGATGCCAATGCTGGTTGACTTCAGCCCCGGCATATCTTCGGTCACGATCCGGAAGCCGTTGGGCAAGGTATGAAGTTCAATTGTCAACGCGCAATCCGATCCCTGATGACGGCCTGCAGCGCCGCCAGATCATTGGCCACCGGTGTCAGGCGTTCTTGCCGGTCATACAAATCAGCCATCCGCGGGGGAAGAGGTGCCGTAACGCCGCTTGCCGCCTTGACCGCATCGGGGAACTTTGCTGGGTGGGCGGTAGCGAGTGTGACCATAGGTGTTTCGCCCAGATGCGCCTCGGCAACATGCACACCGACCGCGGTATGCGGGCAGAGGAGTTCACCATGATTTGCCAGATAGCGCTGGATCGCGGCACTTGTCTCCTCTTCCGATGCGCGGCCCGATTTAAACGTGTCCTTGAGCATCTGATAGGCGCCCTGGCTGATCTCAAACCCACCTTTCTTGAGGTCATCCATCTGACCAGCGACCGCCATCCCATCGCGCCCATAAGCGTCAAAAAGCGCGCGTTCGAAGTTTGAGCTCACCTGAATATCCATAGAGGGGCTGATGGTCGGAACTACGCCTTCTTTGGTATAGGCGCCCGTCTGAAGCGTCCGGTGCAAGATGTCATTGCGGTTTGTGGCAACCACAAGATCGGCAATCGGCAGGCCCATTTGCTTGGCAATGTAGCCTGCAAAGATATCACCAAAATTACCCGTGGGCACCGTAAAGCTGACCTCGCGATGTGGTGCGCCGAGGCTCACAGCAGAGGTAAAGTAATAGACCACCTGCGCCAGCACACGCCCCCAGTTGATGGAGTTCACACCGGCCAGCTTCACCTCTTCACGGAAGGCGAAATCGTTGAACATGTCTTTGACGGCGGCCTGGCAATCATCGAAATCGCCGTCAACAGCCAGCGCGTGCACATTGGCCTCGACCGGCGTCGTCATCTGGCGCCGCTGCACTTCGGAGACGCGCCCATTGGGGTAAAGGATAAAGACATCCACCGCCTCAAGCCCGCGAAACGCCTCAATCGCGGCAGAGCCGGTATCGCCCGACGTGGCGCCGACAATGGTCACACGGCTGCCAGACCGGCCGAGTGCAGCCTGAAACATCTGACCGATGAGTTGCATCGCAAAGTCTTTGAAGGCGAGCGTGGGCCCGTGAAACAGTTCCAACAGAAAGTGATTGCTGTCGATCTGTACCAATGGCGCGCGGGCCGCGTGGCCAAATCCGGCATAGGCCTGATCGATCAGCGCCTTGAATTCAGCGTCCGAAAATGTCGTGCCGATAAAGGGGCGCATGACATCGAATGCGACTTCTTCATAGGACTTTCCGGCCATAGCTGCGATCTGCGCATGGGTCAGAACGGGAACCTCGGCAGGCACGTAAAGGCCGCCATCGCGAGCCAATCCGGTCAACATCGCCTCTTCAAAACTGAGCGTGGGCGCTGCGCCGCGGGTGGAAATATAGCTCATCTGCCTAAGCGTCCTTTGCTGCAGTGGTGCGCCGTATCAAGAACAGGGTCATAATCCCCCAAACAATAGCCAGCAAGAACCATGTGGCCGCGTATTCAAAATGATCATTTCGGATATCCGCCGTTTCGACAGGCAAGGCGGTAAGTCGGGGATCACTTGGCTGAGTTGCGGTTGTCACGACCATCAGCGGCTCCGTGCCAAGATGGGTGGCCATCGCCGCCGTATTGCGGGCAAACCAGATGTTTTCGGCAAGATCTGGGTCCGGTGTGCTGCTGTTCTGGTCATCGGGCCACAGGAGGGTGCCAGTCATTTGCATCGGTGCAACCAAAGGCGGCGCATCCTTTGCCTCAAGCGGTAACAAACCCTGATCCACAAGGATCGGGCCGAAGGCGGTCTCAACCTTCGAAATCACGCGATATCCGGTCCCGGCGGCGGTGCCCGAGACAAGCACATGCAACTCATCACCCGTGGGTATACCTGTCAGGGTGACGCGGCTGTATTCATGCTCAGCTTCGGTGACATCCAGCGAAAGCGGCGCTGGTGCCGCAGCCAGACGGCTGTTGATATCGGCCAGAATACCCTCTTTCCAGGCCAGACGCTCAACCTGCCAGAGCCCCAGACTGATCAGCACGCCGCAACCGGCGACACCGAGGATCAGCGGGAAAAGGATTTTACGCCACATGCTCTCCCCCTTCTTGGCGCAAAAAACGCGCGAGCAGGCTCGCGCGTTCTATTCTTTGGACCGGATGGCAGAGCCATCGCTTAAGGTCGCGGCAATCAGATGCCCCAGATATAGACGGCGAAGAACAGGAACAGCCAGACCACGTCAACAAAGTGCCAGTACCAAGCGGCGGCTTCGAACCCGACATGCTTTTCCGGTGTGAAATCCCCGGCCCGCGCGCGGAAGTAACAGACCAGCAGGAAGATCGTGCCGATGATCACATGCGCACCGTGAAAGCCGGTGGCCATGAAGAAGTTCGAAAAGAACTTGTCGCCACCAAAGGTCCAGTCCTGCTGCACCAGCAGATACCAGTATTCATAGCCCTGCAGGAACGTGAAAGCGACGCCAAGTACGACCGCAAGAAGCAGGCCATTCTCCAGATCCTTGCGATTGTTTTCGTGCACAAGTGCGTGGTGCGCCCAGGTGACAGCCATGCCAGAGCACAACAGGATCAGCGTGTTGATCAGGGGAAGGTGGAAGGCGTCGACCTGATAGAACTCTGCCGGGACATATGTGGACCCGACATATTCGTCCATCGGGTACATGGCGTGTTTGAAGAATGACCAGAACCAGGCTGCAAAGAACATCACCTCGGACATGATGAACATGATAAAGCCGTAGCGCAGCCCGATCCGCACGACGGGCGTATGATCACCAACACGGCTTTCGGCCACGACCTCCGCCCACCAGGCAAACATCACGTAGATGACCGCGACAAAGCCCATCAGGAACATCCAGGGACCGGAGCCGTGCATCCACAGGACCGAGCCGAACAGCATTACGAATGCGCCAACGCCGCCTATGAACGGCCAGATAGATGGTGGCAGGATGTGGTAATCGTGGTTCTTTACATGCGCCATCTGGTGCGTTCCCTCTTGGCTAATCGTCTTAGTACGTGCGTATGGCGTCTGCCGGTTGCGGTGTCAAAGTGTCTGGCGCCATTGCCGCCTGCATGTCCTCTTCCGGGACATCGATTTCGTAGAATGTGTAGCTGAGCGTGATTGTGTGCACATATTGCCCTTCACGGTCATCGACGATGTCGGGATGCACGAAGAAGCTAACCGGCATCATCACCGTCTCGCCAGGCATCAACACCTGCTCAACAAAGCAGAAGCATTCGATCTTGTCGAAAAACGCACCGGCCTCGTAAGGCGTCACATTATAAGCGGCTTGTCCGGCAATAGGGACGTCGAGCGGGTTATGTGCCTCGTAAAAGGCCAGACCCGTCTCGCCGATGCGTATCTCCATTTCGCGCACTTCCGGCTTGAAAGTCCAGGGCATGTCGCGTTCCAGCGATGCGTCAAAGCGGACTTTGATGGTTTGGTCCAGGATCGTATCGCTGCCGGTTTCGGCCACATTAGTTGCGCCGCCAAATCCGGTGACGCGGCAGAACCAATCGTAAAACGGGACTGACGCCCAGGCGAGCCCGCCCATGAGGAACACGACACCAACCGTCTGAACGACAGTGCGTTTTGGCCCTTGAAGACTAGGAAACAGCATTATTCAGAAGCCTCCTCTTGCGGGATCAATTGCGGGCGGGCGACATGGTCAAAACGTTCGAATTGCCCCGCATCGCCCAATTGAATGACTTTCACGACAGTAAGCCCAAAGACAATCCCGATGAAGCCTAAAAGTATCAGCCCCACCCCGTAATTACGGCCTTTGCGCCGCTCATGCACCTCATGTTCGACCCGGATCGCCATCACCAACCTCCCAGCCCATATTGGCGCAAAGCCGCCTCGGCCAGAAGCGCCCCGAAATGGGCGAAGAGATAGTAGAGCGAGATTTTGAACACCCGGATCTCGGTCCGATGCTTATCGGCGTCAGACGCCGCATCATCGCGCCGCCAGATATCAAAAGCGCCCTTGAGGAACCAGGCATTCATAAGCGCGGCGACTGTCAGATAGACCGGCCCGCCGATGGATGTGAAGGCAAGGCCAAGCGCCACAGGTACCAGCAGAAGCGTGTAGATCAGGATATGATTGCGCGTGGCGTCACGGCCATGCGTTTCGGTCAGCATCGGAATGCCAGCGTTGCCATAATCCGACTTCACAAAGAGCGCGAGCGCCCAGAAATGCGGCGGTGTCCACATGAAGATAAGCGCGAACATCAATGCGCTTTCGACGCTCACCCCGCCCGTCGCCACAGCCCAGCCAACCATCGGGGGGAAGGCCCCTGCAGCGCCGCCGATCACGATGTTCTGCGGTGTCGCCCGCTTCAGCCACATCGAATAAATGACCGCGTAAAAGAAGATCGTGAAAGCCAGCAGAAACGCCGCGAAAAAGTTCGCCGCAAGCGCCAGCATCACCACCGAAAATCCCGACAAGGCCAAGCCAATGCCCAGCGCCTCATTCGGCTGCACGCGGCCTGCAGGGATCGGACGACCCGCCGTGCGCTTCATCCGCGCATCAATATCCGCATCCCACCACATATTCAGCGCGCCCGACGCTCCTGCGCCAACCGCGATGCACAGGATCGCCACAAAGCCGATGAACGGATGCACAGGAATGGGTGCCACAAGCAAACCCACCATCGCTGTAAACACCACCAAGGACATCACACGCGGCTTCATAAGGGCGAAGTAATCGCCCATGCTGGCCTCTTGCGGAGTTTGGGTGGCGGTAAAGTCGCTCATTCAGAACCTTGATCCTTGCCCGGTGAAGCCTAGGCCGAAAGGTAAGAGGGAATTAAGTAACAGCCTCGGCTCAGGAAGTGCCCTTTTCGTCGGCCAGCCACTGGTCATAGACCTCCTGGCTGACCACCTTGACCGTAATTGGCATGTAGGCATGGTCCTTACCGCAAAGTTCCGAGCATTGGCCGAAATAGATCCCCTCACGCTCGGCCGCGAACCACAATTGCGCCAGACGGCCCGGCACCGCGTCTTGCTTCACGCCAAAAGCGGGGATCGTCCATGCATGGATCACGTCGGCCGCAGTCACCTGCATCACCACTGTTGCACCAATTGGCACGATCACGGCGGTGTCCGTTGCCAGGAGATATTCCTCCTGACTATAGCCATATTCCTCAAGCTCGTCCTCAGCCAGCATGTAGCTCTCGAACTGGATGCCCTCATCGACGTATTCATAGCCCCAATACCACTGGTACCCGGTCACCTTGATGTTGATGTCCGCCTCGGGGATTTCCTGTTGCTTGAACAGGACCGGCAGCGAGAACGCCCCGATAAAGACAAGGATCACAATGGGCACGACGGTCCACGCCACCTCAAGCGGTGAGTTATGTGTGAATGTCGCAGGTGTCGGGTTCTTCTGCGCGTTGTAGCGGATAACGACCCAAGCCATCAGCCCGGTCACAAAGAGCGTAATGAGCGTGATGATGATCAAGAGCATGTTGTCGAGCCAGACCACATCGCGGGCCAACTCTGTCGCCGATGGCTGAAAACCGGTGCCGCGATCAACGGGGCGTCCCACAATCTCAAGGTCCTGGCCGATCTCTTGCGCGCTTGCGCGGGTCCCTGCCAGAACCAGTGCTGTTGACACCCAAAGCGAGGTTGCAGCGCTTTTCAGTCCCATAATTATTCCTCACATCGTTGCACCTGTTTTGGTGCTGCTCCCTGGTCCTCGCGTCCAGGCTGCGGACGGAATCCCGTTGTCTTCGACGCACCGTGTCCCATATCCTGCTTAACAACTCAAGAACCGCTGTTGCGTCAAACAGACGCTTTGCCACTAAATTCCACCTGCGCAAAGGAAAATCGCATGTCCAACGACCCGTTTCGCCCCTTTGAAACCAATCTGGATCAAGAGGCGGCTTTGCGTCTGCTGCGCGCAGCGACGGATGGGGCAGATGATGGCGAACTGTTCCTGGAACGTCGCAAGTCTGAGACCCTGTCATTTGATGATGGGCGCGTCAAGACCGCAAGTTTCGATGCATCCGAAGGGTTTGGGTTGCGGGCCGTGAAGGGGGAAACGGCTGGCTACGCCCATTCAACGACGATTGATGAACACGCGCTCAAACGCGCGGTGTCGACCGCACGTCTGGCCGTGGGTGACGGTGGTGGCACCATGGCCCCTGCCCCCGCCGGGACGAACCGCAAGCTATATACCGATGCCGACCCGATGATCGAGGCGACGTTTCCGGCCAAGATCGATGTCCTGCGCGAAATCGACGCCTTTGCCCGTGCGCTTGACCCGCACGTTGTGCAGGTGTCCGCCACGCTCGCCGCATCGCATCAGGAGGTGGTGATTTTGCGGCCCGAAGGCACATTGGTCAGCGATATCAGACCGATGTCGCGGTTGAACATTAGTGTGATTGTTGAGCGGGACGGTCGCCGCGAAAGCGGGATGGCGGGCGGTGGCGGCCGCGCAGGTTTGTCCCATCTCATTGTCCGCGACAATTGGGAGCCTGTAACGCGTGAAGCTTTACGCATTGCTTTGGTCAATCTGGATGCAGAAGCAGCACCTGCCGGCGTCATGGATGTGGTGCTTGGACCAGGATGGCCGGGTATCCTCTTGCACGAGGCGATTGGCCACGGGCTTGAGGGGGATTTCAACCGCAAGGGCTCAAGCGCATTTGCCGGGCTGATGGGCCAACAGATTGCCGCCAAGGGTGTGACAGTTCTGGATGACGGCACGATCCCGGATCGCCGGGGCTCGATCACCGTGGATGATGAAGGGACGCCTAGCGGGAAAAACACATTAATCGAAGATGGGGTTCTGGTGGGCTATATGCAGGATCGGCAGAATGCGCGGCTGATGGGCGTGGCACCAACAGGAAACGGACGGCGTCAAAGCTATGCGCATGCGCCGATGCCGCGTATGACCAACACCTATATGCTCTCCGGAGATGCGGACCCCGAGGCGCTTGTCGCTGACCTCAAGGATGGCATCTACGCGGTCGGGTTTGGCGGCGGTCAGGTGGATATCACAAACGGCAAATTCGTCTTCAGCTGTACCGAGGCCTATCGCGTCCACAACGGTGTCGTCGGCGCGCCGGTGAAAGGGGCCACTTTGATTGGCGACGGCGCGACGGCACTCAAGCACATTCGCGGGATTGGCAACGACCTGAAGCTGGACCCCGGCATCGGCAACTGTGGCAAGGCCGGACAATGGGTGCCGGTAGGCGTGGGCCAGCCAAGCCTGATGATCGGTGGGCTGACCGTGGGTGGCGCAGCCGCGTAACTGCAGCTGTCGCCCCTAGGTTGCGGGTGATAGGTGCATCCGGTCGTGCGCAAATAGACGCGATACGATTCGTGGTGAAGCGTAGGCCATCACACAGCAATGACCCACTATTTATGGGGAGAGGCTGCACCCAATGTCGTCAAAACTGAAAGTAGCTCGAAACTCTAAAGTCAGATAATTAGTCTTTACTATTCAACGCCTTATATTGTTCCGATCGTCACTTCAGAGAATTCGGTTGAAGTTCTTCACACCTCATTAACCCAGTTTGCCTAGCTGTGGTCCGGCAATATGGCGGAGCATACGGGATGGCCGGAACACACACTTCTTCCACTCACCCCCCACTCCACCCCACCACGGAAGACGATGCGGTTGACCGACTCCGCCTATTGCGCTCTCGCCGGGTCGGCGTGGCAACCTACCGACGGTTAATGGCCGAGCACGGGGATGCGGCGGCAGCGCTCAAGGCATTGCCGGAGATCGCTATGGTCGCTGGCGTGAAGGGCTACGAAGTGTGTCCCGCCAGCGTGGTGAAGGCCGAACTACAGGCGGCAAAGGCCGCTGGCGCCCAGCTACTGACAGATGATAGCGCCGACTACCCCGCAAACCTTGCCACGATAGATGATGCCCCGCCGCTCTTGTGGGCATTAGGTGACATTGCATTGCTGAAAAAGCCAATGATCGCGATTGTCGGTGCGCGAAACGCATCGTCGTTAGGGACCCGCATGGCAAAGCGATTGGCACAAGATCTGACGGCGCAGGGGTATGTTATCGTCTCGGGTCTTGCACGAGGCATCGACACGGCGGCCCATCATGGGGCGTTGGATGGTGGCACGATTGCGGTGCAGGCTGGTGGTGTCGACGTCATCTACCCGGCGGAAAACGCTGGCCTTGCCAAAGACATCGCCACCAAGGGTCTGAGGCTTTCCGAGGCACCAATGGGATTGCAGCCGCAGGCACGGCACTTTCCTTCCCGCAACCGTATTATCTCAGGCCTCGCCCGCGCCGTGGTCGTGGTGGAAGCCGCCGCCAAATCCGGCAGCCTCATCACCGCACGCAACGCGCTAGACCAGGCGCGCGATGTGCTGGCCATTCCGGGCCATCCATTTGATGCCCGTGCGGCGGGGTGCAACCTCCTTTTGCGCGATGGGGCGACACTGGTCCGCCACGCTGACGATGTGATCGAGGCGCTGGATCCTATCGCCACAGACACCACCGAATTGCCGCTTGCACCACCACCATCCACATCGACCAAGTTGCGCGACACCGCAGCGTTGCACAACATGATCCTGGCGCGGCTCGGCCCCGCACCAATTGCCGAAGATCAGTTGCTGCGGGATATTGAGGCGCCCGCAACCAGCGTCACGCCGGTCCTCGTCGATCTGGAACTCGATGGAAAAATCACCCGGCAGGCAGGTGGTCTTTTGGCGCGTGTGGTCTGAAATCGCCCATTTTCACAGGTCTAGAATCGCTCCATTGACATTCTGATCGCAGACGCCACATGTTCCGCGACTTAGGTCATTACCCTGCCGATGAAGGATTTCCATGCCAGTTGTCGTTGTCGAATCCCCTGCTAAAGCCAAGAAAATAAACGGCTATTTGGGCAAGGATTATACGGTTCTGGCATCTTACGGCCATGTGCGTGACCTGCCGCCCAAAGACGGCTCGGTCCTGCCGGACGACGATTTCGACATGAAATGGGAAGTCGCTTCTGACAGCAAAAAGCATATCAAGGCAATTGTCGACGCGCTGAAAGACGACCCCGAACTGATCCTCGCCACCGACCCTGACCGTGAGGGTGAGGCGATTTCCTGGCACCTGACCGAGGCATTGACCGCGCGCAAGGCCATCAAGAAAGACACGCCCGTCAGCCGCGTCGTCTTTAACGCCATTACGAAAGCCGCGGTCACCGACGCGATGTCTAATCCCCGGCAGGTCGATGCGCCACTTGTCGAAGCCTACTTGGCCCGTCGCGCGCTCGATTATCTTGTTGGCTTTAACCTTTCGCCCGTTCTTTGGCGAAAGCTGCCCGGTGCGAAATCCGCCGGTCGCGTGCAATCGGTCTGCCTGCGCCTGATCGTCGAACGCGAGATGGAGATCGAGGCGTTTCGCCCGCAGGAATACTGGACCGTCAAAGCGCTTTTGGAGTCACCCCGCGGCCAGACATTTGAGGCACGACTGACGACGCTTGCAGGCAAGAAGCTCGACAAGTTTGATCTTGGCAATGAAACCCAGGCCGAAATGGCCGTACAGGCCATCAATTCGCGCGATCTGGTCATCAAGTCTGTTGAAGCGAAACCTGCCACGCGCAACCCCTCCCCGCCCTTCATGACCTCCACCCTGCAACAGGAGGCCAGCCGCAAATTCGGCATGGGCGCCAAGCAGACGATGAGCGTGGCACAACGTCTCTATGAGGCCGGGCTGATCACCTATATGCGGACCGATGGCATCGACATGGCGCCTGAGGCCGTCACGGGTGCGCGCGATGCGATCAAGGCAAAATTTGGTGAGAATTATCTGCCCGACCAGCCGCGAATGTACAAAAACAAGGCCAAGAATGCGCAGGAGGCGCATGAGTGTATCCGCCCCACCGATATGATGGTGAGCACGGAAGACGCGAAAATCGCCGACGCCGATCAGCTCAAGCTTTATGACCTGATCTACAAGCGCACCATGGCCAGCCAGATGGCCGCTGCCCGGCTGGAACGGACAGTGGTGGATATCACAAGTGCGGATGAACAGGTGGTACTGCGTGCCAACGGACAGGTGATGGTCTTTGACGGTTTCATCGCCATCTATGAAGAAGGCAAGGATGACAGCGTCGTTGATGATGATGACAAACGCCTCCCGCAACTGGCGGAGGGCGATTCCGCTGAGAAGAAGAAGGTCGACCCCGAACAGCACTTTACCCAGCCCCCGCCGCGCTACACCGAGGCGACGCTTGTCAAACGGATGGAGGAGTTGGGGATCGGGCGGCCATCCACCTATGCCTCCATCGTGACGACAATTCAGGATCGTGGCTATGTGGAAAAGGACAAGAACCGTCTGATCCCACAGGATAAGGGTCGGCTGGTTACGGCATTCCTGACCAATTACTTCCGCAAATATGTCGGGTATGACTTCACTGCCGACCTTGAAAACCAGTTGGACGAAGTCAGCGCGGGCGATGCGGATTACAAGGCGGTACTCGGCCAGTTCTGGCGCGATTTCTCTGCAGCAATTGCCGAAACGGCAGATCTGCGGATCACGGAAGTCCTTGAAAAGATTAACGAGGTGTTGGAGCCGCATCTGTTCCCGCCCAATGAGGATGGCAGCGACCCACGGCTTTGCCCCAATTGCGGCGTTGGGCGCTTGTCGATGCGCACGGCCCGTTCTGGCGGGGCGTTCATTGGTTGCTCGAACTACCCCGAATGCCGCTATACCCGTCCATTCGGCCCGCCAAACCCCGAGGCCGAAGCGTCGGCCATACCACCTGATGGCAAGCTGCTTGGCATTGATCAGGGCGACGAGATTCGCGTCTTCAAGGGCCGCTTTGGACCTTACGTGCAGCGAGGGCAGGTTACCGAAGACAATAAAAAGCCACCGCGTACGGGTGTGCCCGAAGGCTGGAACCCCGAAGAGATCGGCCTGCCCGAGGCCTTGCGTCTTCTGGAATTGCCGCGTCTGATCGGCCAGCACCCCGAAGACGGTGTGAATGTGTGGTCCAATCTGGGCCGATATGGCCCCTACCTGAAACATGCCGAAAACACTTCATTCAAGGGTGGCACCAACGCCAACCTGCCCGCGATCGAGGATGTGTGGACAGTGGGAATGAACCATGCCGTGCAACTTCTGGCAGAAAAGAAGGCACAACGCGGAGGCCGTGGCAGTGCCGCCGTGCCGATCAGAGAATTGGGCGAGCATCCCGAGGCAGGCGGGCCGGTCAACATTTATGACGGCAAGTATGGCCCTTATGTGAAATGGGAAAAGATCAATGCGACGATCCCGGACACCATTGAACCTGCTGACCTGACCATGGCACAGGCCGTTGATTTAATTGATGAACGTGCCGCCAAGTCGGGCAAGAAAGTCACCAAGAAAAAGGCACCGGCGAAAAAGAAGGCGAGTTAATCCTGCGACCGTTCCAGCGCTTCGACGCGTGCACCAACTTTGCCCAAGAGGTAGATCAACTGGTCACCCTCTTCGGCGGACATGGCCGACAGGAACAGCTCCATATTGCTCAGGTCCTGGTTGTGGATCGTGTCGGCGACGGCGCGCCCCTGCTCAGTTAGGGACAAGGCGACGGCGCGGCCATCATCGGGATCACGATCGCGCGAGACGAGACCCCTTTTGACCAACCGGGCAATTAGGCTGCTGGCCGTCGTGGGTGCTACATGCAGCCGGTTGGCGAGCGCTGTTGCGCGCAAGCCCGGCTCGGCCCGTAGCAACCCAAGTGTATGAAAATCATGCGGATTATAGCGCTCCGCATGCTGGTGTTCGGGCGGCGTGCGTTCACTGATCAACATCACGCGCATCAAAGTACGCACAATCTTGCGAAGTTCATCGGCACGGGACATGGCGCATGTCCTGCCGGAAAGGGGTTGATGCCGCAAGGGGTGAACCTATTTAGTGCGATATTCGCAGTAAATAGGAGAGACATCCATGAAAGCCCCCACATTTGTTGCCGCCGGACTATGTGCCATCGGTTTCACATTCTGGTTCCAAAGCGCCGCCGCGAGCGATGTGCCACCTCAACCGGATCTCGCACGGGACAGCCTTTACCAAAGCAACGTCATCTCGGTCACGCTGGACGGTACGATGGCAGACGTCCGCGCCTTCATGGCGGCCAACCCGCTTACCGATTTTCTGGAACCAGCAGGCGACATCCCACGAATAACCGGTGTTGTTGAGCTTGATGGCACATGGGGCGACCCTGGTGCGCTGCGCCGCGTCGATCTTGATGGTGGCTACTGGGCTCACGAACGCGTGCTGACAAATGACGAGGACGAATTCACTTATCAAATCTGGGACATAACGACCTCCTCCGGCCGTTTTATTGACCATATCTATGGTGAGATCAGAATGACGGAAACGCCCGAAGGCACCAAGGTCACATGGTCTTACAACGTCAAGCCGCGCTTCTTTTTCGCCCGCCCCTCCATTCGCGGGTACCTCAACAATGACTTCGCTCCGTTCATGGAGACCGGACTGAGAGGATTTGCGGCGGCCTATGCGGAACGTGCCAGCTGACGACCAAGCCACCATCGCCTCCGCTGCAACGCGGCATTTTGTTGACTCTCTTGCGACTGGGCGGCACTACTTCCCCAACGTGAGGGGAGAGTGCGTATGAACAAGATTTATCCCAACGCAGCGGCGGCTTTGGACGGTCTTTTACATGACGGAATGTTCATTGCGGCGGGTGGTTTCGGCCTCTGCGGTATCCCCGAATTGCTATTGGACGCGATCAAGGAAGCGGGCACCAAGGATCTGACATTTGCCTCGAACAATGCCGGTGTCGATGATTTCGGGATCGGCATCCTGCTGAAGACACGGCAGGTCAAAAAGATGATCAGCTCTTATGTCGGTGAGAATGCCGAGTTCATGCGCCAATATCTGTCGGGTGAGTTGGAACTGGAGTTCAATCCACAAGGCACTCTCGCCGAGCGGATGCGGGCTGGCGGGTGCGGCATCCCGGGCTTCTATACCAAGACCGGCGTCGGCACCGTGATCGCCGAAGGCAAGGATCACCGTGATTTCAATGGTGAGACTTACATTATGGAGGAAGGCATCTTTGCAGATCTCTCCATCGTCAAAGCCTGGAAAGCCGATCCGACCGGTAACTTGGTTTTCCGCAAGACTGCCCGCAACTTCAACCCGCCTGCCGCGATGTGCGGCAAGACCTGCGTGGTTGAGGTAGAAGAGATTGTACCAACCGGCAGCCTTGACCCCGATCACATTCATCTGCCGGGTATCTATGTGCACCGCCTGATCCAGGGCGAGCACGAAAAGCGGATCGAACAACGCACAACTCGCACACGGGAGGACGCATAATGCCGTGGGGTCGCAATCAAATGGCCGCACGAGCCGCGCAGGAGCTGCAGGATGGCTGGTATGTCAATCTGGGTATCGGCATCCCGACACTGGTGTCCAACTACATCCCTGACGGTATCGAGGTAACACTCCAATCCGAGAACGGGATGCTTGGCATGGGGCCGTTTCCGCTTGAGGGTGAAGAGGACGCAGACCTGATCAATGCGGGCAAGCAAACGATCACAGAGTTGCCGCAGACCGCCTATTTCGATTCCGCGACGTCCTTCGGCATGATCCGTGGCGGCAAGATCGCGATGGCGATCCTGGGCGCGATGGAGGTGGCAGAAAACGGTGATCTGGCGAATTGGATGATCCCTGGCAAGCTGGTCAAGGGCATGGGCGGTGCGATGGATCTGGTGGCGGGCGTTGGTCGCGTTTTGGTTGTTATGGATCACACGAATAAACACGGCGACAGCAAGATCCTTAAGGAATGCACATTGCCACTCACCGGCAAGGGCGTCGTTGACCGGATCATCACCAATCTGGGGGTTTTGGATGTCACAGACGACGGTTTGCGCATTCAGGAACTCGCGCCCGACGTCAGCGAGGAACAGATGATCGCAGCAACCGAGGCCAAAATTGTCTGATCTGACGGTTCATCACGAAAAGGGCGAAAGCAAGGGCCGCTACTTCATCACACACGCGCAAGGCGAGAGTGAGCTGACCTATTCAGTCATGTCGCCGACGCTGGTGATTGCAGATCACACCAGCGTCGCAGCTGGGCAAGAGGGCCAAGGCATCGGCCTGGTGATGCTTGAGCAGTTCATCGCAGATGCGCGCGAAGGTGGCTTTAAGATCATGCCGCTTTGCCCGTTTGTGAATGCGCAGCGGCGCAAGCACTCCGACTGGGCGGATGTGTTTGCAACCTAAGTCTCAGACCTAAACGTGTACAGCGTCAGATGCCGTTCACGTTGAAGACGCATCCATCGCTGATCAATTGCGGTGGCGTCCGGCATAGCCCCTTCGCCACATGCCAGGCCGCAAGAACCTTGGGCACATAATCACGCGTCTCTGCGAAAGGCGGCACGCCCTGATGTTTGGTCACATTGCCCTCGCCCGCATTGTAACCGGCAAGCGCCAGAATCGGATCATCATCAAAGTGATCCAGCAACCAAATCAGATAGGCGACGCCCCCTTGGATATTCTGAGCCGCGTTCTTGCTATCGGTCACACCGAACCGAGCGGCAGTGTCCGGCATCAGTTGCATCAGGCCTTCCGCACCGGCTGAGCTGACCGCATCGACCCTCCCAGCGCTTTCGACCGAGATCACGGCAAGCACCAGCGCAGGCGAAATGGAGGTCCCTACGGTCTCGCGCAGGATATCTGTGCCATAGGTGTCCGCGATGCTTTGCAGGCTTTGCAGGCGCGGCATAGGCAGACGCTTGTCTGCAGGTGGGTTGCTGATCTGCTCCATCGCGCTGGCAAAGCGTGCGGGGCCACGCCCCGCAAGGTCGGCGGAAACGTTGTTCCAGAACCAGCCCAGATCCGAGGGCGGTGGTGCGGCGGCAACTGCGCCCGCCGCGGCTGGCACCGGCTCCGGTTCAGGGTCGGCATAGACAGGGCCGCGGCGCGGTGCATCAGGATCAATCTGAACCGTAATGCGCCCGACGGCACCGCCCGTCGGCGCTGCAACGCGCTTAAATGTGAAATCAGGCTGAAGACGCAACACTTCACGCGCCGGCTCGGCAACTTCGCTCTCCGCCTGGGCGGTTTCATCTTCCGCTTGCACAGCAGACGCCGCCAAAGCCGCGACAAGAGCCGCGAGCGAGATCACTTTCCGATTCATGTATCTGTCCTGCTCGTATTTTTGTGAGGCCAGAATGGCAGAAATCCGCCAAAATGCTAGATTCAGTCGAACAATTAGAGTTTTTTCCGCAGATTGCTGGCGATTTCGCAACGAGCGCCGGCCAACATTCATCTAGCGTTAAAAAAAATACCTTTCTATATCAGTATGTTAACCGTTTTCAGCTAAAAAACTTGAGTTCGACGAAAAAAGCGCCAAACACGTCAAACTCCCGCCCCATTCCACTGGCTATATGACCTCATCCAAGACGGGGATCGAATGAGCCGAGCGGTTCTGGAGACCCAGCGAGGAACTGAAAATCTCTAGCGATACCCTGAGGAGGGAACACAATGCTTAACTTTATCAAGAACTTCCGCAACGACGAAGACGGTGCCGTGACTGTTGACTTCGTTGTTCTGACAGCTGCAATCGTTCTGCTGGGCCTGGCCGTTGGTTCGGCAATCGGTGGTGCTGCTCGTGACCTGGGCAACAACATTGCGTCGAACATCGCAAGCGTGACGGTTGCACCTTAATCGGATTTCACGAATTGCTGCCGAATAACGCAGTATCGTAACCAAACGATTGCGCGGCACACAGTGCCGCGCAATTTTTTTGACATCACGAATATGCCAATACGTTATTCTTTCTTTAATAAGAATAACTTACGAAGCGTGAAGGCGGCAGGAAGGTGACGGCGATGAACATGATCAAAGCGAAGTTAAACGCTCTTTGCGACAACGAAGACGGGGCGGTCACACTGGATTTTGTCGTTCTGGTTGCTACAATTGTTCTTCTGGGTCTCGCCGTGGTTGGCGCGTTTGATGATGAGACAACTGCTCTCGCGAACAATATTGCGAGCAACATCGCATCGGTGCAGGTCGCACCATAGCTTGTATCTCGTCGAGGCGACAATGCATGGCCATTTCCAAACGGATCAATTAGAAACCCGCTGTGATGTGTACAGAACACTAACTGACTTTATCAAAGAAGCGCGCAAAAACGCGTATCAATCCAGTTCAGGGTCGCGGTATTCGCCTGCCAACCTCTCCTTAACCGAATTGCATTACTCCCATTCCAACGCAACGTACTGAACAGGCAGAACGCCGCGGCACCCACGTGTTCGCCACTTTGCTTTGGCCCTTTGCAATGCTAGAAACTATGCTGTGTTTGGTCCGTGTAGTGAAACGGTTTGGATCGATGGGCAAGGTAATGTATGGACGAAACGTTGAGAGAAACGTTCACCTTCCAACGCCGTGACAACAATAACAGTCTCATCTTTCGCTCGTTGACGTTAAAACCGGAACGATTCGATCACTCCTGAAGAGACAAGCAAGACGAGGTAAGTGTAATGCGCGCAGTTTTCGGTTTGGTTCTACTGGTCGGCATGGGTCTGGCTGGCTTCGCAGTTTACATGGTCAACCAGTTTCTCGACCAACAGGCATTTGCACTGGAACAGGAGCGAGCCCGCGCAGCCAACATCGTGGCAACGATTGATGTATACTCGCCGTCTCGTGATATTTCTTACGGCGAACGCCTGACGATAGACGATGTCAAAGTGATCAAGTACGCCAGCGACTATCTGCCGGAAGGCATTTTCAGAACTGAAGAAGAGCTGTTTCCGGAAGGCGTAAACGTCCCACGCGTCGTCCGAATCCCGATGCGGGTGAATGAACCCATTACTTTGTCAAAGGTGACAAGAGCAGGTGCGCCGCAGGGTATCACAGCGTTGTTGGATCCTGGAATGCGCGCCTTTCCACTTCCCGACCGCATCACGGAGGCATTTAGCGGAGAGCTGCGCATCGCCGACCTGATTGATCTCTACTGGGTTGGCAATGTGGATGTGGGCGAGGACATTTCGCGACTTGTTAAAACCCGCCTTGAAATCATCGCGATGGATGAACCTGACGAAAACGGTGATGGCGGCGGCAATGGTGTTGTTGTTCAGGTCTCGCAAGAGGATTTTGCAGAGCTACAAGCCTTGCAAGCGGCTGGATCACTATCGCTGACACCGGTCGGCAGCAGTGATCTGGCAGCTGGTGATGTGACGATCCAGACCAATATTCGAGACATTCTTGGGATCGTAGACGCTCCAGAACCGGTTGTTGAGGAAGAACCCGAAGAATGCTTCCGTACCGAACGTCGTGGCGTAGATATGGTGCAGATACCTGTCGCCTGCAACTAATTGCAGTACGAGATAGGATCCAAACCAAGTGTCAAAAGCACCTCATTCCGGGGTGCTTTTTTCATTTAGCACCTAAGGTGTTGCGATTTATCCACATCGGGTTCGACCTGTAATGCATTGATTCTTGCAATAAATGCGCATCTGACGCATGGTCCGAAAATCATGGGCGATTAAGACCCATCAAACGAGGCGTGATCGGAGAGGCAGGTCACTTATGAAGTATGATCGATTTTTGAAAGCCGTTTTAACCGGCTTGACGTTGTCGCTAACCACAGCGGCACCGACAATGGCACCGGCCGAAACGTTGCGCGTCTTGCGCGGCGCGGCGTCCAGTGCCCTGAGCGTCCCGATGAACCGGGCCGTTGTCGTGGAAAGCGATGTTCCGTTCACGGAATTGTCCATCGCGAACCCCGGCATTGCAGATATCTCGTCCTTGTCCGACCGGACGATCTATGTGTTGGGCAAAGAACCCGGGCGTACAACGCTCACCCTTCTTGGAGCCGATGGGCGCCTGATTACCAATGTCGAAGTTCATGTCTCGCCCGATATGGCCGAGTTCAAGGAACGTCTGACGCAAATCCTTCCCGGCGAGAGCATTGAAGTCCGCACCGCGAATGATGGTATCGTACTTTCTGGCACCGTCAGCTCGATCGCACGGCTTGATCGGGCACTCGACTTGGCGGAACGCTATGCACCTGGTCGTGTATCTAATCTCATGATGGTCGGCGGTACGCAGCAGGTGATGTTGAAGGTGCGTTTTGCGGAAATGCAACGTTCAGTCAGCAAGGCGTTGTCCACACGGCTTGGTTTCAATAGTGGCGGGCCAATCGGCGGCCTGTCGAGCTTGGGCGGGACAAATGGCGGCGGCGTCGGTGCTGTTGAAGACTCTGAGAATCCGGGCACCTTCCTAAACGCGCCGCTGATATTGACATCCGGTGCTGAGAGCACGGGAGCCGTCTTGTTCGGCTTTGACGCCGGCGGTGTTGGGGTTGACGTGTTGTTCGAAGCGCTTGAATCCCGTGGCATGGTCCGCTCACTTGCTGAACCGAACCTGACTGCACTGAGCGGGCAAGAAGCAACGTTCCTCGCGGGCGGTGAGTATCCGGTTCCAGTGAGCAACCTCAACAATGTGATCACCATTCAGTTCAAGCCGTTCGGTATCGAGCTGAACTTCACACCCCGGGTGATTGACGGCGACATCATCAATCTGGAACTGCTCGCCGCGGTTTCGGCGATCGACCCATCAAATGGTATCAGCATCGACGACTTCGTCATCGACGCCTTTACCCGCCGAGAAACGTCAACCACGGTTGAGATGCGTGACGGTGAAAGCTTTGCGATTGCGGGCTTGCTGACCGACGACTTCCGCGACCTGAACAACCAGGTGCCTTGGGTCGGTGATGTTCCGGTGCTCGGAGCCTTGTTCCGCAGCGCCGAGTATCAGCGGGAGCAAACAGAGCTTGTGATCATCGTCACACCGCATCTGGTGACACCGACCCGCGGTGATACGTTGGCCCTACCAACCGACCGCGTTCGGCCACCAACCGAGCAGGATCTCTTCCTGTTTGGTCGCGTCGCGGCAACAGATGCACCAACTTCGGGTGGTGCGGGCGAAGTAGCGCGGCAGGACTTCACTGGGTCCTACGGCTATGTCCTGGATGAATGATTGGAGCGCAGGTCAATGAAATACTATATGACAACGGCAATCGCCGCAGCCGCACTCGCAGGGTGCACCTCATCTGACCCAACATTCTCGGGGTTTTACAATGAAGCGGGTTCGATCGTCGATTCAGGCGATTTCGGCAATGCCAGCATGAATAACTTCTTGGTTCAAACTGGTCAGCAGGATTATACGATTAATCTTGCGCGCCGTTTTGCCTCGGATGTGAATTCGACGGTGAACTTTGCCTTTAACTCGACGGCGTTGGACGCGGATGCGCGGGCAATCCTGATGCAGCAAGCAAACTGGATCCGTCAGTTCCCCGAAGTCCGCTTCAAGGTATTCGGTCATACCGACCTCGTCGGTAGTCAGGCTTACAACCGGAACCTCGGGCTGCGTCGCGCGCAAGCTGTAGTGTCGTTCCTTGCATCACAGGGGATCGAACGCAGCCGTCTTGAGGCAGTTGTATCATTCGGCGAAACGCAGCCACTGGTCGTGACAGAGGGACGCGAGCGCCGCAACCGGCGGACAGTGACCGAGGTATCCGGTTTTGTCGAACGGCATCCGACCCTACTGAACGGCAAATACGCGCAAGTAATCTTCCGCGAGTACATCACCAGCGCTGTACCACCGCGGCAGACGGTGGATACCCAAATTCAAACAGGGACCGGCGGCTAAATTCCGCCGACCCAATTGGCGCCGGATCATGCATCCGGCGTCAACACTCAACGAGTTTTGACCAGATCGTCCTATTATTTCGCACAATTACGATCTTTTGGTCCAAATCTCGACACGATTCCCCCCGATAAGTAACAAAGGCTGGTATGCTGGGCTCCTCAAGGCGCTAACTGGTGATTCACCGGATACACCTATGTTGCAGCTGTGTCATATTGGCAGAAGCGGCCAAACTCATGAGGACGTTTGACGATGAATACCAGTCCGGTCGTACAGCACGATCCACCGCCAATTGTTGCCTGCACCATCAGCCGCGATGTGCAAATCTTCGATCTGTTGATCGAAGATATGGAGGCCGCGCTCGGGGATGCGTGGGGTGACCTTAGTTTTGAGGATGCTGCCGCGTTTCTCAGCCAGCCCGAAGCGCGTAGTCTGCAGTTCGTCACCATCGCGATGGACGCGAACGACGAAGACAATCTAAATGGCGTGTCAGAAGTTATCGCGGCCGCAAAGGCGGCCAAGATCAAGGTCATTCTGATCGCCGAGGATGTCAGCCCCTCTGCCCTGCACCAGTTGCTGCGTGAAGGTGGCGACGAGTTTGTACCCTACCCACTTCCCGAGAATGAACTTGCACGGGCGATTGAACGTGTTCTGACCGCGGAAGAGACACCTGCCGCCACCGGTGACGGTGAAAAGAAGTTCCGGGCCACGGGCACAAAATCCGGTGTTGTTATTCCCATCCATGGGCTAGCTGGCGGCACAGGTGCCACGATGATGGCCGTGAACCTTGCATGGGAATTGGCCAATGTTGACAAGGACAATCCGCAAAAGGTTTGTCTGATTGATCTCGATTTCCAATTTGGTTCTGCCTCGACCTACCTCGACCTGCCGCGTCGGGAAGCGGTGCTTGAAATGTTGACCGATACAGAGTCTATGGAACCCGAAATGTTCATGCAGGCGCTGCTTACCTATGGTGAGAAGCTGCATGTTCTGACGTCACCGACGGATATGATCCCGCTCGACATGATCTCGCCAGAAGATATTGAGCGTGTGGTCGAGATGGCGCGCGTCAATTTCGACTATGTGATCATCGATATGCCATCGACGATGGTAGAATGGTCCCAAACTGTGCTTGAGATGGCGCACGTATATTTTGCGATGATTGAACTAGACATGCGGTCCGCGCAGAATACGCTGCGGCTCAAAAGGGCCTTGCAATCTGAAGATCTGCCATTTGAAAAGATCCGCTTTGTGTTAAATCGCGCTCCAGGATTTACTGATCTGAACGGTAAAGCACGTGTCAAACGTTTGTCAGAGAGTTTGGGGATCTCGGTTGAGGTCTTGCTGCCGGATGGGGGCAAACCTGTCGCGCAAAGCGCTGATCACGGGACACCTATGGCAGAAGGATTAGCAAAGAACCCCTTGCGCAAAGAAATTATGAAACTTGCCAAATCAGTGCATGATGTCAATCAGGCCGACGCCGTAGAAGCACGAAGCTAGGAGTTAACTTCATGTTTTCGAAATACAAAAAACCGAGTGCACCCAAGACACCTGCGGCAAACACAGCCGCGCCAGGCGTTCCAAAGGTCAACATTGCCCCCGTCGCAACGGCCCAGCCTGAAGAACAGCGCCAATCACTGATGAAGGCAATGCCTGCTAAAAGACCGGCAAGCGCAGGGCCAATGGACAAGGAGAAGCGGCGCAAGGAGCGTTTGCAAGAAATCAAGTTAGAATTGCACAAGTCTCTACTGGACAACCTGAACCTTGCCGCATTGGAAACTGCGTCCGAACAGGAACTGCGGACAGAGATCAACGCGATTGCCAATGAATCGCTGGAAGAGATGGGCATCGTTCTTAACCGCGAAGAACGGCAATCGCTCAGTCAGGATCTCTTCTTTGAAGTCACTGGCCTTGGACCGTTAGAGACACTGCTGAAAGACGAAAGCGTTAACGATATTCTGGTAAACGGACCGCAACAGATTTTTGTGGAACGTAATGGCAAGCTTGAGCTGACCGATATCACATTTAAGGACGAAAAGCACCTCCTGCGGATCATCGACAAAATTGTTTCGGCGGTGGGACGGCGTGTCGATGAATCCAACCCTTATGTTGACGCCCGCTTGGCCGACGGATCGCGCTTTAATGCCATGGTACCGCCCATCGCGGTGGATGGATCACTCGTTTCCATTCGTAAATTCAAGAAAGACAAGTTGGGCATTGAAGAGCTGATCAAGTTCGGTGCCTTCACCGAGGAAATAGCAGCCTATCTCCAGGCAGCTGTGTCAACACGACTGAACGTGATTGTATCAGGCGGTACGGGTTCAGGTAAGACAACAACTCTGAATGCTCTCTCTGGCTTTATCGACGACGCAGAACGTATCCTGACAATTGAGGATACGGCAGAACTCCAACTGCAACAGACCCATGTCGGCAGGATGGAAAGCCGGCCACCCAACGTGGAAGGCAAAGGTGGCGTTTCGCAGCGCGACTGTCTGAAAAACGCGCTGAGGATGCGCCCAGACCGCATCATCGTGGGGGAAACCCGCGGCGAAGAGGTGATCGACATGCTGCAGGCCATGAACACCGGCCACGACGGGTCGATGACCACGATTCACGCCAACTCTGCCCGCGATGGTATCTCTCGCCTGGAAAATATGATCGCGATGGCAGGGATCGAAATGCCGATCAAGGCAATGCGCAGCCAGATTTCCTCAGCTGTGAACCTCATTGTGCAGGCGTCACGCCTGCAGGATGGTTCGCGCCGCATGGTGTCGGTGACAGAAATCACCGGTATGGAAGGCGACGTGATTTCGATGCAAGAGATCTTCCGCTATCAGCGTGTCGGCCTAACCCCTGATAACAAGATCATCGGTCACTTTACGGCGACCGGCGTGCGCAGCCACTTCTCGGAACGGTTTAAACTGTGGGGCTATGACCTGCCGCCTGCAATCTTCGAACCCATGGTTGCGGAGTAACAACGGATGATATCTGCTGAACCAATCATTTACATCCTGATCTTCGTCGCCGTTCTGGCGCTGGTCCAAGGCGCCTATCTGGTGATCTTTGGCAAATCGATCAGTATGGACGGAAAGGTGAACCGCCGCCTCGACATGCTCGAAAAAGGTGGAAGCCGCGAACAGGTGCTGGAGCAGCTTCGCAAGGAGATGACCCAGCATATGCGGTCGCAAAGCATCCCGATCTATTCGATGCTGGCGAATAAGGCACAAATGGCCAATATAGCGTTTACACCCATGCAGATTATTCTGCTAATGCTGGTTGTAAGTGCTGCGGCCTTTGGCATGCTGACAATTCTGACCGCAGTCAGCCTGCCGATCCGCGTTCTTGTTTCTGTGTTGATGGGTGTTGGCGGCGTTTATGTTTGGATCAGCACAAAAGCAAACAAACGTATGTCCATGATTGGCGAACAGCTGCCTGAAGCGGTTGAACTGATGGTACGTTCGCTGCGGGTTGGCCATCCGTTTTCAAACGCAATAGCAATCGTCGCTCGTGAAGTGCCTGACCCATTGGGTACTGAGATGGGCATGGTTTCGGATGAGGCAGCCTATGGACGTGACATGGGCGAAACACTGAAAGCAATGGCAGAGCGGCTTGATAACCAAGATTTGCGCTTTTTGGCGGTTGCTGTGAACATCCAGCAAACATCGGGCGGTAACCTTGCTGAGATCCTGGACGGTCTGGCAAAGGTTATCCGCGCGCGCTTCCGCCTGTTCCGTCGGGTGAAAGCAATCACTGCAGAGGCAAAGTGGTCAGGCAATCTTTTGTCGGCCTTCCCAATCCTGGCGCTAATCGGCATCAACGTTGTCCAGCCGAATTACTTTGATGAGGTGATGGAAAGTCCGCTCTTCATTCCGGCTTGCTTTGTCATCGCAGCCTTTCTGGTACTCAATATCATCGTTATGCGTTCATTGGTGAACATTAAGGTCTGAGGAAACGCAATGGAAGTTATTCAAACCATGATAGTCGACGTCCTGGGGCCTTTTGGTCCCCTGATGATTGTTGGCCTGCTCGGGGTGTTCCTGATCCTTATCACCCTTCCTGTCTTACTCAAGCGCGAAGTCGATCCACTGGACAAGTTGCGTGCGTCCAACTCGGCAAGTGTTGGGAAAACATCCAAAGGCGAAAACCTGCGAGCGGCGTCCGGTAAGGACAAGTTGGAAAGATACTCCAATTTCCTCGAACCGCAGAACGAAGAAGAGTACTCCGCGTCAAAACTAAACCTTATGCAGGCCGGTTATCGCAGCCCCAACGCTGTGCGAATTTTCCACTTCGTGCAATTTGCCCTTGGTATCTTCGGTCTTGTTGGTGGTACAATTTACGCTTTGGTCAAGATGTCGCAGGGAACGGTCGAGACTCAGCAACTTGTCATGATGATCGGCATTCCCGGGATTATTGGCTACTTTCTGCCAAAATACTGGGTCACCCGCCGCAAAGCGACCCGTCAGCAAGAAATCACAAATGGTTTCCCCGACAGCCTTGACATGCTGCTGGTCTGTGTGGAAGCGGGTCAGTCTCTGGACCAATCCATCGTACGCGTATCGCAGGAATTGCGTGCCGGTTTCCCTGATTTGGCGGACGAGTTCGAAATCGTCAGTCAGGAAGTCAAAGCGGGCAAGGATAAAAATACCGTCCTGCGGGATATGTCGGAGCGTTGTGGTGTACCAGACATTACGAGTTTTGTGACGGTGATGATCCAATCACAGCAATTTGGTACATCAATTGCTGATGCGTTGCGGGTCTATTCGTCAGAGATGCGCGACAAGCGCGTGATGCGGGCCGAGGAGGCGGCGAACAAGTTGCCCACGAAAATGACCCTTGCGACTATGATGCTGACTGTGCCCCCATTAATGGTCATCCTGATTGGCCCCTCGATCTACGCCATCGTCATCAATCTGGCCTAAGTAAGACAGACCATGGATGTCACACGGGCCATATGGGGCCTTTTCCTATTTATCTTGGCCGCCTGCGAAACGGGCGGCCTTAATCGTTCGACGGATGGTGTGTTTGCGCCGGGCGTTGCAGGACCCAGCGTCGAGGATAACCTAGTCGTCGGTCATCGCCTGATGGATGCCGGGGAATACGAACTCGCACTAAAAGCTTACAATCGCGCCGCGCTGCAACAAGGTCTGAACGTTGATACAATGTCGGCCATCGGCTCGGCCAATCTGAACCTCGGCCGGCTAGGCCAGGCCGAGGAATGGCTGCGCCGTGCGGTCGCCGAGGACCCGACATTCCCACCAGCTTGGAATAATTTGGGCGTGATCCTCATGGAGAGAGGCCAAATCGCCGAAGCGAGCGAAGTTTTCCGCCGCGCATTTGCCGCAGATAACGGAAATTCGGACGAAATTCGGGACAACTTGCGCTTAGCACTCGCAAAATTGGAAAATCCGGACAATAATGCGTTACAACAAAATCAGAACTTCAATCTGATCCGACGCGGTCCCGGTGATTTCGCCCTCACGTCGGACTTATAGGCAAGAGCAGTAAAAGGACGCAGAAACATGCGCCACATCACCATCATGACGCTGAGCGCGGCAGCTCTGGGGCTGGCCGCATGTACGCAACCCAATCCGGAAGCAGAAGTCGAACGCGCCCTGCAGAACCTAAACGTTGTTGATGAGAGCAATCTCAATGAGGTGATGCTTACGGTTGGTGACCCCAACGAGGCCGTTAACTACTTTGCTGGCGCCAACGCAAACGACCCCGGTCGTATTGATCTGCAGCGTGGATTGGCCAAATCACTTATCCGAGCCAAACGGCCACAAGAGGGGATCGCGGCATGGCAGGTGGTTGTCGCTCATGGTGAATCCACTAATGAAGATCGCGTTGAACTGGCCGACGCCTACATTCGCGCAAATGAATGGGATGACGCCGCCGCTGCGTTGAACACTATCCCACCCACCTACGAGACATTCAAACGCTACCGGCTTGAAGCGATGGTAGCAGACAGCCGCCAGCAATGGGAGAAGGCCGACAGTTTCTATGAGATTGCCGTGGGTCTGACGACAAGGCCTGCTTCCGTTTACAATAACTGGGGCTATTCAAAGCTGACCCGCGGCGACTATTCCGGGGCGGAGCGGCATTTCATCGACGCACTCCGCTTTAACGATGACCTGTTTACGGCTAAAAACAATCTGGTTCTCGCCCGTGGGGCGCAGCGCGAATACACGTTGCCCGTCGTGCGGATGACTCAGGTCGAGCGTGCGCAACTCTTGCACACAATGGCTCTGGCCGCGATTAAACAAAACGATATCACGATCGGCAAGTCGCTCCTGAATGAGGCGATCGAAACGCATCCCCAGTATTTTGAGCCTGCTGTCCGCGCGCTCGAAGCACTGGAAAACAACGCGTAAGACCAACAAATGGGTTTGACGGCAGCGGCAGCGTACTGGTTTCTTCCTGTCGTCATCCCAATCGCGATTTTCGTGTCGTGGAGCGACATGAAGCGCATGAAGATCACGAACCAATCGATGATGGTTCTTTTTGCAGCCTTTGTCGTGACCGGCCCCTTCGCTCTAGGGTTTCCCGACTACTTCTGGCACCTCTTACACGGCCCCATCGTGTTGGTAATCGGTATGGCGCTCTGGGCCTTGCGGTTGATGGGCGGGGGTGACGCCAAGATGTATGCCGCCATGTCGCCCTATTTCGCGGTCGCCGATTGGTTCCTGATCTTGATGGTCTTTACCGCCGCCGCCTTTGCAGGCGTCATCACACACAGCCTTTTTCGCTTCACACCGTTGCGCAGGCTTGCGCCGGATTGGGAAAGCTGGACCGCACGTCGCAGCGATCTGCGCGGGGGGCTTTTCGGGCTTGATCTTGCCTTCCCCAAAGGCCTGGTGCTGAGTATGACGCTCTTATTCTATTTGATTTTGGTGGCGGTATATCGCTGAGGCTGCAGCAATGCCTCATACAGGAACATCTTTATTCACTATTTAGCCACAATAGGCTGTATTGTGAAAATGTAACGCCGCAGCATGCCTCGGTACGTGATCATTTGATTGACAGGTGGGTCGATTATGAACGTTCAAACCTCCTCCGTGATGGCACCCCCAGCACCGCGTAGCCTTGAAGGGATGCTGTTGCCGATGGCGATGATGCGCGACATCCTGATCAAGACGATGTTCCGCATGAACCTTGATCTGGTCTCGGTCATCAGCCGCGCCATCTGCCTGCCGATCCCCGTGACGCAAGAGCTTGTCGATATGGCCCGCGGCCAGCGCTTGCTTGAGGCGACCGGTACGTTGAACGCCAATAGCGGCAACGAGATGGGTTATCAGCTGACCGATGCGGGCCGTGCCCGCGCCTTGGACGCGCTCGCCCAGTCCGAATACTATGGTGCGATGCCTGTCCCGCTTGAGATCTATCGCGAACAGATCCAGCGGCAGTCGATCCGCAACATTCAGATCACCCGCGATCAGTTGCAAACGGCGATGGGTCATCTGGTTCTGCCGGATGACCTCTTGTCGAATCTCGGTCCTGCGGTCAGCGCGGGTCGTTCGATCCTGATGTATGGCCCACCCGGTAACGGGAAATCCTCGATCTCGAACGGTATTCGTGACGCACTGGGTGATAAGATCTACGTACCACGTGCTATCGAGTATTCCGGTCAGGTGATCACGGTTTACGACCCGATTGTACACAGCGCCGCCGAGGAAGACGTGGACGACCCCAACAGCCTGCGCCGCACCTCTGGTCGGTTCGATACGCGCTATGTCCGCTGCGAACGGCCCACGGTGATCACGGGTGGTGAATTGTCACTATCGATGCTCGATCTGGTATACAACCCAACCGCGCGGACCTATCAGGCACCGCTGCAGCTGAAATCCACCGGCGGCATCTTTATCGTGGACGACCTTGGCCGTCAGGCCGAACCGCCCCAGACCCTTGTGAACCGCTGGATTGTTCCGCTGGAAGAAAGCAAGGATATCCTTGCACTGCAATCCGGTGAAAAATTCGAGGTTCCGTTTGACACGCTGGTCGTCTTCTCGACTAACTTCCACCCGAACGCGATCTTCGACAAAGCCGCCTTGCGCCGCATCTTTTACAAGATCAAGATCGACGGCCCGAACCAGGAAGACTTCCTCAAAATCTTTGCCATGGTCGCGCGCAAGCGGAAGATGCCGCTGGACGAAGAGACGCTCGTGCATCTCTTGAACGTGCGCTACCCCGAAATCGACAGTGTCTATGCGAACTATCAGCCGATCTTCCTGATCGATCAGATGATCTCGATCTGCGAATTTGAGGGCATTCCCTACCAGATGTCGCCCGAACTGATCGACCGCGCCTGGGCGAACATGTTCGTGAAGGAAGAGGATATCATTCACTAAACGGCTTCCCGACATTCCAAATTCAAAAACCTCCCCCTAATCTGGCGGGAGGTTTTTTGTTGGGGGAATGGCATGGACGAGATCATCGGTGTGGCCGGTTGCGGACGGATGGGGACCGGCATGCTCGCCAATCTGCGCAAGGCGGGGATTGACGCGCGTGGCTATGATATCCGGCCTATTGACGGCGTGGGAACGGATATCGATGCGTTTTGCGATGGGCTGACAATGCTGATCAGCGTTGTGCGGGATGCGGCGGAAACCGATACTCTGCTTTTTGACGATCAGGCCGTGATCAGCCAGGCAAAGTCGCTACGACATGTCATCATCTGCTCTACGCTTTCGCCCAAATATGTCATCGGTCTACGACAGCGTATCCCCGATCATATCGCGCTGACAGACGCGCCTATGTCCGGGGCGCAGATCAAAGCCGATGCTGGCACGCTGACCTTCATGACCGGTGGTGACATATCCGCGGTGCAGCCGCTACTGCAAGCAATGGGGCAAGAAGTCCATCAGATGGGGGACTTCGGCGCAGGCATGACGGCCAAGGTGCTCAACAATCTGCTTGCCGCATCCCATACCGCGATGACCCGGCTGGTGCTTGATTGGGCGGATGAGGCGGGCCTTGATGAGGATCGATTGCTCAAACTCATTCACACTGCGTCGGGCCAGAACTGGCTAGCATCGGGGCTCGATGAAATTGAGTTCGCGCGCGACGGCTATGCACCGGACAATACGATCGGCATTCTGGTCAAGGACGTCACCGCAGCAATGGACCTGGCCACGGATGATGCGGCCCTGCCCAAAGCGGTCCGGACCGCCATCCGCAATCTCAAACCACGGTCGCGGCTTGCGAATGGGTCTTGACCCGCGGCACCGGCGGGGCAGTTTAGCCCCATGACCGCCCTGCCCCCGCATTTTGAAGACTGGTTTGCACGGCGCGGTTGGGCCATTCACCCTCATCAGCAAGCCATGCTGGATCAGGCGAGCGCACCTGCCCTTTTGCTTATCGCACCAACAGGCGGCGGCAAGACGCTCGCCGGTTTTCTCCCTTCGCTGATCGAACTCAGCGAGGGTGCGCATGACGGATTACACACGCTCTATGTCTCACCGCTTAAGGCGCTGGCGGCCGACATCCGGCGCAATCTGCGCACACCGGTGGACGAGATGGGTCTGCAAATCCGGATTGAGGACCGGACCGGCGATACCTCCTACACGCAAAAGCGGCGGCAGCGGGCAGACCCGCCGCATATTCTGCTGACCACGCCAGAATCGCTCGCACTCTTGACCAGCTACGAGGATGCGCCGCGCGTCTTCAAGGGACTGGAGCGGATCATTGTCGATGAAATCCACGCGCTCAGCGAAAGCAAACGGGGCGATCAATTGATGCTGGCGCTCAGTCGGTTGCAGACGCTTGCGCCTAATCTGCGGCGCGTGGGGCTGTCGGCCACGGTCGAAGATCCCGGCGCCATCGCCGCCGAACTCTCGCGCCAACCGGACCCTTGTGCGATTATCAACGCTGATCCGGGACCTGCCCCGGACATTTCCATGCTGTTGACTGACGAGAAACCACCTTGGACCGGTGGCGGCGCGAAGTACGCGATCCCGGCGGTTCTCGAGGAGGTCAAGAAGCACAAGATCACCCTGATCTTCCACAACACGCGCGCCCAGGCCGAGATTTTCTTTCACAATCTGTGGCTTGCAAATACCGACGATCTGCCCATCGGTATCCATCACGGCTCCCTCGCGCGGGAACAGCGTGAACGGGTTGAGGCCGCGATGGTGAATGGTGATCTGCGCGCGGTCGTTTGTACCGGCAGCCTCGATCTGGGCATCGATTGGGGCGATGTCGATCTGGTTGTACAGGTTGGTGCACCAAAGAATGTAAAGCGGCTGGTGCAGCGGATCGGGCGGGCCAACCACCGCTACAACGCGCCCTCGAAGGCGCTGCTGGTCCCGGCAAACCGGTTTGAAGTGGTCGAATGCGTCGCGGCCCTCGACGCCGTGAAAGCGCACGATCTTGACGGCGATCCCAAGGGGCCAGGACCGCGCGACGTACTCTGCCAACACATCCTGATCACCGCTTGTGCAGGTCCTTTCGACGCTGATCAGCTCTTTGCCGAGGTGAAGAGTGTCGGCAGCTTCCGCACCTTAACCCGTGCAGAGTTTGACGATTGCCTCGAATTCTGCGCCACCGGCGGCTACGCCCTGCGTGCTTATGACAAGTGGAAAAGGCTGGTGCAAAACGCCGATGGCATGTGGCAATTGCGCGACCCGCGCGCAGCCCAGCGCATTCGGATGAATATCGGCACGATCCAGGACACGGACACGTTGAAGGTCCGCATGAAGGGCAATTTCAAACCGTTGGGTGAGGTGGAAGAAAACTTTGCGGCCACACTCACCCCCGGAGATACATTCCTGATCGGCGGGCAGGTCGTGCGTTACGAAAGCATGAAGGAAATGACCGTGCAGGTCACGCGGCGCGGCGACAAGACGCCAAAGATCGCCACCTTCATGGGAACCAAATTCGCCAATTCCACCCAATTGTCTCAGCGGATCTTAGCTATGTTCAAGCAGGATGATTGGCCCGATCTGCCGGTGCATACAGCCGAATGGCTGCACCTGCACCGTGCGGTCTCAAAACTGCCCGAGGCGGACCGGATTCTGGTCGAGACCTTCCCCCATGAAGGCCGCCACCATGTCTGCGCCTACGGCTTTGCCGGGCGCAATGCGATGCAGACCCTCGGCATGCTTCTGACCCAACGGATGGAAGAGCTTGGGCTGGACCCGCTGGGCTTTGTCGCGAACGACTACGCCACGCTGGTCTGGGGGTTGGAGCCGGTACACGATCCTGCCCCGCTTTTTCAGGCGTCAAATCTGCGCGCTGATTTCGAAACATGGTTGTCAGGCAACGCGGTGATGAAAAAGACATTCCGCGCCGCAGCCACCATTGCCGGTCTGATCGAGCGGAACCTGCCACAAAGCCGCAAAACCGGGCGGCAAGCTACGTTCTCCTCCGACATCCTTTACGATACGCTAGCAAAATACGACCCCGACCACCTTATGCTGCAGATTACCCGGGAAGAGGCGATGCGCGGCCTTGTCGATTTCGGCCGAATCGAGGAGATGCTGGCGCGGACAGCAGGCAATATCGATCACATGAAACTCGACCGGGTCACGCCGCTATCGTTGCCGATGTTTTTGGAACAAGGCCGTATTGCGGTTGCGGGTGCAGCACAGGACCGAATGCTTGAGCAAGAGGCGGAACGCCTCTTGGCCGAGATCGGCGTGGAATAAAGCTTGATGGATGCCCCGCAATCCGCCAAAGAACAGATCATGAACGGCCACAATTTCATCCTCTGCGGGACCCGTTGTACTGCCCTACCTACCGGTGCACTTTACTTGCCCGATCAGCGCACGCTCTGCGTGTCTGACCTGCATCTGGGAAAATCTGACCGGATCGCCCGCCGTAGCGGGCTGATGTTACCGCCTTATGAGGTGCAGCAAACGCTGGAGAAACTGCAGGACGATATTCACAGGCTGAACCCGCAGAGGCTGATTTGCCTCGGCGACAGTTTTGATGACCTTGATGCGGCTGAGAGCCTGAATGATGACATGCGCCTTCTTCTGACAGGGCTGCAGGCCGGACGCGAATGGATCTGGATCGAGGGCAACCACGACCCAGGCCCGGTCGATCTGGGCGGCGCACATCTGGCACAGATCGAAATCGGCACGCTTACCTTCCGGCATATCGCCACGCGGGAAAAGGCCGAAGTTTCAGGGCATTACCACCCCAAACATCGGCTCACCGGGCGCAGCAGACCAGCCTTTGTCTATGACACGGACCGTTTGATCCTGCCAGCTTACGGCGCTTATACGGGCGGATTATCCTGCAACGCGCCGGATTTGCGCAAGCTCTTTGGCCCGAAGGCCGTGGCCGTTCTGACAGGCAAGAAGGCAATCGCCGTGCCGCTTACAGAAACCCGGCAGCCAGTACATCTTCGCGGTAGGTCTTACTGACAGGCACCTGCGTGCCATCGGCCAAAACGACAAATTCGCGGTTCTTCTCTTTGACAGCGCTTGTGATATGCTCGGTCGACACCCAGTGCGACCGATGCGTACAAAAACCCGGCGCGCCGTCCATCTCGCGGATCGCATCCGTCAGCCGCATCAGCACGCGGTGCCGGGTGCCGTCATCAAGATAAACATCGACATAATGATCATCCACTGTCAGGCGCATGATGGATGCATTGGTCGGCAACGGCAGACGGTCATAAAGCCGGGCACGGCTGCTCACTTCATCTTCCGTCGTGCCCCAAAAGAAGAACGTCAACACACCCATCGTGGCTGCAAGTCCTCCGATATTGCCCGCAAAGATCATGAAACCGGACAAATCCCATACCCCACCGTCGAAAAGGCTGCTCAGCGCCCATGCCGATGGTGAAAACAATAATGTAAAACAGATTGCACATTGGGCCAAACGCCCCGCCCGGCCGCTCACCACACCATAACGCTCCACAATGCGGTGGGTAAGCCGAATGCACACATCGGCCGCAGCCAGCAAGATAAACCAATAAACAAAACGGCCCGCGAGTGTCAGTGCCTCATAGGTGCCAAACGGACCCAATAGCGCAAAAATGATGGCAGCGCCCGTCAAAAGAAGCAGCCTTAATCCCCATGAAGTATATGTTCTCGATGGCGGAAATGCACCTTGCATACGTTTTCATAGCGAACGAAACCTCACCGAACAACGTTAGGGTGTATTGGTTGACGTCTGGTCAAGCAGTCAGACCCTCGGGCTCGGACAACCCATGCGCACGGCAGCAGGCAGTCACAGTATTCGCCAAAAGGCAGGCGATTGTCATCGGTCCAACCCCGCCCGGCACCGGCGTAATCGCCCCTGCAACAGCGGCACAACTGTCGTAGTCGACATCACCGACCAGACGGGTGCCGCCATCCGGCTTGTCAATGCGGTTGATGCCAACATCGATGATTGTGGCACCTTCCTTGATCCAGTCGCCGGGGATCATCTGCGGACGACCGACGGCAGCCACCACAATATCGGCCTGTTTCACCATTCCGGGCAAATCCTTGGTTCGGGAATGTGCAATCGTAACGGTGCAGCTATCGCCAAGCAAAAGCTGTGCCATAGGCTTGCCCACAATGTTGGAGCGCCCTACCACAACCGCATGCAGGCCCGAAAGCGACCCATGATGGTCCCGCAACATCATCAGACAACCGAGCGGCGTGCATGGCACCATCGACTTCTGGCCGGTCCCCAATAGCCCGACATTCGAGATATGAAAGCCATCCACATCCTTGGCCGGATCAATGCGGTTGATCACCAGATCGCTGTCCAGATGGCCCGGCAGCGGCAATTGCACAAGGATCCCATGCACCGCCGGATCAGCGTTCAACTGATCAATCATCGTCAGCAAATCCGCCTCGGACGTGTCCGCCGCCAAACGATGGGTGAAAGAGGCCATGCCAACCTCAACCGTCATCTTGCCTTTTGAGCGCACATAAACCTGGCTTGCAGGATCCTCGCCCACAAGCACTACAGCCAGACCCGGCTTGATACCTTGCTCTTCCTTCAGGCGCGCAACATGTTCGCCAACTTGCCCGCGCACCTTGGCCGCGAAGGCCTTTCCGTCAATCACTGTCGCTGTCATCGCATTCTTCTCATGTTCAAAAATACCTCCGCCGGAGGCAAATGGGAGGGTGGGCGGGGCGATGTCCCGGGCATACCCGGGACGAGCGTCGTACCAACCGACCTAGAACAACCCTTCAATCTGGCCTGCATTATTCAGCATAATCGCCTCTGCCGACGGCACACGCGGCAGACCCGGCATCGTCATGATCTCACCACAGATCGCCACGATAAAACCTGCCCCGGCGCTCAGCCGGACTTCGCGGATCGGGACGGCATGCCCCGTGGGCGCGCCGCGCAGGTTCGGATCGGTCGTAAAACTGTACTGCGTCTTAGCCATGCAAACCGGCAATTCTCCATAGCCCTGCTCTTCCCATGCTTTGAGCTGATCGCGGATCTTGCTGTCAGCGATCACCTCATCGGCGCGGTAGATGCGTTTGGCAATCGTCTCGATCTTCTCAAAAAGACGCATATCATCAGGATAGATCGGCGCGAAATTCGCCTCATCCGCATCTGCAATCTCGGCCACACGGGTGGCCAGCGCCTTGGTGCCTTCCGAGCCCAACGCCCAATGCTTGCACAGGATGGCCTCAGCACCCTGCGTGGCGACGTAAGCTTTGACCGCATCAACTTCCGCATCCGTATCCGTCACGAAATGGTTGATCGCCACGACCACCGGCACCCCAAAGGATTTCACATTCTCAATATGACGGCCCAAATTTGCGCAGCCCGCATTCACGGCCTCCACATTCTCGGCCCCCAAATCGGCCTTGGCGACACCACCATTCATCTTCATTGCCCGCACCGTGGCCACGACCACGACGCAGGACGGGGCAAGACCCGCCTTGCGGCATTTGATGTTCATGAACTTCTCGGCACCTAGATCGGCCCCAAAGCCGGCCTCGGTCACCACATAATCCGCGAGTTTCAGCGCCGTGGTCGTGGCCGTGACCGAGTTGCAGCCATGTGCGATATTCGCAAACGGCCCACCATGGACAAAGGCCGGATTGTTTTCCAGCGTCTGTACGAGATTGGGCTGCATCGCATCTTTCAACAGCACCGTCATCGCGCCGTCGGCCTTGATGTCGCGGCAATAGACCGGGCTGCGATCGCGGCGGTAGGCCACGATGATATCGCCAAGCCGCTTTTGCAGGTCTTGCAGATTGCGCGCAAGACACAGGATCGCCATGACCTCAGACGCCACGGTTATGTCGAAGCCAGCTTCGCGCGGGAAACCATTCGCCACACCTCCCAAGGAGGTCGTAATCTGGCGTAAGGCGCGGTCGTTCATGTCAAGCACGCGCCGCCAGGTCACGCGACGGATATCGATTTCCAGTGCATTGCCCCAATAGATATGGTTGTCGATCATCGCCGACAGCAGGTTATGCGCACTGGTGATCGCGTGAAAGTCGCCGGTGAAGTGCAGGTTCATATCCTCCATCGGCACCACCTGCGCGTAGCCACCACCGGCGGCACCGCCCTTCATGCCGAAACAAGGGCCGAGCGAAGCCTCACGGATACAGATCGCCGCCTTCCTTCCAATCGCATTCAAACCGTCACCCAAACCCACCGTCGTGGTCGTCTTTCCTTCACCTGCGGGGGTCGGGTTGATCGCAGTCACAAGGACCAGCTTGCCATCGGGCCGATCCTGCACGCTGTCGATCAAACGCTGGCTCACCTTGGCCTTGTCGTGGCCATAAGGGAGCAGATCGTCGCTTTCGATGCCCAGCTTGGCGCCGATCTCTTGAATGGGACGTTTTTGCGCCGCGCGCGCGATCTCGATATCGGACTTGTATTCCATGAAAGCCTTCCCTGACTTTGGGGCAAATGCCACGTCGCTCTTGTGGATGCTTCTATCCGTCGTGCGGGGCGACATGCACCGTGATTGCGACATTTTCGGTCCCGGAATCGGCGGTGCAGACCAAAGCCGTTTCGGATTGGAAACCTATGGGCGCCATGCGCGTTGGTCGGGCACATGCAGTCGCACGCTGTCGCCGACTTGCACAGCCCCTTCCCGCTCGACCCAGGCCGTCACGCCGCGCTTGTCCTTTGCCGCCGCCTTAAACTTGTCGCCAGCGCCCGGGTGGTCGGCGTTGATGACCTTGGCAGGCAAATGGCAAGGACGGTTTTCCATATCAACAACGATGGTCGCCCCAGATGCGAATTGCAGCCGCGAGGACGGGGGCACATGGGTGAAGTCGGGAATGCCACTGATAACAAGTGATGCTCCGGCCATGGCCGGGTCAAGCGCGGCGAGGCCGCAGGCATCTGCAATCTCCGCCAGTTCTTCCGCTGACAAGACCGAGAGCTGTCGTACATTCCGAATCTCCGTCCCCTTCGGATATTGGCTGACCACACGTGAGCATGATGGCCGGTTCAACCCGCCATGAGCCTCACCCGGGATGCCTGCAAATGTCAGTTGTGCCGACGTTATGGCCCGCGATTTGAGAGATGCATCGCGATCCGGCACCAAACCGATCCACGTGACTTCACCAGTAATCTCGGTCTGCACGAGTGCGGGCATCACAAATCCTTTTGAAGCATCCGGCTTTGCGTATGCGCACCAGCCTGTTCGCGCCAGTCGTGCCAGCACCAATCCCGATAGGCAAGCAGTCGCGGCAACTTTGTGGATTTATCAAATCAGTCGGTGCTTCTCCCAACGCAAAGAATGCGCCAAACGATGCTGATCGTCTCAAACGAAAACGCCGCCCTGTTGGGCGGCGTCTTATTGTCAAACTGATGGCTCTGGTTCGAGCCCCGCATCAGGTTCGCGCGGCTTTTTCGGTTTGGTTTTCGGAATGGCCGTGACTGACGGTGTGCCACCAGATGGTGGTGTCT
Organism: Cognatiyoonia sp. IB215446; assembly: GCF_033963825.1. NCBI lineage: Bacteria > Pseudomonadati > Pseudomonadota > Alphaproteobacteria > Rhodobacterales > Paracoccaceae > Cognatiyoonia > Cognatiyoonia sp. IB215446. The sequence continues at coordinate 903,261 of NZ_JAXBMD010000001.1, read as the reverse complement.
CATCGGCATCGTCGCCTGCTTGTGGTGGCTCACCACGGATTACACGCTCAATCTCGTCACCGGTAAGGGTCTCATATTCCAGCAGGCCTTGCGCCAAACGCTCGAACTCTTCATTTCGTTCCAGAATGATCTCACGCGCACGCTCATAGCCTTGCTGGATAAAGCTGCGCACCTCGTCCTCAATCAACTCCTTGGTACTGGCAGAGACCGACAGACCAGCTGTATTGCCCTGATAGCCTTCATGTGCCTCGGCGTAGTCGATATTGCCGACCTTTTCAGACATGCCCCATCGAAGAACCATGGCACGCGCCAACTGGCTGGCCTGCTGAATGTCACCAGCCGGGCCGTTTGAGACTTCGTCTTCACCATATTTGATGATCTCGGCCGCCTTGCCGGCCATCATCATCGCAAGACGTTGGTGGCATTCGTCCTTGAACATGTTCAGGCGATCCATCTCAGGCAGGCTCATCACCATGCCCAGCGCACCGCCGCGCGGGATAATCGTTGCCTTATAGACAGGGTCACATTTTGGCAGCGTGATCCCCACAATGGCATGGCCTGCCTCGTGATAGGCCGTCATTTCCTTTTGTTCGGCGGTCATGACCATGGACCGACGCTCGGCCCCCATCATGACCTTGTCCTTGGCCGCCTCAAAATCGACCATCGTGACAAAGCGCCGCCCAACACGCGCCGCCATCAAGGCAGCTTCGTTTACAAGGTTGGCAAGGTCAGCGCCGGAGAAGCCGGGTGAGCCGCGTGCGATGATGCGCAGGTCAACATCGGGACCCAGAGGGATCTTGCGGGCATGCACGCCGAGGATCTTTTCACGACCCTTGATGTCGGGGTTCGGCACGGTGACCTGACGGTCGAAACGACCGGGGCGCAGCAAGGCAGGGTCAAGAACGTCACGACGGTTGGTCGCAGCGACGATGATCACACCTTCATTTGCTTCAAAACCATCCATCTCAACCAGTAACTGGTTGAGCGTTTGTTCGCGTTCGTCGTTACCGCCGCCATAACCCGCGCCGCGGGACCGACCAACGGCATCAATCTCGTCAATAAAGACAATACATGGCGCGTTCTTTTTCGCCTGTTCGAACATGTCGCGCACACGTGATGCACCGACACCCACAAACATTTCGACAAAGTCAGAACCGGAAATCGTAAAGAACGGCACACCCGCCTCGCCCGCAATCGCGCGCGCCAGCAGCGTCTTACCGGTACCTGGAGGGCCTACGAGCAACGCGCCTTTCGGGATCTTACCGCCCAAGCGGCTGAACTTCTGCGGGTTGCGCAGGAATTCTACAATTTCTTCCAGTTCTTCCTTCGCCTCATCAATGCCGGCCACATCATCAAATGTGACGCGGCCGTGCTTTTCGGTCAGCAGCTTGGCCCGCGATTTGCCAAAGCCCATCGCACCACCCTTGCCACCGCCCTGCATGCGGTTCATGAAGTAAATCCAGACACCAATCAGCAAGAGGAACGGCAACAAGCTGACGATAAAGGATTGGAAAACAGAGGTTTCCTGGCTCCGAGCCGACACAGGAACATCCGCATCGATCAGCAGGTTGGTGACTTCTGCATCCTGCGGCATGATCGTGGAATAGGTGCGACCGCCTTCTTCGAAGCGTACATTTTCGCCGTCGATCACCACATTGGTGACGCGGCCACCTTCGACGGCTTCGACAAATTCAGAATAGCTGCGAGCCTCTGAGTTGGCTGATCCGGGAGGGCTGCTGAAAAGATTAAACAGCGCCAGCACCATCAGGAACAGGACGACCCAAAAGACCATGTTACGCGCGTTGCCCAAGGGAAAAACTCCTTTGATATCGGGAAATGAGACGACAGAGTCGCCGCATAAGCGTTTCATCTAAAATAGAGGCAAAACGTTAATCTTCAATGCGCAAACGCATGTTGATGAAAATCCGCGACAATCTGTGCGGACCATCCGTTACGTAAACCGGCCAAAGGGGCGGCGATCAGTTCATCGCCATCCCAAATGGCCGGTGTTGCAATCAGCGATGTGCGCGGCAAACCGACCTCGCGCCATTCGGCGCATTGATGAATGCCGTCGCCCAGGGCGCTTACGACCAAAGCATCGTCATGGGGTCCGTCGATGGCCCAGCGACCATCCCAAAGCTCTGTTGTTTTGCATACCAAGTCGCGCACGGCACTATATTCTCGTGTGATGCGCCAGTCATCAGCTTTGCGGGTGATCAGGCAGCCGCCCATTGTGGCGCTGCCGTCGCTTTGCAGTGACGCAACGATATCAAACAACGCGCTTTGCCTTGGTGGATAGTCGGCCCCGTTGATCCACGGGATTGCCGCCCGCCACAGGCGGCGTTTGATCTCGGCCGGCAGCGGCCCCGTCAGGCCGAGGCGCAGAACCAGATCACCCGCCTCTTGCACGATGTAGCGTCGCGCCTCGATCTGCGCATAGTGATCAAGCGCCACTCGCGCACTGCGCATCGCGCCACTGACACTGTTGATCGCATCGACCGTTACACCAAGATCAGACAGGATACTCAGGGCCTTGCGGGCGCGGGCACGGTCAAAACTGTCATCCTCATTGGTCGGATCTTCGGCCCAGACGATACCGTGTCGCTGCAAGTAAAAGCGCAATTCGGATCGGCTGTAGTCCAAGAACGGTCTGGCCCAGGTGACGCCAAAACGATCAAACCGCGCATCCATCTTGGATAGCCCATCGGGGCCCGCTTTCCGGGCAAGGCGGATCAGGAAGTTCTCGGCCACATCGTCCGCCGTATGACCAAACACAATGGCATCCACCCCGCTTGCAACGGCCCAATCGGCGATCAGGCGATACCGCGCATCGCGGGCCGCCGCCATGAGGTTTCCCGCCCCATCCCAGCCCTCCCAGTTCAAAACACTATGCGAAACATCCAGGTCAGCACATGTCCGAGCGACCAATGCAATCTCGCTCGCTGCTTCGGGGCGCAATCGATGATCAACGGTCACTGCCTCCAGCGCCAAGTCACCCGATTTCGCCAATTGGGCAAACACCTGCAAAAGCGCCATGGAATCTCCGCCGCCAGATACTGCCACGGCCACGCGCGCGGGCAGCACTGGATCAAACGCGGCGCGCGCTGCGTTGAGCAAATCGTCATCGCTGAGTTCTGATTGGGGGGTGCCTGCTACTGACATCCCAGATTTTGCATCGCAAGCTGCGCATCTGAGACGGCTGCGTTGCCCGGAAAGCGCACGCCCACTTCGGCAAGGGTCAGACAAGCATCCTGGGTCTGTCCAATTGACCCCAGCGTTGTGCCGAGCTTGAACAAAGCGTCGGGCGCCGTGCCACCCGTCGGGTCACCCGAAAATGCCTCCAAGTAGGCACGGGCCGCATCGGTGAAGTTGCCCAGCCCCTCAAGAGCTTCACCACGCAAATAATTCGCCTGCGCCATCAGCGGGCTGCCCGGGTAGGTCGTGCCAAAGGACGCAAGCTGGTCAACGGCGCTGCGAAAGTCACCGGCGGCGAGCGCCTCCTGCGCCCGCTCAAAGTCGCCCTGTTCGCCAACGGCCAAGGCGGGGCCGCCTGTTGCCGGGGGTGGGTTGGCGGCGGGCACGTCCGCGCCATTATCCACACCGCCCAACGACGGTGTGTCACCTAATTGGCCGATGTCACAATCGCTTTCCAACTCACAAAGACGGAACTCGAGATCTCCAATGCGGTTGGTCCCATCGACTGTGATGCGGTTGATCCGGAACTCCAACTCTTCGGATTTGGACGTCAGGCGCTGCAACTCCGCCTCAATCGCATTGAGCCGGTCGAGCGGCGTGTTCCCGACGACGCCGGAATTCAACCCACCAGTCGTGGACAATTCCCGGCGCAACCGCTGCACATCTACATAAAGCACCGTCAATTGTTGTCGGATGTCTGCCAGCGTCTCATCCTGCGCCAAGGCAGGAAGTGGAGTCATCAGCAGGGCGCAGACAAGGACAAGGCGGTGCATATTGGGCTTCCTTTGGTCTTGATCAGCTTGTGATAGCCGAGAATGACAGCACCGTCACCGCACGACGGTTCTGCGCGTAGCAGCTTTCGTTCGAACAGACCTCAATCGGGCGCTCTTTGCCGTAGCTTGTGACTTCCAGACGGCTGGAAGGAACACCGCGCGACACCAAATATTCGCGCACCGCATTTGCACGGCGGAAGCCAAGGGCGAGGTTGTATTCACGCGTGCCTTGCTCATCAGCATGGCCCTCAATCACGGCACGATAATCGGTGTTCGTCATCAGCCATTGCGCTTGGCCATCCAAGATGGATTTGCCCTGATCGGTGATGGTGGATTGATCCACTGCAAAGAGGACGCGATCCCCAATCGTCTGGTTGAAGAATTGCGGGCTTGCCGGGTCACTGGCCGAACCGGCCAAACCGCCATCGGCACCAGCGCCGCCAGCACCACCCGCGCCGCCGCCAAAACGGTCCGGGTTGGTACAGGCCGCCGTGGCCAGAACCAAAAGCAAAACCGCCACCTTTTTGAGAATGTTCATCCGTTTGTTCCTGTTGTTATCTGCTCGTTTTGGCGCACTATAGCATGGCTTTTGGCTATGGGTAATCACACATCGTTACGGCTGCAATGGCCCCCATGACGGGTCCGAGCCGCCGCCCTGAATGGGCACTGCTTTCAGGTTTCGCCCCGAAATATCGACGGAGTAAAGGGTCGATGTCCCACCGGCCCCTTGGGTTTCACGGCTGAACATGATGACGCGACCGTTGGGCGACCATGTGGGCCCTTCATCAAGGAAGGATGAGGTCAGCAAACGCTCTTCCGAGCCATCCGTGCGCATCACGCCGATATGGAACCGGCCCGCATTCTGCTTGGTGAAGGCCACAAGATCACCGCGTGGCGACCAGACGGGCGTGCCATAACGCCCTTCGCCAAAGGAAATCCGCCGCGCCTCACCACCATTGGCGGACATGATATAAAGCTGCTGTGTGCCCGAACGGTCGCTTTCAAAGACGATCTGGCTGCCATCGGGTGAAAGGCTGGGCGCCGTTTCAATCGAAGGGGCCGAGGTCAGGCGTAAGCTCTGCCCGGAGCCGAGATCGGTGCGGTAGATATCCGTGTTGCCCCCATTTGAAAGGCTATAGATGACCGAACGGCCATCGCGTGAAAATCGTGGGGAGAACGCCATCTCACCCGGTGCTGTCGTCAATTGCTGGCGGCCCACATTGGCCACGTTGAGCACGTTGATCCGGGGAAAGCCGGACTCAAAGCTTGTATAAAGCACCCGGTCCCCGTTAGGCGAAAACCGCGGGGCGAGCACGATACTGCTGCTGTCGGTCAGAAACTGCACATTCGCCCCGTCATAATCCATGACGGCCAGACGCTTCAGCCGGTTATCCTTGGGTCCGCTTTCCGAGACAAAGACGACACGGCTGTCGAAATAGCCACCTTCACCCGTGATCCGGCTATAGACGGCGTCTGCCACCTTGTGCCCCATGCGCCGCCAGCCCGCGATGGTGCCTGCAAACTGCAAACCCTCACCCAGTTCCTGGCCTGAGAACACATCATAAAGGCGGAATTTGACGACCAGTTGCTGTCCGCTGACAGTCACCGCCCCGGTGATCAGGGCCTGCGCGTTGATCGCGCGCCAATCAGGAAAGGCGATGGGCTGCGCGAAAGAGGACACCTGAGAGATAAAGGCCGTTGCTGGCACTTCGCGGAACAGACCAGTCCCCGCAAGGTCCTGCACCACAAGGCGGGAGAGATCAGAGGCCACCTGCTGCGCCTGCGGGCTTTCCGCCTCGAAACTCGGCACCGCAAAAGTGATCGGTTCGATCACGCCATCGGTGATCGTCAACCGTAAGGGGCCGTTTTGCGCCACGGCCGGAACCGCGAGTAGCAGCACCACCAGAAATGCCAGAATACGTCTCATCATCTTCGCCTCACTCCGCCTGTCCGGGTTCGTCCCGAAACGCGTTTACCTTTTCTTCTTAGCAGGCAGATGAAACGATTTCACCTCACCTACGCGTGTCTTTGCCTATCGTAGTCGCATTGTGCTGGGATCAAATGTAAGTTCCACATCCTTCCACCACTCATATTTCTCCGGCGGCAGGTTATAGCCGCCGCCTTCGAAAGAGCAGCGCAGGATGGCGCGGCGTGCCGCGTCGAAGGCCGCCTGTCTGGCGCGATCATCACCACCGGAGGCCGAGATCAAACGCACGTCACCACCAACGACCTGCCCATTCCGATCCAGACTGAAGCCAACCTCGACGGTCACGTTTGCGGAAGGGGCACCATTATCAACGACCCAGCATGCGCTGACCGCAAGACGAAAGCTTGATTCTTCCAACCCCGTTAGTGCATCCCCGCGTTGCAGTGCTGGCGGCTCTGTCGAAGTCTCCGTTTCTTCTGAAAGGTCCAAATCTGCCAGCAGCTCTTCGACAGACTGACCGTCAGTTGGTGGCGCGGGGTCTGTTTCCACCTCTGCTGTCTGCTCAGGCTCCTCAACCGGAGGTGCCGGGCGGCTGGGGCGGGCAACAGGACGTAGAGAGGTTGTTGGTGCCAGATCGGCGATCCCGATTTGTGTTTCGGATTCGGGAGGTGCTGTTGGCTCCTGCTCATCCTCAACGACCTCTGCCTCCGCCGTATCGTCGGGCACAACTTCCTCGCGCACCACGTCATCCACCCGCGCATCGGGCGGGGGCGGTTGGGATGGGGTTGACGTGATCCGATCCGCCTGTGGCGGTGTTGGTTCATCGCTCACCTCCACATCTGGGGTCGGAGGTGGCGGTGGTGGCGGTGCAGGAACTGCGGGAGGCGCGTCGGCCACATCCGTCTCGACCGGTGCAGGCGGTTGCGGCGGTGGTGCCTCGCTGGGTGGCGGTTCGACCGGTTGGGGTGGCTGCGGTGGAACGGGTGGTGTGTCTTCAACGGGCGGTGGTGGCAGTGTTTCATCAATCACAGGTGCCACCGGCGCCATCGGCTCTGCCTCGCCCGGTTCGGGCGTCGATCCCGCGCGTAACTGCTCAAACTCCTCACCGCTCAGCACGGAGACCGAGATATCCTCAAACACCAGCGGCTCTGACTGAAAACCCCAGCCGAGGATAAAGAGCGTGATCAGCCCCGCATGGCCGATGCCCGAAATATAGGTGCCGGGGCTCCACATCGCCTAGCCGTCAGCGCCGTCCACTGGGGCGACATCCGTCACGAGTCCGATATCCGAAAAGCCACCGGCATTCAGAAGGCCCATAATCTCGGCCACGCGGTTCCAGTCGTTGCGGCCATCGGCGCGCAGGAAGATCTTGTCACTGGTCCGTTCCGCCGCAATCGCTTGCAGCCGCGCGACGAGTTGCGCCTCTTCCACATCCGTTTCCTGGATCATCACGCGGCCATCATTGGTGATCGTGACGGTCAGCGGCTCTTCTTCATCCCCCGGAAGGGCGGTCGCCGCCGTTTCCGGCAATTCCACCGGCACACCGACGACCGACAAGGGCGCCGCCACCATGAAGATGATCAAGAGCACCATCATCACGTCGACAAACGGGGTGACATTGATCTCTGACATTGGCTTACCGCGGCGCGACCGGCGGCGACCGCGTCTGCCCCCGTCCCCGCCTGAATTCATGACGCCCGCACCCATGTCAGCTGTCCAACTGCCTGCTCAAAATCGTGGCGAACTCATCGGCAAAGGCCTCGTACCCGCTCACAATAGCATCACTATCAGAGCTAAGCTTGTTATAGTATATCACCGCCGGGATCGCGGCGAGCAGCCCAAGCCCCGTGGCCAGCAGCGCCTCAGCAATACCTGGGGCGACAACGGCCAGATTGGTGGTTTGCGCCTCTGCAATCTCGATAAACGCGTTCATGATGCCCCAAACGGTGCCGAAAAGGCCTACGAAGGGTGCGGTTGACCCAACCGTCGCCAAAATCGGCAGGCTTTTCTGCAGACGCCCTGCTTCTTTTGCGATGGCTACATCCATAGATCGGTCGATCCGCGATGTGGCATTCGCGATCAGCCCACCATCATCGGTATGCGATCGCTCCCATTCCTGCATGCCCGCAACGAATATCTTCTCGGACGGTCCATCAGGATCGCGCCCGATCTTGGCATAAAGGCCGTCCAAAGGATCACCCGACCAGAACGACCGGTCAAAGATATCCGCCTCGGCCCGGGCCTTGCGATACTGGATTGTCTTGTCGATGATCACGGCCCAGGTCCAGATGGACGCGACGACCAGCATGATCATGACGATTTTGACAGTGATCGTGGCGCGCGCGAAGAGCGCCCACATGGTGAATTCGTGTGCTGCTTCCATTGACCTGCTCTGCCTGTCGGCCTCGTTTGAGGCTCATATTGCGGCGAAGCGTACAGCATCGGCACGGGGAAATCCAACCAATCCCGCATCACATCTGCGAAAAAGCGGTGGGTTTAGTGGACCGAACGGCGGATCGCCGCTGGCAGGCGCGCAACTGCCCCCTGCGTGGTCAGGCAAACGACCGTCACATTGGCCGAAAAAAGCAAAGCCTCACCGCGCTTTACATCCTGACGAAAGACCACGCGGGCACCGGTGATCGCATCCATCGTGCTTTCGACAACAAGCTGATCATCGTAATGCGCGGGCGCGATGTAGTCCGCCTCGACCCGGCGGACAGCAAAAACAAAGCCCTCTGCCTTCATCTCCACTTGATCGATCCCCATCTCCCGCACCCATTCGGAGCGGGCGCGTTCGATGAATTTCAGGTAATTGGCATAATAGACCAGCCCGGCGAGATCGGTGTCTTCATAATAGACGCGGATGGGGAATGTGTGGGTCATGATGGTTTTGTCAACCGTGCTTCTAATCTGAGCGTATGGCTCGCATCCTGCGCCATGGCTGGCATCACCGGGTCATAAGCCGCGCGGATCACATCGGCAATCTCTGGGCGCAAGACGGCCTTGCCATCAATCATCGCAAGCGGCGGCATCTCATCGAAGGCCGTGTCGGACCAAAGCAGGATCGTCTGCACGGCCTGAGACAGGGCCAGCGTGTCCGCGCCAACCGCGCTTAGATGCTCATCCATCCGCAGAAATACGAATGCAGCGCGGATGGCGCCACCTTCATCAAACCGGAAGATCCGGTACTGATTGGCATCAGCCGACTTCAGCCGCCCCACGAGCGGCAAAAGATCAGGCACCAGTCGGTCCAGGTTCGGCACTGCGGGCAGTTCATCCCAATCGATGCAAAAAAATACCATCAGATTGGCCCCCAATTCCGGATCGGTTTCGGCCATCTGATGATTGGCGAGGGTGACGACGGCCTCAATGGCCCCTTTGAAAACGGCCAAGGTCGCATCATCGACACCAAAAACCACCGGCACAATCGGTCGGCCCCAGCGGGCAAAGACATACTTCCCGTCAGCGCGGGTGAACAAAGGCGCTACATCTTTCATCATCTCGCCAAAAATACTCCCGCCGGAGGCTCCCCGCCTCTCAATCAAACAAATCCGTCTGCGATTTTGGCGGCGCGATCCCCAGATGCGCCCAAGCCGCCTGCGCCAGCATCCGGCCGCGCGGCGTCCGCTGGATCAGACCCCTCTGCAGAAGATAAGGCTCAATCACGTCTTCCAAACTGTCGCGGCTTTCCGACAAGGCCGCGGACATCGTTTCCACACCGACAGGTCCACCGCCATAACTCTCCGCGATAAGGCGCAGATAGCGGCGATCCGCATTGTCGAGACCCAGATGGTCAACGCCCAACCGGGTCAGGGCCCGGTCCGCGATCGGTTGCGTGACGGTCCCGTCACCTTCGACAATGGCAAAATCCACGACTCGCCGCAGAAGTCGTCCCGCGATACGCGGCGTACCGCGTGCGCGTTTTGCGATCTCTGCAGCGCCATCATCGGAAGCGGGCGCGCCCATCAGACGCGCGCTGCGGGTGACAATCTGGTGTAGCTCATCGTCTGTGTAGAATTCCAACCGTGTCGGAATACCAAAACGATCGCGCAAAGGCGTCGTCAGAAGACCCATCCGCGTGGTCGCACCCACAAGCGTAAAAGGTTGCAGCTCAATCCGTACAGTCCGCGCGGCGGGGCCTTCGCCGATCACTAGATCCAGCTCAAAATCTTCGAGCGCCGGATAAAGCACCTCTTCCACGGCCGGGTTCAGCCGGTGAATTTCGTCGATGAAGAGCACATCACGCGCTTCAAGATTGGTGAGGATCGCCGCCAGATCCCCCGCCTTGGCGAGCACTGGTCCCGACGTCATACGGAAATTCACGCCGAGTTCCCGCGCCATGATCTGCGCCAGCGTCGTCTTACCAAGCCCCGGCGGTCCATGGAAAAGCGCGTGATCCATCGCCTCACCGCGGCGCCGCGCGCTTTCGATGAACACCTTTAGATTAGCCCGCGCCTCACGCTGCCCAATAAATTCATCCAGACTTTGCGGACGCAAGGCGCGATCCGCATCATCCGGCTGCGGGTCGGGACGCAATGTGGGATCAGGTTGGGTCACAGCGTTCTCCAGCGAAGACGGCCCGTAGGGCGGATGAGCACATCATCCCTACCCTTTCGGCGAGAGCAGCTGCAAGGCCGCGCGGATCAGTGCGGGTGTGTCTGCCTCTGGTGAATCGCCCAGTGCTTCAGCTACGGCCGCCGCAGCATCACCGGGCGCATAGCCCAAATTTGCCAGGGCTGACAGCGTCTCGGCCTGTGCCGGGTTGGCTTGTGCCTGGCGAGGTGACGTCAACATGTCGGTCTCAATGACATCACTCTGCGCAGTCTCGACCGCTGCGCCGCCCATCGCCATCACCGCCGGTGCCTTGTCCTTGAGCTCTATCGCCACGCGCTGCGCCGTCTTCGGCCCCACGCCTTTTGCCTTCGCAATGGCGTTCCAGTCCCCCAACGCGATCGCGCGACTCACGCCTTCTGCGCCAATCGTGCCCAAAATCGCCATCGATGCCTTCGCACCGATCCCCTGCACGGACATCAGCAAACGGTGCCACTCCTTTTCCACAAGCGTGGTGAAACCAAAAAGCTGCAGGTTGTCTTCCCGCACGAGAAGATCAGTGTAAAGCGCCACCGCCTCACCATTGCCCGGCAGGCCAGCCATCACACGGTCCGAGACATAGACCACGTACCCAACACCGCGCACATCGATCAGGACATGGTCAGCACCGCGATAATCCAGTCGCCCCGAGATCTTGCCGATCATGCGCCCGCCTTAACCAATGCTTGCGCGAGCGTCCCTGCCGATTGCAGATGATGCGCATGGCATATTGCAATCGCCAAGGCGTCCGCCGCGTCAGGACCGGCGATCTGCGCACCCGGCAATTGCAGCTTCACCATATGCATGATCTGCGTTTTATCGGCATGTCCGACCCCAACGACGGCTTTCTTGACGGCGTTCGGCGCATATTCCCCGATGGTCAGCCCCGCCTGTGCCGGAACCAGCATCGCCACACCCCGCGCCTGACCCAGCTTCAACGTACCAGCCCCATCCTTGTTGACGAAGGTCTGCTCAACTGCTGCCGCCTCAGGCGCATAGACGTCGACGATGTCGGACAGTTGCTGATGCAGTGACAAAAGCCGCGCCGCCAGATCGTCACCAGACGAGCGGCAGATCCCGTTTGCAACATGCGCGATCCGCGCACCAGACACCGCAATCACCCCCCAACCCATGTTGCGAAGCCCAGGGTCGATCCCCAAAACACGCATCGCTCGCCTCTTTTGTTCTTTTCTTCAGAAATGGTTAGCACAAAAGGCGAACAAAAACCAAGGCGCTTTCAAGGCACATGATATACGGCAGACCTGAGAACCAGCGTCGAAACCGTCATTCGGACGTAAAAAAGCGACACACTTAACCCTTTGTAAACAATGACTTTACGGCCAAATCCGCCCAAAAATAAGGCATGCTAAAAACGCATATGTCCCATGCCAAAATGTCACTGGTCAGGCGGAAAAAACGTTCCTATCTGCGGCTCATGAGAACAACGCAGCATTGCTGCACAGCACAAGGATGATGGCTATGGCCGCTTTTGACACAACCCGCCCCTCCGTTGGCCTCTCCGCAGGTCGCATCCCTTCTGTTTTTCTGTCAGCTTTTGCTGCAATTGCTGCGTGGAACGATGCCCGTATCACGCGCAACGCTTTGACAAAACTGAGCGAGCGTGAACTGACAGATATCGGCCTGACGTATGGCGACATTGACGAGGTTGCACGCCTCTCTCGCCGCTAAAGCATACGGCGTCAGTTGAATGCAAAAGGCCGCGCTAACGAGCGCGGCCTTTTTGCGTTTTGGAGGACGGATTATTCGGTGAATACGGCGCCGAAACCTTCGGCAATAAATTTGGTCGCAGGATCGGCCTGCATGATCCAGCCGCCCGCCTGCTCCATTACACTTCCCTGCTGCAGAGCGATGACTCGCTCGACATATGCCTCAGTACCCAATGACGCATAGACAGCGCCTTTGAACAGGAAACCGAGAACGACAATCGCTAATAGCCCCCTCAGCGGAAACTTCGGACGATAAACGCGGGGGCGTGCAACGATCAAGCCGTCTGATGTGACGGTTTTCACGGCACCTGAACTTTGCATACGGTCGTGACGGCGGACGATCCGCTTGAGACGCTTATCGAATGGAACATGGGCCTGCGCCATGACATCCTCCACAACAATCAAATAACTAATCATTCTGTTGTCCCTGAGATAATGGCCTGAAACAAGTTATTTTCCCATTACACTGACCAAAAGAGATCAAACTGGTGGGTTTTTGCCCATCAAAAGCGTGGTCCAATCAACAATTTCCTCTTTTTCAAGCAGATTGAACCCATTTCGTTGATAAATGGCCGTCACGTCTTGCGCCTGTTCATTCAGAATACCCGAGAGAATCACATATCCGTCATCTGCTGTGAAACGTGCCATATCAGGGGCCAGATCGACCAATGGCCCCTTTAAAATATTGGCAAAGACAAGATCGAACGGCGCGTGTTCCTGCAAAGCCGGGGCTGCAAAGCCCGCACCAGTGAAACATTCCACCCGCCCCGACAGCCCATTTGCTGCCACATTTGCTGCTGCAACCTCAACGGCCACGGGGTCAATGTCGCTCGCCCAAACCGGGTCAGAGAATATCTTGGCTGCCGCCATAGCCAACACCGCCGTGCCGCATCCGACATCCACGATCCGGCCTCCAGCGAAGCCCTTATCAAGCAGCCGGTCGAAGGCGCGCAGACAGCCTAGGGTCGTCCCATGATGCCCAGTGCCAAAGGCCATTGCCGCCTCGATCAGCAAGGCGTGTTTGCCGGGCGGCACATTGTCCGCATCATGCGCGCCGTAAACAAAAAACCGCCCGGCTGCGACGGGTGGCAGATCACGCTGCACCTTTGAGACCCAATCCTGATCCGGCACCTCGGAAATGCTGAAAGGCCTGGCGCCGTGCAGCGCACTCAACACAGCCAAGGCGGCAACATCGGGGCGTTCCGAAAAGTAGGCGCCGACCTCCCACAGACCCGATCCGTCTTCGATCTCGAAGACGCCGATGCCGGTGGGCTCGGGCACAACAGCCTCAAGCGCGTCTGAGAGCGCATAGGCCGCCGTTTCGCCGGAAAGCGTGGTGAGCGCGGTGAATGTCGTCATCCTGAGAGGTCCTTTTGGGTCAAGGACGCGTTAGGCATTGCGATCCGTGCCGTCAAGCAGCGCTGCATGGTCCAGAATTTGTGCCGCCACCGCGTCGGCCCAGGCCGAATAGACGACTGGACCGGGGTGAAACCCGTCTTCTGACATGTTTTCACGGTTCAGTCGCATATCAATTGTGATCGATGTGGCATCCCGACGTTCCGCCACCATTTCGTGCAAGGCCTTGTCAAAACGCGCGGCCTGCCGGCCCAGTACCCAGCGCAAAGGTTGCGGCAAAAGCGGGAAATCATGCATCGGTGGCAGGCCGGAGACCACGACGTATTTGACGCCAAAATCATGCACCAGACGATCCAGCAAAGCCGATTGCTGCCGCAGCCAGCGGCGCAGGCTGACACCTTTGGTCACATCATTGACGCCCAGAGCAATCACAGCCACGTCGGCATCCAATGCCTGCATATCCTGCAACCAGCCCAGAACGTCACCGGTGCGCGACCCGGTCGCAGCAATCAGCCGGTAATCGGTGGTGAAGTGAGGTGCCAGCCGATGATTGACCTGCCCCAGCAAAGCATCCTGCTGATCCGCAACGCCGACGCCCGCAGCGGAGCTGTCACCCAATATCGTCAGGCGCAATGGCGGCCCCTGCCCCACTTTGCCCTCACGGGCGCCATCAGGCTCCGGCAAGCGCAACACGGTCATCCGCAGATAGACCGCCTGCAACAAAAGCACCGGCATCAGAACTGTTCGCGCGGCGGCGTCCAGGATCACAGATCGACCGTCCCGTCGATCAGGACATGCACATGGCCGCCAATCGTCACGCCACGTGGGGTGCTATCCACGAATACGCGGCCTTCTCGGCCCAGCACCGTCCCCTGCGCCATGACCAGTGCGCGGTCGAGGCGTCCCTCGGCGTGCATCCACTGTGCGATGGCCGCGTTCAGCGATCCGGTGATCGGGTCTTCGGACATGCCGCTTGAGGGGGCTAGGTTCCGGACTTCGTAATCTGCAGCCGCACCTGTTGAATGTGGCCCGACCACGCCGAGCCCCACAAATTCCGGCCAGCGCACCCGATCTGCGTCGATGGCAAGCACTGTCGCGGCATCGGTAAGCTCGAGCACCTGCCATACCGGACCGTTGTTCAGTTGCGCAGAACGCACAATCTGTGACGCATCTAGGCCGAGGGCCTTAGTCAGACGCAACTGATCTGATGAGGGCAACGCTGATACCTGCGTCGGCGGAGCGACAAAAGCGGGCACGTCACCGGAAATGTCAATCTCGACAAGGCCAATCTGACATTCCTGACGGACCAACCCAGGCTCTTGCGGCTGCCCTCCGGAATGGAGCCATGCCGCACAGCTGCCCAGCGTTGGGTGCCCCGCAAAAGGCATCTCGCGTCCTGGTGTGAAGATACGCACCGCGTAGTCGGCGTCCGGCATGGTCGGTGGTAGCAGAAACGTCGTCTCGGCCAGGTTGGTCCAGGCAGCGAAATCCTGCATCTGCGCTGTCGTCATCCCCTTGGCATCGACAACGACCGCAAGGCCGTTCCCTTTGGTAGGAACGGCGCTGAACACGTCACATTGCAGGAACCGTCTAAGCACCGACCCCAATCGGGCAGGTCACGCCCGTTCCGCCAAGCCCGCAATACCCGCCCGGGTTCTTTGCCAAGTATTGCTGGTGATAATCTTCCGCGAAATAGAACGGAGGCGCGTCGATTATCTCGGTCGTGATTGCGCCATAGCCAGCGGTCGACAGGCGCGGTGCAAAGGCTTCTTTTGAAGTCTCCGCCGCCGTCTTTTGCGCGTCAGAATAAGTATAGATGCCCGACCGGTACTGCGTTCCTGTGTCATTGCCCTGACGCATGCCCTGGGTGGGATCATGTCCTTCCCAAAAGACCTGCAGCAACTGATCATAAGAGATCACGGCTGGGTCAAAGACGACACGCACGACCTCATTATGGCCGGTCTTGCCGCTGCACACCTCTTCATAGGTCGGGTTGGGCGTGTAGCCTGCGGAATACCCCACCATCGTCGATTTCACACCGTCAAGCTTCCAGAACATCCGCTCCACACCCCAGAAACACCCCATGCCAAACATCGCCTCTTCCAGACCTGTAGGCGGATCGGGGGTTAGCGGTGTGCCGTAGACAAAATGGGTCTGTGCGGTCGGAATAGGCGACGCCCGGCCCGGCAAAGCAGCATCGGGGCTGATCATTTCAGACTTGGCGCGATTGAGAAAAAACATATCGGCGAAACTCCTCTCGGTTAGGTCTGATATAGGATGGAACGCGCCCATTTCTACTCTGCCGCTGCGACCAAACGCCCTTGAAACACTGTCTCATGTCCCGGTTCGGGGTGGCGCGGGATCAGCAGTGACAACAGAAGCGATACAATGGCCATCCCAGCCGCGATCAGGAACACAAGGCCCGGCGATTGCAGCCAAATATAGCCCAGCAATGCCGGTAGGAACACAGCGGCAATGTGATTGATGGTGAACGCCACAGCAGCGGTCGGCGCGATATCCTGCGGGTCGGCGATCTTTTGAAAATAGGTTTTGATCGCCAAAGCCAGGCTGAAGAAGATGTGATTGATGATGTAAAGCGCGGTCGCCAGCATCACACCCCAGCCAAAGTAGTAAATGCCGCCATAGGCAAAGAACACACCACAGAGGCCGACATATTCGAAGATGAGCGCACGCCGCTCGCCAAACACCTGCACGAGGCGGCCCAGAAGCGGGGCGGCGAGCATGTTGACCAGCAGCGTGACCATGAAAAGCTTGGTGATATCGTCGACGGCAAAGCCGAACTGCTCCACCATCATGAAGCCCGCGAAGACGACAAATATTTGCCGGCGCGCGCCTGACATGAATTGCAGCGCATAATAAAGCCAATAACGCTTGCGCAGGACCATCTTTTTGACCTGCGGGTGCGGCGCCTCAAACTGCGGATAGGCCAGCAGGCAGATCGTCGCGACGACAGCGGTGAAGCCGCCCGACAGCCAGTAGACGGCACTAAAGCTGAGACCCAGCGGTTCCCACGTCAGAACGATCAAAAGATAGACGATTAGGGTCGCCGCCGATCCGGCAGAAAGGATCCAGCCCAGGGTCTGTGGTGCCTTTTTCTTGTCGATCCACTGTAATTGCAGCGATTGGTTGACGGTTTCGTAATAGTGGAACCCGATTGAGGACAGCATGGTCACAGCCAGAATGCCCCCCATCTGCGGGAATTGCGCGGTCACAGCCGTCGCCGCCCCCAACATGATCAGCGCGACAAGGCCGAGCACCTGTTCGCGAATGAACATGATCAGGGCAATCACGCCAATCGCAAAGAACCCCGGGATCTCGCGCACTGTGTGCAACCAGCCGATGTCCGAACCATCGAACCCTGCCACCTCAATAACGAAGTTATTGAGCAGCGCTGACCATGTCGCGAACGCAACGGGCATCGCCATGGCCATCACAAATAGGAGCGATGTGGGCCTGCGCCAAAGCGGCAATTGGTGAGCGTCTTCGAGGCGAACAATCTTCATGGCGTCAGCAATACGCCTGTCGCGCGGCAATTACGAGAGGGGATGCAAAAGCGCCTCAAACTCCGCGACCGGCAAGGGCTTCGACAGCGCGAACCCTTGCAGCAGGTCACAATCAACGTCTGCAATGGCATTCAGATGGCCGGCGGCATCCAACCCCTCGACCACAATCTGCAGCTTCTCAAGCCGTGCCATCTGCGACAAAAGCTGCAATGTCTTGATCTGCTCGGGCCGGGCGACAATCGGGCCGACAAGGCTTTGATCGATCTTGATCCGGTCGGGCCCGATCGCCTGCATGGCGGCTACCGACGAATGCCCCGATCCGAAATCATCAAGATCAATCCCGACCCCCAAGGCGCGAAGGTCGGTAAGACGCCTTATCTGGTCCGGCGTCATCTCATCGAGAAAAGCCGTCTCAAGCAGTTCAAATGCGATCTTGTGGTGCGGTTTGATCAGGCTGCGCACATGATCAAGCATTAATGCGTTGTTCAAACGGTCAGGCGACACATTCATCGCGATCAGAGGAAATGGAAGACCTTTCGCGCGCCATTCTGACTGCAACGAGACGACCTGCTCAAACACATGTGCGTCAATCCGGTCAGCCACGCCAAGCTTTGTTGCCTCAGGCATGAAAGCATCGGGTTTCAGCAGCCCACGGTGCGGGCAATTCCAACGCACCAATGCTTCTGCCCCGGCAAGCTCATTGGTGTTGGCATCATATTGCGGTTGAAAATAACACAGGATTTCGCCGCGCATCAGCGCGTCAAGCAAGTCCTGCCGTGTTTGTCCGTCAGGGGCGACAGTCGGCCTCGTATCGCCGGAATAGAAGTGATATCGTCCGCGCCCGGCCTGTTTGGCGGCATAAAGTGCCGCATCAGCTTGGGCAAACATGTCGGAACAGCCGATATCTTTTCCGATACTGAAAGCGCAACCAACACTGACGCCGAAGGCACAATGATGGCCGTCAAAGTAGAATGGCTGTTCAAATGCCGTAACAATTGCTTTGCAAAGGGCGTGCATGCGTTCGGAATCGGGGGCTTTTGAGAAGAGCACCACAAACTCATCTCCGCCGGTTCGGCAGACAAGTCCTTGATCCCCAAGCAGGTGCTTGAGTGTTCTCGCCACATGCACCAACACCGCATCACCGGCCGGATGGCCCAAGGTATCATTGATTTGTTTGAAGAAATCCAGATCCAGGTGCAGCACCGCCCCGCGGCAGGTGGGTGTCGCGTGCGCGCGAAGCTGACCGATGCACTCATCCAGAAGCCGCCGGTTCGCAACGCCGGTCAAGGCATCATGCCGCGAGTCGAATTCAAGCTGCGCTCGCGCCGCCTCAAGCTGGGCGCTGCGCTCATAGTCCTCGGTCACATCGATATTGACGCCGATCAGCTTGGCTTGATTTGCATCGCGCGCCACGAACCCAGCAAGACTGCGAATATGTCGAACGTCACCGTTCGGTCGCACGATGCGAAAGTCACGCCGAAAATCGAGCCCGTGTTTCTGACAATGCGCGGAATAGGCACGGGCATCTTCCAGATCATCGGGATGCAGATAAGTTTCCCACATATCGCCGCGCCGCATATTCTGGCCGTCGGTGATCCCGTAGATCTCAAGCATGCGGTCGTCCCAATGGACTTCATCTTTGGCGCGATCATATTCCCAAACGCCGATCCCGGAGGCGTCGATTGCCAGTTGCAGCTTATTCGTCAGTTGCTGCATATCGCTGTCGCGTTGGCGCAGGATGGTGACATCAGTATCGGTGCCCACAATCCGCAGCGGTCTGCCGTTCTTGTCGTTTTCCACCACTTTGGCGCGGCACAAGACCCAGATCCAATGCCCCTGCATATGGCGATACCGGTACCGGACACTAATGCTGCGCCGCTCACCCCTGACCTGTTCGTCGAAGATGTTTTGCAACGTGATCCGGTCAACCGCATGGGTGTTGTCTTTCCAGCGACGCCCAGGCGCGTTGAGGTCGACATCATCACCAAGCCCCCTGATCTCACGCCACTTTTTTGAGACAGTGAGGGTCTCGGTCGGCACATCATAGTCCCATACGCCCTGGTCGAGATGCTCCATCAGATAGGCGAGGCGCGCATCTTCCTGCCGCGTCGTGCGTTCCAACTGGCAAAGAAAGCCCGCGGACCGGTCATCTGGCCGCATCGGTGCCAGCGACATTTCCAGCACCTGCCCGGCAATCCGGAGCGTCGTGACAAAAGGCGCGACATCGTCGCCCGTGCCCACTCCCGGACATTGACGCAAATAATCGAGACAATCGGACCATGTATCAGGCGTCATCAGTTCCGCCAATGGTGCGCCATGCCCGTTCGGCTCAGGCAGATCAGCACAATCTCGAAAAGCCGCATTGCAGTCAACGACGACACCGTAGCAATCAATCACAGCAACGGGCTGCGTCAGCAGGGAAAGCATCCTGCGATCATCTTGTAAAAGCATGTCGGCAGTATCGTACACGTCCTGTCCCGATCTTTGCAGCCCGCGCATTCGCAAACTTCCACCGATAGAGGCTATCATATCGACACGCCACAAAAGTTAACGCGACAACGATTTCTGACGATAAATACGCTGCTTGAAATAAGCGAACCGTATCGGCGGCAAAGATGCCGCCAATTTCGGCGTACCGCCTAACTCTTGAGCCGGGATGGTTCGGGCGGCTTCCGCCTCCGTTACGTTTTGATCCACATCAAGGAAGGTGCCTGCGGACTCGCTAAAACCGATCCTGCGAACAGAGTGTCATCCTTGCAGGTCCCCGATGTCTTCGACCGAGAACCAACCCCTTTACGCCCCGCGTGAGCCGATTTTCCCGCGCCGGGTCAAGGGCTTCTACCGAAACCTGAAATGGTGGGTGATGGTCGTGACGCTGGGCATCTATTACCTCACCCCCTGGATTCGCTGGGACCGTGGCCCGAACCTGCCTGATCAGGCGGTGCTGGTCGATCTGGCCAACCGGCGGTTCTATTTCTTCTGGATCGAGATCTGGCCGCATGAGTTTTACTTTGTCGCAGGCCTTCTGATCATGGCGGGCCTCGGCCTTTTCCTGTTCACATCCGCGCTTGGCCGGGTCTGGTGTGGCTATACCTGCCCGCAGACGGTCTGGACTGACCTTTTCATCCTTGTCGAACGCTGGATCGAGGGCGACAGGAACGCACGCGTCCGGCTTTGGAACGAAAAATGGACACCGCGCAAGATCAGGTTGCGGGTGGTCAAGTGGATCGTCTGGCTGCTGATCGCCGTGGCCACAGGCGGGGCTTGGGTCTTCTATTTCGCGGACGCGCCGACCCTGGCCTATAGCCTCGCAACCTTGCAAGCGCCGCCCGTTGCCTGGGCCACCATTGGCATTCTGACCGCCACAACCTTCGTCTTCGGTGGCTTCATGCGTGAACAGGTCTGCAACTATATGTGCCCCTGGCCACGTATTCAGGCCGCGATGATGGACCCCGAAACGCTGACCGTCGCCTATCGCGAGTGGCGGGGGGAGCCGCGCGGCAAGAAGCATGAAAACAAGGAAGGCG
The DNA here is from genome assembly GCF_033963825.1 of Cognatiyoonia sp. IB215446. Lineage (NCBI taxonomy): Bacteria > Pseudomonadati > Pseudomonadota > Alphaproteobacteria > Rhodobacterales > Paracoccaceae > Cognatiyoonia > Cognatiyoonia sp. IB215446. Next base: position 882,642 of record NZ_JAXBMD010000001.1, on the reverse strand, counting down.
ACTGCATCGATTGCATGGCCTGCGTGAATGTCTGCCCCGCCGGTATCGACATCCGCGACGGCCAGCAGATGGAATGTATCACCTGCGCGCTTTGCATTGATGCCTGTGACGACGTGATGGAAAAGATCGGCAAGCCGCGTGGGTTGATCGACTACCTCGCCCTTTCGGATCAGGAGGCCGAGGCGAACGGCAAACCGCCCAAGCCGATCTGGCAGCATGTTTTCCGTTTCCGCACAATGCTTTACACGACCCTGTGGGGACTGATCGGGATCGGTCTCGTATTCGCGCTCTTCATTCGCGCCGATATCGAGATGACCGTGGCCGCCGTGCGCAACCCGACCTTTGTCACCCTGTCGGACGGCACGATCCGCAACATCTACGACATTCGCCTGCTCAACAAGCATGGCGAAGATCGGGAGTTCCATCTCTCGCTCCGCTCCGACGAAATCCTCCGCATCGACCTTGAGGGCACAGCCCTGCGCAGCATCAACGTGCCCGCCAACGAAACTTATCTGCAGCGCGTCTATGTCTCGGCCCGGCCCGGCGATCCGGCGGCCAGCATGGACCGGGTTGATCTGCGGTTCTGGGTCGAAGACCTCGTCTCGGGCGAGCGCGCGCATAAAGACACCATCTTCAATGGGAGGGCCCAATAATGACCCGTGAGTTTACCGGCTGGCACATGCTGGCACTGATGTTGGGCGGCTTCGGCATCATCGTGACCGTCAACCTGACACTGGCCTACAATGCCGTGGCCACTTTTCCCGGCGTCGAGACGCGGAGCGCCTACCTCGCCAGCCAGCAATTTGAGGCCAATCGTGCCGCGCAGGATGCGTTGGGTTGGGATGTCGCGGCCTCTTTGACCGGCGGCACCCTGACAGTCGCGATCACCGACAAAGACGGCAATCCGGTGCAGGCCGAGGTCACGCGCGCCACCTTCGGGCGGGCCACCCATACGGGTCAAGACACCGTGCCTGCCTTCACGTGGAACGGCCAAGCGATGATAGCCCCGGTCACCGCCGGTGATGGTTACTGGAACCTGCGCCTTGAACTGCTTGCCCCTGACGGCACCCAATTCCGCCGCCGCTTCCCACTTACCGCCGAATGAGCGACAGTTCCGCCTGCCCGGCCTGTATCGGCCTACCCGAGGGCCAGCTTGAAAAAGCCGCCTCGAACGGGACGGATCAGGTGGTCCTGTCGCTACCCGGTATTCATTGTGTGGCATGTATCAATGGGGTTGAGCGGGCTTTGCGCGGCATGGAGGGGGTGGCCAATGCCCGCGTGAACCTGTCCATGAAACGAGTGACGGTGGGGACCAATCAGCCCGTCTCGCCAGAGGCGATGATCGACACGCTGGAGCTGGCCGGGTTCGAGGCGCGGCTGCTCGATACGAGCCTTCTGGGATCAGAAGCAGACGCCTATGGCGGCAATCTGCTGACACGGCTGGCCGTGTCGGGCTTTGCGAACATGAACATCATGCTGCTTTCAGTGGCCGTCTGGTCAGGTGCCATGGGTGCGACAATGCATATGTTCCACTGGATCACGGCCTGTATTGCCATTCCGGCGCTGATCTATTCCGCGCAGCCCTTTTTCGAAAGTGGCTGGCGCGGGCTAAAGGCGGGCCGCCTGAATATGGATGTGCCGATTTCGCTGGCGATCCTCTTGGCCTCGGGCATTTCTCTTTACGAGACGCTTTATGGCGGGCGGCATTCTTACTTTGACGCCGCCGTCACGCTGACCTTCTTCCTGCTAATCGGACGCTATCTGGACCATCGCAGCCGCAAAGCTGCCGCGTCCGCCGCCGCACAACTCTCCGCATTGGAAGCCCCGCGTGTGATGCGCCTGCGCGATGGCGTGCGGCAGATGGTGGATTTCGGCGATCTGGCCATTGGCGATCTGGTGCAGGTGCTGCCGGGCGGGCGCATTCCGGTGGATGGGACAATCACCGAAGGCACAAGCGAGATCGACCGTTCCTTGCTGACCGGTGAGAGCCGCGCGATCCCCGCGCAGGTTGGCACACAGGTTACCGCAGGAGAGGTGAACGTGACCGGCCCGCTGACAATCCGCGCGGCAACCGTCGGTGCGGAAACCACCTTGCGCAAAATGGTCACGATGGTCGATCAGGCCGAGGCCGTGCGCAACAAATACACCGCCGCCGCTGACCGGGCCGCCGCGATCTATGCGCCGGTTGTGCATCTACTCGCGCTGGTCGCGTTCATCTTCTGGATCCTTTATTCCGGCGATTTCCGCCTGTCACTGAACATCGCCGTTGCCGTCCTCATCATCACCTGCCCCTGTGCGATGGGCCTCGCCGTCCCCGCCGTCTCAACCACCGCTGCGGGGCGCCTGTTCCGCGCTGGACTGCTTGTCAAAGACGGCACAGCGCTGGAACGCTTGGCCGAAGTCGACACGGTCGTCTTTGACAAGACCGGAACGCTGACCATGCCCGCTGCTGCACGCGATACGCTGGATGCACAGATGCAAGGCATCGCCTTGGCCCTCACCCAAAATGCGACCCACCCGGTCTCACAAGCCATTGCTGCCTCGCTTGACGATGTTGCACCCGCGCAGATCAGCGCACAACAAGAGCATCCCGGCAAAGGCCTGAGTGCCATCTATCAGGGCCAGAATGTCCGCCTCGGCTCCGGCGCGTGGTTGGGTACGGGGCGTGGGACATATATCCAAGTCGGCGACCGGAAACCGCAGAAAATCACCTTGCGATCTGAGTTACGAGAAGGTGCAGCAGAGCTTGTCCAAAATTGGCAAGAGACGGGGCTGGCCGTGCATCTGGTCTCTGGCGATGACGCGGACGAGACAGGCACGATCGCCGCAGAACTGGGCATTGATAGTTGGAGGGCAGACACAAAACCCGAAGACAAGATCGCCTATATCAACGACCTGACCGCCAAAGGCGCGCATGTGCTCATGGTGGGTGACGGGCTGAACGATACCGGCGCGCTGGCGGCAGCCTACGCTTCGGTTTCGCCCGCCACCGCAGCCGACGCCTCGCGCGCGGCATCGGATATCGTGCTCTTGAACGACAACCTCACCCCGCTCATTGAACTGCCAGCCATCGCCCGCGCCGCCAAAGCGCGCATTGTCGAAAACTTCACCATCTCGACCATCTATAACGTCATCGCGGTGCCAATCGCACTTGTGGGTCTGGCCACGCCGCTCATCGCCTCCATCGCCATGTCGGCCTCGTCCATCACTGTTCTTTTGAACGCTTTGCGGCTAAAGGGGCGGGTATGAACGTTCTTGTCCTGTTGATCCCTGTATCGCTGATCCTCGGCGGGCTTGGCCTGGCTGCGTTCTTGTGGACGCTCAAATCCAACCAATACGAGGATCTCGAAGGTGATGCCTGGCGCATTTTGTCGGATGACGACGAACCGCCTGCCTAGGCGGATACCTCTGACAAAGACCAATTCCTTTGTCGGCGTGCGAACTCACCCCAAATACCGTTTCAGACGCCTTCAAAAGCCAACGCATTTATGCGATTTCAAATAATGTGAGGTTCGACCAAAGGCTGTCGGCAAGACCACCGGCATCCAGATCGGTCGCCAAGACAAGACTGTCGAGCTCACCTGTAAAGTATTCGCCGACCGGGATCTCGATACGTTCCGGACTACCATCAAGCAGGGACGGATCGAAGAAGTCACGGATGCCAAAGCCATCCTGCGTGCCCAGCAGGGTGAAGTAAGTGTCGCTGTCGGGGCTTTCATCGTTGTCAAAGCCGATCGCATGCAATTCGCCTTCGTTAAACGCGGCGAAATCAAATGACAGAACGGTGTTTTCGGTCACGGTGTAGTCGATATCGAGCCGCTTCCAGGAATTGGCATCCTGCACAACGGTAAAACCGTCATCGAAGATCTCGACGCTGCCTCTGTCCTGGCGGGATCCGTAAGATTGAATGATTTCCAGTTCACCATTCAACCTGACGCGCGGCCCATCCTCGAACAGCCGCACACCAGACCAGAAACTGGCGGCCGGCTCCTGCCCACCTGTACCGGGGGTGTCTTTGTCTGTGACAAAAACCAGACGGTCGAAGTCCCCTGTGAAGTATTCCCCAACCGGAATGCGGAAGAATTGCGTATTCGCACTGGCGCCAGCATTGACGTTGAAATCCTGGATGCCAAAGCCCTGCTGAGTACCGCCAAGCTGGAAATAGGTGTCGCTGTCGGGCGTGTCGTCATTGTCAAAGCCGATACCATAAATCTCGGCCTCGCCCCCGGTGAACAGGCGGAACGTCAGGACCGTGTCTTCCGTCACTTCGTAGTCAATCAAGAGGTGGTTCCAGGCATTTTCGCTTTGCTGCAACACGGTGCCGAAACCGCCGATTGAAAATGTGCCCTGATCCTGCTTTCCACCATAGCTCAGGACGGGCACGACAGTTTCGTTGAAGATGAAGCTGTCGACTGGATCAAGCCGGAGTTCAAATGCACCCAGATCAACCGCCCCTGCTCCGGCAGTCTCGACAAAGGAGAGATCAAAGTTTCTTGTAAACCCTGGTCCGCGTCCATCACTGGTCAGCAGCGCGCCCGTGGCATCGACAGCCAGCGCCCTGTCGCCAGCATCAAGGGCCAGGTTCAACTCGGACGCGCGCAATGCAATTGTCTGCAACGTCCCACCATTATCTTCCAGAACTGGCCGCCCGTCGGGGCTGATTGTGGCAAAGATATCCTCGGCCCGGATCCGGCTGACCAAGAGATCACCATCAAAGAGTGCTGTGCCAACGATATTTTGACCTTCTTTGTTGACGATCCATCCGGGCGCTTCAGTGACGATGCTGTTGATCAGAGTCAGTTCCGCGCGGTTTTCAATCTCCGCACCGTCATTGGCCGTGACCGTCGATTGGATCACAGTCAGATCGCCAGTATTCCGCACCGCATTGGGTGCAACAAAAAAGCCATCGCCTTCGTTGCCAGTGATGGTTGCGCCGCTGATCACCATATTACCAGTGTTGCTGATCGCCGCTCCGACATCCGAGAAATTGCCGGTAAAAAGCACGTTGGTCAGCAGTGCAGTTCCGCTATTCACAAGGCCGCCGCCGTCACCGGGAAAACGCCCGAACACAGCGTTGTCGCTAAAGCGTGTGTTTTCCACAACAATCGTGCCGGTATTTGCGATGCCACCACCGCTGGAGGATGAGCGCCCTACCCCGACGGGAACGTTGTCAAAGACTTCGGAATTTGTCAGCTGCAGCGTGCCCGCATTGAAAATGCCGCCCCCGAATGATCCACCCACATCGGATGATTGGTTGCGGTATATGCGGGCATCATCAAGGGTCAGGTTGGCATCTTCACTGATCAGTAAGCCACCGCCATTTCCAACAACGTTAATGGCATTGGCATCGGCAAGGCCACCGCGCGTCACGTCGACATTTGAAATGACCGATGTACCGTCATCGACTTCTAAAACGCGGGACCTGAAGCTGCCATCAAGAACAATGCGACCTCCCCCGTCTCCGGCGGCGTCGCCGTCAATTGTGATGTCGCTAGTGATTTGCAGCGCTTCACCTGACAGCGCGATCCGGCCATTGGCAAGATCGGGGTGAAATATGATCTCATCCGCGCCGTCAAGCGCGTTGGCGAGCTCAATGGCCTCGCGCAGTGACAGACCAGTGCCGTCTTCGGCTTCTCGGGTGGGGTCAATCGGTAATCCGGTTGCAATTGCTTCGTCTGATAGGGTGGTGACGGTGTAAGTTGCCATGAATATCTCCGGCCATAATGAATGCTATCGTCCTGCCCGGAGCGCACGCTTACAGCATCACCCCCGGCGCGAAGTAAACGTAATGGTTGATAAGTACGCAATTCCTACATGTTTAACGGTACAATCCCCGATTACCCCAGGCAAGTATGGCTTTTGCGAAGCGGCGTGATCCGCCCATAACCCGCTTCGCTGTCTCGAAGCTGTTTCAGGGCTCGTTTGCGGGGCAGCTTCTACTGCGACATCGCCTACACGGCTGATTTCATAAATTCTTCGCATTGGGGCTGTTGACTCACAGCGCGGCGTTTCCTACCTACCCGCCATTAGCACTCGCGTCTGGTGAGTGCTAACTGGGAGAAACTCGAAATATTGGAGACGTTCCGAGATGGCATTTACACCACTCCACGACCGTGTACTCGTCCGTCGCATTGAAAGCGACGAGAAGACAGCGGGCGGTCTGATCATTCCTGACAGCGCCAAAGAAAAACCTGCCGAAGGCGAAATCGTCAGCACCGGCGAAGGTGCCCGTAAGGACAGCGGCGAGCTGATCCCGATGGCCGTCAAAGCAGGTGACAAAATCCTGTTCGGCAAGTGGTCCGGCACAGAAGTCAAAATCGACGGCGAAGAGCTGTTGATCATGAAGGAAAGCGACATCCTCGGCATCATGTAAGCCGATCTGTCCACCCTCATTTCTATCTAATTCAAGGAGCACATGAAAATGGCTGCTAAAGACGTCAAATTCGACACCGATGCACGCAACCGCATGCTCAAAGGTGTCAACACACTTGCTGACGCAGTAAAAGTTACCCTCGGCCCTAAAGGCCGCAACGTGGTGCTGGACAAGTCCTTCGGCGCACCACGCATCACCAAAGACGGTGTATCTGTTGCCAAGGAAATCGAACTGGAAGACAAGTTCGAAAACATGGGCGCACAAATGGTCAAGGAAGTGGCCCAGCGCACCAATGATGAAGCGGGTGACGGCACAACCACTGCAACCGTTCTGGCCCAAGCGATTGTCCGCGAAGGCATGAAGTCGGTTGCCGCTGGCATGAACCCGATGGACCTTAAGCGCGGCATCGATCTGGCAACAACCAAGGTTGTCGAAGCCATCAAAGGCGCGTCGCGCGAAGTCAAGGACAGCGACGAAGTCGCTCAGGTCGGCACGATCTCTGCCAACGGCGAAGCTGAAATCGGCAAGCAGATTTCTGACGCGATGCAGAAAGTCGGCAACGAAGGCGTCATCACGGTTGAAGAGAACAAAGGTCTCGAAACTGAAACCGACGTTGTGGAAGGCATGCAGTTCGACCGCGGTTACCTGTCACCTTACTTTGTCACCAACGCTGACAAGATGACGACTGAGCTGGAAGATGCGATCATCCTGCTGCACGAAAAGAAACTATCCTCGCTGCAGCCAATGGTTCCACTGCTGGAATCGGTCATTCAGTCCGGCAAGCCGCTCCTGATCATCGCAGAGGACGTTGAAGGCGAAGCGCTGGCGACACTCGTGGTCAACAAGCTGCGCGGTGGTCTGAAAATCGCTGCTGTCAAGGCGCCCGGCTTCGGCGACCGTCGTAAAGCCATGCTGCAGGACATCGCGATCCTGACAGGCGGTCAAGTCATCTCCGAAGACCTGGGCATGAAGCTCGAAAACGTCACCATTGACATGCTGGGCACCGCCAAGCGCGTCAACATCACCAAAGACGAAACCACAATCGTCGACGGTGCTGGCGACAAGGCCGAGATCGAAGCACGGGTCAACCAGATCCGCGGCCAAATCGAGGAAACCACATCCGACTACGACCGTGAGAAACTGCAAGAGCGTGTGGCCAAACTGGCTGGCGGTGTTGCCGTGATCCGCGTCGGCGGCATGTCTGAAGTGGAAGTGAAAGAGCGTAAGGACCGTGTCGATGACGCCCTGAACGCAACACGTGCTGCTGTGCAGGAAGGTGTTGTTGTCGGTGGTGGTGTTGCTCTGGTCCAGGGTGGCAAGGCGCTGGACGGTCTGAGCGGTGAGAACTCCGATCAGGACGTTGGCATCAATATCATCCGCAAAGCCATTGAGGCTCCACTGCGCCAAATCGCTGAAAACTCCGGCGTCGACGGCTCCGTCGTGGCTGGCAAGATCCGTGAAAGCAGCGATGCGGCCTTTGGCTTTAACGCGCAGACCGAAGAATATGGTGACATGTTCGCCTTCGGCGTGATCGACCCGGCCAAAGTTGTGCGCACAGCGCTGCAGGATGCTGCATCTGTTGCCGGCCTTCTGATCACAACCGAAGCCATGGTTGCCGACAAGCCTGCCAAAGAAGGCGCAGGTGCTGCTGGCGGCGGCATGCCCGACATGGGCGGCATGGGCGGCATGATGTAAGACGTGGCTTGGGCTTCGCCCAAACACGTCTGGCGCGTGGCAGGCGTTTGCAACGCAGATGCCGAGAATGCGCTCGGTCGCAGATAGAGACGGGCGGTGCATCCAGCACCGCCCTTTTCATTTCTGCCGATCCGGTATCAACTCCGCCGAGACAAGACGGAGGATCACATGAACCGCATCGGCATCATCGGATTGGGCCGGATGGGCAGCGCCATGGCCCGGCGTTTCGCTACAGAGGGCTATGACGTCCATGGCTGGACCCGCAGCGGTCGCGCTGTTGAGGACATAGAAAGCGTCAAGGATATCGCCGCTCTGGTCGCTGTCAGTGACACGCTGATCCTTAGCCTGCTCGACGGCGCGGCCGTTGCTTCGGTGCTCGATCAGCTTCTGGATTGCGATCTGGCAAGCAAGCACATCATCGACACAAGCACAGTGATCCCAGATATCCTCAAGACCCGAAATGAAGCCATAGCCGCCAAAGGTGCCACGGCTGTCGATGCCCCGATCTCGGGCGGGCCGGAGCTTGTCCTCGCAGGCTCTTGCGGGATCTTCATTGGCGGGACAGAGGACGCTGCTGAACGCGCGCAGGCAACGCTTGCCGCCATCTCGAACCGCGTCTTCCATGTGGGGCCGCTTGGCGCAGGGCTTGTCATGAAGGTGATCAATAACGGGATGATCCAGGCCTATTTCGCTGGGCTGAACGACATGATGCCTTTGGCGAAACGCGCGGGATTACCCATGGAAACCGCCATGCGGATCCTGTCGAGCGGCCCTGCGGGCATGCCGATGATTGCGGACCGCTTGCCAAAGATCTTGGGAGAGGACCAAAGCGTCGGTTTTGCCATGTCAGCCGTCGCGAAGGACAACGATGTCTTTCTGCGCGTTGTCCGCTCATTCGGTCTCGACGCGCCCATTCTGGAAATCGCTGGCAAGCAACAACGCGCGGTCGTTGCCGCGGGCCACGCAGACGCCGACCCTGCCGTGATGGTCCCCTTCGCTTATGACAATGGATGAGCGGTTTTGGCCCTGCAAGGCATGGTCATTTTTGCGTCATCGTTCTTGCAAACAGGGGTCAGAGGCCGCTTATCTGGACGCTGAATTGGTTCAGGAGCAATGCGTGAAATCTCAATCCGCTCATCAGCATCACACCGCTGGTCAGCCCTAGAATGCGGCTTTTCCTTCTTGTCGCGCTGACGATGACCGCGTTCGCGTCGAATTCGCTCCTCAACCGTGTGGGCGTTGCAAGTTACGGCATGGATCCCTTTGATTTTGCCGTCATACGCACGGGCGCTGGTGCTGCGATGCTGTGGGGGCTGGTGGTCATGCGCAGTCAGGCCAAACCTCAGCTATTTGCCACAAAACGTATCGCGGGTGCACTGGCGCTTGGCATCTATATGATTGGTTTCTCCTGGGCCTATCTGACACTGGATGCCGGGCTGGGCGCATTGATCCTTTTTGGCGTGCTGCAAGTAGTTGTCTTTGGTTGGGCAGTGATCACGGGCCAGCCCATTCCCATCTATCGCTGGATCGGGGCCGTGATCGCATTGATTGGATTGGTCGTTTTGCTGTGGCCCACAGGCTCTGCCGCTGTCCCTTTTTTCGGTGCGCTCGCGATGGTTGCGGCAGGCGTCGCTTGGGCCGCCTACACACTTCTGGGACGGGCGGAGGCTGATGCATTGGGTGCGACGGCCAGTAACTTTCTGTTGTGTCTTCCGCTTGTCGCACTGACCCTGCTGATTGCAGGGGATCACAACCTGAGCCTTGGCGGCGTCATTGCGGCGATTGCAGCGGGTGCGATCACATCCGGGCTGGGTTATGCACTGTGGTATCGGGTGCTGCCCGATCTCGCCACGACAGTCGCGGGCATCGCACAACTCAGCGTGCCTGTCATCGCCGTTGCTGGCGGTGTTCTGTTACTGGGCGAAGCGCTCACGCCGCGGCTGATCTTTGCTGGCATGCTGGTGCTGGGCGGAATTGCCATATCGCTCATTCCGCGACGTTAGGTTCTTTTGGAAAGGGTCTTTTGCCGTCACAAACCGATGCTAAATCCTGATACATGAAGCTTTTGCAAACGCTCATTCTGTCGCTTTTTGCCGCCGCCCCAGCGGCAGCCGATGAATGCGTTGTCCTGTTTCATGGCCTTGCCCGTAGTGAGATTTCGCTGACGCCAATGCAATTGGTTCTGGAAACCGAGGGCTACAAGGTGATCAACCGCGGCTATCCATCGACAAGTGCCACAATTCAAGAGCTGGTGGATCAGCACGTAGCCGAGGATGTGGCAGCCTGCGGCGACAGGCGCGTCAATTTCGTCACCCATTCCATGGGCGGCATTCTGGTTCGCGCATGGCTAACCAACAATCGGCCCGAACAGATGGGGCGCGTGGTCATGCTTGGGCCGCCCAATAGCGGGTCGGAACTCGTTGATCTTTTTGGCGATCTGGAACCGTTTCAATGGGTGAACGGGCCTGCGGGGCTGCAGCTCAGTACCGATGCGGACAGCCTGCCCAACTCGCTTGAAAACATCCCATATGAGATTGGCATTATCGCAGGCGATCGGACACTGAACCCCTTCTATTCCAGCCTGATCGAAGGGCCTGATGACGGCAAAGTGTCGGTGGCATCCGCCCGGCTTGAGGGGATGCAGGACTTCATTGTCCTACCTGTCACGCACACTTTCATGATGAACAACCCGCTGGTGATCCAGGAAACCCTCTTGTTTCTGCGGGATGGGCAGTTCAATCATGGACTAACGCTGCTCGACGTCATCTTTGATACCGATTGATCAGGCGGGCCGGATGATCCGGTTGACATGCCCCATCTTGCGGCCCGGGCGAGCCTCAGCTTTACCGTACAGATGAATAGCCGCGTCGCTGCCCGCAGTGTCAGGTATGCGGTCGATATCGTCGCCGATCAGGTTCTCCATCACCACATCAGCGTGTCGGCTACCGTCGCCCAAGGGCCAGCCAGCAACGGCGCGGATATGCTGCTCAAACTGGCAGATCGTGCAGCCATTCTGCGTCCAATGGCCGGAATTGTGCACACGCGGGGCGATCTCGTTCACGATCAGGCCCCTGGGGGTCACAAACAGCTCCACCCCCATCACACCCACATAGTCGAGCGCGTTGAGGATCTTGGCCGCGATCAGCACCGCATCGGTCCGCTGCGCTGCGGATAACTTCGCGGGCACGGTGGTGGTCCGCAGGATGCCATCCTTGTGCACGTTTTCGCCGGGATCGTAGCACGCAACTTCACCATCCGCATTGCGCGCGCCGATCACCGAGATCTCGTGGCTGAACTCGACAAAACCTTCGAGGATTGCAGGTGCCCCGGCCATGGCGGAGAAGGCTACCTCCGCATCTGTCGGGGACATGATCCGCGCCTGCCCCTTGCCGTCATAACCCAACCTGCGGGTCTTCAGGATCGCCGGGGTTCCGATCTCCTCAAGTGCGCGGTTCATGTCATCCAGCGATACCACATCAGCAAAGGGTGCGGTTTGCAGACCCAGATCCTGCAAGAATGCTTTCTCTGTCAGCCGATCCTGACTGGTAGCAAGCGCGCGGCGGCCCGGATGGATGGAGGCCAAATCCTCCAAAAGATCAAGGGCGCTGGTGGGGATGTTTTCAAACTCATAGGTGATCACGTCGACCGTTTGACCGAACGCGGTCAGCGCGCCAGTGTCGTCGTAGCTGGCCGTTGTGACGCTATGGGCCAAATCTGCCGCCGAGGAATTCGCGCTCGGTTCAAAGATATGCGTCTTCAGCCCCAGACGCGATGCCGCGACTGACAGCATGCGGCCCAATTGACCCCCGCCCAGAATCCCGATCGTCGCCCCGACGGGCAAAGGCTCAGTCATCTTGCGGAACATCCGGGATTGAGGCCGATAGTGCCGCGCGCCACGCGTCAAGCCGGGCGGCCACATCGCCATCCTCTAGTGCCAATATGCCAACGGCCATCAGTCCCGCGTTCTTGGCCCCCGCCGCGCCAATCGCCATTGTGGCCACCGGATAACCGCGCGGCATCTGCAGGATGGAATAAAGGCTGTCGACACCCGCCAGCGCCTTGGTTTGCACTGGGACACCAATGACAGGGATACGCGTTTTTGACGCTATCATGCCCGGCAGATGCGCCGCCCCGCCCGCACCTGCGATGATAACCTGCAAGCCTCGCGCAACAGCCGTCTTGCCGTAATCCCACAATCTGTCAGGCGTGCGATGGGCGGATACGATCCGGCTCTCGTAATCAACGCCGAGTTCCTGCAGAATATCTGCCGCTTCCCGCATTGTGGGCCAATCGGATTGGCTGCCCATAATGATGCCAACCGGCGGGGATTTCGTCATGCGCATGTCCACTTCAAAAATGAAGCGGCACTATAGCCGCGCGCGGGCGGGCTGCAACGCCTTAGGCAATAATGTCCGGCAACAACCGATCCTCAAGTGCCACGATCCGGTCCTTCAATACCAGCTTCTGCTTCTTCAGCCGTTTGATCGTCAGCATATCGGCAGAGCCACGGTCGTGCAGGGCGTCAATCGCCTCGTCCAGATCTCGGTGCTCACGGCGCAAAACCTCCAACTTCACACGAAGGACATCTTCCTGTTCCATTCTCGCGGATTTGTTCATCTGCGGCGCGCTCGCTTCTGGTCACTTTGATATCACTATAAATAGGGGCTTTAGCGACAAGTTCCTAATACTTCCTCTTGATCAAGCCACCTGAACGCCCCATATTTTTCACTGATGGTCGCCGAAACGGGGCCAAAATCGACAGTCGCTTATCAAGAAGGGCATGTCTTATGACGAAATTGGCTTTGGGAACGCATCCGTTCCTGTTGGGTTTTGAGCAGCTTGAACGCCTCGTTGAGCGGACCGCGAAAAGCGGGAACGACGGCTACCCACCCTACAATATCGAACAAACGTCCGAGAATTCGTACCGCATTACGCTTGCCGTGGCCGGGTTTTCCGAAGGCGATCTGTCAATCACTGTTGAAGACAGTTCTCTGGTCATCCGGGGGCGGCAACAAGATGATAGCGAAGGCCGCATCTTCCTGCATCGCGGGATTGCGGCACGTCAATTCCAGCGCTCATTCGTCTTGGCGGAAGGTGTAGACGTGGGTGAGGCGCTGATGGAAAACGGCCTTCTGCATGTGGACCTGACCCGCGCTGTGCCGGAACGGATCGTGCAAACAATAAACATTAAGAAAGGGTAACGTATGAACACGAAGATTGATCTTAAAACACTTGGTCAGGACATCGTCTACGTCAAACCCGTCCAGGTATCTGACCTGCCCCTAGAAGTGCAGGACGAGGTTGGTGACCTTGAGGAATTGTTCGCCGTACACAACGCGGAGGGTGAGCAATTGGCCCTCGTCGCCAATCGCAAACTGGCCTTTCATCTGGCGCGCGAGAACCAGATGCAGCCGGTGACAGTACACTAGGCAAAGTAAGGTGACATCAGCCCACCTTACGCCTTGATCAGGCCGAGGCTTTCCAGTTTTAGGATCACCTGATGGGCACAGTTGTCGACAGGCACGCTTTCGGTTTCCAACCGCAGCTCAGGGTTCTCTGGCACGTCATAAGGGTCTGAAATCCCTGTGAACTCCTTGATCTTGCCAGCGCGCGCGAGCTTGTAGAGGCCCTTGCGGTCGCGCCGTTCGCATTCCTCGATGGACGTGGCAACATGGATCTCAATGAACGCGCCAAACTGCTCAATGTCTTCGCGCACCGCACGGCGGGTAGTCGCGTAGGGCGCAATTGGCGCGCAGATGGCGATACCACCGTTCTTGGTGATCTCAGAGGCGACATAGCCGATCCGACGAATATTCAGATCGCGATGTTCCTTGCTGAACCCAAGCTCTGACGACAGGTTCTTGCGCACGATGTCCCCGTCAAGCAAAGTCACGGGCCGCCCGCCCATCTCCATCAACTTGACCATCAGCGCGTTGGCGATGGTGGACTTGCCCGAACCGGAAAAGCCCGTGAAGAAAACGGTAAAGCCCTGTTCCGCGCGCGGGGGCCGGGTCTTGCGCAGTTCCGCAACGACAGCGGGGAACGAAAACCATTCGGGGATTTCCAGACCTTCGGCCAAACGGCGCCGCAGCTCTGTGCCGGAGATATTCAGGATCGTGACATCGTCCTTATCGTGGATTTCATCCGCAGGTTCGTATTGAGCCCGATCTTGCACATAGACCATGTGCTTAAAATCGACCATTTCGATGCCCATTTCTTCCTGATGCTTACGAAACAGGTCCTGCGCATCGTAGGGGCCATAGAAATCCTCGCCCTGACTGTTCTTGCCCGGCCCCGCATGATCGCGCCCGACGATCATATGGGTGCAGCCATGGTTCTTTCGAATAAGACCATGCCAGACCGCCTCGCGAGGACCAGCCATGCGCATAGCGAGGTTCAGGAGCGACATCGTGGTGGTTGACGACGGATACTGGTCCAGCACCGCTTCATAACAGCGCACCCGCGTGAAATGGTCGATATCACCGGGCTTGGTCATGCCCACGACCGGATGGATCAACAGGTTTGCCTGCGCCTCCTTCGCGGCGCGGAATGTCAGTTCCTGATGCGCGCGGTGGAGCGGGTTGCGCGTTTGGAAGGCCACAACCTTGCGCCAGCCCAGTTTGCGGAAATAGGCGCGTAACTCATTGGGCGTATCGCGGCGCGCGCGAAAGTCATAGTGCACCGGTTGCTGAATGCCGGTGATAGGCCCGCCCAGATAGACAGATCCAGCCTTATTGTGCAGGTAGTTGACCGCCGGATGGGCCTGATCATCCGCGCCAAAAACCTGCTTCGCTTCATGGGATTTGTCGGGCGTCCATTTGTCTGTGACCGTCATGGTCGCGAGGATCACACCTTCCTGATCGCGCAGTGCAATGTCCTGCCCCATCGCAACGGTCTCGGCAAAGTCCGGGCTGACATCGAGCGTGACCGGCATTGGCCACAGCGTACCGTCAGCCAAGCGCATATTGTCAACAACGCTCGTGTAATCCGCCTCTGACAGAAACCCTTTCAGCGGAAAGAATCCGCCATTCATCAAAAGCTCCAGATCGCAGATCTGACGTGGCGTCAGATCGTGGCTGATCAGCTCTGCCGCTTCCAGCTTCAGCTTCTGTGCGCTGTCGTAAGACACATAGAGTTCGGGGATCGGGGCGAGGTCCTGGGCCATTCTCAACTCAATTCATAAAATCACTTCGAGTGGCTGATAGACCCGTGATGCAGCGAATGTCTAGCGATCCCTACAAAAAAGGACCGCAACCTGAAAATTTCCGCGCATGGGGGAGGACTTACCGCCGTAACCGCGCATCGGGGGACAGGTTTGAAACAGCGATGTATGCCCCTGCTTGCGCGACCACCGCATCGGTCCCGGCCTCGTTCCAGCGAAAGAGTGTAAGATGCGTTTTGGTTGGGTCGGTTCGCGAGGCATAGAGCATCCCGTCCAATCCCAAATCCCGCACCCGATCAGCCAAATCCCATGTTGGTGACGGCACCCCCTTGGCGCGCAGGTTTTGCCACTCAATCGCACGATGCGTCGTGTCGATGCCCAAGGCAGCCGTGGCCACATCATCACGCAAATCCACAACCCGCGCATCGCACACACGCAGCGGAAAGATACCACGGGAGGGTGTATTTGCATCGGTGTAGCGCGCTGTCGCGACAACACAGCCCTGCGGCGTGTCCGAAAGATAGAGCGCGCGCTGGCCATCCCGATGAAACCGTCCCTCTGGCGCATGTGCCGGCGCAAGAATCCGAGCCGCTTCAGCTGCGGCCTTCATCCGGTAGTAAATTCCAGTGAGTGTCAGAAGATGCTGATCTGACACGCCCTATTCCGCTGCGGCGGCAGGCGCGGCTTCCAGCTCAGCCAGGTACTTTTCAGCATCCAGCGCGGCCATGCATCCCATGCCAGCACTGGTAACGGCCTGACGGTAAACGTGATCCGTCAAATCCCCGGCGGCGAAAACACCGGGGATGGCCGTGCGTGTGGTGCCGGGCTCGACCTTTACATAACCGCCATGATGCGTCTCAAGCTGGTCCTTGACGAGTTCTGAGGCAGGTGCGTGCCCGATGGCAATGAACACACCCTTGGCTGGGATCTCGGTGATTTCACCTGTCTTGGTATGCTTCACGCGCACACCTTCGACACCCAGCGGGCTGTCTGCGCCGTAAACCTCATCGACCTCATGAAACCAAAGTGGCTCAATTTTTGGGTTCTGGAACAGCCTGTTTTGCAGGATTTTTTCGGCCCGCAGCTCGTCGCGGCGGTGGATCAAGGTGACCTTCGAGGCGAAGTTGGTTAGAAACAGCGCCTCTTCCACAGCCGTATTGCCGCCGCCAACAACAGCAATCTCCTGCCCGCGGTAGAAGAACCCGTCGCATGTCGCGCAGGCGCTGACGCCGAAGCCCTTGAACTTATCCTCGGTCGGCAGCCCGAGCCACTTCGCGCGCGCACCCGTGCACAGAATGACGGCGTCTGCGGTGTAAACGGTGCCGCTGTCCGATTGCGCCGTGAAGGGGCGGTTCTGCAGATCAAGCGAGGTGATGATATCGCCCACAACATCACATCCCATCGCGCGCGCATGTGCCTCCATCCGGACCATCAGGTCAGGGCCCTGCACTTCGGTATCGCCAGGCCAGTTTTCGACCTCGGTCGTCGTGGTCAACTGGCCACCCGGCTCAATACCCTGCACCAGAACAGGTTCCAGCATGGCGCGCGCGGCATAGACACCCGCGCTGTAGCCCGCCGGGCCTGAGCCGATGATGAGCACTTTGGTATGACGGGTGGTGGACATGGGGGCAGCCTTTTCGCAGAATCGGTGGTGCAACATAGTCCTTGAAAATGACATGGAAAAGCCATTGGGCAAACCTTATCGTCACATTATGTAAGATCGTTGAAGGGGCCGCTGGCGGCAAACAGAGGGTGTCTGTCATGGAGTGGTTTCAAAGGATCTTTCCAGATTTCTGGGGAACCTTCACGGTCGAGTACCTGCTGTCGCCGATTTATCTGGCTAGCACTGCAATCATTGCTTGGCTGGTTTGGTACTTTCGCACGGACAAGGAAACGCGCTTTCTCAGCTTTCTGTTTCCAAAAGAGGTGTATCTCCACAAATCAACCTGGCTTGATATCAAACTCGCGGCCTTCAATACGTTCTTCCTAGCCACTGGCGCGATTGCCGCTCTGGTCATCCTTCCCTGGGTAACGCTCACAGCGCACGGCATGCTGATGGACATTAGTGGTCATACCGCGACGGAACAAACGCTCGTGCGCAGCATCTTCGCGGGCGTCGTCCTGTTTTTGACTAAAGATTTTTGTCGGTATTGCAGCCACTACATTCACCATAAATATCGTTTCCTTTGGCCATTTCATGCGGTTCACCACTCAGCCGAGGTGATGACGCCCATCACATTCATGCGGATGCACCCCGTCAGCATGGCAGTGCAAATGACAATTATTTCGGTCCTTGTCGGGATCGTTCAGGCCATCGTTCTGTTCGTGCTGGTTGGTCAGATCAATGCGGCCACGGTGTATATCGGGATCTATGCGTGGAGCATCTACGTCTTCTTCGGCGCGCATCTGCGGCACAGCCACATCTGGGTGAGCTACGGTCCGATTATGGAGCATATCCTGATCTCGCCTGCCCAACACCAAATCCATCACTCAACAGCACCTATTCACCACGACAAGAACTTTGGTGAGGTCTTTGCGCTTTGGGATTGGATGTTTGGGACGCTCTATATAACGCACGGCAAGGAAGATGTGATATACGGCATCGCAAACGGAAAAGGCGAATTGATCGACCAACCCTACAACAACCTGCGAGATGCACTGTTAGGACCATTTGGGGAGGTTTGGGAGGAAGTCGCAAAAGGTACGACCTTTGATCCGAACGGTGGTGCAGACGCCCAACCAGAACCCTCTCAGCCCCTGCCTGCACCCATCGCCAAAGACGGATAGAGCTTATTTTGTTACCCTGATACGAAACAATATTGCGCATTAGGAAGTGCCTGCGTAGTATTTGCAAAAGAATTGGGGAACAGATGATGCCAGGCACGAAACTTGACGAAATCGACCGCATGATATTGGCCGAATTACAGGCCGACGGGCGCATGACGAATGTCGAATTGGCCAAACGTGTCGGCATCTCGGCCCCACCGTGCCTGCGTCGTGTGCGCACGCTTGAGGATCAGGGATTTATTCAGGGCTATCATGCCGATGTGAATGCGCGCGAACTCGGCTTTGAAGTGCAGGTCTTTGCGATGGTCGGCCTTGTCAGTCAGGCCGAGGTGGATCTGTCGGCGTTTGAAAACCTGTGTAAAGGCTGGCCCCTTGTGCGCGAATGTCACATGCTCAATGGCGAGGTGGATTTTATCCTCAAGTGTGTGGCTCCGGATTTGCGCACATTTCAGCGCTTCCTGACGGAGGAACTGACGAGTGCTGACAATGTGGCCTCGGTGAAGACCTCACTTGTGATCCGCGGCTCCAAGGATGAGCCGGGCGTGCCATTTGACGTGCTGGAAGCGCGCTTGGCGCAAGAGGCCTGACCCCCCGGGGGTCAGCGGCGGAGCAACGCCGGGCGCGGACCAATCCGGTTGAATTCTGCGTGGTTGATCCCCCAAAGATCATTCAGAATCGCCCCGTAGATGCGCCGATAATCAGTGGTAAAGATCATCTCGCGATCCTCCAGCCGATCAAGGCTGGGCCGTTCGCCCGCCAAACCACCAGCCACGGCACCGCCCGCCACAAACACGGGCGCCGCCGTGCCATGGTCCGTGCCGCCTGACGCATTCTCGCGCGCGGTGCGGCCAAACTCCGAATAGGTAACGATGGTCACCTGATCCCAAAGCCCCATGTCGTGCAGCACGGTGGCAAATGCGTCAATCGCCCCGGCAAGCTCTTCCAGCAGATAGCTGTGTCTCTCAGGCTGTGCTTCGTGCGTATCGTATCCGTCTTGGACCACCTTCAGCACAGGAACCTGAACGCCAGCATCCAGCAGGCGGGCCGCCGTGCGCAATTGTTCACCAATCTCGCTGTAAGGAAAATCCCAACGCTTCTCGCGCGTTGCTTCAAGCTTGGCCTTAATCGCATCGCCGGTGACTTGCGCGCTATCATAGGTCGCAAGCACGTGGTCGAGCGGCGAGATCGCGCGATCCGGACGCACGGCATGTGGCCGCGCTTGCAGGTACGAAAGCGTTTCGAGAAACGTCTCGCTATCACGCATGGCCGAAAAACGACCATCGCCGTTCAGCGGGCCCATCTCTCCACCCAGCACAAGGCCGGCCGCGTCACTTGTATCGGCGGCACCCATGCCAGCGGCAAAAGCAGAGGAAACCCAGCCTTGTTGTGTTTTCGCTTCCGCCCCCTGCCCCGCATTCCAGATCTCGATTGACCGGAAGTGGGACCGGTTGGGGTTCGGGTATCCGACGCCTTCGATGATCTGCAACTCACCCCTGTCCCAGAGATCGGCGATGCTGCGCAGCGATGGGTGCAGGCCGGTATCGGTATCCAGCGACAGCAAGTCTCGCGCCGCCAACCCGATCTCGGGGCGTAAGTCGCGATAGCGGGGATCGGAGATGGGCACGACGGTATTCAGCCCGTCATTGCCGCCCGCAAGTTCGATCAGTACCAAGATGTTTCCTTGCGGCGGCGTTTGCCCCGCCGCCCTGACAAAACCCGGCAGCGACAAGAGCGGCAGCGTAGCCGCCGTGCTGCCCAGGGCAGACAGCAATTGACGGCGCGAGGGGGAGAGGCGTTTCATAACGATGCTCCTTAATTGACCTGGTATTCGGGAGAGAGGATCAGGCGACGCAGCAAGGCCTCCGGGTCGCGCACAATAACTTCATGACGCACGCCCTGCGCCTGTTGCGGTACTGCAAGAAGGGTCTGGCTAACCCGTTTGCTCTCCATATTGGTGCCCGGCAGGGCGCTTATCCAATCGCGCGTCGTTGGGTACACGACTTGCGGAATGGCCGCATAGCCCACGGCATCTTCGCGCGCCTCGACATAATCGTCGATGTCATCAAGGTCGCGCACCGCATCGAGCCCGGAAAGGCCCAGAACATTGGGATGGCTGGGCACCAAAGCCAACGCCATCTCCGCCCTGCCCAGCATGTTCGCGGACTTTGTGGCGAGCACTTCGCTTGCCGCGATCAGGCCGTCAATCTCTGGTGGCATCCAGTCTTCATCCGCGTCAGGCCGCCATACCGCATGGGCCGATGTTGTTTGCACAAGCGCTGGCAAGTGCTGCGTGATTGCCCGGATCAATGCGGCATCGTGGGGCTTCAACGGGGAATGCGCATCGAGAAAACCATCCCATGTCTCAAATATGACCCAATCCGGGTCGTCTTCGCTTTTTGGTGCTGAACGCAGGCAGCTCGAGACGCAATCCGCTACATTGATGTAAAGGCCAGTGAAATCCTCATCACGGTCATGGGCCAGCCAAAGTGTCAGCGAACGCCAAGTCTCGCCCTGAAAACCCAGATCATAAAGGATGATCTCGGCGCTCAGCGTGTCGTCTTCCTCTTCGACGTAAGTCACAAAGGTTTGGCCAACACGCAGATCGTCGGGTCCGGTCGCGGCAGGGAGTGGTTGCGGAAGGGCCATCATCATTGGGGTTGACGTGAAATCTGCTGCATCCTCTCCGTCTTCCAAGAGATAGGTCAGCATCGTGGCCCGGCCAGAGGCACTGGCATCGTTGATCCACCCGACACCTTGCGGCCAGCCGCCGACATTCGGCGGCATGAACAAGGTTTGGCCGACATCACCGGCGGCCCAGACAAGGTTGCGCGCGTCATCGACCGGCAGACCCAGCGAGCGCACGGTTCCAACGATCAGTTCAACAGGGCTTTTGACCAAACGCCCGCGATTGGCGGGGTCCCAGAACGCATCACTGGTCAAAAGCCCGCGTAGAAGCGGTTTGAGTTCCAGATCATGCGCGCGCCAAAGCGCGACAAGCCGGTCCACCTCTGCCGGGTCGGGTTGGTCGGAGACGAAGCTAAGCCACAGCTTTTCAACGATGAAGGGGCCAAATTCCGGGTGTGCGAGGGCAAGATCCGCCAGATCCGTCGCCCCGAAGCGGCCCTTTCGCCCGAACAGCGTTTTGACACCGCCATCATGCATCTCTTCGTAGAACGCATGCACCGGCGCGCCATGTTCAGCGATGGTCTGTCCTGTCAGCGCGCGGGCCGCGGCCCGCACGTCCGCCTGATCATAGCCGCGATTTTCGCCCAAGGTAAAAAGTTCCAGAAACTCGCGGGCTAGGTTTTCGTTTGGCGCATCAACCACGTTTTCCACGTTGCTGAGGTAGTCCAGCATCGCCGGGTCCCGCAGAATGCCGTGGGCGAGATCGGCAAAGTTCCCGGCCGCATTTTCGCGAAAGAACCTGTTCTGATTGGCCATCCACTGGGAGTTCTCGGTCTGGTCAAAAGAGGTCGCGAAATGGTCATGCCAGAACAGCACCAGCCTCTCGGTCAGGGGCGACGGCGTTGCCACCATCTCGGCCATCCACCAGGCGCTGAGTTCCTCAATCTCAAGCCAGCGATTGGTGAAGTAGAGTTCACTTTGGGTCTGCCCCAATTGCCAGATCAGGTCTTGCGGATATGGCCACATATCGACCCAGCCCGGCATAGGCGTGTCCGGTTCCGACTGCAAACCAGCAAGAATACGGTCCACACCTTCTTCGTAGGATTGGCCCATGAAAGCCGTGATCTCATGCGGGGCTGCGCCAAAGCCGGTGCGGCTGATGAGGTGGCGTGCCTCTGCAGCGGTCATTGCGTCCGGTCCTGCCAAAGCCGATCCCCCGCAAACGGTCGTGGAAACTATCGCAAAAACGGTAAAGAAACTTCGCATCATCCCACCTCATCTGATTATGCGATGGAAGGCTAACATGGCCCGAGAGGGACGCTGGTTACATCTGGCGCCCCGGTTTCATACAAAACCGTAAACTTTAGTCTCGGCGCGGGAAGACCAGTTTGAAAACCGCGCCTTGCACCTCGGCATCCAGGCTGATCGTGGCGCCATGCAGATCGGCGATGGCCTTCACGAGGCTCAGCCCCAATCCATTGCCTTTCGTCGAGCGGCTGGCATCCGCGCGATAGAACCGCTCAAAAATCCGTCCCCGGTTTGCGGGCGAGATACCGGGGCCGTCATCGGCAACCGTCACGACAATGCTTTTGCCGTCGACCTGCAGCGAGAGCGTCACTTGTGCCGCGTCGCGGGTATGCTCCACCGCATTTTCCAGCAGGTTCGCCAGCAGTTGCTCCAGCAATTCGCGGTCGCCAGCGATCATCGCACCATCATCGATGTTCGCTTGAAAGGACTTGTTGGCATCCTCGAAAATGGGCGCATAGGCCTCGGCCATGTCGCGCGTCATTTGTGAGAGATCGACGTCCTCAAAAGCGGCCTCACGTTGCCCGGCCTCAACCTCGCCCAGACGTAAAAGCGCGTCGAATATCCGCAGTATCTGGGCAAGATAGTCCTCGGCTGCTGTCAGATGCGCCTCAACCGCCTCCGGGTCATTGCGGTTGCGGCTGATCAGTTCTAGTCGCCCGCCGATATTGGTCAGCGGGGTGCGCAGGTCATGGGCGACGCCGACCGACACCGCCTCGATATTGGCGTTCAGCGCCTCCAGCCGGTCGAGCATGCGGTTGATCCCGCCCGCAAGCCGATCAAACTCATCATAGCGGTCCGATTCAGGGGCCCGGCTGTTGATCTGCCCTGCGGCAACGGCAGCGGCGGTCTGTGATATGCCTTCGATGCGATTGAAGACCGAGCGGCTGAGCAGATAGCCGGTGAAAAGCGACAGGGGCAGCACGATCAGCACCAAAGCAAATGACATTGCCATCGCGAATTCCAACGTTGCCGCACGTCCTTCCGGCAAAAACTCCCCGATTGTGATCGTCTCACCCCCGCGCAGCAGCGCCAGATGGGCGCGCACAGGCTCATCAATTTCGGGGTGATCCAGATAGGTGACCTGCCACCCGACATCGGCGAAAAGGCCAGGGAATCCAGCGACGGGTTCGTAATCGACATCGCGCAGGACGACCAATTGTGCCTCATGTTCCAGAACCTCGTAGATCAGATCATCATCCCATAGGGGTTCCCCGTCTTCCACAATCTCTTCATCGATCAGCGCTTCGGACCCTCGGCCATAATAGACCTCTTGTGCATAAGCGATGCTGTCCAAGATGCTTGCGCGCTGTTGCGCGTCCATGTGCCAGACAAGCGCACCGCTGATGCTCCACAAAAGAACCAGCGCGATGATCACAAAGCCTGCGCAGGCCCAGATCACGCGCCCAAAGACCGTTGAGCGCAGGATGCTATGGGGCGTCGATGACATAGCCAGCCCCCCTGACCGTGCGGATCAGTTCCACGTCAAATGGCTTGTCTACCTTGGCGCGCAGACGGCTCATATGGGTCTGGACGAGGCTCGTTTTGGGGTCAAAGCGATAGCCCCAGACCTGTTCCAGCAGGATCGTGCGCGTCATCACCTGACCGGGATGCAGCATGAGGCATTCCAGCAGTCGGTATTCAAGCGGCGAAAGATCCAGGGCCACGTCACCGCGATGCACCACACGCTGCAAGCGGTCCATGGTCAGGTCATGTAGCGCAAGCGTCTCGGTCTTGACCCGCTGTTGCGGACGTCGTGCGATGATCTTGAGGCGGGCCATAAGTTCGGACAGGGCAAAGGGCTTGATCAGGTAATCATCCGCCCCTGCCTCCAGCCCCTCAACCCGGTCAGCGATGCGCGTGCGGGCGGTCAGCATCAGGACGGGTGTCGTGATATTGGCCCCGCGCATTAGGCGCAGGGCATCAACCCCATCCATGCCCGGCAGCATCCGGTCAAGCACGATGGCGTCGAAGGTACGCCCCGATAATGTGAGCATCGCGGCTTGTGGCGTGTCGTGCCAGACCACATCCCACCCCGCCTCACGCAGACCCCTTTGCAGGTAACTCCCGGTTTCGGTGTCATCTTCAATGATCAGAACATTCATTACGCGGATGCCACTTTCGCCGGGACCCGTGTAATCTACCGCGTCAGATGCCTTTCGCAACTAGCGACCTTTCACCACATCAGCGGGTCAAAACGACACTGACATAGTGCCCATCAAAGAAGGGCACCCGCCATTGCAGATGCCCTCCCCTTCACGAAAGCCCCACCTATGCGCGAACAGACGGTCGGGGCCGCGTGACCTCAGTTACTCTATTCACCGCCACCAAGCTGGTGGACATAGGCCGTCACCGCTTTGACCTCGGCCTCGGTCAGGCGCTCACCCCATGGGGGCATCACGCCAAAGCGCGCGTAGCGTACCGTTTCTTCGAGCGCTTCCGCGTCGCCGCCATAGAGCCAGATGGCATCAGTCAAGTTGGGCGCACCAAGGTCGTAATTGCCCATCCCATTGTCGCCGTGGCAGGCAGCACAATTGTCGAGGAACAGACCTTCACCCATTGCAGCCAGTTCGGCGTCATGCTCTTGCCCGGAGATCTGCAAGACATACTGCACCGAGGCATCTACCTCTTCATTGGTGAAGATCTCGTCATAGGCGGTCATCTCGGAATAGCGCGCATCCCAATCCTCTTCGTTCCGAATGCCGTGGCGGATCGTATATTCGATATTCTCGAAATCACCGCCCCACAGCCAGTCATCATCCAGAAGGTTAGGGTAGCCCACGGCACCGGCAGCACCCGATCCGTGACATTGCGAACAATTGTTGCGGAACACCGCGGCGCCCTTGGACGATGCGAAACGCTGCAGGTCCGGCATCTCGGACAGAGTGTTGAGATCAGCGCTTGCCAATTGCGCGTTGATCTCGGCATTGGCCTCTTCAAAGCGCGCGATGTCGGCGGCGACTTCACCCCGTGTCGAATAGCCCAGCATGCCGGACGTGGCAGAGTTGATCAACGGCCATGCGGGAAAGGCAATCGTGTAGCCGATGCCCCAGATGATGGTCAGGTAAAAGCACCAGAGCCACCAGCGCGGGAGCGGATTGTTGAGTTCCTTGATCCCGTCCCAGGCATGACCTGTCGTGTCGATGCCTGTGATGTCGTCGATTTCTTTGTCTTCATGGCTGCTCATGATTGCAGCTCCTCGATTTCGGATGAACCGGGGTGGTCCTCGTTACGGAAAGGGATGATGGCGGTCTCTTGATGCACGGCGCGGCTACCGGGGCGGATTGCCCAGAGGATCGCCCCAATAAAGAGCGTGAACATCGCCAGAAGCATCCAGTTGTCAGCCATCTGCGAGAGGAGAGATGCGTTTTCCATGGGTCTTCCCCTCCTTAGCGGCTTGCATCTGGCGTAAAGGTCGAGAAATCGACCGTCGTGCCCAGCATCTGCATATAGGCGATCAAGGCATCCATTTCGGACACACCAGGTTCACCATCAAAGTTACGGATTTGCGCACCGGGATAACGCTCCAGCAGATCGTCATAGGCGTCCGTATCCGGATCGGCCTGCGCCAGAACGTCGGCCGCCGCGACCTCGATCATTTCCTCGGTGTACGGCACGCCGACGAAACGATGCGTGCGCACAAGATCGGCGGTGTATTCGGCGTTCACCGGGTTATCGAGCAGGTAGGCATAGCCCGGCATGATCGATTCCGGCACAACCGATTGCGGTTTGATCAGGTGATCCACATGCCAGTCATCCGAATATTTGCCGCCGACCCGCGCGAGGTCTGGCCCCGTGCGCTTCGACCCCCATTGGAACGGATGGTCATACATCGACTCGGCTGCGAGCGAATAATGCCCATACCGCTCAACCTCATCCCGCATCGGGCGGATCATCTGGCTGTGGCAGACATAGCAGCCTTCGCGGATATAGACCTCGCGTCCCGCCAGTTCGAGCGGGGAATAGGGTCGCACCCCTTCGACCTCTTCAATCGTGTTTTCGAGCCAGAAAAGGGGTGCGATTTCCACGATCCCGCCCACCGTCACCACCAGTAGGGACGAGACCAGTAGCAATGTCGGGCTGCGTTCCAGGATCGCGTGTTTACCAAGGATACCTTTGGCAGGGCCGCTGTTTGGTGTTGTGTCAGACATGTCTCAGCCCTCCTTTACTCTGCAGGTACGCCAACCGGTGCGGCCACGCGCTGGCCTCCCCGGATGGTCATGTACATGTTCCAGGCCATGATCAGCGCACCGGTGAGGTAGAGCACCCCGCCGAGGCCGCGCACGACATACATCGGGAACTTGGCGCTCACGGTGTCGGCAAAGCTGTTCACCAGGAACCCGTTCGCATCGACTTCACGCCACATCAGTCCTTCCATGATGCCCGTTACCCACATCGAGGCCGCGTAGAGGATGATGCCAATCGTGGCGAGCCAGAAGTGCCAGTTGATCGCGGACAGCGAATACATCTGCGCCCGGCCCCACAGCTTGGGTGTCAGGAAGTAGAGGGCGGCAAACGTGATCATGCCGTTCCAGCCCAGCGCACCGGAATGCACGTGCCCGATGGTCCAGTCTGTGTAATGTGACAGGCTGTTGACCGCGCGGATCGACATCATTGGTCCTTCGAAGGTGGACATGCCGTAGAAAGCCAGACTGATCACCATCATCCGGATGATCGGGTCGGTGCGCAGCTTGTCCCATGCCCCTTGCAGGGTCATCAGGCCGTTGATCATACCGCCCCAGCTGGGCATCCACAGGATGATCGAAAAGACCATGCCCAGCGTGGACGCCCAGTCGGGGAGAGCGGTGTAATGCAGGTGGTGTGGACCCGCCCAGATATAAAGAAAGATCAGCGCCCAGAAGTGGATGATCGACAGCTTGTAGCTGAAAACAGGGCGTCCGGCCTGCTTGGGCACGAAATAGTACATCATGCCCAGGAACCCGGCGGTCAGGAAGAAGCCCACCGCGTTGTGCCCGTACCACCACTGCACCATCGCGTCCTGCACGCCGCTGAAGACCTGCACCGATTTGCTGCCCCAGATCGAGACGGGAATGCTGATATTGTTGACGATATGTAGCATCGCCACGGTGATGATGAAGCTCAGAAGGAACCAGTTGGCCACGTAGATGTGCTTTTCCGTGCGCTTGAAGATCGTGCCCAGATAGACGGCGAGGAAGGCGACCCAAACGATGGTCAGCCACAGGTCCACATACCATTCAGGCTCGGCATATTCCTTGGATTGCGTGGCCCCAAGCAGATACCCGGTAGCAGCAAGCACGATGAACAGGTTGTAGCCCCAGAAGACAAACCAGGCGAGGTTACCGCCCCAAAGCCGCGCGCCACAGGTACGCTGCACGATATAGAATGACGACATGATCAGGGCGTTACCCCCGAATGCAAAAATGACCGCTGATGTGTGCAGCGGACGCAGACGACCAAAGTTGCCATAAGGCTGAAGAACTTCGAAATTCAGCTGCGGGAACGCAAGTTGGAAAGCGATCACAACGCCAACCAGAAAGCCAACAACGCCCCAGAACCCTGTGGCGATGACACCGGCGCGGATGACGTCATCCATGTATCCGTCCGGCGTGGCTTTGACGGGTTCGTCAATCTGGCGCAAGACCCGGATGAACATGAAACCTGAAACGCCGAGAATGATGATCGCGTGCACGACATACGCCGTATCGCGCCCCCAATTCGCGCCGATCGCTGCAAACAGGGCGACACAGCCCAGCGCGATCAACTTGATATAGTTCCCCATAAGAGTTCCCCTTCCTTCGCCGTCCCGAAAAAAGGGGCGACAGACCTTTGGTGATTTTGCTTATGGAATGTCGACCGGGCTCTCGCCTTGATGTGGATCAAGACTTCATTTGACATGGATCAAGACACGCGCCCCATGACCGCGCCATAGTGATCCCAAGGAGCGGTTTTGCGCGAACAATCGCCCCCAACGTGAGAACCGATATGGGGAAAGCTGGGCCAATGTCTTACAAGATCATTGCGACGATACTGACGGATAAGGATCAGTCCACCGAAGGCCTCGATGCCGCAATTTCGCTCGCCGATCGAATGGGCGCGCATCTTGACATCTATGTGGTGACCATCAGCCACACGGAAACCAACAATTACTATCTTGGTGCCGAGGCGCTGATGGTTGCCGAACAAACGCGTGATGCAATTGACGAGCGGCAAAAATTGGAAGCCTGGCTGGAAGACCGCATGCATGGCGAGTTGATCCGCTGGTCAATGGAAGCAGCGACCGTGCAGGGCCCGGCATTGACCGGGTATCTGGCGCGCAAGCTGCGTTTTTCCGATCTGGTCGTTCTGCCGCGCCCCTATCAGAACAACCCGGAGGCTGCGAACCTCGTTGAAGCATGCCTCTTTGCGGCAGAGCGCCCTGTCTTGATGATCCCGCAGGGGTGCAAGGCGCCCGAGGCGGGCGGGCATGTCCTGATGGGCTGGAACGACGGGGCCGAGGCACTGGCTGCGGCCAGAGCTGCATTGCCCCTACTGCAACAGGCGGACAAGGCCGACATCTGCATCATCGATCCGCCCCAACATGCCGCTGACCGGTCTGATCCTGGCGGAGCCATGGCCCAGTATCTAATGCGCCACGGCACCAAATCAGAGGTAGCCGTTTTGGCGAAAACAGAACCACATGTGGGCGATATTCTGCTGCGGCGGGCCAAAGAGGTCGGCGCGCAGATGATCGTTAGCGGCGCTTACGGGCACTCGCGCTTGCGCGAGGCGGTTTTTGGCGGAGCAACACGCAGTCTGCTGGAACTGGCGGACCGGCCGATCCTGATGTCGCGCTAAGGCGCGGCAACGGGACAACGCAATTTGCCAGCGTGTATTGGCAACGCGTCGATAGGGCGACGCGCCCGGACGTGCGGCAGTTTCCCAAAAGAAGGAGGAGGAAGATGTTCAAGACAATCGTGGTTGCGGTGGACGGGTCCGAGTGTTCAAAGAAGGCCGTTACAACCGCCTGTGACATCGCTTCGGCAAGCAATGCAAAGATGATCATCGTGCATGCCCCGCAGGCCGAGACGACAGCTTTCATCGTCGGCGGGCCAGTGGGTTATCACGAATTGCTCACCGCCCCATCCCACGCCGAGTTGGAGGAAACTGGCAACAAAATCGTCGCCGAAGCGGCGGAACTGGCCAAGGAAAAAGGCTGCACAGTCGAGACGGACATGCATATCGGCGATCCGGTGCGACAGGTGCTCAAGGTCGCAAAAGACAAGGACGCAGATTTGATTGTCATGGGCCGGCGCGGTCTCGGATCGGTTGCAAGCCTGTTTCTGGGCAGCACATCACAAAAGATCCAGCACCACGCGACCTGTGCCTGTCTGACGGTGGTCTGAGCGCCTGCGCTATCGGGCGATGATCTCGACTCGACGGTTAAGCGCACGACCGGCAGCTGTCGTGTTGGTCGCGACCGGGGCCAGGAAACCGGCCCCGGCATGGCTCATGCGATCAGTTGAGATGCCGTAATCCGACACCAATGCATCCCTCACAGCCTCTGCCCGGCGGTTGGAGAGGCCCAGATTGTATTCCATCGATCCCTGATTATCGGTATGGCCAACAATCACGACAGCAAGATCGGGATTGGCCGACAGAAACGTGGCCATCTCTGCCAGTGTGTCGGCACTGTCAGGGCGGATCGTCGCCTCATCCGTGTCAAACTGGATACCGTAAAGCGCGACACGCCCTGTCTCCAGCACATCCGCCTCCATCGCGGCGGCATCGACCATCTTGAACGCGATCTCATCCGTCTCAACCACGGTCACCTGAACGCGGACACGATCATCATTGTCGACGCTGAAAAGGATCGCGGCATAAACCTCACCGGTCTCGCCCGTCTGTTTCACACCCAGATAGCGGTAGTTGAACGGATCGACGATCATCCGTGGCAGCGGAAATTGCTCGATCTCGTAAGCCAGCGCCGTGCCCCCACATGTGCCGTCTGCACACTGAAAAACGGTTTCGAACCCAGCCTCGCCCAGCGCCATTTCATAGTTTCGCTCAACCTCGACCAATGAGGCGGCTGAAGGCAGAATATAGGCTATGCTGGTCTTCGCCCCTTCTATAGACTGAAAACTATCGTCACCCGCGCTGCGAAGTTCTGCCACGGGAAAGAGATATTCGTCGAAATCTCGCCGGTCATATGCCGTGATCGCCGCACCTTCAAAGCGGCCAATCAACGGGTGATCACTGCTGCCTTCGACATCCTGTGCCGAGAGAGTTCCAGCACTCATCACAGCCATGCCAGCTGCCAACAAAACCTTTTTCATCATCATCTCTTCCAAACCTGTCGCTTCAGCTTTCCACCAAGCTAACACAGATTCGGGTCATGACATTATGTCAGAAATGCAAAGACAGCCGCGCGCCCGTGGCACTTATGTCAAAGTCATCGCCCGTACCCGCAAAATCGTCGTAGCGGTAATGGGTGTATTGCCCACCAAGGCTGAGGTTGTCGGTCAGGCGATAGTCAATGCCCACGCGTGCAAAGGTGCCGTTATCTGTCTCATCGACATCACCTGCCAATCGTGCCTGCGAGACGCCGACAGCGACATATGGCAAGAAACTACCAAGATCGTAACCTGCACGAACGTGCCCAGCGGCAATGATTGAAAGCGGGAAGTCATCGCTCCAGCTTTCGATGGCGGTCAGGTTCACCTCAACTTCAGCACCAATAACAAGCTGCCCGAGGTCCTGCAGATATCCGCCATGAATACCCATTGCGATCCCGTCGCCAATGTGCTCAAGACTGCGTGCGTCGACCTTAGGCAAGCTCGCTTGACCGCCCAGATACAGACCTGTCCAATCAACATCATCAGTGGTCGCTGACGGGGTTTCGATTGCGGGTTCAATAATGGTGGATAACCCACCTGCCATAGTGTGGCTTCCAAGTGATAGCATTGCCATAGCAAGCAATGGTCTGGCAAAACTCTTGGCTCTCGTCAGCACGCGTAATCTCCATCTTAAAAATGCTTTTGGGATGGGTCGTGCTGTTTCACCAAAACGGCAACCGCACCAGTGCGGGCGCGGCAAATACCACGCATGCACACGCAAAAACCACGCGTGCTGACACGGTAGGATGCCTCTTTTTCAGCGCGTCTGGTGGTTAGGCGTCTTCGCCCGTTTCGGCCTTCAGGGCGTGAAGATCGGGAACACTGATATCGCGACGATCGCTGAAGGCGATCAGGCCGTCCTTTTTCAGTGCAGACATCTGACGGCTAACCGTTTCAATCGTCAGTCCCAGATAATTGGCCATCGTCTCGCGCGTGATCGGCAGGGTGAATGACGTTTGCGCCGTCTCGCCGGGCTTGAGCGACGCCATCCGCGTCGCAATCATGTGCAGTAAAGATGCGATTTTTTCACGCGCTGTCTTACGCCCCAACACCAGCATCCACTCGCGTGCCGCATCCAACTCATCCAGCGTCATCTCGAGCAGGCGCTGACCCACATGGGGTGTCTCGTCAATCAGCGTCTCAAAAGGACGGCGGCGAAAGCAGCACAGCATCACATCCGTCTCACCAACGACATCACAATCAATAGTGTTGCGGTGCGGTCGGCCCAGAAAGTCCCCCGGCAGCAGAAGTCCGACCATCTGCACGCGACCGTCTGGCATCGTGCGCGTCAGACTGGCCACGCCAGACACGATTGACCCCACGAATTCCAGCGGGTCACCGGCAAAGAAAATCGGCTGCCCTGCAGAATACGAACGGTAGTATTTGATCTCTTCCAGCCGCACCAACTCGTCGGAGTCGCAGCGGGAACAGACAGCGTTATACCGAATTGGGCAATCGGAACAGGACGACATTTTTGGGACGGTCAACGTCATCTGATGGGGTCCCCGGCAATGTTGGCTACGCTCACTATCGCTGAAAAATGCGGCACGTTCCACCCGAAATCCGGTCGCCGGGAGGGCGGCAAATTGGCACTCCATTATTTTCTTGATCGTGGGCAGGGGTCGCATGCATAGTCAAATCAATTGTCTGACAATTGATGCCGACTATTTTCGGCATAAGGCCCCATAGGCCCAATAAGCCGACAAACCGGCATTTTCATCAAATCTGGGAGGAGATTGACATGAACCTAAGACCTGATCCGACGTTCTATCCAACGGCCAAAATCGCGATGGAGGCACCGGCAGAGACGCTGGCTTTCACCCTTATGCTCAGTCCCGATGGCAGTCAGCCTGACGGCCTTGCGGTTGTCGACGTCGATCCCACATCTGACACCTACGGGCAGATCGTGCATAGCCTGTTCATGCCGAACAAGGGTGATGAGTTTCATCATTTCGGTTGGAACGCCTGCTCATCGGCCCTGTCACCATTGACCGGCCATGCATTTCTGGAGCGCCGCTATCTGATCATCCCTGGTATCCGGTCCAGCCGGATTTACGTCATCGACGTGAAAGAACCATTGAAGGCCAAGATCCACAAGATTATCGAACCGGAGGAGCTGTTTGAGAAGACGGGCTATTCCCGCCCACACACCATCCATTGCGGGCCAGAGGGCATCTATGTCTCAACCCTTGGAGGTGGCGGCGAGGACGGAACGGATGGCCCACCCGGCATTTTCATCATGGATTGCGAGACATTCGAGATACTCGGCCGGTACGAGATGGACCGGGGGATTCAGGACAAGCATTACGATTTCTGGTGGAACCTGCCGCGCGATTACATGGTCAGCAGCGAATGGGGCCTCCCGCCGCAATTTGAGAACGGGATCGTTCCAGAGGACCTGCTCAGCAACAAATACGGCCACCACATCCATTTCTGGGATCTGCGCGCGCGCAAGGTCACAAAGTCGATTGATCTGGGTGAAAACCACCAGATGGCGCTGGAGATTCGTCCGGCCCACGATCCGGTCAAGGAGTATGGGTTCTGTGGTGTTGTGGTGGACACGACGAACCTGCAAGGCGCGATCTTTACCTGGTGGCGGGATGAAAATGGCGAGTGGCAGGCCAAGAAGACGATCACCATCGATCCGGTCCCAGCGGATGCGGATGATCTGCCGGAACTGCTGAAGGGCTTTGGTGCCTGCCCGCCGCTGGTCACGGATATCGACCTGAGCCTTGATGACCGGTTCCTCTACGTCGCTTGCTGGGGGCTGGGTGAGATGCATCAATATGATGTCTCGGACCCGATGAACCCGAAACTCGCCGGCAAGGTCGAGATTGGCGGGATCGTCAAGAAGACCCCGCATCCCAATGGCAAAACCTTTGGCTACGGCCCGCAAATGGTTGAGATCAGCCGCGATGGAAGGCGGGTCTACTGGACCAATTCGCTTTATTCCACATGGGATGATCAGTTCTACCCCGGCGAGCGTGGTGCCGCGATGGTGTGCGCCGATGTGGGCGAAAACGGCGGGCTGACCTTGAACAAGGACTTCTGGGTCGAGTTCCCCGAAGGCTATCGGAGCCACCAGATCCGTCTGGAAGGCGGCGATTGCTCGACGGACAGCTTCTGCTACCCGAACGTCTGATGCAGGTGAAACGATGCCCCGGGCATGATCCGGGGCCTCTTCCCCTATGCGCGTCGAAGGGCAGTGTCGCGCAAATCAAAGGCCATCTCTCATGGCTGAACTGATCACTCCTGCCGCCCTGTGGTGGGCGGTGATCGTCTCTGGCCTCTATCACGGGCTGAACCCCGGCATGGGGTGGCCGCTAGCGGTTTCCGCGGCACTAATGGAACGGAAAACCTCTGCCTTGCCCGGCGCGCTTGTGGCGCTGGCGGTTGGCCATTTCATTGCCATGTGCGCGATCCTGCTGCCGTTTTCGCTGATGGTGACGCTGGTCTATTACGAGGGCCAGATCCGCATGGGCGCGGGGCTCTTGGTGATCGGGCTGGGTATTTACCTGCTGATCAACCGCAGGCATCCCAGGTTCCTGGCACGGGTGCCGCCGTCTAGGCTGGCGCTTTGGTCCTTTCTTGCGGCCATGGCACATGGCGCGGGCCTGATGCTGGTGCCGATCTTTCTGGGGCTCTGTGCACCCGGCACGTTGGATGCGGGACATCAGGCCGCTGAGGACCTGATGACAAACAATGTCGGAATGGCCTTCATCGTCGCGGCCATCCACACGGCGGCCATGACATTTGCGGGCGGTTTGCTGGCTGCTGTAATGTATTTCTGGCTGGGCCTGAAATTTCTGTCACGCACGTGGTTCAATCTAGACATCGTCTGGGCCCTCAGCCTGATCGCCGTCGGCGGCTTCGGGATCATGACCGCGTCGCACACGACCACAGTTTAGAGTGGTACCTCCACAGCACGAGGGTCGCGCAAATCACTTTCGGTCCATCTGTTCAGCAAGTTGAGCGCCTTCAACGCTCTGGATAGGTCGGCCTTGCGGAACATGTCCGTCATTCGTGGCCTCTCTGAAAATGGCTGAAGCCAGCCGAAAAGAGACTTTGGATGAACCTCTCGACCACCATATGCTGCGAGGGCCAGCGTCTGCATCAAAGGTGAAGATTGCCGATATGACCTACAACAGCGACCCAGTGCGCCTGGCATGACGGTCGAAGGACGAGGCTGCCTGTCTCAGGTGTCGCCCTCACCAACCCAGTCTTGAACGAAGGCTTGGCCCCTCCCAGTTGGTCGTCCAACGGATGGCGATCGTTTCGCGGCTCGGGATGTCGTCGAAAAAATCTGCATTGGCCATGCTGTCGTAGGTGATCGTCAGGTTACTGCCGTTGTCAAACGTATAGCCAATACCAAGTCCCGCTCGAAATTGCAGAACGCCATCAAGATCAGCGCCGTCACCTTGCCTGTAAAAACCAGGCATCAGCGAGGTTTCGATGAACAATGGGGTGTCGTAAACGTATTGGCTGCTCCATTTCCCGCCGATCCCGAACCATGCAGCCCCATCAGTTGTGAGCGAAAGACCATAAGTGGGGCGAAAGGGCCCGCGTCGACGATGGCTGTCATAGCCAAGGTAGAACTCATTCGCGTCCTCAAATTCATCAGATTGCAGTTGTCCGAACTGATAAAATAGCTGTGGGTCTTGCCTTTCGGTCGTCAGGCACCCGTTGGGGCAATCATTCAACGTCATATCTGCCACACTTGTCATCCACCAGATTAGTCCAAGTGTACTACTGTCCATCATGTCATCCTATTTTGTGTGGCCGGGTTGAGACTTCCGAAAGATATAATAGGGCGAGATAAAACTGGGGTCAGGACCCTAGGGCGCATATCTGTCTGCAACAGCGCAGCTAAACGAAATGCCCTGCGTAATCTCCCCAAGAAATCGCTTTTGACCTATCAGCTTACATCTTGTGTGACCGCAACATAAAGGCAGGCTACAGGGCGTCAGTAGCCGCCACAACGGGCATTTTCGTGATGGTTTGGTACAGCGCCGCTAGTCTGACAACGCCTGCGCGGCCGAGGCGGATTGAAATTGACCATACACGATAGCTCTCTATCAACCCGCTAGTTGACGGTCGGCAATTCGGGCCACTGGCGCAACATCGGATCAGCCTTATCGCCGGAAAAACTGGAGCGTCCAAGCGCTGCAGACTGATCCGAGTTTGCAATTCTGTCGTGTTCGCTTTGGGCAGCGTCGCTGCCGTTCGGGCACCACGCAGCACCGACCACTTCGGGCTCATTACTGACATTACCCCAAAAACAAGTCTCACCATCTCCGGGTCCGCAGTTGCCATACCGTCAGGCCTAACCGGAACAATAAGACCTAACGCCCGACGATCTCTGTCAGCTCTGCCGCTGCGCGCTGCAGTTCCGGCAGATGATCAACCAGTTCACCGACATCACGTCGCTGCTCCGGGGCGTGGATCGACAATGTCGATAGAAGCCGCCCGCGGTCATCCAGAATGGGTACGGCGATGGCCGTCATGCCGGCCATGAATTCCTGATCGTCGGTTGCATAGCCGCGGTCGCGAATCTTCGACAACTCGTCGTAAAGATCGTCGGTCGCCGTAATCGTATGGACCGTCTGGCGTTCCAGCACATAGTTGCGCAGGAACCGATCCAGATAATCCGTCCGCAAAGTGGACAGATACATCTTCCCGCTTGCCGTGCAATGAAATGGCACCTGCGTACCGACAGGCAGCTGGATCCGCAGCGGCCAATGGGTTTCCACCCGGTCGAGGTAGAACATCCCATCCCTTTCCGGGATTGCGATGTTGCAGGTCTCGCCCACAGACATTGCCAGCGCCTTGAGCACCGCCAACCGAACCGTGCGCACCCGCTCGGACGACAACGTGTTGGTGGCCAATATCCGCATCCGGCGCCCTGGACTGTAGGATCGTCCGTCAATGTCGCGCTGCAGGAAACCCTCAGCCTCTGCCGTGGCAAAAAGCCGGTGGATCGTGGGTTTCGGCAAGCCGAGATTTTCATTCACCACAGATGGTGTCACGGGGACACCGGCCTTCGCCACCTCCTCCAGCAGAATCAAAAGCCGGAGGTTAGTGGGGATTTGCGCCGTGCTTCCCGCGACATCATTCTCTGCCATGGCCATCTTTTACCTGTTCGGCAGAAGCGCCAATGCTGTTGCAGGCACCATCGCCACAATAAACCATACCGTGATCAACGCGATCAGATAGGGCACAATGTAGCGAAGCAACCGGAAATACGGAACGCCTGTCACCCCGGACGCCACATAAAGGTTCAGACCATAAGGTGGCGTGATGAACCCGATGGATGCGCCCACAAGGAAGATCACGGCAAAGTGGATCGGATCAACACCTGCGGAAACCGCAATTGGGGCCAAAATCGGGGCCAAAATGATCGTCACCGGCAGGCTTTCAAGGATCATGCCAGAGAAGAAGACGATTACCATTGCCGTAAACAACACGGCATAATACCCCCCCATTGATGTCACGAAATCCCCGATCACGGCCTGCGCACCCAAGAGCGACAGGATCTGCTGCATCACCACGGAAATGGCAATCAGCGGCGCGAGGATGCCCGAAATCTGGGCTGACCTGACAACGATTGACGGAATCTCCCAGACCTTGAAACCCTCAACAACGAACATCTCGGACCAACCTTTTTGCTCAACCGGTTTATCCTTGTCGCTGCCCATGATCTTGTTCAGCGGATAGCTGACAAGCCCTGCGATGATGCAGAAACCGACGGTCACGCCCGCGGCCTCGGTTGGTGAAAACTTGCCCGTGTAGATGCCCCAGAGAACCAGACCGATCGCAAAAAAGCCAAGCCAGGCCCCAAATGCAGTCTTCAGGACTCGGTTCAGTTGCAGTGGGATCAGATAACCCCAGCCATTGATGCGGCAGATGATCCAGCAGGCAAATTGCATGCCAAAGACCATCAACGCGCCCGGCAGAATGCCCGAAATGAACAGATCCGAGATCGGCAGGTTCATCAGGAAACCGTAGACGATGAAGATGATGGACGGAGGAATGATGATCCCGACAGTACCACCTGCCGCTGCCGTGGCGGCAGAGAAGCGTTCGTCATAACCGCCTTTTGTCATCTCCGGATGTAGCATTGACCCGATTGTGGCTGTCGTGGCCGAGTTCGACCCGGAAATCGCGGCGAACAGGCCGCAGGCCCCGATCGATGCCATCGCCAGACCACCGCGCAGCCAGCCCAGACAGGAATAGGCAAAGTCCGATAACCGCCGCGCGATACCCGACCGGTTGATAAGGTCACCGGTCAGAATGAAAAGCGGCATCGCCAGCAAAGCAAAGCCCTTGTTAAAGACGTTGAGCAGCTCTGACCCCATATTGTCGAGTGTCAGGCCCAGCACAAACGAACAGCCGATGACCCAATAAGCGATGACCAGGAGCACCGGCACGCCCATCATGAAAAAGAACGTGACGCCAAGTGAAATCAGCGTGACCCAGGTTCCGGTATCCATCACACATCCCCCCCGATCACGGCCTGTTCAATTAACGGCTCATCATTGCGCCAGCGGCGGAAATCATCTGACAGATTCTCAAAGACGCGACCTGCGAGAAGGACAAAGGCCACGGGAATCGTTGCGATAAACCACCATTGCATGGTGTCGTCCGTTCCCAGAACAATCTGGAAGTTCGCCGCCGAATTGGCGGTAAGACGCAATGTCGTTGTCACCACAATAACAGCCAGACCCAGCCACAGGATCGCATCAAGCACCAGACACATCATCTGGCCCACGCGCGGCATTCTGCTGCGGAATTCGCTGAAACTCAGATGCGTGCGCAGCCGCACGTTATAGGCCGCACCAAACCACGCCATGATCATGAACAAAAACGGGGGTATCGTCGTCGACCAGGGCTGTTGATCATTGAAAATGAAGCGGTCGATCACGCCCATGAAGATGATGTAGGCAATCGCCAGATAACTCCACACCATAATGGTCTTTTCAAGATGGCGGTCGATAAACGGCACCGTCTTGTAAACGAACATGACGATCAGGCCGCCAACAATGGTAAGAAATCCACCAAACAACCAGGCGCCATCACTGCGCAAGGCGGTGCGGATCATAAAGGCGTCCTGATCCGCCAAGGCACTGAAGATGCCGAAAAATTCGCTGAGCATGGATATGGCCTCCCCCGTCCATATCGGGCCGGGTCAACCGGCGTAGTGACAAAAAGCCAGCCCAGAGTTTCCGGGCTGGCTTGTCCCAGACTAGAACAGGATCAGGCTTTCCACCAACGGCGTGGTTCAACATTTTCCGCAAGTGTGTGCGGATTGGTCCGAACCTCGTCATAGATTTCCTGATATGTGTCGATGCCACCGGCCCAGCCGTTGATCCGCTCACGCCACTGCTCCCACAGCGCAGGCTGGAATTCGGGCGAGCACATTTCCTCGGCCTTCTTGATTTCGGCATCTGACAGATTGGCGATGCGCACGTTGTTTTGTGCAAAGATCGTGTCTGGCAGTTGTGGCGTTGAGAAGCCGACGGTGTTCACGAGTGCGGCCTCGTTTGCGGCCTGTACGTGAACCTGCGCCAGATAAGCCGATTCCATGATCGCGTCCTGCAAATAGCCTTCCATGCTGTCAAAGACAGATGCCGACATCGCGGTATGCTCTGTCCCGCAGAAGAAACGCAGGTCGACACATTGCGACACAACCGGCGACATGTTGGCGTAGGCCACGGCTGACGCCCATGTTTCCGCGCCGTCGATCAGACCCTGCTTGAGACCGTCAAGCGTTTCCTCCCACGCAATCGGCACAGGGTTGAGGTTGAGCGCCTGCATGGCAATGCGGCCCAGCTGCGTGCCCGTCACGCGGTTCTTCGTTCCGGCCAACTGCTCAATACTCGTAACAGTTTCACGATCCTGCCAGGACAGACCCAGCTGGATGCCACGCAATTCCGCATGGCTGAACAGGAACTTCAGCCCGTGCATCTTTTCGAACGGATCGCGCAGCACTTCCTGGCTTTTTGGACTGTAAAGGAAGTAATACTGGTCAGCCCGGCTGCGGAACATATACGCGTAGTCGAGCACGTTCAGATAGGGCGCGCCACCAGCCGAGTTCTGCGTGGAGGCTGCATACATGTCCACGATTCCCTGCTGGGTCTTTTCAACGCAGGACAACTGGTTGCAGATCTGGTTGTCACCAATGAATTCCACCCGGATCTCCCCATCCGTGCGGCTTTCAAGGTCACGCAAAAACTCCAGCACGCCAGCCCGTTCGACCAGCAGGTTACGCTGGTTGAAACCGGCCGCACCCATCTTGAGCGTGTATTTCGGCTCGTTCGCGAAACGCTTCTCGTAAGACGATTCTGCCGCTGCTGCGAGGTTGGCTACGCTCATCGCGCCACCAAAGGTTCCTGCAGCAAGCAAGGTCGAGCTCATCCCGTACTGACCAGCGACCTTGAACAGGTCCCTGCGCGAAATATGGCTCAGCTTATCTCCAATTTTCATGTGTTCCTCCCATATTGAAAATTATTGAGACTTTTCGTTTCAAAAAAGCCTAGTATAGTCTTTCCATTCTGCATAGTATTTTTTCACTTTGATGGAGAAACGTGCAGTGGAAGCTGATTTTATCGTTGTTGGTGCGGGGTCTGCGGGATGCGTTGTGGCCAACAGGCTCAGTGCGAATCCGGCCCACAAGGTCATTTTACTTGAGGCTGGCGGCAAGGATACGAATCCGTGGATTCACATTCCGGTCGGGTATTTCAAGACGATCCATAACCCAAAAGTCGATTGGTGCTACAAGACAGAGCCCGATCCGGGCCTCAACGGACGGTCTATCGAATGGCCTCGTGGCAAGGTACTCGGCGGGTCATCATCGCTGAACGGTCTGCTTTATGTGCGTGGCCAGTCTCAGGACTATGATCGCTGGCGGCAGATGGGAAATACCGGCTGGGGCTGGGATGATGTGCTGCCGCTTTTCAAGCGGGCTGAGAACAACGAACGCGGGGCCGACGAGTATCATGGCAATGCAGGGCCGCTTTCCGTATCCAACATGCGCATCCAGCGCCCCATCACGGATGCATGGGTCGCCGCAGCGCAAGCCGCTGGCTACAAATTCAATCCCGACTACAATGGTGCCGATCAGGAAGGCGTGGGTTTTTTCCAGCTCACGGCAAGGAACGGGCGGCGCTGCAGCGCTGCCGTCGCGTATCTCAACCCGGTGAAATCGCGCGAGAACCTGCAGATCATCACCCATGCGCTGGTCGAAAAAGTGGCGATCACAGACAAGAAGGCGACGGCTGTCACCTATACCGACCGCCAAGGTCGCCAGCAGACGATCACGGCGCGCAAGGAAATTATCCTGTCGGGCGGTGCGATCAATTCGCCCCAGATCCTGATGCTGTCCGGTCTTGGCGAGGCGGCACATCTGGCCGAACATGGAATTGACGTTGTCAATGAACTCACAGGCGTCGGCAAGAACCTGCAGGACCATCTGCAAGCGCGACTGGTCTACAAATGCAACGAACCAACCCTGAACGATGAGGTCTCATCGCTTTACGGGCAGGCACGCATCGGGTTGAAATACCTGATGTTCCGCGCAGGGCCGATGACCATGGCGGCAAGCCTTGCCACCGGCTTCATGAAAACCCGACCCGATGTCGCAACCCCGGATATCCAGTTTCATGTCCAACCGCTTTCAGCCGAGAACCCGGGCAAGGGTGCCGACAAGTTTTCGGCCTTCACGATGTCGGTTTGCCAGTTGCGGCCCGAAAGCAAGGGCGAGATTCGGCTACAAAATAACGCGCCAAGGACCTATCCGAAGATTGTCCCCAATTATCTATCCACTGAGACCGACTGCCAGACCATTGTCGCCGGTGTGAATGTCGCACGCAAAATCGCAAGACATGCACCGCTCAGCTCAAAGATATCCGAGGAATTCCGTCCACACCCGTCCCTGGATATGGAGGATTACGAAGGCACGCTGGATTGGGCGCGCAACAACACCGCATCCATCTATCATCCCACCGGCACCTGTAAAATGGGCCAGGGCAAGGACGCAGTCGTCGATGAACGGCTACGGGTTCACGGGATCACCGGTTTGCGGGTGGCGGATTGCTCCATCATGCCAGAGATCGTGTCGGGCAATACAAACGCCCCGGCCATCATGATCGGTGAAAAAGCGTCTGATATGATCCTCGAAGACCTTTAGGTGCAACGCTCAGGTTTGGGCGCGATACGCCTCTTCAATGTCTTCGGCATAGTCGCGCACGCGCGCTTTGAACCGCTTGGTCAGCTTCGTCTTTGCCAGCTTCATCGATTGTAGAAGTAGCCGCGCCGTCAAGGTATGCGCGCGCAGATCGATCCCGATGGCAAGACGCGTCCGGCTAGGTGAGAGCGATACCAATGTCACATCTGAAACGGCCGTCAGTCCATTCATCTCCGTTTCAAAGATGTAAGCCTCCGGCGGAGTGAACTGCGTCAATTTCACCTGCATCTGCCGGTTGCGCCCGCGAAATTCGAACACGGCATCCCAAGCCATCCCGACTTGCGCTGGCCCATCACCGTTGCGGCTGATCTCGGCACCATATTGGCGTCCCCGCTTTTCCAAGGCATCGAAATCACTTGCACGATCGAAGACAAAGGCAATGGGGGCTTCGATGTCTTCGCGCGTACTGAATTTCATACGAACCGTCTTTTAGTTAGAGTAATGATGACCGCGTGCCCGTCACTCATCCAGCCTATCGGCCAGCCATGCACGGAGCAAGAAATGCGCGATAGCCCCCTTGCGGGCAGGCAGGATCTTCGGATGCGTGCCCGCAAAGGCCTGTGCCATCTCTTCACGGCTGACCCACAGCGCGTCCTCAATCTCGTTTGGATCAATCGTCAATTCCGTGCCAAGGGCTTCACCCGCGCAGCCCAGCATCAGGGATGCCGGAAACGGCCAGGGCTGGCTGGCGAGATATCGCACCGGCCCCACCCGCACGCCAACCTCTTCGAACACTTCGCGGCGCACAGCGGCCTCGACCGTTTCCCCCGGCTCGGCGAAACCGGCAAGGAGCGAATACATCCCCTCTGGCCAACCGGGAGAGCGCCCGACCAGCACCGCATTACCGTACGTGATCAACATGATCACAACCGGGTCGGTGCGGGGGAAGTGATGATGGCCGCAGGCCGGGCAATCGCGTTGCCACCCAGCCATGGCCATGACGCTTTCATGCCCACAGACGGCACAGAACCGATGCGTCTGGTGCCAGCCAAGGACCGCCTTTGCCGTCACCGCAAGTTCTGCATCCGCCGGTGAAAGCTGGGTCATGATCCCGCGCAGCTCGGCAAAGACCGCGTTCGGAACGGATGGGTGATGTTGCTGGGTGCGGTCCAGAAAGCTGTTAAGGTCTGCCGCGTCACCGTCTGGCGGCGTCCAATCCGACATATCTGTCGCCAGAACCGGCCCGGTGTCCGCGTTGCACAACAAGACCCGTTCGCGGCTAGCGTCATCCAATACAGGATGGTCGAGCGGAACCTGCACCAGAGTACCGTTCGCAACCATCGGTTTTCCGCGCCACTGCAGAATTGTCTTGGCTGCGGGATCGGCAATGAGCTGATCAATTTCTGCGCGACGCTCTGTCGCACGATTGAGCGCTGCACCACCAAAAGTAACCGTTTCCGCAATCTTCATGGTGTTGCAATGGCACGGTAACTGCCGGGATTCAAACGCTTCTGCTAAAAGGACAGGTGGCCGGACACGGATTTCTCGTTATGGTTGCGACATGTTAGCAAATCACGCCGACCTATTGGACGTCGGATCTTCGCACAACGCGACCCATGCACGGCTTCGGATTCTGGAGACGACAGATTTGCACATGCATCTTTTGGATTACGACTATTTCGCCGCCCGCACAGCCCCACAATACGGGCTGATCCGGCTGATTGAGCAGATCGAGGCGCTCCGGCACGAAGAAGGGGTTACTACCCTGCTCTTTGACAATGGCGATTTTGCCCAGGGCAATCCTCTTGCCGATTATCTTGCCACACATCCTGAACACGGTCGCCCGCATCCGATGATCAACGCGTTTAATACGCTCAACTACGATGCCGTCACGCTTGGGAATCACGAGTTCAATTATGGAATTGGCTTCTTGCGGCACATCCTTGCAGATGCGCTTTGCCCAATCGTGTGCGCCAACATTGACCTGCTGCAAGGCCCCCCGTTGGCAAAGGATTATACCCTTCTCAAGCGAACGCTCATATGCAGCGACGGGCAGGAGCGTATCATCAGGGTTGGGGTGATCGGATTTGTCACGCCACAAATCACGCAATGGGATCGCGACAAGCTCGCCGGTCAGGTACAAACCGAGGATATCGTCACCTGTGCAGAGCGGCTGGTGCCGCAGATCAAGGCGGCAGGTGCTGATCTGGTCGTCGCTTTATGTCATTCCGGCATCGGCCCCGAGAGCCACAGCGATGGCATGGAAAACGCCGCCATCCCTCTGGCAGCTCTTGATGGGTTGGATGTCGTACTGACCGGGCACACGCATGAAACATTTCCTGACCCCACAAGACCATCATCAAAGATTGTGAACCCCGTCGCCGGAACCTTGCACGGCAAACCTGCAGTTAAGGCCGGGTTCTATGGCAGCCATCTTGGAGTAATCGATCTTGAGCTGAGCTTTGACGGGGCGAAATGGTCCGTCGGCACGCATCAGGCGTCGCTCGTCACTGGGCTCACCCCGAAAGAGGCGACGCACAAGCTGCACAAGCCTTTTCTCGCTGGTTTGCGAGAGAGCCACGCAGCCACGCTGGCACATATTGAGCAGCCCATCGCAACTATAACAACGCCCATCCACACCTACTTTGCCACAATTCTCCCCGATCTGAGCCAGCAGATTCTGGCGGATGCGCAACGGGCACATGTAGAGATCGCGCTGGCTGGTGGCCCATATGCCGCTCTGCCGATCATCAGTGTGACGGCACCTTTCATGTTCGGCGGCCATGCGGGGCCTGGGCACTACATTGATCTTAAACCCGGTCCGTTGACACTGCGCGATGCTGCCGCGGTTTATCCATTCGCAAATGCAATCTGCGCCTTCAGGTGCACCGGAGCCTATCTGCGCACTTGGTTGGAACGCGCGGCAGCGCATTATGCACAGCTCACACCGGGGCAAAGCGATCAGATGCTGCTCGCCCCTCATAGCCCCGGCTACGACTACGATGTGCTTGACGGCCTGCATTATGAGATCGACCTTAGCCAACCTGCAAGCCGCCCATCGAACACAGCGACACAAACGGGAAGGATCACACGTCTGACTTATCAAGATCGCCCGGTCAGGGACGGTGACCCTCTTATTCTGGTTGCCAACAGCTATCGCGC
Source organism: Cognatiyoonia sp. IB215446 (assembly GCF_033963825.1). Lineage (NCBI taxonomy): Bacteria > Pseudomonadati > Pseudomonadota > Alphaproteobacteria > Rhodobacterales > Paracoccaceae > Cognatiyoonia > Cognatiyoonia sp. IB215446. The sequence continues at coordinate 837,997 of NZ_JAXBMD010000001.1, read as the reverse complement.
GTTCGGTGGCGGCAACTATCCGGCGGTGGCCGAGGATGCGATTGTCTATCGATCCACAGAATCCGCGCGCGACATTCTGGTTGCTCATCTGCATGAACGTAAAACTGTTGCGCCAGAAATCCGACCTACATGGACGTTCAAACATCTGCCAGAAACCAATGCGATGTTCCTATCATCACCCAAAGCCCGGCCATTCATGACTGATCAAATGAGGTATCTGGGGTCAGGGCCCGATGGGTTTGACCGCTTCGCGCTTGTTTTGTGACGTCTTGCGCTGCTCTACGCTGCCGCTTATATGTCGTTTTGAGAGGTTGGCGCGGGCGAGCGCCTCGCCAACCTGGTCAGGTCCGGAAGGAAGCAGCCATAACGAGCCCCGCTTGGGTCGTTGTCCAGCCTCTCACCATTCATGATTTGCGTTAGCAAATTGTGAACCCGACAGAGTGAAATCGCGCAGCGATTTGGCTGAGTCGGGCTCACCGCCGCAGCCCTTCGTAAAAAAGGAGGACAAAGATGATTGTGCGTTTTTCCCTCCCGGTCCGGGTGCGCTGAAGGCTTTTCCGTTACCTCGTCCGGTCGACGCTGACATGAATATGTCAGCCACCCCATCGCCTTTGACGAGGACACTTCATTGACAGACCTGACACGCGACGCCCTTGGCTGGTCGCCCTTCTATATGTCCCAGCTTGAGATTGAAGAGCTGGAGACACTCACCCCTGCCCGGATCACGACCGTTCACCGTGACCGGGTGAATGCGCTTTCCGAAGTTGGGCCACTAGTCCTGACACTTGATCCTGGCATCACCACTGCGGCAGTGGCTGTGGGTGACTGGGTATTGGCTGCCCCCGCACAGCACCGGCTGGTGCGTGTGCTGGACCGCAAAACAGAACTCAGCCGCGGCACCGAATACCACAGCGGCGAAAAGCAACTGATTGCCGCGAATATCGACACGCTCTTCATCACATCCTCCTGCAACAACGACTTCAATGTTGCGCGGCTGGAGCGGTATCTCGCACTCGCGCATGATGCGATGATCACGCCGGTCATCGTTCTCACCAAGGCAGACAAATGCGACGACCCCGATCACTACATCGACGAGGCGCGCAAACTTGGGCGCGATCTGGAGGTGCTGGCGATCAATGCGAAAGGCGATGATGTTGCTAAGGCGCTGGCTCCGTGGAGCGGCAAGGGCCAAACCATTGCCTTTGCCGGGTCATCGGGTGTTGGCAAGACGACCATCGCCAATGCCCTGACCGGCGGGCAGGCGCTGACCCAGGATATCCGCGAAGACGATGCGCGCGGACGGCACACGACCACGGGCCGGTCGCTCCACCATATCCCCACGGGCGGGTGGCTGATCGACACGCCCGGCATGCGTGGGTTGGGCGTAGCGGAAGTTGAATTTGGTATCGATGCGACTTTCCCGGAGATCACGGAACTGGCGCAACATTGCAAATTTCGCGACTGCCAGCACGAAAGCGAGCCGGGCTGCGCCGTGCAAGCGGCCATCGCAAGGGGTGAGATTGATCCGGAGCGCCTGAGGCGGTTCAAAAAGCTCAAGCGCGAGAATGCCTACGCGACGGAGACAATTGCACAATCACGCGACAGACACCGCAAGTTCGGAAAGATGGTGAAATCAGCGATGGCCAAGAAGAAAAGATAAGGGCCGGCGCTCACCTCAGCCCTGTTGTGCCCACGCCAATTGTGCCTCGGTTTCCACTGCACAAGGCCGTATTGCACGCAGTCGGGCGAGGGCCGCATCAGCCCCCTCGCCCGCCGCGATCATCAGACGCAGACACATCATGCCCGACCGACCGCAACCGCCAAAACAATGGACTAGGACACGCTCACCACGCGCAAGAATCGCCAGCGCGTCTGTCCGCACTTCGTTCCAATCCCAAGTACCATCCGGCACGTTGAAATCGGGCACGGGGCAATGCCACCACATCACCCCTTCATTGGCCAAGTCAGTCCCCAGCGTTCCGGCACCCTTGCGGTCCAGCTCGGCCTGCGCAGTCATCGAGATCACCATCGCAGGCTGCCAATCGATCAGGCGCAGCCAGTCGGTGTAGTAGTGCCGCGTGCGCCCGGGGATGGGGGTGATCGCCAATTCACCCCCGCCCACCGGCAAGCTGTTGATAACGAACTCAGACAACGCCATGTTCGACAACCTGCCCCGGATGTGCCACCGCCCAGTCTGCAAGAAAGTCCGCGACCTCTGGCTCTCCGGCCAGCTCTGCGGCACGTTTTGGCAAGGCCACTCCGTGTTCCAACACCAGTTTCAGACAGGTCAGATAATCGCGTTCTGCCCGGTCCGGACAGTTCTCGGACCCATGAATGATGGTGCTGAGCAGCGTGCCTCCAAACCCGTTCACGTGGCTCAAATCCGGACCAAGTTTCAGAAAATAGGCGACCATTTCCGGCAGACCTTCCCAACCTGCGACCTGCACGGGTGTCAGCCCCTCGGTATCAGGCGCATCCCAGGGCACACCCACCGCGATCAGCGCCTCGACATGCGCCTGCCGCCCCGGCAGCCACAACACTTCGCGGAGCACTTGCCCAAAGGCAGGCGGCACCTTGTCCATCTCCAGATAACGCCCCGGTTCAACATGGCCGCGCACGCAGTCCGCCAACACCTGCTCAGCTTCCGAGAGCGCTGGCATAGGTCCAAGTTCTTCAAGCCTGCGCCGCAGGACATCATTGCCGAAAACACAAGCCGCTGCATAAGCGCTCGCCCCACGCCAGCGACGCGCCGGATCGGCGCCCGCGTCGAGCAAAAGCTCAATCATTTCCGGCCGCGCATGGCGGCGGGCGGCCTGAAACAACGCCGGGACAACCCAGGGCGCTTCACCCCCAACCTCATTAGCGGCAAATTCGTTGGGGTCCGCTCCGGCATCAAGCAGCATGCGCACCGCGCCCACATCGTGAAAGTCCATGGCGCGCAGCAACGCATTTGTTCCTTTCGGCGCGGCACCATGTGCGAGCAGCAGTTTCAGCCCTTCGTGATGGCCAAGCTCGGTCGCGTGATAGAGGCTTTCATTGTCGTTAGGGTCAGCACCATGCTCCAACAGCCAGCGACCCAAAGCGATGTTCCCCGCATGCCCAATGGCACCATAAAGCGCCGAGAGTTTATGATCGCTGCCCGGCTCATGTGGGAAGCCATCATTCACATCTGCACCATGGCTGAGCAACAGCTTCGCGATGGCCAGCATGTCAGCTTCACGCTCCGGCCAGGCCTGCAGCATCTTGGAAAAGGCCAGATGTAGGATCGGACGGCGCGGACCATAGGCGCGTGTTGCTGCCGCTGGATCAGCAGCCAGCGTGGCGCGGACCGCCTCAAGATCGAACATCGCCACCTGCAGCCCGAAATTTCCATCTGCAAGATCGGGTGTGTCCCACATCAATTGCTGCACCACCTGAATCTGGCCATGAAAGATCGCTATCTTGAGCCGCTGTTGCTTGGCCGCGCGGTCCATGCCTTGCGTTTCGACGGCGATTTTCATCTGGGGCCAGCTGGCAAAGCTGTTTTCGCGCGCGATCACATGCAGAAAATCGGCCCGTTTCAGTGGACCGGACTTACGGGGCCCGACAGCATCAACACGCGCAATCGCCGCACGGTCACCGGATTCGTAGTGTTTATGAAGGGTTTTCGCCTGCCTGCGCAGGGCATCCAAAGGATCAGTCATCGGCTTCCTCACCATGCATACCCGCCGGTTCGCTGATCCGGGCAAATGAGAAAGACCATCAATGGGTCCGTCAGGGTCGTCATTGGGTGCATCACGCTTTCCGCGAACCTGGGTGCCGCCCAACACGGCACGCCCGTTCTATCTCGGGCATGCACACAGAGCAAGCGACGAGATTAACGCGCCTCGTCCGGGAAAAGCACATCCTGAATGCGCTTGATATGAATGGCCCGCTCTGCCGGCTTGCCGATATCCACCCCAAGGATCGACTCCGACAAACCGGGCAGCGCGACCGGCACCATGCCGGCGGTCAGGACAAACAAAAAGAGGTCGCTGTAGACAAAGGGCTTCAGCGCGCCTTCCCATTTTTCGGCCCTATAGAGTTCGGCATAGGTACCGCCCAAACGATGCCAGGCATCTGAAAGGTACTGGGCGCGTGGTGTGTTCTGATACCCCTCAAGCACCATCAGGCGCACCAACATGGGCTGCGCTGCCGTCACCTCAATCATGATGCCGACCAAGTCGCGAATGTTCGGATTGCCACCGGCACACCTCGTCGCCAGAGCCAATTCGCGCGCATAAGCATCAAGCGCGTGATCGACGGCATCCCGCCACAATGCCTCTTTCGTGCCGAAATGGCGCCGGAACAGCCCGTGGCTGACACCGACCTGATCGGCAGTGTTGCGCAGGCTCATCGCTTCATAACCGCTCTCGGAAAATGCCTTAAGCGCACCCGTCAGCATCGCCTCACGAGTTGCATCGGCGACTTCCTGCGATTGCCGCCCCTTCGGCCTTGTCTGATATGTCATTGCCACCCAACTTCATTTTAGTTTACGACTGGATACTATAGATTCGCACCCGAGGAAACCGAAATTGACACCCGGCATCACATCATTCCTGACGACACCGATTGGCCGGTTGCGGCTGATGGGCTTTGTCGAAGGCACAACGCTGATTGTTCTCCTTTTCGTCGCTGTCCCGCTCAAGCGGATTTTTGGGCTGCCTGACTTTGTGTCTGTCATCGGCCCACTACATGGCGGGACGTTCATCGCCTATCTGACCATTGCCAGCGCCACGGTATTTGGCGGCGACTGGCGCGCGAGCGAGATCGGTCGTGTTCTTGTGGTCTCGATCATACCGTTCGGGACCTTCTTGAATGATGGCCTGTTGCGCAGAAAACAGGTGGAGCAGGCTGATGTATGACACGCTCAAAGCGCTGCACCTTTTGGCCATGGTCGTCTGGATGGGCGGCATGCTGATGGCGCCGATTATCTTGCTGACCGTCAGCCGCCTGGAAAACCCGGCAGCCTTGGCGACGGCCTTTCGCGGATGGTATCTGCGGCTGATCAGCCCGGCATTGGTTGCCGTTTGGATCTTTGGGATCGCCATCATGACGCTTGGCAATTGGTTTGACGCCCCCTGGATGATTGGCAAGCTCGCCATCGTTCTGATCCTATCGGGGGTTCATGGCGCGATTTCAGGGCAATTCCGGCGCTTGGCCACGGATTCGGGCTATCGATCTCCCTCATGGATCACGTGGCTTGTCGTCGCTCAGATCGCGCTTCTTACAATCATCATCGGGCTTGCGGTTTTCAAACCCTGAGCATGCGCCGTGGAAGGTGGACGTCCGCCATGCGGCCCCTTAGGCTGGTCCGGTCAGTGCGATTCACACCAAGGCCCCCATGACCGATCAACCCAGCTACCAAGTGCTCGCCCGTAAATACCGGCCCGAAACCTTTGCTGATCTGGTGGGGCAAGACGCGATGGTGCGGACGTTGAAGAATGCGTTTGCGGCTGACCGGATTGCCCAGGCGTTTATGATGACCGGCATCCGAGGGACCGGCAAAACCACCACCGCCCGGATCATCGCGAAGGGAATGAACTGCATCGGCCCGGATGGCAACGGTGGGCCGACGACAGAGCCTTGCGGGGTCTGCGAGCATTGCGTGGCGATCATGGAAGGCCGCCATGTGGATGTGATGGAGATGGATGCTGCCTCGCGCACCGGCGTCGGCGACATTCGCGAGATCATCGACAGTGTGCATTACCGCGCGGCCTCGGGCCGCTACAAGATCTACATCATCGACGAAGTGCATATGCTGTCGAAGAACGCCTTCAACGCGCTTTTGAAGACTTTGGAAGAGCCGCCCGCGCACGTCAAATTCATCTTCGCCACTACCGAAATCCGTCAGGTGCCCGTCACGGTCTTGTCCCGCTGCCAACGGTTCGACCTGCGTCGGATCGAACCAGAGGCGCAGATGGGCCTCTTGCGCAAGATCGCAGATGCTGAAAGTGCCGAGATCACGGACGAGGCGCTGGCGCTGATCACCCGCGCCGCGGAAGGCTCCGCCCGTGATGCGCAGTCGCTCCTCGATCAGGCGATCAGCCATGGTGCAGGGGAAACCACCGCTGAACAGGTGCGCGCCATGCTTGGGCTAGCCGACCGAGGCCGGGTGCTCGACCTGTTTGACATGATCCTGCGCGGCCGGGCGGCGGAAGCGCTGACCGAACTCAGCGCGCAATACGCAGACGGGGCCGATCCGATGGCTGTGCTGCGCGATCTGGCTGAAGTCTGTCATTGGGTCAGCGTGGTCAAGATCACGCCCGAAGCGGCAGAGGACCCGACGATCAGCCCTGATGAACGCACCCGGGGGCAGGCCATGGCCAGCGAATTACCAATGCGTGTCTTGTCGCGGATGTGGCAGATGCTGCTGAAAGCGCTGGAAGAGGTCGCGATGGCCCCCAACGCGATGATGGCCGCAGAGATGGCGGTGATCCGGCTGACCCATGTGGCCGACCTGCCCAGCCCCGACGAGTTGGTGAAGAAACTGCAGGACGCCACCCCGCCGCCCGCCAAAGCCACGACAGCGCGTCCGGCACCTTCGGGCAACGGCGCGCATGCCGTTTCTGTGGCCCCTGCCCCGACCCATGCCACACCGTCAGGCCCAACCGCCTCTGGCGCGCAGACAGCCGTCGCCTTGGCCACCGACGCGCTTCAGCATTACGCAAGGTTCGAGGATGTGGTCGAACTGATCCGCGCCCATCGCGATGTCAAACTGCTGGTTGAGGTCGAAAACGGCCTGCGGTTGGTCAGCTACCAGCCGGGCCGGATTGAGGTCAATCCAACAGCAAATGCCGCACCGGACCTGATCGGGCGCTTCGGCGCGCGGCTGCAGGCCTGGACCGGCAATCGCTGGGCAATCAGTGTTGCACCCGGCGGCGCGCCGACCATCGCAGAGGTCCGCGATGCCAAGCAAAACGCCACACGAGCCGAGGCAGAAGCGCATCCGCTGGTACAGGCCGTGATCGCCGCGTTCCCGAAGGCCAAGATCACCGCGATCCGCAGCGAGGCCGATATCGCACAAGAGGCGCTGGCAGACGCGTTGCCCGAAATCGACGAGGAATGGGACCCGTTTGACGATGATTAGGGTATTTGTCCCGCCATCCAAATAGGATCTTGGAGAACACGGACATGATTGTTCTGAGCCTTGTGAGCGGTGAGGGTGCATTGCCGCTCAAGCTAGGTGCCACGCGGGACGAACTTGTCGCAACGATGGTCACATATGGCGAAAAGCCGTCTTCCGAGGTTGATCACAACGCAATTCTCCATGCAGCACTTGTCGCGACCCTGGGTGAAGAAGGTGCAAAGGAGCATCTGCCGGATACGCCCCAAGGCAGCAGTGACACGCTGTATTTTGTGGAGAACGCGATAGAAATAGCGTTCGGCGCGGATGACAGGGCGAGCTTCATCGGTATTTCGCAACATCCCAATGTCGCGTTGCAGCTTGATGGCACCGACCTGATGCCACTGCCCGCAAGGCAGGTCTTTGACATTCTCGCGGCGAGGGAAGAGGCCGCGCCGCCTTACTCAACGGAAGAGGTGATGTTTCAAAGCCAGATCATCACGCTTTGGAACGCCGGTCCGCAATACAACAGAACCGATCCCAGAGTTGCCGTCTGGGGGCAGATCGGGGTGGCGACGCACAATACCTCGCGCGGCGCGTCAGTTCCGCGTGACCGGGCCAAAAGCTGACGGACCAAGACTTGCGCTGATCCCTCGCGGTCCGTATCTCGGAGACAGGTGAACAGCGGATCGAGAGGAACGGGATGCTCAAAGGATTAGGCGGGCTTGGCGACATGGCCAAGATGATGAAGCAGGCGCAGGAAGTACAGGCCAAGATGGCCCAGATGCAGGAGGACCTCGATACGATCACGGTCGAAGGCGTGAGCGGCGCGGGACTGGTCAAGGCCACAGCCACCGCCAAGGGAGAGCTAAAGGGCCTCGATATCGATCCTTCGATCTTCAACGGCGATGACAAAGAGGTTGTCGAAGACCTTATCCTTGCAGCGATCAAAGACGCCCAGTCAAAAGCCAATGAACGCTCACAACAGGAAATGGCCAAGATCACTGAAGGCCTGGGCCTGCCGCCGGGTGTGAACCTGCCGTTCTAGGTCGCGAGCGAACTAGCACATCAGATGAGCAACGGGACCGAAGACCTCGACAACCTGATCGCGCTGATGGCCAAGCTGCCGGGTCTGGGTCCGCGCTCGGCACGGCGGGCTGTGCTGCATCTGATCAAGAAGCGCGCGCTGGTCCTGATGCCGCTTGCGGATGCGATGCACAAAGTGGGCAGCACAGTGCGCGAATGCATCAATTGCGGCAATGTCACGACGTCGGACCTTTGTGATATCTGCCAATCGGAAAAACGCGCCAATGGGCAGATTGCCGTTGTGGAGGATGTTGCCGATCTCTGGGCGATGGAGCGCGCAGGCGTCTTCAAGGGGCGCTATCACGTTCTGGGTGGTACATTGTCGGCACTGGATGCAATTGGCCCGGATGAGTTGCGCATCCCGAAACTGATTGACCGGATCACAACCGATAGCGTCACCGAAGTGATCCTGGCCCTGGGTGCCACAATCGACGGGCAGACGACCGCCCATTACATCGCTGACCAATTGCCGAACGTGACCGTCACCTCACTTGCCCAGGGCGTACCGGTGGGTGGAGAGCTCGACTATCTCGACGATGGTACGATCAGTGCCGCGCTGAATGCACGCAAGGCGCTTTAGGCTCGGGCCGAAGACGCCGGCATCGCCGCCGCTCATCCTGCGTTCATCTTAATTCAAGATATTGTCACAACTTCGGGCATCAACTGCCCAACTTGGCAGCGAAATGGTATCGCAAACGACACATGTGATTTCCATGACGCACGATAAACGACCCAACAATTTCTCGGAACGCCTACAACGGATTGAAGACGCCCGAAGCACCCGCGAACCAGTAACTGCCGCCGAACTTGGGATCGCGCCAGAGCCGTCACCCTATGATCGCCCACAGGAAGACCATACGATACGCAATGGCCTGATCTGGGTTGTCATCGCGGTCATGGTTGCCTTTGGCGGGTATCATGCGGCGCTCGCCCTACCTAATGATCTGAAGGCCGTCATTGGGTTGCCTGTAGATGAAACCGAGATGGTCGCGGCCCAAGAGCCTGAGCCGGAACCGGTCGCAATACCCGAGCCCGCCTCTTACATCGGGGCTTTCCTGCCATCGCCTGCTGTCGCCAGTCTTGAAACGGATCAGCTCAGCCTGGCGGACCTCGCGAGCGATGTGGCACTACCCACGCCGGACACAATGTTGGGCGAGATCATTCCGTTTGATCGCAACATTTCGTGCCGGCTACGCCGGCCCCAGCGCGATGAGAACGTTGTGAATGTGCGGCTTGAAGGTGGCTTGTTGCCCGCGCCGCTTCAGGCCATCTCGCATACGGCACTTGCCGACCGGCTGCTGCGCAACGTCAAGGCTGTCACACAGAACCGGCTACCTGCACAGCGCAATGGGCGCGTGACGGGTCCGTTTGAAAGCATCGATGTCTTTCTGAGCGACACATCGGCACCGCAATATGTCGTCTTGCAGAACTTGGGCGGCAACATCCTGTGGAACCTGCATCTGGCGCCGGATGTGCGGGTTGCGCATGTGGCACTGATCTCTGAAGGGTTACCTGCAGTCGCCAATCTGCCGGACGGGGCGACGATTGAAGGCCTGCATGTGAGCGATTTCGTAGAGCCACACCGTTTTGGCGCCGATGACAGGATCCGCGAATGCATGATCCGGCCCTGGCGCAAACCAGCACCGGACTGGGTCGCGCATCAAAAGGCGGCAGAGGGCAATGAGCTATTCCGCAACCAGCTCACGAGCTTCACCAAGGGGCATGCCGCCTTTAACGCCTGGTACACGCAAACGCTGGGGGTCGATGCGACAGCACATGTGGTTGCGCCGGACAAGGCCGCGCATGTGCTTGTCGGACCGCGGCCCAGAGTGCCCATCCGTTACCAGCCGATGGAAGGGCAAAGCGTGCATGTCATGCGCACCGATACGATCATCGCAGGCGACAGCGCAACACGCGCAGCCCTGACCGAAGCCTTGCACCAGGACATGCTGCGCGCGGCGATTGGCGGCGATCTGGCCGCGCTTGATCCGCCTGTGATGGAAAGGAGCCTGCCATGACCGGCCTGCGCATTCTGGCATTCTGTATCGGCTTGGTGGTTATATTGCCCATGGTTGCCCTGAACAAATGGGGCTTTCAGATGAGCATGTGGGTCAACAAAGAGGTCTCGCGCAATGAGGCGATGCTGGACGGAGCGGCAGAGGTTCCGGCGGCCACGCCGATGCCCACCAGCCCGCTGGCATGGCTGCGCAACAGGTCCGAGCTCAACGCGCTTTTCTCAAGGGACGAGATCAATCCGCAACGTGTTGTTACAGTCACCGAGATCATCGATCCTGCCGACTTGCTGGCCCCGGGCGAGGCCGGACCGGACGCTGTCTTTCTGCCGCTTTATGCCGAGGCCCGCGCGCCTGCCCAGCTCAGCCGCTATTGCGCGGATGTCCTTTCTGCACTTGGCGGGCGATGCGACGTGCTGTCGAGCAGCGCCACAATCAACCGCGAGGGGAAAGTTGTCCTGACCGGACAGCTGGGTTTTCGCCCCGATGCGGTATTGGGCGATCCGTCGCAAGTGTCGGATGGGCAAGTGATATCCGGCAGTATCCGCCTGCCGCATAGCGGCGATCTACGCCCGGCCTATGATCAGGCCGCGCGGGTCGCGGCGATGCAGCAGGCGCAGGCCATCTGCGATGCCCTACGCGCCGAATTTGGCAATTGCGTCCTGACACGGACCGAACTGAATATCGAAGAATTGTGGATCACGGATCTGGAGGTTTTGCCAGCCGGAACCAATCCGCAGCGCCTCATCGCGAGCGCGACCTACAAGATTTACGCCAATCCCGCGACGCTGGATCGCACGCGTCTTGGCACGCGGCTGCAGGACCTGTCAGCCGGGCTGTAAAACTTCTCCACGAAAAAAGGCGCTGGCTTGCAGCACCGCGCCTTTTTGAAGACCTGATCCCGTTGATCAGTCCTTGCTGTCTTCACCATCATCGTCAGGAAGGTTGAAAAAGCTGTCCGCATCAGCCAGATCACGTTCATCCTTGGTCTCATCCTCCTCGTCATCGCGTGGATCAGACAGGCTGAAGGTCTCCAGTCCAGCCATCGCGCTTGGCATCTTGGGCTCTGCCGGCATGCCAAGCGATTGTTCTGTGCTAACGAGCTTCCGCCGCTCATCATCGGACATCACGGTGCCTTCCTTGGCCTTTTTGGCATTAGCCTTCTGGACGGCGGCATCCAGTTCCGACTGCTTACAGAGCCCAAGCGCCACGGGATCAATCGGGTCGATATTGTTGATGTTCCAATGGGTGCGTTCGCGGATCGCTTGGATCGTGGGCTTAGTCGTGCCGACAAGCTTCGAGATCTGACCGTCCGTCAGCTCAGGGTGGAACTTAACCAGCCAGTAGATTGACGCAGGCCGATCCTGCCGCTTGGATAGCGGCGTGTAGCGTGGGCCGCGCCGCTTTTCCTCGCCTGCAGATGCAGGGTTATAAAGCAGCTTCAGCTTATGCAGCGGGTTCGCCTCACCCTTTTCGATCTCTTCTTGAGTCAGTTGTTTATTGGCGATCGGGTCAAAGCCCTTCACGCCAGTCGCAACATCCCCATCGGCAATGCCCTGCACCTCAAGCTCATGAAAGCCACAGAAATCCGCGATCTGCTTGAAGGTCAGCGTTGTGTTGTCGCAAAGCCAGACTGCCGTCGCCTTGGCCATAATCGGTTTATCAGACATCCCTTGTCTCCTGATCTGTCAGACAAGCGTCACCCGCGCCCTTGCTTGGGCAGACTGCGCTGGCAGCCGGGTTCACATTGTCGAGGAACTTAAACCGTATATAGTGAGGTGCGTGACGATAGAAAAGGTCAAAATGCGCGTCATCCTTGCCCTGCTTTGCCTGATTGCAGCGCCTTTGCGGGCTGAGGACCGGGCGGGCGTGTTCGACTACTACGTTTTGTCGCTGTCTTGGTCGGCCAATTGGTGCGCCATTGAGGGCGATGCGCGCAACTCCACCCAATGTGATGCGAGAGAGGATTTTGGCTGGATCCTGCACGGTCTGTGGCCGCAATATGAGCGGGGATATCCGGAGTTCTGCCCGACAACAGCGCGCGCGCCCAGCCGGTCGGACACGGCCGCCATGGCCGATATCATGGGCACGTCCGGTCTGGCCTGGCATCAATGGCGCAAACATGGCGTCTGCACCGGCCTGTCATCTGACGACTACTACGCATTGTCGCGCGAAGCTTATGCCCAGGTTGTGCGACCATCGGTCTTTCGTCGGTTGGAGAACACCGTCACACTACCGGCCAGTGTCGTTGAAGAGGCGTTCTTGCAAGACAATCCCGATCTGCGCGCCGATCAGATCACGATCACCTGCAAGGCGGGTTACATCCAGGAGGCACGTATTTGCATGACGCGCGACCTGCAGTTTCGGACCTGTGGTGCCGATGTGATACGGGATTGCGCCATGCGCGACGCGCGGTTTGATCCGATCCGTTGAACTTGGTGCGTTAGGATCGACGGTATATTGGTACGCGTGCGCAGGTCAGGAGGCGGCGTTGACGGGCTCTGGCTCTGTCTGGACAACGGTCCCATCCTTGAGAGTTACCGATCCGCGCGTATCCTGACAGCGCGGCGTGCCGTCACGGTTCAGACGCGGTGTCATGAAACCCTCGATACCGTCGTCAATGTACCAATGCTGGCACCCATCGGGGTCAACCCATACATTGGCGACACCATCCTTGAGCGGACCACCATCAATAATGCCGCCATCAACGACATCATCGGGACCACTGCTTTGCTCGCAGGCGGCCAACGCCCCAAGAACCGTGGTCATCGTGATAACCCGCAAAATACTCATATCTCTCTCACTATCCCTGCCAGAGCGATTCGCTCACTACGCTAGAGACAATAGGTTGAGAATGGGTGTAGGTCTAGCGCAGCGCCAAACCGCCATCGGAATCGGCAAACCCAAGCAAAACTACCACATCGTGCAGGGCAATGAAGAATAGCACGCTATATCTAGTCGATGTGGACGGCGTGATTGTGACGGGGCGTCCGGGCGACCAGGCGCCATGGTGGACCGACCTGCAAACGCATTTCGGCTGTACCAAAGCTGACCTGCAAAAGCACTTCTTTCAGCCATATTGGCAAGACATTGTCTGCGGCCGCGACAGGCTCCTGCCGCGTCTGGAACAGGCCTTGTGGAAGATGAAAAAGGACATCGCGGCAGAAGGTCTGCGCGATTTCTGGTTCCGCAATGATGCGCATGTCAATGTCGGCGTCTGCGCCTGGATGGACCGACAGCGCGCAGCCGGGCATCGGGTCATGCTGGCGACGAACCAGGACCACAGCCGGGCCGCATTCCTGTTGGAAGAACTGCGGCTGAAGGATCATTGCGACGGCGCATACACCTCTGCCGCTTTGGGCGTGGCGAAGCCGGACAGCGCATTCTTTGATGCAATTGCCAAGTCAGAACGGCGTGCCGCCGGCGACCTTGTTTTGATTGATGACAGCCCTGCAAATGTCGCCGCCGCGCAAGGATGCGGTTGGCGCGCAATTCACTATACCGGCCAATCGCCAGAGGCGCTCACCCTGCAATAGTCTGGGTCAACGCAGTACCCGGATCGGCCAAATCCTCAACCACATTGAAATGATGCTGGCCTGGCACAACCTCATGCGCACAGCCCCACGCATCGCTGAGCGCCTTTGACTGCTTCAGGAATGCGGGCCGCTCATCAGCACCTACCCAAACGGTCACATCAACCGATGGCGGCGGCAAATGCACCGGGCTTTCCGCCTGCGCCTCCTCCGCGTCGATGCGAAGCGTTTCGTTCATGCTGGTCTGCATCAGCGGCGCGAGGTCTGCGACGGGGGAGATCGGGATGACTTTTTCGACCCTCTCCTGCCATCTGGCACCGAGGCGCGGTGCGGTCATGCGGGCCACCAATTGCCCGCCGGCGGAGTGGCCTGCCAGTCGGATCGGGCCAAGGACGCGGGACGCCGCCAGCGCAATTGCGGCGGCAACCTGATCGCCAATCTGCCCGATCCGCACATCGGGGCAGAGATCGTATGACGGCATGGCCACCGCCCAGCCATGGGCGAGCGGGCCTGCCGCCAGATGCGACCAGAAGGATTTGTCAAAGCGCAGCCAATAGCCGCCATGTACGAACACAACCAGCCCCTTGGCCAGTCGGTCGGGATGGAATAGGTCAAGGCGCTGGCGCGGCGTCTCTCCGTAAATCACATCGCATTCGCACATCGCACCGGCACGCAAGGCCGCAGCCTCGCGCGCCCATTTGTCGGGATAGTCGTCTGCCCCCGAGATATAGGCCGCATTCGCATAGGCATCATCCAATTCCATGTATCCCCCCTTTACGCCGCGACGCCGCGCTGATCAGATAATGCCAAGCCAAAGCGGAGGACACCATGCTTGATGACACAACCAACCTGAAATCGATGCTGTCGCGGCCTGACCTTGTCTGCAGCGAGGCGTATGTGGCAGGCGAGTGGATCGCAGCCGATAGCGGGAAAACCTTTGAGGTCACAAACCCCGCGCGCGGCGATGTGATTGCCCATGTCGCCGATCTGGGTAGGGCGGAAACGGCGCGCGCCATCGCTGCTGCCCATACCGCGCAGAAGGCGTGGGCCGCGCGTACCGCGAAGGACCGCGCCATGATCCTGCGCAGGTGGTTTGATCTGATGATGCAGCATCAGGAAGACCTTGCCATCATCATGACCGCTGAACAGGGCAAACCGCTCGCCGAAGCAAAGGGAGAGATTGGCTATGGCGCTTCGTTCCTTGAATGGTTCGCCGAAGAAGGGCGTCGCATTTATGGCGAAACGATCCCTGCGAATATGGCTGACAAACGGATCACTGTCCTAAAACAGCCTGTTGGCATTGCCGCCGGCATCACGCCATGGAATTTTCCGAACGCGATGATCACGCGCAAGGCCGCCCCGGCGCTTGCCGCCGGTTGTGCCTTTGTGATCAAGCCATCCGAGCTCACGCCCTTGTCGGCGCTGGCAATGGCAAGACTCGCCGAAGAGGCTGGCGTGCCACGAGGTCTGTTCTCTGTCATCACCGGCACCGACAGCAGCGCCATTGGTCAGGAGTTCTGCGAGAACCCTATTGTCCGCAAACTGACCTTCACCGGTTCAACGCAGGTGGGCCGCATCCTTTTGGCGCAGGCCGCCGATCAGGTCATGAAATGCTCAATGGAGCTTGGCGGCAACGCGCCTTTTATCGTCTTTGATGATGCCGATCTGGATGAGGCGGTCACCGGGGCCATCGCCTGCAAGTTCCGCAATAATGGGCAGACCTGCGTCTGTGCGAACCGGATTTACGTGCAGGCAGGTGTCTATGATGCCTTCGCCGCGAAGTTCAAAGCGGCGGTCGATGCCTTGCAGGTCGGTGACGGATTTGACGATGGCACAACCCTTGGGCCGTTGATTGAACCAAAAGCAGTCGACAAGGTGCAGCGCCACCTTGAGGACGCATTAACCAAAGGCGGACAGATCCTGACGGGCGGTAAGCCGCACGATCTGGGCGGACAGTTCTTTGAACCGACAATCGTCACTCAGGCAACCAAAGACATGCTCGTCAGCACCGAAGAAACCTTCGGCCCCTTCGCACCGCTCTTCAAATTCGACGATGAGGACGATGTGATCGCACAGGCCAATGACACGATCTTTGGCCTTGCCGCCTATTTCTATGCCAAGGACATCAGCCGGGTCACGAAGGTGTCCGAAGCGTTGGAATACGGGATCGTGGGCGTGAACACCGGCATCATCTCAACCGAAGTGGCCCCCTTTGGCGGTGTGAAGCAATCGGGTCTGGGCCGCGAAGGCTCTCACCACGGGATCGAAGAGTTTCTTGAGATGAAATATGTCTGCACCAGCATCTGACATGATCATCCGCGACGCAAAAGTTGAAGATGTCCCGCAGATGAGCGCTTTCCTGGGCAGGATCGCTGAAATGGGCAGACGCGTCAGCCCATGGGACGAGGATTTTGTACTGCGCAACTACATTAATGCCGCCGACAAGATCCAATGCGCTCTGGCCGAGGACGATGGCAAGGTTCTGGGTTTTCAATCCCTGAAGCTGGCAACCGAAGGCAACATATACGACGTCACCCCTGGCTGGGGCATCATCGGGACACATGTGAACCCCGATGCCGCGAGGCGCGGGGTAGGACGAAGCTTGTTTACTAAGACGTTGCGCGCTGCACACGAGCACGGCTTGAAAAAGATCGACGCGAGTATCAGCGCCGCAAACCCCGAAGGACTTGCCTATTACGAGGCGATGGGCTTTCGCACCTACCGCAGCCCTAATGATCTGATCTGCAAGTGCTATGATCTTTGACCACCCTGATACGCAGATAGATCCACGGACCTGAAAAAAATCCACAAACGCACCAAGGATTGACCATTGATGCGCGTCAAACCACCGTGATGCGTATGATGACAAGCGATGAGGATCTGGCAGAGGCCGCCGCTTTAGGCGACGCGGATGCGTTTGCGAGCCTGCTTGAGCGGCATTATGACCGCCTTTTCAAACTCTGCTTTCGGCTGACCGGCAGCCAGACCGAGGCCGAAGATCTCACGCAAGATATCTGTGCAGCCCTACCGGCAAAGCTCGCGGGCTATGCTAGGCGGGCCAAGGTCACCACCTGGCTTTACCGGGTGGCCGTGAACGCAGCACATGACCGGCGGCGCAGGCGCGCCTCTTTCGTCAAGGCACGTGAAGGCTGGGGCGCTTGGGAAGTCAATCGCAAGGCCAGCATCGATGCGACCGATGCTCAACTCAATTGGCTGACCGGCGCGATGAACCAGCTGAGCCCTGATCTGCGCGACACGCTTGCGCTGATCCTTGACGACATGACGCATGCTGAAGCCGCAGAAATCCTCGGCGTCAGCGAAGGCACGATCAGCTGGCGCATGTCCGAAGCCAAGAAACGCCTGCGTGAGATCAAGGAACAGGAGGACGTGGCATGAGCAATGATTTGGACGACTTCAAAACCATGTTCGACGCCGCCACACCGCAACCTGACGCTACTCGGCGGGCAGAAAACTTCGCGCTTGCGCGCAAGAATTTCGAAGACCTTCATGGTGCGCAAGCTCGTCCGGGGATTGCTCCGCATATGCGCGGACGACTTTGGCGCGGTTTTCAGAGCATCGTCGCAGGCCTCACAGGCAGGACGGGGCTGGCAACCACCACCGCCGCCGTTGCTGCAGGCTTTTTGCTGGTCACACCCCAGCTTCAGGACAGCGTTGCGGTGCCGCCCGCGCCTCAGATAACGACACTGGATTTCGACGGGGCGGTGACCGCACCACAGATTGAACGCGGGCCGATGCTCAGCGATGATATGTCCCCGGATCTCTTGCAACGCGAACCGTTGACCCAACCCTTTGGCGAAGTGCTGCGCGGCCCCGTTCGCGAGTCCTTTGCGCCAGAGGCTGAGCAACAGAATGACTTTGCGCCCGATTTCAGCAACCGTTCGACGGCGGATGAGGCGATGCCCTTTGCTGCCAATTCGGCAGAGAGCGCATTGCAGGCGGATGACGCCGAAGTTTTCGCGTCAACCGCCAGCCCGCATGCCTCGTCCTATGCTTTGGTTCGCGCAGCGCTGATGCGGGGTGAGTTGCCGGCACCTGATGTCGTGGATGTCGCTGAGATGGTCAGCCATTTCTCCGCGCCTGATGCGGTGAATGATGCCAATCTGTCCGCCGTGCAACTCATCATCACAAGTATTCAAGCGCCCTGGAACGCCGAGACGCTGCTTGTGCATATCGCGCTCATTGCTCAACCGAAGGACGAAGATGTGATGGCAGGACTTCGGTCCAATGCGTCGTTTGCCGGGGACGTGGATATGCAGATCACATTCGATCCTGACCTTGTCACAAGCCATCGGCGCATCGGAGACGCGATGCCCCGTCCGAATGAAGCGGGGCAGAGCAGCACCGCATTTGCCTTTGATCGCCTTGATGCTGGGCAGACTATCTCGCTTCTTTTTGAGGCCACATCGGACCGCGAGAAAAGTGATCGTCTGGGGCAGATCACTTTGCGCTATCAATTGGCTGGCGACGATCAGATCAGAACAACTGAAACATCCATTCCCGCCCCTCCCCCGGCAAACACCGAAACAAATTTCGCCGCCGCTATTGTCGCATTTGCGCAGCTTTTGCGGGGCGATGACCATCCGGGCGGCTGGACTTATAATCAAATGATTGCGTTTGCCGAGGCCAATCGGGGAGCGGACCCATTTGGGCAAAGCGCCGAGGCTGTGGGATTGATGCGGCTGGCGCGGGAATTGTCGGAGTGAGCTGTCAGTGGACAGTCAGCCCAGTTGCACGCGGGCAGCGGGTAGAATGCGCCGCTCAATCAGGCGCATCAGATCGCCAAAGTAGCCACCGCTGCGCGCTGGCAAGGTCGGGTCTGAGGTCAGTGCCAGCGTCAGTTCAAGCTGTGGTGCGACGCAAATGATCTGGCCGCCGTAACCCCGCGCCAGAGCATATCCGACCCCGCCAGTTTCACCCAGAAACCAACCGTATCCATAGTCGAGCCCCGAAAAAAATGACCGGGTACGGGGCGCGAAAGACTGCGCAACCCAAGACGGACTGAGCACCTGCTGACCATCAAACCGCCCCACCTGCCGATACATCTCACCAAACCGGACCATCGCATCAAGCGTCAGCGCCATTTCATTGCCGCCCATATACCGGCCTTGTGGATCACGGGTCCATGCGGGGATATCGATGCCAAGCGGCGCTCCCAAACGCCTGCGCGCGAGGGTCAAAAGGCTCTGGCCCGATATCTCGCTCAGAACCGCGCCAAGGATATGAAACGACCCGGTGGAATAGAGCATCCGCTGACCGGGTTCGGCCACGAAAGGGCGGCTCAGCGCATCGGCGACCCAGTTGCGGCTGCTGACCCAGGCGCCGTAATTGGCACCCGACGTGCGTTCGAGGCCGGCCTGCATTGTCACAAGATCTGCAATGGTGATCCCAGCGACCCCAGGGTCTGCCTCCCACGGGATCAGGCGCGGTGCGACCTCACCAAGCGTCGCGTCGATTGACGCAAGCTCACCGCGATCAAGTGCTGCACCGGTCAGGGCCGCCACGATGGTCTTTGATACCGACTTGATCGGCACAGGTCGGTTGAGCGAGGGGCCGCGAAAGACCCGTAGCAGAACGGGTTGGCCGGACTGCCGGATCGCCAAGGCGTGGCATTGCGGCAGGTCTTCTGCTGCTGCGGCGATGCTTTCCCAAATATCGGTCTGGGCCAGCGCGGGCGCCGCGAGGGCCGATGCAGCCCCGGCCAGAAATGTGCGTCGATCGAAAGTCATTCAGCAGCCAATGAGTGGTCCGAGATACCATAACCGCTATTGCCCTCACGGCTACCCACATTTACGTGCGCTTGTCGCAATATGCCTCGGTTTCAATAAACGCCTTCAACGTCTGGTGTTTTTCCAAACGGAACCGATCACCCTCGCGGAGAGTCAGTATCCTGTCGAGCCGGAACATCCGAAATGCATCGCGCAATTCGCACCAACAAACGGCCGTCCAAACCTGCCCCCAGAACCACACGCCCAAGGGGCGGACGACGCGTTCCGTGCGCGTTCCACGCTCGTCGATATAGCTGATCTCGAGACTGATCTGCGCCTCTGATGCGGCTTCGAACCGGTCGAGAAAATCGCGCCAGAGCCCGTTTTCGCGTGGCGTACCAATCGCGTGAACGCTGACCTGACCGACCTTTGCGCGCGCCTCTTCGGGGAGAACCGTATCGATCTTGACCATGGCCTCTTGCGCGGCAGCGGCCATCTTGGTGCCGCCCCAGACCTGCAAGAGGCGTGCGCCTGAAACCAGCGCCACAATCTCATCATGGGTAAACATCAGCGGCGGCAGATCATAGCCGTCGCGCATGACGTATCCGACACCAGCCTCGCCCTCGACCGGCACACCTGACCCGATCAGATGCGCCACGTCGCGGTAAATCGTCCGCGGCGTAACTTCGAGCTTTTCGGCCAATTGCGCTGCCGTGATCAGGCGACCGCCCCGCAGATACTGCAAGATCTGAAAAAGGCGGTCAGCACGGCGCATTTATTCGGTCGACTCGTAAAGGCCAATCGAATTGCCATCGAGGTCCTTGGCATAGACGAACCTGCCCGAGGGGATGGAAATCGGCGGGCTGACAACCTCGCCCCCTGCCGCTTTGCACCGCTCAATCCCTGCTTCAAGCGTGTCAGGCAGGTCGATATGGATCGTGTTGCCGCCGTCCTTGGCGGGTGTGCCGGGATAAAGGTGGGCTCCAGCCGTTTCCATGACACCGCCCAGCATTGCCATCGGATTGGGGCCAGAATTGTCGATCGTCATCTCATATCCGAAGACTTCATTGTAAAACGCCACGGCCTTTTCCATATCCGTGACCGGGATTTCACCCCAAACCATGATGTTGCGTGCAGCCATTTCTCATCTCCTATGTGCTGGTTGATGAGACAACGTTAACCATACCCCTCCTGACAGCGTTGTGTCAGCATGTTTCAGGAGGACGCAAAATCTTGTGCAATGGGCAGACTAGCTCAGCCAACCGAGCCCTGCCGCCGTTGTTTCACGAGGCTTATATTCCCCCGCGACCCACCCGGTGTAGCCGTCCGCATCAAGCTTTTTGAAAACTGCAGGATAATCGATGTCACCCTGATCGGGTTCGCCACGGTCAGGCATTTGCGCCACCTGAATATGGACCGTTATGTCGCGCATGGCCTTCCATGTGCCAAGGACATCGCCTGTTATCTTCGCGGCATGAAAGGTGTCAAATTGCAGACGCAGATTGGGCGCATCCACTGTTTCGACAATGCGCCGACCCAGATCAAAATCGTTGAGGAAATAGCCCGGCATCGTCTCGTTGTTGATCGGTTCGATGGTCAGGCTTTGCTGCGGCGCCTCAGCGGCGGCCCAGCGCAGATTCTCGATGAAGGCGGCCTCGGCTGCCTCCCCCTCAGCCAAACCCGCCATGACATGTAGGTGACCGGCCCCAAGCGTACGGGCATAGCGCACCGATCGTCTGAAATCGCGGCGAAACCGCTCTTCCAGCCCCGGCACGGCGGCAAAGCCCTGATCACCACCGGTGTAATTGGGTGGCGGGCAGTTGATCAGCGCCATCTGCAACTCGTACCGCGCCAGTTTGTTGACGATATCCTGCGCATTTACATCGTAGGGAAACAACACCTCGACCGCATCGAACCCTGCCTCTTTCGCCGCTTCAAAACGCTCCAGAAGCGGCAACTCAGTAAAAAGCCACGTCAGATTGGCACAGAATTTTGGCATTGGGTGCGCCTTTTATTTGGTCACAGCCGACTTACAGCCTCAGCGACAGTCCGCCAAGACGGAAATCGGCGACGAACAAGCTCCGCAAGCCCGGTGCTTGATTGCAAGGCGTCTAGTGTCCACATTCTAGGTGTCGGCAATATGTATAGGGTTAGTGAGTAATGCGCGCACTTATTCGATTTCTCATGAGTTTGTTTATGCCCGTCATCCTGATCGGCGGCGGTGGCGCATTGGTCGGCTGGGGGCTGAATAACACCTGGTCGATTATGATCTACGCGGGACTTGCGATGATTGCCGCGGGCATTATCTGGGGCCTCTTCTTATGGTTATGGGTCAGTGAAGGTGGCCTGTAAGGAGTACATAGTTCGAAGTTTGTCTGACGCAGCGTCGCGCTTGAGCATGACAGTGGGCAAAAGCATGATTTCAACCACGCTGAAAGGAGCCCTGTCATGATCCCGACCTTACGTGTCCTGATGCATATGGGCAGCCTGCAACGTCTTTTTCCGTTCTGGCTCGTTGCGATGGCGCTATTTGTCAGCTTCTATTCAGGCTGGCTGTTGCTTGCTTTGCTTTACGGCTTCGTCCTGCAGTTCTTTGTCGAATATGCGATGCACAGATTCCTTCTGCATCGTGAACCGCCAACCGATCAGGGCATCTTCAATCAGCTCTATCGTAGCCATATCGGCCATCACGAGTTTCCGTCTGATGCGGAGTTTTTCACCGGTGATGATCACTGGTACCCCGTGCGCTTCGGACTGATCTCGTTGGCGCTGCATACAGCGGTCCTGACGCTCTTTGTTGGCTTGGTACCGGCAGCAATCTGGTCGTTTGTGGCGCTCTTTGCCGGTTCGGTCAGTGCTTTTGCCTTCTATGAGTATTGCCACACGCTGGCGCATCTGAATATCAGAAAGGGCTGGTTCGGGCAAAGGATTACGCGCTCACATCTGGCCCACCATTTTCAAGATCATCACGCGACATTTCACGTTAGCTTCGGCATGGGCTGGATCGACCGGCTTTTTGGCACGGCGCACGACCTCGAAACCGCCCGTGCCCGCTATGATCGCGAAACGATCCTGTCGATGGGCATGGACCCAGAGGACCTGCGGCTTGTCACAGCGCGCAAGGCTTACGGGGTGACCAAAATGCCACGGGGCGCCAAGCGCGCGGCCTCGTAGTATTTCCTGACCACCTTGCAAAAAAGGCCCGCACAATATGCGGGCCCTTCATCGTTGGTCTGTTCTGATACTTAGAAACTAAGCGTCAATGCGGATGCCGCTCCCGTCGCGATGTCGTCTTCCAAACGCTGTTCTATGCTGTTGTCGAGACGCTGGCGGTCACCAAACTCATATGTCAGCGCGAAAGTGAAGACCGTCACTTCATCGATCTCGACATCGCTACCATCGACATATCCGACATTTAGATCAGCCGAGAAACCTTCGGTAAACTCGTACGCGCCACCAATTGTCACCGAATAAAGATCAGGGGCGTCATCACCTGCATAAGAGGCATAATCTACTTGCGCACGAAACGCCGGTGTAAACCCGTAGCTGTAACCAAAACCAAAAAGCGTCACATCGGTATCAGAATTACCCAGAAAAAAGCCGTTCGCCTGAAAAGGCGCGACGTCAAAACTGCCCGTACCGTAATAGGTTGTACCGTCAAACTCGCTGTCATCCTGCAGGAAACCAGCCAGCGTCGCCTCTGGTACCGGTGAGACCTCACCAAACACTGCGGTCGTAACGTTGTCTTCGTCCAGATCAAACTGCGAGACGTTGATACCTGCACCGAATTGCGATGTGCGGTATTGGCCGAAGAACTCGGCACCATTTGCATCAGCGTCAAGGGTGGTGGAGCCGTCATCGAGTTCAATATCGATACCCGTCGCACCCACCCCAACCAGAATCTCAGGTGTGACCAGGAAACCCGCGCCAAAAGCATATTCGAATGTCGTGGTTTCAATCGTTTCCGGATCGGTGCTAACGACGCCCCTGGCCAGATCACCCGACAGGACGATTTGACCCACTGTGTATTCCAGCGACCCCTGAAGCAGATCACTATCGAAATCGACCGAGTCGCTGCCTTCCTCAAGCTGTAACCTAGTCGCATCGTAGCTAAATCGGTTGTAATTTACACCATCGGCCATCGCCGGTGCTGTCAGCAGCGCAACGGTTGCTGTGCTGGTTAGAATGGATTTCATCTTATCCTCGTAAGTTTTGTTGTGAGGCGCATATGTGCGGTGTCGCGGCAGCCAACAAGAAGCACCCGCACACGCATTGCGGGTATGATGCATTTTAGCATCAGCGGGCGGCGAAGCCGAGCAATCGACGCAAGTCCCGCGTGGCTATTTCAGTTGAGCTCCACTGATGGGATGATCGGGAAAAACTGGCCCGATGAACGCAAGCCAAACCAGTCTTCCCCGTCATGTTTGGCATGCTCGCCAATCTCGACGAGCCTGTAGAATGACTTGCGGTCGATCAACGCTTCCAGATTGGCGCGGACCAACACGTAAGGTGAAGGCTCGCCCGTTTCGGGGTCCCGCTCCACGCGGATCGGGTGGTTGGGTCCCGCGATCATGCGGTCGCCCACATTCGTCTCGAATTCCAGACCGTCACCCTTCCGGTTGAAATCAACCGCGACGAAGGGTGCGTCATCCACCGTGATCCCCACCTTCTCAACCGGGGTAACCAGTACGTACTCATCATCGTCTTTGCGCAGAATCGTTGAGAAGAGGCGCACGAGCTCGGGCCTGCCGATGGGCGTGCCCATGTAAAACCAAGTTCCGTCCCGGGCGATGCGCATGTCAATCGCACCGCAATGGGGCGGATTCCACAAATGGACCGGCGGTAAACCGCCCTTTTGGACGGCACGCGCGCTGCTGGCGAGGCTTTCGGCTGACGGTGTCACAATCTTTTGTGTGCTCATTGCTTTTGCCATTGGGGTTTGCGGGATTATCTGTACCAATAACACTATAGTTCAACCGGAGGATTGTCATGGCCAACGACGCCGATCTTGTCGCCCATATCGAACATCTGGGCGCAAAGCTGGGCGATGCCCGCACCAGCATTTCGGCCCGTTTCATTGGCCAGCAAAGGGTCGTGGACCTGACGCTCACAGCACTGATTTGCGGCGGCCATGCAGTGCTGATCGGTCTGCCGGGTCTGGGCAAGACCCGCCTTGTCGATACGCTCTCCACCGTGATGGGCCTTGATGGCAACCGTATCCAGTTCACGCCCGACCTCATGCCTGCCGATATCCTGGGCTCGGAAGTGCTGGAGACGACCGATGACGGCTCGCGTTCCTTTCGGTTCATCGAAGGTCCGATCTTCTGCCAGCTTCTGATGGCGGATGAGATCAACCGCGCCTCGCCCCGTACACAATCCGCTCTGTTGCAGGCGATGCAGGAAAAAGAGGTGACCATCGCAGGTCAACACCGCCCCCTTGGTGTTCCGTTCCATGTGCTGGCCACGCAGAACCCGATTGAGCAGGAAGGCACCTACCCCCTGCCAGAGGCGCAGCTTGACCGTTTCCTGGTGCAAATTGATGTCCCCTACCCCGACCGCGCGACCGAAAAAGACATTCTGATCGCCACGACGGGTGTGGAAGAGGCACAATCGAGTGCTGTGTTCACAGCACAGCAATTGCTGGACGCGCAGACTGTTCTGCGGCGGATGCCGGTCGGCGACAACATTGTCGAAATGATCCTTGATCTCGTCCGCGCCTGTCGCCCGGATGATGCGACGGCACCCGATGTGATCAGGCAAAGCATTTCCTGGGGTCCAGGCCCGCGCGCCGCACAGGCACTGATGCTGACGGTCCGGGCAGCCGCCTTGCTTGACGGCAGGCTTGCGCCCTCGGCTGAGGATATCCGGACCATGGCGGTGCCTGTCCTTGAACACCGCATGGCGCTGTCCTTTGCGGCGCGTGCCCGTGGTGAGAGCATTCAGGACATTATCAATCAGGTCGCAGCACAGATCACGGAAGTGCCTGCCGCCGCATGACCGAACCGCTCGCCCTTCGCTCGCAAGCTGAAACGCTTGCAGCACCCCTCCCTGCGCTTTTGGCCGAGGCAGAACATCTGGCGTCGACAGTCCTGTTGGGCGATCACGGGCGCAGGCGCGCGGGCACGGGCGATACGTTCTGGCAATACCGTCCGGCGCAACCGCATGATGAGGCGCGCAGCATCGATTGGCGCCGCTCTGCCCGGTCAGACAGCAATTTCGTGCAGGACAAGGAATGGCAGATCGCGCAGTCGATCATCCTATGGGTCGACCAAGCCGCGTCGATGTCTTTTGCGTCAGACAACCACCCGACTAAGGGCACCCGCGCGCGGACGCTCGCTCTGGCACTGGCGATCCTGCTGATCAGGGGCGGCGAACGGGTGGGCCTGACAGGTGTCCGCCTGCCGCCGCGCCGGGGCGAAGTCCAGATCATGCGCATGGCCGAGCTACTAAGCGAGGATCATCAGACAGACTATGGCGCCCCCGAGGCGCAAGGCATGCTCGCCCATTCCCGCGCGCTATTTGTCAGTGATTTCCTGGGCGATATTGGGCCTGTCGAGGACGCGCTTTTGCGCGCCGCGGACCGCGATGTACGCGGCACGCTTCTGCAAGTGCTCGACCCGCAGGAAGAGGCATTTCCCTTCGACGGGCGCACGATTTTCCAATCCATGACCGGCGCGCTGCAGCATGAAACATTGAAAGCCGGTGATCTGAAGCAACGCTATCTCGACCGGCTTGCCCAGCGCAAGGACAGGCTAGCGCATCTGGCCCGCATCACCGGTTGGCAATTCAGCACGCATCATACGGGCGAAAGCGCGACGAACGCGCTGCTCTGGCTTTACGGCGCGATGGAGCGGCACGCCTGATGTGGTCCATCGGTCCCATAGGTTTTGCGGCACCTTGGCTGCTTTTGGGCCTCATCGCCCTGCCGATCCTGTGGTTGCTCTTGCGCGCCGTACCACCAGCCCCAATCCGGCGGCGTTTCCCCGGTGTCGCCCTGCTTTTGGGCCTGACCGATGACGAAACCCAATCGGATCGCACGCCGTGGTGGCTCTTGCTGCTCCGGCTGCTCGCCGTTGCGGCCATCATCGTGGGCTTTGCGGGTCCGGTCCTGAACCCGCAACAGGCACGCGAAGGCACCGGCGATCTTGTGATCGTGCTCGACGGGTCTTGGGCCGGTGCGCCGACTTGGGGCGCCAAAATGGACCGTGTCGACACGCTCCTGACCGAGGCGGCGGTTGCGAACCGGCGCGTAGCCGTCGTCAACCTCACCGATCTACCAAACGAGGCACTGCCTTTTGCCGCCCCCACCGACTGGCAGAACCGCCTGCCTAATCTGACGCCCAGCCCGTGGCAGCCCACCGATCCAGCAGCCTATTTCGCGGAGCAATCGGGGAGCTTTGAGACCTACTGGATTTCGGACGGGCTGGATTATGAAGGTCGCGATGTACTGCTCAGCGCCCTCGAAGGCTTCGGTGAGGTCACCGCCTTCCAATCCCCGCGTCAGATCTTTGGCTTGCGTCCGGCGCGGTTCGAAGACGGCCAAGTAAAGGTCTCAGCGACCCGCACGCCCGTTGGCAACCTCACCGAGACCACAATCAACGCCATCGGCTTTGATCCGGCAGGGGTGGAGCGGCAGTTGGCCACTGTACCCCTCATCTTCGAACCCGGCGAGGCTGTCGCCGAAACCGCGATGGTTCTGCCGCCGGAACTGCGCAACCGCATCACCCGCTTTGAAATCAGCGGCGCGCGCTCGGCAGGGGCCGTCAGCCTGACCGATGACGCGCTGAAACGACGCGAAGTCGCCCTGATCGCGGGTCGGGATGACCGTGAAGGGCTCGAACTGCTCTCGCCGCTTCACTACCTGCGCGAGGCATTGGAGCCGACCGCCGATATCATCGACGGCGCGCTCGAAGATATCCTGCTGGCCAATCCTGATGTGATCATTCTGGCCGATGTGGCGATCCTGACGGATATCGAGGCGCAGGGGATCGAGGATTGGGTGGACAATGGCGGCATGCTTTTGCGCTTTGCCGGGCCGCGTCTTGCCGCATCTGACCTTGGCCGCGCTGAAGAGGATCCGCTTTTGCCGGTCCGCCTGAGGTCCGGCGGGCGCAGCGTCGGCGGCGCGATGAGTTGGGGAGAGCCCAAATCGCTCGCACCCTTTGCTGAAGCCTCTCCGTTCTTCGGCCTACCCGTGCCCGATGATGTCACCGTCACCAGTCAGGTCATGGCCCAGCCTGACCCAACATTGGCAGACCGCGTGATTGCACAGCTCGCCGACGGAACACCGCTGGTGACGCGCAAGGTCATGGGCGAAGGGCAAGTGGTACTTGTCCACGTCACCGCCAATGCCGAATGGTCCACTTTACCGCTGTCGGGGCTTTTCGTGCAGATGCTCGAACGCCTTGCCGTTTCAACCCGCCCCGTAACCCCGGACACGGCAGAGCTGGAAGGAACCACTTGGCTGCCAAACCGGGTGCTTGATGCCTATGGCCGTCTTACAGACGGCACCGACCTTCCCGGCATCGACGGCACCTTGCTGGCCGAGGGCACCCCCGGGCCAGATGTGCCACCGGGTCTTTACGCAGGCGGCGACCGCCAACTTGCCATCAACGTTATCGGAAAGGACACCATGCTCAGCACCGCGCAATGGCCCGCAAGGATCACCGTCGAAGGCATGGCTGTCACCCGTGAGACTGCGCTGAAAGGCTGGTTGTTGAGTGCGGCCTTGATGATGCTTCTGATGGATGTGATTGCCTCGCTCGCCGTTGGTGGACGGCTGCGTGGGCCGCGTGCGGATGTCGCGGTCGCGGTCGCACTTGCCATCGTGCTTTTCGGCCAACCCGCACAGGCGCAGGAACGGACCGCCGATGATTTCGCACTACAGGCAACAACCGAAGTTGTCTTGGGTCATATCCTGACCGGTGATCGCGAAACCGATGAGGTCGCGGCAGCCGGGCTGACAGGCATCTCACAAACGCTGTTCCGTCGCACAGCCATTGAGCCTGCCACCCCAATGGGCGTGAATATCGAGACGGATGAACTGGCCTTCTTTCCATTCCTCTACTGGCCGATCACGGCTGAACAGCAACTGCCAAGTCGTGAGGCATACGGCAAGCTCAACCGCTATCTGCGGTCCGGCGGGATGATCATGTTTGACACCCGCGACGCTGATACGGCGCGGTTCGGCTCTGGTTCGCCTGAAGGGCGGATGCTGCAGGCGATTGCACGGTCGCTCGACATTCCACCGCTGGAACCGATCCCTTCCGATCACGTGCTCACCCGCACCTTCTATCTCTTGCAGGATTTTCCGGGCCGTTATGCCAGCCGCGATGTGTGGGTCGAGGCCGCGCCGCCTGACGCCGAGCAGATCGAGGGTATGCCGTTTCGCAACCTCAACGACGGGGTCACTCCTGTCATTATCGGCGGCAACGATTGGGCACGGGCCTGGGCGGTGAATGACAATGGCCAGCGGATGTTCCCGGTCGGGCGCGGCATGGCGGGTGAGCGGCAGCGTGAAATTGCCCTGCGCTTTGGCGTGAACGTGATCATGCATGTGCTGACCGGTAATTACAAATCGGATCAGGTGCATGTGCCCGACCTGCTCGACAGGCTTGGCCAATGACCGGAACGCTGATCTTCGACCCTCTGATACCGCTCGTGATGCTCTACGCCGTAGCGGGGCTCGTCGCTGCCGCTGTCGCTTTGGCCGTGTGGCGCCGGTTGCCTGGCTGGTGGCTGCGCGGGCTGGCTGGTTTAGCGCTGCTGGCGGCGCTCGCCAATCCGGCTATCCAACAGGAGGACCGCGAGCCTCTTAGCGACATTGTCATGCTGGTTGTCGATGAAAGCGCGAGCCAGCGGATCGGTGAGCGTCCCGCGCAGAATGCCACCGCCATTACAAATGTCGAGGCGCAGGTGGCCAGGCAGACCAATACTGAACTGCGCATCGTCACACTCGGTGACGGTGAAGGCGACACGGGCACAACGCTGATGACCGCCTTGTCAGAGGCTTTGGCCGAAGAGCCGCAAGGGCGCATTGCCGGTATCATCCTGCTGACCGATGGGCGGCTGCATGATCTAGACCGCGCCCCGCGCCTGCCCGCACCGATGCATACGCTGCTGACCGGAGAGCCCAACGATTGGGACCGGCGGCTGATCGTTTCAAACGCCCCAGCATTTGCGATCCTGGGCGAAGAGGTGACGCTGACACTTAGGATCGAAGATCAGGGTGCAGCGCCCGCGGAAGACAACGTGGCCCTCTCTATCTCAATCGATGGTGAAGCCCCGATCACCGTGCCCGCGCCGATTGGTCAGAACATCGAACTGCCACTCGAATTGCCCCATGGCGGCATGAACGTGCTGCAATTCACCATCCCTGACGCGCCGGGCGAATTGACCAATCGCAACAACAGTGCCGTGATCCAAATCAACGGGGTCCGCGACAGGCTGCGGGTCCTGCTCGTTTCGGGAGAGCCGCATCCGGGAGAGCGCACATGGCGCAACCTTCTGAAATCCGATTCCGCCGTCGATCTGGTGCATTTCACCATCCTGCGCCCGCCGGAAAAACAGGACGGCGTGCCGGTCAATGAGCTATCTCTAATCGCCTTTCCGACACGCGAACTGTTCCTTGAAAAGATCAACGATTTCGACCTGATCATCTTCGATCGCTATAGGCGCCGTGGCATCCTGCCCAGCGCCTACATCGACAATATCCGCGAATATGTGGAACAGGGCGGTGCCGTGCTTGTCTCGTCGGGGCCGGAATATGGCTCTGCGGAAAGCATCTATCGCTCGCCTTTGGGTCCAATCCTGCCGGGTGCGCCCACCGCGCGGGTGTTTGAAGAACCCTTCAAACCGCAGATCACCGATATCGGGCAGCGGCATCCCGTGACCGAGGGCCTTGATGAGATCACCGAAGGCGCTCCTGAGGAAGGGCCGACATGGGGCCGTTGGTTCCGCCTTATCGACGTGCTGGTGCCTGAACAGGCGACCACCGTGATGTCGGGCCTTGATGACCGACCACTTCTCATCCTCAACCGGATTGGCGAGGGGCGCGTGTCACTGATCGCATCGGACCATTCTTGGCTGTGGGATCGCGGCTATGAAGGCGGCGGGCCGCAACTGGAACTCCTCCGCCGTCTCGCCCATTGGATGATGAAGGAGCCGGAACTCGAAGAAGAGGCGCTGTGGGTCGAACCGGCGGGTCAGACCATGCGGATCATCCGGCGCACGCTTGATCTGGAAACGGGCGAGGTGACCGTCACCCATCCGGATGACACCGAAACAGTGCTGACCCTCGAAGAAGTATCGCCAGGTCGGTTTGAGACGCTGTGGGAAGCGCCCGAAATTGGCCTCTACCGGCTGGATGATGGTGAGGAAACGGCCGTCATCGCCCTCGGGCCCGCCGCACCGCGCGAATTTGAACAGACCATTGCGTCGGGCGAATTGCTCGACCCGCTCGTGACAGGCACGGGCGGCGGGATCAAACTGATCTCTGACGGCGATGTCAGTATCCGCGCTGTGCGCGAAGGAAGACCCGCAAACGGGCGCGGCTGGATCGGGATCACCCCGCGCGGCGCGTTTCAAACCGCCGATGTCAGTATCACGCCACTTCTGCCGGCCTGGGCGTTCCTGCTCCTTGCATCGCTTCTGATGGTTGGGGCCTGGCTGCGCGAAGGGCGGCGGTAGGCTCCGGTGCTGCTGACATTTTTTAAAGCCTTTGCGGTTGTGCTTCTGATCCTGCTGACGATGGTGGGCTGCCAGACGATCCGCAATTCGGGGAATACACCGCTGGGCTCAGCGCCGCCCGATACGTTGCGAGTTGCCACATACAACGTGCATTACATCGTGCTGGAGCGCGAAACCGGCCCATGGTCTGTTGGAGATTGGGAGCGTCGCAAGGGCCCGTTGGATAGCGCATTCAAAGCCATCGACGCTGACATCATTGGCTTTCAGGAGATGGAGAGCTTTTCGTTTCGGACCAATCAGGTCAACCTGACCCTGGACTGGCTGCGCGACAACAACCCGGGCTTTGCGGCCGCAGCTGTAGGTGATCCGACCACGTTCCCGTCAACCCAGCCGATCTTTTACCGCACCGCTCGGCTTGAGCTGTTGGACCACGGGTGGTTCTTCTTTTCCGAGACGCCGGATGTGATCTATTCGCGGACCTTCAATGGCTCCTTCCCCGCCTTCGCCTCCTGGGCGCAATTTCAGGACCGTGCCACCGGCGCAGCCTTCCGCGTCATCAATATCCATACGGATTTCGCGAGCCGCTCGAACCGTATCCAATCGGTAGAACTTGTTGTGGAACGCGCCACGCCTTGGATTGAGACCGGTGAGACGCTTTTTGTGATCGGGGATCTGAATGGCCGTCTTGGAGATCGGGTCGTCAACATCCTCGCTGATGCTGGCCTAGACTTTGCCCCAGTGCAGGGGGCCACATATCACTTTAACCGCGGCCTGAACCTCTTTGGCGCCATCGACCATGTCTCGGTTACTGGAGAAGCCACATTGGCGGGCGACCCTATCGTCTTGCGGCGAAAGTTTGATGGTGAATGGCCAACAGACCATTATCCGGTAATCGCCGACTACCGTCTGTGGCAATAAGACACGGTTCTGGAGCAGATAGCCAGATGTGCGTGTCGTGGCCGCCTGCCGGACTGTTGGAAATCCGGGCCAGTGGCCAAAACCCCGATCACTCCATCAATCGGACCTCAAACAATTCATCTGACCAGCCATGCACGTTGCAGCGGGCGCGGACGAAAATGGATGTCGCGCCATCTGGGATATGCACGCCGGAGAGCGATCGCGTGAATGGCATCTCATTCACATGCGGATGCGCGAGTTCGCGGATGCCAAGGCTATTGCCATCAGCATCCAGCACTTCCCAACCATCGGCGTAGTGATCCCAGCCGGTATCGGGGTGATCCAGCGTGACACTGACCCGGTCTCCTTGGACAGTCACGTCCAATACAGTGGGAAGATCGGCAAAGGCGGGGGCCGCAAGCAGGGCCAACAAGACTGCATATTTCATGAAGTGTCCTTTAGCAGGATTTGCCGGGGCAGTGATGCAAATTCCCGTGACCAGACGATCCAGACAACGGCAACAGTCGCAATAATCAATGCCACGGCGCCCAAAAGCCAGGCCAGCGCGCCAAGCGCGAAATACATGGCACGCAGGCCCCGATTGAAATTGACCGCAGCGCGGATATTCAACTCCGCCGCCTGTGCAGCCCTCGGATAGGCCACCGGATCATTGGGGTCGTTGGGGACCGCTGCCATCAGCACCGCACAATAGCCAAAGACGCGGTTCGCCCAGACAAATTTCAAGAACGCATTGGCCAAAAAAAGCGCCACGAGCCCCAGCTTCAATTGCCAGACCAACACCGGCACCGGCATTTCGACGACCTCAGCCGCGACACCCTGTAAAGGCGCGGTATTGCCAACCAGGGCCAACACCCCACCAATTGCCAACAGGCAGGTTGAGGCGAAGAATGCCGTGCCCTGCCGCAGCCCGCCCAGGATCTGGCTGTCAAAGATGCGTGGATCACGTGTGACAAAGACCTTCATCCAATCCCGCCGCCGCTCTGCCATCAGGATGGTGACGGATGGACGTTTGGCGCCGGGATGCTCGATCAACCAACCAATGCCCAGCCAGCACAGCACAATGGCCCCCGCTGCCACCCAATCCAGCAACGACAGCGCCGCGATATGATCCACGATTTGCATCAATGTTTATGTAACTCCCTTCGTTCAGACTTGCCATGATGCAAAATTGGTAATATATTTTTACCAATCAGACATGGAGGAGTCGGTCGATGGAAATGCCAGCCCCGGACGCCAGCGTATTGTCGCGCAAGGATTACATCGTTGAACGGCTCCGCGCGGTTCTGCCGCAAGGTGCTGTGATTTCTGACATTTCCGAGACACGCGCCTATGAATGCGATGCGCTGACGGCCTACAAATGCCCACCTCTCTGCGCAGTCCTGCCTGCCAATACCGAAGAAGTCGCGGCGGTCATGAAGGTCTGCCATGAACTTGAGGTCCCCGTCGTGCCGCGCGGGTCCGGCACATCGCTGGCCGGTGGCGCTTTGCCCACAGCAGACAGTGTCATCCTGGGCGTGGCGCGCATGAATCAGGTGATCGAGACGAACTATGATGACCGCTACATCAAGGTGCAGACGGGCCGTACGAACCTTTCGGTCACCGGCGCGGTTGAGGCAAACGGTTTTTTCTACGCGCCCGACCCGTCCAGCCAGCTGGCATGCGCGATTGCGGGCAATATCGCGATGAATTCCGGCGGCGCGCATTGCCTGAAATATGGCGTGACGACGAACAACCTGATGGGCGTCACGATGGTCATGATGGACGGCACCGTCGTCGAAATCGGCGGGGCGCATCTGGATTCCGGCGGGCTCGATCTACTAGGCCTGATCTGCGGATCGGAAGGTCAGTTGGGTGTCGTGACCGAAGCAACCTTGCGCATCCTGCACAAACCCGAAGGCGCGCGGCCGGTTCTGATGGGTTATGACAGTTCGGAAGTGGCCGGTCAGGTGGTCACCGACATCATCAAGGCGGGCATCCTGCCCGTGGCCATTGAGTTCATGGACCGCCCCTGCATCGAGGCCACCGAAGCCTTTGCGAAAGCGGGCTATCCGATGTGCGAAGCGTTGCTGATAGTCGAGGTCGAAGGATCGGAAGCGGAGATTGACGCGCAACTCAAACTGATCATGGAGATTGCCGCCAAGCACAACCCTGTGGAATTGCGCGAAGCGAAAGATGCTGACGAGGCCGGGCGCATCTGGTTGGGGCGCAAATCCGCCTTTGGCGCGATGGGCCAGATCAACGACTACATGTGCCTTGATGGGACGATCCCCGTGTCATCTCTGCCATTTGTGCTGAAGCGTATAGGCGAGATGTCGAAGGAGTTTGGATTGGATGTGGCCAACGTCTTCCACGCGGGCGACGGTAACATGCATCCGCTGATCCTGTTTGACGCCAACAAGCCCGGCGATCTGGAGCTTTGCGAGCGGTTCGGCGCTGAGATTCTGAAGCTGTGCGTTGAGGTCGGCGGGTGTCTGACCGGCGAACATGGCGTGGGCATCGAAAAACGCGATCTGATGAATGTACAGTTTGACCCGGTTGATCTGGAGGCGCAGATGGCCGTCAAGGATGTGTTTGACCCCAAATGGCTGCTGAACGCGGCGAAGGTGTTCCCGCTCGATACATCCTCTGAACGTCGGGCTGCTTAGGGGCTTAGCCCCTCGGGCTGACGCCCTCACCCCAGGATATTTTTGGCCAAAAGAGGTTCAATGACACCGACTAGCGAAGAAGAATTGTCCGAGATCATCGCGGGCAGCAATGGCCCGTTGCGGATCAAGGGCGGCGGTACGCGGCCCATCGGGAAAACCGACGGGGCGGACCTGTCACTGGCTGGCATGTCGGGCATTACACTCTATGAGCCGGGCGCGCTGACAATTGTTGCCAAGGCAGGCACACCGGTGGCGGAGATTGAAGCGAAACTTGCCAAGGAAAATCAGCGGCTTGCGTTTGAGCCGATGGACCACCGTGCGTTGCTGGGCACTAAGGGTGAGCCGACCATTGGCGGTGTCGTTTCAGCCAATGTCTCTGGCCCGCGCCGCATCTCCGTGGGTGCTTGCCGCGATTTCATGTTGGGCATTCAGATGGTCGATGGGGCCGGCAATATCGTCAAGAACGGAGGCCGCGTGATGAAAAACGTCACCGGTTATGACCTTGTGAAGCTGATGACCGGCGCTTACGGCACTTTGGGCGTGCTGACGGAAGTGTCCATGAAAGTGCTGCCCGATGTGGCGGCGCAGGCCATGCTGGTACTGGATGGGCTGGATGATACACAGGCGGTCGCTGCAATGTCTGCAGCGTTGTCATCGCCTTATGAGGTCACAGGCGTGGCGCACGACCCGCAAAAGGCCAAGACCCTTTTCCGGCTCGAAGGATTTCCGGATTCCATTGCCTATCGTGCAGAGGCGCTGACAAAGCACCTCGCCAAATTCGGTGCTGCCGAAACGATTGACGACACGGAAAACGTGAAAATGGCATGGGCCGACATTCGTGATGTCCGCGGCTTTGCGGGTCAGGACGGGGATGTCTGGCGGATTTCAGCAAAACCGTCGGATACGCCGGGTCTTGTTGCAAAGGTCGGCGCGAAAGCGGTGCAATATGATTGGGGCGGCGGATTGATCTGGGCACTGACCGACACTGGGCGCGACATTCGTGGGTCTTTGGGCGAGTTTGACGGGCATGCCACATTGATCCGAGGGGACGCAGTGCCAACCTTCCATCCCGAACCCGCGCGGCTTGCCTCAATCTCGGCCGGCTTAAGGGAAAAATTCGATCCGCGCGGCATCCTCAACCCGGGGCTGATGAACTGATGCAGACGACATTCACACCCGAACAGCTCAAAGACCCTGGCATCCAAAGGTCCAATGAAATCCTGCGGACCTGCGTGCATTGCGGGTTTTGCACGGCGACCTGCCCGACATATCAGGTGCTCGG
Organism: Cognatiyoonia sp. IB215446; assembly: GCF_033963825.1. NCBI lineage: Bacteria > Pseudomonadati > Pseudomonadota > Alphaproteobacteria > Rhodobacterales > Paracoccaceae > Cognatiyoonia > Cognatiyoonia sp. IB215446. The sequence continues at coordinate 802,023 of NZ_JAXBMD010000001.1, read as the reverse complement.
GGATGAACTCGACAGCCCACGTGGGCGGATTTACCTGATCAAGGACATGCTCGAAAATGAGCGGAAGCCGGATGAGAAAACGGTCAAGCATATTGATCGTTGTCTGTCCTGCCTTGCTTGCATGACAACCTGCCCGTCAGGCGTGCACTATATGCATCTGGTCGATCATGCGCGTGCCTATATCGAAAAGAACTATGACAGGCCCTGGTCCGACCGCGCGTTGCGCTGGCTGCTCGCCCGCATTCTGCCTTATCCGACGCGGTTCCGCCTTGCCCTGTTGGGCGCGAAGATCGGGCGACCTTTTTCGCGGCTAATACCCGATGCGCGGCTGCGCGCGATGTTGGATATGGCGCCCAAAGTGATTCCGCCGGTCAGCCGCAATGACGATCCACAGACCTTTCCGGCGGAAAACAAGAAGATGCGCGTGGCACTCATGACCGGCTGCGCTCAGAAGGCGCTGAACACGGATATCAACGACGCCACCATCCGCCTGCTCACCCGTCTGGGCGCAGAGGTTGTCGTAGCGGAAGGGGCCGGGTGCTGCGGGGCGCTGACCCATCACATGGGCAAGGAAGATGAAAGCCACGCAACTGCCGCCAAAAACATCCGCGCCTGGGCGCGAGAGATGGATGGCGATGGCCTTGATGCCATCGTCATTAACACCTCTGGCTGCGGGACCACGGTGAAGGATTACGGCCACATGTTCCGCAACGATGCCTTGGCCGCAGATGCCGCCCGCATCGCTGACATCGCGATGGATGTGTCCGAAATCCTGATGAAACTCGATTTGCCGGAGGGCGCTGATAAGGGCACCAAGGTCGCTTATCACGCCGCCTGCTCGCTCCAGCATGGACAGCAGATCAAGACCTATCCCAAAGACTTGCTGAAGAAGGCCGGGTTTACGGTGCTTGAGCCTGCGGATAGCCATCTGTGTTGCGGGTCGGCGGGGACGTATAACCTGATGCAGCCGGAAATCTCGAAGCAGCTGAAAGACCGCAAGGTGCAGACGCTGGAGGCGCTGACACCCGATATCATTGCGGCAGGTAATATCGGCTGCATGATGCAGATCGGCGGTGCGACGGAGGTGCCGATTGTCCACACTGTCGAGTTGCTGGATTGGGCAACAGGTGGCCCGCAACCCCCGGCCCTTACAGCACCCGGCAAACGCGAACCGGCCATTCCCATCCTGCGTTAGATCTCGCGACTTTTATGCCATAAATCTGCCGTAACTCTCGCCCATCTTGCATCTAAAGGAAGGTGGACATGACGCGGCGATTTCTTTTTGGTTTTGTATTCATGATGATAGGTGCTGTCATGGCACCCGCGCAGGAATCGGACCTGATCTCGCTTGAAACGCGCCAAGACAGCCAAGGCTGGGAGGCGGTCGGGCGGCTCGACATTCGTGGCAAAGGGTTTTGCACGGCCGCACTGATCCGTGACCGGTTGATCCTGACTGCCGCACATTGCCTTTTTGATGACGATGGCAGCCTGATACCGGCAGAGCGTTTTGAGTTCCGCGCGGGCCTGCGCGACGGGCGCGCCGCCGCCACACGCAGCATCACCCGCGCCATCGCGCATCCCGACTACACCCATAATGGCGAGGCGACGCGCCCCGCCGAGGTGGCAAAGGACATCGCCGTGCTTGAGCTTGACCGCCCCATTCGCGCTGTCAGGATGCGCCCCTACCTGATTGCGGAGCAGCCGTTGACCGGTGATCAGGTCGGCGTTGTCTCCTATGGCCGGGGCCGCGAAGACGCGCCCAGCCTGCAAGAGGTCTGTCAGGTCCTCGGGCGTCAGACCGGCGTGATCGTGATGACCTGCGATGTCGAATATGGCTCAAGCGGGTCACCCGTTTTCATGATGCGCGATGGGCAGACCAAGATCGCATCCGTCGTCTCGGCCATGGCGCAGGTTGACGGGCGCAAGGTCGCTTTGGGCACGTCCTTGCAAGGCCCGCTCACCAGCCTGCTTGCGCATTTTGCCGCGATGGGGCCGGCGCGCCCCGGCGGCACGCAGCGCCTGATCAGCACTGGCGAACGCAATGACACAGGTGCGAAATTCATCAGCGCCGACTAGGGTCTTGAAAGCGCAATCATCCCTTCCCAAGTACTGATCAGCAGGGCGCCAAAGATGGGCTCTGCAATCAACCGGTTTGTCCCGGATGGGAAAACCAAAACTGTTATCGCTTGATAAAGGATGACCCAAATGCGCAGTTTTGATCTTACACCGCTGTACCGTGCCACCGTTGGCTTTGACCAAATCGCTGATCTGATGGATCGCGCCCTTGCCAGTGACGTCGGCCAGAACAGCTACCCCCCCTACAATATCGAAAAGACCGATGACGATGCCTGGCGGATTTCTATCGCCGTGGCCGGTTTCTCGGAAAACGACCTCGCCATTGAGCTCAAAGACCGCGCGCTCCTTGTGACGGCACGCAAGGCCGAGGATGGCGCAGATCGCAAATACCTGCATCGCGGCATCGCCACCCGCGCGTTTGAGCGGCGTTTCCACCTCGCCGATCACGTGAAGGTCACTGGTGCCAGCCACGAAAATGGCATGTTGCACATCGATCTAGTGCGTGAAGTGCCTGAGGCGCTGAAACCCCGTCGGATTGAGATCGCCTCGTCTGGCAAGACAGCTGCCAACCTGGTGGAAGCCAAGTCAGTCAACTAAGGCTTCGACACTTTCGTGATCGCAAAATCCTTCGAAGGATTTTGTTCAGAGTTTTCGATAATTCTGGCGGGCCGCGGCGCTAATGCGCTGCGGCCCAATTTGCTCCCTGCCCTGCATCCACCGCGAGCTTGACGTCAAGTTTCACGGCCGGGTCGCTCGCTCCTTCCATTACATCGCGAGCGATACCAATCAGATCATCGACTGCCCCTTCTTCGACTTCGAACAGCAGTTCGTCATGGACCTGCAGTAGCATTTTCGCAGGCACGCCTTTGATCGCCGCGGGCATGCGGATCATCGCCCGCCTGATCACATCAGCGGCTGTGCCTTGGATGGGCGCGTTGATGGCTGCTCGGCGGGCAAAGCCCGCATGTGGGCCTTTCGCATTGATCTCTGGCGTATTGATCTTCCGACCGAAGAGCGTCTCCACATAGGTGTTGTCTTTCGCAAAGGTGATCGTGTCGTCCATGTATTTGCGGATACCGGGGAACCGCTCAAAATACCGGTCGATGAAGCCTTGCGCCTCACCCCGTGGAATACGCAGGTTCCGCGCCAGGCCAAAGCCGGAGATCCCGTAAATCACACCGAAATTGATCGCCTTGGCCTGACGCCTGATTTCCGGCGTCATGTCATCCAGCGGCACGTCGAACATTTCGGACGCCGTCATCGCGTGAATGTCGATCCCATCCAGAAATGCCTGTTTCAGCGCATCGATCCCGGCGATATGCGCCAGAATGCGCAGCTCGATCTGGCTGTAATCGAGGCTGACGATCACCTTGCCATCTTCAGCCACAAAAGCCTCTCTGATCCGCCGCCCCTCTTCGGTCCGCACCGGGATGTTCTGCAGGTTTGGGTCGGTTGAGGCGAGCCGCCCGGTATTGGCACCCGCAATCGAATAGGAGGTATGCACGCGGCCAGTATCCGGGTTGATGTGGTTTTGCAGCGCGTCGGTGTAGGTCGATTTCAGCTTGGACAATTGCCGCCAATCGAGGATCAGACCCGGCAATTCATGCTCGGTCGCCAGATCCTCCAGCACATCCGCTCCGGTGCCATAGGCGCCTGTCTTGCCCTTTTTGCCGCCGGGCAGACCCAGCTCGTCAAACAGGATTTCGCCCAACTGCTTGGGCGAGCCGACGTTGAACTGCCGTCCAGCCTTTTCCTGAATCTCATCCTCCAGCCCCGCCATTTTCTGGGCGAAGGCGTTGGACATGCGGCTGAGCGTGTCGCGATCCACCTTGATCCCGTCACGCTCCATCTGCGCAAGGACCGGGATCAGGGGCCGCTCCAGCGTTTCGTAAACGGTCGTGACCCGTTTGACATGCAATTGTGGCTTGAAGTGTTGCCACAGGCGCAAGGTGATATCCGCATCCTCGGCCGCATAGGCGGTGGCCTTATCAATCGGAACCCGGTCAAAGGTAATGGCGGATTTCCCGCTGCCCAGAAGCGGTTTGATTGGAATGGGGGTATGGCCCAGATACCGCTCTGACAAGATATCCATACCGTGGTTATGCAGGCCACCATGCATCGCATAGGACATCAGCATCGTGTCATCGATCGGGGCCACATCCACGCCATATCGCGCAAAGATCTTGGCATCATACTTCATATTCTGCCCGATCTTGAGGATCGCGGGATCCTCCAGAACCGGCTTCAATGTCGCGAGGCAGGCCTCCATCGGCATCTGCCCCTCGGCAATGTCGTCAGAACCGAAAAGATCATCCGATGCGGCAGCTTTGTGCGTCAGCGGGATGTAGCACGCCTCCCCCGGTTCAACGCAAAGCGAGATGCCGACAAGATCAGCAATCATCTCATTCAGGCCAGTGGTTTCCGTATCAACCGCCACATAGCCACGCTCGCGAATACGGACGACCCAGTCCTGCAAGGCGGCTTCATCGGTGACAGAAGTGTATTTCTCAGCGTCAAACGGCACCGCTTCGGGTGTCGCGGTTGTGGCCTCGGGTGCGGGTGCCTCAATCACCGGTGCCTCTACACCCAGCTTGTCGGCGATGCGTTTGGTGACGGTCCGAAACTCCATTTCGGCCAGAAAGCCCATCAGAACATCGGCATCCGGTTCCTTGACCTCCAGATCATCCAAACCGAAATCCAGGGTCATCTCGCAATCGAGTTGAACGAGCTTCTTCGACAACTCGATCTGCGCGCGGTGATCAATCAGCGTCTGCCGACGCTTAGGCTGCTTGATCTCTTCGGCGCGGTCGAGCAGGCTTTCCAGGTCGCCAAATTCATTGATCAGAAGTGCTGCGGTCTTGATCCCGATGCCTGGCGCGCCGGGCACGTTGTCGACACTGTCGCCTGCGAGAGCCTGCACATCCACGACACGCTCTGGCCCCACTCCGAATTTCTCGAACACACCATCGCGGTCGATCCGTTTGTTCTTCATCGGGTCGAGCATCTCGACCCCGTCGCCCACCAATTGCATCAGGTCCTTGTCCGACGACACAATGGTCACCCGCCCACCGGCGGCGCGGGCCTGATGCGACAAGGTGCCGATGATATCGTCGGCCTCAAACCCTTCCATCTCTTCACAGGCGATGTTGAAGGCCTTGGTCGCGGTGCGGGTCAGCGGGATTTGCGGACGCAAATCCTCGGGCATTTCATCCCGATTTGCTTTGTACTGATCATACATTTCGTTACGAAATGTGTGACTGCCCTTGTCAAAAATGACCGCCACATGGGTGGCCGCATCAGGGCCGCTATTCGCCTCCACATAACGTTGCAGCATGTTCACAAAACCGCTGACCGCACCCACCGGCAAACCATCTGATTTGCGCGTCAGAGGCGGCAAGGCATGATAAGCGCGAAAGATAAATGCAGAGCCATCGATCAGATGCAGATGACAGCCTTTGCCGAATTGGGTTGTCATGACATGGCTCCTTTGCGTGGAAATGCTTTCGTTTTGCCACGATCAGGACAAGGCTGCCAGATCAGACTTTCCCTTCAAAATCCCGATGGATGATCTTGGCGTCGCAGTAAGGGCATTCGACCCAGCCGCGATCCTGCGGGATTTGCAGCCAGACCCGTGGATGGCCCAGCGCGCCTTCGCCGCCGTCGCAGGCCACGCGCCACTCATCCACAATGCGGGTCTCGGGGGCGGGTGTTGTCGTCATCGCGCGTCCTGTCTGCTTGCGGCGGGTCGCGGCCCGCTTTAGATCATCGCGGGTATAGCGCAGCCCAATCCTTGGGGGAAGTACCCGTATGACCGACAATGCCATCGAAATTCAGGGTCTGAAAAAGACTTATGCGGGTACCGGCAAAGCGCCCGCAAAAGAGGCGCTGAAAGGCATTGACCTGACCATCCCGCGCGGGTCGATTTTCGGGCTGTTGGGCCCGAATGGCGCCGGTAAATCGACGCTGATCAATATCCTTGCCGGGCTGGTGGTGAAGTCGGCAGGCACGGTCAAGATCTGGGGCTTTGATCAGGATAAGAACCCGCGCCAATCACGCGCGGCAATCGGGGTGATGCCGCAGGAACCGAATCTCGATCCGTTCTTTACGCCCGCAGGGTCGCTTGATGTGCAGGCAGGGCTTTACGGTGTCCCGAAGGCGCAGCGGCGGACGGCGGAAATTCTCGACCTGATCGGCCTGACCGACAAGGCGGATGCCTATGCGCGGTCGCTTTCGGGCGGGATGCGGCGGCGGCTTTTGTTGGGCAAGGCGCTCGTCCATTCGCCGCAAATCCTCGTTCTGGATGAACCAACGGCCGGGGTGGATATCGAATTGCGCAACATGCTTTGGCAAAATGTCCGCAAACTCAACGAACAGGGCATGACGATCATCCTGACGACCCATTACCTCGAAGAGGCGGAAGAGATGTGCGACGATATCGCGATCATCAATCATGGGGAGGTGATCATCCGCGACTCGACCCAAAACCTGCTGGGGCGCTTGGACAGCAAAACGCTGGTGATCACGCCCGCACATCCGGCGGAGTTGCCCGCCCTGCCGGAAGAGATCAAAGGCGATAAAGCCGCTGACGGGACGCTGAGCTTTACGTATCAAAGCGAGAAAACGCCCGCCGATCAGATCCTGTCGCTCGTCCGTGATGCGGGCATCATGATCAAGGATGTCCGCACGCAAGAGGCTGATCTGGAGGACGTTTTTCTGTCACTCACAAGGGCGCAATAGGCGCGCCTAACCCTGTAGCATGCGCCCCAATTGCCGCCCGCCGATGATGTGCATGTGGTAATGCGGCACGTCCTGAACACCATGCGTCCGCGTGTTGCTGATTGCGCGGAAACCTCCATCGGTGTCGGTCAAGCGGCACACTTCGGCCACGGCTTGCATGAACCCCACCTGCTCTTCGGGCGATGCATCGCGTGCGAAGTGATCAAGACTGACATAAGGTCCCTTGGGGATCACCAGCACATGGACCGGGGCCTGTGGGTTGATGTCATTAAAGGCCAAAGCGTGGTCGTTTTCGTAAACCGTCTGGTTGGGAATTTCCCCACGTAGAATTTTGGCAAAGATGTTCTGATCGTCGTAGCTGTAGTCCATCGGGATCCTCAATCAACAAAGAGATGCGGGGTTTCGGCCAGTGTCCTGGCGACGTCACGATTGACGCTTAGGAATTGCACCAGAGCGTCGGCATTTTCGTCAACCGATGCGGTATCGGACATGCGGGTTGCGTTCGGAAAGTCGACATCACGGATGCTGTCGCGTTCAAAGATCATGTCATGTCGGATCGTGGGCAAAAGACGCGCCATCGTTGCCTCGCTCGTGTTCTCGCCAGCAAGGCCCACGCGTTTGGCGTGACCGATGAGATAGTCATCGTCAAAGCGGCATTCGATCTCAAGCAGGCGCACCACAGCCCGGTCGGTAAAGAAATCCTGCATGAGATCTAGGCTGGACGTATCAAGGCAAATCACCAAGCGATCACTGTCGTAATGGTCGAAAACCATCCGCATCAAAGCGCGGCGATGGCGGCTGCGTTTTTCCAGCGTCGTCTCAATACCGCCGAGATCAGGAAGTGGCGTGTCCTCTTCATTGAATAGATAGGCAACAGCGGGAATGATTGTGTGATGCTCAATCGCGGCCACAAGTCGTTTGGCCACATGCCATTTCTTGCAGGCAATCATTAAAAGCTCACGCCCACGACCCAAGGTCGTCTCGCGTTCCCAGAAACGCGGGGCAAACCGCCGGCCCACGCGACCGCGGCCGGTCAGAAACTCGAAGAGCCGCCGCCCTTCGTTAGAGATCACAAAGTCCATCCGATCGCTGGCATAAAGGTCGCCGAGCCGTTCCTGCAGATCATGCGCTTCGCTGCTGATCTTGCGCGCAAAAAGGCCGTCCTGCCCCAACAGCAGATCATAATGATCGTTGTAGAATGTCACCGGCATCCCGTAGTCGGTGAACATCAGAAATGTCAGGGTGCGGCTGTCAATCTCGCGTCCCGGCACCAGATGACGGGTGAGGGTCTGAAAAAAAGTCTCATCCGGGATCCAGGTGGTGCGGAAGAAGCGCATCACATCGGGGCGTTCTTTGATGAAACCCAGGATCGCCTCAATCGTGCGGCGGCGCAGACACCACCACTGACTGCCGATCATGATATCGAGATCAGCTGGAATGGGTCGCGTCAGTTTGAACCTTTGTTGAAGCTCCAGCGCGGTGTAAAACCTGCGCTTCTGCGTGCGTTCATTAAAGAAATGCCGGTAGATCAAACGCTCTTCGCGAAAACCGGTTTTGATCCAATTGCTTTTGAAGAAATCAAAACTCTCCACATAATCCATGTCATGCGCGTCAAGAAAACGGTGCGCATAGCCCGCCGATTTGATCGGCATGCAATCGCCCGACACCATGTAAAAATGCGTGGCCTTGGGAAAGGCGTCCACGGCAGCATTCACGGCGTAGAGCGTGGCTTGCACAAGACTCCATTCGCCCCAGCCGCATTTTGCCCGTTTGGCCGCAAAGACGACATTGGGATCATCGGCTAGTGCGGCACGGATCGCGGCATAATCCTCTGCATTCGCCGAGGCGTCAAAATGAACGGCCATGTAGTCGCCCGCCGCCGTCAGCCGCTTGGCCTGGCGAATGATCGCCTCGGGGTTCTTGTGACACAGAAGGATGTAAGCGATCTGAGCCATTTTTCCTCGTTGCGGGGTCCGTCCCGCTTCATAACGCGAAGAGGCGTTGAAATAACAGGGTTTCTTTGATTTGTAGTGTCAACAGTTGAAAGGGTGAGGCAGGTGGCGAATTTTCCAGGAACATGGATGACGTCCAGCGAAAGTGTCGTTTATCGGGTTGTCCCGAAATGCGCCTGCTCGACCATCGGCCAGATCATGTATTATTCAGATCACGGCGTGTTCTTTGATGGCGATATCCATGACGCCAAATCCGGTATCCACAAATGGGCGCTCGACGAAAGCAAGGACAGAATTCGCGCCAATGTCAAAGGCCATACAAGCTATGCCTTCACCTGTGTGCGCAACCCTTACACCCGGATCCTGTCGTCATTCTTTGACAAGATCTGCGGCATTCAGCGCAACGGGCAGTACTACAGGGGCAACCTTGTTCCGCTGCTAGTCCAGAAATACGGAATCGAAGTGGGTGACCCTGACACCGGTTTCGAATTCGATCAGATCAAAAGCTTTCGCCGTTTTCTTTTGTTCGCGCGTGACACGATCCGCTGGCGCCGCCCGATGGAGCCTGACATCCATTGGTCTGCCATGTCAGGCCATATCGCGACGTTTATCGTCAATGGGGGACGCTACGATCACATCTTCTGGACCGAGAAGTTCAACGATGGGATGCAGCGCGTCCTGAACGGGATCGAGACCAAGCATCCCATCACGCTGGCCGATATTCCAAGGTTCAATGAAAGCGAGGGGCACGGGCCCAAGCGTGCCCATCCAGTTGAAGACTACTTTGACGACCTCTCGATGCACATTGTCTACGAGATGTACAAAAAGGACTTCCGCATCTTCAAATACGATTTCGAAAATCCGTCCAACAAGATGCCAATTGGCCAGATCGATCTGGATGAGGTGCACGCAAAGCTGGGGCAATAACGGTTAACGGGTTGAGTTTTTGGACCTTTTGCGCCTCGACGCCTTCTAAAACCGAATTATATCGCAGCGCGATCAGCAAAGGTTCAACCATGTCCGTTGTGCTCATCCTTGGCAGTGGCCCGAATGTCGTGGAATGTCGCGACTGGTCGCGCGATCCATTTGACCGGATCGTGGCCATCAACAATGCCTGGGCCGTGCGACCGGATTGGGATGACCTCATTCACCCGGAGGATTTTCCAAAAGACAAATGCCCAGTTGATATTGCGGCCCACCAGCGAATCGTTACAGCGGCCGACTACGTACCGCTGCAAAACACTCTGGGCGGTTTTGTTTATGCCGGCGGTACGATGGCTTTTACTGCTGCTTATTGGGCACTTGCCTCATTGAAACCGCGTGTCATTGCCATGCTCGGATGCGACATGGTTTATCCGACGGGACCGAACACCCATTTCTACGGAAAGGGTGAAGCGGACCCTTTACGGATTGATATCTCGCTTCGGTCGCTTGAGGCAAAATCCGCGCGGCTAATGGCGATAGCGGCGCGCCAGAATTGCGCGATGGTGAACCTCTCCAAAGACGAAAGTCGCCTGCTATTGCCGCGCGCTACCCCGGAAACCCTCGGCGAAGCCACGATCAGCCCCGTTGACCAGAGCGTCGTGAAAGCCGCCTTGGCGGAAGAGACGCGGCTGAACTATTACGTCCCATCAGGCCGTTACTGGCTGGAGGAGGCACGGTTTGACACCGCAGCCATCGACGCGCTGGATGCGCTTTGGCTGAAGGCCGTCAATGCAACGCAAACGGTGCAGTGAAAGAACAAAGAGGCCGAAACATGTTCGGCCCCAACGTCTTATTTTCTGCTTTGCCGCTAACCTAAAAGTTTTGCGCCACGGTCTGCACAACCAGATTGTAAAGCTCTTGCGCCGGCACGCCTTCTACGCTGTTCTCGGCGATCCATCGTGCGGCGGTTGGTGCAGCAACCAGGCTATTGATCCGCGATTTGATCTCATCACCAAATGTCAGCTGAATGATGCTGCGGTCGTCCAAGGCAGGGAACCACGCCTGCATCGTGACGTTGGTATAGTGATCTACATAGTGATCCAAGGCTGGTTCGACCGAGGAGATCAGCGCCTCACGGTGTTCAGCACTCAGTGCGTCAAACGCCGGTGTGTTCATCACAACCGGGCAATTCGTCGTCCCAGGGTTCAGGTTTGTGGTCCACCAAGAGCCACTCTCAATCACGCCAAATGCCATATGCGCATGCGGAGCAAAGCTTGCCGCCGCAATTTCGCCTGAACGAAGGGCATCTGCCACGGCGGGTGCGGGAATTGTAATGGCTGTGGCACCGAGCGATTCAACCGCATCGCCAATCCCACCGGGGGCACGGATCGTCATCCGCGCAAAATCGGCAAGCGACGTGGGCGGCTGACCAGACCCCAAGAGGTTCTGCTGCGGTTGCGGCGACGGCATCAGCAATGTCGCATTCCAGCGGGCCATGTCAGCGATGGTGTAGGGATGCTCATAGACCGCGACGGAGACCGCCACCTCTTGCTCGAGCGTTGACACACCAAGGAAAGGCAATTCTAACACATTGAGAGACGGGTTCTTTTCCGGGTTATATCCGGCACAGAACTGCGCCATCTCAAACCGCCCTTGCGAAATGCCGTCCAGGTTTTCGACACTTGGGGACAGTTCACCACCATAAACAAGGTTCAGGGTGAAATCGCCTTCCGTCTTTTCGTCAACCAGTTCGGCGAGCTTTTCGAGATGCTCAGTAAACGCACGGCGCTGACCCCATAACGAAACGTTCCAGACAACCGGCCCGGTGTTCAGATCGGGGCAGCCATCGCCAAAGCATTCGACCTGATCGGCGCGCACATTGAGGCGACCAAGGATCGAGTCGATGACATATGTGTTGTTACTAAACTCCACCAAATTGCCAGCAATCGTATTCCCATCTGCCGTCTGCAGCGTGATTTCTTGCGCGGCAACCATGCCAGGCAAGGTTAACGCAACCAACGAGGCACAGAGCCCCGACCTAAGCGATTGCTGGGCGTACTTGACTACTTCAATCATACCGCATTCCCCATCTGACATCTCAACTTTCAAACGTGTCATTCCCGCAAAGCTGCTGCGTGCAATCCGCGGTCAGACCGCAAGTGATAAGCGCAACTGCTTCACTCTCCAACTCTCTTTGTTGAGCACCAATACGACAAAAATCAGCCGAAATATGGTTTATTGTTGGCTAAACAACCGCCTTACGCAAGGCAGGCGTCGTTCAAAACTAGATGAGCCCTTCAGCAGAGAACACGGTTCTGAGGTCCGATTTTGGTCTGGGGCCGATATGCCCGATGACCTCTGCCGCCGCGATAACGCCCATCCGCCCGCAGGTTTCGAGCGGCTGACCGGTGGCAAAACCATAAAGAAACCCGGCAGCAAACTGATCGCCCGCACCGGTGGCATCGACGGGCACAACCTTGCGCACAGGGACTTCGACTTGGTGGTCGCCCTGGCGCAAAATCACAGGATCGCCCGAACAGGTGCAGACGACCGTTTCGCAGACCGCGCTTGCCTGATGGAGTGCGGCACTCAGGTCGTCGGTCTCGTAGAGCGTGGTCCATTCGGCTGCATTCCCAACGACAAAATCCATATCCTCAGCCACGAGGCGCTGAAAATCGGCGCGATGCCTGTCGGCACAAAACGGATCGGACAGCGTGATGCCAGACCTTCCGCCGGCGGCACGCATGGATTGAGCCGCAGCCGTGAATGCAGTTTTTCCGTCATCCTTGTCGAAGAGGTAGCCTTCGAGAAATAGGATCTTGCTGTCATCGAACAGCGCTTCGGAGACGTCTGCCTGCCCCAAGTCAGCACCTGCTCCGAGATACGTGTTCATCGACCGTTCGCCATCGGGCGAGACAAAGATCATGGAACGTGATGTTGGCGCTTCAGCGTCGGCAGATGGCGGATTGGGAAAGGCCGTTCCTGCTTCCTCCATGCCCTTGGCATAGAACCGGCCAAGCGCATCATCCTTGACCTTGCCGATGAAGGCGGTGGAAAGGCCCAGGCTGCCCAGCCCCGCAATCGTATTTGCGACCGATCCACCAGGCGTTTCGGTCCGGTCGGTCATTGCGGCGTAAAGCACCTCGGCCCGGTCGCGTTCGACCAATTGCATGATGCCTTTCTCAATCCCCATATGGTCGAGGAATGTATCCGCGGCATGGCCAATCACATCAACAATCGCGTTGCCGATGCCAATCACGTCATAGTTGCTCATAAGTTTTGTCCTCAAACATACATAGATCACGGATCAGGCAGGCCGCGCATTTGGGTTTGCGTGCCACGCAGACATAGCGCCCGTGCAATATCATCCAGTGATGAGCATGAAGTTGATAGTCGGCAGGAATATGATCTTCGATGGCGCGCTCAACGGCACTCACGTCCTTGCCAACGGCCACACCGCTGCGGTTCCCAAAGCGAAAGATATGGGTGTCAACTGCCTGCGCCGGTTGGCGCCACCACATGTTCAAAACCACATTGGCCGTCTTGCGCCCCACACCGGGCAATGATTGCAACGCGGCGCGTGAATTCGGCACCTCGCCACCATATTCATCGACGAGGATCTGGCTCATCTTCATGACATTCTTGGCTTTTTGCCGGAAAAGGCCAATTGTCTTGATGTGCTCGGTCAGCCCATCAAGCCCCAGATCCAGCATCTTCTGCGGTGTGTCCGCCACTTTGAATAACGCCCGCGTAGCCTTGTTCACACCCGCATCGGTTGCCTGGGCCGATAGCGCAACCGCCACAACAAGGGTGTAGACATTTACATGTTCCAACTCACCCTTGGGTTCAGGTTCAGCGGCCTGAAAACGGGAAAAGATGTCTCGGATCGTATGGTAATCAAGCTGTTTTGCCATTGAGCCGGTATGCCTTGGCCGTTGTCAGGGGGCAAGCGCAAGATGCGCAATTTCCGGGTCGCAACAGTGCACCGTTATTCCTAATTTAACGGTATGGAACAGACTGACACATATCACTATCAGGTCATGCGCCGCGCCATCGAAGCGATTGATGCGGCGGGCGAAACACAAATCACGCTTGCCGATCTGGCGGCGGACATGAACATGAGCCCGGCGCATTTTCAGCGGCTCTTTTCATCGTGGGTGGGTGTCTCACCCAAAAGGTATCAACAATACCTGACGCTGGCCCATGCCAAGACGCTGCTGAAAGAGCGATTCACGACGCTGGAAACCGCCCATGCGGTCGGCCTGTCTGGGTCAGGCCGGTTGCACGACCTTTTCGTCAGGTGGGAGGCGATGAGCCCCGGCGACTATGCTCGCGACGGCGCGGATCTGACCATCTATTGGGGCTGGTTTGAGAGCCATTTTGGCCCCGCTTTGGTCATGGGAACGGATCGCGGTATTTGCGGCATCGCCTTCGCCGCCGAGGCTGGACCTGAGCCCGCCATGGCCGACCTGAAATCGCGCTGGCCCAAGGCCACCTTCGTCGAAGACCAGACCTTTCTGCAGCCTTGGGCCACAGCCGCACTTGGCATGAGCGGTGAGACGAAGCTGCATATGATCGGAGCACCCTTTCAATTAAAGGTGTGGGAGGCGCTTTTGGCCATCCCGTCGGGTCATGTCACGACCTATTCCGAGATTGCTCAGGCCATTGGACGCCCCAAAGCCGTCCGAGCGGTGGGCACCGCCGTCGGGCGCAATCCGGTCAGTTGGCTGATCCCCTGCCACCGGGCTTTACGCAAATCGGGGGGTTTAGGCGGCTATCATTGGGGGCTGCCGGTCAAGCGCGCGATGCTCGCATGGGAAGGCGCGCGCGCGGATGTGTCGGCGGGTGTGAGCTAAAACTGGCTAAAGCTCGCCAATCACCGCGCCGTTATTGGATATCACTGCCAAATTGCGCATAAGCTGTGCTATCCAAATCGCGCATTTTGCGCACCCATATCGACTGGAACCATAACCATGACCTTTACGAAATTCCCACTCATGCTGGCGGCTGCGTCGCTGACCTTTGTTGCCGCATGTGACCCGACGGGACCAAACGCCAACCAGAATACCCAGCAGGGCGCCTTGATCGGCGCAGCGGGCGGTGCGCTGGTCGGCGCCTTGGCCAATAACGACGGATCGATCCGTGAACGCAATCAGGCCGCACTTATCGGCGCGGCCCTTGGTGCCGGTGTCGGCGCTGGTGTTGGCAACAGCCTCGACCGTCAGGCCGAGGATCTGCGTCGCGCCCTGCGTCAGGATGTGGGCGTTTCCAACAACGGTCGCGATCTGCGCGTTGTGCTGTCGCAAGATCTGTTGTTTGCAGTCAACAGCACGGCAATCTCTGACGTATCTCGGCGTGAGCTTCTTATCGTAGCAAATTCGCTGAACGATTACCCCGACACGACAGTAAATGTCATCGGCCATACCGACAGCGACGGCCCTGCAGCGTTCAACCAGAATCTGTCGCAGGAACGAGCGCAGGCCGTGGCCTCTGTCCTGCTCAGTGGTGGTGTATCGCCCAGCCGCGTCCGCTCGCTGGGTGCGGGTGAAAACCAGCCCGTCGCCTCGAACCAGACTGCCGCCGGCAAGCAAGCCAACCGTCGCGTTGAGATTGTGATCACACCGAACTAAGCGACACAAAACCTCCAAAGGGGTCGCAGTTTTGCGGCCCCTTTTTTGTTGTCGGCCTGCCAAATTGGTCATATCCTTTGACCAATAAAGCAAGGTAGAGCAAATGCCCTTTGAGCCAGTCCAACAGGAAAAACTATCACACGGGGTCATCCGGCAGATTGAGGGGCTGATCCTGCGGGGCATCCTGCGCCCCGGCGAAAGGTTGCCCTCTGAACGGGAACTGGCCGAGCGCATGCATGTCTCGCGCCCCTCCCTGCGTGAAGCTTTGGGCGACCTGCAAGAACGGGGGCTTCTGACCACCAAGGCGGGTGCGGGCGTCTATGTGGCCGATGTTCTGGGCTCTGCCTTTGCGCCGGCGCTCGTTAAGCTGTTCTCAACACATGAGCAGGCCGTCTCTGACTACATCAGCTTTCGCCGTGATATGGAGGGGCTGGCGGCAGAGCGTGCAGCTAAGCTTGCAAGCGATACCGACCTGAAGGTAATCGACACGATCTTCCAAAAGATGGAGTCGGCCCACCAAAAGCGCAATCCGGCGGATGAGGCGCATCTGGATGCCGATTTTCACCTGTCGATTATCGAAGCCAGCCACAACATCATCATGCTGCACATGATGCGCTCGATGTACGAATTGCTGCGTGAAGGCGTGTTTTACAACCGTTCGATCATGTTCAAACAGCGCACGACCCGCGACATGCTGCTCGACCAGCACCGGCAGATCAACATCGCGCTGCAGGCACGCGATCCGGCGGCAGCGCGACGTGCGGTCGAAAAGCACCTCGATTTCGTTGACGAGGCGCTGAACCAGCAAAGAAAAGCAGACCAAAACGAGGTCTATTCGCAAAAGCGGTTTGAGCACGAACTCGGAAGACCATAAGGCACCCAACAAAATGCCCGCAAGCCGGATGGCATGCGGGCATTCTGGTTGTCACTCAAATCAGTTTAATGCAGGCGTTCCGCGACAACGGCGATGGAATCGTCGATCAATGCACCAGCTGATTTCGCATCCATCTGCTTGGCCATCACGTCCTTGGCAGCGCCAACGGCAACAGCAATGGCCTGATCACGCACTTCCTTCACGGCAGACGATTGCGCGCTTGTGATCTGTTCTTCGGCAGCGGCGAGACGGCGGGTGATCGACGCAGCGATCTCATCCTTGGCGGCGGCGGCGGCGTTTGTCGCCTCTTCCTTGGCCGATGCCACGATGCGCTCTGCCTGTTCCTGAACTTCTTTCTGCTTGCGCTCGTAAGAGGCCAGCAATGATTGCGCCTCTTCACGCAAGGCCTTGGCTTCATCGAGCTCTGCCTTGATGCTTTCAGCCCGCTTGTCCAGCAAGCCCCCCACCAAACCCGGCACCTTGAAATAAAGCAGGATGCCGATGAAGACGAGAAAGCCGATCGTTACGACAAAGTCGGTATTCGCCAGCGAGAAGAACGGTTTGTCAGCTGCTAGCGCGGGCGATGCAGCCAGGACGAGCAGGGTTGAGAGTGTCAATCGCATGGCGCTTACCCCTTCATCCGTGCCGTGACGGCATCTGAAATGGACTTGGCATCAGCTGATCCGCCCATAGCCGCGACCAATTCCTTTGCGGTATCCATCGCAACTTCCGTCACGCTTTTCACAGCACCGTCGCGGATTTCTGCAATCGCGGCTTCGCTCTCGGCGGTTTTTGCGGCGATTTCTGCGTCGGCCTTTTGCATTTCCACATCAAGCTCTGCCTGAATCTCGGCCTTGGCTTCTGCGACGATCTTGGCCGCCTCGGTGCGGGCGTCGACCAGCGCTTTTTCGTACGCAGCTTCCGCCTCTTGCGCCTTCAGCTTCAGTTCTTCCGCCGCGGCGATGTCATTGGTGATCGTGCCTGAGCGTTCCGCCAGAACCGCGCCAATGCGTGGCAATGCAATGCGCGACATCACGAAATAGATGGCTGCGAGCGTGACAAGCAGCCAGAAAATCTGGTTGGGCATCCAGTCCGCGCAAAGTTGCGGCATGCCAAGGGCGGATCCCCCTGCATCAACGCAAACTCCTGCGGCGTCTGTTGTTTCTGTTGCCATGATGGCCCCCGAATACCTTGGGAATTTACCGGCTGATATTTAACACATCAGCCGGTCGTAAGGATATGGGTCGCTGTCTTAGACGGCGAACATCAAAAGAAGCGAGACGAGGAACGCGAAGATCCCCAGCGCTTCGGCAAAGGCTAGACCGATGAAAAGTGTTGCTGTCTGACCGGCAGCAGCGGATGGGTTGCGCAAAGCACCCGCGAGGTAGTTACCAGCCACGGTGCCCACACCGATAGCAGCGGCACCAGAACCGATTGCAGCCAGACCAGCGCCGATATGTGCGAGTTCGCCTTCCATTGTGAATTCTCCTTACGATTGGAAGTTGAGTGTCGTGTGGGCGTCGCCCACGTTGTTAGTGATGCGGGTGAAGTGCGTCCTTGAGATAGACACATGTCAGAATGGTGAAAACGTAGGCTTGGATGCCGCAGACCAGCATCTCAAGCCCGTAAATGGCCACGATCCCAAAGATCGCGAGGGGGCTGACCAGTGTCAGCGCGGCAAAGCCCGCAAACACTTTCAGCACTGCGTGACCGGCCATGATGTTGCCTGCCAGACGAATGGAATGGCTGACGGGGCGCACGAAGTAGGAAATAACCTCAATCACCGCGATGATCGGGCGCAGGATCGCTGGCGCGTCCGACATCCAGAAGAGCCCCAGAAAGGATGCGCCGTTCTTCACAAAACCCAGTATCGTCACTGCGATGAATACCCCGAAACCCAGAACGGCCGTGACCGCAATCATTGAGGTCGGGCTGTAGGAGGTCGGGATCAGCGCCAGATAATTGGCAAACAGGATGAAGAGGAACAGCGTGATGATGTACGGGAAGTATTTGACGCCATCCTTGCCCGCGACATCCTCAACCATCTTGTAGATGAAGCCGTAAATCAGCTCACCAATCGATTGCAAGCGCGTCGGTACGATGGCCCGCCCTCGGCTGCCCAGCACAAAGACGCCGATGATGGCAAGCAGCGAGATCGCCATCCACAGCGTCACATTTGTTGGCGTGTACCAGGCGACAGGGCCGTCACTGAAAAGCGGTTTGACGATAAACTGATCCAGCGGATGAAAGACCAGACCACCAGCTTCACTATCTTCAGTCGCCACGCGCGTCACCCTCTTCTTCAGCAGCGGCTTGCTGCTTCATCTGCACCTCTTTGGCGGACCGCATCATGGTGAGAACACCGGCGGCGAGGCCAAAGAATATGAACAGCACCATCAAAAACGGTTGGGTGCCAAACAGGCTGTCCAACCCATATCCGATGCTAAATCCGATCCCCAGACCGGACACAAGCTCTATCACCATGCGCCAGGCCAATTGCGCCTGGGAATAGTGTTCTTCCGAATGATCCTTGACCGTTTCCGGCTCTTTCAGCGCGGCTATTTTCGCCTCAAGTGCTTTCAGGCGGTCGGCTTCATCGCCATCGACCATGTGTCAGGACCCTTTGAAAGGTTGGGGATGGTCTAGGTGGCAGACAACAGAGAGTCAAGCGCGGCAGATCGACAGCCAAGATACTGATTTTTATATAAATTTATGGCCACCTGAGATACTATTGACCGTGCAAACAAGGCATCTTCGGCGCTGACCGATATTCAACTGATCAGTTGACTATTGCTTGCCTGAGCGCAGCGCCGCACTCTGATCAAGCAGCCAATCACGGAACAACCGCACGGCACTGCGCCGCAATACGCCCTCGGCCAGCACGAGATGATAACTGCCCATGCGAAAGCCGATGTCAGAGCATTGCACAAGACGCCCCTCGGCCAGATCGGTCTGCGCCAACTCGCTGGAGGCGAGAATGACGCCATGGCCTGCAAGCGCAGATTCGTAAGCCAACCGCGCGCGCATGCGCCAATCTGACGCCGCCGCCGCTGGCGGAGGACACCCGGCAAGTCTCGCCCAATGGCGCCAAGTATCTTCGCGCCGGTCACGCAACAGCGGCAATTTCAGCAATTCCTCAGGCGACAGAGGTGTGGGCACGAGTTTGGGCGCGGCAAAGGGATAAAGCGGCGCATCGCTTAAAAGCGGTGCTGCCTGGTTTGCTGGCCCAGCATGGAAAAAGCGCAGGGCCACATCCGCCTCATAGCGGCTCAGATCCGCAAGCTCGCTGTTGGCTTGCAGCCGCAATTCAACATCCGGGAAACGGGCATAGAAATCGCCAAGCCGCGGGACGAGCCATTTCATCGTGAAAAGCGGCTCAGCGTCAACGGTCACCTGCCCGGCCGGGCGTTGATGGAACACCTCGGTCGCCTCGGCGATGCGGTCCAGCGCGGGCGTGATCGCCGCCAGATAACGTGCACCGGCCTGCGTGAGCGCCACACCGCGCGGCAGATCGCGGAACAACTGCGCGCCCAGACGATCCTCAAGCCCACGCACATGGCGGCTAATGGCAGAGTGATTGACGTTCAGTTCTTCGGCAGCACCGCTAAAGCTTTCATGGCGCCCCGCCGCCTCAAAGGCGCGGAGGGCATTTAGCGGGGGAAGGGAGCGCGGCATAACATTATGTGCCTTTTTGGCACATGTCTTGTCAAGAAACGGCCTTTGATTGGAACAGAGATTCGACCGATATTCTCTGGTGAACCTACTTGAAAGCTGAAGAGATGCTGAGAAAAACAACGGCTGCATTGGCAGCCGCATGGCAACGCTTTGTCATCTGGGTCCGCCCGGATCGGACGGTACTCCCTAAGGCAATAAGTGACAGAACTGCACGCGATATCGGCCTGTCGGGGGCAGAACTGGAACGCCATCGCTTTGTCTGGCCGTCCGAAAGCCGCGACCGTCCGCTGATATGAAATGCTGGTCTGGCCCGGCTTTGGCTGATAGCACATCGGGTCATGGCCGAACCGCTTGACATCATCTTTGCCGCCCTTGCCGACCCGACGCGCCGCGCGATCCTTGCGATGCTGCTTGAGGACGACATGGCCGTTACAGACGTGGCCGAACCGTTTGAGATGTCTTTGGCGGCAATATCAAAGCATTTGGGGGTTTTGACGGCGGCGGGCCTGATCTCTCAGGAAAAGCGGGGCCGCGTGAAGTGGTGCAAACTGGAACCGGACGCGCTGCGCGAGGCATCCGTCTGGATGCAGGCCTTCGGCCAAATGGATGCGATCGACCTTGACGCGTTCGAGGCGTTTCTGGCCAAGGAAATCGGCTAGTCCTCCTCGTTTTTCAGCAGCAGGATCAACGCGATCACCGTCAAACCAACGCCAGCGAGCACAAGCGCGGGCGGCGCGGTGCTGCCTAGCAAAAGCGTCCAGACAATGACCCAGCTTGGCGTCAGATAGGTGTAGGCCATCACCTTGGCACTTGGTAGGCGTAGCGTCGCGAATTGCAGCAAGACAAAAGTTGCCGCACTGGCAAAGATCGCGGTGTAAAGGATCGTGATCCAGACCAGCGCGGGAAGATTGCCCCAATCAGTGCTCTGCAGATCACGCCACCCGATGATTGTCAGCATCACCGCCCCGGCAAGCAGCACGCCAAAGGTAAAGACAATCGCAGGCTCGCCCCGGTTCAACTTGCGGACAAGCGGCGTGTAGATCGCATGCGCCACGCAGCCCCAGAAATAGATGACCTCCCCCTGCCCGACCCGAAACTGCAGGATTGCCTGTAAGTCAGCGCGAAAGATCACCCAGACGGCACCTGCTGCACCGATAGCCAGTGCGAGGCCCATGCGCGGGGTCAAAACCTGACGCAGGATCAACCAGCCAAAGCCTGCCGACAGGATCGGGGTCAGGGTAAAGACCGCGGCCGCACTCACCGGAGGGGCAGTCTTCAACCCTTCGAACATCAGGACAAAATAGGTCGTAAAAAACCCAGCCAGCGCGATGTAGCGCCAAGGCGCCTTTGTGGCCCCAGCAGGCAAACCCGTCGTCATAAACACCGCCAAACCAATGACCGCCGCCGCAATCCAGAAGCGCACCGCGTTCAGTGCCAGCGGCGCAATCTCATTTGCCACCAGTGCCCCCAAAGCAAAGGATCCCGCGACCAGAAGCGAGAACAGAAGCATCGCCAGATGCCCCAATTGTGCAGGTGTCATGCGGCCGCGTTCTGTTTGAAATGCGCTTTGAGGAACTTCAGAAACGCTTGAACCTTGGTTGTGCGATGCAGATCCACATGGGTGACAAGCCAGAGTGGCGCTGACCAGCCATCATCGCTGGGGACCACTTCGACCAGTTCGGGATGATGATCCAACTCTTGTGAGATCACAAAGCCCAGACCGGCACCGGCAAGGATCGCATCAAGCATGTTGCGGTTGTCGGTGGCGCGGTAGGTGAACTTTTCCTCCGGGACGCGTTCGCGCAGCCATATCCCGAACGGTGCACGCGACTTTTCGTTGTCGAACACCACGAATTTGTGGTTGGGCAGGTCCTCAATACCCCCGGGGCGGCCATGGCGCGCGATATAGGCTTCAGACGCGACCAAAGACATGCGTTGCGACATGAAGGGTTGGACCACATTATCAGGCTCTTCCGGCATGGAGCCTGCGCGGATCGCCACATGCGCCTCGCCATATTCCAGCCGGAACACGCGATCTCCGGTGCGATAACGGATATTCACCTCCGGGTTTTCATTCTGAAACGCGACCATGATGGGCGTTAGCATGCCAGAGAAAAGGTCAAGCGATGTGATGACAAGGTCACCCGACACGCCTTCGCCCTGCCCACGGATCCGGCCGGCAAGCTGGGTGAACTGATCATCAGTGGCTTGCGCGACCTGCAAGAGATCTTGGCCCGCTTCGGTTGCGGTGTAGCCACGTGCATGCCGCTGAAACAGTTTGACGCCGAGGCGTTGTTCCAACGCGTCAATATGGCGAATAACGGTCGCATGGTGCACGCCCAGCATCTCTGCAGCACCACTGACGGTTCCCTTGCGTGCGACCTGATACGCGGTGCGGATTTCGTCCCAGTTTTCCATGGATTCTCTGTGCGCCTGCAAACATCTGGTGTTGAAATTCGGCTATTTTGTTCGCGAATGCAACAGCTACCTTTCCGGTCATGTTCACATCCTCAGGAGCAACCGCAATGACTGGAACTATCCTTCACATCGATGCGTCAGGCACAACCGATGCATCCGTCAGCCGGGCCGCAACTGCGCAGCTCTTGGCTGATCTTGCACCCGCCCGCGTCATCCGCCGCGATCTGGCCGCAACGCCCCTGCCCCAGGTTGACGACACCTGGATCAAGGCCCGCCTGGTGCCGGAAGCTGATCGCACCGATGTCGAAGCCGCTTCCTTGACGCTGTCCGACGAACTGATCGCCGAATTGCAAGAGGCCGATACGATCGTCATCGGCATGCCCATGTACAATTTCGGCATGCCCGCATCGCTAAAGGCGTGGATCGATCTGGTCGCACGCCCCGGCGTGACCTTCCGCTATACGGAGAACGGCCCCATCGGTCTGCTGGACGGCAAACGTGCGGTTGTCGCTGTCGCCTCTGGCGGCGTTCCGGTTGATAGCGGCCTGGACTTTGCGACACCGCATTTGCGACAAGTGCTGCGCTTTATCGGCATCGACGATATCACCGTACACGTGGCCAAGGAATTGGTGGCAGAGGCGGCCTAGAAATCTGTTCCCACCACCTTATCGCTCGGGCCCCATACGGGGCCCTTGGGGTCATATCCTGCATCCCCCTTGTCTTGCGCGGACCGCTACGTCATGAGCCGGTCAAACAGGACTGACAGGATAGCGAGATATGGATATCGTTGTTCCGGCCTTTATCGCCGTCACCTTGGGCATGATCGTGTTCTTCCTTGGCGCGTTTCTGACCCGCGCCGTTGGATTTCTGAAGAATTACAACATCCCCGAGCCCGTCTCTGGCGGGATTACTGTTGCCCTAATCACCTGGGGCTTTTTCGCGCTGACAGGGCGGCAGATCATTTTTGACCTCGCCGTCCGCGACTATCTTTTGGTGCTGTTTTTCTCGACCATCGGGCTGAATGCCCGCATTGCGGATTTGTTCAAGGGCGGCAAGCTGCTGGTCATCCTCTTGTGTCTGACGCTGGGCTTTATGGTGCTGCAGAATCTTGTGGGACTGGCCGGAGTGTTGCTGTTCGATCTGCCGACACCGCTGGCCGTTCTTCTGGGATCGGCATCACTTATTGGCGGGCATGGCACTGCGATTGCCTGGGGGCCGCAGATCGAGGCGGCGACCGGATTTGCCGCCGCCGATGAGGTCGGGATCGCCGTTGCAACATTAGGTCTGGTTATCGCGGCCCTGATTGGCGGTCCGATTGCCAAGCAGTTGATCGACAAGAACGGGCTGGAAGGGCCGCATGACGTCGACCCTGTTGTCGGGCTGGAATTCGAAGAAGAAGGCGAGCCTGCGGACGTCGTCAACCATATCAGCCTCATGCGCGCCACACTGGCCGCGCATATCGCGATCTTTCTAGGGTTCATCGCGCATCAGATCATTCTCGAAATGGGGCTGCAATTGCCCCTTTTCGTGCCGTGCCTGTTGGTGGGCATCATTATGTCGAACACTGTGCCCTACGTCGTACCGTGGATCACCTGGCCAACGGGCAGCCGGGCACTGGCGGTCCTGTCCGATTACAGCCTGTCGATCTTTCTGGCCATGTCGCTGATGAGCATGCAGCTTTGGTCGCTGGCCGACCTGGGAGGCACCTTGCTGGTTGTATTGGGGCTTCAGGTGATCATGACGGTCACGTTTATCCTGTTGATTGTTTTCCGAGCAATTGGCCGAACTTACACGGCCGCCGTGCTGAGTTCAGGCTTTGCGGGGTTTGCGCTTGGGGCCACGCCTACGGCGATTGCAAACATGTCCGCAGTGACAAAACGCTACGGCGCGGCACCGCTTGCCTTTATTGTGTTGCCGCTGGTCTCGGCTTTCTTTGTCGACCTCGCAAACGCGTTCATCATTCGATATTTTGTGGGGCTTTAGGCGGCTTCTGCCACTCCATCATCATCAGGTACGGCATTTCTTGATAGGATGCGATGCGCTCCGCCGGGCCAGTGGTCGGTTGCGGCTCATCGAAATGGGTCAGCGCTAGACCCTGCGCGACGAACCATTGCATGTAATGCGAAAGCGGTCGGTGCCAGTTCTGGACGCGCAGCCCATCCCATGCGAACCACATCTTCTCGGTGCGTAAGTAATGTCCAAGCGGGCGCAATTGCTCACCTGTGTCCGCACAACGGCGTTTTCCGAATATGTAACTGGACGTAGCAAAGCTCGCTAAGTTGGCGATGAGGACTCGCCCGCCTGGGCGTAGCACGCGGGCCATTTCAGCAATCGCGGTTTCAGCGTCGTCAATATCGATCAGCGACAGGTAACTCACGACCAGATCAAAGCTGGCGTCGACAAAAGGCAAAGCTTCGGCAAACCCCTGCACATAGGTGCCGTCCGCGTCCTGTTGTTGCGCGGCACTCACCATCGCGGGAACAGGATCAAGCCCGATCGTCCGAAAGCCCAAAGGCTGCAGCATCCGGCAAAACCGCCCCTCACCACAACCAACATCAAGCGCATCACCGCCGCCCAAGACCTCGGCCCGCTCCATCATCGGCGCGTCCAGCACATGCCGGCGCGAGAAATCTCCGCCATCCGCGCTGCGGGTGATCCAGGCCTCCGCCGAACTGACCCAACCATTTTCATCTGCATCGCGCATAGTCGCCCCCTTCCGGCAGGGTATAGGTGCCATGCCCGAAGATGCGCAACGCATCGGCTGGACATTTATGATGTCACGCTACTTCTGCGCCATGACACGAATTTCACCGCTCACCGCCTTGCGCGCCGCCCTGACTGTCGCTTTCCTTTATTTCGGCCTGCGCAAGCTCTTCGGCTACCATGTGGATGTGGGCATTTACGAGGCCATCGGCTTTGGCCAGTTCCCCCGCTACATCACGGGCTCCGTCGAGGTCGCGGGCGCTGGCCTCCTGTGGGTGCGTGGCGCGGAAGGATATGCGGGACTGCTATTGCTGGCGACGATGCTGATAGGGCTGAGCGCACTACTGATCTGGGTCGGGCCGCCCTATTGGCACATGTTTGTGTTGATTGTCGCTACAGCGACGGTGGCATGGGCCTATCGCGCGCAGCCTTTGCAGCTGATCCGGTAAGTAGCTACCCACACGTCAGCAAGTTGAAGGTTATCAAAAATACGCCGCAACGGCTGGTCCTCAGATCGCTTCCGCATATCGGGATCATCTTTTTGGGTATCTTGTTTCTGACGATCTTCGGTGCGGCATCGCTTGGCGTTTATGACGGCAATTTCGTCGGTGCCGTTTTCGGCTACCTCATTGCGGCTTGGCTCGGGTACAAATTGAACCGCGAAGCGCAGATTGACGAGGTGGCGCTGGACCGCGACGCCGGATTGCTTGAGATCAAGCGCTATTCCCTGAAAGGCCGCGAACGCGTGCGGCATCCCCTGAGCGATCTGAGCTACGCAGATCTCGACATGCGTCCACACAAGATCAACCTGACCGAGCGCCGGGTCGCACTTGTGCTGGATCGCGGGATGGATGCGGGGCGGCACCCGCTGACGACGAATTTCTACACCAGCAACACGACAATCCATGCCGCTGATGCTATCAACAGTTGGTTGAATCAATAAGTCGGAATCACTACTTCCGGTGAGATGGATCGAACTTGGCGCATAGCGCAACGTCCGATGCGGAGCGTGATGGTGCTTATGAGCAACGATTGATGAAAGTCGTAAGGAACACCACAGAACAACTGCACCTGCGCTTCTTTCCATGGACTTTGTGCGTGGGGTTTTTGATTTTAATTGCAACTTTGCTTGGAAGTTGGTGGGTCGCCCTTGTCAATGGCGATGCTGTCCAGCTAGCCGTGATGTTTTTCCTTTCCATTGGTTTTTGGATGGTGAAACCCGAGGAATTGGTTGACCTTGTTGATCTAAGTTTTGACCGAGGAACTTCACAGATCGTCCTGAAACGCCGCACCTTGACCAAGAGCCACAAAACATAATTCGAGTTGCGCCACCTTGTTGAGGCGAATGTTTGGGAAGAACTGACTGAGCAGGATCAGCTTCTACATGCCGTAGGACCCGGAAAACCTCTGCCTAAGCTGGTGCTTATATTCGCGACCGAGAACACGCCCAAAATCCAAAAAATTCCCGGATGGCGCTCAAGCGAACGCACAACCTACAATCTTGCGAATACAATCAATGAGTGGATGTCGTCGGATGTTGACTCACCCACCGCGCAAGCGTAAACGCCCCACAACACCCGGATAGCGTCAGCTTTCCGGTCCCCGAAATCAAGGGGATCGCCCTCCGTCAGCGCGTCGCGCCCACGGGGGCGCTACTGCTTTTTGCTTTGCCATCTTATATTGGCAGGGCAACCGAAACGACGATGAGGGCTTTGGCCGATGTTTGAAAATCTCTCTGAACGCCTGTCCGGTGTTTTTGACCGGCTCACCAAGCAGGGTGCGCTGTCCGAGGATGACGTCAAGACCGCCCTGCGCGAGGTACGGGTGGCGCTCTTGGAGGCCGACGTCTCCCTGCCCGTCGCCCGCGATTTCGTCAAAGCCGTGCAGGAAAAGGCGACCGGTCAGGCGGTGACGAAGTCGATCACGCCGGGTCAGCAGGTCGTCAAGATCGTGCATGATGAGTTGAAACATGTGCTGACGGGTGATGACGATCCGGGCGCGTTGAAGATTGATAACCCGCCGGCCCCGATCCTGATGGTCGGCTTGCAGGGCTCGGGTAAGACGACGACAACCGCCAAGCTGGCCAAACGGCTGAAGGATCGTGAGGGCAAGCGGGTGCTGATGGCTTCGCTCGATACCAACCGCCCTGCAGCGATGGAGCAATTGGCGATCCTCGGCGGTCAGATCGGGGTGGATACGCTGCCGATTGTGCCAGGTGAGACGCCAGTACAGATCGCGAAGCGAGCGAAGACGCAGGCCTCTTTGGGTGGCTACGATGTCTATATGCTCGACACGGCCGGGCGCCTGCATATCGATCAGGAGCTGATCGCGCAGGCGGCTGAAGTGCGTGATGTGGCGAACCCACGCGAGACGCTTTTGGTCGTTGATGGCCTGACCGGTCAGGACGCGGTGAATGTCGCGCAGGAATTTGACGACAAGATCGGCGTCTCTGGCGTTGTCCTGACGCGGATGGATGGCGATGGGCGCGGTGGTGCGGCGCTGTCGATGCGGGCGATTACGGGCAAGCCCATTCGCTTTGTCGGTCTTGGCGAAAAGATGGACGCGATTGAGACGTTCGAGCCGGAACGGATCGCGGGCCGTATCCTCGGAATGGGCGATATCGTGGCCCTTGTTGAGAAGGCCCAAGAGACGATTGAGGCCGAGCAAGCCGAAAAGATGATGCGCCGGTTCCAGAAGGGCCGGTTCAACATGAACGACCTGAAAATGCAGCTGGAACAGATGATGAAGATGGGCGGCATGGAAGGGATGATGGGCATGATGCCGGGCATGGGCAAAATGGCCAAGCAGATGGATCAGGCAGGGTTCGATGACGGGATCCTGAAACGCCAGATCGCGCTGATCAATTCGATGACAAAGGCCGAGCGGGCGAACCCTGATCTGCTCGCCGCAAGCCGCAAGAAGCGGATCGCGAAGGGCGCCGGTCTGGAAGTGTCGGAACTCAACCGCCTTGTGAAACAGCACAAGCAGATGGCGGGCATGATGAAAAAGATGGGCAAGGGCGGCATGCTGAAACAGGCCATGAAAGGCATGTTCGGCAAAGGCGGCGGCATGCCTGATATGAATGACCCAGAGGCGATGGCGAAAGCCGCCAAGGAATTGCAAGGCAAGATGCCCGCCGGTGGCCTGCCCGGTCTAGGCGGCGGCGGAGCCATGCAACTGCCCCCCGGCTTGTCGGGCTTTGACAAGAAGAAGTAACGCCATGCTATCATCTCGCCCCAAATACTCTCGCCGAAGGTATCCTAAACGCGCCGCTTTCCCTGCGGTCCCGCAGGGGCACCCGTCCAAAAATGATGTCGCGCGTCAGCGCGTCCTTTGGATCAGACGATGACCCCCGCACCCACCCTCACCACAGCGCGCCTTGAACTGCGCGGCCCGCAGAAACGGGACCTTGCGGCCTTTACCGCGTGGGTCACCCGGTCTGAGCGTATGGCTACTGTCGGCGGCAAAGGCACTGAACGCGATGCCTGGCGCGGCTTTATCGCAGGCATCGGCCATTGGCAGTGGCACGGCTACGGGTTTTTCACGGTCGCCGAACGCAGAACCGGCATGGCCGCAGGCCGTGTGGGCGTCATCAACCACATCGAATGGCCGCAGCCAGAGTTGGCCTGGCACATGTTTGACGGTTTTGAGGGTAAATCCTATGCGTTTGAAGCGGCCTGTGCCGTGCGTGAATGGGCGGGGCGTTCACTTGGTCTACAACCGCTCATTTCCCTGATTGCACCCGACAATCTCCGTTCGCTCCGACTGGCCTCCCGTCTGGGCGCGATGGAGGAGCGGCGTGACGTGGTGGATGGCGAAAAGGTCATCATCTTCCGCCATCTGTCGCATGACGATCCACGGGCCGTGAAACAGGCGGCGGAGGCGATTGCATGACCGCCCCCTTGACAACCGAACGCCTGATCCTGCGCCGCCCAATCCCCGCTGATTGGCCCGTCTATCGCGATTTCATGATGTCGGAGCGCGCAAGCTATTTCAGCAGCAGCGGCGATCTGGGCGCGACTTGGAAAGCCTTCGCAGCCGAACTTGGCCATTGGCAGATGTATGACGCGGGTCTTTGGGCTGTGACATTCCGCGACAGCGACACCATCATCGGCCTTATCGGGCCGTGGCATCCGCCGCATTGGCCGGAGAAAGAGATCGGCTGGATGATGCTTTCGGTGGATGTCGAAGGCAAAGGCTTTGCCACAGAAGCCGCCCGCGCGAGCCTGACCCACGCCTTTGATGTTTTGGGCTGGACAACCGCCGTCAGCTACATTGACCCGGCCAATGCCCGTTCGATCCGCTTGGCCGAAAAGCTGGGGGCGGTTTTGGACAAGGCGGCGACGTCACCCATGCCGGGCACGCTCGTTTATCGCCATGAAAGGGCCGCCGCATGATCCCTGTTCTGCATACCGAACGGCTGACGCTGCGCGCGCCCACCTGGGACGACTTTGACGCTTATGCGGCCTTCCGCGGCTCGGACCGTGCGAAGTTCCTCGGCGGGCCATTTACGCGCGCGCAGGCTTTCGAGCAGTTATGCGCAATCATCGGGCATTGGCGTTTGCGCGGCTATGGCCGCTGGATCGTCGCCGACCGCGAGACAGATGAGCCGCTTGGCATTGTTGGCCTGCTTTATCCCGAAGACTGGCCAGAGCCAGAGATTGCCTGGTCGGTGTTTGAGGCTGGTGAAGGGCGCGGTATCGCCCATGAAGCGGCGCTTGCGGCGCGTGATTACGCCTATAACACGCTCGGCTGGACGACTGCGATCAGTCTGATTGATCCCGCCAACACACGCTCGGTCGCGCTGGGTGAACGGATGGGTTGTAAGTTTGAGAAGACCTTCCAGCATGAGACGCTGGGCACCATGCATATCTGGCGGCATCCGGCGCCGGAGGATCTGCGATGATCCCGACCCTGCACACAGAGCGGCTGACATTACGCCCCCATGCGCGCGGCGACTTTGACGCCTATGCGGCCTTCATGGCCTCGGAGCGGAGCGTTTATATGGGAGGTCCCTTTGACCGCGACAAAGCCTGGGCCTGGTTCACGACTGAAATCGCCAGCTGGGCGCTTTACGGGTTTGGGACTCTGGCGATGGTCTATGACGGCAGGCTCGCCGGGGGGGTCGGGCTGATACATCCACCCCACTTCCCCGAACCCGAATGCGGCTGGCAGGTCTTTGACGGGTTCGAAGGATTGGGTCTGGCCACTGAAGGCGCACGGGCCATGCTGGATCATACCTTTGCGACGACCGATCTGCCCTCCATCGTCAGTTACATCGATGTGGACAATGCCCCATCAATCCGCGTGGCCGAGAAACTGGGCGGTGTGCGGGACCCGCATGCGGCCAAGGCCGACGGGGATGGCGATGATACCTACGTCTTTCGGCATCAGCGGAGAGCGGCATGAGACCTTGGCTCACCCCTCCAACAGGTGAAGCGGCAGCGCTTACGGCACGTTTCGCAGCCATCGTGCCTGTGCTTGAGACCGCACGTTTGCGTCTGCGCGCGCCCACGATCGCAGACTTTGCGGCTTATGAAGAGATTTATCACTCTGATCGCTGGCCGGGCGACGGTGAGGCAGGCTCGGACGAAGATGCCTGGCTCGATTACAACCAGATGCTGGCGAGCTGGATGCTGCGCGGCATTGGGTTGTTTGCGGTCGAGACGAATGACGGCACATTGATCGGCTTTGCCAGCATCGACCATGAATGGGGCGACCCTGAGGTTGAGATCGGCTGGATGCTGACCGCCGCTGCCGAAGGCCAGGGTTTTGCGACGGAAGCCGGGGCCGCGTTAATGCGGTTTGCCACCAGTCAGGGGCGTACATCCGTTGTCAGCTATATGGGCAAGAACCATCCGCGTTCTGCCGCCGTGTCAGAGCGCCTGGGCGGGGTTCGCGACCCCAAGGCAGAGGCCGCATTGAACAATGACACTTACGTTTACCGACATTATCTGGAGGATCGGCCATGACAGACGCCGTCACCCGTGCTGCAGACATCCTCAAAGGTCATCGCGAAAGCATTGACCGGCTTGATGCCATCCTCGTCTATACTCTAGGCGAGCGGTTCAAGCACACGCAGGCTGTGGGTGCCCTGAAGGCCGAACACGACCTGCCCCCCTCCGACCCCGCGCGTGAAGAAACGCAGATCGCGCGGCTCACCGATCTTGCGAAGCGGGCCGATCTTGACCCGGAATTCGCCAAGAAATTCCTGAATTTCATCATTCAGGAAGTCATCCAACACCACAAACAACACCAATCCTGAGGGCAGCCCCCTCACACCCATCTTTAAGGAGAAAATCTGATGGCTATGAAAATCCGTTTGGCCCGTGGCGGCTCAAAAAAGCGTCCCTTCTACGCAATTGTGGCTGCTGACAGCCGCATGCCGCGTGATGGCCGTTTTATTGAGAAGCTCGGCACCTATAACCCGATGCTGCCCAAAGACAGCGAAGAGCGCGTGAAGATGAATATGGAGCGCGTGAAGTACTGGTTGGGTGAAGGCGCGCAGCCGACTGACCGTGTGGCCCGCATGCTGGAAGCGGCAGGCGAGATGCCCAAGAAAGAGCGTAACAACCCCAAGAAAGGGACGCCGGGCAAAGCGGCTCAGGCGCGTGCTGAAGAGAAGGCAGAGAAGGCCAAGGCGGCTGAAGAAGCAACGAACGCCCCTGCCGAGGAAGCACCTGCAGAAGAAGCTGCGGCTGAAGAGTAAGACATGTGGGTCGCCCGTTGTGATCGGGCGGCCCGTTCCCTGTCACAGGCGCCCACATGTTCCGCTTGTTGCGCACGATCATCCTGGTGATGCTGGCCTTCGTGGCGGGCATGCTGTTTGAACGCGGCAATGCGCGGGAGGCCTGCGAGGCCATTGGCAGCCTGTGGATCATGGATGTCTGCGTCGGGATGGAGCCGGAATGAGCGATTATGTTGTCGTGGGGAGCTTGAGTGGCGCGTTTGGCGTCCATGGCGAAGTGCGCCTGAAATCCTTCTGTGCCGATCCTGCCGCGATTGCTGATTACGTACCGCTTTATACCGAGGATGGTCGCAGCTTTGCGCAAATCGTGCTGACCGGGCAGACCAAGAATGGATTTACCGCGCGCGTCGATGGCATCGTTACCAAGGAAGAGGCTGATGCGCTGCGCAATACGTCTCTTTATGCCGATCGGGCGAACATGCCCGCGCTGCCGGATGATGAGTTTTACTATGCCGATCTGATTGGCTTGACCGTGCTGGATACGGGCGGCGCCACACTGGGTGTTGTGCGCAATGTGGTTGATCACGGGGCAGGCCATCTTCTGGAGATCGCAGCACCCGGCGCGTCCGATACGGTGCTATTGCCCTTTACTCAGGCGATTGTGCCGACGGTCGATCTGGGCGCAGGCCGGATCATCGCAGACCCGCCTGACGGGTTGTTCTGACCCCACCGCAGAGACCATGGCCCCAGCCGAAACCGGGGCCATGGCATTGTTTTTAAAACGCTTTCAGGTCGTCACCTCAGTGACGACACCAGCGCCCACGGTGCGCCCGCCTTCGCGCAGGGCGAAGCGGATGCCGGGCTCGATACCCACGGGCTTGTGAAGGACAAACCCGACCTCGGCCCTGTCACCGGGCATGACAGGCAGGTCGTCCATCACGTTCACCACGCCGCTGACATCGGTCACGCCGAAATAGAATTGCGGCGCGTAGCCGGTAGAGAAGGGCGTGTGACGGCCCCCTTCATCGGCGTTCAGCACGAAGATCTCGGCCCGGCCTTGCGTGAACGGTTTGATCACGCCAGGTGCGGACAGGATCTGGCCGCGCTGGACCTCATCCCGCTTGAGACCCCGCAAGAGCAGGCCGACATTCATGCCAGCCCGTGCTTCCGGGATGTCCTTGCGGAAGGCCTGCGTGCCGGTCACGATGACCTCGGCCCCGTCATTGGACAGACCGATGATTTCTACCGGCTCACCCACCTTGACGGACCCACGCTCGACCCGGCCAGAGACGACCGTGCCGCGGCCCGGAATGGTGTGCACGGCCTCAATCGGCATCATGAACGGGCTGTCATAATCCCGAACAGGGATCGGGAAATGAGTGTCCATGGCATCGACCAAGGCTTTCACACACTCCACCTCTGGGGCGTCGATGTTGCCCGCCAAAGCGGCCTCAAGCGCTTGCAAGGCAGAGCCGAAGACGAAAGGCGTGTTCGCGTAGCCCTGCGCTTCGAGCAGTGCGCCGGTTTCCATCTCGATCAGTTCGGCCATGTCCGCACGCTCGGCTTCGCTCAACATGTCCATCTTGTTCACGAAGACCACCATGTGGCCCACGTTCACCTGACGGGCGAGCAGGATATGCTCGATCGTTTGCTTGGCCGCACCTTCCGTGCCGTCCACAAGCAGGATCGCCCCGTCCATCTGTGACGCGCCGGTGATCATGTTTTTCACATAGTCGGCGTGGCCCGGACAATCGATATGGGCGTAGATCCGGCTGTCGGATTCATACTCCACATGGGATGTGTTGATGGTGATGCCGCGCGCCTTTTCCTCGGGCGCTTTGTCGATCTGCTCAAACGACAGCGCCTGTCCGCCAAGGCGGGTGGCCTGCACTTGCGTGAGTGCCGAGGTCAGGGTCGTTTTCCCATGGTCGACGTGACCGATGGTGCCGACATTCATGTTCAGTTTCGTAGCCATTTTACTGTCTCCTTCTTCGCTACGAGCGCCGCCCGCACCCCGCTGGCCAAGCGGGGCACGAGCGGCCATTGGCATCTGGCGCGCCAAATTCTGGGTTCGGGTTTTCAGGCCCGAAATGAAAAACCCCGGCGGGCTTTCGGCCATCCGGGGTTGCATTGCGGAACCGTGTCGGAGGCCGTCAGCCTCCGGGAATGTCACTCACAGAGGCAGGTCAATTTCCCATGCGTCTTCGCTTACAGCAGCCGGGGCTGATGCAGCGCGCAAGGTCAGATTTTCCAAGACCGTTGTCATGACGGTATCCTCTGGTGTGAGATTGCGCAGGTAAGGTGTCGGCTTTCGCATTGCAAGAGAAAGTTTTCATCCGCGCCGCGATCCCCTATCAGGGCCGCATGACAGAGAAGGCCCCAAAATCGGCCGGTCGTATCGCGGTGCGCCCGACCCTGAAACCACGTGAGCTGATGACCGACAAGCCGGATCTGGCAGGGTCATGGACGGCGCAAATCATCACGCTGTTCCCGCAGGCCTTTCCCGGTGTGCTGGGCGAAAGCCTTACCGGCAAGGCTTTGCAGGACGGTTTGTGGCGGCTGGAGACTTATGATCTGCGGGAACATGGGATCGGCAAGCATCGTAATGTGGATGACACACCTGCCGGGGGTGGCGCGGGTATGGTGCTGCGCGCCGATGTGCTGGAAAGCGCGATTGTCGCGGCGCGTGCTGCCGCCAAGGGGGTGATGCCTTTTGTCTATCTCTCGCCGCGCGGGCGCCCGTTTGATCAGGTGATGGCGCGTGACTGGGCGCGGCAGGATGGTGTGACGCTGCTTTGCGGGCGGTTCGAAGGGGTGGATGAGCGGGTTTTGCAGCATTTTGGCATCGCCGAGGTCTCGTTAGGGGATTTTGTCCTGACGGGGGGTGAGATCGCGGCACAGGCGATGATCGACGCGACTGTGCGCCTGCTGCCGGGTGTATTGGGCAATGCGGAAAGTGCTGTCGAGGAAAGCTTTTCCACCGGTCTGCTGGAGCATCCGCAATATACCAGGCCCGCCGAATGGCAGGGGCATGCGATCCCGGATGTCCTGCTCTCAGGCAATCACGCCAAGATCGCGGCTTGGCGGCGCCAGACGGCCGAGAAACTGACCCGCGAACGCAGGCCCGACCTTTGGGCTAAGGTGGAGGAAAAGGATTAGAGCTGGCGCTGCAACACCGCTGATAAATCCGATACCCGCGCGATATCGCCGCCGCCTACCAAGACATAGCCGACACCATCCGTCACCCAGCTATTGGTGGCGACGTCATGCGACATGCGTTGCAGGTCATCGCGGTCCGCGTCACCCGGCAGCGTTACGCAAAAGGCGAAAGGCAGGCCACCCTCATCAAGATAGGCCATCTGCAAAAGCGGCTGACCGTTGATCGACAGGATCTGCGCCCGTTTGAAGGTGAGCCCCGGCAGCGATGTGGCCGGGCGCAGATCGACGCCAAGCATCTCTTGCGCCGATTGCAGCACTGCATCGGATGCCTGCGGCGGTTGGTCGGCACCGCTGAGCGTCTCGGTCACGTAAAGCGCGTGATAGGAGGCGATCGTGTCGACCCATGTGGGTGCCGGGCGCAACAGCGACATTACGACCATGCCGATGGCGAAAGACGCCGCAATTGCCAGTGGTATCAGGGCCGTGCTGAGCCGCCGGGGTTCAGGTTGCAGGCCAGCGGATGGGAAGGAAGGCGGGTCGAGGCCGTCAAGATCAAACGCCGCCTTGATGGCATTGCCTGCCCCGGCCAAGGCCTCAAGACGCTGTGCCAATGCTGTATCCACCGCCAGGCCCGCATCGATGCGGGCAGTCAAGGCAGCATCCGCCTCTCCATCCAGATAGGCGGTCAGTTCGGCATCTGTGATCTGACCCTGATCGTCACTCACCTGTCTTTTCCTGTCCTTCGACCACCTGTGTCACCGCCTTACGGGCGCTTGCCAGACGGCTCATGATCGTTCCAATCGGCACATCCAGTATCTCTGCCGCTTCACGGTATGTATGCCCTTCGACATAAACAAGCAGTGTTGTGAGACGCTGTGCCTCAGGCAGGGCCTGTATAATGTCAAACACTTCACGGGCGAGAATATTCGCTTCGATATCGGGTTTTTCGTCCGTCAGACCGCTTTGCTCAACCGGCACGGTGCCCGTCCCGCGCCTGACATTGGCAGCGCGGATGTCATTCAGCCACAGATTGCGCGCCATGGTGAAAAGCCATGAAGCAAGATCCGAGCCGGGCGTGAACTTGTCGGCGTGGATGAGCGCGCGTTCGCAAGTCATCTGGGCCAGATCCTCGGCCATCGCGCGATCGCGTGTCAGGACCAGACAGAACCGCCAGAGCCGGGGATAGATTGCAGGCAGACCACCGGCCACCGCATCCCGCGCAGATTTTTTGCGCAACCAGCGAATAATCTCCCCTCCCCGCGTGTTCACATACCAACCGCTGATGATGGCGGGGTATTTTGTTTCCTATGGGAGGAGTAAGACATGCGCAATTTCAAACTACCGGCTGCCGCAATCGTGATTGGTCTCGGCACTGCGGCTTTTGCAGACGGACATGCGGGCGGATGGGTTCTGAACGGTGAACAGTCGGTCGTCAGCTTTGGATCAATCAAGAATGATGATACGGGCGAGGCGCATACGTTTTCCGGTCTGACGGGTTCGGTCAG
The DNA here is from genome assembly GCF_033963825.1 of Cognatiyoonia sp. IB215446. Taxonomy (NCBI): domain Bacteria; kingdom Pseudomonadati; phylum Pseudomonadota; class Alphaproteobacteria; order Rhodobacterales; family Paracoccaceae; genus Cognatiyoonia; species Cognatiyoonia sp. IB215446. The sequence continues at coordinate 765,682 of NZ_JAXBMD010000001.1, read as the reverse complement.
CCCTGACGGGATGGCCAGTGTTGAGATCGACCTCAACAGTCTTGAGACGAATATCGATATTCGCAATGAGCGGATGATCGAGCATGTGTTCAAGAACGCCCCCAGTGCCACGCTGAAAGCGCAGGTCGATATGGCTGATTTCGACGGGCTGGCCGTTGGCGAAAGCACCGTGACCGAGATTGATGGCGATGTGGTCTTTCTGGGGGTCGAAGCGCCGGTCTATATGGACGTCTTCGTGATGCGGCTCGATGCGGAAAATGTGATAGTGACAACGCAAAGTATGATGTTCATCAGCACTGATGAGCTTGAGATCAATGAAGGGATCGACATGCTGCAAGAGCTCGCGAGCCTCGATTCAATTACCCGCACTGCACCGGTGTCGTTTCGCCTGATGTTTAGCGCAGGCGCGACACAGTCCTGAAGATTGTCCCAAGGTGGCCCAGGTGCAAGCCGGGCCATCTTTGGGCTTGATTGACAACGCCCAAGGGCCTATTGAGCGGCATTCCTGGGGCGGGTAACCGATTCCGGGTATTGATCTATGGCAGCACCGGATATCGGGTCACCACTGCGTTGTGGCACATACCCCCGGACGGACCGGACGGTCAGATAACAGAAATGATGACGGCATCTGCGGCGGGCAGTGACACTGGACCCGGAAACGACACGCAGCTCTGACGGCGCAAGACACGTTGCGGGATATACCCGTGCCAGACATAGGAGCGGATCAATGGATTTGATCGCACAACTCGAAGCGGAGCAGATCGCCGCGCTGGGGAAAGACATCCCCGATTTCAAAGCGGGTGACACCATCCGCGTCGGTTACAAAGTGACCGAAGGTACACGGACACGTGTGCAGAACTATGAGGGCGTGTGCATCGCCCGCAAGAACGGATCGGGCATTGCCGGATCGTTCACCGTACGCAAGATTTCCTTTGGTGAGGGTGTGGAGCGTGTGTTCCCGCTGCATTCCACCAATATTGACAGCATCACCGTCGTACGGCGTGGTCGCGTGCGCCGTGCGAAGCTCTACTACCTGCGTTCGCGCCGCGGCAAGTCCGCGCGGATTGCAGAGGTCACCAACTACAAAGCGCCCAAAAGCGCCGAAGCCGAAGCATAAGGACGCCGGATATGAAAAAAGATATTCACCCAGATTATCACATCATCGACGTCAAAATGACCGATGGCACTGTGGTGCAGATGAAATCCACCTGGGGCAAGGAAGGCGATACGATGTCGCTGGATATCGACCCCTCCGTACACCCCGCCTGGACTGGCGGTGGCACCCGTCTGATGGATGCTGGTGGCCGTGTGTCGAAGTTCAAGAACAAATACGCAGGTCTGGGCTTCTAAGACCCGCGCGCGTTTCGACAACGTCACAAAATATAGCGCCGCTCCAACCCGAGCGGCGTTTTTTTGTTGAGGAAGCCCTGACGAAAGGCACAAAGCCGACCATGGGTTTCTAACCTTCGATGAGGTGGCACTCACCCTCTATTGAGGCACTCTCGCCACCGTCCTAGAGCCTTGCTCCCAAACCTACCCTTTAAAGGCATGGCGCTGTCGCCCTAGCATCACTGTTTATGCATCGACACAGATGAGACCACCAATCGATTTGAAGTACAGATGCGCAATTTCGTTGATTTGGAACTGACCTATGGTGTGATTGGGGTGAACGCTTTGCGCATAGTCTAGGCCGCAGGTTTCAAACGACATCAGCGCCGTATTATACTCGAAACAGTATTTGCCGCCGAGCATAAGTCGGTCAGGCTTGTGATCGAGTGAAGGGGTCGTCTGGTCGGATACATGACCCACAAAGCATGGTCATAACAGCCACAAAATGCTTGGCTACACGATTATCTAGGCGGAATTAGGCGCGGGACAGGCGGTTGTTGTTCGGGATAGCGACATCCGGGTTGACGCGACCCTCCGCACATCGCAGTTTCCCAGCGATAGTATCAAACCGCTATGACGAGCCATCGTGCATTTGGGATCTCAATTGTCCCGACATAGCCCGGTGCCCAGACTACTTGAATGCTCTTAAACAACAAGCCCATCGACGCCAGGATAGGCTTGATCCAAGACCGAACATTCGCGGCAATCAGATCATGCATTCACCACGAAGTGCCCGATCTTCGAACGCTTTTTACATAGCAGAACGGAAAGAGGCGCACGGCAAGACGTTTGCTACAAGCCTGCGGCGAAAGGAAAAAAGGGCCAGGGCAGACTTCAAAGATCGCTGACCTTCAAAAGCTAACTCTCTTGTGCAAGCGGCCTCAAGCCCTCAGCCAGCAGGTCCCAGACACGCCTGATCCTTGGCGTTTGACGCATCGCCTCGTGCGCAGTGAGCCAGATCGGCAGGCTCGGCAAGGTTAAACCCATATCAATTTCGACTAGTTCAGGGTCCGCATGTCCAATACTGAGCTGTGCAAAGCCGATGCCACAACCCGCCCGCAGGAGCGCGAGATAGGCCATGTTATCATCGCATCGGGTCTTGAAAAAGTCGCGGTCAACTTGCGTGCCAAATTGCTTGAAACCTTCAATGATGGCCGGATTGGTATCGTAGCCCACAAAATCATGCTGCACGAACGCCTTCAGGTCTTGCGGCATACCCCGCTCGGCCAGATACGACTTTGCGGCAAAGATGCCCAATTGCACCTCACCAAGATGCTGTGTGACCAGTTCAAGCTGCGTGGGTCGGTACATGCGCACGGCGATATCTGCTTCGCGATACAGCAAGTTGGTTGTGTCGTCGCTGGGAACGAGTTCGATGGCGATCTGGGGCTCAAGCCTGCGCATCCGGGCGATGATCGGCGGTAGGTGTATCGCCGCCGTTGCCACACTTGCGGTGATCCGTACCGTGCCTTCCAATTGCGCCTGCTGGCCCGCTGCACGCAGGCTGATCTGTTGCACCGCATCGCGCATCGCCTCTGCCGGTGCGACAAGGTCAGCGCCGGTGGAGGTCAGCGCCAGACCACGCGCCTGTCGATGGAACAGCTCAGCTCCAAGCTGCGTCTCCATCGCTTTGATCTGGCGGCCAAGCGTTGGCTGACTTGTACGCAATTGGCGCGCCGCTCCTGACAAACTGCCGGTTTCAGCAACGGCCAGAAAGGCCTGCACCAGCGACCAGTCAAGCATTTGCAGCGATTTATCCATTCATTTGTGAATACATGATCTGCAAATTCTCGCAATTCATTTTGAATTCTGAATGGAGGATATTGGCCGCAAGCGATCATCAGGAGCAAAAAGATGCAACAGCTTGTTTTGATTTTAGGTGGCTCAGGCAAAGTCGGCAGCCATGCCGCAGACGCATTCTGGAATGCAGGATGGGAGGTCCGCCACTATGACCGGGCAAAGGGCGACATGGTAGCGGCAGCCGAAGGGGTGGACGTGATCGTCAACGGCCTGAACCCACCCAACTATCACGACTGGGCCCGCAACATCCCCGCCATCACCGATCAGGTGATCGCGGCAGCCAAGGCCAGCGGTGCGACAGTCATCATCCCCGGCAACATCTACGTTTATGGCGAGCAACCGGGCGTACTCAATGAGGACACTCCGCACAGCGCTCACACACGCAAGGGCAAGATCAGGATAGCGATGGAAGAAAGCTATCGCGCGTCAGGTGTGCAGACGATCATTCTGCGCGCGGGCAACTTCATCGATCCGCATGGCAATGGCGATATCATGAGCTCGCTGATGATGCGCGATATCAAAAAGGGCCGCCTTACGGCTGCGGCCGATCCCGCAACTATGCAAGCCTATGCCTACATGCCGGATTGGGGACGCGCCGCACTGGCCCTTGCGGAAAAGCGAGCTGAGCTTTCGCAGTTTGAGGATATTCCATTTCCCGGGCATGCGTTTACCACCGCCGATCTGCGGCATTGTGTTGAGCGCCATCTGCACAGATCCGTGCGGGTCACACGCTTTCCGTGGTGGCTCATGACAATGCTCAGCCCGTTCTGGGAACTGGCACGTGAATTGCGCGAGATGCGCTATCTCTTTGCCATGTCGCACACCATAGGTTCCGACAAGTTCAACAAGGTGCTGCCGCAGTTTGAGCCGACCGATCTGGAAACGGTGATGCTAGCGGGACTGCCGCGTGATATCGACCCAGACGAGGTGGTGCACGCCCGCCGCCAAGCCGTCCTCGCCAAGTAAGGCCGCGTCGACTGTATCCGGTGCGGGCCAGAACACGCCCGCGTCAACGACGCGCCAATCAGTCGAGGGCAACACGTAGCTGACCCGCAAGTCGCCCGGTCCGTCATCGGCCCAGTTTGCAGTTGGTAGGCCGGGCAGCGGGTCCTGCAGGTCGGGTCGCGCAAGAAAGGTGGCCATTGCGTCAGACAGACCGTCACCGCCTAGGGGGTCAAGATTGGCGTTTCCGGCAACGACAAAGCGCTCTATTGGTGGACCTAGTCCGCCGTCAAGCACGACCTCCCATAGCCTGAGTTCATCGCGGTTGCGCAGGCCATTGCGGTCCTCAGGACCGTCAAAAACTGGCGGCGTTGCAGCGAAGGCAAGGATATTCACTTGATCTCCATCCGGCAGATCAATCGGTAAAATCCAATGGCCACTATGGGAGAGTCGTTGAATGGCCAGCACTGCCTCTGGCAAAAATGGCTTGCCGTCGGCTCTTTGCGGCAGAGTAGCACCCCCGAGGTCGCGCCATAAAAGCGTCGAGTGATCGACAAATGCGGCAACATCTATGGGCCATGCCGACAGGATGGCTATGCCGCCATCCCCAGCAAAGCGGCCATATCCCTGAGCATCGCGCGCTTCGCCTGTGCGGCCATTCTGATCAAGATCCTGCCCGGTAGCCATGCCAGTGTTTGGAAGTTGAGCGAAGCGGTGTGGATAGCGGTCATCAAATCCCTGAGCGAACACGTTCAGCGCTTGACCTTCAAGATCATAGTCGAAATCGGTCAGCACAACGATGTCAGGATCAACACGCGCAATCACGGATGCAATCGCCGCAATCTGCGCGTCTTCCCCTTTAAGCAGGTCGCGCAACAATAGGCCCGGCCCATCACGGCTAAGAGGTGCCGCATAGGTCGCGATGCGATAGGTTTCTGCCCCCGTTATTTCGGGCGTCAGCAGCGCAAGGATCAGGCCGCCTGCATATCGTCCTCTGCGGCGCGTTCGTATGCGCGCTTGCGCTGCATGTGGATCATTTGTGCCACACGACTGAGTGCGACGCCGCGCATCAAGATACTTGCAGGCAAAAAGGCCCATGCCGTCACCGTCCAGATCAGCGTGTGGGTATTGTCAAAACGGATCGGCGTTCCCAGAAGCGAGATCAGCTTGAGCACCGCCGGGATCAAAAATGGCAGCAAAAAGCCTAACACAGTGTTAATGCGGCCATCACGTTGCAAGCGCTGGACCACATCGCCGCCAGCGGTTGGATCAAATGTTGGCAGGTTGACCCATACATTGAACGCACCGCCGCGACGCGGCCAGTGCTGTAGACGTAACATGATGATAAACGACACGATGGAAATCAACGAGATCAAATAGCTCAGCCCCGCGGCATCACGGAGTTTCTGCACGACTTCCGGATCCGCGTCGGGGGGCATCATCAGCACCATCAGTCTGACTGGAGAATACGGGAAATCAATCGTTGCACCGATCTGGGTTCCGCTGGCCTGGAACGCATCGGTCACAGCGGACGGCGTTTCGTAGCCGCGGAAGATCACCGACAGGCAGAGAACCGTGGCGAAAAGGGCGGAAAACCGCACGCGGTTAAAGGGCGGCGCATCGCGGAACTCCACCAGGCTAGGGCTACTAGCGCTATATTCGACGATGGTGAACAGCGCGGCAAAGATCGCCACTAAAGCGATAATTTGGGTATTGTCGTCAATGCCCGTTGCCAGCAGTGCAGAGGGCATCACGATAAGCATTACGACCATGATCGCTCGTGCGATTGCACCTGGTAGTCGAGCAAACACTGCTAATCAACCCTTTCAAGGGCAACGCGACTTCAGGCGCAGCCCTGTCTTGTCGTAAATCACATCGCAGTCTTGAGTCAGCACCCGTCGTGCGGCTCCAACCTCATCAAAAATCGTTACAATTTAACACTAGCTATATGGAACTCGTTGTCCAATGGTTTGATGCCCGGATGACGTGTAAGCACAGATTTGTCAGCACTAAAGCGGGTGCACGTTCAACCAATGCGCGCAACCTGAAAAACATACACGGCTTAGGGTGGAAGTTGGCCCGGTGCAATGCAAATTCGGCCCAACTTATCCCTGCCCGTGCGTCAGGTTCAGACCCAGGGGCGCGCAGCTTGGGCCTGCGCCTCAAACTGATCGATTGCAGTCGCTTTTTCGAGCGTCAGCCCGATATCGTCGAGCCCGTTCAAGAGGCAATGCTTTCTGAACGCATCTACCTCAAACCCGAAAACCTCGCCATCGGACGAGGTGATGGTCTGCGACTCCAGATCAACCTCGATCCGCGCGTTGGAGCCCTTTTCCGCATCTTTCATCAGTACATCCACCTGCTCTTGCGGCAAGGTGATGGGCAGGATGCCGTTCTTGAAACAGTTGTTGTAAAAGATGTCGGCAAAGCTGGGCGCAATGACGCAAGTGATCCCAAAATCAGCAATTGCCCAAGGCGCGTGTTCACGCGATGACCCACAGCCAAAGTTATCCCCGGCAACAAGAATTTCAGCCTCGCGATATGGTTGCTTGTTCAGCACGAAATCCGGGATCTCTTTCCCGTCATCGTCGTAACGCATTTCGTCAAACAGGTTCACGCCCAGACCGGAACGTTTAATCGTCTTCAGAAACTGCTTGGGGATGATCATATCGGTGTCGATATTGACCAAAGGCAAAGGTGCGGCCACGCCGCTGAGCTTGGTGAACTTCTTCATAAGGTTAGTCCTTTTTGATCTGTGAGTCGGGCCACAATGCGGAAGGGCCGCCCAGATATTCATTTTGCGTTGGGCGTCTTGCGGTCCTAACCGCAGGAAGGGGCAAGCGCGCGGCTGATCGCTGCAGACGAACCGGAGAGCGGTAGGCTTGTTGCCGCACCGTTTTGTACAGCAAGGTCGAACTTGGAACTGGCCCGCAATCCGCTGATCTGCGACGGTGAAAGTGGGGCCGCAACGGCATAGAATTCCAGGCCAAAACCCGGCGCCGATGCAATCTCACCCTTGATGATCTGGGGGTCACCTGCACCAATACGCAGGACCATCGCCTCTTCAGCACCGGCCTGGACGGCCCAGGCCCCTACGCTGACAAAGGCGATCTGCGCGCCACCATTGGCAATCTCGCAATAGACCACAACGCATGTTTCATTAACGTCGTCGTTGCAAATCCCTGCAATTGTCTTTCCATCAGCTTCCCAGGTGTCCCAAGTGCTTTGGGCAAAGACAGCCATTGGTAAAAGGCAAAACAGGGCAACAACCAAACGCATTACATCATCTCCCGTACATCCGTCAGTTTTCCGGTAATCGCAGCGGCCGCCGCCATGGCTGGCGACATCAGATGTGTCCGCCCTCCACGGCCTTGCCGCCCTTCGAAATTTCGGTTCGAAGTCGCAGCGCAACGCTCACCTGGAGCGAGCTGGTCGGGGTTCATGGCAAGGCACATCGAACAACCCGCAAGGCGCCACTCGAACCCAGCCTCTTTGAAGATATCAGCCAGCCCCTCTTCCTCGGCCTGCGCACGCACGAGGCCCGAACCGGGGACGACCATCGCCCGCTTCACGCCAATCTTCTGGCCTTTCAGGATCGCCGCAGCTGCGCGCAAATCTTCGATCCTACCATTAGTGCAGGACCCGATAAAGACGGTGTCGATCTCGATCTCTGACAAAGGCGTGCCGGGCTTGAGGTCCATGTAATCGAGGGAGCGTTGCGCCGCGCCGACCTTGCCGCCTTCGAAATCCTCAGCAGCGGGAACGGTCGCCGTGATCGGCAGCACGTCTTCGGGCGACGTACCCCAAGTCACAACGGGAGCAATATCTTCGCCTTTCAACGTCACGACCTTGTCGAAATGCGCGCCCTCATCGGTGTAAAGCGTGCGCCAATAGGCCTCTGCCGCTTCCCATTGCGCACCTTTGGGCGCATGCGGACGACCTTTGCAGTATTCATACGTCTTTTCATCCGGCGCAATCAGACCAGCCCGGGCGCCACCTTCGATGGCCATGTTGCAGACGGTCATCCGCCCTTCCATGCTGAGATCGCGGATCGCCCCGCCGCAATACTCGATCACATAGCCGGTGCCGCCAGCGGTGCCGGTGGCGCCAATGATCGACAGGGTGATGTCCTTGGCCGTCACACCGGGGCGCAGCTTGCCCGTGATTTCGACCTTCATGTTCTTGGATTTCTTCTGGATCAGCGTCTGGGTGGCCAGCACATGCTCCACCTCTGACGTGCCAATCCCATGCGCAAGCGCGCCAAAGGCACCATGGGTCGCAGTGTGGCTGTCGCCGCAAACCACCGTCATGCCCGGCAGGGTCCAGCCCTGTTCTGGGCCGACGATATGCACGATGCCCTGACGGACATCCGTGACCGGATAATAGTGGATGCCAAAGTCCTTAGCGTTCTTGTCAAGTGCGGCCACCTGAATGGCGCTATCCTCCGTCATGTTTTTTGGGTCTTCCCGACCCACAGTCGTCGGCACGTTGTGGTCCGGCACGGCGATGGTTTTTTCCGGCGCACGCACCTTGCGGCCTGCCATGCGCAGCCCCTCAAAGGCCTGCGGGCTTGTCACCTCGTGCACAAGGTGGCGGTCGATATAAAGCAGGCAGGTGCCGTCTTCGGCTTCATGGGCGACATGCGCGTCCCAGATTTTATCATAGAGCGTTTTGGGGGACATCGTCCTCTCCCGTTTTGTCAGAATGTCAGTTTGTCGTTTACGTCAAATGACAGTTCTTCAGCCCCGTGCCCGGATCGTGCAAGACGCGCCAAAAAAACGCCAAGGCAGGCGCGCGCGATCATCCATGTCAAAAACCATTTTCATGTTGCGTTAATTACACCGCCGCCGGTTTTGCTGCAAGAGCGCCGCAACGCCAACAAAACATGGCCCCTTTCACAGCTACGTCAAAGCGACGGTATGCGCCCAAAAATACCGTGGGGGTTGTGTGGCGCTCATCGATTTCAATTTGGTACAAAACGTGAATTTTCATTGCTAGAATAAGGACTTACGCAAGCGTCACAACAACGGAGAAACGACTTTGACGCACTTGATGAAAACAACCGCCCTTACAGCAATGATCAGCTGCCCGAGTGTCGCAGCCGCCGAATGGACAGGTCTTTACGTTGGGGCAGAAGTCGGTGGGATCGACAGCGCGCCGACCGCCGGTGCCTTCGCGGGATTTCAATACCAGTTGGGCAGGGTCGTTCCCGGCATTGAAATCGGATACGACACGTTGCTGGGAGACACGAGCAACGGTGCAGAGGCCGAGCTGGATTTTACCGGCATAAGTTTTCGGCTGGGCTGGGACTTTGATGATGTCATGCCATATGTGGGCTATGGCGGCAGCTACAGTGTGACAGAAGAGGATGACAATCTGGATCTGCAGGCGCTTTTCGAACTCGGGCTCGACTACCGCTACAGCGACACCGTGACCATCGGGGTGCAATACAAAAGCCAGATCACAATCTTCGACACATCCTCGGACGACGCTCTGGCACAGGGGATTAGCTTGCGGGCAAGTTACACATTCTGACGTTAGGAACCGTCAGGTGGCAGCGAGCTGGTCTTGAACATCTTCCAGCGTCGATATTGGATCGAAGTAATCGGCGTTATCGGTGAAGACGACATTGATTTCAGCGTCTTCGAGGCCTGCAAGTGTTGCGCCGCGTAGGAAAACACCCGCGCCTTCGCTGCCCGCAACATCTGGTTCACCATCGACAATCTGGGCAAGCACAAAGATGCCGGAGACCGGCGTACTGCCTTCTAACCGCGTTTCCTCGCGCAAGACAAACTCGACCTCCGGGGCATCACCGCCGCCTAGATCACCATCAACAGTGAGGGTCAGTGTATCCTGAGCGGGGTTGAATTCGGTGATCGTACCACGGGTCGGAATGGTTTCATCCTGCGCATTGGCGAGGATTACAAAGTCCGTATCACCGCCGAATTCATCGCTGAGCGTGCCTTGCCCGGTCACAAGAACCAGCGTGTCGTCGCCTTCGCCACCTTCGGCCTCACCACGACCGCCCCAGATGAATATGGTGTCGTCCCCATCGTCGCCATCCACATCGTCCCGGCGCAACGTATCGATGATCGGCTCGCCATCAGGACCACGTACTGCTGGTGCGCCGCCCAGCAAGGTATCATTGCCCGGCCCGCCATCAATATCGTCGGCATTGCGGCCGCCATCGATCCGGTCATTGCCTTCGCCGCCTTGGATTTTGTCCGCGCCGTCGCCGCCGTTGATGGTGTCGTTGCCATCAAAGCCAAAGATAAAATCCCGACCATCACCGCCGTCAATAGCGTCGTTACCGGCCCCACCTCTTATTGTATCGTTGCCGCCAAGCCCATTGATCGTGTCATCCCCGGCAAAGCCAAGGATGAGATCGTCGCCGTCAGTCCCATTCAGGGTTTCGCTTGCGGATGTCCCGTTAATCTCGTTGAGCTCATCATCGTCGCCATCGTCATCTCCCCCCAATGCCGGAATGACCAACACGCTAAGCCCCAGCAACGCAAGAAGAAGTGTAATGTCCATACGACACGCTCCGCCAAATAGTGGTTAAGGACTTGTTAACGCGCCTTCAAAAACCCAACAAGATTATCCTTTGGTTATGGTTACTACCGTTGCCATTTGGCCAGATTGAGGCACCGTGCTTGCTTGCCGCAGCGTGCCCATGCAAAGCTCAAGTACGTGATGCAACTTGAGAAGGACCTGCATGTCGCGCCATGTTGTCATGAGAGGCCCCGACGATGCGGTCGCGGAGACGCGGCGCGATTTCGACGAGGTCATCAGTATTGGCAGCGATGTTCTTGGGCAGGTTCAAACGACAATCGAAAGCCTGCTTCGCACCTGGAACCTCTATCAGATCGGCATCGCACTGGCGCTCTTGTTGCTGGCCCATATCCTGCGTGCGGTTCTTGGGCCGCGCATTCGCGCATGGATGGGCGCACGCCATGATTGGCCGAAATGGCGCCTGCGGATCCTTGCCATCATCCATCAGCGATTGCGGGCGATATTCTTTGTCGGGCTGATCTGGGCCACGATCCTTATCATGCGCGAGGTTACATGGCCAAGCCGCAGCTATCTCTTGAGCATTATCGGCACGCTGGCCTTTGCGTGGCTCACGATTGTCTTCCTGACCCGCCTGATCAAAAGCCCCACTTTGCGCAAATTTGTCCGCTACGGCGCCTGGGCTTACGTCACGCTTCTCATTCTGAACTTGCTCGAACCAGCAGAACAATTGCTGGAAAGCGCGGGATTCACAGTGGGCGAGATCCGCTTTTCGCTTCTGTTGCTCATTCAGGCGCTCGTCATTCTTGGCGTGCTCATCACGTTGGCGCGTTTTCTGACCAAAACCACATCAAGCCGGATCAAAGCGAACGAAGATATCAGCCCGTCGATGCAGGTGCTGATCGTTAAAGGCGTGCAAGTTGCCTTTTATGGCGCCGCGTTCTTTCTCGGTGTCCGGGCGCTTGGAATCGATCTGACCGGGTTGGCCGTGTTGTCAGGTGCGATTGGCGTAGGCATCGGCTTTGGTCTGCAAAAGGTTGTCTCCAACCTCGTCTCGGGGGTGATCATCCTGCTCGACAAATCAATCAAACCCGGCGATGTGATCAGCCTTGGGGATACGTTCGGTTGGATCAACTCGCTGGGCGCGCGCTATGTCTCGGTCGTTACGCGCGACGGGCGCGAGTACCTTATCCCCAACGAGGACCTGATCACCGGTCAGGTGGTCAACTGGTCCCATTCCAACGAATTTGTCCGGCTCGATATCCATTTCGGCACCGCCTATCATGACAACCCGCATGATGTCCGGCGGATCGCGATCGAGGCGGCGCAAAGCGTCGACCGGGTGCTGAAGAACCGCAACACGGTCTGCCATATCGTTAATTTCGGCGACAGTTCGGTCGATTACATCCTGCGTTTCTGGATCAGAGACCCGACCGGGGGCCTGACGAATATCCGCGGCAACGTGTATCTCGCCCTATGGGATGCGTTTCAGGAAAACGGCATCAGCATTCCGTTCCCGCAGCGGGAGGTAAAGGTTGTCGGTGGCGAGATGCAGAAACCCGCCACACCGACCTAGAAATCAAAGGCGCGCTGACGCGGATCGGGCCGTTTCTGACGGGGGGATCGATCATTGACGAAATGTCCTTGCGGGTCTTTGCGGCTGGCATGTTTGTCGATTACTTTAGCTGCCTCATCGCGAAAGGCTTGCCCTTTGCGCACGCCATAGATCTTGCTGCTTGCATGTCTCGCCGCTTCGGCGACATCCACGATTGGCCTAGGGTAAGCCAGCGACGCCACCTTTTCCCATCGCCACGGTTCTTGCAGATATTTGTCAGGCACATCAGCAAGTTCCGGCACCCATTTTCGGGTGAACACGCCTTTGGGATCCTGATCCCATCCCTGTTTGATAGGGTTGTAGATACGTACGGTATTCATGCCCGTCGTGCCCGATTGCATTTGCGTTTGCGGCCAGTGTATTCCCGGTTCGTAATCCGTGAACTGTCGCGCCAGATGCAGCCCTGTCTGTCGCCAGTCCAGCCAAAGGTGGTATGAGGCCACCGCCATCACCATCGACCGCATGCGGAAATTGAGCCAACCCGTCGCCGCCAGATACCGCATACAGGCATCGACAAAAGGCAGACCCGTCTCGCCCTTTTCCCACGCCTCACGGCGGGCCCGATCATCGCCGCGTAACCTCTCATAGGCTGAATGCAGACACCGCTTTTCCAGCTGCGGCTCATCTTCCAGCTTCTGCATGAAATGGTCGCGCCATGCGAGCCGGGACTGAAAGGATTTCAAAGACTTCGCCCAATCGCCGCTGACCTCACGCTGCCGCGCGGCACCGGCCTGTGCCACTTCGCGCCCCGACAGGCAGCCCAAAGTAAGATAAGGGGAGAGTCGCGAACACGCAGTTTCGCCGGTCACAGGAGACGACATATCGCGGCGATACGTTCGCCCACGCTCCGTCAAAAAACCGCCAAGTGCCGACAATGCCATATGCCGACCACCGAATTGACGCTCTGGACAATGATCAGGTTGGATCAATGCGGACACCTCGTCTGACGGTGCAATGACACCTTCAGCGTTCTCTGGCATGATTGCCTGATCCTGTCGTAGAAAAGCGTTTCGCGCCTTGGCCCAGCCATCACGCCCGTTTAGCCGGCGGATAACGCCAGATTGCGCAAGTTCCGTCCAGGTAACCCCCTGCCCGCTTGCCCAATCGGCCACAGCGCGGTCACGGGCGTAGGTCCAGGCGTTGCCGGTCTCTTCATGGCTGACAAGGCGTGTGACACCATGGGTCTTACGCAAGTCTTCCAATACCGCGCAAACGGAACCGACACGCACACAAAGCGTGAGCCCAATCCCCGAGAGCTGCTCACCCAGATCAACAACGCTTTCTGAGAGAAACGCAAACTGCCGCCCCGACACATCAGGTTCGGCCCAGTATTCCGGCTCAAATACATAAAGCGGTAGAACCGGACCTTTGGCGGCGGCAAAAGCCAAAGCCGGGTGATCCACGACCCGCAAATCGCGTTTGAACCAAAGGATGCTTGTCATGCTGATGGAAATAGCGGTGGCCTTGTAAAAGGCCACGGTGGTACGCGTCGCGCGGCGCCCACGATGCGACGCCGCGCGAGAGCTTCAGTGCTTGTTCATCCGGTTCTCTATCAGGTCATCCACCACGGATGGATCAGCAAGGGTCGAGGTGTCACCCAGCGCGCCATAGTCATCCTCGGCTATCTTACGCAGAATGCGGCGCATGATCTTGCCAGAGCGGGTTTTAGGCAAGCCCGGCGCCCACTGAATCAAGTCAGGCTTAGCGATAGGGCCGATCTCGGTGCGGACCCAGGTTTCAAGTTCTTTGCGCAGCGCGTCAGAGGGGTCTTCGCCGTTCATCAAGGTCACATAGGCATATATGCCCTGCCCTTTGATATCGTGCGGATAGCCCACCACGGCGGCCTCAGCCACTTTGGCGTGGGCAACCAATGCGCTTTCCACCTCCGCTGTGCCCATTCGATGGCCGGAGACGTTGATCACGTCATCCACGCGGCCTGTGATCCAATAGTACCCGTCTGCGTCACGTTTGCAGCCATCACCGGTGAAATAGTACCCCTTGTAGTCGCTGAAATACGTCTTCTCAAACCGTTCGTGATCGCCCCAGACGGTGCGCATCTGGGCGGGCCAGCTGTCTTTCATACACAGCACACCTTCGGCGGCTGTGTCGTCTATTTCCTCCCCAGAGGTCGGCTCCAAAATCACCGGCTGCACGCCGAAGAACGGCAATGTCGCCGATCCTGGTTTTGTGGCCGTGGCACCCGGCAGCGGCGTCAGAAGATGCCCGCCTGTTTCGGTCTGCCACCAGGTATCGACAATCGGCGCTTTACCCTTGCCGACAACATCGTTGTACCAGTTCCACGCTTCGGGGTTGATAGGCTCGCCCACCGTGCCCAGCACCTTGATCGTCGAAAGGTCATATTTCTCGACAAACGTATTACCTTGCCCCATCAGGGCTCGGATCGCCGTTGGTGCAGTATAGAACTGATTGACTTTGTGCCTCTCGCAAACCTGCCAGAACCGCCCCGCATCAGGATAGGTTGGCACGCCTTCGAACATGAGCGTCGTCGCCCCATTGGCCAACGGTCCGTAGACGATGTAGCTGTGTCCGGTCACCCAGCCCACATCGGCGGTGCACCAGAAGATATCACCATCGTGATAATCGAAAGTGTATTGATGGGTCATAGCCGCATAGACGATGTAGCCGCCGGTCGTGTGCACCACGCCTTTGGGCTGACCGGTAGAGCCCGAAGTGTATAGGATAAAGAGCGGGTCTTCCGCCCCCATCTCTTCCGGTGGGCAATCAGCGCTGACCTTTTCTTCCATCTCATGCAGCCAGCAATCGGCCTCGCCACGCCATGCGATCTGCTGGCCGGTGCGCTTGACCACGAGGCATTTGCATTCGTGGATCACGTTGAGGAGCGCTTGATTGACGTTGTCCTTGAGGTTTGTCACCCGCCCGCCGCGCGGGGCACCATCGGCGGTGATCACAACCTTGGCGTCGCAGGCATTGACGCGTGCGCCCAACGCCTCTGCCGAGAAACCGGCAAACACGATGGAATGGATCGCGCCGATCCGTGCGCAAGCGAGCATCGCATAGGCCGCTTCGGGGATCATCGGCAGATAGATCACAACCCGGTCACCTTTGCCCACGCCCATTTCTTTGAGCACATTGGCCATCAGGCAGGTTTTTTCATGTAACATCGCATAAGTGATGTGGAGCGGCTGATCATTCGGATCATCCGGTTCCCAGATGATCGCCGTCTGATCGCCGCGCGTTTCCAGATGCCGATCGATGCAATTCGCGCTAACATTCAGCGTGCCATCCTCGAACCAACGAATGTCGATATTGCCAGGGGCAAAGCTGGTGTTCTTAACATTGGTGAATGGCTTCATCCAATCGATGCGTTTACCATGCTCTCCCCAAAACGCCTCCGGATCGCTGATGGATGCGGCATACATCTGTTCATATGTCGCTTTGTCGGCATGTGCATTTGCGGCCATTTCGGCTGATGGCGCGTAGGTTCCCGCTGGCTGGTCGGTCATGGCGTCTCCCCCCTGTCTTGTGTCGTGTGCGGCAGGTCAGGCCTGCCATCCTCCGGCGCCTATCATCATCAGATTGAAGCGGAAGCCAAGACACCTCGCAGCTTCAGGTCCGAATTTGTCAAATCTGGTGAAGGCGTCTGATATGCTGTATTTTGCCCATCTTCCCTCTGCCGGTATCACCAGATAAATGCGTGACATGAACGCCATTCTTGTCCTTGGCGCCGCCGTTTGGTCACAAGGCCCTTCGCCGACACTGCGTCGGCGCAGTCTGCATGCTGCGACATTGTGGCACAAAGGTGCGGCCCCGATCATTGTCGCCTGCGGTGGGACGGGCCAGCACCCGCCATCCGAAGCGGCGGCAATCCGTGATCTGCTACGCGAAGCAGATGTGCCGGCAGATGCTATCCGACTTGAGGATCAATCCACAACGACGCTCGAAAACATTCGCAATGCGCTGCCACTCTTGCCCGGACGCAGGGTGATCATCGTGACCGACACTTATCATGCCAGGCGCGCCAAGATGGTGGCCCGGCATTTCGGGCTGCGCGCCACATTGGATTGCCCCCGATCAGACAGGCGACATATAAGGCAGCATCTGCGCGAACTCATTGCGCGCCCCGCCTACGCGATGAAGCTCCGCAGAGAGCCAAGGACTTATCCTCCCTTAACGGGCAATTAACCAGTTTCGCGCAGTCTTCCCGCTGGGAAGAAAGCGGGCAAAACATGCGGTTGCTGGTCGCTGTCATATGTCTATTGGTTACGCCACAAGCGGCCGTCTCCGGTGCCTGGGCGCGGGAGGAAGGGCAGTTTTTTCTGTCAAGCGGTGGCAACTTTCTGTTGTCTGATGGTGCGCAATTGCCTGTGCATTATGACCCGACGCTTTATCTGGAATATGGGCTGACGGACATCTTGACCATCGGCGTGGACTACCACACCGCCGATCAGGGGCGTATCGATACCGGCTTTGTCTTCGCACGCTTTCCACTGGGCGAGACGACGGGGGCCACACGCTATGCTGCCAGTATCGGCTTTGGTGCGCGGGTAGACGAATTCAATCCGCGCGAAAATCTTGTGCAGGGTGGCCTGTTCTGGGGGCGTGGCTATAGCGCGGGTTGGTTTGCCGTGGATTTCACCGCCACCCACGGCGATCTGAGCGAAAACTTCCGCGCGAAGGCCGACTTTACTTGGGGACATAACCTGTCGGATCGCTGGACCACGTCACTGCAATTGCAGACCGGTGAAGGGTTCAGCGGCGATACCTACGCCAAGATCAACCCGGCAATCATCATGACATTGACCCAGAACCACCGCATTAGCCTCGGCGCTGTACGGGCACTGACAGGGGATGAAGGCAGCGCGTTGAAGTTAAACGTGTGGTCGACGTTTTAGAGGGAGGTTTGGGCAAATTTCGAACTCACGATCCTAAGACGGCTGAGCAGACGAAGCTGACTTTGACAAAGCTGCCGGCGTGGCGGTAGCAAGGCTGCCACATAATTTGACCCAAGGCTTGACCACAGAATGGCGAAATTTGAAGTTCGATTAATGTTTGAATGGGGAGGACCTTGTCTTTGGGGCATGAACGACGCGGCGAAATCCGCTTTTGGTGGCTATGCAGGTTTAGAGAATACCTTACCGTTGTCCGAAGACATAAAGGCAAAACTGTTTGAACTAATAGAAATTCACGATGGAGCGTTAGACTGGGCAAATCCCGGTGGACCCAGCCTCTGGTCTAAGCAGGAATTTGACAAGTTCGAGACTGAAGCACGCAGCATTTTGGAAGTAATTCAAACGGAATTAGATGACCGCTTTCTGGTTTGGTACGAGCCAGTAGGTAAGGCAGAGGAACGGTAGTATTGGGCTTAGACCCGCCGTCAGAGACATGTCTTGCCAGCTATAGCCCGCCAATCTGCTGCAAAAGATCACTCACCTGATCGATCCCGTCGCCGTGCCGGAGGCTCGCGAAGACCACCGGCAGATCGCCGCGCATACGGGCGGCGTCACAGGCCATGACGTCGAGTGATGCGCCCACATGGGGGGCAAGATCGGTTTTGTTGATAACGAGTATGTCCGAGCGCGTGATGGCAGGGCCGCCCTTGCGCGGAATCTCTTCTCCAGCAGCAACATCAATCACATAGACCGTAACGTCGGCGAGTTCGGGGCTGAAGGTGGCCGAAAGGTTGTCGCCGCCGCTTTCGATCAGGATCAGGTCTAGATCATCGTGCCGTTCGCGCATCTTGGCCACCGCGGCGAGGTTGATCGAGGCATCCTCGCGAATAGCCGTATGCGGGCACCCCCCGGTCTCAACGCCCATCACCCGATCAGCGGGCAGGATCTGCATGCGCATCAGCGCCTCGGCATCTTCCTGTGTGTAGATGTCGTTGGTGATGACCCCAAGGCTGATCTGGTCTTTCAGCTTGCTTGCCAGTGCCGCTGTCAGCGTGGTTTTGCCTGCGCCAACCGGTCCACCAATCCCCACGCGCAACGGTCCATTGGGTGACATTCATCATCCTCCTAGCAATACGGTCAAAAGCCCTGCCGCAATCACAAGGCACAAGGGCGCGTAGTATTTGCGGTCATTCGCGGCGAATGGCTGTTCCGGCGTCATCATGCGCCAAAACTTGGTATATGCAATCGCGCCACGCAGCAGAAACACCGCAAAAGCGCCCCAGAGGATGATTTGCAACAGCAGCACGCGCGGCAGCCAAAGTGCCGCGATAATCACCAGAAGTGCGGCGACAACCAGAAAGCACGGGATCGCGCCGGGCATGCGGGTCACCCCCTTCGCGCCGACGACGGTGCGCGCGAGTTCCTCCTCATCGCGGATCGGCACCCAGATTTGCAGGCCCCATAGCGCATGGATTACCGCGATCAGGCCGAGGATGAGTGTCAGAAGGACCGTCATGACCGGAAGATCCGGGAGTATTGCGCGTGGTGCTGCATTGACGCAGTGTCGACGGCAAAAGTTGCGGTGCCGATATCGTCCAGCGTTGCCTGCATGGCGTCCGCCGCAATCCGGTTGATGAGCGGCGCAAGACCGCGCAAAATCCTCTGGCCCTCAGTTTGGCCGAGCGGCAAAAGCCGCTGGGCGCATTGGATCAGATTGTTAACAAAGGCTTGCAGCCAGACCCGCACGGTGGGGGCAAGCGGCAATCCGGCGAGTGCGGTCGCGCGGCCCACCGCCACAGGATAGGCCATATCGGGCAAATCAAAGCCCCAGACCGCGCGGGTTGTCGCGGCGAAGGCGGCGCCCTGCTCCAGCGTTTCCATCCGCCTTTCGCGTGACGGGGCGAGGGCTGCGGCAAGGTCGGCGACGGGCGTGACATCTTCGGCCTCATATGCCGCGCAAAGCAGGATCGCGTCAGAGCGTCCGGCACCGTGGCTCAGCACATCCTCAAGCCATGCGGTCAGGTCTGCTGCCCGCTCAACATCACCGCGCCCGACGGCGCGCTCCAAACCATGTGACCAAGCAAAGGCCCCGACCGGATATGAAGGTGACAACCATTGGGTCAGCGTCAGCAGGGCCGCGTCATCCATGGGAATGCGAGTGACTATGGTCATGGCCCATCGTGCGCCCATGACCATAGGCGCCGCCCTCCGGCGTGAATGGCCCATCGATATCGGTGACGGTCGCACCAAGTTGCTCCAGCATCGCGCGCATCACCTTTTCGCGCTGCACGATCAACGCGTCGGGCTCCACGGCACAAGGCGCATGCCGGTTGCCGATATGCCAGGCGAGGCGGACCAGATCGCCCGTCACCCGCATCAGAGGCTCATCCGCAGCCTTCACCACCACGTGACGCCCGTCATCCAGTACAAAGGCATGGCCCGCATCGACGGAAGCGGTGTGCGGCAAATCGACGAGGAATGCCTCCCCCGAATCCGTGGTCAGCCGTTTGCGGCGCAGAAGTCGCGCATCATAGGTGAGCGATACGGATGCATCCTGACTTGGCGCCGTTGACAGGATGCTATGCGCCGTGGTGGTCATCACTCGTCACCCATCACCGCAAATTCAGTATAGTCAAATACGTCCGGCGGTGCGCCATCATCTGTAGCGTAGGACACAAGCAGCCCCAATCCCAGCGCGGGCAAATAATGGATTTCCTCAAAATAGCTATAACCATCGCCCTGATAGGTCAGCTCACCAGGGATCATGTCATAGGTGCAGTCTGTATAAGTGACCTTGGTCAGCGCGCCCCAGCGATGCGTCTGCTCTTCCTGAAAAAAACCATCGGAGTCTCGCATCGCAACCTTCACCTGCCAATCCGTGTCCGGTTTCGGGATCGGCATCTTTTCGGCGCTCATCGGATAAGCGGATGTGATGCGCGAGGTTGGTACGATCTGCCCATCCTCAAGGTCGGAAAGTTCGACCACATAAACGCCCTGCCCCAGGATATTGCGGGCCGTATAGCCATCTTCGTAACGCGCGATCAGTTCGACAAGGCCGGGGCTGAGATCACGATATTCCTCTACCGACCCGTCGCTGAGCGTGGCGCGTATGCCCGTCGCCCGATCCGCCCCGGTCGGGCAATCGGCAATGGCAGTGCTGGCGAACAGGCACGTGCAAATGGTACGCAGCATCATCGTAACGGATCCCCCGGCTAAAGCACTTCGGATCAGATTACGCGAGCATGGCCCCGATGCAATGGCGAAGGCTTAGCCGTCGTGACGAAAGAGTTGCTCAGCAACCTGAGCGCGAGTCAGGCCCTTGGACGCGAGTTCCGCATCGCTGGTGTGATTAAGCGCCTCGACAGCGGCATAGCGCGGGCTTTGGATGATCAGAGCGGCAAATGCGCGGCCAATCTTCTCTGCGGTTTCCGCAAGAAAATCACGGTAAAAATTCAGCGTTGTTTTGATGTGTTGTGCCACTTTTGAGCCCCTTGAATGCGTGTCCGTTGTCTCTTGTCTTGCAGTTAAGACACGTCCGCAGGTCCAGCAATATGGGCTTCGGCAAACCCACTATGCGCGGACTGCATCGCTCTTTCAGAACAAGAAATACCGCTGCGCCATGGGCAGTTCTTCAGCGGGCTGGCAGGTCAGCAATTCGCCGTCGGCGCGGACCTCGTAAGTCTCGGGGTTCACCTCAACCGCGGGCATGGCGTCGTTCAACTTCAGGTCCGCCTTACCGATACCGCGCGTGTTGACGACGGGCAGCGTTTTCTTGGCGAGGCCCAGGCTGTCGCCAAGCCCGGCATCCTGCGCGGCCGCGCTGACAAAGGTCACGGCAGAGTTCTCGACAGACCGCCCATAGGCACCGAACATCGGCCTTGTGTAGACCGGCTGCGGCGTGGGGATGGACGCGTTGGGGTCACCCATCTGCGCACAGACAATCGTGCCACCCATCAGTACCATTTCGGGCTTCACACCGAAGAAGGCAGGGTTCCACAGGCAGAGATCGGCGCGCTTACCCTCTTCGACCGATCCGACATGAGCGCTGATCCCATGGGCGATGGCGGGGTTGATCGTGTATTTCGCGATGTAGCGGCGGACACGCAGATTGTCGTTGTCGCCGGTTTCTTCGGACAGCGCGCCGCGCTGCTTTTTCATCTTATCGGCGGTCTGCCAGGTGCGGATGATCACCTCACCGACACGGCCCATCGCCTGACTGTCGGACGCGATGATGCTGAAGGCACCCATGTCGTGCAGGATATCCTCTGCCGCGATGGTCTCGCGCCGGATGCGGCTTTCGGCAAAGGCCACGTCTTCGGGGATGGATTTGTCCAGATGGTGGCAGACCATCAGCATATCCAGATGCTCATCAACCGTGTTGACCGTAAAGGGCCGTGTCGGGTTGGTTGAGGACGGCAGCACATGGGCCTCACCGCAGATCTTGATAATGTCCGGGGCATGGCCGCCACCCGCACCCTCGGTGTGGAAGGCGTGGATCGTGCGGCCTTTCATGGCGGCCACTGTATTCTCAACGAACCCACTTTCGTTCAGTGTGTCGGTGTGGATCATCACCTGCACATCCATCGCGTCCGCGACGCTCAGGCAATTGTCGATGGCCGCAGGGGTCGTCCCCCAGTCTTCGTGCAGTTTCAGACAGCATGCGCCGGCTTGCACCTGTTCTTCCAGCGCTGCGGGCAAGGACGCGTTACCCTTGCCTGCAAAGGCGAGGTTCATCGGAAAGGCATCCGCCGCCTGCAACATGCGCCCGATATGCCAGGGGCCGGGGGTGCAGGTGGTGGCCAGTGTACCATGGGCGGGGCCGGTGCCGCCGCCGATCATCGTGGTCAGGCCCGAATGCAGCGCATCCTCGATCTGTTGCGGGCAGATGAAGTGGATATGGCTGTCGATCCCACCCGCCGTCAGGATCCGCCCTTCACCCGCAATCGCCTCGGTCCCCGGGCCGATGATGATGTCGACGCCCGGCTGTGTATCTGGGTTCCCGGCCTTGCCGATCTTCACGATCTGCCCGTCTTTCAGACCCACATCCGCTTTGATGATTCCAGTCCAATCCACGATCAGCGCATTGGTGATAACGGTGTCCACCGCCCCTTCAGCGCGCGTAGCCTGGCTTTGCCCCATCCCGTCGCGGATCACCTTGCCACCACCGAACTTGACCTCTTCGCCATAGGCGAGCGCATTGGTGCCACTGCCACCGGTGAGCGCCATGCCCGCGTTCTCAGCGGTCAGATCCCGCTCAACTTCAATAATCAGGTCGGTATCAGCGAGCCTGACACGATCCCCCACGGTGGGGCCAAACATTGCGGCATAATCAGCGCGAGCGATCGTGGCAGGCATTTATGTCTCCGGATTGTTCATGTTTTGGCGGGGGCCTTGTCGCCGTCCCAGGGGGTATCAGGCACTGTCACCGTTTTGGATGTTTTGGGCGCGGTTGCAGTTTTTGGGACGGGAGTGGACTTTGCCGCAGTTGTTGTTTTTGCCGCCGGGATTTTGGTTGCAGGCGCCTTTGCGGTTGCCGTTTTGGCCGCAGCAGGTTTGGCCGCCGCAGGTTTGGCTGTGGCAGCCTTCGGTTTTGCTTCCGGCTTCGGCGCCGCGATCTTGACAGCGGGAGCTTTGGCAGGAGCGGTTTTTGCTGCGGCAGCTTTCGGCGTCGCCGCAGTAGTGGTCTTGGCGGCAGGGGCGGTCGCGGTTTTGGCGGCGACCGCCTTTGGTGCCTTTGTCTTTGGTGCGGTCTTCTTTGGCGCTGCCGCTTTTTCAGCTGTTGTCTTGGCCGCAGGCGCTTTCGTCGCAGCCTTTGCTGGCGTCTTCGCCGCCGGTGTTGCCTTTGGCGCAGGCTTGGTCGCAGGGGCCTTGGCCGTCACGGGTGCCTTCTCAGGGGTCGCTTTTGCGGCTGCAGGTGTCTTTGGCGCCGGCTTAGCGAAAGGTTCCGCCTTTTCGGCCGTTGGTTTCGACGCCGGTTTGACGAGCGCCGGTTTCGCTGGTGTCGCCTTCTTGGCAACTGGCTTGGGCTTAGGAGCAGTCTTGGCCGGAGCACCCGATTTTGGGGCCGTTTTGGCTGCGACAGGCTTGGCGGGTGAGCCGTTCCAATAGGGTGTCATCATCGCGCGTTGTGCGGCGTAGGTCTGATCGATCATGACATCGGCCAAGCGCATCTGCTGAGTGATCACAGCGCTGACAGTGTGCATGGCTTCGGCGGAAATTGTGAGTGTGAATGCGGGTGTCATCAGTGTCCTCGTTCCATAGACATTGCTGTTGCCGCTATCATATCAGGTTTCTTTCCGCAGCGCAGCATCTTTCTGCAACGCAGCAATTGCGATGCAATGCTCACAACGCCCCCATGACCTTGCCATTGAAGCCAAAGACATTCCCCGCGCCAGACAGCGGGATCAGCGTCACCTCGCGTCGTTGCCCCGGCTCGAACCGAACGGCCGTGCCCGCGGCGATGTCCAACCGTTTGCCATGCGCCGCAACGCGGTCAAAATCCAACGCCACGTTCGTCTCCGCAAAATGAAAATGCGAGCCTACCTGCACGGGCCGGTCACCGGTGTTGGCAACTTCAAGCACTGTCGGCTCGGCGCCCGCATTCAGGGTCAGTGTTCCCTCGGCCACCATGATTTCACCTGGTTTCATCTGGTCGCTCCTCTCATCGCTCAGCGGATCGGGTTGTGCACGGTTACCAGCTTCGTGCCATCGGGGAATGTCGCCTCAACCTGAACCTCGTGGATCATTTCGGCAATACCATCCATCACCTCATCACGCGTGATCACTTGTGCCCCTGCCTCCATCATGTCCGCCACCGACCGGCCATCCCGTGCTCCTTCCACCACCGCATCAGTGATCAGCGCAATCGCCTCCGGGTAATTGAGCTTCACGCCCCGCGCCAGCCGCTTGCGCGCCACCTCTGCGGCCATCGCGATCAGTAGTTTGTCTTTTTCACGCGGGGTCAGTTGCATGGGCTAGAGTCTCCAGACACGGGGGATCGGGGCAGATGACAATGCCTCGACAATAGGGATCAATTGGCGGCGTAAGTCAAAGCCGTCTTGCGCCAAAAGCCGGATCAGCAGAAGATCCTCATCAATCAGGCTGGCGCCGCTCCGGTCCGACAACTCAAAACTGTCGACAAAGGCGGCGGCTTGTGCGCCGGCGAACAAAACCGTGGCCATAGCCCCGGCACCCGCACCAATGGCAGTTCGTTTCATGAGTTGATCTGCATCGCCAGTCAGACGGATCGCGTCGGCAAAGATCAGGCGCTCGTCGCGCCACACGCGCCACTGATCTGTCAGATGCAGCTTGCGCACCCGCTCGCCCATCGCGACACGACCGAAGATCATCGGCTCAACGATCAGCGCAGCGGCATTCCCGTCAAGATGGACGCTGAGCCTCCGGTCCAGAGCTGCATGATCGAAAAAAATGGTCTCTTGCGGCAGCCAATCTATCCGCGCACCGGCGTCAAGATTTAGCGTCAACTCAGAGCGCGCAATCTCGCCGGGCTGCGCGCGATAGGCGCGTTCGGCGGCCTGCGATGAGAGGACGATATGCGCATCCGCCTGCGCATGGGCCGCGATCTGCATGTGGTCCCCGCCGGTCAGCCCGCCAGCCGTATTCAGAAAAACCGCCTGCAACGCGCGACCGCGGATTTTTGGAAAAAGCGCTTTTAGCGACCCTTCCTGACGAAGATTGCCGATGACGGTGTCAGACCCGCGCCTTTTGACGCTGAGGTACAAAGCGCCCCGCGCGCGGGGGGCGAGGGGGACGGCTTCTTGGCTTTCTATCTGCGCAGCGTAGGTAATCAGTCTGGTCCGGCGCGGTGGTCTTACCGCAAAGCTGCCAAGAAACTGGGCATGATGACCAGCAAAGCAGCCCAAAAAACGCCTTCAGCCGCGCCAAGACGCTTGATTTGCACAAAATGCAGGCAAATCGAACGCAACAAAAAAGGGCATCCAAAAGGACGCCCTTTTCGCGACGATGCTCGCGCTATTCGGTGATATCCATGCGCACCTGATAGCGTACGCGGCCCTTGACCGCCGCACTCCAGTTCAGATCGACAGATTGCAGATCCGCCCCCTGCTCCCCTTCCGCCCAGGGCAAATCGTGAATGCGGGCATCGGCGGTATTGGTGATTGCACCCTCCGGCATCACGCTATCCACAAACTTTGCGTATCCGCCAAAGGGCAGCGCAGAGCCTGTGTCCATCACCCAAGTTGTCGCCTCGGTCGCCTGCTCGTGAGTCAATACAACCGGGTTCGACACCGGCTCATTCACATTGTGGAACGTGTTTGCGGTGAATTGGAAATCGCGCGTGCGGTTGAAATCCAGATCGGCAAAGGTGGTATCCACATGTTCTACCCGGTCAATCCGCCCGTTAAGCGACCGGAAAACATTGCCGACAACCGCAAACCCGTTGATGAAATGACCGGGGCCGTAAGGCTTGATCACGATGAAGTTGAACCAGTCCGCGACATCATTGGTCGTGAACATATTGCCCGTGATCGTCAGCCCGCCAAACGAGAACTGATTGCCCAGGGCCGGTTCGCTGGAATGCTCGTTCGTCCATTCAATAAAGTTGTTGTCGCAATAGTTCCCGGTAAAGATGCTTTTGGGATTGAGCAGCGTGATGATGATGCCGCCGAGCCGCAAGCCGTTAACCTCGTCATCGCCGTGAAACCAGTGATTACCCGTGATCAGATTGCCAGAGCCTGCAAGAACACAGAAATGCTTGAACTTGCTGGTGCGGTTGTCGCGGATCTTGACGTCATTTGCGTTGGCATTGAACGCAACGCTGACCCGGTCAACGACCGGCACCGACTGCTCGTCCGAGATCAGGTTGCACCGGTCCAACATCATGCCCTGACACCCTCGGCCCGGTGACGTGATGCCACGGTCCTTGGGGCGGTTGATGAAACAGTCGCGCACATGGAAGGTAAAGCCATCCGGCGCCATCATGATGCAGCTGGCAATGCCGCGCCCCTGAAACTCGATATCGTCGAGAATGAACTGGCTGAACTTGGTGTAGCCGGAGAAATCCAGCATGTATTTGAAACGCCGAAAGGTGAATTCCTGCGTTCCTGCCGCATCGAAAAGCGGGCGGCTTAGACGTACCGTTTGCGCAGAGACGTCAATGTCCTCAACATAAACCTCACGCCCGACACCGTTGCCTTCGACCAGTGAGCCGATGGCGATACTGGCGACATTGACCACGTTGGTCAGACGATTGTCGTCCGACGTCGAATAAGTTGCCTGCGATGTCACGACATCGGTGTCCCAGGCCGCGCCTTCCTCTGGCTGGAAATGGCCGTTGCGGATCACGCGCCGTGTCTCAAACCGGTCGCGCGATGGATCGCAGGCCTGCATATCAACAGGCTCCGTCAAAAGGATCCGCCGCCCGTTCAGATCAAGCGATTCATGATCGGCAAAGTTGATCAGCGCCTGATACGCCTTCTTGAAGGCCAGTTCCTCGTTCTTGAAGGCGGCGAAATAGCTGTCGTAGTTAAACTCCCGCTGCAGGATAAAGCGGAATTCCTGCGCCTGAACGATCCGCCCCTCGAACCGCACCACACTTTCCATAGTGACGTTCTGGCCAATCAGGTAATCACCGGCGGGCACGATGACCGTTCGCCCATTGGCTGCAGCATCAGCCGCCTCAAACGCGGCACTGTCGTCAGTCGTACCATCCCCCTTCGCGCCGTAGTCCCGAACGTCCACAAGGCCGATCAGATCGCGCGTGAAGACGGATGTGACATCCGTGATTTCAATATCATCGATCCGCACCAGCCCACCGGTCGGCCCGGTCAGGTCCAGCCCCAGATGGCCGTAATTCGCCCCGGTCCAGACCATATCGACGCCGGTACGGTCGGCGGTGGCGATAATCGCGCTGACCTCGACCACCTCGCCATAGGTTGTCAATTGCACCGATGGTCCGAACTCTGGCAGTGCTGTGGCCTGCGCACCGCCGGCAAGCCCAGCCCAGCCAGAGATGCGCACCGCCGGCAACGCACCCGCGACCGCCTTAACCCGTGCTTTCACCTGCAAATAGCAGCCCGGCAGGATGGGCGTTTCGCCCATGTACCGGACCCGCGTTACCGGATCGGTTTTCAGCACCTCCAATGCGCCGCCAAAATCCTGATCGGCGGCTACAAATACGCCCGAACCGCTGACGGCGTAGGTGTCCGACCCCGGCGTGCCATCGCCGCTCGACCAAATGCTCAGGCCCGCCGCAAAGGGCAATGGATTGAATACAATACCGTCAGTGATCGCCTTGTTCATGAAAATACCCTCTTGGCAGCCAGCGGGCGCAACACGCGCCGTTCAGCCGAGAGGGGTAGCGGACAGGTCTAAAGGGCGGCTGATACCACCGTCACGGTGGTCAGGCACCAACATCCGGCGGCGGCAGAAGCTGGACACCATTTATCTGCCAGCCTTCGGAGGTCTCAACCATCTGATAATCCAGCACATGCAGCCCACCAGCCGCATCGCGGATCATGATTTTCTGCCACAGACGCCCAGACACTTCGCGAAGTTCCAGAAACCGCACATCCGCATTGTCCCAAACCATCGGATAGCCTTGCTGGACCATCATGCCGAAATTGCCGGGATTGCCAAAAAGCCGTTTGATATTAGGGCTGGCATATTGCCAGGCAGCAGCGACATCACGGTCATTGAACGCCTGCAACTGGCTGCCGATAACACCTTCAATGGCATCCGCATCCTGCGCCATGGCCGGTGTAACAAGCAGCCAAAGGCCTGTAAAAAAGGCAAAAATCCGTCTCATCGCGCCATCCCTTTCTTATCCATACAAGATGGATACGCGCAAGGTGCCCGATCAGTTCTCTTATTCCGCCAGCTTGCCTTCGATCAAGGCAACAGTCTCATCGATCCCGTAAAGGGCGATGAACCCACCAAAGCGCGGACCCTGGCTCGCACCCAGCAGCACCTCATAGAGCGCGGTAAACCATGCGCGCAAAGGCTCGAACCCATGCTCTTTGCCCACTGCAAAGACCATGGATTGCAGCTCTTCGGCATCCAATCCGCCGTCCCAAGCCTTCAGGCGTGAGACGAGATCTTCCATCGCAGCCCGCTCCTGATCGGTCGGCGCGCGGTAAACCTTCGTCGGCTTCACAAAGTCGTTGTAATACTGCACCGCAAATCCGGCGGCTTGGTCCATTTGCGGATTCTTCTCGGCCGAGGCATTCGGCGCATAGCGCTGAATGAAAGCCCACAGCGTTTCCTTGTCCTCGGCCCCAGATACCGAAGCGAGGTTCAACAGCATCGCGAACGGCACAACCATGTCTGAGGCAGGCACGTTGTGCCCGTGAATGTGGAAAACCGGGTTGTTCATCCGCCCCGCCGCATCCTGATCAGCATAAGCGCGCAGTTGTTGGTGGTACTCATCAACTGCCTTAGGGATCACGTCAAAATGCATCCGCTTGGCGGTTTTGGGCTTGAGGAACATGAAATAGCTCAGGCTCTCTGTTGCCGCGTAGGACAGCCATTCATCAATCGAAATCCCGTTGCCTGATGATTTCGAAATCTTCTGCCCCTTCTCATCAAGGAACAATTCATAGGAGAAATGGTTCGGCTTCCGCCCACCCAAAATCTCGCAAATCCGATCATAAATCGCGGTGTTGGTGGCGTGTTCCTTGCCATACATCTCAAAATCAACGTCAAGCGCCGCCCAGCGCGCGCCGAAATCCGGCTTCCACTGCAACTTCACATTGCCGCCGGTGACCGGCAGCGTCCATTCGCGCCCTTCGGGGTCGTCAAAGGTGATCTCACCCTTCGCGCCATCGACATGCTTCATCGGGGCATAAAGTACCCGGCCCGTTTCAGGATGAATGGGCAGGAAGATCGAATAAGTCTCCTGCCGCTCTTCCCGCAACGACTTGAGCATGACGGCCATGACGTCGTCATAGCGCTCAGCCGCGCGTAGGAGGACCGGATCGAACTTCCCGGATTTGTAAAACTCGCGCGCCGAATAGAAATCATACTCAAACCCGAACGTATCGAGGAACCGGCGCAGCATCGCGTTGTTATGATGCCCAAAGCTCTCATGTGTGCCGAATGGATCAGGCACGCTCGTCAGCGGCTTCTGGATATGCTCAGCCAGCATCTCTTGCTGCGGTACATTGCCGGGCACTTTGCGCATGCCGTCAAGATCGTCGGAAAAGCAGATCAGCTTTGTCGGAATGTCCGACACGACCTCAAATGCGCGCCGGATCATCGTCGTCCGCAGCACCTCACCAAACGTCCCGATATGTGGCAAGCCGGATGGGCCATAGCCCGTCTCAAACAGCACATAGCCCTTCTCGGGCGGCGCCTTTTCATAGCGTTTGAGCAACGCGCGGGCCTCAACAAAGGGCCAGGCCTTTGACGTCATCGCCGCGTCGCGCAAATTGCTCATGATCTTTCTCGCATCCTCGTTGTCACCACCCTGGCGACAACACCGCGCACTCCCTATTGCGAGAGGCGCCAAGCGTCAATAAATGATGGGACAACGCAAAGGATGAACGCCATGCTCGAAGACGCCCCAATGACCGCGCAAGACGCACTTGCCGCCCTGATGATCGCAACATCTGCGTCTGATGAGAATATCCGCACCGCCGAGCTGGTGAAAATGAGCAACGCGATCAATAACTTACCGGTCTTCGCAGGCTATGATCCGGAGCGGCTTCCGCGTATGTCAAAAATGGTGTTTGACCTGCTCGAGCAGGTTGACGGGCTAGAGGCGCTTTTTGGCCTGATCCGCGATGCCCTGCCAGAGCAGCTTTATGAGACGGCCTATGCGCTATCATGTGACGTAGCAGCGGCGGATGGGCGCATCGCAGGGCAAGAGGCGCGAATGCTCGAAGAAATCCGCGATGAGCTGGAGCTCGACCGCCTGCATGCCGCTGCCATCGAACGCGGCGCGCGCGCGAGGCACATGACACTGTAGTACGACAAAACGGTCCCGCGCTCTATCCGGCGCGCAGAGCCCAATGGCGTAGGATGCGGTTCTGCAACGACCGGGCCGCGTTGTTCCATGACCGTGATCCGGGTGGGTTTTCACTGCCCAAGAGCTTACCCCGTTCACGTGCATCAAGGTCCGCCGCGAAATAGGCAAACGCGTATTCGCGGCCTTTCGCACTGCGCAGATACCCCGCAAGGCCCGTGACAAAGTTCAACGTGCCCGTTTTGGCGCGGATCAGGGCCGTTTCGTTAGGGATGCGCTGGCGATTGTCATCGACAAGCGGGAGTGTCCGCAGGATCGGATGCAATGTGGTAGCCACATCTTTGGCCAGAAGAAACCGGACCATATCCCCCGCCGTGACCCGCGACAGATCACCCAAACCCGAATGGTCAACAAACTCCGGGGCGATACCCCCGACCCGATCAGTCGCCCAGCGGGCCATGCCCAAGGCAGATGTCCGCAGCCCACGATTTTCGCCGGCGCGTGCGGCAGTGGCGGCCAACCCCGCCGCCTCTGCCGTGATATTCGTAGAGAACCGCAACATCCCCCGCATCAGTTGCGTCATCGGCACCCCCTGATGCGTGGTCAGCACATGCGCATTTGGTAACTCCGCAATGCTTCTTGCACGTTTCAGCACAATCCCGTGGCTGCGTGCGAAGGTCGCAAAAACCTCTGCGCAGTAAAGCGCAGGATGCCGCACTGGCAGCCAACGCGACCCACCGTTGTTCAGTGCCCGCCGGGCGACAGTCCATTGATCGACATCGCCCACATCGCGATAGGTAAAGACCGGGCTCGCGCGGTCGACGATATTGATCCGGGCAGAGGTTACGGCTGGCCTGAAGTTTTCACTCCGCGCATCCATGGTGGTTGCGAAATCGCTGCCCTCTTTCTTCCATTCAAAATGCACGCGATTGAAGTTCAGGTTCAACCCAGTGACCGTCGGGTTATAGCCAACATAATCGTCTTGCCCCGCGTCAATCTCGGCCAGATTGGTGAGCGCCTCATCCCAGACGAGGAAATCGCCGCGCACCTCGTGCAGCCCGGTTTCTTTCAAGCCGGTCGCCAGCTCGGCCAGCTGGTCCGTAACCAGATTTGGGTCACCGCCACCCGCAAGGATCAAATCACCTTCCAGAATACCGTCGATCACTGGGCCGGTGCCCAGCAACCGGGTTTCAAAGCGATGCGTCGGCCCAAGTGTTTCCAGCGCATAGAGCGCGGTGAAGGCCTTGGTGACACTCGCCGGTGGCTGGGCAAGATCGGGCAGCACCGCCTCAACGATCTCACCTGTCGCAGCATCGGCAATCGCAAATCCGACCTTCCCCGCCAGACCCGAGCGCATGATCATCTGCCGCACGGCGTTCTCACCCGCCGCGCGTGCCACTGGGCGCATCGAGGTCAGCGGCGCCTCAGCCATCGCACCGGTTGCAAGGCTGCATGCAGCGCCCGCCAAAAATCCACGTCTGGAGACTGGTTTCACCATTCGCCACGCGCCCTGATTGCTGAGGATGATTGATGAGACATCGGCAGGTTCACAAAAGACCAGGCAGGAGCTTGCATGCAGCCCAGAATATGGCTCGCCCGACCGGGCAGCCGGGCGTCGGCATACATGCGAGCGGCTTTTGAAAGCCGGGCAGCAATTCTGTCGCCCGGGCGCGCCATCACCCCCACCGGCACCGTTTCAATGATCCAGCGCCAATTTTGCCAGCGGTGAAACTGCGCCAGATTGTCGGCACCCATCAACCACACGAACCGCACGCCGGGGTACCGCGCGCGCAGGGCCGCCAGAGTCTCGGCCGTAAAGCGTGTGCGCAAATGCGCCTCGACATCCGTCACCCGCACCCGTGGATGGCGCATCATCGCGCGCGCCGCCTGCATCCGGTCCTTCAGCGGGGCGGGACCAACTGATTTCAGAGGATTGCCCGGCGAAACGAGCCACCAGATATGATCAAGTCCAAACCGCTTCAGCGCGGATAGCGTGATATGCACATGACCCGCATGGGGCGGATCAAACGACCCGCCAAGCAGCCCGATCACCTGACCCGGCTTTGCGACAGGGCCGATGCTCATCGGCGATGCAGCCGCATCAGAGGGCGTCGGGTCAGGAATGTCATGCGTCTCCCCTTGGGTCGGCGGGTCATTGATTTACAACGCTAATTGGGCTTTTGGGCAAGACGATGTCAATTGGCAGAGACGTGATTTGGTGCCCCGTGACGGTGACGCATCAGTGATCGGCGTCTGACGGCTTGACCCTGCAATGATTGGATGCAGATGGTGTGGTCATGACCCGCAGCACCCTGTTTCACACAATCCTTTGTATTGTTCTCGCGCTGCTCGTGCTTCCATTTGGCTTTTATGCGCTTGATTTTGGGCAAGGCGGGCTGCGCGATGCCCTGCCCGAGCCGCATTACCTAATGTCCGACAACTTAACCGCAAATCTGGGCATCTTCGTCCACATGATCGCGGGTGCTCTTGTCACCTGTCTCGTGCCATTTCAACTAGTTAGGCCGCTACGCAACCGCTTCCTCGGCCTGCATCGGTGGTCGGGGCGTGTGATTGGAAGTGCAGCGATCCTCACAGCCATCGGCAGCCTGATTTACATTCCCCTCCGTGGGACAATCGGCGGCTGGCCCATGGATGCAGGGTTCACACTTTATGGCGCGCTGACACTGATCGCAGCACTTCAGACGATCCGCTTTGCCCGCGCTCGCCAGTTTGCCCGACACCGGAACTGGGCGCTTCGATTTTTCTGGCTCGCCATCGGCTCCTGGCTTTACCGGGTCCATTACGGGCTTTGGTATCTCGCAACCGACGGGCTGTGGTCCAACCCTGATTTTACCGGCGCTTTCGACCTGGTCCAGAACGTCGCCTTCTATCTGCCCTATCTGATCGGGGTCGAGATCTACTTGGCGCGCAAACGGTACCGGGTCGCAGTCAGCTGATCCGAAACTGCACTGGTTTTGCTATCGATGAACCCGCGATCCCGCATATGCGTCCGGATCAGCGTATCGCCCACTTCAGCAACCTTACCCTTGCGATAAACCATCCAGATGTGTCGGTCCGGATGGGCCAGCGCGAGGTCGGCTGCCTCCTCCAGATCGGGCGGGGTCATGACGATCGCCAGAAGAATGGGCGCCGCGTCGACCGCTGACACCGTGGCACCCGCCAAAGCCTCTGCCAAAGGCGCGTCATCAACCGCGCCCAGCACGAAGGCCGGTTTTTCCGCGCTCACACCCAGTTTCTCGGCCAAAGTCGGCGGCTTCTTCAGCAAGGCCTTTTGCCAAAGACCCGCATCCTTTGCCGAAAACTCCATGAACAATTCCGACCCCGGCGTGAGGACTCGGACACCATCATCGCGCAGAACAACGTCGCGAATATCCCCACGCAGGATATCAACGCGTATCTCACCCCGCAGGCTCAGCATCTTGCTGTCAAGATGCAGTTTCGCCTCGGCAATCTCGCCTTGCCAGTGGCATACGGCGACGGCTTCGCGGCCCATTCAACCTCTCCCGATGATGTCTTTTCATCGTAACACACCCATGCCACTGTGCCGCAATGACTAATCTGACGACACGCAATGGCGCCCCTCTCTCCCGCTTGACTTTCGGTACGATGCAATTTGGCGGCACCGCTGATGCGGTCGAAAGCGAGGCGATGTATGATGCCGCCCGCGCGGCTGGGATCAACCATTTCGACACGGCCGTGGGCTATACCGGGGGTGCGGCCGAGACGATCCTGGGCAAGCTGATCAAAGATCATCGCGACGATATCTATCTGGCCACCAAAGTGGGGTATGTCGGCGGCGCATCGCGTGAAAACATCACCAAGCATTTCGACACCTGCCGCAAACAATTGGATCAAGACACGGTCGACTTGCTTTATATGCACCGGTTCGACGATGAGACACCTCTTGAAGAAACCTTCAGCACCCTAGCAGAACTACAATCCACCGGTGCCATCCGCCATATCGGGGTATCAAACTATGCGGCTTGGCAAGTCATGAAGGCACAAGCCGTCGCCCAATCGCTTGGCACGCAAATCGATGCAATGCAGCCGATGTACAGCCTCGTGAAACGCCAGACTGAGGTTGAGATCTTCCCAATGGCGCAGGATCAGGGCATCACAATCATCCCGTACTCGCCCCTTGGCGGTGGCCTGCTCACCGGCAAATACGCGAAAGGTGGCACCGGACGGTTGACCGACGATGCGCGCTACAAGGCGCGTTATGGGCAATCGTGGATGCATGAAACCGCAACGGCATTGGCCGCACTCAGCGATGATATCGGCATTGATCCCGCGACGCTTGCCGTCAGATGGGTGCTGGCACATCCGGCCCGCCCTTTGCCAATTATCTCGGCCCGATCCGTGGTTCAGCTTCAGCCGTCTCTCGCAGCCAGCGATGCGGAGTTGCCGCCAGACTTATACGCACAGATCACCGCGCTCAGCACCGCACCCGCACCGGCCACCGACCGCCTTGAGGAGGGATGATCGACTTTCTGATCATTGGCGGCGGGATTGCGGGCGTCTCGGCTGCGGCGCGCCTGTCCGAACTTGGAAGCGTGACACTTCTTGAGGCAGAAGATGAGCTCGCCTATCACGCCTCGGGCCGGTCTGCCGCACTTTTTGAGGAGAACTACGGCAAGCCATCAACCGTCGCGCTGAACCAGGCCAGCCGGGACTATCATAAAAGCGCCGACGTGCTGCATCCCCGCGGCCTTCTCCTTGTCGGTTCGCCCGCCAATGCAGAGTTCTTTGCCGAAGATCAGGCGATGATGAAGCTCGACCCTATTACTATGGCCCAGGCCAAGGCACTGATCCCGACACTCGATACGGAAAAAATCGACCGCGCCGCCTATGACGCGGATGCCTGGGATATCGATACCGATAAGCTCATCCAAAGCTTCGCTCGCCGCGCCCGCGCCAGCGGGGCGACGATTGCCACGAAACAACCTGTTCAAGAGATCATACGCACCAACTCCGGCTGGACCGTCACCACTGCGCAGGGGAGCTACACGACCAAAAACATCATAAACGCCGCCGGCGCCTGGGTCGATCAGATTGCCGAAATGGCGGGCATTGCGCCCCTTGGCTTTACGCCGTTGCGCCGGTCAATGGCGCGGATCCCCGCGCCAGACGGCATGACGGTCGACAAATGGCCGATGCTGTTTGGCCCCGGCGAAGACTGGTACGCGAAGCCCGACGCTGGCGCCCTGATCGTCTCCCCTGCCGACGAAGACCCGGTTGCGCCGCACGACGCCTATGCTGAGGACCTGACGCTGGCCGAAGGGCTTGATCGCTACGCGGCCCATGTAACAACGCCAGTCACCCGCCTCCTAAGTTCATGGGCCGGACTAAGGACATTCGCCCCGGATCGGACACTTGTGCTTGGCCCGGACCCAAAAGAGCCCAGTTTCATCTGGTGCGCGGGCCAGGGCGGTTACGGCATGCAATCAAGCCCCGGCGCCAGCGAGCTTCTTGCCGACCTCATCGCCGGGCGGCCTTCCGCACTGGACAACATTACAATCGCCGCGCTGTCTCCGGCACGTTTCGCATGACACGCGTCAACGAACTAGGCCAACCCATCGGCGCGCCGGTCCCCGATTGGACCGGGTGCGCACCCATCCCGCACACCCCAATGCGGGGACGAACCTGCGATGTGGTTCCCCTTTCCCTCTCTCACGCCGCAGACTTACATGCGGCCTTCAGCGCGGAAACCACCGGCGCGCTTTGGACCTATATGCCAACTGGTCCATTTGCATCAGAAGCCGACTACGCCGCATGGGTGAACCGTGCCTGCACCAGCACCGACCCGCTGTTCTTTGCCATCATCGATACGGCCACCGACAAACCCGTGGGCGTCGCCAGTTACCTGCGCATGCAGCCTGAACACGGCGTAGCTGAGGTTGGCTACATCACGTTCTCTCCAGCACTGCAGCGCACGCCCATGGCGACCGACGCGATGTATCTGATGATGAAACGCGTTTTTGATGAATTGGGCTACAGACGCTACGAATGGAAATGCGATGCTCTGAATGCGCCATCGCGGCGCGCGGCAGAGCGTTTGGGCTTCACCTATGACGGATTGTTTCGGCAGGCACTCGTCTATAAGGGTCGCAATCGGGACACGGCGTGGTTCTCGATCCTTGATCAGGACTGGCCACGTATCAAAGCTGCATTGGAAAGCTGGCTGACCCTGACCAATTTTGACGAGACGGGGCACCAGAAGCGGACGCTGCAGTCATTCATGGCAAAGTGAGCTCTGGCCGCATCATCAAGGTTGGCAAAATGCGCGAGAAACAACGCGACAAGCAGCGCCGCAGGTTCGACCGACAATTCGAGAGACTTGGGCGCTATCTGCCTGGTGTCGCAAAGCTACGCTCGCCCGGATGGATAGCGGGCCGCATTGTTGTCGCCCTTTTGCTGATTATCGGTGGCACTTTGGGCATGCTGCCGGTCTTGGGTTTCTGGATGATCCCGCTTGGCCTCTTGCTTCTCGCCATTGATATCCCGGCACTTCAGGCGCCATTGTCGGCGGTCATCATCGGCAGTCGACGCCGCCTGACTTTGCTGCGCCGCAAGTGGCGTGGTTAGATGGTTAACCGTCGACCCTGATCCTTGCATTTTGCGGATCGTACGGGCTGTCTTCGACAATCTGTGCATCCCACAGCTGGTCGAGCATTTTCACCTTCAGTTTTGTGCCCACAATCGCAAGATCGGGCGTGACATAACCCATCCCAATCGACTTACCGAAGGCGACAGAGTATCCCCCTGACGTCAGCCGCCCGACGCGCGTCTCACCGTGGTACAGCGCTTCACGCCCCCAGGGATCAGCATCGTCCGGTCCATCAATCAACAGCGTCACGCATTGCGACCGGATACCCTTGGCCTCCATCTCGGCCTTACCATGGAAGTCCTTGGAGAGGTCGACGAAACGCGGCAAATCCGCCTCCAGCGGGGTCGCGTCGCGACCCAGTTCAGTCCCGAACGCGCGATAGGATTTCTCTTGTCGCAGCCAGTTCTGCGCCCGTGCGCCGACGAGTTTCATGCCGTGCTTCTCGCCCGCCTTTTCCAGCAGATCGAAAAGGTAATTCTGCATCTCAATCGGGTGATGCAATTCCCAGCCAAGTTCCCCGGTATAAGCCACGCGGATCGTACGCACCGGGCACATACCCAATTCAATATTGCGCATCGATAGCCATGGGAAGCGCTTGTTGGAGAGCGCCGTCGCCGGGTCGGCATCCTTGATCACCTCGGCCAGTACGTCCCGCGATTTCGGCCCGGCAATGGCGAAGACACCCCATTTGGTCGTCACATCCTCTTCGTTGATGCGGCCAAACTCCGGCTCTTTCTCCATGATGGCTTTGTAAAGGTAATCCTCGTCATAGGCGTGCCATGCCCCGGCAGAGACCAGATAGTAGTCATCCTCCGCCACCCGCACGATGGTATATTCAGTCCGCGTCGTGCCCGCCGCCGTCAGCGCATAGGTCAGGTTGATGCGCCCCACTTTGGGCAACTTGTTGGTTGTGAACCAATCGAGGAACGCCGTCGCCCCCGGCCCGCTGATCCGGTGTTTGGCAAAGGCCGTCGCATCAATCAGGCCCACGCCCTCGCGGATCGCCTTCGCCTCGTCCACGGCATATTGCCACCAGCCGCCGCGTCGGAACGACCGGCTTTCTTCATCATTGAACCCCTCGGGCGCATAGTAATTCGGACGCTCCCAACCGTTCACCTGCCCGAACTGCGCGCCCCTTGCCTCCTGCCGGTCATAGGCGGGCGACGTCCGCAACGGCCGACAGGCAGGCCGCTCCTCATCCGGGTGGTGCAGGATATAGACGTGGTCGTAGCATTCCTCGTTCTTGCGGGCCGCATATTCCGTCGTCATCCAGTCGCCGTAGCGCTTGGGATCAAGGCTCGCCATGTCGATCTCCGCCTCGCCCTCGACCATCATCTGGGCGAGGTAATAACCCGTGCCGCCGGCAGCGGTGATGCCAAAAGAGAACCCTTCCGCCAGCCACATATTCGTCAGCCCCGGCGCTGGCCCGACCAACGGGTTGCCGTCCGGGGTGTAGCAAATCGGCCCGTTGAAGTCGTCCTTCAGCCCGCTTTCCTCACAAGACGGGATGCGGTGGATCATCGCCATATACTGCTCCTCAATCCGCTCCAGATCGAGCGGGAAGAGGTCCGCGCGGAAACTGTCCGGCACACCATATTCAAAACAGGCGGGCGCGCCCTTCTCATAGACACCCAGAATCCAGCCACCGCGTTCCTCGCGCACATAAGACTGTGCGTCTGCATCACGCACCACGGGGTGTTCGACATTGCCCTCGGCGCGGAAGGCCTCAAGCGCGGGGTCCTTGTCCATCACGATGAACTGGTGCTCAACCGGGATCGCGGGGATCTTGATCCCCAGCTTCTTCGCCGTCGTTTGCGCGTGGTTGCCGCTGGCGGTCACCACATGTTCCGCCGTAATCACGATCTGCTCATCCGAGGGCACCAGATTGCCGCCCTTCTCGACCATCTTGGTGCAGGTCACGTCCCACGCGTCACCATTCCAGTGAAACGCATCCGCCTGCCACTTACGCTCAATCATCACACCGCGCTGGCGGGCACCCTTGGCCATCGCTTGCGTCACATCGGCGGGGTTAATGTAGCCATCCGTGTGGTGATAAAGCGCGCCTTTCAGATCCTCGGTGCGGATCAGCGGCCATTTCGCCTTGATCTCATCCGGGGTCATCCAGACATAAGGCACATCGCAGGTCTCGGCGGTCGAGGCATAGAGCATATACTCATCCATCCGCGCCTGCGTCTGGGCCATGCGTAGGTTACCGACGACAGCAAAACCGGCATTCAGACCGGTCTCTTCCTCCAAGGTTT
Source organism: Cognatiyoonia sp. IB215446 (assembly GCF_033963825.1). NCBI lineage: Bacteria > Pseudomonadati > Pseudomonadota > Alphaproteobacteria > Rhodobacterales > Paracoccaceae > Cognatiyoonia > Cognatiyoonia sp. IB215446. The sequence goes on along the minus strand of NZ_JAXBMD010000001.1, from coordinate 726,723 downwards.
TGTAGAAATCGACCGAGTATTTGTGGATATGGGTGGTGGCATAGGACATGTTGAAGAGCGGCAAGAGACCCGCCGCATGCCAGGTCGATCCGGATGTCAGTTCATCCCGCTCCAGAAGCATCACATCGTCCCAGCCTGCCTTGGCCAGGTGATAGGCAATCGACGTGCCGACGGCGCCGCCACCGACGACCAATGCTTTCACTTGGGTTTTCATACACGACTCCCTTCACTTGCCTGCGCATAATCTGCGCGAAAGCCGGGCGAAGCGACAGAACCAGCCGACCTCTCAGCGTCCGATTGCGACAGCCGGAGCACCCGGTCAGGGTTTCCCCACTGGACCTTACGTCAACACCCATGCTTTTCTGAGCATATTCAGGAGAGTGATTATGATGAAGTTTCCCATTGAAGATGCGGCCAAACTGGCCGAAGCAAGCTATTCCGCGCACCGGATCACATCGCCCAAAGTCGTCCATTCCTGTGGGCATCAGGACGTGCAAGCCCACGTACTGGAAGGTGATATCCTGCTTTTGCCCGGATCAAATTCGGTCCGCGATTATCTGCGCTACAACCTGCGCCCCCTGCGGTTTGGCCAACAACAATTCCGCATGAGCGATGACAAGACCGAAAAAGGGCATTCCGGCACAACCTGGCATCAGGGGTTTCTGGCCTATTCTGTGGTCGTCTTCGAATGGCTCAAGACACTGAATATCCGACCGAAATACGTGATCGGACATTCGCTTGGCGCCGCTGCCACGCAAATCCTGTCAAAAAGCTATGGCGCACCCGGTATCGGTTTCGCTGCACCGCGCCCCAAATTCGCGAAGGGGCCTGTGAAGCACCACGAAAAATGCCTGCTGATCAACCGCGTTGACGATGTGGTGCCGAAACTGCCTGGCACGTTCAATCATATGGGCCGCGTTAGAGAGCTTGCGCCAACACAGCAAAGACCGTTCCCAGCCCATTCAATGAAGCATTACCGGGAAATCGTTGAAGTTGGCCAAGACAAGGCACTTCTGCCAAAGCACTGGGCGGGCGGAGCCTAATCAAACCCTAGATTGCTGCATATCTTGGCGCTCAGACCACCAACGACGCGGCTTACCAGGGTTTTAGTTGCTGCCTACGGTACAGCGCCGCACGCCATTCTCTAGCACGCAGGTCGCTGCGTTCCGCAAACCGGCGGTCGGCACGACACCCGATTGCACGACCTGTGCAGGCACGGAGCCGGCTGCTGGGCCTTCTGGCAAACGTTTTGCCAGCGCAAGTACTTCGGCTGCAACATCGTACTGCCCGGCCAGATACTCATTCAGATCTGCCTGGGTACTGCCAACCTCAGCGATTGTAGAGAGCACGTGAAACTCGTGACCACTCCATGCGCGCCCGCTATTGCTAAGAATACGCGCATAGTAGCGGGCTGTACTTGTCTGCGACCCATCTTCAAGGACTTCAAGCAGCGCATAAGGCAATGTATCGATGCGCGGATACCGGATTTGTAGTTCCTCAAAAGACGTGATCTGACCGTCTCGGATTTGCGCCAACGCCTCGCCCCAAGGTGCGTCAAAACTCTGCCCGGACGCGAGTAATTCCAGTGCGCGATATGCAGGGGTTGGTCGGGGTGGTACATCCGACAATGGCAGTGCATCACGCGTCAACACCCCCGCAGAAGCCATGACGCGCGTATCGGGCGTCGGCAACCGCTCATTCAAAAATGCAATATCAACTCGATCAAGGATCGCGACCAAAGCTGCGTCACTGCTGTTGGTCAAAACGGCCACTTCCATGACTTCATCGATCGTCTTGTCGCCAATTGTCATGGTGAAGTAACGGTAGTTGACCGGCCGCGGTGCTGGCATCCCTTCAACAATCGACTCGCGCGGATGCACGATCAGCGGCAATCCTGCCACTGTCGCAAACACGGTGTCGGGATCAAGCGTCTCTTCGGGCGTTCCATAGCCCAGACGGTCTGCCAAAGACACGCGCTTTGGTTCATGCGGTCCACGCTCCAAGCGCAGCGCCAGCATCTCATTGTCACGCTGGAACGTTTTTACGGCGCCTTCTTTCAAGCCGCCGGTGGGGATGTCAAAGCTGTTGAGAATAGTCGCAGTTGTCCCAATGGCTGCTGCTGGATCATCATCACTTCCCGTGATAGCAGCGCCATCGGCAAGCTGGTAAGGACGAACAGTCCAGCCGTCAGGCGGATCAATCTGCATCTCTGCAAGGCTGTTAGACGCAACATAGTGATCAAGCCCAGCCTTGAACACGTAAACAACGCCGACGGCAAAGACCACAATCAGCAAACCGTACAAAGGCAGCAAGATACGCATCAGGTCACGGATCCCTATATGGAAGATGCGCAGCGCACATCACACTTTCATCAGGAGTTATACGAAGCTACCGGGAAACGGATCACCAAAACCTTAACACTGGTCAAGAATCACAACATAGACGGAACGACCAGATCAGGCGGCCTGTGACCATCCTCAAAGGTCTTTATGTTGATTATAACCTTCTCGCCCATTTCGATACGGCCTTCGAGCGTTGCCGAACCCATATGTGGCAAAAGTATCGCATTCGGCAGCTCTTGCAGCCTTGGGTTGATCATCGGTCCCCGTTGAAAGACGTCAAGACCGGCTCCCGCAATCTCGCCGGCACGTAACATGCGGGTCAGCGCGTTCTCATCGATCACCTCGCCGCGCGAGGTATTCACGATAACCGCATCGGGCTTCATCAGTTTCAGCCGCCGCGCATTCATCAGATGAAATGTCGAGGGCGTATGCGGGCAGTTGATCGACAGAATATCGACGCGCGCGACCATCTGATCCAAGCTGTCCCAGTAGGTGGCCTCCAGCGCCTCTTCAATTTCGGGGCGCAGGCGTTTGCGGTTATGATAATGCACCTGCATGCCAAAGACGGCGGCCCGCCGGGCCACGGCCTGACCAATACGCCCCATGCCGAGAATCCCAAGCCGACGCCCTTTGATCCGACCGCCCATCATCGCGGTGGGTGACCAGCCCGACCATTCCTGCGATTGCGCGATGCGCAGCCCCTCGGCCATGCGGCGCGTCACGGCGAGGATCAGGGCCATGACCATGTCTGCCGTATCCTCTGTCACGACACCGGGCGTGTTCGAGACATGGATGCCGCGTTGGCGTGCGGTGGCCACGTCAATGTTGTCGACCCCGGCCCCAAAATTGGCGATCAACTTGAGCCGTTCGCCAGCACGCGCCAGAAGTCTGGCATCAATCTGATCCGTAATTGTCGAAACCAGAACATCGGCCTGGCTCATTGCTGCGGCGAGTTCGTCACAGGTCATGGGCGTATCATCGTCACGCAGCGCCACATCAAACAGCTCTTTCATCCGGGTCTCGACCACTTCAGGCAACCGTCGCGTCACGACAACACTCAACCGCTTACCTGGCATTGAGATACCTCCCACGGGTTTTCAAGAACGTCTTCCCATGGCAGGTTGCGCCAAAGGGACGCGCAGCACAAGAACCGCGCGCCAAATGAAAGCAGTAAGGGCAGAAAATGCGAAACGTGGTGAAGCGGCTTTGCGCGATGCTGGGCGTTCTTTGTCTTTTGACAAACCTGGCCAGCCACGCCGCCGCCCAACCGGTGAATGAGACTCCAACACTGGGGCCGGAGACGAACCTGCCATTGCCACGTTTCGTTTCGCTCAAGACATCCGAGTCCAATGTGCGGCGGGGGCCGTCCTTGTCACATCGGATCGATTGGGTCTTCACGCGCCGCCATATGCCACTGCAGGTGATAGCAGAATATGGCCATTGGCGCCGGGTCATTGACCGCGACGGACAAGGCGGGTGGGTGCATTACACCATGCTGTCAGGCGCACGAACTGTCCTGATTGACGGTGAGATCACTGCTCTGCGTGCCCGGCCTGAAGAAGACGCGCTCGAAAACGCGATGCTGGAACCTGGGGTGATCGCGCGGCTTGGACAATGTACGCCCGAATGGTGCCGGCTGACCGCGGGCGGCTATCGTGGTTGGGCGCCCAAGACAACCCTTTGGGGTGTCGCTGAAAGCGAGATTCGCGATTAAGCCGTTCCGCAGTTGGCGTCTTGCGGTGCAATATGCATGATGCAGTCTGATGTCCTTGCGCCGCGACAACCAGCTTAACCTTTCCGCCGGGATCCTATCGGTCACCGTTGCGCTCACTCTGGTGATCGTCAAGCTCTGGGCCTACGGCCAAACCGGCTCGCTCGCCGTCGCGGCGAGCCTTGCGGACAGTGCGATGGATTTGATGGTGTCGTTGGGCGGCTTGATTGCTATCGCCTATGCGGCAAAGCCCGCCGATGAAGACCACAATTTCGGCCACAGCTCGGCTGAGGATCTTGCAGCACTTGGTCAATCGCTTTTCATCCTCGTCTCGGCAGGAGTGATCGCCACGGCAGCTTTACTGCGGTTGATATCGGGCGAAGCTACTTTCCCTGAGCGTGAGGGGCTTGGCATTACCCTAATGCTTTTCGCCGTCGCAATAACGCTGGGACTTGTGATGTGGCAACGCTACGTCGCCCGCAAGACCGACAACAAGGTCGTGCGCGCAGACAGCCTGCACTACCTCGGCGATCTGATCCCGAATGTCGGCGCAATCCTCGCGCTTTGGGCCTCAGGCACATTCGGGCTGCACCAGATCGACAGCGTCGTGGCCCTTGGTGCGGCGGCATTGCTGATCGTCGGGGCACTCAGGATCGGCAAATCGGCCTGGGATGCATTGATGGACAAACAGGCCGACCCCGACATGATAGCGGGCATCTGCGCCATCACCGAAGGTTTCGACGGCGTGCACGGTTACCACGACCTGAAAACCCGTGTCGCGGGCAGCAAGGTCTTTGTCAATTTGCATATCGAGTTGGATGGCGCGCAAAGCCTTGATGAGGCGCACGCGATCGGGGCCGCACTCAGGCGCGCGATCATCGCGGCCTACCCCCGCGCTGATGTGCTGATCCACAAAGACCCTGTTGGCGTCGAGCGTCACCCCGAAGACAACCGAGCCTGACCGCCGCGCAGTCAGGCCGCTTTGTCCAGACCCCGCCCTTTCAACAGCGCCTCGACACCGGGCAGACGACCACGGAACGCGGTGTAAAGCTCCGCCGCATCGACCGATCCACCTGACGACAGCACAGTCTCTTCCAGTCGCTTCGCCACATCTTGATCAAATGGACCGCCCGCCTCTTCAAAGGCGGCAAAGGCGTCGGCATCCATCACTTCTGACCACATGTAGCTGTAATAGCCGCTGGAATAGCCATCACCGGCAAAGACATGCGCAAAATGGGGTGTCGCGTGGCGCATGCGGATCGCATGCGGCATCCCGATCTCTTCTAGAATTTCGGCCTGTTTTTGCATTGGATCGCTCGGCGCGGGCCCGTCGTGGAAGCCCAGATCAACAAGGGCCGAGGCCACATATTCGACCGTCTGAAATCCCATGTCGTAGGTGGATGCGCCCAGCATCCGATCAAGCAGATCCTGCGGCATCGGTTCACCTGTTTCGGCATGGGTAGCAAACTCGCTCAGAACCGCTGGCACTTCCAGCCAATGCTCGTAAAGCTGGCTGGGCAGCTCCACGAAATCTCGCGCAACGGATGTACCGCTCATGCTTTCATAGGTCACATCTGACAGCATCTGGTGCAGCGCATGCCCGAATTCGTGAAACAGCGTGCGCGCATCGTCATAGGACAAAAGCGCGGGCTTACCCTCTTCGGGCTTGGCAAAGTTGCAGACGTTCAGAACAAGCGGTTGCGCCACACCGCCATGACGTTTCTGCACGCGCATCGCGGTGCACCAAGCACCCGACCGCTTTGAGTTCCGCGCAAAATAATCGCCCATGAACACGGCAACATGTTCTCCGTCGCGGGTCACCTCCCACAGCCGGACATCCGGGTGATAACGCGGCCCTTCGATCTCTTTGAACTCCAGTCCGAACAAGCGGCCAGCGCAGGTGAAGCTCGCTGCGATCATCCGCTCAAGCTGCAGATAAGGTTTCAGTTCAGCCTCATCGAGATCGTGTAGTTCTTTGCGCCGCTTCTCGGAATAGAACCACCAATCCCACGGCTGCAGCGGGCCGTTCCAACCATCGGCGTGCAGCATCCGCTCAAGCACTTCGGCATCCGCATCGGCGGCCGCCTTGGCCGGCCGCCAGACCTGCATCAGGAGATCGCGCACCGCGTCCGGGGTCTTGGCCATTTCCGTTTCCAGCTTGAAATCGGCAAAGGTTTCATAGCCCAAAAGTGCTGCCCGCTTTTCGCGCAGTTTCAGCGTCTCAGCCGCGATGGCGCGGTTATCGGTCTTGCCGCCATTGGCACCGCGGGCCACCCAGGCCTCGTAAGCCTTCTGGCGCAGATCGCGCCGCTCGGAGAATTGCAGAAACGGGACGATCAAGGACCGAGACAAGGTCACGACCGGACCATCCGACTCTTTCTCTGCCCCCGCAGCCTTGGCAGTCGCCAGCACGAAATCCGGCAGCCCCTGCAGGTCATCTGGCCCCAGCGGCATGAACCAGTCGCGTTCATCGGCCAAAAGGTTCTGCATGAAATCCGTGCCAAGAACGGAAAGCCGCGATTTGACCTCGCGCAGTTCCTCCTCCGGTGCACCGCTGAGTTGCGCACCGGCCCGCACGAAACTGCGCCGCTTCAGCATCAACAGACGCTGTTGTTCAGGTGTGAGATCGAGGCCTTCACGCGCTTGCCACACGGCCTCAATTCGCGCATACAGCTTCTTGTTCTCTACAACTTCCGATCCATACGCGCTCAGTTTCGGCGCAAATTCCCGCTGTAACGCCTCGCGCTTGTCGTTGCTGTCGGCACCGGCGACTGCGTAAAACGTGCTCAGGACCCGGTTGAGCGCATCTTCGGTCGCCTCCAGCGCCGCGATCGTGTTTTCAAAAGTGGCAGGCTCTGCACTCTCTGCAATGGCGGCGATGTTCGCGCGGGCTTCATCCATCGCGATGTCCATCGCCGGGGCGTAATCATCATCCGAAATCAGATCAAAGGGCGGCATTTCAAACGGGGTGGACCAATCGGCAAGCAGCGGGTTTGTCATGGCAGTTCTCCTTTGGGGCTAACCTAGGGTGCACCCGCAGAAGTTGCCACCTACCTCTCGCGCATCCGCCTTTCAAATTTGCGCAAAGCCAGCGAAAGCGTGATGGTGATCGTCAGATACACCAGCGCCACGACGTTATAGGTCTCAAAATACCGGAAATTGCCCGCCGCCGTGACCTTGCCCAATTGGGTGACGTCCGTCACGCCCAGCACACTGACGAGTGACGAATCCTTTACCATCGCTACAAAATCATTGCCCAAAGGCGGCAGGATCACCCGCAAAGCCTGCGGAAAGACGATCAGGCGAAAGCGCTGCCAGCGCGATAAGCCCAGTGCCTCCGCCGCCTCAATCTGGCCCTTGTCGATGGATTGCAACCCGGCGCGAAAGACCTCGGCGAGAAAGGACGCATAAGCGAGCGTGAGCGCAATAACCGCCCGCCAAAGCAGCGAGAAATCGCGGGTGCGGATCGGTTCTAACCCCAACTGCCCCAGGACCCAGTTCCAGCCCGCCACCATGGCAGGTGCTAGGACGAAGGCCACGTAGAGCAGGAGGACGATAATCGGAATACCGCGCATCACCTCGATGTAGAAGCGGGAGATCTGGCGCAAAACGATGGATTTCGACAGCTGCGCCAGCGCTAGCCCCAGCCCCAGCAGACAGGCGAGCGTGTAGGCAACAATGGTCACATAAATCGTGACCCAGATGCCCCGGCGCAACGTGTTGAGAACACGCGAATACTCCTCGACCGTCAGGACTTGCCAAAACAGGTAAAGACCAATCGCCAACACGGCGACCAGCCACCAGGGAAAGTCATCATCGTTCGGAGATGCGGGTAACATGCGAGGGCGTCCCGGGCCTGACCCGGGACCTCCACTTCAGGGTTCACTCACCCAGCTTGTAGTCAAGGAACCACTTTGTATTCAGCGCCTCAATCGTGCCATCAGCCCACATATCGGCAATGGCGGCGTTGATCGGTTCAACCAGATCGGAGCCCTTGGGATAGATAAAGCCGAAATCCTCGGTCCCCAGTTTCTCACCAATGATCTTCAACCCGCCATCAGACGCCTCGACATAACCGTTACCCGCCGTGCCGTCGGTCAGAACCAGATCAACATCGCCCGCGCGCAAGGCCTGCACGGTTGCACCGAAGGTTTCCATCAGCTTGATCCTTGGGTTCGCCTCGTCGCCATCCAGCACGTCATAGACACCAACATAGAAGGGCGTCGTGCCGGGTTGTGCGGCCATCAGCAGGTCGTCATCGGCGGCAAAGCTCGCCGCATCGGTGAACCTCTCTTCATCACCGCGTACCATCATCACCATTTCAGATGTCATGTATTTGTCTGAAAAATCAACAACTTCCGCCCGATCCTCACGGATCGTGATCCCAGTCATCCCCAGATCAAACTGTCCTTCGGACACAGCGGGGATCATCGCGTCCCAACTGATGTTCTCATAGACAATCGTCGCGTTCAGCCTCTCGGCAATCTCGGCCATCGCATCATACTCCCAGCCGACCGCGTCACCGTTACCGTCGATAAACTGCAAGGGCGGATAGGCGTTCTCGGTCACCACGACAATCTCGCGCCCGTCCAGATCAGGCAAATGGCCGTCGGCGACAGCGGACGTGGCAAAAAGTGCCGCAGCAAGCACGGTTAGAATACGCATCAACATCTCCCCAGTTTTGTCATTTGGACCGCAGTATGAAGGTCAGGCCTTGACGTGCAAGCCCTTGCCGCCGCAAGCGGCACAATCGGCGCGTGGTTTGATGCTGATGGTCCTTGTCTGCGCATAAAGTGCGTCATAAATCAGCAACTTGCCGCCCAGACCCTCACCCGCTCTGGTGATCACTTTCAGCGCCTCAACCGCCATCATCGCGCCGATCACACCCGGCAACGGTCCGATCACGCCGGCCTCGGCACAGGACGGCACGAGGACCGGATCAGGGGCCTCAGGAAAGACGCAGGCATAGCATGGGGTGCCTTTCGCCGGGTCATAAAGGCTGATCTGTCCTTCCCATTGGGTCAGGGCCGCTGCGATCAGCGGTTTGCGTTTCTCAATCGCGGTCGCATTCACCAGATAACGGGTGTCGAAATTGTCCGTGCCATCGAGAATAAGATCGTAATCGTCAAAGAGATCTGCCGCGATCTCTGCCGTCAGGCGGCGGTGATAGGGGCGCACGGTCACGAAAGGGTTCTGTGCTGTCATCGCCTCGGCCGCTGAATGCACCTTTGGCATGCCGATATTCCGATCAAGATGGATGACCTGCCTTTGCAGGTTGGCGTTTTCGACCACGTCATCGTCGATCACACCAATTGTCCCGACCCCGGCTGCGGCAAGATATTGCAGCGCGGGCGCGCCCAAGCCCCCTGCCCCGACAGCGAGCACTTTCGCGTTCCGCAGCGCCTTTTGCCCCGGCCCACCAATCTCGCGCAGCACGATGTGGCGCGCATAGCGGTCGAGTTCCGTTTCGGAAAAACTGTCCGACGGCGGCGCAGGGGCGTTGCTTTCCCGCGCCACAACGCGGGCACGCAAGTTGCCCAGCGCGCGGCGATACCCCCAGACCATGAAGCCGAAGGCGATGAGCAGCCCCCAAAGCCGGGCATCTCCACCCGTTGCCATGCGCAAAGGATGCCCGTTCGGCAGGATCACATGCAGCATCATCACCCCGACCAGCAGGATGCCCATCATGTTCCAGCGCACCGCATATGGCACCTTCATCGCGATACCGATCCCCCAAAGGGTCGCAGCCATGGCACCGACCATAATCATAGACCGGTTGACCCGAACCCGCCCGCGCCGCGCAGTGTTGCGTCAAGCATGTCAACTTGTGCCATGTTTGCCTGGATCATGGGGGCAACAACCATCTGCGCGATGCGCATCCCATGGGTGATCGTGAAATCCTCCTGCCCCAAATTGATCAGGATCACGCCGACGGGACCCCGATAGTCGCTGTCAATCGTGCCGGGGGTATTCACCAGCGTCACACCATGTTTCAGCGCCAGCCCAGATCGTGGCCGCACTTGCACTTCGTAGTTCGGCGGGATCGCCATGTGAAACCCGGTGGAGATCAACGCACGGTCGCCGGGTTGCAGCACGACGGGGTGCTTGCCTTCCAGATTGGCGCGCAGATCGGCCCCGGCCGCTCCGGCGGTTTCGTAGCTTGGCAGGCCAAGCGTCTGATCAGCCCCCTCAGCCCATTGCAACCGGATTTCGACCGTCACGAGACAGCCTCGGCAATGCGTTGTGCCAGCTTCTGCGCAACCGCATCTTTGGACATGCGGGGCCAAGTCTCGGCGCCATCATCGGTGATCAGCGTCACCGCGTTCTCCTGCCCGCCCATGATGCCCGTCTCAGGCGACACGTCATTGGCCACGATCCAGTCACAACCCTTGCGCGCCCGCTTTGCAGTCGCATGTGCGATGACATCATTTGTCTCTGCCGCAAAGCCAATGACAAGCGGCGGACGCCCCTCCTGCCGTTGCGCAATGGTCGCGAGGACGTCGGGGTTTTCAGCCAGTTCCAGCGCAGGCAGTGCGCTGCCCTCTTTCTTGATCTTCTGTGCCCCGGCATTGACCACATGCCAATCCGCCACGGCGGCTGCAAAGATCGCCACCTCTGCCAGTGGTGCGGCCTCAACAGCTCGTAGCATCTCTTGCGCGGTCTCGATCCGAACGACGTTCACCCCAGCGGGGGGGGGCACACCCGCCGGACCGGTCACAAAGGTGACGTCCGCGCCAATTGCGGCGAGCGCTTTGGCAATGGCCGTTCCTTGCGCGCCCGATGAGCGATTAGCGATGTAGCGCACCGGATCAATGGGTTCATGGGTCGGGCCGGATGTCACGAGGATGTGCCGCCCCTTTAGCGGCCCATCACCCAACGCGGCATCAATCGCGGCGATGATTTCGGGCACTTCCGCCATGCGCCCCGGGCCGTATTCGCCACAAGCCATATCGCCCTCGTTCGGGCCGACAACCAGCACGCCATCGCCTTGCAAGGTCGCAAGACTGCGCTGGGTGGCGGGATGCTCCCACATGCGCACATTCATCGATGGCGCGATCAGCACGCGTTTATCCGTCGCCAATAGCAATGTTGACGCCAAATCGTCGGCATGCCCGCCGACCATCTTGGCCATCAGATCAGCCGTTGCTGGCGCGACAACGATGAGGTCTGCAGCGCGCGACAACTCGATATGCCCCATCTCGGCCTCGTCAGTGAGATCAAAGAGGTCTTGATAGATTTTCGTGGCGGAAAGCGCCGACAGGCTGAGTGGCGTCACAAACTCCGAACCCGCGCGCGTCAAAACTGGTGTGACCTGTACCCCTTGTTCGCGCAAGCGACGCACCAAATCCAACGACTTAAATGCGGCGATGCCGCCCCCAACGATCAATAATATATGTTTGCCAGCCAGCATCGGGCTCTCCGGTCTGTAGTCGGGCTGACACTAGGTCAGATCAGACCGGAAAGACAATGATGCGCTCAGGCAAAGAAGGCGTGCACTTCCGAGCTTTGTGCCTCAAGGCTTTTGCGCATTTTCCCGAAAGCTGCCGCTTCCAGCTGGCGCACGCGCTCCTTCGACAGGCCAAGCTCTGTCCCCAGGCTCTCCAGTGTCCGGGGGTCATCACGCAGCTTGCGTTCCCGCACGATAAACTGCTCACGGTCATTCAGCGCCGACAGCGCCGTCATCAGCCACTGACGCAGTGTTTCATTGTCATGGTTGTTTTCCACCGTCTCTGACGCCTGCGGGCCGTCATCTTCAAGCGCATCAATCCACTCGCGGCCTTCGTCATCGCTTGATTGCGTGGCGTTGAGCGAGAAATCAGAGCCGGACAGGCGCCCTTCCATCATCTCAACATCGTGCAGCGGTACGCCCACTTCGATGGCGATGAGTTCCCGCATCTCCTGACGGTCAAGTTCGCGACCCTCTGCCGCCGCTTCCCGTTCAAGCCGCGCTTGCACCCGGCGCATGTTGAAGAAAAGCGACTTTTGCGAAGACGTCGACCCGGTCCGGACCATCGACCAGTTGCGCATCACGTAATCCTGGATCGACGCCTTGATCCACCAGACAGCGTATGTCGAGAAGCGCACCCCACGGTCAGGGTCGAACTTGTCTGCCGCCTTCATAAGGCCCACGGACGCCTCTTGGATAAGGTCGTTCATCGGGGCGCCGTAGCGCTTAAATTTAGAAGCCATGGAAATCGCAAGACGCATATACGCAGTGATCAGGCGGTGCAGCGCTTCTTCATCCCGGTCGTCACGCCACGCATAGGCCAGCGCAAGCTCTGTTTCTGCATCAAGCAGCTCTGCTTTCATCGCCGTACGTGACAAACTTTGATCAGAAAAACCGGTGACACCCATGTTTATTCTCCCAATTCGCCGTGCGAGGCATTAACTTTTTTCTCAAGTGTTATTACGCAGGGTCACGAAGACTGGATCACATAAAGTATTTAGGAAATGTTACCCAAGATTTCCCTCGTGTTGGGCGGTGCGGCTTCGGGTAAGTCCGCCTATGCCGAAAATCTGGTTCTGAGCATGGGGTTAGCGCCGATCTACATCGCGACGGCGCAGAGCTTTGACGACGAGATGACCGCGAAAATTGCTGCTCATCAAGGGGCGCGTGACGCTAAATGGCATACCATCGAAGAACCGATTGACCTGCCTGCAGTGCTCGCCCAGCGCTCCTCTGATCAGGCTGTCTTGATCGATTGCGCAACGCTTTGGCTTAGCAACCTTCTGTTGGAGGAGCATGATCTTGATGCCCGCTGCGCTGACCTCATCACCGCGCTCCAAAACTGTGATGCACCAGTTACAGTCGTCTCAAACGAAGTCGGTCAGGGCGTTGTGCCGGACAATGCGCTCGCCCGCCGTTTTCGTAATGCGCAGGGGCGATTGAACCAGCAGATCGCAAGCATCGCTGACCGGGTTGTGGTGGTGATGGCGGGGCTGCCCATGACGCTCAAAGATCAATCGCAATGACCCGGCTCTGGTGGGTGCGGCACGGGCCGACACATGAAAAAGCCTTTGTCGGGTGGCGGGACGTACCTGCGGATTTATCCGATCAGGCTCTGATTGATCGTGTCGCGCGTTACTTGCCGTCAGAGGCCGCAATTGTGTCCTCTGACCTCAGCCGTGCAGTTACGACCGCCGACGCCATCGGAAGAAATCGAAAGCGTTTGGCACACCATACCGGGTTGCGCGAGTTCAATTTTGGCCTTTGGGATGGTTTGCGTTTTGATGAAGTCACCGCCCGTGACCCGGACCTCAGCCGCCGTTTTTGGGAGGAGCCGGGCGATCTTGCCCCTCCAGACGGCGAAAGTTGGAATGCAGTTGCAAGTCGCGTGAATGACGCCGTTGATGATCTGATCCGCGCATGCCCTGATCAAGATCTTATTCTCGTCGCGCATATTGGCGTGATCATGACGCAAATCCAGCGCGCCGCAGGATGCAGCGCCTACGAGGCGATGGGCCATCACATCGACAATCTGTCGGTCACGGACATGACGTTGGCAGCCGACCACTGGGAAATCGGGCGGATCAATCACATTGCGTGATGGGCCGCGTCACGAATGATCGTTCGTGAATTTGCAGCACGCACGCTAGCGTCGCTGCATGACATATGACCTCTATATTGGCGATCGCACCTTCAGCAGTTGGTCCTTACGCGCCTGGCTGTTGTTCGAAAAGTTCAACATCCCCTTCAAGACGCATCTCGTTGGCTTATATGCGGGCACCTACCGCAGCGAATTGGCCCCTATGCCGCCGGCCCGCACCGTGCCCGCAGTGCGAACGCCTGAGGGTCATGTTTTGTCAGACAGCCTGGCCATCGCCGAAACACTGGCAGAGCGGCACCCGGATATCGCGCTCTATCCCGCCGACCCCGCCGCGCGCGCATTGGCGCGGTCCATTACCGCCGAGATGCATTCGAGTTTCCTCGCCCTGCGCAGTGATTGCCCCAATATGATCACCCATGTCTGGGACGGGTTTATGCCGTCAGACGCCGTGCGAGCAGATATCACCCGGATTGAAGCGCTTTGGGCCTTGGCGAAAGAGCATCATGGTCAGGAAGGACCGTGGCTGTTTGGCGCATACACGATTGCCGATGCATTCTATGCACCCGTGGCCATGCGCATCACGGCGTATGACCTGCCGATCAACGCGGCCTCGCAAACCTATGTAGACAATCACCTGAAAGATCCCGCATTCGTGGCATGGCGTGAGGCCTCAAGGGCCGAGACCTACGACCCTTGGCCCTATCCGATGGAACTTGGCCGCAAGCCATGGCCGGGTGACATGGGTTAACCATTCCTCAACCAGCGGCAATTACCCGTTAACCACGTTAGGGGAGATGGGTATGGTCGCAGTGACCTACACGGTGGCATTTGAAGGCATTGAGGCGCGGCTGGTCGAGGTCCAATGCGCGGTCACGCCCGGCATACCGGCGTTTTCGATTGTGGGATTGCCGGACAAGGCCGTGTCAGAGGCGCGGGAACGCGTGCGCGCGGCGCTGACTTCCATGGCCATCGCGCTGCCATCAAAACGGATCACGGTGAACCTGTCGCCCGCGGACCTGCCCAAGGAGGGGTCGCATTTCGATTTGCCAATCGCCTTGGCCCTGCTGGCCGCGCTTGAGATTATCCCGCGCGAGGATGCCGAGCAGACGGTGGCATTGGGCGAGTTGTCCTTGGACGGCACGTTGGTGCCCGTCGTCGGCGCCTTGCCGGCCGCAATGGCCGCCGCAAGGGATGATCGCACACTCCTGTGCCCGCAAGCTTGCGGGGCCGAAGCCGCCTGGGTTGGCGCGGCAAATGTCATTGCGCCGCGTAGTCTGGGTGACGTGATCCGACATTTTACTGGCCAGTCAGTGATGTCTGCGTCGGAGCCGGGCGAAGTTCACAATGGTGCGGCACAACGCGACCTGTCCGAAGTGAAGGGGCAGGAACGGGCCAAAAGGGCTTTGGAAATCGCGGCAGCGGGCCGCCATCACCTGCTACTCGTTGGCTCCCCCGGATCGGGCAAATCCATGCTGGCGGCGCGCATTCCCGGCATCCTGCCGCCGCTGACGCCGGCAGAAGCGCTTGAGACGTCAATGATCCATTCGCTTTCCGGATTGCTTGACGAAGGCGGGATCAACCGGGATCGGCCTTTTCGCGAACCCCACCATACCGCCTCTATGGCCGCCATCGTGGGTGGCGGGCGCGGCGCCAAACCGGGGGAGATCAGCCTTGCCCATAATGGTGTGCTGTTCATGGACGAATTCCCCGAGTTTCCGCGGACCGTCCTAGAGACGCTGCGTCAGCCGATTGAAACCGGCGATGTCGTCGTGGCCCGCGCCAACGCCCATGTGCGTTATCCTTGTCGTTTTATGCTGGTGGCCGCCGCGAACCCTTGCAAATGCGGCTACCTGGCCGACCCTGCCCGCGCCTGCGCGCGGGTCCCCGTCTGCGGTGAGGATTACATGGGCCGCATCTCTGGCCCGCTGATGGACCGGTTTGATCTGCGGATTGAGGTGCCACCCGTCGCATTCACCGATCTGGACCTTCCGGAAACTGGTGAAAGCTCATCCGCAATCGCGGCGCGTGTGCTTGCTGCTCGCGATATGCAATCGGCGCGGTTTTCCGGACATGACAACGCACGCGTGAACGCCGATGCGGAAGGGCATCTGCTTGAAGAGATCGCAACCCCCGACACAGAAGGGCGTGGGCTGCTTGTCAAAGTGGCCGAGCGATTTGGCCTTTCCGCACGCGGCTATCATCGGGTCCTGCGCGTCGCCCGCACGATTGCGGATCTCGCCGGGTCAGACGACGTTCGAAAACCTCATGTGGCTGAGGCTGTCAGCTACCGGCTTGCGATGACGGCAGAGGTATAGCGGCGCGCCTCGATAGCTTGCCAGATCTTTTCGGCAATATTGACACCGTCAAACCTTTCAAGCTCCTGAATGCCCGTTGGTGACGTCACATTGATCTCGGTCAGCCAGTCGCCGATCACGTCAATGCCGACAAAAATCTGCCCTTTCTCTTTCAAGAGCGGCCCGATCCGGGCGCAAATCTCGCGATCCCGTTCGGTGAGCGCCACTTTCTCCGGACGTCCCCCCACATGCATGTTCGAACGTGTCTCGCCCGCCGCGGGCACACGGTTGATGGCACCCGCAGGCTCGCCATCGACAAGGATGACACGCTTGTCGCCTTCACTAACGGCTGGCAGGAACTTCTGCATGATCAAGGGCTCGCGGTTGATGCCCGCGAAAAGCTCATGCAGTGATGCCAAATTGCTGTCACCCGTCTTCAGCTTGAATACACCAGCGCCGCCATTGCCATAAAGCGGTTTCAGAATGACATCACCGTGTGTGGCACGAAATGCCTTTAACGTATCGAGGTCACGGGCAATCATGGTTGGCGGCGTCAGATCTGGAAACTCTAGCACCAACAGCTTTTCGGGATAGTTCCGCACCCAGAAGGGATCGTTCACGACGAGGGTATCTGGATGGATCATGTCCAATAGATGCGTTGTCGTGATGTAGCCCATGTCAAAGGGCGGATCCTGGCGGAGCCAAACCACGTCAAAATCAGCGAGCCTCACGGTTTCTTCATTGCCGAGGGTAAAATGGTCACCCGTGACCCTTCGCACCGTCAGCGGCCACCCTCCTGCCACAACATCACCTGCATCATAGGCCAGTTTATCGGGGGTGTAGTAAAAGAGTTCATGGCCCCGCGCCTGCGCCTCTTCCGCAATCCGGAATGTGCTGTCGGCATCAATGTCGATAGGTCCAATCGGGTCCATCTGAAACGCGATTTTCAGCGGCATGGCGGTGACCTCTTTGGTTACTTGTTTCCGCTGTTACATGACGCAGCGCGGCATGGCACGCAATGGGGTCATAATGCGCCGCAAAAATTCGAGGTAACGCTTGATCGCCTTCGAAATTGCTTTCCGCACCCTGCTCTGCTGAGCGTTCGAACGTCCGACCCCAAATTGGTTTAGGCTTCCATAAAGGCGTTCTCGATCACCTTGACCGCGCCTCGGCCGTCAACCATGGCCAGATCAAATCGCACATCGGTCAATTGTCCACGCGGTTCGCCGGCCAGAAACTCTGATGCGGCCACACACAAACGATCCATCTGTCGCCGACCCAGGCGCGCCGCCGCCCGACCGAAGGATTTGCTTTTCTTGACCTCGACAAAGACAACCTGATCGCCGTCACGCGCGATCAGGTCAATCTCTCCGCCTTCTCCACGCCATCGTTTTGCGACCACTTGATGCTGACGGTTTTCGTAATCCCGAGCAACCGCAGCCTCGGCTGATATGCCCGCATGATATCCAACAGACCCTGTCATTCCTCATCCTTCATCTGCAGCGCGATCTGATAGACCTGCCTGCGGGGCAGACCCAGCGCACCGGCCACCACTGTCGCGGCGTCTTTGATACGCATTGTCTTCATGGCCTCTTGCAAAGCGGCGGCAACATCCATGTCAGCGACGTCATCCGCGCCTTGTCGGCCCACAAGGACAACCAGCTCGCCCTTCACGGACCGGTTTGCGAATGCATCCGCAACTTCGCCCAATGTCCCGCGCGTTATCTCCTCAAACCGTTTTGTCAGTTCGCGACAAACAACCGTTTCCCGCTCTGCCCCCAGAACATCGCGCAAATTACCTAACATTTCCCCAATGCGTTTCGGACTTTCATAAAATACCAACGTGAAGGGCACATCGCGCAGTGCCGCGATTTCGGTTTCGCGTTGCGTCTTTGCGGCTGGCAGGAAACCCACAAATGCAAATCGGTCAGTCGCAAGGCCTGATGCGGTAAGCGCAGCCAGCACAGCGGATGGGCCGGGTGCTGAGATCACGGGTAAATCTGCTGCTATCACGCCGCGCGCCAACTCATAGCCGGGATCAGCTACCAGGGGCGTGCCCGCTTCCGATGCGTAAGCGACGGATTTGCCCGACGCAATCTCGGCCACTAGGCGTTCCACGTCAGCCACCGCGCTATGATCATGAAACGCAACAAGCTGGCGCCCGTTGAGCGGCACGCCGTGAATATCCATCAACTTGCGGGTCGTACGCGTATCTTCAGCCGCGATCACATCGGCGCTCGCCAGAATATCAAGCGCGCGCAGCGTGATATCGCGTGCGGCACCAATAGGTGTAGCCACAAAATACAATCCGGCGGACAGTGGCTTGGTGACAAAATTCATCTCTGGACCCGCCTGTCCCCTGCATTATGATGCCCTCAGCTGGCGGCGGACCAAAACCGGCGCATGATCCAGGAGGGATATCAGCCATGTTTGCTTGTTTCCGCACCGCCCGCAAGGCGACGTTGCGCATTTTTGTCTTGCTGTCATTCGCCTGGCTGGCTGCCTGCGATGTCACGCTTAGCGCTGACGCAAATGTCGGCCCGCAGATTGACCCTGATGACCCCGTGCAGGTAGCCCTGCTGGTTCCCGGCGGATCGGCCCAATCGACGGACAATCAACTGGCGCAGAACTTTGAGAATGCCGCACGTTTGGCAATCGCCGATCTGGAAGGCGCTTCGATTGAATTGCGCGTCTATAATACCGGGGGCGGCGATCCGACACAGGCTGCGACCGTTGCTGCACAGGCCGTCAATGATGGTGCAAAGATCATCATTGGCCCGCTCTACGCCGAAGCGGCAAATGCCGCTGGCGTCGCCGTTGCCAGCCGCAACGTCAATATTCTTGCATTCAGCAATAACCCGTCCATTGCGGGTGGCAACGTGCTTGTCCTTGGCGCGACCTTCAACAATACCGCGAACCGCTTGACCCGTTACGCAAACCGGCAGGGGATCAGCAGATATGCTGTTGTGCATGGCAATGACCTTGCAGGCGACGTCGGGCGAGACGCAATTACGCGCGCCGTGCAATCGAATGGCGGCCAGGTTGTGGCGGTTGAAAGCTATCCGCTTTCGCAGCAGGGTATCTTCAGTTCAACGAACCGCATGGTCTCAAGCGTTCGGAATTCCGGCGCGCAGGCGGTATTTACGACGGCCGGTGCCGCGGCAGACCTCCCGATTGTGGCAACGGCCTTGCCAGATGCGGGCATGAATACCGAGAACAGCCGTTTCATCGGCCTGACCCGGTGGGACACTGTTCCACAATTGCTGGCCCTTCCGGGGCTTGAGGGTGGCCTCTTTGCATTGCCCGACCAGTCAACGCAAACCTTGTTCGAAAACCGCTATGCGGCGACCTATGGGGCGCAACCGCACCCGCTTGCGGGGCTGGCCTATGACGGAATCGCTGCTATCGGGGCATTGGTTGCGTCGGGCAATGATGACGCATTGAAGAAAGCTGCATTAACAACTTCGCAAGGTTTCCGTGGGACAGCGGGTGTTTTCCGGCTTTTGCCCAATGGTCTGAACGAACGCGCTTTGGCCATTGCAACAATTGAAGAAAATCAGGTGGTGATCCTTGAACAAGCCCCACGCAGCTTTGGTGGCGCAGGGCTCTGACGCGCTTCTGACCGCTACTGATGACGCGCCGGACGATCTTATCTGTCGGGCGGAGTCGATTTTCGACAAAGCCGCCGTGATAGCAGACATCATGGCGCAGGTTGCGGACGCGACCTCCGAAAAGGAAGTGCGCGCGATCAGCGTGGCCGTCATACGCCGCGCACGTGACACGGGCCGGGAAAGCATCGCAGAGGCATTTCGCGCCGCTCCTTTTGCATCACGCCCCACAACCCGCGCCTATAGCTGGCTGGCCGATCAGATCGTGTGCACCGTCCTCGAGGTTTCGACCACGATCCTGCACAAACTCGCCAACCCGACAGAAAGCGAGCGGCTGACGCTCATCGCTGTCGGCGGCTCTGGCCGTGGCGAAATGGCACCTTACTCGGACATCGACCTTCTCTTTCTGACACCCTACAAGATCACTCCCTGGGCCGAGAGCGTGATCGAGTCCATGCTTTACATGCTGTGGGATCTGAAGCTGAAGATCGGCCATGCCAGCCGCACCATCAAGGATTGCGTCCGCCTGGCGCGTGAGGATTACACGATACGCACTTCACTGGTCGAATACCGGTTCCTCGCGGGCGACCGCGGGCTTGCCAATGAGCTGGGCCAGCGTTTGTGGAGCGATCTTTTCCAATCCTCGGCGCGCGATTTCATTGATGCCAAGCTAATCGAACGCGACGAGCGGCACCGCAAACAGGGCGGCCAGCGATATGTGGTTGAGCCCAACGTAAAAGAAGGCAAGGGCGGCCTGCGCGACCTGCAATCCCTGTTCTGGATCAGCAAATACGTCAATGACGTTAAAGACGCCGCTGATCTGGTCAATCTAGGCGTGTTCACAACTGAAGAATTTGAGACCTTCGTTACCGCCGAAGACTTTCTTTGGGCAGTGCGTTGCCATTTGCATCTGATTGCAGGTCGAGCGGTCGATCAGCTGACATTTGATATGCAGGTCGAGGTCGCGGAGGCCATGGGCTACCGTGATCACGGGGGACGGCGCGCGGTTGAGCATTTCATGCAGGCCTATTTCAGACAGGCGACGCGGGTGGGTGAACTGACCCGCATCTTCCTGACCGCGCTTGAGGCGAACCACACCAAGCGTGAACCCATGCTGGTGCGGCTCTTTACCCGCCGCAAGAAGGCCAAGCCGCCCTACGCAATCAAGCAGAACCGCCTCACCATCGCGGACAAGGCGGCATTTTTTGAAGACAAACTGAACATGTTGCGCATCTTTGAAGAGGCACTGCGGACGGGCACGCTCTTACATCCCGATGCGATGCGTATGATCTCGGCCAATCTTGATGTCATTGATGAAGACCTGCGACAGAACAAGGAAGCGCGGCGCATATTTCTTGACCTGCTGCTCAAACACGGCAACCCGGAACGCGCCCTGCGCCGGATGAACGAGCTTGGGGTGCTGAGCGCTTTCATCCCCGAATTCGCCCCGATTGTCGCGATGATGCAGTTCAACATGTATCACCATTTCACCGTGGATGAGCATACGATCCAATGTATCAGCAACCTGTCCCAAATCGAACGCAAAAGACTGATCGAAGAGCTGCCTGTCGCATCCGGCATTCTGGATCGTGGGGTGAACCGCAAGGTGCTTTATGTGGCACTGTTGCTGCACGACATCGGCAAGGGGCGCGACGAGGATCATTCGGTCCTCGGAGCGCAAATCGCACGGAAAGTGGCACCACGGCTTGGGCTGAACAAGAAGGAATGTGAGACGGTCGAATGGCTCATCCGGTATCACCTTCTCCTCTCGGACGTGGCGCAGAAGCGCGATATTACCGAGCCGTTCACCATTAGCGGCTTTGCAAAGGCAGTGAAATCCGTCGAACGCCTGGATTTGCTGACCGTGTTGACGGTCTGCGACATTCGGGGTGTTGGGCCGGGCACTTGGAACAACTGGAAAGCGGTGCTGATCCGCAACCTTTACCGCGCAACGAAAGAGGCCCTTGAAACCGGCATCGAAGACCTCAGCCGCGACCGGCTGGAGACCGAGGCCAAGCGGGGGCTGCGCGAAGCCCTTGCCGATTGGGACGCCAAATCACAGAAGACCGAAATCGGGCGGCATTACGGGCCCTATTGGCAGGGCATGCCGCTGGCCGCACAGGTCATCTTTGCAGGGCTTTTGCGGGACATTCCCGACGATGAGGTACGCATTGATCTGATGCTCGACGAAGATCGTGACGCGACCCGTGCCTGCTTTGCCATGGTCGACCATCCCGGCCTCTTCAGCCGGATGACGGGGGCCTTGGCGCTTGTCGGGGCCAATATTGTGGACGCGCGCACGTACACATCCAAAGACGGCTACGCGACAGCAGTCTTTTGGGTGCAGGACAATGACGGCAACCCTTACGATGAAACCCGCCTGCCGCGCCTGCGCCAGATGATCGCCAAAACGCTGAAAGGCGAGGTCGTGCCGCGCGAGGCGCTGAAAGACAAAGACAAGCTCAAGAAACGCGAGCGTCCGTTCGAAGTGCCGACGAATATCAGCTTCGACAATGATGGTTCCGAGATTTACACGATCATTGAGGTCGACACGCGCGACCGTCCCGGACTTCTGTTCGATTTGACACGAACTCTTGCGAATAACCACGTCTATATCGCCTCAGCCGTAATCGCGACATACGGAGAGCAGGTTGTGGACACCTTCTACGTCAAAGATCTTGTGGGGCTGAAATTCCACTCCGAGGCCAAACGCGCCGGATTGGAGCGCAAATTGCGCGAGGCCATCGCGCAAGGGGCTGAGCAGGCTAAGTCTTGAAGGCGTCGGGTACCTTGCGACCGGAGTATCTGCGATGAAACCCATCCGCCTGATGGCCGGTTTTTTCACCGTGGGTCTTTGGACGATGCTCAGTCGTGTGCTGGGCTTTGTCCGCGACATCATGATCGCGGCCTACCTGGGCACCGGACCGGTGGCAGAGGCTTTCCTTGTCGCGTTCTCGCTCCCCAACCTCTTCCGCCGGTTTTTTGCCGAAGGCGCATTCAATATGGCCTTTGTGCCCATGTTCTCAAAAAAGCTCGAAGCGGGCGAAGACCCCAAGCGGTTTGCACAAGACGCTTTTGTCGGCCTGGGCGGCGTTTTGGCTGTCTTTACAGTGATCGGCGTCATCTTCATGCCCGCGCTGGTGACGATGATGGCAAGCGGCTATCTCGGAACTGAGCGTTTCGATCTCGCCGTCTATTACGGACGGATTGCGTTCCCCTACATTCTCTTTATCTCGCTTTCGGCGCTGCTATCGGGCGTGTTGAACGCCACTGGTCGCTTTGCCGCCGCTGCCGCCGCGCCGGTCTTGCTGAATGTGATCTTTGTCGGTGCGCTTTTGATCGTCGCTTTGGGAACAGGCGGTGAGGATCAGGCGCTGATGGGCCAATCGCTTGCCTTTGCGGTGCCGGTTGCCGGAATGGCCCAGCTTGCACTTGTCTGGTTCGCGGCCAAAAGGGCCGGGTTCGCGCTGAAAATCGGTCGCCCAAAACTGACGCCGGAATTGCGCCGTCTCGCCATCATCGCCGCCCCGGCAGCGCTCGCTGGCGGAGTGGTGCAGATCAACCTGCTCGTCGGTCGGCAGGTTGCCAGCTTTTTTGAAGGCGCCGTGGCGTGGCTGAACTACGCGGACCGCCTTTATCAATTGCCCTTGGGCGTCGTTGGCATCGCGATTGGCGTGGTCTTGCTGCCAGATCTGTCGCGCAGGTTGCGGGCAGGCGATGCGGCTGGCGGGCAGGACGCGTTCAACCGCGCGACAGAGATCAGTCTGGCGCTCACCGTCCCCGCCGCCATCGCGCTCATGGTGATCCCCCTGCCACTGGTCAGCGTGCTGTTCGAACGTGGCGCCTTCAACAGCGACGACACAGCCGCCACAGCGCTTGCTGTCGCGGTCTATGGTCTCGGCCTGCCTGCCTTCGTGATGCAGAAGACGCTACAGCCGCTCTTTTTTGCGCGTGAAGACACTAAACGCCCGTTTTACTATGCGCTTATCGCGATGGTCCTGAATGCCGCATTGGCTATCGGGCTTTCACCGCTCATCGGGTTTATCGCGGCGGCAATTGGCACAACAATCACTGGCTGGGCGACAGTGCTCCTCTTGTGGCGGGGCACGCGCAACATGGGCGACGCCGCTTGCCTTGACGCGCGGTTCAAGTCGCGCCTATGGCGGATTGTCCTGGCGTCCATCGGCATGGGTCTGGCGCTCGCCGCCACGGCGACCATCATGAAACCGTTCTTTGGCCTGCCAACGATCCGCTACGCTGCACTTCTGGCACTCGTTCTGATCGGCATCGGCAGCTACTTTGGGATCGGCCAGATGATCGGGGCGTTCAAACTGTCTGAGTTCCGCCGCAGCCTGCGCCGTCAGGAGCGTTGACGCATCCGCGCCACAAATGACGTCCACCCACCTGGGGCCAGGAGCACCGCCAAACCAAAGCCCGCCACAAAACCCGAAAGCTCGGAAATCCATGTGGGCGGCGGGGGTGTTTCGTAAAGAAAGCTCGCGACGATGCCAAAGATCAACTGGATCAACAGAAGAAAGCCGATCAGGCGGAAGGCGAGGATCTGATTGTCGCCCGCCTCACCCAAGCGCAGCCAAAGCGCGTAGGTATAGGCACCGATCAACCCGTAAACCGGCGTGTAGCCACCCAAAAGCGGAAAGTCCGTGTTCGCCAGAAGGCCAAAGGCAAGGGCGCCAACAATGGATGTCAGCACATAGACAATCAGGATCTTTGTGCCGCCATAATACTCTGCCGTGAACTTGCCCAAGGCGAGTGTGAGTGCCGCGCAGAACGCCACCTGTGTCAGGTCAATGTTGATGAACGGATAGGTCACAAACCGTTTCAGGATATCGAAGGAATAGTCGGCATTCACCAGAACACGGTCGAGAACGGCGGTTGAAAACCCATATTGCTCAATCGCATCAAAGCGCCAGCCGACACCGCGCGGCCCACCGATCATCCCATAATTGGCCAACTGGAATACGCACTCTATCCCAACGATCAAAAGGGTCAGGACAATCACAACCGGCGGCAGGCGGTTGATCGGGCTTTCAGGCTGCATGACGTGTCTCGGGCGCGGTTGAAGTTGACGGGTCTGTCTGGCATGGGTATGCGACCCAAGCCCCGAAATCCAGACCGGACCTGCATCGATGACGACGACCACTTTCACACCGCGCGTATTCTCGGGCATCAAGCCATCGGGCGGTCTGACGCTGGGCAATTATCTTGGCGCAATCAAACGTTTTGTCGGTATCCAGGGGCAGATGGAGACGATCTATTGTGTGGTCGATCTGCACGCGATCACCGTTTGGCAAGACCCTGCAGAGCTTGCCAACATGACCCGCGAAGTGGCTGCCGGGTATCTCGCGGCGGGTCTCGACCCAACCCAGTCGATCCTCTTCAATCAGTCTCAGGTCGCGGCCCATGCCGAACTTGGCTGGATCTTCAACTGCGTCGCCCGTGTCGGCTGGATGAACCGGATGACGCAGTTCAAGGACAAGGCGGGCGCGAATGCCGAGCAGGTCTCGCTGGGGCTTTACGCCTATCCGTCGCTGATGGCGGCTGACATCCTGCTTTATCACGCGACACATGTTCCGGTGGGTGACGACCAAAAGCAGCATGTCGAGCTGACGCGCGACATCGCCACGAAGTTCAACCACGACTTCAAGACCGATTTCTTCCCGCTGACCGAACCGGTCATCGAAGGACCTGCCATGCGCATCATGAACCTGCGCGACGGAACCAAGAAAATGTCGAAATCCGGTGAAAGCGACATGGAGCGCATCAACATGACCGATGATGCCGACCTGATCGCCAAGAAGTTCAAAAAGGCCAAGACCGACCCGGAGCCGCTGCCAGAGACCATTGACGGGCTTGCGGAACGGCCGGAGGCGCGCAATCTGGTCGATATCTATGCGGCCCTTGATGACCAGACGCCCGAATCCGTGATTGCCGAATATGCCGGTGCAGGCTGGGGCAAGTTCAAACCCGCCCTCGCCGATCTCGCAGTTGCCAAACTCAGCCCCATTTCCAGCGAAATGGCACGGCTGATGAATGATCCTGCAGAGATTGACCGCATTCTGGGTGACGGGGCCGAAAAGGCGCGGGCCATTGCAGAACCGATCCTGCAGAAGACTTATGATATCGTGGGGCTTCTACGCAGCTAACCACGCGTTCTCACGCGCGCCGCGCGATGAGCACATGGCAGGAATTGTTCAGAACAAAGGGCAGTTCGCGACCGCCGCTGCGGCTTTCAAAGGCGGCGAGGACCGCGTGCTCGACCTCTTGCCGTTCCTCGGGGGTGCAAGCCGCGATCAATGCGCCCGTAATCGGGTTCCCGACCATGCCGCGCCACATGGCTTTCGGCGTCGGCAAGGCGAGCGTTGCATCCAGAATGTGAATTTCAGGGTCAATGAGGGGAGCCGCGCACGTGATCTCTTCGACCAGTCCTTCCGCTGTCATGAGATCCGCCCAGCTTGCGCGCGGCGGCGGGTCCGTCAGACGCGCAGGTAAGGCCGACATGAGCGGCCCCATCTGCGCCTTTGCAAGTTCGTTAAACTCCGGCCCACGCCAGACGGACGTTACAAAAATCCCTCCAGGCCGCAATGTCTCTGCCGCTGCTTGCCAACCCGCAACGCGGTCGGGAAAGAGAAAGATGCCAAAGCACGACAAGGCAGCATCAAATGATGCACTTTCAAGCCCGAGGTCTTGACCATCGCGCACCTCAGCCCCCGCATCAGCATCAATCGGTTGCAGTGCCCGCTGCGTCAGCGCCACCATCCGCGGCGAGATATCAGTCGCCAGAACCGAACCTGCACCACGCTCTGCACAAAGGGTCGCGGCAGCGACAGCAAGATCTCCGGGCCCGCACGCGATATCGAGAAGACGCGGCGCATCCGGCAGACGTGACTGCACCAAAGCCACCATCCCCCGCGCGACATGGCCGGTAAGTGGCGAAAACAACCGCAGATAATCGTCCGCATGTGCATCCCACGCACCAGCAGGTGCACGGGCATCATTGGCATTGTTTGACATGTTGGACATACCCTTATTCTGGCGTAGCATAATGATATTACTACAGGCGTCCTGCAGAAACTTGACATGGGTGCCCCTTGCACAAAAGACCGCACCCGACCCGCGTCACAAAACTGAATCTCGTACATGCGACGGTTGTAATGCGGCATAGATTCGCTCTGCCCGTCCCCGCCCGGGTGTCCCATCCCGTCCCTCGGTCACCTTGGGTTCAGCAGGCGTTCGGTGTTCCCCGGCACCGAACGCCACGCTGACTTTACCTTGTCACACCATCAGCTTACGGTCCCGACAGGGAGGATCATTCATGGCAACCGGCTCTCACATCCGCACGTATTTTGAAGGCGCCTGGCATGATGAAGATATCCCCATCATGCGGGCGGCGGATCATGGGTCGTGGCTAGGCACGACCGTCTTTGACGGGGCGCGTTTTGTGAATGGGCTTGCGCCTGATCTTGACCTGCATTGTGCGCGGGTGAACCGTTCGGCAAAGGCGCTGATGATCACGCCGACCGTGTCGACAGAGGACATGATAGCGATCACCCATGAAGGCTTGTCACGCTATCCAAAAGGTGCCGCAGTCTATATCCGGCCCATGTATTGGGCGATCCATGGCGACCCCACGGCCATTGTGCCCAGCCCAGATGAAACCGGCTTTGCCATTTGCCTTGAAGAAATACCAATGGCACCCGAAAGCGCCTCGACAACCCTTGGCCTGACCCGCTTCCGCAGGCCCGTGATTGATGATGCCGTTGTCGATGCCAAGGCGGGCTGCCTTTATCCCAACAACGCCCGCATGCTGGCCGAGGTGCGTGCGCGTGGTTTTGGCAATGCGCTGGTTGCCGACGCGATGGGCAATGTGGCCGAAACGGCGACCGCCAATGTGTTCATGGTCAAGGATGGCGAGGTTTTCACGCCCATCGCCAACGGCACCTTTCTGTCCGGGATCACCCGCGCGCGCCATATCAAAAACCTTCGGCAAGACGGTGTTACGGTCAATGAAACCGTGCTGACATTCGATGATTTCCGGGAAGCGGATGAGGTGTTTTTGTCTGGCAACATGTCCAAGGTCACACCCGTTACCGCGTTTGAGGATCACCAATACCAGGTCGGCCCAGTGACAAGGCGGGTGCGCGAGATGTATTGGGACTGGGCCGCCTCAACCTCATGACATCGGAATGGTCTTTTGCAAGTCGGCTGATCCTGCTTGTGGGGATCACTGCCCTTGGCGCCTTGGGTGGGCTGGCCATTGGCATGCCTGTCCCACTGCTGACAGGGCCCGCTTTGCTGACAACAATCGGATGCCTTGCCGGTCTGCCGCTTGTCTTTCCATTACCTTTGCGCAACGCGATTTTTCTGCTGGCAGGTGTGGCGATTGGGGCGACGGTTTCGCCTGAATCAATGGCCGCGCTCTTGCGTTGGCCCTTGGCATTTGCGGTGCTTGGGATGGCAATCGTGTTGATGGTCTTCTTGGGGCAGCGGCTGATGCGGCGGATGATGCGGGTCGATGACCGTTCGGCGCTGCTTGCCGCAGCACCGGGGCATCTGAGCTACGTCATCGCGTTAGGTGAGGATCTGGGGCTGGACACGCGCCGCGTGGCGGTGGTGCAGTCGATACGCCTCTTGGCGCTCACACTTTTGGTACCGTTCCTCGCCACGCTTTCCGGCATGGAGACAGGCCTTGGCCTTGGGCCTGGCGGCGCAGAAGCGGCGGAAATGACGATGGTCCAGACCGCGATTGCGGTTCTGGCGGCTGTGGCCCTGGCCCCCTTGGTGAAACTGACCGGGGCGCCTGCACCAATGCTCCTTGCGGGCATGGCTGTGGGTGCAGCCATGCGCCTTTCGGGCTGGGCGCCCGGTGGGCTGAGCCACTATATCGCGTTTCCGGTCCTTGCTGCGATTGGTGCCCTGATTGGCACCCGCTTTGCTGGGATCTCGCTGACAGAGTTGCGGCAATCCCTGCTGGCAGGGCTCGCCGTCACAACCCTCGCGGCAGTGCTCACTTTGATCGCGGCATGGCTCGCAACTTATCTCGTGGGCATGCCGCTCGCCCATGTGCTTGTGGCATTCGCCCCCGGCGGCTTAGAGACGATGGCTGTCATGGGCGCGGCCATTGGTGCCAATCCCGGCTTTGTGGCCGCGGCCCATGTGGGGCGTCTTGTCCTTCTCTCGATCCTTGTTCCGGTTCTGGTGGCCCGCAACCAAGGGCCGTTGCCACTTCGCGATTGATGTTCCACTATCCGATCCAAGAGGGAGTGGAAGATGCGTAAATTCTTGGTCGTCCTTGACGACAGCCGCGAATGTCTGAATGCGATGCGGTTTGCGGCCATGCGGGCGGCAAGGTCCGGCGGCGGCGTCGCCATTCTGTCGATCATTCCACCTGACGAGTTCAACCACTGGATCGGTGTCGGTGAGATCATGCGCGCCGAGGCGCGTGAGCGGATCGAAGTCCATTACGAGGTCTTCGCCAAATGGATGCGTGACAAACAGAACGTGCATCCAGAATTGATCATCCGCGAAGGCGAACCGCTGGTTGAGATCATGAACCAGATCAACGAAGACCCCGAAATTGGGGTGCTGGTTCTGGGCGCGGGCACCGACAATAAGGGGCCGGGGCCGCTGGTTACGCATCTGAGCCGTCAATCCGGCAGCTTGCCTATTCCGATCACGATCGTGCCCGGGGATCTGTCTAAAGAGCGGCTCGAAGCGATTACCTGATGGATCGGGCTGCTGCGGGCGCGGTTGCCGCCGCAATCCCTTTTTTGGCTATTGTCTTTTACGTCGCAACCCGTGCGATGCCGCCGCTTGCCGGTTATCTCTTCGGCCTCGCTGTCTATTGGTTCATGGTATTGACCCCCTTGATCCTATGGCGCTGCGGTTTCCGCGCCGTCCGCCATGAACTGGCCTGGCCACATTTTGTGCTGATCATGCTGAACGTCATTCCGATTGGCGGGGTGGCGGTTGCCGCATTCATCGGCTGGCATAATCATCCGTTGAACGCGGCAGTACTTGGTGCGGTTGTGGCAGCGGCCCTGATCAACGGGACACTGGAAGAGGTGTTTTGGCGGGGCACGCTTTTGCGAAACGCGCAACACCTTGCCTCTTACTTGTCGCAGATCGCCCTGTTCGTTTCCTGGCATATCGCCCTGCTTTTCGCAGGTGGAGTTGTAGTGACTGGAGGCGCACTTGGTCTTTTCGGCGGCGCCTTGATAGGCGGCATTCTCTGGACTTGGGCGCGCGTGCAGACCGGTTCTATCGGTTTTGGCATCCTGTGCCATATCGGCTTGAACCTGTTTGCCTTTACCGAACTGGCCACGAATAACCCGATTTAAGTCGGGAGCCGGTGCTTGGCTTGTGGCAGAAGCGATCTCGCGGGGGGTCGGTCAATTTGCCTAACTTAGAATGGTTCCAAACCTTGACAGACCACGTCACCAGGCGCATATCAAAAGCCTGACAGAAAGGTTGGGCGCCATGTTCATTCAAACTGAATCCACACCAAATCCAGCGACACTGAAATTCCTGCCGGGCCAGAACGTACTGGAGGTCGGCACCGCCGATTTCCCGACCGTCGAGGCGGCTGAAAAGTCACCCATGGCCAAGCGCATCTTTGCAACCGGCAATGTCAGCGGTGTCTTCTTTGGCCTCGACTTCATCACCGTCACCAAAGACGACGCCGTCGAATGGGATCATATCAAGCCCGCCATTCTGGGCGCGATCATGGAGCATTATCAATCCGGTCAGCCCGTGATGGCCGACGATCACGCGCCTGCGAGCGGCCATGCCGAGCATAGCGGTGAAGACGCCGAAATTGTTGGCCAGATCAAGGAATTGCTGGATACGCGTGTACGCCCTGCCGTGGCCCAGGATGGCGGCGATATCACGTTTCACGGCTTTGATCGCGGCATCGTCTACCTGCATATGCAAGGCGCCTGCGCGGGCTGCCCGTCCTCAACCCTCACGCTGAAAATGGGGATTGAGAACCTGTTGCGCCATTACATCCCCGAAGTTGTCGAAGTACGGCCTGTAGCAGCCTAGCCGAGGTGGAGGGTGTGAGCGCACTGACAGGGCGCTGCTATTGCGGCGCCTTGCACGTTGGCACGAAGGCATCTCCACAGACCGTTGCCTATTGTCACTGTTCTGATTGTCGCCGCCTCTCCGGCGCACCAGTTGCGGCTTTCGCGGCGTTTGATCCTGCACATGTCGTGATCACACCGCGCTGGCCCGATGCCAAATCACATGCGAAAGGTGTGAAACGCTGGTTCTGCCCGGAATGTGGAACACAGCTGGGTGCGACATACGATTACCTGCCCGATCAGGTTTACATGCCCGTGGGGCTTTTTGACCAAGCCGACCGATTGCAGCCGCAATTGCATAGCCACGCCGATTCTGCGCTGCCGTGGCTGCATATCGATGACGGCCTGCCGCGCAATGCCGCGTCCAGCCGCGCCAGCCTCACAATGGCATCGTGTGACAGCTAGGCACCTGATTTGAAACCGATGTTGTATCCAAAACTCATCGCCTTTGACACATCCGCCGCGCATTGCGCCGCTGCTTTGCTGTTGCAGGGGCAAGTCATCACGCGTGTTGACGAAATGGCGCGGGGGCAGGCCGAGCATCTGATGCCGATGCTACAACAGATGCTGCAAGCCGCAGGTCTGGATTGGTCAGACCTTGATGCCGTTGCCGTCGGCACCGGACCAGGGAACTTCACCGGCATCCGTATCTCGGTTTCGGCGGCGCGCGGCCTTGGGCTTGGCCTTGGTAGACCTGTGATCGGTGTGACGGGCTTTGAGATGCGTGCCTTTGATGAACCCCGCCCCTTTACGGCGACCATCCGCGCACCGCGCGAAACCTCCTATATTCAGACCTTTCACGCCGATGGCAGCACGACGGCACCCGTACAGCAGGACGTGCCAGCCGGGCCGCAAAAGCCCGCCGCAGATCTGATCGCGGCTGCTGCGCATATCGCCGCCGCGCGGATCGGAGAAAAACTACCACGCCCTGCGCCGCTCTATATCCGGCCCGCTGACGCCGCCCCGCCAAAAGACACGGCTCCCGTCATTCTGTCATGAAACCCGAAGACTTCGCGGCCCTGCACGCCAAAGCCTTTCGCGCGACACGCGCATGGTCAGCCACCGAATTCGCCAACCTGCTCGGCCAGCGCGGGGTGAACTGGTATGGTGATCCTCGCTGCTTCATTCTGATCCGTCAGGTCGCGGATGAGGCAGAAATCCTGACTCTCGCAACCGACCCTGACCATTGCCGACAGGGCCTCGCGCGTGCGGCACTATCCCGCGCCGAGACCGCAGCGACGGACGCTGGCGTCCATCGATTTTTCCTGGAAGTCGCCGAAGATAACGCCGCCGCACGCGCGCTTTACGCAACCTTTGGTTACACCCAGGTTGGGCGGCGTCCTGACTACTATCTGCCTAAAGATGGGGCACCGGTTGCCGCTCTTGTCCTGCAAAAGGAACGCGGAGCCAGCTAAGCCGCCACCGGGCAGTGGATAAGTTCGCATTTCGGCGTAGAGTCCCACAAGATTGACCAAAAAGCGGTTGATCTTCCCTTGAAGGCAAGGCCTTATCTGATGATGACCCGACATAAGATCGGCTCGGCTTTAACAGAGGGGGCGTGTGTCGCCGGTAACACCCTCGCGTAACGACCTGGGAGAAAAATAATGACCGTAATGCAGAAATTCCTTGGCGCGTCTGCCGCCCTGGCTTTGACAGCCGGTACAGCAGCGGCAGAGCCCGCCATCCTGTTCGATCTTGGCGGCAAGTTCGACAAATCCTTCAACGAAAGCGCCTATAACGGGGCCGAACGCTGGGCAGCGGAAACCGGCGGCTCTTATGCCGAGGTGGAAATCCAGTCTGACGCCCAACGCGAACAGGCGATCCGCCGCTTCGCCGAATCCGGTGCGAACCCGATTGTCATGGCTGGTTTTTCGTGGGCCACACCGCTGGCTGAAGTGGCCGCCGACTACCCTGACACCAAGTTCGCGATCATCGACATGGTCGTGGATGCCCCCAACGTGCGGTCCGTTGTCTTCAACGAACATGAAGGTTCTTACCTTGTGGGCATGATGGCCGCGATGGCGTCTGAAACCGGCACGGTCTCATTCGTAGGCGGGATGGATATTCCGCTGATCCGCAAATTCGCCTGCGGTTACGCCCAGGGCGTGATGGCTGTGAACGCAGACGCAACTGTGATCGCCAACATGACCGGTACGACACCTGCGGCGTGGAACGACCCTGTGAAAGGCTCTGAACTGACGCTCGCGCAAATCAGCCAGGGCTCTGACGTTGTGTTCGCCGCTGCTGGTGGCACGGGTGTTGGTGTGCTGCAAACCGCCGCTGACGAAGACATCCTGTCCATCGGTGTGGATGCCAACCAGAACTACCTGCATCCCGGCGAAGTGCTGACTTCCATGATGAAGCGCGTGGACAACGCGGTTTATGAGGCGATGCTGCAGGGCGAAGACCTTGAAACCGGCTTTAACGTCATGGGCGTTGCAAATGAAGGCGTGGGCTATGCGCTTGACGAATTCAACGCAGAGCTTGTGAGCGCTGAGATGCAGGCGACCGTCGATGCCGCTGCCGCTGAAATCGCGGCTGGTGATCTGGTTGTGCATGATTACACATCGGACGAAAGCTGCCCTGCGCTGACATTCTAAGTCTGCCAATAGGCCAATAAAATCAAAGGCCGCGCCCGGGAACGAGCGCGGCCTTTTGCGTCCATGACAAGGTTCCGCCATGACAGACCAAGCCCCCGCTATTGAACTTAAGGGCATCTCGAAATCCTTTGGTCCGGTTCAGGCCAACAAGGATATCTCGATCCGCGTGATGCCCGGTACCATCCACGGCATCATAGGCGAGAATGGGGCCGGAAAATCGACCCTGATGTCGATTTTGTACGGGTTTTACAAGGCAGATGCCGGCGAAATCTTAATCTCAGGTCAGAAAACTGCAATTCCCGATAGCCAGGCCGCCATCGCCGCAGGCATTGGGATGGTGTTCCAGCACTTCAAACTGGTCGAGAACTTCACGGTTCTGGAAAATGTCGTGCTGGGGGCCGAAGACAGCGGCCTCTTGCGTCCGTCGCTTGCCCGTGCCCGGCGCGAGCTCAAAAGCCTGGCCGAAGAATATGAGTTGAATGTAGATCCTGACGCGCTGATCGAAGAGGTCGGAGTGGGCATGCAGCAGCGGGTGGAAATCCTCAAAGCGCTCTATCGCAAGGCCGATATCCTCATCCTTGACGAGCCGACCGGTGTGCTGACCCCCGCCGAGGCCGATCACCTGTTCCGCATTCTTGAAAACCTCAAGCGTGAGGGCAAAACGATCATCCTGATCACGCATAAACTGCGTGAGATTATGGAGATCACCGATACGGTCAGCGTGATGCGCCGGGGTGAGATGACCGCGACCGTGAAGACATCCGAGACAAGCCCGGCGGAACTCGCCGAGCTTATGGTCGGGCGCAAGGTGCTGTTGCGTGTTGACAAGGCACCCGCTCAGATCGGGCGGAAAATCCTCGAAGTCAAGGACCTTAACGTCACCGACAGCAAGGGTGTGCACAGGCTGAAGGGGATCAGTTTCGACGTCCATGCAGGCGAAATCCTGGGGATCGCTGGCGTTGCAGGCAATGGCCAATCTGAATTGCTGGAGGTGCTGGGCGGCTATGAAAAGGCCACAGGTTCGATCAAGGTCAACGGGGAAGAAATCGATCTGACCGGCGCCAAATCAGACGGCCAAAGCCGCAGGGCGCGGGGAATCAGCCACGTGCCAGAAGATCGGCAACGCGAAGGGCTGATCATGGATTTTCACGCCTGGGAAAACACTGCCTTTGGCTATCATCATGACGATCGCTATCAGCGCTCAAAGCTCTTTATGGACAACAACATCATCCGGCAGGATACCGAAGAAAAGATGGCGCGTTTTGACGTGCGGCCACCCGATCCAAGGCTTGCGGCGAAGAGTTTTTCAGGCGGCAACCAGCAGAAAATCGTCCTCGCGCGCGAGATTGAGCGTAATCCCGACCTTCTGCTTGTGGGCCAACCCACACGCGGAGTGGACATCGGCGCCATCGAATTCATCCACCAGCAGATTGTTGCACTTAGGGATCAGGGCAAGGCAATCTTGTTGGTTTCTGTGGAGTTAGAGGAAATTTTGTCGCTCTCGGACCGCATCGCCGTTATGTTTGACGGAAAAATAATGGGCGAGCGAATGCCTGAACAAACGGACGAAAAAGAGCTTGGATTGCTGATGGCAGGCATGACAACCGAGCCGAAGGGGCCCATCCACGAGGCGGTTGAGGCTAACCTTGCCCATGCTGGTGGTAGCGCTGGCAAGGAGGTCTGAGGCATGGACGCAATGCCAAAATGGGCCGATGTCATCCTGATACCGCTGATCTCGATCCTGCTGGCAGCTTTGCTGTCGGCGCTTGTGATCCTGGCTATTGGTGAGAACCCTTGGGAAGCGCTGAAGCTCATGGTCGACGGCGCTTTAGGGTCGACTTACGGCTGGGGCTACACGCTTTATTACGCGACGAATTTCATCTTCACAGGGCTGGCCGTGGCCATCGCCTTTCACGCGCGGCTTTTCAACATCGGCGGCGAAGGCCAAGCGCTGGTGGGTGGCCTGGGTGTCGCGATCATCTGCCTTTACATCCCGTGGCCCCATTGGACCCTGGCCCTGTTGGGTGCGGCCATCGGAGCTGCGATATTCGGTGCGGCGTGGGCCGCCATCCCTGCCTTCCTGCAGGCCAAGCGCGGCAGTCATATCGTGATCACCACGATCATGTTCAACTTCATCGCCGCCGCCCTGCTGAACTACATGCTGATTGGTGCGCTGAAGGCACCTGGCATGGAACCGGCGACACCGCGGTTTCCCGAAACGACGCATTTACCGTCTTTCCAGGACATGTTCAATTTCGGCGAAACCACGTTTTTCCGTGGTGCGCCCGCCAATATCACATTCTTCGTGGCCCTCATCGCCTGTGTCGCCCTTTGGGCGCTGATCTGGCGGACGCGGCTTGGCTACGAAATCCGCTCCTTCGGGCAATCTGAATCAGCGGCCAAATATGCGGGCATCAGCCCGACCAAGATCATCATGGTTGCCATGCTTATCTCAGGCGCTCTTGCCGGCATGATGGCCATCAACAACGTCCAGGGCGAGGCCGAACGGCTGGTCCTGAACGCAGTGGAGGGGGCGGGCTTTATCGGCATCGCCGTCGCACTGATGGGGCGCAGTCATCCCTTCGGGGTGTTGCTGGCGGCCCTTCTTTTCGGCTTTCTATATCAAGGCGGCGCAGAACTCGCCCTATGGACGTCGATCCCCCGGGAACTGATCATCGTAATACAGGCATTGGTGATCCTGTTCACGGGCGCACTGGATAACATGGTGCGCATGCCGCTCGAGCGGCTTTTCCTGAAAATGAGGAGAGCATAATAATGATAATGGCAGGACCACTCAAAATCGGTGTCGAGGATGACACAGGGGCAGATCTGGGCTTTGTGCTCAGTTGTCTGGCCCTTGGCATGATCACAATGGAGGAGTTCCACCAATGGATCCACATGGTGATCGAAAACATCCCCGGCAATGATGTGCCACCCCATTTGATCGCGCTACTGGCGGTCAAGAACAGGGCCAACGTCTTTCGCCCGAACGAGGCGGTGATGCGCCGCATCCCGCATGATCCCTTCATCACCGATGATCGGTTCGACGCGATGCTGGGGCTGCAATTCTTCATGCGGCGCGACCGCACGCAGGCCAATGACATCACGCAGGCAGAGGCCGAAGATGCCTTGCGGCGCAACCCCGAAGTGGCCGAACGCTTTTTCGCCCTCTTCCCCTTCCTGATGGAGAAAGCCGCCTAGATGGACTTTGCGACCCTTCTACAGATGCTGGACGCCACGTTGCGTCTGGCAACCCCGCTACTTCTGGCCTGCCTCGCGGGCCTCTTTTCAGAGCGGGCCGGTATCTTTGATATCGGGTTGGAAGGGAAAATGCTGGCCGCGGCATTTCTGTCGGCTGCGATAGCTGCCGTGTCAGGCAGCGTCTGGTTGGGCCTTTTGGCCGGGATTGGCGCATCGCTGATCCTGTCGGTCGTACACGGCCTCGCCTCAATCACTTTTCGCGGCAACCAACTGATTTCCGGGGTCGCCATCAACTTTCTGGCCGCGGGCCTGACGGTTGTCATCGCGCAAAGCTGGTTTCGCCAGGGCGGGCGAACCCCGCAACTGAGCGGGGATGCGCGCTTTAACCCGATTGAACTGCCCTTTGCTGATGCGCTCAGCGACGTCCCGTTTTTCGGCCCCGTCTATGCCGAACTGATTTCCGGCCACACAATCCTTATTTACCTCGCGCTTCTGACAGTGCCGCTCACATGGTGGGTCCTGTTCCGCACCCGCTTTGGCCTGCGCTTGCGCGCTGTTGGAGAAAACCCCGCCGCTGTTGATACCGCTGGCGTCTCGGTCATCTGGTTACGCTTTGCGGCAGTGGGCATCTGCGGCGTGCTTTGCGGTCTTGCCGGGGCTTATCTCGCCACCGCTCTGCAGGCGGGTTTCGTGAAAGACATGAGCGCCGGGCGCGGCTTTATCGCACTCGCCGCGCTGATCTTCGCCAAATGGCGCCCTTGGTACGCACTTTATGCCTGCCTTCTCTTTGGGTTCCTGCAGGCGATGTCACTGCGGGCGGACGTGGTCGAAGGTGTGCTGGGCTTCCAGGTCAATGGCCAGCTTTTGGATGTACTGCCCTACATCCTGACCGTCGTGATCCTGGCCGGTTTTGTGGGCAAGGCGATCCCGCCGCGCGCCGGGGGGGAGCCTTATGTCAAAGAACGCTGAAACGCTCGCGGCCCAGATCAAGGGGGTTGCGGGCGATGCGCCCGTGCGCTTTGGGCTGATCTTGGGCTCTGGTCTAGGACACATCGCCGATACGGTGAACGGCATCGCGATCCCCTATGGCGACCTTCCTGGCTTTCCACATGCGGGCGTGTCGGGTCACAACCCCAACCTCGTGATCGGCGATCTGGAAGGGGTACGCGTCGCTGTCTTTGGCGGACGGTCGCACTACTACGAACACGGGCGCGCTGATGCGATGCGGTTGCCGTTGGAGGTGCTCAAGGAACTCGGCGCCGAAGCCGTGATCGCGACAAATGCGGCTGGATCGATGCAGACCGACATGCCAACCGGGTCGATCATGTGCCTGACCGATCACATCAACTTTTCCGGACTGAACCCGTTGATCGGTGAACCAACTGATGCGCGCTTTGTGCCCATGAAAGACGCCTACGACCCTGCCCTACGCAGTGTGCTACATCAAGCGGCCAAGACGGCAGAGGTCGAGATGGCCGAAGGCGTCTACGCCTGGTATTCCGGCCCATCTTTTGAGACCCCGGCCGAGATCAAGGCCATCGCCATGCTGGGTGCCGATGCGGTTGGCATGTCCACCGTCCCCGAAGTGATCCTCGCGCGGTTTCTTGGCCTCAAGGCCGCCGCCATCTCAACTATCACGAACATGGCCGCGGGCTTGAGCGATGAGGCGATCAGCCACGATCATACCAAGGCGATGGCGCCCATTGGTGCAGCCAAGCTGGAAAAGGTCCTACGCGGGTTCCTGCAGGCGCAAACATAAGTCCAATTTAGGCTCACCCATACGTCCACGTGGCGGAATTTCTGCATCTGCAGCATAATCGCCGCCCAGCCATTTGACACGATGCACTGAAAGCGTTTTCTTGTAGCGCACAGGGGCACAAGCGCCCGGATCAGTTCATGCAGATTTACCTTCCCATCGCCGAGGTTTCGGTGAACGCGTTCCTGTTACTCGGGCTAGGTGGGATTGTGGGCATCTTGTCGGGCATGTTCGGGGTTGGCGGTGGCTTTCTAATGACGCCGCTCCTCTTTTTTATCGGCATCCCACCTGCTGTGGCCGTCGCGACGGAGGCCAACCAGATCGTAGCATCCTCATTCTCAGGGGTTCTGGCCCATCTCAAACGCAAAACCGTCGATCTCAAGATGGGAACGGTTTTGCTCATAGGCGGCCTTGTTGGATCGGGCCTGGGGATAGTGCTGTTCAATTACCTCAAATCCCTGGGCCAAGTGGAACTCCTGGTTCAGCTCTGTTACGTCGTCTTTCTGGGCATGATCGGCACGCTGATGTTTTTCGAAAGCCTCAAGGCGATCCGTCGGGCAGGCAAGGCAGGCGGCACCGCACCGCCAACAAGGCGCAAGCATAACTGGGTCCACAACCTGCCCCTCAAAATGAAGTTCCGGGTGTCAGGCCTTTACATCTCGGTCATTCCCCCGCTGATGGTCGGTGTGCTTGTCGGTGTCCTCGCTGCAATCATGGGCGTCGGCGGCGGTTTCATCATGGTGCCTGCGATGATCTATCTGTTGGGCATGCCGACCAAGGTGGTTGTCGGGACATCGCTGTTCCAGATCATCTTTGTGACGGCCTTCACCACGATGCTGCATGCCACGACGAACTACACAGTCGACGTAGTTCTGGCGGTTCTTTTACTAGTCGGTGGCGTGATCGGCGCCCAGATCGGCACGCGGATCGGGGTCAAGATGAAGGCCGAGCAACTGCGCATTCTGCTGGCGCTGATGGTGCTGGCCGTCTGCGGCAAGCTGGCCTTTGACCTTTTGGTTCAACCAGCAGAACTCTATAGCTTGGGCGAAGGCGGGCATTCATGATACGTCTCTTCGCGCTCTTCATCTTGCTGGCCCTACCCGCCAAGGCCGAGGAAATTGTACTGGGCCTCAGCCGCGATCAGGTGGCGATTACGGCAACTTTCGAAGGCTCTGACATTCTGGTCTTTGGCGCCATCAAACGTGAGGCGCCGATCCCCGATGAAAGTGATCTCGGCGTGATCGTCACGGTGATGGGGCCAAATGAACCAGTCATTGTCCGGCGTAAGGACAAGCGGCTGGGTATCTGGGTTAACACTGATGAAGTTGAGGTGGACGCCGCTCCGTCTTTCTACGCAGTCGCGACCAGTGCACCGATGCGCGAGGTGCTCAAGGATGTCGAAGACCTACGCTATGGCATCACGATCCCCCGCGTGATCCGGTCTGTCGGTGCAGTCGTTGAAGACAGCGCATCCTTTACCCGCGCGCTGATCCGTATCCGCGCCGGCGAAGAGCTTTATCAGGTGCTCGAAGGGGCGGTGGATTTGGAACAGGAAACGCTGTTTCGCACCGCGATCAGTCTACCCGCCAACCTCACCGAGGGCGAGTACGAGGCGCATATTTTCCTGACCCGCGATGGCAAAGTCATTGACGAATACATCACCTACATCCCTGTGCGTAAGGTTGGCCTGGAACGATGGCTCTACAACCTCGCCCACGACAATGCGTTTCTTTACGGGCTGATGTCACTCGCCATCGCAATCGCAGCGGGCTGGGGCGCATCGGCAGCGTTTTCACTGCTGCGCCGCTAACCCCGCCCGATATGCGGCATCTTGGTCGCCATGATCATCATGTTCTGTACATTCGCCTCTGGCGGCAGCGAGGCCATGTGAAACACGGCGCGTGCCACGTCCTCGACCGCCATGCTCGGCAAAGGCTCAAGACCTTGTGCGGCGCGCGTCTTTTCAAGGTTCTTTACAAGATCGGTGCGCGCATTGCCGATATCGATCTGTCCGCAAGCGATATCAAAAGGCCTGCCATCGAGCGATAATGTCTTCGTCAGCCCCGAAACCCCATGCTTTGTTGTCGTATAGCAAACCGAGCCTTCCCGCGGCGTATGGGCCGAGATTGAGCCGTTATTGATGATCCGCCCCCCTTGCGGGTTCTGACTGCGCATCACACGAAACGCCGCCCGGGCGCAGAGGAACATGCCCGTCAGGTTCACATCCACAACCTGTTGCCAATCGGTCAGTGCGACCTGATCAATCGTTGTCTGCGGCCCGAACATCCCCGCATTGTTGAAAAGAACGTCCAACCGCCCGAACGCGTCAAAAGCCGCATCGATAGCAGCCTCGTCTGTCACATCGCAGGGGAGCGGCACGGCATTAGCGTGAGCCATCTCCTTCAGTGGCTCCGCCCTGCGCGCGATCAGACCAACGCGCCAGCCTTCCTGCAGAAAATGCTCCGCCGTCACACGGCCAATCCCGCTGCTGGCACCGGTGATGATGATGCTTTTCATATCTCTTCACTTTTCAATTCAAGCGGCGCTGCGGGCACTTCCAGATCGTCCACCCGCAAAGCGCCCGTCGGGCGCGCCAAGCGGTTGCGCACGACCCAGCGCAACTGTGTCTCGGCCCGCGTGATCGCAACATAGGCAAGTCGCTTCCACAAAGGCTGCCCTGCTTCAACCCGTCCCATGCGCGAAGCCGCGTAAATGTCCGGCGCAAAGACCTGCACCGTATCCCATTGTGATCCTTGCGCCTTGTGGATTGTCACGGCAGCCCCATGCAGAAACGTGGCCCCCATCCGCGCAGCGAACGGGATAAAGGGCTCTTCATCGCTCTCCTGTTCGATCTTCACAATGCTCGCCGCACTCACCTGAGGATCTTCTGCCCCCATTACATGCAGACGCGAGAATCCGGGCTTACGCCCCGGCCCAAGG
Source organism: Cognatiyoonia sp. IB215446 (assembly GCF_033963825.1). Classification (NCBI taxonomy): domain Bacteria; kingdom Pseudomonadati; phylum Pseudomonadota; class Alphaproteobacteria; order Rhodobacterales; family Paracoccaceae; genus Cognatiyoonia; species Cognatiyoonia sp. IB215446. The sequence continues at coordinate 685,624 of NZ_JAXBMD010000001.1, read as the reverse complement.
TAGATCACCTGCGCGCCCTTGATCAGACCCCGCGCCTCCAGATCAAGGCGTTTCTTGCGATGCTTCAGCGGCAGCTCGATACCGTCACAAATCAACGGCTCACCTGCCAGCAACTCATCATCCGGCGCACCAAAGGCAGCCCGAAACGCGTGGATTAGGCGGATCCGCGTGGCGTTGCGCCAAACCAGACAGGGGGAGCGGGCCATCAGATCGGCCTCCACCCGCTGCGCCATCACGACGCGGTCATCGGTCTTGGCGGCATCCTCCACCATCCGCTCAAACCCATAGAAATCAAGCTGCGGGTCGGCCAGGGCATGGGCCAGATCAAGGATCGGATTACCTGCATCCTGCCGGTGAATACGGCTGAGGGTCAGGACACGCTTTTCCGGCAGAGTTTCAAACACCATGCCCCCTGACGATTGAACCGGCGGCAATTGCGCCGGGTCGCCGAATAAAAGCAGCGTCGGAAATATCTCTTGCAGGTCTTCAAACTGCTTTTCATCGAGCATGGAGCTTTCGTCGACAAACCCGATATCCAGCGGCTCTTCCCGGCGTTTCCAGCCAGTGATGAAATCAGACCCGCGCAGGCCCGCGGCGGCCAAAGCCGCCGGGATCGATTTGTTGGATTGGTAAGAGGCAAAGGCGCGGTCCAGCGCCATTTCGGTCAGCCCCTCAATCTCCGGCTTGTCCCCCTGCCCGGCCAGCCATTCGGCCACCTTTTCGTATTCGGGGTCATAGACTGGGGTATAAAGGATACGGTGGATTGTCGTCGCAGGCACACCGCGATTGCGCAAGACACTCGCCGCCTTGTTGGTCGGTGCGAGAATGGCCAGGGTCCGGCGATCCTTGCGCTTGCGCCCTTCCCAATCGCCGGAAATGACATCGACGCCTGCCTCATCCAGTGCCTGGTATAGCTTGGCGAGCAGCATCGTTTTGCCCGACCCCGCCTTGCCCACCACCGCCAGAACCGAAGTCGTGTCCGATTGCGGCGGCTGCAGCAGCGCGTCATCCAGATCAATCCCGGATTGGCGCATGGCAAGCGCCACATTGTCCCAGGCCTCTGCCTGGTCATCGGAGAATGTGATCTGGGGTGCGTTCATGCCGCGACACTATCCGGCCCGTCGCGGCACGACCAGAGCGTCAGGCGACCTTTTGCATGTCGCGGATCGGATGACCGAAGGAGCGGCTGAACCAGTGTTCGGAAATCTCTGATGACAGTCCAGCCCGTTTGAGGACGCGGATGCGGTCTTCGGGCCGATAGGGCCACAGGCCGACACTGATCTTGTCACGGCCCTCACCAGAACTGCCCAGAACCTCGGGCGAGGCACCGATCATGGAGTAAATGCGCACCATGCGCGGGTCGAACACACCCAGAAGATGCGTCAAGGAGAATGCCCGCATCAATTCGCCGCCTGCCAGCATCATTGCGGCCGCGACCCGCGAATTGGCGCCCTGCCCAAGTACAAAACGCGTGCATTCCCAGATAAACGGGCTGCAAATGTCCACGCCATTCAGCAAGGCACTGAAATGATCATTCACCATGGTCTGTTCCGTCGTCGGCAGAAAGCGCATTGAGCCGCCATGCGTACCATCTGGATTTTCCCAGATCACGTAGAGCGGATTGAGCGCATCATACTCATCCCGCTCCCAGCCGTTTTCGTCGACGTGAACAGCCCATTTCAGGCGGTCCGCAAATTGCGCAGCACGGTCCCGGTGCATGCTGTCCTGCAAAACAGGATAGTTGGTGAGATCATTTCCATAAATGTAACGCAGCATCTGATTACCCTTCTAACAACGCTAATGCGATCAGGGTAAAATGTGGCACGACACCAATGGTTAATGCGCCGCCCGCGCGATTAACCTTTTGTTAACTCGCTGCGCTCTTATGCGGTTTGTCGTCCTCTTCGCGACCGGGCCACCCACCAGATGCAGCGCGCGCGGCGCCGCCGATAATGATGAGACCCTCGCTGGTCGCGCGCGCAACCGCATGGGTCGTGTTCAGCGCACCGAGTTTAAACCGCGCGCTTTCAATATAGGCACGTAGCGTGTGTTCAGAGATTTTCAACAAATCGGCCACTTGGCCACGGCTATAGCCCATGCCGAGGTAGGTGAGCGCGTCGGTTTCACGCGGGCTGAGCGCGCGTACTGGGTCCGGCGCGCGGCCTTTTTCAAGCTGGAGCGCCTTTTGGTTGAGGTAGTGGGCGATCAGGATCCAATTGCGCTGATGCTTCGCCGTGAATTCGGCCCAAGTCTCATCATCCGTGGAGTGCGATGCGGTAAAGAGCGCGAGCTGCCCATTTGGCCCACGGATCGGAATGGAGTACCCTTGGTTTCCCACTCCATACTCAATCGCCTCTTTTCGGAATTCGCGCGCCGCCTTGGATGACCAGTCAAGACGGTTCCAATCCACTGGGTGGAAACGCTGGAAACAGCCGATAATCACTGGATCGACGCGCAGATACTCCTGATCCTGGTAACGTTGCGCCCAAGCTGGATCGTACGTCCCAAACCCATATTGCTCGCCATCGGCGCTGACCCAGTGATAGACAACGTGATCGACTTCAAAGGCGTCACGTAACCCAACGATGAGGTTTTGGATTTTATCAAGCGCGTCGGCCTGCTCCAGCGCTCGCAAAAAAGTATCTATCTCCAGCACCGTCACCTCGCATCGTGCGGGACGGTTTTTCCACCTTACCATCGATCTCTTGTCGTGCTGCCAGAGCAGTCTCTTCCAAGTGCTCCGCCAACTGCGGCAGGTCATTTGTACTCGCAAATGATTTCAGATCTGCGAGAACATCAATTATCCAATCATGTCCCATTTACCAGTCTCTCTAATAATCGTTAATGATTTCTTAACAACCTATAGTAGCACCATGCATCTTAGCATTTTACTCACAGGTTCCGACCCCCCAAAAATAGTGGGTAGACATGCTGCTTATCGACGCACCCATCCTGCCGGGCAAACAAGAAGGGGCGCAGCAACCATGTGCCACGTCCCGCCAAGCTGTTGAAAAATTATCTGTGAGTTTTCACGAAACCTTTCCCCTTTCAGGATACTATCTGCTTGATTTTGACCAGGTCTGCAGTCTAGCTATGAAAAACGTTTTTTCTTGTTCGATAGAGCTTTTCCTCCACTGGAAACGCCGTGAGCTCATAAGAATTGGCTATTTGTCATCTTGAGACCCACACAGAAGATCAAGCTTTTCAAGGACTTCAGCTAGTTCATCTCGTGCGGCCCGAATACGTTCCGTCGTCATGGCTTCCTGCCTCCCGGCAAGCCCCAAGACCACGTTCAGTATGGTGTCCGAATGCCTCATCAGTTCGATCATATGTTCGGCTGTTGGTCCGTAGGAGCCAGATATCCAGTTCTTCACCGTTCGCTCGCTTGCTCCGGTCCATCGCATGGCTGCTTTCGCGGCCCTGCCTGCACCGCCAAGTTCTTGCGTCAGCGCTGCGCTGATTGCCTGTCGATATTCTGACGCAGAAACACGCCCGTCGCATTCTCGATGAAACGAGTTGCCCTTTTTATGCAACATGTTTCCGCCCCTCTCTCGTTAAGATTGAGAGAGGAATCGCAAAGATCCCGCGCAGGTTTGCGAATTTAGATGATGGAGAGCCGCAGCATTGAGTTGGCTAGATGATGATTGTGAGAAGGATAGTCGCCGCAAGGCAGCGCAATACGTGCGCATGTCGACCGAGCATCAGCGCTACTCCACTGAAAATCAGGCGGATGCGATCCGGCGATACGCCGATGAGCGTAGGTATCAGATCATAAAGACCTATTCAGATGCGGGAAAGAGTGGTCTGCGCATTCAAGGCCGCGCTGGCCTTACGCAGTTGATTGACGATATTGAAAACGGCCACGCCGACTTCAAGACCGTTTTGGTCTACGACGTCAGCCGCTGGGGTCGTTTTCAAGATGCGGATGAAAGCGCCTACTACGAGTATGCTTGCAAGCGCGCGGGCATTTCAGTCGAATACTGCGCCGAACAGTTCGAAAACGATGGCAGCCCGGTTTCCACCATTGTCAAAGGCGTCAAACGAGCAATGGCAGGTGAATATAGCCGCGAGCTCTCTCAGAAGGTCTTTGCGGGTCAATGCCGCTTGATTGAACTGGGCTACCGTCAAGGTGGTGCGCCGGGATTTGGCTTGAGGCGCATGCTGATTGATGAAGCGGGCAACGCGAAAGGCATCCTGTCCCGCGGTGAACATAAGAGCATTCAAACCGATCGCGTGACGCTCGTCCCGGGACCTTACGAAGAGATCGCTGTTGTAAACCAGATTTTCCAGAGTTTTGTGCACGACGGTCGATCCGAGGCCGAAATCGCCGCGAACCTCAATGCGCGCGGAATTAAGACAGATCTGGATCGGAGCTGGACGCCAACCGTCGTGCGGCAAATCCTGACCAACGAAAAGTATATCGGCAACAACATCTGGAACCGAAACTCATTCAAGCTGAAGAAGCGTCATGTCCGCAATGATCCGAGCAATTGGATCCGCGCGGTTAATGCCTTTGAAGCCATCGTCAGTACAGACCTTTTCGAGGCTGCGCGCGCCATTATAGGCGCACGCTCTCAACGGATGTCGGACGAGGAAATGCTTGAAGGTCTGAAAGAAACGCTGGAACAACACGGATTTCTCTCTGGTTTTGTGATCAATGAAGCCGCTGGCTTGCCGTCAAGTGGCGCGTTTCAAAGCCGGTTTGGAAGCCTACTGCGGGCCTATAGTCTTGTCGGTTTCAAACCGGACCGGGATTATCGCTATATTGAAATCAACAAACGCCTGCGGGACATCCATGCCGATATCATATGTGACGCCATTTCTGGCGTTGAAGCCGTCGGTGGACTGGCTGATCGCGATCCACAAACCGACATCCTCACGATCAATGACGAGTTCACAGTGTCCATCGTCATTGCCCGTTGCATGCAGACCGGCGCTGGTGCGTTTCGATGGAACATTCGCCTCGATACCGGGCGCTTGCCCAATATGACGATCGTCGTGCGGATGGGAAAGATGAATGAACTGCCACTGGACTACTATTTGCTGCCAACCTTCGACATGACCCAATCCAAGCTACGTCTGTCGAAGAACAATGGCCTGTCACTTGACGCATTCCGTTTCGATGATTTGTCACATTTCTTCGCAATGGCGGCGCGCGCACCGCTTCTGGAAGTGGCTTGATGAGCGACACCGATGTCAAACAGACGGTACTTGTTCCGATCGATGCGATCACCGTCGTTAATCCGAGGGTTCGCAACCAAAAGGTTTTCGAAGAGATCAAGGCCAATATCGCTGAACTTGGGCTCAAGCGGCCGATCACAGTTGCGGTGCGCGAAACTGAAGGTGGGGACGAACCAAAATATGAGTTGGTGTGTGGCCAGGGGCGCATGGAGGCGTTCAAAGCGCTCGGCAAATCCGAGATTCCAGCGATCGTGATCAGCGCAAGCAGCGAAGACTGTTTGGTGATGAGCCTCGTCGAAAACCTGGCGCGCCGTCAGCACCATTCGCTCGATTTGCTGAGGGATATTCGACGGCTCAAGGAAAGCGGCTATCCGGAACGAGAGATCGCGGCCAAAACACAGCTTTCCGCCAAATATGTGCAAGGCGTCATCAAGTTGTTGGAGGGTCAAGAACACCGTCTGTTGCGCGCGGTCGAAAGTGGAAAGATCCCGGTGAGCGTTGCTGTCGATATCGCTGATGCGGACGACGTCGGTGTTCAGACGATTCTGAGGCAAGCTTATGAGAAAAAGCTCCTAAGAGGTGGAAGACTTCTGCGTGCAAAGCGCCTAGTCGAAGCGCGCCAAAAGCACGGTAAGGGGCAAGCAACATCCGATGGCCGTTCACGGAAAAGCATGTCTGTTGAGAGTCTACTGAAGACCTATGAGAACGATGTCGAAAAGAAGAAGATGCTCTTGCGGAAGGCGCATGCAACACGAAGCGAAATGCTCTTTCTGCTGCAATCGCTCAAGGCCCTGATGGCCGACGAGAACTTCGTCACGCTGCTGCGTGCTGAAGGATTGGCCAGCCTGCCAAAGACGATTGCCGATCGGCTCTCGCACCCCGAAAGTGCACCGACATGACCACAACCTCAGCCGAAAAAGAGGTCGTCGCTGCCTTTGAGCGAGAGCTACTGACGGTTCGCTTTAATCAGATCGCCCCACTTTACATTGTCACCCCGCAAAAGAAGGCGAGCACCAAGTACAAACAGATCGCCGCATCCGTTCACGAAATCGGCCTTGTTGAACCCATCGTGGTGGTGCCGGACCGACATGAAGCAGGACAATACACATTGCTGGATGGCCACTTGCGGCTGGAGGTCCTGAAAGATCATGGCCATACCGAGACGCAATGCTTGATTTCGACTGATGATGAAGCTTTCACGTACAACAAGCGGATCAATCGTCTTGCGACCATTCAGGAACACAAAATGATCCTGCGTGCGCTGTCGTTGGGCGTCCCCGAGGAGCGCCTAGCCAGTGCGCTGAACGTCAATATCAAGACCATCAAAGAGAAGCGTCGCTTGCTCGACGGTATCTGCGACGAAGCAGCCGAGCTTCTGAAAGACAAACAGGTTGCGCTGACCAGCTTTCAGATCCTCAAGAAGATGAAACCCATGCGCCAGATCGAGGCGGCACAGCTGATGGTCGCCATGAACAAATTCACCATCAACTACGCCCGGTCTCTTTTGGCAGCGACACCAGAAAACCTGCTGATGTCCGCGGCCACACCGAAGAAGATCAAAGGGCTTTCGCGTGAGCAACTCGAGTTGATGGAACGCGAGTCCACCAACCTGGAACGAGAAGTCCGCCTTGTCGAAGACAGCTACGGCGCGGACCATCTCGATCTGGTACTGGCACGCGGATACATCTCTAAACTGATGAGCTGTGAGAGGGTCAGGCGATATCTGTCCCTGCATCACGAAGAGTTCTTGCCAGCATTCGAAAAGATCACTGAAACGGAGGCCTCTGCGTCCTGACGGCCTTATTTGGCCATGACGATTTTGCGGACCCGGACCCATGAAGCGCGGGGACCGCAGGAGACGCCGCACTGTGGGGCGGATCAAGTGCGGCGATGGGAATGGCGGCGGACCCGTCGGGGCCATCACGTCGGGCCAGATACCCCGATCAAAATGGAAATGGCCCCGATATCCTGCGGGTCTCCTCAAGCGCTCGGCTTGTGCAACGCGCGCCCACCAAGTCGCGTCAAAAGTTTGGAGTGATCCTGCCAAGAACGACTAAAAACCTACCTCGAATGGTCAAGCATCACTATTCGTTAGTGTGTGGGTGCAAGCCCACAGCGATCGCCCCAAACGGAAGAAACCGGTCGTAAAGGGGCGATCAGGTGTCATTTCTCGCTATCTATTTTGTGAAGCCTCAAGAGTATCTTCGAAGGTCCGTAGGCCTGTAATGGGCGCCTGCACAAGAACCGCCATGTTACCCGGCTTATGTTCATTTTTGCGCATTTTGGTATGCGCGGCGGGAATATCCTGCCAACCGAACACCTCTGACATGCAAGGATCAAGGCGGCGTTCGATCATAAGTTGATTGGCAGCGCTAGCCTGCTTAAGATGCGCAAAATGGCTGCCCTGCAGGCGCTTCTGGTGCATCCACATGTAACGGACATCAAAGGTGCAGTTAAACCCTGTGGTGCCTGCGCAAATGACAACCATGCCGCCTTTCTTGCAGACCAGTGATGAGACGGGGAATGTCGCTTCACCTGGGTGTTCGAACACCATGTCGACATTCACGCCCTTACCGGTGATGTCCCAGATGGCCTTGCCGAACTTTCGCGCCTCTTTCAGCCAAGTGTTGTATTCGGGCGTATTGACGGTCGGCAACTGGCCCCAGCAATTGAAGTCCTTTCGGTTGATGACGCCTTTCGCTCCCAGCGACTCAACAAATTCACGCTTGCTTTCGTCGCTGATCACACCAATCGCGTTCGCACCGGCGGTGTTGATCAACTGGATCGCGTAAGAGCCCAAGCCGCCGGATGCGCCCCAGACCAGTACGTTCTGCCCCGGCTTCAAATCATGGGGTTCATGCCCAAAGAGCATCCGATAGGCCGTCGCCAATGTCAGCGTGTAGCAAGCACTTTCTTCCCAGGTCAGGTGCTGAGGGCGCGGCATCAGCTGCTGCGATTGCACGCAAGTAAACTGCGCAAACGAGCCGTCAGGCGTCTCGTAACCCCAAATCCGCTGGCTGTCCGAGAACATCGGATCGCCACCATTACAGTGTTCATCATCGCCATCGTCCTGGTTGCAATGGATGACAACCTCATCCCCCACTTTCCAACGCTTGACCTTGTCACCCACGGCCCAGACAATGCCGGATGCGTCGGAACCCGCGATGTGGAAATCGGCACCATGGACGTCGAATGGGCTAATCGGCACACCAAGCCCGGCCCAGACGCCATTGTAGTTGACCCCTGCCGCCATGACGAGCACCAGGACCTCATTACTGTCGGGCTTGGGGCAATCGACAACCTCGATCTCAAATGCCTTGTCGGGTTCGCCATGACGCTCGCGCCGGATGGTCCAAGCGTGCATCTGCGCGGGCACATGGCCCAGCGGAGGCATCTCACCAACCTCATAAAGGTCCTTTTGCCGCGCGTTGTAGGTGGCGCCATGGGCAGTTTGATCGAGGGCCATCGTCGTCTCCATTATGCGTTATCCATGTCCTGCTGCACCGCAGAATCGGGTGCGCTGTGGCTTCGTTATATGGTGCATTGGTAACATTGCAACCAATTTTGATACATATTTGTAATTTAATTACTCAGCAGCCGCAGCATTTTCCACCAAACCCTTTGCAGGGGCAGAAAAATGATGCGCAATGGAATTGGCATAGAACGGCAGAACGTCCCGGCCCTTGACGGTCACGGTGAACTGATCACCGGACTGCGCAATGAGTTTGCGCGCTTTCATCCGCTGCAGCGCGTCGCGGACGATCTCGTTGGCCTTGCGGCGCGGCTTAGGCCGATTTCGGTCAGTCAAATCGGCGATAGAAGCCGTGACCGCCTGCTCTAATGCAGCGGCAGTGGCCTTGTCGGACGCCAAAAGATGCCCCGCGACAAGTGGCACACCCAGAACAGGCGTCACTTCCGAAATACGATGCATTAATTCCGTCGCTACTGCTTCGGTGAGGTCATCCTTCGCATCGGGTTTAAATGCGGACAGTTTCAAAGGCTCACCAAAGCTGACGGAGGCCGTGCCAAATCCACGAAAACGTCCCGTCAGGCGTTGTAGAAAATGGCGACTGACCCGCCGAAGCACGTTGAGAAGCGGCGGTTGAAAGCGGCGCTGCCCGGATTTGTCTGCCGCTATCAGGATCGTGTCCTCCAGAACGCGGTCGTAGTTCAGGGCCACTGGGATAAAGATGACCTCACGGGCTTCCGGGTCGAAATCCTCGATCACATAGCTCAAAAGACCCATACGCGGGGGCGCGAGTTTACCATCAAGGCTAAGTCCACCTTCAGGGAAGACCGCTTGGCTCACCCCGCCGCGCGTTGCCATCTGCACGTAACGCGCCAGTACTTTTCGATAGAGAGCACCGCGCGACTTGCGGCGAATGAAGTAGGCGCCCATAGCCCGTATCAACGGCGACAACGGCCAAACCCGCGCCCATTCGCCAACCGCATAGGAAAGCGCACCCGCATTCGCAGCAAGATAGGTCACAAGAACGTAGTCCATGTTACTGCGGTGGTTCATGACAAAGATGACAGCAGCTTGCGGATCAATATCGGCGAGAGCTTTGCGATCAAAGCTATCCAGTCTGATCCGGTAAAGCGACTTCGACAGCCAGCGCGCCAACCGAATACCAACGCTGAAGTATGCCGTGGCGGAGAATGAGGGAACGATCTCGCGGGCATATTGCTGTGCCTTCTCAAAGGCCACGTTTTCGGGCACCTGCTCTTTGCGAGCATATTCCACGACTGCCTGTGTCACCTCTGGATCATAGCTGAGGCGTTGGATCATGTCGTAGCGACGGGCGAGCTTGAAGGGTTCAATTGGGCGCTGCAGCCTTTCATTCAATCGCGCGATGGCCCGTTCGGCCCGTTTACGAAAGAACCAGCGCACAGATGGGAACAGAAAATGCGATGCAAAGGTCACAGCCGCAAAAAGCAAGACAAGAACAAATGCCCAAAGCGGCATGGTAATAGGCTGTGTCATGGCGAAAGCGTATCAAAACACCGATGATTGCCAATGGAAATCGCGGACAGGCCCTGATGGACCCGGCCTGATAACGTTTCTTATGCCGCAACGCAGCGAATTGACAGCGCCACTTCATTACCTATAACGGAAGCGTAACGTAATAAAATTGCGCAGACAGATTCGAGGAGTGCTCGCATGTCCCAGACACAGAAAGACCGCCCCTGGCTGTTTCGGACCTATGCCGGGCATTCAACCGCCGCTGCCTCAAACGCGCTTTACCGGGGCAATCTGGCCAAGGGACAAACGGGGCTTTCCGTGGCCTTCGATCTGCCGACCCAGACGGGTTACGACAGCGATCATGTCTTGGCCAAGGGTGAGGTGGGCAAGGTTGGCGTGCCCGTAAGCCATCTCGGCGACATGCATGCCCTTTTTGATCAGATCCCGCTTGATCAGATGAATACCTCGATGACCATCAACGCGACGGCCCCCTGGCTATTGTCGCTTTACATTGCCGTGGCCGAGGAACAGGGTGCTGATATTAGCGCGCTGCAGGGCACGGTGCAGAATGACATTATCAAGGAATACCTGTCGCGCGGCACCTATATCTGCCCGCCGGAGCCGTCTTTGCGCATGATTACGGATGTGGCGGCCTATACCCGCGCGCATTTGCCAAAATGGAATCCAATGAATGTGTGCTCCTATCATTTGCAAGAGGCCGGCGCGACACCAGAAGAGGAATTGGCATTTGCACTTGCAACCGCAACGGCAGTCCTTGATGATTTAAAAGGCAAAGTCTCGGCCGAGCAATTCCCGGCAATGGTAGGCCGTATTTCGTTTTTCGTGAATGCGGGCATTCGGTTTGTCACCGAGCTTTGCAAGATGCGCGCCTTTGTCGAATTGTGGGACGAGATTTGTGAGACCCGCTATGGCGTTGAAGACCCGAAATATCGCCGTTTCCGCTATGGTGTGCAGGTCAATTCGCTGGGACTGACCGAACAGCAGCCGGAAAACAACGTCTACCGTATTCTGTTGGAAACGCTCGCGGTGACGCTGTCGAAAAAAGCACGTGCCCGCGCAGTCCAATTGCCTGCCTGGAATGAGGCGCTCGGCCTGCCGCGCCCTTGGGATCAGCAATGGTCGCTACGCATGCAGCAAATCCTCGCCTATGAAACGGACCTGCTGGAATTCGACGACCTCTTTGAAGGCAATCCCGCGATTGAACGCAAAGTTGAGGCACTGAAAGAAGGTGCACGCGCCGAATTGGCCCAGATTGACGGGATGGGCGGTGCGGTGGGCGCAATCTCCTATATGAAATCGCGCCTCGTTGAAAGTAATGCAGCCCGCATTGTGGGAATTGAGAAGGGCGAAACAACAGTTGTGGGCGTCAACAAATGGCAAGCTGGTGAACCTTCACCGCTGACCGCAGGCGACGATGCAATTATGGTCGCAGACCCAGAGGCCGAGGCTGATCAATTGCGTCGTTTGCAAGCGTGGAAATCCGGGCGCGATCAGGGTGAGGTGCAAGAGGCACTGGCCGCTTTGCGCGCCGCAGCAATTGACGGCAGCAATATTATGCCACCTTCCATCGCGTGCGCGCGCGCCGGCGTGACCACAGGCGAATGGGCTGACGTGATCCGCAGCGTTTTCGGGCAATACCGTGCCCCAACCGGCGTCAGCACTAATCCGTCAAACCGTACCGAAGGGCTTGAGGATTTGCGCGAGCAGGTTGATCTGGTCAGCGCGGCCCTTGGCCGCCGCCTGAAATTCCTGGTCGGCAAACCTGGCCTTGATGGCCACTCCAATGGTGCCGAACAAATTGCCGCTCGCGCGCGCGATTGCGGGATGGATATCGATTACGAGGGCATTCGCCTCACCCCGGATGAGATTGTTCAGGCTGCGGTCGAAAATAAGGCGCATGTCATTGGCCTGTCCATTTTATCGGGGTCACATATTCCGTTGGTCCGTGATGTGATGGACAAAATGCGTGCTGCAGGCGTCAGTCATATTCCTGTCATTGCGGGCGGGATTATCCCCGATGACGATGCCAAGAAATTACGTGCTATGGGGGTTGCAAAAGTGTACACTCCGAAGGATTTCGAATTGAATGTCATTATGGGAGATATCGTTACGCTCGTTGATCCACGACAAGTCGCGGCGGAATAAGCGCCAATACTTGCACTTTAGTCTAGAGTACCCATGTTTTTGGGATGCATATCCCAAGAACTGGTGATATGCGCCCAGATACTATCAACTGGAGCGCAATATGAAACCTGACCTAAAATCAATGACAAGAAAAGAGCTGGAAAGGCTCAAGATCAACGTCGAAAAAGCGCTAGAGAAACTCGCCGAGAAGGACAAGAAAGCAGCTCTTGCCGCAGCACAAAAAGCTGCAGCGGCCCACGGTTTTTCGCTTGCTGACATTACCGGTGGTGTTCCCGCACCGACAAAAAGAAAGGCAAAGACCGGTCCCAAAAAAGCGTCTGTTCCAAAATATCGCAACCCCGAGAATAGCGATCAGACCTGGACCGGCAAAGGACGCCAACCAGAATGGTTCAAAGCAGCGATCGCGGCGGGCACCTCGCCGGACGCAATGGAAATCTGAAGTAAACAGTACCCTCCCCCTTTTTTGGTTATCGGATGAATTGACGCTAGAAAGCGTTGGGCGGCGTTCGCGTGCCGCATGCTTTGTCACGTCAGGAGGCCAGAAATGACGATCCATATTGGTGCCAAAAAGGGGGAGATTGCCCCAACGGTTTTGATGCCCGGCGATCCCTATCGCGCGAAATGGGCGGCTGAGACGTTTTTGCAGGATGCCCGTTGTATCAACGAGGTTCGGGGCATGTTGGGTTTTACCGGCACGTGGAACGGGCATCCCGTGACGATCCAGGGGTCGGGCATGGGGATGCCGTCGCTCTCAATCTACGCCAATGAGTTGATCCGGGATTATGATGTGAAGACGCTGATCCGCGTCGGGTCCTGTGGTGGCATGCAGGAACACGTGAAAATCCGCGACGTGATCCTGGCAATGACGGCGAGCACGCTTTCAACGCCGTCGCGTGGGATTTTCAAAGAGCTGAACTTTGCGCCTTGTGCGGATTTTGGTTTGCTCAGCGCGGCGTACCAGGCTGCAGCGGATAAGGGCGTGCCGACCCATGTGGGCGGGATCTATTCGTCGGATGTTTTTTACGATGAGCGGCCCGATCTGAATGAACAGATGGTCCGCCACGGTATCCTCGGGGTCGAGATGGAGGCGGCGGAGCTTTACAACCTTGCCGCGCGGCATGGGCGCCGGGCGCTTGCCGTTCTGACGGTCAGCGACCACCTTCTGACGCATGAGGCCTTGCCTGCCGAAGACCGGGAGCGGTCCTTTGGAGATATGATCGAGATTGCGCTGAGTGCCGCCTTTGCCTAGCGGCCATGGCTGCGATCATAGGCGTTGACTTGTGGCGGCTCCCATCCGGCAAGTGCTTCGGTTGTGGGTTGGAACACCTGCATTTCCAAAGGAAAGCAGCGGGCCTCGTCGCTGGAATGCACAGACCCGCAATCACCACCGGGGCAGGCGCTTAACACTGCTAGCAAGTCAATCTCGGCGAACAGTTCGATGTAGTCGCCCGCACGCACGGGGCTGGCCTTCATAAAGTACTGGCCCGTGTCCCGCGTGAAGCCTGTGCACATGAAGACGTTGAGGACGTCGTGAATGTGGGGCTCAGCTTCGGCAAGCGACATGTTCTGATCATCCGCCAAGGCCCGCGTCAGGTTCGAATGGCAGCAATAGTGGTAGTCCTCGTCGGACAAGAGGCGCCCTGTATAAGGATCGCATCTTGTGCCAATCACATCATGGACCCGGCCGCCAAATTCATCCGCGCCGTACCAGGCGAGGCTGTCATGGGTTATCGTCGCCATGGGCCGCAGGCTGGGAAAGGACGACCAAAGCCGATCTCCGGTTGTAACGTGACTGCCATGGAGCGCGCGTGTTTTGCCGGAATAGAAGCGTTCGGACAGGTCGTTGGCGTTGAACAGGTTCAGATCGCCCACTTGGGGGCCTTCGGTGCAGGCGATGCGCAGAAAGGCCCCGGCGGGCACGCGCATTGCGCCGGCATCGCGCGGCGGAACGGTAACGTGATCTGTTGGCGTCGCCGTGGCACGTGCACGCTGATAAAGCGGCAGGTCAGGCGTAGGGAGCGTATCGGTCGGGTAGCAGATGACCGGCTGCACCGCGCGACGCGCCGCGGCATCTGGCGGGGAGGTGTCGTTTGTCATGCCGCTATGTCACGCCGAAAAACGATGGGACGCAACACATGCTTGTGCACCCCAAGTTTCTACGGCCCGTTCGGGTGTCGTGCCCTTAGACGACGCGTTCGACCATCATGCCCTTGATATGCGCAATCGCCTTGGCGGGGTTCAGACCCTTGGGGCAAGTCTTGGCGCAATTCATGATCGTGTGGCAGCGATAGAGCTTGAACGGGTCTTCGAGCTGGTCCAGACGCTCACCCGTCGCCTCATCCCGGCTGTCGATAATCCAGCGATAGGCATGCAAGAGCGCTGCTGGCCCCAGATACCGATCACCGTTCCACCAATAAGACGGGCAGGAGGTCGAACAGGACGCGCACATCACGCATTCATAGAGACCGTCGAGCTTTTTGCGGTCTTCAATCGACTGCTTCCACTCTTTCGCCGGGCGGTTTGTCTTGGTCTCAAGCCATGGCATGATGCTGGCATGCTGCGCATAGAAATGGGTCAGGTCCGGGATCAGGTCCTTGATCACCGGCATATGCGGGAGCGGGTAGATTTTGATATCCCCCTTGATCTCATCCATCCCGTAAATACAGGCGAGCGTGTTGATCCCGTCGATATTCATCGCGCAGGACCCGCAAATCCCCTCACGGCAGGAGCGGCGGAAGGTCAGGGTCGGGTCAATCTCGTTCTTGATCTTGATGAGCGCGTCCAGAACCATCGGCCCGCAGCTGTCCATGTCGACGAAATAGGTATCCAGCGACGGGTTCTTGCCGTCATCGGGATTCCAGCGATAAATCTGGACTTTGCGCAGATTGGTGGCGTCTTCGGGTTTTGGCCAGGTTTTACCGACCGTCATCCGCGAATTCTTTGGAAGTGTCAGTTGTACCATCTTGCTATTCCTTCCATCACAGCTCTTACAGCGCCCGCAGACGCGCGGGTCGAATTGGCGGCTCGCCGGTTAGATTGAAAACACATTCCTCATAGACCTCCAACGGGTCACGTCCGCGCAGCAGGTCGGTCGTGACACCGATATCAACGCTCGCAAATGGGCCATCATTCGAGCTTGCGCCCACTTTGACACCGACATTCGGTGCTTGCGCATCGCGTGCGCGTTCTTCACAGCGGTTCGCGGCCTCTTCGCGTGTGGGTGGCTCGCTCTCACAAGCCGCTAGCAGGAGCACGCAGATCGCTAAAATTCCGCGCATCAGAGTGTCAGACCAGGAATTGCAAGCGAGTTATTCACCGCGCAGCGCACCGTTTCAGGCCGCGCGGCAATGTCTGCCACGAGTTCAGTCGTCGCTTGAGTCGTCCCGACGATCGCTGCTTCTGCGATCTGGAGAATTTCCGATCCGGTCGCATTATCGATGATGCAATCTGTGTAAGGCTCCGCATTCACGCCGGGAAAGCGTGTTTGTACCACCGAATTCACCACACCTTTGGCCGCATCGCGGGCCAATGTGTCGCCCGCCGGACCCAGATCCTGCATACACCCCGCTAGGGCCAGCGTGACGCCAGTTATTGCCAGAATGCGCATCAGAATGTCCGTTCCTTTGGTGCGATCTTGGCCTCACTGATCCCGCCATCTTTTTCAGACGTTAATGCGGCGGTGATCACAGGCCGGTAGCTGAGTTTGACCTTTGCGCCGTCGATATGAGTGATCGTGTGAACACGCCACTTTTCATCATCACGGCTGTCATAATCCTCATGCGCGTGGGCACCGCGGCTTTCCTTGCGTGCCTCGGCGCCCACGATCGTAGCTAGCGCATTGGGCATCAGGTTGGTCAGTTCCAGCGTCTCCATCAGGTCGCTGTTCCAGACCAGACTGCGGTCGGTGACTTTCAGGTCATCCATCTTCTCGGCAATCGCTGTCATCTTCTTAACGCCGTCGCCGAGCGTCTTGTCAGTGCGGAAGACGGCGGCGTCTTCTTGCATTGCGCGCTGCATTTCAAGCCGCAACTCTGCCGTGCCCGTCGTGCCGTCAGCATGACGCAGCGCATCGAACCGGTCGAAACATTGATCAATTGACGCCTGGTTCAGCGTCGGGTTCGGCGCGTCCTTGTCGACAACCTGACCCGCCTGAATGGCGGCGGCACGCCCGAAGACCACGAGGTCAATCAAGCTATTTGAACCAAGCCGGTTTGCACCGTGGACCGAGGCACAGCCGGCCTCGCCAACGGCCATCAAGCCGGGCACGATTGCATTCGGGTCTTTCTTGGTGGGACTCAACACTTCGCCCATGTAATTCGTCGGGATGCCGCCCATGTTGTAATGCACAGTGGGCAGCACAGGGATCGGCTCTTTAGTCACATCCACACCGGCAAAGATGCGGGCGGACTCAGAGATACCCGGCAAACGCTCGGCCAGCGCCTCTTTCGGCAGGTGGTTGAGGTTAAGGTGGATGTGGTCGCCGTCCGCGCCTACTCCACGCCCTTCGCGGATTTCCATCGTCATGCAGCGGCTGACATAATCACGCGGCGCGAGGTCTTTGTAGTTGGGCGCATAACGCTCCATGAAGCGCTCGCCATCCTTGTTGGTGAGATAACCGCCTTCGCCACGCGCGCCTTCGGTGATCAGGCAGCCGGCGCCGTAGATGCCAGTGGGATGGAACTGCACGAATTCCATGTCCTGCAAAGGCAGGCCCTGACGCGCGACCATCCCGCCACCGTCACCGGTGCAGGTATGGGCAGAGGTTGCGCTAAAATAGGCGCGGCCGTAGCCGCCCGTGGCCAACACGACCGTCTTCGCATTGAAGACATGCATGGTGCCGTCATCCAGCTTCCATGCAATCACGCCCTGACAGATGCCGTCATCGGACATGATCAGATCAAGCGCGAAGTACTCGATGTAGAACTCGGCCTGCTGTTTCAGCGACTGGCCATAGAGCGTGTGCAGGATCGCATGGCCGGTCCGGTCGGCAGCCGCACATGTGCGCTGCACCGGGGGGCCTTCTCCAAATTCAGTCGTGTGGCCGCCAAAAGGACGCTGATAAATCTTTCCCTCTTCAGTCCGGCTGAACGGCACGCCGTAATGTTCAAGCTCATAGACAGCCTTGGGTGCCTCGCGGGCCAGATACTCCATCGCGTCGGTATCACCGAGCCAATCCGACCCCTTGACCGTGTCATACATGTGCCACTGCCAGTGGTCGGGACCCATGTTGGAGAGTGACGCGGCAATGCCGCCTTGTGCGGCCACGGTGTGCGACCGCGTCGGGAACACTTTGGTGATGCAGGCCGTCCGCAGGCCCTGCTCCGCCAGGCCCAGAGTTGCACGCAGACCAGCGCCACCTGCCCCTACAACAATCGCGTCATAGGTATGCGTTTCGTATTCATAAGCTGCCATATTGAGGTTGCTCCGGACGTATTAAAGCGCGATGCGCACGATTGCGAAAATGGCAAATGCGGCTGCGGCGTAGGACACACAAATCATCGCGATGATCAGAACTTTGCGGGCAAGGCCATGCACGTAGTCTTCGATAAGGGTCTGCACGCCCAGCCGGAAATGGAACCAGCCGACCAGCATCGTCAGAATGGCAACCACAGCGGGGAACGGGCGCTGATAATAAGCGATCACCTCGTCATAGGATGAGCCCAGGATCCAGCCGAATGTGAAGACAAAAAGCGGGATCAGCACCAGAAGTGCGACCGAGGTCACCATCATCTGCCAATGATGCTCCGTCCCGGTTTTTGCCGAGCCGAGGCCCATGGCGCGCTTGCGATCTGTCAGAAATGCCATTCTCTTGCCCCCTTAGACCGCGATGACCGTGAAGATCGTCAGAAGGACGGACAGGACAATCATCATCTGCCCGGCCATTTCCGATCTTTCGACATCCAGCATCCGGCCACTGTCCCAGACAAGGTGACGCAATCCGCCCAGTGTATGATACCAGAGCCCAAGAACCGACAGAAACAGAACCAAATCCCCAAACCAGCTGGTTAGGAACCCGTTTGCCGTCGCAAATGCTTCTGGTCCCGAAGCAGCGGCGACGAACCACCAAACAATCATCAGCCCCGCAACGATCATTGCGTTACCGGTGATCCGGACGAGAATTGAGGTCATTGACGTCCATTGCGGGCGATAAACCGTCAGGTGCGGCGAGAGGGGGCGATTGCCCCTGTTCACATCAGCCATATCTGTTCCCTTCGCTGGCTTGCGCTGCCTCGGCGGGCAGTTGCTTGCGCATTTTGTGCACCATTCCATATCGAGAGTCACGTGGCCGAATGGGTCTGAAACGCGAAAAATGGTCGCGATTGTAAGGATTTTCACTTATGTGATCACAGCTGAAAAATCTGTGATCACATATGACCGCATACAAGTTGATTGGGTGATGGAACTTTGCACCTTCGTCTACCTCGTCCCGCTTTGTGCGACGGCTTGTGTTAACTCGCGATAAAGTTTGCGCCGAATTTGCACCGGATAATCGTCAAAATGATTGGCGGTAATCGCAAATGAACCCGGTCCAGTGATCACCTCTCGCTCGAAGTAACCAGTGAGGCCCGGCACGCTTTCCTCGATCACCAAGGCATTCACGGTCACGCCGGCCCTTTCCAGATCAGCCCAGGTGGCAGAGGGCACGCGCCCCTCATTGCTTTCGCCGTCTCCGGAGATATCGACGATATAGCGCAGACATTCAGGGACTTGAGCAAAGTAGCTGAGCGACAGCGCCATCGCCTCGCCAATGGCGGTTGAATAGTCCCGCCACAATCGGGGCTCTGCAATGATCCGATCGGCAAAGGCGCCCACATCAGCATGATACGTCATCTCTGTCCAGTTGATGACAACCGTCTGCCGACCCGACCCGGTCCATTGCATCAGCGCGACTTTGGCCCGACCTGCCACCAGCGCGTCCGCAATCGGCGGATCAATCAATGCTGCAGCAAGCCCATCCATCTGCACACGATATTCACGTGCATCGACCGAGCCCGAGACATCCACCGCCAGCATCAAAGCAACATCGCAGGCAGATACTGAACCGCCCCACCCGATCAAACCTGCCAACAGTGCCCCACGCATAGCCGCCACCCTACGCGGTATGGAACGGAGGACAAACAACAACAATGTGAGCCGAACGCGCTTTCTATTGCGCGTCAAATCGCAGTGCGAGCTTCTCACCTATTCTGTGCAGCGCTTTGTCGAGCGCAGGGTCTTCCTCATTAAAAAGCGAAGGCGAAAGTGTCACCTCATCAGGCGCGACGGTATCAACGAAAGCACGCCGATAGGCGTTGGGTGGATGTGTGACGTCGACCGAGAGTTTTTCTTGATCGTTTTGCGCGAGAAGCGTCGCGCGCCGCTGCGCGTCCATGTCCGTCAGGCATACAACCAACCGCCGCAGAACCGCGCGGCCCGACACGTCAGCCATCCCGTGTATCTTGTTCCACTCCGTCTCAAGAATGCTTGCAAGTGACGATGTATTCAAAAGGCTGGCAATCGCATCCGACCCCGCGACCTTCGCCGCAAGCGCGTCCGCAAGGTACTCGGCGCGCTGGCTTTGCAAAAACATCATCCGCAACAGCGCCTGCTCCAACGCGGCGATCAGCAATCGGAACGGCAGCAATGCGATATCTGCAAAGACATTGCCATACCAATCCGGGGCAACCAGATCCTCCCACCGAGCCAGCGTATCCAATGCGTAGCTCATCACCTGTCCGCGCGCCGGGTCATTGTTAACCAGATGCGCGATTTCATGGGCGACAAGCGCGCGCTTTTCATTGGCCGATGCTGCCTCCCACAGCAGGCCGCCAATCCCGAGAACGGTCTTGCCACCTGTGTTCGTAACGAAGGCGTTGAATTCCTCGGTCACCGCGACATGGCTGATCCGAGGTGCAGACAATGCATCGGATACCTTGTCCAGTTGAGCGAACAGGATGGGTGCCTCATCCCGCGTCAACGCATCTTTCGGTACGCAGTAACGCGCGGGGAGCAGGACATAGCCCGCCACGATCAAAACCGCGCCGAAAAACACCCCGCCCCAGGACGGCAGGGTGGAGAGTATCAACGCCACACCACCGAGTGCCACGGCAAAGGGCGTGGCGAGGATCAGGACTGACAGGATCTGCGCACCGATCAGGCCGTGGCGTTTTGCATCGAGCGTACCGCCCGCATAATCCCGCAGCGCGTCCAGAAAGACCTGCTCCCCCTGCGCGCGCTTGCGCTCTTCCCACCAGTTCGCCGCGATCATGTGGGCATCAATGCCCAATAGTCGAGATCGAGCAGTACGTCAGGCAGGTATTTGCCATCGTCGCCGCGCAGCGCCCCGGCATCGCCCTTGGTTGCCACAAGGCGCAGGCGGATCGCGCCGACGCCTGGCGCGTTGGTCTCGACAATGTCGAGGACCTCTGACCATGCACGCACCGTGTCGCCCGCAAAGCAGGGGTTGGCATGGGCACCCGCATTGAGCGCCACAATCATCTGCGCATTGGCAAGCCCGTTGAATGACAAAGCCCGCGCGAGCGAGATGACATGGCCGCCATAGATCAACCGTTTGCCATCGGGCCTATGCGTGGCATCGAAATGCACCTTCGCCGTGTTCTGCCAGAGACGCGTGGCCAGCATATGCTCGGCCTCTTCCACGGTCACGCCGTCCACATGGTCGATGATCTCGCCCACTTGATAGTCGCCCAAGCGGTGCGGCTCTCCTGCCAGCGTGAAGTCGTAGTTCGCAAAAGACAGCCCGTCCGGAATCACCAGATCGCCCGGTGCCACAGCACCCGCGAGCGTAGGGATCACGGCCTCTGGCGCTTCGCCTTCGCCACGTTTGCGCACCATCACCCAGCGCACATAGGTCATGACGTCTTCACCATGCTGATTGCGCCCTGCGGTGCGCACCCAAACGACCCCGGATTTCCCGTTGGAGTTTTGCTTGATCCCGATCACCTCGGACCCAGACGTGAGCGTATCGCCCGCATAGACGGGCCGCAGCCACCGCCCCTCCGCATAGCCGAGATTGGCCACGGCGTTGAGCGAGATATCAGGTACACTCTTGCCGAACACAGTATGAAACGTGATCAGGTCATCGACCGGCGAAGCGGGCAGACCGCAGGCACGCGCAAATTCATCTGAAGAATAAAGTGCCCCGCGTGCAGGGTAGAGCGCATGATACATCGCTCGTTCACCGCCGGAAATCGTACGCGGCACGGCATGGGTGATCACATCACCAACGGCGTAATCCTCAAAGAAGCGACCCGGATTTGTCTTGCTCATTGGTCGCCCAGCTTCATGTCCGACGAATAGGGTTGCTCCACCTCTTTGGTGACCGCCTGCCCGCAGCGCATCACGCCATTCGCGTGGTCGTAGGCGTAAGTCGGATCGCCATAAAGCTCCCACCCTTTGGATAGGGCGTCTGACACTTTGTGGCAGAAGGCAGCGGTGTCATCCTCGGTCAGCAGACGGTAGAGTTTGGTCATCTTATCCCCATGGTGTGACGCCCAGCGCATAATGAATGCCCATCACAACGGCGTAAATGACAAGCGTGATGACAATCGCCACCACCTCTTTCTTGAAAGGTGCGCGCGGGGGGCGTTCCCACGGGCCGTCTTGTATGTTGATCAGAAGAACCTCGACAATGGCCCAAGACAAAAGCCCGCCGAACAGCACGAATGACGGCAGATCGCCATTGACCAAGAGATGCGCGACGGCCCAGATCGAAAAGCCGGTCAGTTGCGGATGCCGCACCTTGGTGCCAAGCCAGATTTTGGCGCCTTTTGCGCCGCTGGCTGCGTAGAAATAGAAGGCAAGCAGCATCAAGAGGTTGTTGATGCCCACCCACATCGGGTCACGACCCCAATAAACCGGCCCATCCGCCGCGCGATAGCCCAGCACCATCAGCACAACGCTGATCACTATCAGGACCGCAAAAATCCCCTTGCCCGGTTCGCCCAGCTTGGCGCGTGCCGCCGGGGCCAGTCGTTTGAACAAATGCGCCGCCCACCAAAGGGCGACACCGGCGATGAGTGTGGTCATGTTGTCTCCAGCGCAGCGATGGCTTCAGCTTTCGCCAAAGTCGCCCGCGCGGTCACGATATGCAAGTTCTCAACGATGCGTCCGTCGACGACGGCCACCCCCTGCCCTTCGGCCTCTGCCGCCTCAAACGCCGCGATCTGACGGCGGGCGAGGTCGATTTCCTCCGCAGTGGGCCCGAAAATCTCATTGGTGATGGCGACCTGCGCTGGGTGGATCAGCGTCTTGCCGTCAAAACCCATATCGCGCCCTTCTATGCATTCGGCGCGCAGGCCGTCCTCATCCTTGAAGGCGTTGTAGACCCCGTCGAGCGCCACGATACCCGCCGCGCGCGCTGCAAGGACGCAGATCTGTAGGGAGGTGGTGAGGGCGGCGCGCGTCCGCGAATTCAGATCCTTTGCGAGATCGTTGGTGCCGAGGACAAAACCCGCAATCCGGGGATGATTTGCGATTTGGGCTGTGTTCAGGATGCCTTGGGGGGTCTCCATCATCGCCCAGATCGGCATGTCGGGAACGAAAGCGGCGAGCGCGTCGACGTCTTCGGTGCCGTTCACCTTGGGCAAGAGGATCGCATCACAATCCATCGCCGCCACGGCTGCTGCGTCCGCGCGGCCCCATTCCGTATCCAACCCATTGATCCGCACGATCCGCAGCCTTTGCCCGTAACCGCCATCCGAAAGTGCTGCATGCAGCGTATCGCGCGCGGCGATCTTGGCGTCGGGCGCCACCGCGTCTTCAAGATCAAACAGGATCACATCCACAGGCAAGCCGCGCGCCTTATCAAGCGCCCGATCTTTTGAGCCGGGGATGTAAAGTGCGGAGCGATAGGGGCGATTTTGCATCGAATCCTCCTTGAAATATTATTGCGCGGAGATGGCCAGAATTTCCCAGATCATTCAAGCCAGAAACGCCGCGGCGCAGCATTTCCCCTCCGTCACGGTGTATTAACCAATTTACGTCAGGTTGGACGGACAATTTCTCTACTTGCCCGACTGCGACGGAAGATCAGCCGCGGTCCCCCAATCGCAATAAGGTGTAGAATATGAAACGTAATCTTTTTCTGATGTCCTTTGGCTTTGGTGCCATGATGCTGGCGGCTGGTCAGGTCAACGCGCAAACCCGCAATTGTGCCGCCCATGCGCAGGTGGTCGAACGGCTGGCCGAACGGTACGGCGAAAGCCGGCAATCCATCGGCTTGGGTAGCGACAATTCCATGGTTGAAATGTTCGCCTCGTCCGAAACCGGCACATGGACCATCACAATCACCCGCCCCGGCGGCCCCACATGTCTTGTGGCTGCGGGCCAGGCCTATCAGCATGTCAACGAACCGCTGCCCGTCGACGATAACGGCGCATGATGGACATGGGGTTGCCAGTTTTGGCGGCCCTTCTATGAGATGGCGACTGAAATCAGGCGTAGACCTGTGATGATGAGCAGCACGTAAGTCAGTCCGAAGAACACCCGCTCACTGACGATATGATGGGCCTTGAGGCCCAGCCATGTTCCCAAAAGGGCAAAGGGTGCCAGAACGAGGCTGCCCATCAGGCTCTCCCAACTGAAGATGCCCAGAAAGGCGTAGGGGACCGCCTTCATCCAGTTCACGGCCCAGAAGACGACGACTGTTGTCGCCTGATAGGCCGTTTTTCTCAGGCCCTGCGACAGCAGGAATACCGCCGCAGGCGGGCCGCCTGCATGGCTAACAAAGCTGGTGAAGCCGCTGACAAGGCCCGCGAACCACGCGACGGGTCGCGAGAACGGCATCACCCGCACCTGCAGCCAGCCCAGCGCCCGGCTGAGTTGAAAAGCGACAAAAGCAAGGCAAATCACCCCGATCAGTAGTCGAAAGACGTCAGCCTCCACTGCCGTGTAGAGCCATGCCGCGATGATGCAGCCCGGCACGGCGCCGATCATCAGCCCCTTTGCGGATGGCCAATGCCACTTGCCCCAATAGGGGCGCAACGTCGCCGCATCCACCAGCATGAAAAGCGGCAGAACGATCCCAAGTGCGAGGCCCGGAGGCACGATAAGTGCCAGAATCGCCCCTGCCGCAAATGCAGCACCTGAGCCGAATCCGGCCTTGGATATCCCGCCAAAGATAATGGCAGGGATGCCCACCGCAAAAAATTCCCACCCAAATTCAACCACCTAGCGCACCTGCCTTATCCCGCCTTCCGCTTTCGGTAGCGCGTCGGGCCCGGTTTGGCCATGCCGCGTCCCCTTTGCGCCGCGTCGCAGCACCCTTGCACGGGCCCGCGCAAACCCTTACCCAAAGCGCCAAATCCAAACCACCAAAGGATCCATTTCATGGCCAGACCCAAGATTGCCCTTATCGGCGCCGGACAGATCGGCGGCACGCTTGCGCATCTCGCTGCCGTCAAAGAGCTTGGCGACGTTGTGCTTTTCGACATCGCCGAAGGCATTCCGCAAGGCAAGGCGCTTGATATCGCCGAATCCGGCCCTGCCGCGAAATTCGATGGCAGCTTCAAAGGCACCAACGATTACGCCGATATCGCTGGCGCCGATGTCTGCATCGTGACCGCCGGTGTGCCACGCAAGCCGGGGATGAGCCGGGACGATCTTTTGGGCATCAACCTGAAAGTCATGAAATCGGTCGGCGAAGGCATCGCCGCTCATGCGCCAAACGCGTTCGTGATCTGCATCACCAACCCGCTTGATGCGATGGTCTGGGCGTTGCGCGAGTTCTCCGGTCTGCCCACTGAAAAGGTCTGTGGCATGGCAGGGGTGCTGGACAGCGCCCGTTTCCGCCATTTCCTCGCTGAAGAATTCGACGTCTCCATGCGGGATGTGACCGCCTTTGTACTGGGCGGCCATGGCGACACGATGGTTCCACTGACGCGTTACTCCACCGTCGCAGGCATCCCGCTGCCTGATCTGGTGGAGATGGGCTGGACCAGCCAGGAAAAGCTCGACGCTATCGTGCAGCGCACGCGTGATGGCGGTGCCGAGATTGTGGGCCTTCTGAAAACCGGCTCTGCTTTCTACGCCCCGGCCACTTCCGCCATCGAAATGGCCGAAGCATACCTCAAAGACCAAAAGCGCCTGCTGCCTTGTGCGGCGCATGTGGATGGCGCTTACGGCCTGAACGGATTCTACGTGGGCGTGCCAACCATCATCGGCGCGGGCGGGATTGAGCGCACCGTCGAGATCAAGATGAACAAGGACGAACAGGCGATGTTCGACAAATCCGTCGACGCGGTCAAAGGCCTGGTCGAGGCCTGTAAGGGCATCGACAGCAGCCTGGGTTAAACGCCCCGAAAGCGCGCGAGGGGCACCCCACGGGTGCCCCCCTTTTTTAGCAGCTGATCACGATGGTCCAGACCTGATTGGCGCTGTCATAGCGATCCTGACTGGTCAAACGGCTGAGGTTGCGGGTGCATCCACGCGATTGGATATAGGCGGCTGCGGCAGAGCTGGCACGCCGCTGGTCTTGCCCGAAAGTCAGCGATCTTTGGCTTGGACTGACGGTGATGTAAAACCGCTCGTCGCCCGACACGACATAGGTCCGCATGTCGTAGCGGTCGCCCGTGGGTGAAAGAAAGCTGTTCACCCGGTTTTCGCTAATCTCCGCGGCGTCTTCGGGCAGAATCCCACCGCTGCTTGCACAGGCCATCAGGCCCAAAGCTCCAACCATTGCCAATATCAGTTTGCGCACGCTCGTCATCCTCTTTGGGTCTTTTGGGCAGGTTAGCGGGCTGGCGGCATCGCATCAATCACTGGCATTCAGCCCAAACTGGCGAAAAAGAGTTGGCCTGCGCAGATGCAGCCACGCATCGAACTGCTTTGGCGAGAGGTCAAAGTCGAGATCAGGCCAAAGCGCCTGCATCGCCCCCTCTGGTGCAAAATCAGGATCGAGGAGCAGCGCGCGGTCCGCCAGATGCTGCTGCGCCATCGCATCCGGGCGTTTGAGCCGGTCATGTATGGCCATAACTTCCTGCGCCGCGGCCAGGACCGCGTTGATCTGCCGTTGGCGATGCCGAGTCGCTGGCATGCCACCGTGATTGGCCACCGCATCAGCCTTGCGCAGGATTTTGAAAGCCCAATGCGCGGGTGTCAGCCCGTCGAAATGCAAAAGCGTCAGACCATTTGCCTGTTCTGACCGAAAGTCCGCGCCCTTTTGCTTTGGCCGGTGGATTGACGGGGTTGCCTTCGCGCCGCGCCGCAGAAAGCTCTTGCCAATCGCATGGCCGGTCAGCCCCCGCTGTGTCATCGCATAGCCACGACCGAACAGGGCCCGCCCCATGTCCGGATTGCCCGCAAATGGCCGCCGGAACGAACCTGCGAAAATGGACGCGTCAGCGCTGTCAGTCACATAGAACCTCTCGGCCACCGGGGTGATCAGGCATTGAGCTCCCGCTCCCGCCCTATCCAGACTTGCTGCAACCGATGCCTCCGGCCACAAGAACTCATCGCCATCGCAATGCAGCAGCCAGTCTTCCTGGGTCGCGGCAAATGCGTCACGCGCATTCAGGACCTGCCGCAATTGATGCTTGTCGGGCCGTCGCTTGCCCATTGTCTTCCAATAGGTAGCATCGCAACGCGTCACCCGCACCTGCGGAATGGCGGCCACCAGATCGGCCGCGGGGTCATCCGGCCTGTCAAAATAGAGATGCATCTCTGCCGCGCCCAGCGACAAATGCCATGCCACAAAGGCCGCAACGAGTGTCGGTGGTTCATCCAGGGTCGCAACGACCGCCCAACTGCAAGTCTGTGCCTTCATTGCACATGCATAGCACCCTGCCGAATCTAAGAAAACGGACGAAAGCTGATTCAAATTAACCAGTCATACATTTGTGATCACACAAAAAAAATCTGTGATCACAAATGTACGATTATTCGCCCGATCAGGATTTTTCCCTTAGAAGCGCGGGTTTTTCTATGATCTAACCCAGGGGAAATGTAGCCGAATTGGGATTGCCTTATGAACATTCACGAATACCAGGCGAAAGCCTTGCTGCGCAGCTATGGCGCGCCTGTGTCCGACGGTCGTCCGGTTTTGAAAGCCGAAGATGCGAAAACCGCCGCGGGTGAACTGGATGGCCCGCTTTGGGTTGTGAAGGCGCAGATCCACGCAGGCGGACGCGGCAAGGGTAAGTTCAAAGAGACTGATGCAGGCGATGCAGGCGGCGTGCGCCTCGCGAAATCGGCCACCGAGGCCGCCGAAGAGGCCAAAAGGATGCTTGGCCGCACACTGGTCACCCATCAGACCGGCCCCGCAGGTAAGCAAGTCAACCGAATCTATATCGAGGATGGCTCAGGCATCGAGACCGAGATGTACCTCGCCCTGCTCGTTGACCGCCAGACCAGCCGCATCGGCTTTGTCTGCTCGACCGAGGGCGGGATGGATATTGAGGAAGTCGCTGCCGAAACCCCGGATAAGATCCTGAACTTCACCGTCGACCCCGCCACCGGCTACCAGCCCTATCACGGACGGCGCGTGGCCTTTGCGCTGGGTTTGACGGGCAATCAGGTCAAGCAATGCGTGAAACTGATGGGCCAGCTTTATACCGCCTTCGTTGAGAAGGACATGGAGATGCTGGAGATCAACCCGCTGATCGTGACCGATGGCGGTGATCTGAAGGTGCTGGACGCCAAGGTCGCCTTCGACGGCAACGCCGTCTACCGCCACGCCGATGTGGCCGCCCTGCGCGACGAGACCGAAGAAGACCCAAAGGAACTCGCCGCCTCGAAATTCGACCTCAACTACATCGCGCTTGACGGCGAGATCGGCTGCATGGTCAACGGCGCAGGCCTCGCCATGGCGACGATGGACATCATCAAGCTTTACGGGGCCGAGCCTGCCAACTTCCTCGACGTGGGCGGCGGGGCGACCAAGGAAAAGGTGACCGAGGCGTTCAAGATCATCACCTCTGACCCCAACGTCAAAGGCATCCTCGTGAACATCTTCGGCGGCATCATGCGCTGCGACGTCATCGCCGAAGGCGTTGTGGCTGCGGTGAAAGAGGTCGGCCTGCAAGTCCCCCTCGTCGTGCGTCTTGAAGGGACGAATGTGCAGCAGGGCAAAGACATCATCAACAATTCCGGCCTCGACGTGATTGCGGCGGATGATTTGAAGGATGGGGCGCAGAAGATTGTGAAAGCAGTGAAGGGATGACACTACGTTTCCCGACATTAGCGGCAATGCTGCTTCTCAGTTGGACAACGCCCGCGCAATCTGAGAACCACGTTTCCGCTCAAGACGTGGCAGACCTAGCAAACGAACGAGCCATCGACGCTTTTCATTCATTGTGCATGCGTAATCTAGACGATCCAGACGCAGCACGAACCGATGCAGAAAAGGCCGGTTTTGAGTTTCTCGGTCAAGGAACCGCCGTCACCGATAACTTGACGATTCAAATCAATACACATCCCGCCAGGTCCTTTGAGTGCATTGTCGTAAGAGAGCGCTTGGCAACAAATTATGGCGGACGAGATGACTTCTTCCGTTCGCTAAGTCTGCAGCATCGTCGAGGCGTGGCGCAAATGATAATCAGTGGTGAGCCTTACGTGTTCATGCACACTTCTTCCGGTGGATTTGCATCTTTCACCGTCTTCAAAGAATAAAGGGAAAAAATGGCAATCCTCGTAAACGAAAACACCAAAGTCATCTGCCAGGGCCTCACCGGCTCGCAAGGCACGTTCCATTCCGAACAGGCCATCGCCTATGGCACCAAGATGGTGGGCGGCGTGACACCCGGCAAGGGCGGCACGACGCATCTGGACCTGCCCGTCTTCAACTCCGTCCATGAGGCGAAGGCGAAGACCGAGGCGAACGCATCGGTCATTTACGTCCCCCCACCCTTCGCGGCGGATTCGATCCTTGAGGCGATTGATGCCGAGATGGAGCTGATCATCTGCATCACCGAAGGCATCCCCGTCCTCGACATGATGCGCGTGAAAAAGGCGCTCGAAGGCTCTGCCAGCCGCCTGATTGGCCCCAACTGCCCCGGTGTCATCACGCCCGATGCCTGCAAGATCGGGATCATGCCCGGCCATATCCACAAACGCGGCTCGGTCGGCGTCGTCTCCCGCTCTGGTACGCTGACCTACGAGGCGGTCAAGCAGACCTCTGACAGCGGCCTCGGCCAGTCTACGGCCGTCGGCATCGGCGGCGACCCAATCAAGGGGACCGAACATATCGACGTGCTCGACATGTTCCTCGACGATGACGAAACCCAATCGATCATCATGATCGGTGAGATCGGGGGCACGGCTGAAGAAGAAGCCGCCGCATTCCTCGCCGAACAGAAGAAGAAAGGCCGCTGGAAACCCGTCGCCGGTTTCATCGCCGGCCGCACCGCCCCTCCCGGCCGCCGCATGGGCCATGCCGGCGCCATCGTCGCAGGCGGCAAAGGCGACGCGGAAAGCAAGATTGAAGCCATGAAATCCGCTGGGATCGTCGTGGCGGATAGCCCCGCAACGCTTGGTGAAGCTGTGCTGGAGGCGATTGGCTGAGAAGACACCGAGGTCCCGGATCAAGTGCGGGACTTCGCAAATAATGCAACGCAGTCCCGGGCCTGACCCGGGACATCAAACAGGACCCTCATGATGGGACTGATTAAGGCCACGAAATCCTGCTTTACGAAGTCTTTCGACTTCTCAAGTCGTGCTTCTAGAGCAGAGTTTTGGTGGTTCATACTCTTTATATCTATTGTTCATTCGATCTTGTTTAATTGGAATAACCAGGAAGCTGGCAAGCTCACGCTGCACTTCGGTTTCAATCTCAGTTTAAGCACTGATGCTCCGTGGTGGGTGAACATATACACGGCGCTATTCACTCTTCCCTTCGTTTCCGCGTTCGTGCGACGAGCTCATGATATTAACATCGATGGAAGCCGGATTTTTGTTGTTTTGTTTTTAGGATTTGCGACTGTCGTATTCCTTCTAAAGCTGGTGCCAACACAAGGCATGTACACTGCGCTGCTCGTCGCTGCACTCGTCGTCGTGGGCGGAGGTTTCTTGTTCACGACACTGAAGAAATCTGACTTTCATGAGAACCGTTTCGGCCCCAACCCCAACGAGGTCCCCCAATGACCGAACAATCCCCAAACGACGTCTTCCACGCCTCATCCTTCCTGCAGGGGCACAATGCTGAATATGTTGAACAGCTCTACGCCCGCTATGCCGACAACCCCGGCGCGGTAGATGAGCAATGGCAGGCCTTCTTCCGCTCGCTCGGTGATGCGCCGATGGAGGCGAAGGCCGAGGCGGCGGGGCCGTCCTGGGCGCGCATGGATTGGCCGCCGCAGCCAGCGGATGACCTTACGGCAGCTCTTGATGGGCAATGGCCTGCGGAGCCGGAAGCGGCGGCGAAGAAGATCAAGGACAAGGCTGCCGAAAAAGGTGTGAACCTGACCGAGGAGCAGGTGCGGCACGCCGTGCTCGACAGCATCCGCGCGCTGATGATCATCCGGGCCTACCGGATCCGGGGTCACCTGATCGCCGAGCTCGACCCGCTGGGGATGCGTGCCAATACGCCCCATCCAGAGCTTGATCCGAAATCCTACGGTTTCACCGACGCCGATATGGACCGGCCGATTTTCATAGACAACGTCCTCGGCCTCGAAATGGCGACGATGAACGAGATCATTGCCATTGTTCGGCGCACCTATTGCGGCACTTTCGCGCTGCAATACATGCATATCTCCAACCCTGAAGAGGCCGGTTGGCTGAAAGAGCGGATCGAAGGCTACGGCAAGGAAATCGCGTTCACCAAGGAAGGGCGCAAGGCGATCCTGAACAGCCTCGTCGAGGCCGAAGGTTTCGAAAAGTTCCTGCATGTCAAATACATGGGCACCAAACGCTTTGGCCTTGATGGTGGCGAAAGCCTGATCCCCGCGATGGAGCAGATCATCAAACGCGGCGGCCAGCTGGGGCTTGAGGATATCGTGATCGGCATGCCCCACCGGGGCCGTTTGTCCGTCCTCGCCAATGTGATGGAAAAGCCCTATCGCGCCATCTTTAACGAATTCCAGGGCGGGTCGTTCAAACCTGAAGAGGTGGATGGCTCTGGCGATGTGAAATACCACCTTGGCGCGTCCTCTGACCGCGCATTTGACGGCAATAACGTGCACCTGTCGCTGACCGCCAACCCAAGCCACCTGGAGGCCGTGAACCCTGTGGTCCTCGGCAAAGTGCGGGCCAAGCAGGACCAGTTGAACGACACCGACCGCACCAAGGTCATGGGCGTCCTGCTTCACGGCGATGCGGCCTTTGCGGGCCAGGGTGTTGTCGCAGAAGGCTTTGGCCTGTCCGGTCTGCGCGGGCATCGCACCGGCGGCACGATGCATATCGTCGTCAACAACCAGATCGGCTTTACCACCGCCCCGCATTTCAGCCGGTCCAGCCCCTACCCCACCGATATCGCCCTGATGGTCGAGGCGCCGATTTTCCACGTCAATGGCGACGATCCAGAGGCCGTGGTGCATGCCGCGCGCGTCGCCACGGAGTTCCGGCAGAAATTCCACAAGGACGTGGTGCTCGACATCATCTGCTACCGCCGGTTTGGCCATAACGAAGGCGATGAGCCGATGTTCACCAACCCGATCATGTACAAGAAGATCAAGAAGCATAAGACAACGCTGACATTGTACACGGAGCGGCTGGTCAGCGACGGGCTGATCCCCGAAGGCGAGATCGAGGATATGAAAGCCGCGTTCCAGGCGCATCTGAATGATGAGTTTGAGGCGGGCAAAACCTACAAACCCAACAAGGCCGATTGGCTGGATGGGAAATGGTCGCATCTCGACCGCAAGGAAGAGGATTACCAGCGCGGCGTGACGGCCATCGAAGAGGCGACGTTCAACGCTGTGGGCCAGGCGCTGACAAAAGCGCCGGAAGGTTTCGCATTGCACAAAACCGTCGCGCGGCTTCTGGATACCAAGGCGAAGATGTTCGACAGTGGCGAAGGGATCGACTGGGCGACGGGTGAAGCGCTCGCCTTCGGCTCACTCCTGACAGAAGGCTACCGCGTGCGGCTTGCCGGGCAGGACTCGACCCGTGGGACGTTCAGCCAGCGCCATTCCGGCCTGATCAATCAGGATACCGAAGAACGGTACTACCCGCTCAACCACATTCGCGACGGACAGGCGCATTACGAAGTCATCGACTCGATGCTGTCAGAATATGCGGTACTGGGTTTCGAATACGGCTATTCACTCGCCGAACCCAACGCGTTGACCCTGTGGGAGGCGCAATTTGGCGATTTCGCCAATGGTGCCCAGATCATGTTCGATCAGTTCATCTCGTCTGGTGAATCGAAATGGCTGCGTATGTCGGGCCTCGTCTGCCTGCTGCCCCACGGGTACGAAGGGCAAGGACCGGAACACTCCTCAGCCCGGCTGGAACGGTTCCTGACCATGTGCGGCGGCGATAACTGGATCGTGGCCAACTGCACGACACCCGCGAACTATTTCCACCTGCTCCGGCGTCAGCTGCACCGCACCTTCCGCAAACCGCTGATCCTGATGACGCCGAAATCGCTCTTGCGGCACAAACTGGCCGTTTCCAAACGCGCCGAATTCACAACCGGCTCCAGCTTCCACCGGGTCCTCTGGGATGATGCCGAACAGGGCAATTCCGACACAAAACTGGTGGCCGATGACAAGATCAAGCGGGTCGTGATGTGTTCCGGCAAGGTCTATTACGACCTCTTGGAAGAGCGGGACGCGCGGGGGATCGACGACATCTACATCCTCCGGTTTGAACAGTTCTACCCATTCCCCGCCCAATCGGCGGTCAATGAGCTTGAACGGTTCAAGAACGCCGAAATGGTCTGGTGTCAGGAAGAGCCCAAGAACCAGGGGCCATGGTCCTTTATGGAGCCGAATATTGAATGGGTCCTGACCCGGACCAAAGCCAAACACACGCGGCCCATCTACGCAGGTCGCGCGGCCGCCGCCTCGCCCGCGACCGGCCTCGCCAGCAAACACAAAGCAGAGCAAACGGCGCTCGTGAATGACGCCCTGACCATCGAAGGAAAGAAGTAATGAGCACCGAAGTCCGCGTCCCCACCCTTGGCGAATCCGTCACCGAGGCGACCGTCGCAACCTGGTTCAAACAGCCCGGCGATGCCGTGGCGGTGGACGAAATGCTGTGTGAGCTGGAAACCGATAAAGTGACCGTGGAGGTGCCCAGCCCGGTGGCTGGCACCCTGTCGGAAATCGTTGCCGCCGAAGGTGAAACCGTGGGTGTTGACGCCCTGCTCGCCCAGATCGCCGAGGGCGACGCGGCCCCCGCCCCGAAAGCCGACGCACCCAAAGCGGCAGAAACACCCGCCGCCGCCCCGGCACCTGCGCCCGCCACCACGCGCACGGATGTCGAGAATGCCCCTTCGGCCAACAAGTTGATGGCCGAAAACAACCTCTCCGACGTCCAAGGCACCGGCAAGGATGGTCGCGTGATGAAAGAGGATGTGCTGAACGCGCTCTCATCAGCCGCGCCCGCCCCTGCCCCGGCCCCGCGCGCACCGGTCCCAGCCGAACAGGCGGACCGTGAAGAGCGGGTCAAGATGACCCGCCTGCGCCAGACCATCGCCAAGCGCCTGAAAGACAGCCAGAACACGGCGGCCATGCTGACGACCTATAACGAGGTCGACATGACCGAGGTCATGGCGCTGCGCAACGAATACAAGGACCTGTTCCTGCAGAAGCACGGCGTGAAGCTCGGCTTCATGTCCTTCTTCACCAAAGCCTGCTGCCACGCGCTGAAAGAAGTGCCAGAGGTCAACGCCGAAATCAACGGCACTGACATCGTCTACAAGAACTACGTCAACATGGGCATCGCGGCAGGCACGCCCACGGGCCTCGTGGTGCCGGTGATCAACGATGCGGATGCGATGTCATTCGCCGCCATCGAAAAGGCAATCGCCGAAAAGGGCGCGAAGGCACGCGACGGCAAGCTGAGCATGGCCGAAATGCAAGGCGGCACCTTCACGATCTCTAACGGCGGCGTCTACGGCTCCCTTATGTCGTCGCCCATCCTGAACCCGCCGCAATCGGGCATCTTGGGCATGCACAAAATCCAGGACCGGCCCATGGCCATCGGCGGGCAGGTGGTGATCCGTCCGATGATGTACCTCGCTTTGTCCTACGACCACCGGATCGTCGATGGCAAAGGCGCGGTGACGTTCCTCGTTCGCGTAAAGGAGGCGCTGGAGGACCCACGGCGGTTGTTGATGGATTTGTAAATTGGTCTTCCAGTCTGCGTTCGACGCGTCAAGAAATTGGACAAACAGCTTAAGCCGACTTGGCTTCGGCATACTGTTTCTCACGATTCTTGGAGAATTGAGCTTGTTCCCAAGCGCTTGGAGTCCTGGGCATCTGGCAATGGAAAGCCTTACTGCAGGCACTATCCCCATCGTCGTGCTGATCATTATGCTGTCAATGGTGATCGGTGCTGTTTGCACCATGTTGGGATCAATAAGCCTGACAAAAAGTCACAGAGAGCTCGGCCGTGTCGAAAGAGCATACAACATCGGAAGCTTGGGAAACCCAGTTCTGCTTGAGTTGTTGAGGGACGCAAACGCGAAGTATGAACTGGCTTCCGGTTTTATGGGACTTCTCTATCTTTCGCTCGCTGCTTCCATGCTCGCTTCAATCACTGGTCTAGACACTGTACTTCAAGAACCTTTTCTGGAGTCAACCGATCCTCCGGCATGGATTGCACCACTCTATGGCGTAGTCGGGGGGGTCACGGCCTATTTGGTGAAGCTATCATCGACGAGTACATTTGACGCGCTGGACAAGGTTCTCGAAGACCATCAATCAAACTCAACCAATACTGAGTTAACACAATGACCCCCGAACTCACCGTCCTCGCCCTTTCCGCCATCTTGCAGGCTGTCCAGTTCACGCTCTATTCCATCGCGGCCAACCTGCAGGTCGGTCCGAAAAAGGCGATGAGTCCGCGGGATCAGAAGATAGACCTGACCGGCGGTGCGGGCCGCCTGCAGCGCGCGATGAACAACCATTTCGAAGGGCTGATCCTCTTCACCATTGCCGTCGTTGTGATCACGCTCGGCGACAAGGGGACCGGGTTCAGCGCCGCGTGTGCCTGGACCTACCTAGGTGCCCGCATCCTTTATGTCCCCGCCTACTATTTCGGCCTCTCCCCCTGGCGGACGCTGATTTGGATGGTGGGGTTCCTCTCAACCTTGCTGATGATACTCTCAGCCCTGATATGACACTTTGTACGTACAGCATCCCTAACAGGTTCTGTACGCGTTCTGCATGACTAAAGGAGACCCCATGTCCAGCTATGATGTCATCGTAATCGGTGCCGGCCCCGGCGGCTATGTCTGCGCCATCCGCTGCGCGCAATTGGGGATGAAAGTCGCCTGCGTTGAGGGCCGCGAAACGCTGGGCGGAACCTGCCTGAATGTGGGCTGTATCCCGTCCAAAGCGATGCTGCATGCGACGCATCTGTTGCATGAGGCCGAGCACAATTTCGCGACGATGGGCCTGAAGGGCAAGGCGCCCTCGGTCGATTGGAAACAGATGCTCGCCTATAAAGAACAGACCATCGGCCAGAATACGGGCGGCGTCGAATTTCTTTTCAAAAAGAACAAGATCGACTGGATCAAGGGATGGGCCTCGATCCCTGAGGCAGGCAAGGTGCAGGTGGGTGACGACGTGCATGAGGCCAAGCATATCGTGATCGCATCCGGGTCAGAGCCGTCGTCATTACCTGGTGTTGAAGTGGACGAAAAGACGGTTGTCACGTCAACCGGTGCGCTGGAACTGACCAAAATCCCCAAGAAGCTGGTGGTGATCGGCGCCGGTGTGATCGGGCTGGAACTAGGCTCGGTTTATGCGCGTTTGGGGGCCGAGGTTGAGGTGATTGAGTTCCTCGACGCAATCACGCCGGGCATGGATGCCGAGATCGCGCGGCAATTTCAGAAGATGCTGATGAAGCAGGGGCTGAAATTCACCCTGGGTGCGGCGGTGCAGAATGTTGCGGTCAAGGGCAGCAAGGCGACCGTGACCTACAAGTTGCGCAAGGATGAGAGCGAGCATCAGATGACCGCGGATACCGTCCTCGTCGCTACGGGCCGGAAGCCCTATACCGATGGGCTCGGTCTTGACGCGCTGGGCGTTGCGATGTCAGAGCGTGGCCAGATCAAGACGGATACGAAATTTGCCACCAGCCTCCCCGGCATCTACGCCATCGGCGATGCGATCGCGGGGCCAATGCTGGCCCATAAGGCCGAGGATGAGGGCATGGCCGTTGCCGAAGGCATCGCTGGTCAGCACCCCCATGTGAATTACGGTGTGATCCCAGGCGTGATCTACACCCATCCCGAGGTCGCCAATGTGGGCGAAACCGAAGAAAGCCTGAAAGAACAAGGGCGCGCCTACAAGGTCGGCAAGTTCCCGTTTTTGGGAAATGCCCGTGCGAAGGCCAATTTTGCAGGCGACGGCTTTGTCAAAATCCTCGCTGACGCAAGCACCGACCGCATTTTGGGCGCGCATATTATCGGACCTATGGCCGGTGACCTGATCCATGAGATCTGCGTGGCGATGGAGTTTGGTGCCGCCGCCGAAGACCTCGCCCGCACCTGTCACGCGCATCCCACCTATTCTGAAGCCGTGCGCGAGGCAGCGCTGGCCTGTGGCGATGGGGCTATTCACGTCTGACCCAAACGGACAACCAAGCGATCGTCGGAGGGCCCGCATGTTGAGGGTCTTCCCGGCAAAGAACCCCTCATTTTGACCGCTTGGGACCACAACTACGTCTTCAAAGATTAACGCGTTAACAAATACTTAATAATTTCGACCAAGAAACTGTTGCCAAATTGCTACCAATTCACTGTCCACGCGGAAATTGCCGCAGACAAGGTCCCAGTCAAACACAAGTGCGCCACAATTCTAGGGTTGTTTCGGCGCGATACCGAGTACTCCGATCCGAGAAGCCCATGAGAGCGCGCATTCTATTAACGTTGTTTCTGGCCCTGATCTCCTACCCAGCGCATGCGTTCACGAATGATACCGGGTATTTTGACGGCCTAGAGTTCGTGGCCGACACAACGATTCCCGGCCCGGACGTGAATACGATGTCGCTTTGTTACGTGACCCGTGACCTCAAGATCCTCGGCTTGACGCTCACCAGTGACATTACCGGATATGCTTTGGCTGACGATGGCTGCGTGTCAGAACCATTGCGTCCGTTCACTGAAGAGCAGATGATCACCGCACAGTCGCTCGAACTGATCGCGACAGATATCCCGGCGCGCGCGCGCAACGATCTGACCCGTAATGTGCAGAATTACGGCCTCTGGGCGGCGATTGGCCTCGCACTCATTGCCGTGATCATCCGCCGCATCAAATCGCTGTTGGGCTATGATCTGCGCGGACCACTCCGCGCCAAGGCATCCAGCCGGATCCTGACAACGATGTGTTACGCAGGCAGTGCGGCCGGTGTCATGGCGTCAAACGATATCGCGATTGTGGCGCAGGCGGCGCGGCGCCTGACCCGCCGCAATTATCAGCCACAGGACATCATCCGGATCGCCGATCATCTCGATCCCGGCCTTGATGCACAGGATTACATCGATTTTGGTCGCGGATTGCGCGACCGCGAAAAAGACATCATGATGCAAGGGGTGCTTTATGTGGGCATGGCAAATGGGCGCATGCTGCCGGGTCAATATGCCTTTGCAACTGAACTCGCACATGGCCTCGGCATGCCCGGCGAGGATTTTCGCCGGGTGCTAAAGAACGCTATGATCGACCTCGACCGGTTCCCACCTACCCCTTCAACATCCTGAGGCCTTGCGTGGCATCCGTGCGCACCGCAAGGCGCAGGCCCGGCTCATCACCTGCTTTGAGCGCGCTGATGATCAGCTTGTGGTGATAGGGCGGCTCGGTCCGGTTCAGCCGCCCATAAAGTGCCCGCATTGTCGGCCCTAGTTGCAACCAAACCGTCTCAGCAATAGCGAGCATCGCGGGTGCCTGCGCGCGCAGATAGAGCGTGCGGTGAAATTCGAGATTCATGCGGATGTAACCCGTCGCATCATGGCGGGCGATCATCTGGCTGACACCCTGGTTGGTCGCTTCAAGCCGTTCGATCAGGGCAAAGTGCGCCCGTGGCAAGGCGCGTGAGGCGAGCTCCGGTTCGAGCAGGGCGCGCAGACTTGCCAATTCCTCAATCCTGTCATTTGACAAGGTCGGCGCCGAGACACGACCGGACGATGAAAGGAACAGTGCCCCTTCCGCCACAAGCCGCCGCACAGCTTCACGCGCAGGCGTCATCGACACGTCATAAGTCTCGCCAATCCCGCGCAGGGTAAGGGCCTCGCCCGGTGCAATCTCGCCATGCAGGATGCGCGTCCGCAAGGCGCGATAGACCCGCTCATGCGCGGCGGTGGTCGGGTCAATCGGGCGCGGCTGGATCATCATGCGGCAATTGTGATCACAAACCGGAGGGTGGTCAATTGTCGAAGCGGAAGCGATGCAATTGGTCGCCATTGTCGCGCAGCCACTGGCGCGGACGTTCATAGTCAGGGTAAAGCGCCCCCACGACATCCCAATATGCCGGTGAGTGGTTCATCTCAACAAGATGCGCCACCTCGTGGGCCGCCACGTAGTCAAGCACATCGGGTGGTGCCATAATCAGGCGCCAAGAATACATCAACGTGCCGTTGCTGGAACACGAGCCCCAACGCGACCTTGTATCGCGCAGTGTCAACCGCGTGTAATGACGACCGACCTTAGCCGCATACCGGTCCGAAGCCGCCGCCAACGCGTCACGCGCCAAATGCCTTAGCTGAGCCTTGATGCGCACCGCGGCAGTCGCCTGATCCGGCACACAGATCTCGGATGTCGTGATCTGAACGCGCTTCGCATCGCCGGTCACAACCGGGAGCAGCTGCCCGCGCACCATCAACTCTGTGCCGACCGCAACCGCCGAGGGAGGCGCAACATCATGCAGATGGGTGCGCAACCACGCCTCTTTCGCTTTCAGAAAGGCGATCCCCTCCCGTTCGGCAGTAAAGCGCGGCAAGGTCAACGTCACCCGCCCATCAAGCCGCGAAATACGTAACGACAGGCGTCGCGCGCGGGTCGATTTCCGCAGATTGACCTCAATCGGGGGGTTGCCTTCAAGCGTGTGACGGCCCATATCCAGCTACTCGTATTTCCATGTGCCAAAGGCTTTGACACAGCCCCCTGCTTATGGCAGTTGGCACCGATCACCCGCAAGGGTCCGTGCAAGATTTCGAAGGGATAGCCCATGCCAAAGGAAGAATGGGGTACAAAACGTCTTTGCCCCGAAACCGGCAAGCGCTTTTACGACCTGAACGCCACCCCGATCATCAGCCCTTACACAGGTAACGAGGTTACGGTGGACACGTCCAAGACCCGAACCATGGTGGCGGATGCCGAGGACGCGCAAAGCAAGAAGATCAAAGAGGTCGCCGAAGAGGACGATCTGGTCCTTGATGACGACGATGACGGCGACGACGTCGATCTGGGCGATGATGTGCTCGAAGATGATGATGACGACGATACCGTCTCGCTGGACGAATTGGCCGATGTGGCCACGGGTGACGACGAGTAATTGAAAGGTGCGGGCGAGATTTACTCTTGATCTCGCCCGACCCGCTGCATAGACAGCACCTCGCAACAGGACGTTGCGCCGGATGGGGCCTTAGCTCAGTTGGGAGAGCGCTTGCATGGCATGCAAGAGGTCAGGGGTTCGACTCCCCTAGGCTCCACCACATCACTCATGGTGCATTCATCATATTCTTTCCATTTATTAAGCATAGTTCTTCCATTTGCTGGCTTTGATCCAGTTTCAGGGCGAATTGGCGCGCTGTCTAGGCTTTAGTGTGAACGAGAGCGAAGAGCAGTTTTCCGCAAAAAGGGCGGAAAGCGGAAGTTCGCTGCGGTGGCAAGCCGATAAAGGCTCGAACGTCAAAGCTGACGTTCATTTTGATCTGAGAAGACAAGTTTTCATACACAAGGGGCTTATGCGTCTGCGGGGTGCGGTCATAACCTTCCACTAACAACAAATCGACCGACGAGACTGTTGGACAACAATTTGCAGACATAACGCCTAAACCCTGTGTTTATTCGACTCTTGGACGCAAGAACAGTACGTTGGCGACCGCGATACAACCATAAGTTTGAAATGATGACAGTCGGTCCAGCAGCGGTAAGAGTAAACGCGGTTCTTTCTGCGTTTCGCGACGATGAGAATTCGGACGTCATGGACGCCCTTTGCTACTTCTACGTCCCCATTCTCGACAAGCTTCACGGAAAGCCGATCACCGCATCATTGCTGGCGAAAGCCGCTAAACTCATCTACGGGTGGAACCTCACGGAGTCAGTCGGGCATGTCTTCGTTGAGCGACTAGTTGCGCAAGGGCACCTAGTCGAGGAGCAAAAGAACGGCCAGACGATTTTCGTTGCGCAGCCAAGCCCGGAGCTAGCTGCCGACGTTGAAATGTCGATCCAAGATTCATTCGATCAAGTCACCGAGTTGTTCGGGGAGTTCGACCTTGTTTCTGGCGATCTCATCTACAGGCAATTGACCCCTGAGCAGTTGGGCGACCTACTCGTCCGCTTTCTTATATCGCTCGACGCCTATTCGAACAATGAAATTTCTGCCTCCTTAAGGTCAGGAGACATTGCCAACGGGGAACGCAGCGCCCTTCAAGAATTAACAAATGACGTTTCGGTTCTGTCGCAGTCGGAAACCCACGCCTGTGCGCGCTTTGTACAATGGCTTTCAAAGGAACAGCCGGAACTAGCCGAAAAACTCAGCCTTTTTGTCGCGGCAGGCCTGTTGGCTGAATTAGTTGAGGATTTTCGCAAGCCCTCTGCACTGGAAACAACAAGCGAAACAACATTCTTTCTCGACGGGCCAATGCTACTTGGCCTTGTCGGGACAAGCGGTGCAGCCCTTCAAGAGGAAGCAAGAACGATTGTTGATGCATTGAGGTCAATTGGTTGTCGCATTCAGGTCTTCAGCGAAAGCTGCCGCGAGGCAGAACGCGTCCTCTCGTCCTACTTGAAGGCTTCGCCCTCGGATCGTCACGGTCGCACCCACACGGCGGCTATAAAGGGAGAGGTTGACCGAGCCTACGTGCAAACTGTTGCTTCAGACATTGAGGCAGCCGCAGAAAAGTTCGGTGTGAATGTCAGGGATTACTCGCTAGACGCCTTCCCCAATGATCAAAAGTACTTCGATTCCGAACGAAATACCGACGTCTACTCGTTCCTGTCTTGGGATAACCCACTTGCTCGCGAGCATGATGCGTTCGCCGTGACAGCCATCATGCGGATGCGCCATGGCAGGCACAAGAACGATCCGCTGCAAAACAGCCATGTCTTCATTTCCTCGAACGAGAAGCTGGTCAGGAAAGCGCGGGAATACTGCTTGCAGTCTCAATTGGTACGCGAAACACAATGCGGCCCCGTCGTCGATACCCGAGACTTGGCGACAATCGCTTGGCTCCGAACTGGGTTCGAGAACTCGGAGAAACTGCCAACATCGCACATGTTGGCACAATGCGAACGCGTCCTCAGGGTCCGAAAAGACGTGATTGAAAATGCCCGGCAGCAGGTTGCCAAGTTCACCCCCGAAAAGGTGGAGCAATTTGAACTGCTTTTGCAGGACAACCGCGCGGTCAGCTACCTAATGGACACCGCACGCGGCTCGTCTGCGCCGTTTGATCCTGAACGAGACCAAGAGCTTCTGGACGGAATGCTAGATGCTGCCATCAAGGTCGTTCGCGACGAAACGGACGCGAAGCTGTCAGAGAAAGACAAGAAAATTCGTCAACTGCGCGCCGAGAACAAAAAGACGCAGAAAGAAACCGAAGCCGAATATGAAGCAAGGCTCGATGAAGAAGCCCGGAGGACCGCCGATGTGGAGGCGCGGCTGGCCGAGTTGGAGCGTTTAAGGGAGGAAGATGCAAGGCGCCTTGCATCGGTCACATCACGTCATGAGACCGTGATGCAGGCAGGCATCGAATATGCCAACAAGTGGATAGGCCGCTATCAGGTGCTGGGCGGAGCGGTTTTGGCCGCAGCGGGCATCCTCGCAACATTTGGAGTATTTTGGGATCCGTCATCGCTGCCGCCGGTGGTGGACTGGGGTTCTAAGCTAGTGGCTGTAATCGGCGTCGTGTTCACAGTCCTCGCACTTCTCGGGCGACCTGTGCCCGGCTTGTGGCAACTGATCGAGCGTCGTGGCGAGAAGTGGTATTCAAAGTATTGCGTAAACAAGGGCGTACCAGCAATTGAGGCTCAAAATCGCCTGTCGGTCGGAAAAAGTCGGCTAGTACTTGCCAAACCTAGTATCACAAACAACTCGTCGAACTGTTTGGAGCGTAAGTCATGATTTCTGCACCACGCCCACCAACCCCACAAAACAAGGTTATAGACATGGTGCATAAATCAGGTGCGCATTTCGTCTCAATCTGATACCCTATCAACATGAAGATCGGCTATGCTAGAGTATCGACCCGAGCCCAAAGTCTCGACCGCCAGATTGGAGCGCTAAACGCGGCTGGCGCAGAACGTATCTTCCGAGAAAAGGCGACAGCCAAGACAGTGAAGGGCCGCCCATAGCTCGAAAAGGCTATTGATGCTCTTGGGGCGGAAGACGTGTTTGTGATCGCAGAATGGGACCGAGCCACCCGGTCGATGATGGACGGCATTACCATCATTCAACGTGTTGCTGACCGCTGCGCGACAGTCAAGGTGCTAGACAAACCATGGCTCGATCTGACTACGCCGACGGGTAAGGGCATTCTTGCCTTCCTTTCGGCGTTGGCCGAGGATAAGCGTGAGCGCATCACACGCCGTGCGAACGAAGGTAGAGACGCCGCGAAATCGCGAGGCGTAAAATTCGGCCCAAAACCAAAGCTTACAGAGCACCAACGGACACTCGCGCTTGCTCGAATGGCTCAAGGGGACAGCTGCCGCGCGATTGCTAAAGACATGGGTGTCGCTCACACAACTATTTCTCGACTGAGCAAGTAAACGGACGACAATGCATGGATGAGCCAAAAGACCCAAAGGAAGTCGGTAAACAGCTTGGGACGCTCGTTGAATTATTGAAGGAGTTTGAAGAGGGACCAAGCATGCCAAACGACATTCGAGTTGGTGACATGTTGGCGATTGAGAGAGAGCGCAGCCTGCCGCCGCCGCCAGGTGGTCTTGGTTCTATACTTGGTTTTTGGACAGCATGGGTTGGAGCACTTCTGTCGGGAATAAGTCTAATGAGTGCGTTTGTTCGAATCTATCAGGTAGGGCTAAATGCATTTGTTTCCGAATTGGTGAGTACATTTCGCGGTGCGACGCAACCTATAGTGAACATTGTGAATTCTTGGCCTCTACCGTTCCAGCTAACACCTTTCGCAATCGAAATGATTTTAGTTTACCTAACACTATTCACTATCTCCGCTAGAACACTTCAAACTTACAGTTGGAGGAGGCCGGTTTCCGTCAAAGTCTTAGGAAAAGAAGCTACGTTGAACGTAGGATTTTTCTCCAAATCCATAATGATAATTTCTCTATGGCCGATTTTTACTCTTCTCCCACTCAGGAACTATCTGAGTGCGAAAAAGGGATTGCGCTATGCAAAGGAACTGCCTGACACTAGGCGAATGGCAAACCTAAGAAAAATACTTGGTCCTATGGCCTACCCAGTGAGCAAAGAAGGGATGCTTGATGTCTGGAAGGGAGCCTCCCGATATAGCTGGTATGCCTGCTTGCAAGTCGTACTTCCTCCACTGATTGTAGTATTGCTACTTGTGATCAATATGTTTCCGCCGTTTTAACATAATGAACCCTA
Source organism: Cognatiyoonia sp. IB215446 (assembly GCF_033963825.1). Classification (NCBI taxonomy): domain Bacteria; kingdom Pseudomonadati; phylum Pseudomonadota; class Alphaproteobacteria; order Rhodobacterales; family Paracoccaceae; genus Cognatiyoonia; species Cognatiyoonia sp. IB215446. Next base: position 641,466 of record NZ_JAXBMD010000001.1, on the reverse strand, counting down.
TCGGCGCGAAAGTCTGCTTTGCAGGCTGCGACCGCAGCATCCCAACTGTGAACTGACCGTCCGTTTTGGGCCGTCTGCGATGAACTCAGAGTGCGCAGTCTTGTCCGATCCAAGCCTATGCTTTCCGATCGAAACCTTGCGAATTGAATGAAATCGCGGTGGTTTCCGTTGACGCTTAACAGACGAGTAGTTTGATCGGTCCCATGACGACATTAGAACATACAGACTTGTCCAAAGCGCTTGGTCGCTGAATCAAACGGGACCGTTCGTGGTTTGTCGCAAAGATACAAACGACGCCATTGGTACTGCCGGGCCCTGGTATCCAAGCGGTTGGCCAGAGAAGGAACTGACCTGGTCGATCTGGTCTCCCGAGGACGAAGGCCAGGGTTTTGCCAGTGAAGCTGTCGTTTCATTACGCAACCACGTTCTAAGGGATCTCAATTGGACCCGCGCCGTCAGCTACATTGACCCCGAGAACACGGCGTCCATTCGACTTGCTGAGCGTATTGGCTGTTTGCTGGATGAAAGTGCCCTGGCTCCCGATGACGACCCAACGCTTGTCTACGTTCACAGGCAAACAGACTAATGCTTGGCTTTGAGGCCGCCCGTGTCCTCAAAAAGCCAGACCATGCGGTCCAAGAACCAGAGCTTGCCGCCCATCACAAGGATCATTCCAGCAAGCACGGGCCATGGGTCCAGTACCCACAAGCCCCATCCTAATGGCAGCAACCCCAATCCACTAACTACTGCCAGAATGTGAGGCATCCTCCTGTGATGTTCAGGCACAGGATCGGCCTTTCGGGCGATCCATACACGCTCACCAAAGACTCCTTTCGACATCCAGTTGTCTAGGTTATCAGATTTTCGAAATGCGCGTGGGTTCCACCAAGTCCAGATGCAAACCAGCGCAATGAGTGCGAGCGACCACCAGCCGATCCACTCACGGCTCCAGACGGCCGCGACAAAGAGGGGCGGGATGGAGATGCGGCTCCATCCACTCCAAGGATTGGCATGTCGTTCCCAAACCTCGTCGGACATGGACATCAGGCTTTCGGAGAATGAGCTTTTGGTCATGTTGATTTCCTTGGGTGAGTGAGGTGCCCCGATAAGCTGACAGCTATCATCAAAGCACCTCGTCATTGACTATGCAGCAAGCTTTCGCTGTGGCGAAGCATGAGCCGGTTTGACGGTCTTGGCGTCTTTAAGGATGCCGGACGCAATTCGATGCGCCCCCTTGGCCGCCGAGTGGAAGTAGCCTTGGAATTCAGGCCGAAACCCATTGAACCATAGACCTGGCAGACCTGGCGTCGGCTCTCCCATCGGGTGCTTTGGGATGCCCGCATGGTTGAGGACATCAAAACCCCCGAGCAAAGGCTCCAATGCAGTTTTGTATCCTGTCGCACAGATCACCACATCCGGCTCGAACGTGCGGAAGCAATCGAAAGAGACGCGGTCGGTCCAAAACTCAGTGATCTCACCAACGACCTTGAAGCGCCCGCTCTTGATTGCTGCAACAAAACCGTCGTCGATGGCGAACGCCGTCCCGTCGGTGGCGAGCCTCGTTCCGCCGCCCATTGAATGAGAGGTCAGACCGTACTTTTTGAGATCGCCAAAGAACAAGCGCTGCGTCAGCGCGAACGCCGGATCGACCATCCAAAGTGGCATTGCGGCAAAGAGATTGGCTGCGCGGTGTAGCGGGAATCCGAACACGCGTTGCGGAACGATCGCAGGACCGTAGCGTATGGAGATCCGCACATCTTTTGGATTGTGTCGCGCGAGGTGGTTCAACACGTCACCGCCGGAGTTACCTGCCCCAACAACAAGAACCTTCTTTCCGTTGTATTGCGAGAAATTGCCTACGTTTGCTGCATGGATCACTTCCCCCTCAAAACGCTCAAGACCTCGCCAGGCTGGGATGTGCGGGGTTCGGTCGCGTCCTGTTGCCACGACGACATGCGGTGCCTCGAACGAACGGCTTCCGGCAACGACGCGCCAACCATTTGAAGTCCGTTCTATCCCGGAGACGATGACACCAGCCTCGATGCAGTCGCGAAGATCATAGGCAAAATCTTCGAGGTGCTGAATGAGAGTATCGCGCTTGAGGTAGGCGCCGTCTGAACGTGGTGCCGGCTTGCCTGGTAGTGCTACAAATCTACGATGAATGTTCAACCGCAGCGCGGGATGGCGCTGCCGCCAGTTCCAAGCCACGCGGTCAGATGCATCCAGCACGGTCACAGGGATGCCCTGGTCGCGCAGGATGTGTGCGGTGGAGAGGCCAGTCAAACCGGCCCCAATGATAAGTGTGTGTTTGTCGGCGTGTGGCATGGCCAACTCCTAACGTGATCGGCGGAGCACCCCATCGGGCAGACCATCGATCAAGCCGATGTCCCGTTGGACGCTCTTTGGCAGGTTTGTGATGATGCGGCGTGTTTTGCGTCGCTGGCGGGCGTCGGAGAGACGCTGAAGAATACGTAGTTTCATGGTTTTGTCCTTGTTGCGATCACTCGCATTTAACGGCGTGCAACGAAGTAGGCGTTCACTTGGTCATGCGGCAGGCGGTGGGTTTCCACATCGTCAAACCCAGCTTCGGCCAAGAAGTCCTGCGCGGTTTCCACACCCCACATCGTTCCCAAACCTGGACCGCCCTGACCAATCGAAATCGGCGTACAATGCATCAGCGAAATGGTGAACAAAAGTGGCGAAAGCGGATTGTCCATATTGGTGACAAGGTCCCGCGACCCGCCGATATCTTGCATCAGGAACACGCCGTCTTCCGTCAGCGAATTGTAAACAGTTTTGACAAGCCCCAGAGGGTCTTTCTGGTCATGAACCGCGTCGAAACCAGTCACCAGGTCGAATGCGCCAAGTGAATCGACGGTGCTCAAATCCAGCGTTTTGAAGGTGAGGTTATCCAAACCGTCCTTTAGGGCCTGAACACGCGCTTCGGCGAATGCGTCCTCGCAGAGGTCCACACCCGTAAACCGACTATTTGGAAATGCATGCGCCATCTTGAGTAGTGCACGACCGCCGCCACACGCAATATCGACGACATCGATACCTTCCTTCAAGCGCTCGATCAGACCTGGGACAATTGGCAAGATACTATCGATCAAGGCCATAACCGTGGTCTGATAGCTGTCTTCTGCCATCACCTCGTGGAAGCGAAGGAAATGGTCGTAGTGCAGACCATCGCCGCTTTGAAATCGCTCGATCATTTGCTCTTCGACCGAGGCGGCAACCCCAACAAACTGGCTGGTCACAGCGATGTTATTAGGTGCGGCTGCTCGCGTCAGAAAAGCGGCATGCTCAGCAGGCAGTGAGTAAGTCCGGTTCTCCGGTTGGTACTCGACGATCCGAGAAGTCACCATGACAGCAAGCCATTCGCGTACGTATCGCTCAGCAAGACCCGCTGAAGAAGCGAGTGCTTCACTGCTGCTCGGTGGCAGAGCGGCCATTGCGTCGAACAGGCCGACACGGTGGCCAAGCGAGATCATAATCGAGGTTGCGGCGTTCGTGATCGTGCCGACAAGCTGACCAGCGAAGGCTTCGGCGCGTTCGGCATTGAAGGGGGTTGGTGAGGAAAGATCGTTCATTTGGGTCTCCATTGTTGAAAGCGCCGTGGCGCTCAGATGGAGATCGTTTGCATTGACAAGCCGAGTCGCGTTAGCTGTTAGATCGACAAGAACGGCTCAAATCGGACATCTGAAATGTCAAAATCACTCGAAACAGTTGTCGTAGGACTTCCTTGGGCTGGCACATCGACAGTCTTTTCGATCCTGGATGTTCTGGCTTCTGTGGGTCGGGACTGGGCGATGCTTCATGGCGAACAGATGCTCCAATCACCGTTCCGGGCGCGTCTGTGCACGCCGGACGGTGTAGCCTATCGCGATTTGAATGGCCGCTTGATCACCCCGGAAGCTGTGTTACCTGAACCGTCGCAAACCGATCTCGTGATTGTACCAGACATGCATCTCGACCCATGGAAACCGCTCCCTTCGGAAATGAATCCAATCGCGGAGTGGGCCGCTCAGGTGCACGATTCCGGCGGGATGGTGACATCCGTCTGTTCCGGAGCGTTGCTATTAGGCATGAGTGGCGTACTGAACGGCGTGGATGCAACGACCCATTGGGCTTACTCAGAACGGTTAGCTGAAGAGTTCGAAGGAATACGGGTGCGCCGCGAACGGGTCTTGATCCCTGCGGGCGACGGACATCGCATCGTAACCGCCGGTGGCGCGTCAGCTTGGGCTGATCTTGTTCTTTACCTGATTGCCCATTTGGTAGGTTGCGAAGAAGCGCGTCGAATTGCCAAACTCTACCTAATTGAACCGCACTCCCAAGGCCAAATGGGCTTTGCGTCTTTGTCCGCTGGACGCCAGCATTCTGACGCAGTCATCGGCGACCTACAGAGCTGGATAGCCGTCAACTACGAGCATTCGAACCCTGTTCAGGAAATGGCGCGCATGGCGGGTATGACAGAGCGTACGTTGTTGCGCCGGTTCCGAGCTGCCACAGGACAGACTCCAAGCGACTATGTTCAAACGGTCCGGGTCGAAGAGGCAAAACAGGCACTCGAAACATCCGATACCCCAATCGACGACATTGCTGGAGAAGTTGGATATGCAGAGCCTTCTGCTTTTCGCACCGCGTTCAAGAAGCGGGTCGGATTGAGTGCTAGCGAATACCGACGCAAGTGGCAGGCGAAGTTGAGCCATGCGCTTGGAGACGCAACCTAGCGTCTTATCCAAACCCTTCGTGTCCGATGGGCGAATAGCGGGAAGGAGCCTGTTGAGGCATGCCACTCCTGAAAAGGAGAAGAGATATGCATGCACTAAGTGCGGAAGCCGGGATGCCTTCAACGTCTGTTGTTGAAAGTTCCATCCTCATTACGTCCCCGTTGGAAACTGTCTGGAAATACACAATTGACGTCAATCGATGGCCTGAATGGTGCCCAACGATACAAGCGGCGAGTGTTCAAGATGCCGATCAGCTGTCAATAGGGACGGAGTTCTCGCTTAAGCAACCGCTACAACCTAAACGGAGCTGGCAAGTCACCGAACTGGTTCCAAACAAAGTAGCGGCATGGCGCACCATCGATGAGAAGGGTCGCTTTGTGGCGAGGCACGTCTTGGTAGACAACGGCACATCAGTCGAGAGCACTTTGCAACTCCGATTTGTTCCAACCTGGTGGCCAATCCAATCATTGTTCACGCTAGCGTTCAAAGCGGCGTTGAACCGAGAAAACAGAGCGCTCAAGGTCGTTTGTGAGCGTTCGAACTAGTTTGAATGCCACTGGTGCTGATGCAGTTTTGAATGTCAGCTTTGCGGACTGCGGCTGCAGCATTGAGGCAGGCTGTCGGAAGTCGGCTATGGGCCGAAGTGCGCCGCTCTGAGCGCGTGTCAGGTACCCTTTTGCGGAAAAAAGATATCCCGTTTCCAAAGCTCGTGCACCACAAAGCGTTCAGCTATTTTGCCAGTTTGTCAGTAACCCAGTTATGTACTGCACTTTTGCTATGTCTTTTGTGACGAAGAATTGAGACATCAAACGAACGGATTTCGATCGGCGGCTCACAGAATTTCAACCCAAAGTAGCTCGCATGATGTCTGACGAGGTCGGCGGGTAAAGTGCTAATGAAGTCGCTTTCTGCCAGAACAGACAGCGCAGGTAGGAACGACGGAACGGCGAGGCAGACCTGCCGGTTCAGCCCCTGCTGTTCCAGCGTGGTATCGACAACTCCCCGCATTGATCCATCGCTTGAGACAAGGATATGCGCCTCGGCGGCATAGGTTTCGGGCGTCAAGGGCGCATCGAATATGGCGTGTCCTTTTCGAGCAGCGACAAGGTAGCCTTCCTTGCGAATGAGGTGTGTGTCGAATTCATCACCAGCGCCCGCAAAGTAGCCCAAGGCAAGGTCGAGCGTGCCGTCGGATAACCCGCGCAAGCACTCTGATCTGGTCAGTGACCGAACAGACAGGTGAATGCCGGGGGCCTCCTCTCGCATGTTCGCCATAGCCTTCGGGAGAAATGTCGCGATCTCCCGGTCTGACGCGGACAGACGCAAAGTTATGTCTGCCGTTGCCGGGTTGAACAGCGCTGGTCCCGACAAGGCCGACTGAACCGCATCGACGGCGGCGCGGATGCTGGGTTCAATCTGGATCGCGAATGCCGTGGGCTCCAAGCCATGCGGGCGACGCAGAAACAACTCATCCTCGAATACCTCGCGCAACCTGCGCAGCGTATGGCTGATCGAGGAGTTCGTGAGCCCCAATTCACCAGCGACGTCAGAGGCTTTGCGGGTGCGCATGAGCGCGAGAAAAATCAAAAGGACGGTCAGATCCAGCCTTCTGATTTTATTTTCATTGTATTCTGACATGAAGCGTTTTCAGTTTAACTACACTGTGCCGATCCATATGTCCTGAGCACCGGCAAGGCAAGGAGCGGCGGCATGAAGATTGGGATCATTGGACGTGGACGCGTTTCATCCGCGCTGTCCGGCACGTTTGCGCACCAACATGAGGTTCGACTTGGTGTCCGGACTGCATCAGCCCCATCCGAAGGCCCAATCGGCGAAGTTGCGGTTTGGTCCGATGCTATCGTGCTTGCAACGCCGTGTGGTGCCGAAAACGAGGTTTGCCGGGCGATCGTGGATCACGTCACGGGTAAGCCTGTGATTGACGCGACCAATCCCGTGGGCATGCGAAACGGCAAGCTTGATCTGGTCCTTGATGGGCCGGGCTCTGCCGCTGAAGTTCTGCAGGCACGGCTGCCGGACGCCATGTCGTCAAGTGCTTCAACCAGATCGGGGCTGAGTTCATGGACGATGCTGGCAAGTTGTCCGGCACGCCCGTGATGTTCGCCGCGGGCGATGATCCGGCGGCAAAGACACTCGCACTCACCCTTGCTGCAGAAGCCGGATTTGAGGCTGTCGACGGTGGGCCGCTTTCCAATGCTCGGCATCTGGAGTCGCTCGCGATGATCTGGATCTGGTCCGCTGTCAAAGGGCCTTTGGGGCGAACATTCGGCTTTGCCCTGTCCCACACAAACTCAAAGGACACCTGATGGAGCTCTATCACTGGCCGATGTCTCACAACGCGCGCAAGGCCCGCGCTCTCGCCCGCCATCTTGGCGTCGCGGTCCAAGAAGTACCCCTGTCGATGCAGGACAAGGACCACAAGGCCGATAGCTTTTTGGCAATCAACCCGATGGGGCAAGTGCCGGCAATCAAGGACGATGATTACACGGTCTGGGAAGCGAATGCGGTTCTTATCTACCTTGCCGCGCAATCCCCAAACGACTTGCTGGGGCAATCGGCGCAGGAGTGGGGCCACATCACACAGTGGATGACATGGCAGTCGGTCGAACTGTCGCCCGTTGTGGTGCCGCTGCATGTCGAAAACCATTTCAAGCGTGTGCGCGGCATCGATGCAGACGCGGTCAAACGTGACGCCGCCAAGCAGAAGCTGCGCGCCTTGTTGAAGATTCTTGATGATACGCTGGACGGCAAGGATCACCTGGTCGGCGATCGCCTGACCGTGGCGGATTTTGCCGTCGCCGGTGACTTTACCCACGCAAGAAACGCGCACTTCCCGCTTTCTGAATACCCGAATGTCGCGCGTTGGCTCAAGGGCATCGAAACGCTGCCAGCCTGGGCCGACACGACACCTCCGCAAATTGGCTGAAAACCTGAAAGGAAAACCTATGACAAAACGTATCTTGATGCTGGCCTCCAACCCGGCGGTCTCACCTGTAACACAATGGCCCATCGGTTTCTGGTGGGCCGAGTTGAGCCACGCCTACGAGGTCTTCAAGGACGCGGGCCACGATGTGACGATTGCATCGCCGGGTGGCGGTGTACTTCAAGCGGACGGCTATTCCGACCCCGAAGACGAAAGTGGCTATTCCGTCGAAGACACCATTTCGCTCGCGTTCAAGCAGGACCCCGCCAAAATGGCGCTCTTGCAGAACACGCCCGCTTTGAACGACCTCGATATGGATGATTTCGACGCGATCTTCGTGGTCGGCGGGCAAGGCCCGATGGTCACGATGATCGACGACCCCAAGACCCACAAGGCAGTCGCGGATTTCTACGAGGCGGGCAAAGTCACGGCAGCTGTCTGTCACGGCACCTGTGTTCTTCTGAAAACGCGGCTGTCCAACGGGGATCTTTTGGTGAAAGGCAAACGCTGGACCGGCTTTGCGGATTCAGAAGAGGCGTACGCCGAGAAAGCAGTAGGAATGAAGATCCAACCGTTCTGGATCGAATCTGAGGCGCGCAAGCTGGCCGACACGTCCTTTGAAGTGGGTGGCCCGCTGGAAGAGTTTGCGATCCGCGACGGCAATCTGATCACCGGCCAGCAACAGGTCTCGGCCGCCGCAGCCGCCCGTCACGTGGTCGATGCGCTCGCATGACCCAGTGGCCACTCATCCTCGCTGCGTTTGCAACGGGCGCAATGGTGCCCCTCCAGTTGGTCTTTAACGGCCAATTGGGGGGCGTCACACGGAATGCCTTCACCGCCTCGCTTATCGTGTTTCTGGTTGGGGCTGTCGTGCTTCTGGTGCTTGTCGCGGTGATGCGTCCGCCGCTGCCCTCTTTTGAGGAGTTGCGCGCCGCACCCCGAACCGTTTGGCTCGGCGGCTTGATCGCGACCGGCTACATCGTGGCCATCGTCATCATAACGCGGCGGCTTGGTGTGGGGCTGACGACCGGCCTGATCCTTGTGGGGCAGCTTTGCATGGCGCTCGCACTCGACCATTTCGGGGCGTTCGGCAATCCGCAACACGCGCTCGGGCTTGGTCGGGCTGCAGGTCTTGCGCTGATGATTGCTGGCGTCATTACAATCAAATCTTTCTAGGAGAAAATCCATGTCTGATCCCCTAAAGACAATCCTTGTGACAGGCGCCAATCGCGGCCTCGGTGCGGCTATCGCATCGGCCTTTCACAAAGAGGGCTGGCGCGTAATCGGGACGGCCCGCCGTCCCGAGAGCCTCGCCCCCGCCATCATAGACGAGGCCCATGCGCTCGATCTGTCCGACCCGGCCAGCCTGCAGGCATTCAGCGCGGCCATCACCGCTGCGGGACCGGTCATCGACCTTATGGTCAACAATGCCGGGTTCAACCCGAAAGACCGCAAGGACGATCCGGATTATTTTCGGTCCACCTTTTCCATCGACAGTTTCTCAGCCGCGAACGTCGCGGAGAGCATGTGGATCAATGCCTTGGCCCCGACCGAGTTGGTCTCGAAGCTGTTGCCACTTCTGGCCGAGGATGGCGTTGTCCTGAACATCTCGTCCTGGCTTGGATCGATTGGCGGTAAGTCAAGCGGCGGTCACTACGGCTATGCTGGGTCAAAGGCCCTGCTGAACATGATGACGCGCGCAATTGCCGGCGAATGGTCTGAGAGCGGCCGATCGGCCGTCGCCCTGAACCCCGGCTGGATGCAAACAGATATGGGCGGCGCCAAGGCGGACCGGACGCCAGAAGAGGTCGCGCGCGCTGTGTTTGCATTGTGGAGAGATGGAAAACTGTCTTCGGCCAACGGCAATTTCCTAAACACTGACGGATCGACCCATCCCTGGTAGCCAACGGAAAGAAGAAGTCGAAAGTCCGTCTTGTTAGCGGTCATTCGTTCAGTCGAAGCCAAAGGCCGCTTCGTCCCGCGATGCGGTCCTCGGGCGATCCATTGATTTCGCAGCGGTGGCGAATGACCGCTAAGCGGGCGCGCATGCAGCATCGCCAAAGCTAAGCGAACGGCAGGATTGGGCCGTCGAAGCTCATCATGGGTGATACTCCGATCAGAAGGAACGATCGTCTCGAGATTGGCAGTGGGTCCGCTAGGGTTAGTCCTAGACACTGGCGGGTGTGTAACAGGACAGAGCCTCCGTTTATCGCAATACTCAGCATTGCAACCTCGCTCTGCGGCTAATCAGTTTCAAGGCGAAACTTGAGGAACGTCTCTCCGTCGTAGTCGATATGGTCAACGTGCGTTGCTCCTAGTCTTCGAAGCGCGCCCAGGTTCTTGCGAGATGGCGGCAACAGAAAAGTTACAAACGGAATGCGGTCGTCTGACTTTGCAAACTCAAGGGCCTTCATCGTGATACGCCGCCCCAGACCGAATGAGTTCGGACGCAGAACGAGTCCGAAATCCCACTCGTCGCCTTCCTTTTGAAACCCGCCCCATCCGACATACTTGCCGTCAACCAGAAACGCCCAGTGTCCAAGACCGTCACGGCTCCAGCACTCTTCTTTCTTCGCGACAAAGCCGGCGGCAACCTTGGCGTTCCACTTGAAGTTTAGAAGTGGCATGTGCTCGGCGACCTTGGGGTCGGACATGTGTTCGACAATCTCGGCGGGCTCAACGTCGGTGAGCCTTGCGAAGATAATTTCATTTTTCAAAGCCGCCTCCTTTGGCGATCGATTCCGGCCGACTCCGCTTGCGGAGTGCGGCGCCCAGTCCACCGAGCGCCACCGCGACCATGATACGTATTCGTCCGTGTCAGTGTTTCGACTTCTGAACCCGGTTCCAAAGACTGATCATACCGATGTCTGCCGTGATGACTGAGATCTCCTGGTCGGAGTAGTGCTTTCGCAAATCCCGGCGGAGTTCTGACAGGTCCTGATCTCGATCAAGGTATGTCAGGGCTTCGGTCCACGCGAGAACCGCCTGTTCGGCGGGCGAGAAGTGGTCCACCTCGCGCCAGACCACGAGAGTATCCAGCTTTGCCTGTGAAACACCCGCCTTGCGCGCTTGGCTAAGGTGCATAGCCACACAATAGGCGCACTGATTGATTTGTGACGCCCGAAGCTCGATCAGCACTGACAGGGCATGATCTAAGCCATGGTTGGCCATAAGTGCGTGGGTATTGCCGAGATGCCCGTAAATCTCGGGTTGGTTCTTCTCGTGCGTCAGGGGTTGGTTGGTGTCAGTCATGGATTTGTCCATTTTTTCTTGTGTTAGGTGAATAGTGCATCGCCGCCTGTCGGTGCCGGTTTCCATCGCCAAGCCATCACGACGATTGTGGCCATCGCGACAAGTTGAAGTACAAGGTGGTAGGCATCATCGAGATCGATTGGAGACGGCGGGATCATGGTGACGGTTGTGATGAGTGCTGCGACGAATGTGAGAGGCCGAGCGAAACGACGCTCCAATAGCATTGACAATGGCACCATGGAGATCGGGATCGAAACCACGATGCCACCGATCAGCATCAATTCTGGTGTGATCTCCATGCCGTTGAACTGACCCGTCATGACGGTTTGAAGAAACCCAGGCATCACGAAATGGTGGAGATCTCGAAAAATGATGTTGAGCAGGATGAATAGCCAGAGGGCCGCGAGTTTGATGGGAGTCTCTGCAAAATGCATTTCTGTTGTCCTTCTTCCTTTGTTAAGGGCTTTGAGTGGATTCAGAGCTGTTGCTTTTAGCGTTCACCTGGACGCTTTTGTTGCGAGGCTGGCGAACAGTCGATTGCTAAAAAGTGGACAGCGGCTATGCACGGGCGCATGACGTGGAACGCGACCCTTCCGCTACCATAAAAGCAAGGGTTGAAAGGCGCCGGTTGGCCGCAATGCTGCCCAGATCAGCAACAAGCCAATCGTACCAAAGACCGCGCAATAAGCTCTTGAGGATGCGGTCCCGTTGAATGCCAGAATTCCCGTGGCTCCTATGTTTGATACAATGCCCATAAGCACGGACCCCCAGGGAAAAACCCCGTTCGAGCTTTGCCAAAGCCCGAAGCCGTAGCCGACGAGCAAAGCTGTCGCGGCCATTCCGTAGAGCCGAAACAGTGTTGCGGAAGTGGTGGTTACTGCCGTCATCGCCGCCAGACGCGATCGAGGCAAGAGCAAGAACGGCCCCGCCACAAAGACTACGGTGACGACCATCTTTACAGTAAGTATCAACGATATTGCAGACATGATCTGAAACCTTATTCTGAACTCAGATCACACTTACTGGAGCTGAAACCGTATGTCAAACTCAGATACTATATATCGTCGGCATTCACCTGTTCCCCTGGACAAATGCGGAGCGGCCCTCGCGACCGATATCATCTCGGATCGCTGGACAATTCTGATCATGCGCGAGGCGTTTTACGGTGTGATGCGGTATGATGACTTCCGTGCGGACATCGGCATCCCGCGATCAGTGTTGACAGACCGGCTCAAGCGTCTGGTCGACGCCGAAATGCTCAAGCGTATCCCCTACCGAGAAGGCAACTCTCGCACCAGATACGGATATGCCCCGACAGAGACAGGCCTAACCTTTGGTCTTCCTTTGCTTGCCTTAATGGCTTGGGGAGACACGCATTTGGCAGAGCATGGCAGTGCGATAAAAATCGTGGACCGATCAACCGGAACGAAGTTGAAGGTCGCAATTGTGCCGGAAGACACGCCGGAAATTGGGATAACCGACGTCAGGATTGTTCCGAAGCAGTCCGAAATGACGCGTTGATGTAGTCGAATTGGCAAACCAGGAGTCGTTGCCAAATATCTGATTTTCGATCTGTTGCCTGCCAACACGTCCGGCAGGCGGTGTTGACGAACCATCAATGAACGCTGCCCAGCAACCCATGAATCCAATCTTCCAATCCGATGGCACCAGCAACGAGAAACAAGGCTGGAACCGGCGCGACCGCTATGGCGATGCAGGTAAGAAAAGCGGGGTATGTAAGGGTCCGGCTATACCCGACCGCCATCGCGATGCCGCCACCCCCGCCAAAGACTGTGTTGCCTGGCATGTTGATCATGAAGATTAGGGCTAGCCCGCGAAAGCGCATGAGTCGCTGAAGAACCGGTCGCCGTCCGAGTTTCTGGTGAAGGATTGCCAGAGCGTCCTTATTAGTTTGAGCGGTACTTGCGGGGTCAGCACTTCGGGCCCGATCTGCAAACCGTCCTGTGGCGAACGCGATAGTCAGGCCAAGGATTGTCGCAGCATAAACCGGCAGAGCAACGGAAGAGCCCAAAGCAAGCATTACTGCAAGTCCGATTTCAGCACTCGGCACGAACGGTACGGCGAGCAAGACAATGTAGACCAGCAGGATCGCGACGCCCATGGCGATGGACGGCATTCCAGTTTGCAAATGGGTCGTTAGCGTCGAAGAAAGCCCCGAGGTACCAAGGAGCAGCAAAGAGGTCAGGACGCCAACCAAAATGGCCAACCCGATCTTACGATAGTGCCGCACCACGTTTGCGAACTTTGCACGAAGGAACATGCCCGCAATTGGTTTGGGGCTTTTAATGACCGGGCCCGCCTCGGGATCGTCTAGGACGGACCCATTTGCCGGAAACAACCCATCAGCGGGTTGGCCTATGGGCACCGAGGATCGGTGCGAGGTTAATGTGGTATGCATGGCGGGTCTCCGAGGTTGGAGACGGTTTAGCAATATGCTGGCAAATGGCAGATTGCCCAAATCCTTACACTGACCATACGCCAACGCATGATCTGGCAAGTCGTGTCTATGAGTGGCACCAGCTGCGCATCCGGAAAGCAACTCAGACTGGTGGAGCTGCCTTGATTTCAGCTCCGCGATGGGTGGCATGCCGTAGGATGAACGTGACCAAGCGAGCAGGATGCGGTTCACCTAGCTCCGCCACAAATGCATCCATCAATGGGTGCATGGCAACTGTTCAGACTTCCGCAATGGCGCCGCGATCGTTGAATGGGCATTTCAAGGTCCGAAGACGGGAAATCCCCCGAAACCAAAACTGTCAGGGTCGAGAAGGAGCCACCTGAAAATGAACGATCTGAGTAAAGCCGCGCCGTGGGATTGCGTCGCGAACGGGTATGAAGCCTCGGCCAAGCTGGTATTCACTCAGTTTGCTATCGCTGCAATGGACTTGGTAGATATCGAGCCCGGTCAAGATGTAGCCGATATCGCATGTGGGCCCGGGACACTCACAACCCTGCTTGCTGACCGGCAGGCGCGGGTTTCCGCGCTCGACTTTTCGATGAGCATGCTGCGCATTCTGGAAAGAAACCTGTCCAGATCCGATCTCAACGCGGTCACCGTGCATCATGGCGACGGACAGGCGCTCCCGTTCGAAGACTCGCAATTCGACGCAGCGTTTTCTCTTTTTGGCCTGATGTTCTTCCCTGATCGTGCAGCTGGCTATTCAGAGATGTATCGGACGCTGCGCAAAGGTGGCATGGCCTGCATTTCAAGCTGGGCACAACTCTCTCTCTGCCCATTGTTTGACGTAATGGCGCAGACTATCGCGCGCTTGGATCCGTCGCGACGACCGCCAACGTACGACATCAGTTCGTTAGAAAACCCCGACGTTCTTGTGGCGGAAATGCAGGCGGCAGGGTTTGTTGACGTCTCAGTTCACCGTGTGTCGCGCAGCTTCGCATTTCCATCCGCGAACCAGCTTTGGCACGACTTGACAGAAGGAAGCGCGCCAGTTTCGGTCATGCGATCGCGGATGTCGGCTGAGGCTTGGAACGCCGTGAGTTCCGAAGCGGTGCGCTTCGTCGACGCGCAGGTGGGGCCTTTCCCAACCCAGTTGGGGGCAACCGCATGGATTGCGACCGGACGCAAGCCGTTGGCCTGACAGCATGCGGTGCACCATGCACTCGTTGCGTTGTCAGCCCGGTGTTAGTGAAGTTCGCAGTTGTGGCAGGATGGGGCGCTTACCATTTTCCAATATTCAGGACATTCCAGAATGAAAACTCAACCCTACGGCCCTTCCGGCCGTCCTATGCAGCCGAATTGACGGCGATCATGTATGAGGCTGCTCACAACATCGGCGTACCCGATTACACGCCCGAGCAGAGCAAATCGTGGAGCCCGGCGCCGTGCGTACCGGCAGATTACATTAAGCGGGTCGCAGACAAAGAGACAGTGATCGTGGCTGTTGCGGCAAACAACACACCCATTGCCATCACCGAGCTCGAGGCAGATGGTCACATCGATTGCCAGGCTTTCCAGCGGCGCGGCCTTACAATTCACAACTACCGCCGAAGGCCTGTTAGCTAGCTTTAACAACCTGGCTTAGACCATAAGCAATCTGGTCGAAGACAATCCGGATACGTTTGCTTGTCTGAAGCTCGCGGTGTGTGACAAGCCAGACAGGCATCGTTGGCATGCGTAGATCCGGGAGTACCTGTTCATACCCAGGATCCGATTTGCATATCGCAGCCGGGAGAAGCGAGACACCGAAGCCCGCCTTAACACAGCCGGATATTGCGGTCCCAGCGTCGCTTGAAATCGCAAAGTTCCTGTCGCTGATCGGTATCCCGAGGCTGTTCAGCAAGGACTGGACACCATCCTGCTCGATCGGTGCGACGAATGTAAGGTCACCAGCATCGCGAGGTGAACTCGGACGTCCGACGCGATCGAGATATGCAGGCGAGGCATATAGATGCGTCGTCAGATCGCCGATGTGTCGCGCGATGAGTTCGGGCTGGCTCGGCCGCACGTGCCGGACAGCGATATCCGCCTCTCGCCGCAGAAGATCGTCGATTGAATTGGACGAGATCAGTTGCGGCCGGACACCTGGCGCCTTTTCATGCAGCGGAAGCAGGATTGCTGGTAGCAACTGCGCTGCCATCATATCGAATGCAGTGATGCGCACCGTTCCAGACACGTCCACCGACTGACTTATGGCAGCCATTGAAACCATCATGGCGGCGTCACTCATGGCACGGACGTGGTGCAATAGAACCTCGCCTGCCTCTGTCAGCTTTGGCCCTTTCTGGCTTCGCTCTAGAAGCGTCACACTTAACCGTTCCTCTAGTTCCGAGATCTGGCGACCGACTGTCGGTTGGGTGGTCTTCAGGGCGCGTGCAGCAGCACTGAAGCTGCCCTCCTCGGCGGTCGCCAAAAAGGCCCGTACTTGGTTCCAATCAAACGAAATTGCATCCCAGTTCATGCGCTGACGTATAGCAGTCATTGAGTTTTAGGCAATCGCTTGTTCGTATACGCATAACAATAAGGTGGCAAATCCCCGACAAGGAAGTAAGATATGGAATGTGCTACCAAACAGCAGAACCAGACGCTCCAAACATATGAGCGGCTGGCCCCAACCTACGATCAACTTCATCAACGGTGGCTGCGGTTCTCTGGCGGCGAGGCGCAGGCCGCCCTCGAGGCCGCCGTTCGAGTCGCCATGAACGCCGACACAACCCTGCTGGATGCAGGCTGCGGAACAGGACGATTTGCGCGTCGCCTTCTGTCGGAGGGTGTCCGGCCCGAGCAGATCACCTTACTGGACCCTTCATGGGCCATGCTCGCGCACTCCGCCGATCTCCCCGTAGAGAAGACCCGCGGGCGTTTTGAGGCCCTCCCGTTTGCGGCAGCGAGCTTCGATATTGTAACCTGTGCTTGGGCGATTGAAACGGTGTTTGAGCCCAGTGATGCAGTGGATGAGCTGTGCCGCGTCTTGCGACCCGGCGGTCTGCTTTGCTTGACGTTCTGTGCGGAGAAATCGGAGCGCAGCATTCTTGACCGGATAATGCAGGCGCGACTTGCATATCGCCGGACGGGGCGGTTCCTTGATATCGACACGATCAAGGCACAGGTGAGCCGAGCAATGAACTGCGATGTGCAGATTCTGCCGTCATCGGGTCCTGCTGCGACGCTGATTGCGCGCCGAAAGCGGCTCTGATGCTCCTGCTGACCGATCTCACCACATTGACTTAGGACAGTAATCTAGACGATGACTCGGAAAGCTCTCAGTGACTGCTTCGACGTCCGTAGGAGCGTTGAGCGAACTACCCGCCGCACAGGCAACCGGATGCTGCGCCAGCAATAGTTGCAGTCGCACAAGTCCGCTTTGTCCGCGATCAGTGAGTTCGAGCGGGGCAGCATTTCGGCATTGCGGCTAAAGTCCGGTCTGGTGAAGCTGCGCCGCAGCGCTTGGCGACATCGGCAACGGCAGCTCCGGGCCGTCCTCTACGGCTCTCAATGAGGGCAAAGCACCCGATTTTGTGCTGCCTCTCGTGGCGGCTTTGAGCCCAAACTCACCAGACTGCCAAGCAGTAGCGAACGCCTCCTTCCCTAAAGGTGGCCTAGTCGATGATCACGTCGAGTTCTGATAGAACATCCTCCAAGTCCCAGTCCTGTCCCATAGAAACTGCATTGTCAAAGTCGATATCGGTCATGCTCGCGACGGCACGCTCCATTGCGCCTTCGTAGCCAGGTGCCAGAGAACCCTTTTCGCCCAATCCGCGAATGCTGGGGATAAGACCAGAAAGACGCGCGGCGGAAGCGGGCTCGCCAACGTCTACCAAGCAAATGGCAATCGCACGCAGGATTGTTGGCAGTTGAATGACGTCACCCGTACTGATCGCGGATTTCAGCCCTTTTGCGTACATTTCCAGTTGCACTTTCGCTTCGTCCGGAGGGCGCGACAGGCTGGCCTCGATCCCGGCGGCGGTCACTTTGAACCAGGGCGCGTAGCAGCGGTTTGCGGCAATTTCGAGCATATTGCGATAGTGCTCGACATCTTCAGGGCTTCCACGACCAAATGCGGCGACCGTACGCCCAATCAGTTCGCAGCAATGCCCTGACGGCCAATCATAGTCTTTCAACATGGCCTCTATGTCTTCAAAAAGTCCGGGGATTTCTGGCGCGTCGCCCTGACTCATCGCGTAGCCGCATGCCAGAAAGGCAGAGGTTTGGATCTTCCATGCAATATCATTATTCTTCCGGGCGAGATCCCATGCCTTCTTGCCGCTGATGAACACTTTCTCAAAGTCTTCTCGCGCAAACCCTTGGTAGAACTGGAAATAGGCGGTTTCGACCGTTTCTCCGCCCGCAGCAATGCTTGTGGCCATAAGTGCCTCTGAACGGTCCAGGTCACCGGCGCTCCATGCGCCAATAGATCTGACAAGGTCGGCGCGATGGTGATATTCAGCCGACAGGTCGCAACACTGGACGCCGGCTTCCAACCATTCAAATCCTTCGATCCGAAGCTGCCAAAGTAGATGGATGTGCAACGCGAGCAGCGGTTCAACGGCAATGTCAGCACGCTTGACGCGCCGTCCCCATGCAAGCGCGCGACCGACATCGGGCCAGGCAGCCGTCAGCGCTTCGCAAGCCGTGACCTCATCAGGCCCACGCATCTTTTGTGCCAGATCGTTGATCTGCGATGCAAACCATTCACCATGCCGTTCTTCCAGCCTACTGCGACGCTCCTCCTCAAGTTGCTTTTCGCTGAACTGACGGATCGGTTCCAGCAACCGAAAGCGTGACATCGGAGTGTCAGGGATAAAGTTGACCATCGATTGGCTGACAAGGCTGTGCAGGATATCCCTTGCATTCGGCGTTTCGCACACAGCCTCGGCCGCTTGGGCGGTAAAGGCGCCGGCAAAGATGCTCAGGCTCGTCAATGCATTTTGTTCGTCGTCAGACAGCAGGTTGAACGACCATGCGATTGTGTCGTCCATGGTATGGTGCCGCCCACGCGCTCTACCGCGGCGGTTGGACAAGACGGACAGTTGATCGTCAAGGTCTTGCAGGAGCTCATCTGGGGTGCGCGACGATAACCGGGGCGCAGCAAGTTCGATGGCGAGGGGAAGCCCTTCCAAACGTTCGGTAATCTGGCGCACCGTCTCGGACAGATTATCTGTTGTGGCAAGATCGGTCGCCTGTCTTGCGCAGTGCAGAAACATTTCGACCGCGACACCATCGCGCGCCTCGTAAGGCAAACCACCGAGCCGCAAGACTGTCTCGGTTGGCAAATCAAGTGCTTCGCGGCTTGTCGTCAGAATTGTCAGGTTTGGGACAAGACCAGAAAGCTTGTCGGCCAATGCGGCAGCAGCCTCAATCACATGTTCGCAATTATCAAGGACCAGCAGGACCTGCTCTTCTCCCAACCGTTCGGCAATCTTGGCCGGGCTGACAGGCCCTGAACCGGCACTGGAATCGAGCACACCAAGCACGGCAGATTCTATTCTGTCGCTTTCGGCCGGGGCCAATTCGCAGAACCAAATGCCACCCGGATATCTCTCCAAAACTGAGGATGCGACCTCAACCGCCAATGCGGATTTCCCGGCACCCCCTGGGCCGACGATTGACACGATGTCGCCACTCGCAAGTTCATCAAGCACACGTTCAACTTCGTGGCGCCGTCCAAACAGAGGGCGTCGCCGCTTTCGCAGATTGTTCGGAGCGTTGTTCTGAG
The DNA here is from genome assembly GCF_033963825.1 of Cognatiyoonia sp. IB215446. Taxonomy (NCBI): domain Bacteria; kingdom Pseudomonadati; phylum Pseudomonadota; class Alphaproteobacteria; order Rhodobacterales; family Paracoccaceae; genus Cognatiyoonia; species Cognatiyoonia sp. IB215446. The sequence continues at coordinate 622,342 of NZ_JAXBMD010000001.1, read as the reverse complement.
CTGGTGCGGCGGGTGAGGAGTGCTGGGCAAGTGGCGCCGCTGCGATATCGCCAACAAAGCGGAAGCCATGCCCGTGAATTGTACGCACGAAACGTTGTGTTCGGCCGTCATCATTAATCGCTTGCCGCGCGGCCTTAATCGCGGTGGAGACGGCACTGTCAGAAATGAAGCGGCCGTCCCAAACACGGTCTACCAATTCATCTTTCGGGACGACGCGGTCACGATTTTCAATGAGCAGAACGAGGACATCAAACACTTTTGGTTCGATTGGATGGCGCCTGCCTGCGCGCTGCAGCTCTCTTGTCGAGAGGTCAACTTCAAAGTCATCGAAACTGTAAATCATGCAAAAGCAACCGTTCTTTGGATGAACCGTAAAAGCGCAAACACGCTATCACAACGGAAAACCGGGCCCGAATTGCCGATCCGCCAGACTTCCCCACAAAAAACTCATGTCGTCCACAAGCGTGCTGGACCGTGCGTTGGCATAGCTCTGCCATCGACAAACAAAGATATCGAAGGAGATAACCATGACAATTCAACAAGAAATCACGCCAGACTTTGAAGCGATCAAGAAAAAGCAAAACGCCGCATGGACGTCAGGCGATTACGCCGTCGTTGGTGTGACCCTGCAAAAAGTTGGCGAAGAACTGGCCGATCGGTTGGACCTTGTTCCGGGATCACAGGTACTAGACGTCGCTGCGGGCAACGGTAATGCGACGCTGGCCCTTGCGCGCCGTTGGCACGCGGTCACCTCGACTGACTATGTCCAGCATCTACTCGACAAAGGCGCGCAGCGTGCGAAAGCCGAAGGTTTCGACGTCAATTTTCAGATTGCCGATGCCGAAAACCTTCCGTTTGCAGACGGGCAATTTGATGCAGTGGTATCAACGTTTGGCGTCATGTTTGCGCCAAATCAGACGAAAGCGGCTGCAGAATTGATGCGGGTTACGCGCACGGGCGGCAAGATCGGCATGGCCAACTGGACGCCAGATGGGTTCATCGGTCGTCTTTTCCGTGTGCTGGGTGCCTATGTGGCGCCACCAACCGGGGTGAAATCTCCCGCGCTTTGGGGGGATGAGGTCTGGCTAAACACCAGCTTCAGCGACGCAAGTTCCATCGAGATTGAAACCCGCAGCTTTCGGTTCCGTTACCGGTCAGCAGAACATTTCATTGGCGTATTCCGCGAACTGTATGGCCCGGTTCACAAAGCATTTCTGGCGCTCTCGGCAGAAGGACAAGCTGATTTGGCCGGCGCTATCTCAGAGCTGATTGCGGAGTTCAATCAAGCCAAGGACGGATCTGTCGCGATTGATGGTCGTTACGCCGAAGTCGAAATCACCAAGTGATGACGGCGCGTGAGGCCGGGTCAATCTCCGGACTGACTTGACCTAATTTCAACGCATTCTGATGAAGGAAAAGAATATGCCTGACAACGATAACATGCTCGACAACCCAGTTTGGTGGTCCTTGTCGACGCACCACAGACCAAGGGCAACTGGAACACGTGGCGCCCTTACAATTGCAAAAGATTTTGGGCCTTTCGCGGCCCTGTCCGGTGATGATCCTAAGACAATTGACGCTTTCCTGAACCTCGTCGCGCAGCGCGAAGCGCCAGCTTATACGATGCAACACTGGTCTCCATTTGGCAATGAGGTCGCACCAACCGCTATGGGCGTACAAATGGTCGCGCATAGTGTTGCGAACCCAACTGACCATCACGAGATTGTGGACCTGCGCGAAGTCGATGCCGTACAGATGTTCAACCTCGCGCGGCAGGCCCGTCCGGGACCGTTTGAATGCCGGACACATGAACTGGGCGACTTCATTGGCGTGAAAGAAGGCGGAAGGTTAATCGCAATGGCGGGTCAAAGGCTCAGTTTTCCGGGTTTCACCGAGATCAGCGCCGTTTGTGTGGCGGAAGACTGTCGTTCACGTGGACTGGGCGCTGCACTTGTTCTGGAAATGACAGCGCGTATCTTGGCTTCGGGAAACCAGCCTTTCCTGCACACCTTTGCGTCTAACCAAGGTGCAATTGCGCTCTACAAACGCTTGGGCTTTCGCATCAGAGCCGATGTGCAGGTCACCCTTTGGGACGCTGCGAAGATTTCCGAGGCGCGGCGTTACTTGCAAGGATCGGAAATGCGTTTGGCGTCTTAACCCGCGATTTTTCCCGTCGAGAGGCTCGCTAAACAGATCACCTGCTTTGGCGGGTCCTCAGAACCCGAGCCTATCAAATGCAGTTTGTAGCTGCGCTGCCTTTGCGGGATCGGTCGGGCGGAAGAGCATCTCGAAATGGTCCCGGCCAAAGCCGCCGCCCAGTTTTGCGATCCGTGCAAGCACGTCGTCCGAGCGGTCATCTCTCCCGAAATGGGCAAAGATGGCCGCGGCGATCACACAGACGTAGAGATGTGCATTGGGCGCGCGTAGCGATTGCTCGGCAAAGCGAATGGCCTGCTCGGGTTGGTCATCCACAAATGCAGCAAACGCCCTGGCACTGAGCATTGATTGCAAGTGTGGATCAATCGGGCTGAAGGTCAGTGCTGATTGCAGGTGTTGGTCTGCCGCGGTGCCGTGGCATGCAATCGCCGAGAACTTGCCACTGTTGTAGTGGCCGAAGGCATAGTTCGGGTTCAAGTTGATGGCCCGATCAGTCCATGCTTGTGCACCATCAATGTCTTGATGGATCCAATGTGCGCGGCCCAAAACCAGATTGCAGAATGGGTCATGCGGATCGAGATCGACGGATCTTTCGGCATGGGCGAGCGCATTTGCCAAATGGGCAGACTTTTCGGGCCCAAATCCGAGATTGAAGTTTTCGAACTCTGTATAAGACAAACCGGCTGTCGCGCGTCCAAAGTCGGGGTCGCGTTCCAATGCAAGCTTGAAATAGGCGGCTGCCTTTGTGTTTTCCGGGCCGCTGAAGCGATAAAGATGACGAAGGCCAAGGTGATATAGCCCCCAGGCGTCAAGCTTTTCTGTTGGGACATTCGTCAGACGCACGGCCTCATGCTGTGGTATGCGCAGGTCAACGGCTGTCGCAACAGCGCGGACCACATCCTGCCGTACAATGAAGATGTCATCCAAGGAAACGTCGTATGTTTCGCTCCAAAGAACCTGCTCATCACGCGTGTCAGCAAGATCGACGACAATACGTACCCTCTGCCCGGACACTTCGATCGATCCGCTAACAACGTAGGTCACGCCAAGTCGCGCATGGATGTCCGAAAGCGCGTGCGCCTGCAAATCAAGGCGAAAGGAGGATCCGCGTGCAATCACACTGATCGAATGCAGCCGGGATAGCCCCGCGATGATTTCGATCGGCAGCCCGTCTGCGATCGCCGTCTCCTCCCGGTCCGACCCAATCAAAGAGAACGGCAATACCGCAATGACCGGTTGTCCGGCCATCGCATTTGAGTGCTCGTTTTCAATTGTCTGAGAATCGGACAGGGCGGTTTGCCCTCTTTCAAGATCCCTCACAAAACGAAAGCCTTTTCCGCGAACGGTGCGGATGAACGTTTGGGTTGCACCATCGTCGCCCAGCGCTTTGCGAATATGTTTGATCGCACCACTCAGCGACGCCTCTGTCACAAACACTCCCGGCCAGATTTCATCGAAAATCTCGTCCTTTGTCAGAACGCGATCTGCATGCGCCACCAGAAGGGACAACAATTCAAAATGCTTCGGTTCGAGATGGGTTGCTTCGCCATTTTGCCGCAGCTCCATGCGGCGTGTATCGAGCTCAAATCCATCAAAGGCATAGATCATGGCAACAGATTAACAGGGCCCAGATGTTTGGGAAACCTTCATGCAAACGGCCAATCATCAGACAATCGTCAGACTGACCTCAAGCTCTGTGGCGATCAGCAGCGCATACCTCATGCACCGCAGTTTGAGCGGCATAGCATAAGAGGATTACCGAAAATGATAACAAGTCTTGTCACCAGTTTGAGACGTCACGTCTGGCAAAGGCGCAAAAATGCGCTACCGCGCGACATTCAACGCCTTCCCACACATCTGCGGGCGGACATTGGCTTCCCAAAGCCTGATGAGCCCGCCTCCTTTGACGATTTTCCCTTCAATTTCAGAGTATAGCACCTGGATTTGGCTGCAGGAGCTGACCCATCAAACGGCCGCGATCGCGGCCGTTTGGCATTTCGGCCGACCCAAGATCCTGCCTCTCAGGTGTCGCACTAAGATTCCTCAAGAAACCCTCAAGCAAACCTCAAGCATGCAGCTGGCTCCACCCGCATAAGGCGCCTCACAAGCCAGCGCATTTGACGTGCTTGCAAATGACACAACACCGATTGGAGAAAGAAATGACACGCCGTCTGACACGTTGGTTCCGCATCGCGCGTTCCACAAACCACCCCCCACAGATCGATTATCTGAGCGACCACATGCGCTCTGACATCGGCATGCCGCCGTTTCGTGATGCAGGCGCCCACCTGCGCACCTGGTTCTGAGGAGAGAAACGATGAAAAGATTTATCGTCTTCGCATATGGTATCACAGCCTATCTGTTGTTCCTCGCCGTGTTTTCATACCTTGCTGGTTTTTTGCTGAACCTTCTGGTCCCGAAAGCGATTAACACGGCAGATGGCGCGCAAACGTCTCTGGGTGCCAGCGTTACAATCAACCTGCTGTTGATCGCGACTTTCGGGTTCTTTCACTCTCTCTTGGCCCGCGATCACGTGAAAGCAGTACTGTTGAAAGTCCTGCCAGCAGCTGCCGAGCGAAGCACTTATGTTGTGCAGTCAAGCCTGTGCCTGGCTCTGGCGATGTGGCAATGGCAGGCGCTGCCGGGAACAATCTGGCATATCGATGGCTTTGCTGCGGTCATGGCCTATGTAGGTTTTGCAATCGGGGCGTCATTGGTCCTTTGGTCGACGTTTCTGATCGATCACTTTGAACTGTTTGGGCTGCGCCAAATCTGGACCCACATGCGGAACGCACCTATGCCGCAGCCTGAGTTTCGGACACCTGCGCTTTACAAGATTGTGCGCCATCCAATGCAGCTTGGTGTGATCGTGCTGTTGTTCGCGACGCCGCACATGACATGGGGGCATTTGCTCTTTGCTGGGGCGATGACCGCATACATCTTTGTCGGTCTCTACTTCGAGGAGCGCGCTTTGCTGCGGACATTCGGCGACCGCTACGCAACGTACCAGCGTAATGTCCCGATGCTATTTCCAATGCTCAAGCCACGTGGCCAGCAGATCACTGCGAGAAACTAACCGATTTGGCCGGTGGTGTGATGCACCGGCCAATGCACCCAAATGCATTCAAAGGATATTCCGATGCTCTCCCTAGATAATCATCAGTCAATCGTCGCGGTTCACGGATCCGCAAGTTCGTCCAAACAGTGGCTCTCCCTGCACGCGGCGGCTGCACCAGACTACCAAGTTGTTGCACCTACAGTTCCCGATGCAGATCCCAAGGCGCGTCTGGACGTCGTCATGAACGCCATCGCGAATAGTGCAACACCGGTTCACCTGATCGCGCACTCTTTTGGGGCATCGATTGCAATGATGGCGGCAAAGACGGCACCTGAAAGGGTCGCAAGCGTGACACTTTATGATCCGGTTGTTCCGGTGAAAGTCGGCGCCGAAATGTCAGCGCCACCGGACTTGCGCGATCTGGCTTTGGTGATGCAGCTCGCCGGGGCAGAACATGGCATGGCGCTCTTCATTGAGTTTTGGGCCGGGGCAAAGGCCTGGTCAGGCGGCACTGACAAGTTTCGGGCCGCGGTGATTGCCAAATACGGCTCAGTCCTTCGCGATTTTGAGCAAGTCGCCTCTGGGGTCTGGAACCCGCACCAAATCAAGTACAACGGTCCGATGACGATACTGCATGGTCAGGAGTCACCGTCTGTCATTCTGGAAACCACCGGATTTCTGCAGCGCGTCTATCCGCATGCATGGCTGATACCAGTCGCTGGTCTCAATCACATGACCCCACTCGTCGCCTCGCAACTGACCGATGAACTCTTTTTGAACGCAATAGAGGTCAGCCGCATTGGTCAGCTTGATCAGGTTGCGGCATAATAAAACACCTACAACGCATAGTCAGTGATCCAAACATCTAGATGAATGAGAACCGCTGGGCGTCTGTCGTCGTCAGTCAGAAATGCGCAAATGCTGTCCTTTGGAGTAAAACTTCAAAGGTCGGTTTTGTCCGTAAACTGTGAATTCGACCATTGCCTGATTTTGCGCCCGCAGCGAACGACTGGTTCGGTGAAGCTGCATTGCGGCGCGGCCTCACCCGACGAATGGCTGGTTTGGGCCGTCTTCGATAGATCATACAGCAACCGATATGCATGTCTCGCTTGCTCTAACGTCTGATCAGAGCCTACCCGCCGAAGTGATCAATGCGCTGCTGCGGCCAGCTCCAGACCAAACCTATGGTCGGGATAGTCGTAGCCTTCGAACATGACGTCCCTTTCATACGTCATGCCGATCTTCTGCAAGACGCGTACTGATTGTTGGTTGTTTGGATCGACAATTGCTACAATACGTTTCGTCCCGGGAAGGCATGTTGCGTGAGCCACCATGGCCTGTGCGGCCTCGGTCGCAATCCCGCGACCCCAGCAATCATGAGCCAAACGGAAACCGAGCTCTGCTTCGCACTCAATCACCCGGTGTGGATCGTTGGCAAGCTTTCCGTATCCAATCAACCGCTCGTCCGGTTTCAGGCAGATGGCCAGCATCAGTGGCAGCCCGTGATCAGTGGTGGTTTGCTTCGCCCGATACAACCATTCGCAGCAGGCCGTATGATCAAGCGCGCCATCGTCGCTGAAAGCCATAACGTTGGGATCGCCGAGGATTTCTGAGACTTGGTGAAGATCATCATCGCGAAACGGCCTTAGGTTCAGGCGGAGGGTGTTGATCATGTCTCACTGCTCTTTCCGGACTGAGGCAGCTTCGCCAAGCGTGCCATGCTGACAGCATCAATGAACTCACCTCCGCGCAAAGCATAGTCTCGCAACACACCTTCTCGTTCAAACCCCATGCGTTCGTAGAGACCAATAGCGCGTGCGTTGTCCGTATTCACGGTCAATTCGATCCGGCGCAAGGCCCACCAGTCGTCGGCCACCTCAAGCAATGACGTCAACAAACGCGTTCCAAGTCCATGTCCGACGTAAGAATCGTGGACGCCCATGCCAACGGCACCGACATGTGACCTGCGCCCCTCAAAGCGCGTCAGAGAGGCCATGCCGACGATCTCTTCCTTCGAGGTGGCTACGAGGCATACGAAATTTGGTCCACTCGTCGACATCTTTTGTCGCGTTGTGCTAACACTTTGATAGGGCAGCCGCATCGTGCCCCAGCGATAACCGGGAAGGTTCATCAAAGCCGTCACGCCAGGCGCATCTTCCGGTTCAACTGGACGGACAAATATATCTGGCACCGCGCCCTGCTTGGGTCGCGGCTTGGTTATCGCCTCGTCACCATCTTCAATTTGATCTGTCGTCATTTTTGCTCCTTACTTGCCCGAAGGAGCAGTCACCCCACTCCAATCGGTGGGGTGATATGGACGGTTCTCAGCCTAAGTCGTGTACGTCCTGTTACCCCATACGATATGGGAATGAACCATGAACCGCGCTTTTGTCTGACCTAGAACCATACGGTTCGGTAGCATCTCCGAGATCCAAAATGAAGTGCCCAAATCGAAATTAGCCCGCGCTGGAGCCACGCAGGCAATGTCTTGGCGCGGACGACGCGGTTTCTTGTCCTCGCGAAGGGAGAGACTGCAGATAGCTACCAGGAATTGTACGACAAGAACTTGCCGGACATTTCGACTTTGACACGATCGCCCTTCTCATGCGGAACCTTTGTAATCTGCATGTCAAAATCAATCGCGGACATGATGCCGGTACCGAATTTCTCTTCGATCAGCGCTTTGATAGTCGGGCCGTAGACACCGACAATCTCATAAAGACGGTAGATGCATGGGTCGGTGGGAACGGCCTGCTCCCAGACTTTTGTTGGCGGCTCCTCCAGCACGCTGACCGCTTCCTGCGGCAGGCCCATGACAGACACAATGGCTTCGGCCTTGTCTTTCGGCCAACCATTCATGCCCATGCAAGCCGAATGGGTCCAAACCGGGGACATATCAATCTTTTCGGCGATCTCCTCCCAAGTGAAGCCGGCCGTTTTCTTAGCCGAGAGGATCATCATCGTTACGTCTTCTTTGGTCATCATGGTCGGGACCTCAATTGTGTCTTTCATATTTGCCTCCTCAAGTTTTGTTGTGGGCTAAAGGCCAAGTGCGGTCAGGCTAGGGTGGTCATCAGGGCGAGGACCTTGCGGCCAGTGGAATTTGCGGTCTTCTGCTGTGATGGGCACGTCGTTGATGGAGGCATGGCGCACGGCCATGTAGCCTTTTTCATCGAACTCCCAGTTCTCGTTTCCATGGGCCCGAAACCAGTTTCCGTCATCGTCGTGCCATTCGTACACAAAGCGCACGGCGATGCGGTTTTCTGCATGCGCCCAGATTTCCTTGATCAGGCGATAGCCATTTTCCCTGGCCCATTTGCGGGTCAGAAAGTCCCGGACCTCTTCGCGTCCATTCAGAAATTCTGACCGGTTGCGCCAACGCGTGTCAGGCGTGTAGGCCAAGGCGACCTTGGCAGGGTCGCGGGTATTCCATGCATCCTCTGCCATGCGTACTTTCTTCACCGCATCTTCATAAGTGAACGGTGGCAGCGGAGCGCGGATTGGGCTTTGTTCTGTCATGGATCTACCACCCTAGTCATTCACTGCGCGCAAAGGGGGGACGACGGGCGCCACCTCTGCAGGCGCGGTCTGATGCTCTGTTGTTTTGTCGATATGCACTGTCTCAGGGCGGTGTTCTGATCCGTCAGCAGCCTGACCTGCCAGATCCTTTGAGCGCTGGCCCAAGAACTGCACAAGGTGGTTGCGAATGGCGTAATAGTTCGGATGCTCAACAATCTCGGTCCGATTACGTGGCCGTGGGATCGTGATGTCGACGGACTCTGCAACTCGGGCGAGCGGCCCGTTGGTCATCAGCAAAATCCGGTCCGCCAACAGGATCGCCTCATCAATGTCGTGTGTGATCATAAATACGGTTTGCTCTGTCTGGCTCCACACCTTGACCAGCTCTTCCTGGATTGTGCCACGGGTCAGCGCATCAAGCGCGCCAAAGGGTTCGTCCAAAAGCAGCAATTTCGGTTGGTTCGCAAAAGCCCGGGCAATCGACACGCGCTGGCGCATGCCACCCGAAAGCTGAGAGGGTTTGCGATGCACCACATCACCATCAAGGCCGACCATCGAGAGGTATTTGCGCGCGTGCTTCTCGACCTGGGGCTTGGACCAATCTTTGTAACGCGCGCTGACCCCAAATGTGACGTTCTTGAGTGCCGAAAGCCATGGCAGCAACGAATAGTTCTGGAACACCACCCCGCGATCAAGCGACGGCCCAGACACCTCATAGCCGTCCATTTTCACGACGCCAGAGGTCGGCTCTGCAAGCCCCGCCAGAATGTTCATGATCGTCGACTTGCCGCAGCCGGAGTGGCCTAGGATGCAAACGAACTCTCCCTTTTCGACGCCGAATGTCGCCTTCTCAAAAACGGTCAGCGTGCCGCCCGCACCATCGGGGAATTGCTGGGTAAGCTGCTCAACCGACAGAAATGGTTTGGCCATTTCGGTTCTCCTTATTCAACGTAAGCGACAGCGCGCTGCAAGCGGGCGAAGGCCGCATCGAGAAGCATGCCCATGACCCCGATCAGCAAAATGGCCACGATCATGCGGTCGAGCCGGAGACCGTTCCATTCGTTCCAGACGACGTAGCCAATGCCGGTGCCACCGACGAGCATTTCGGCGGCTACAATGACCAACCAGGCGATGCCAATCGAGATGCGCATGCCAGTAATGATTGTCGGTGCAGCGGCAGGCAGGATGACCGTCAGCGCGGTTTTGATCGTGCTCAATTCATGGGTGCGCGCCACATTGATCCAATCGCCGCGCACGCTGGCCACGCCAAATGCGGTGTTGGTGAGCATCGGCCAAACCGAGCAGATGAAAATCACGAAGATCGACGAAAGCTCGCTGTCGCCGATGGTGAAAAGCGCAATTGGCATCCAAGCAAGGGGCGAAATCGGTTTGAGAACCTGAATGTAAGGATCGAGCGCCTTGTAGGCGAGCGGCGACATTCCGATCAAGAACCCAAGGGGTATCGCCACGGCCGCCGCCAGCGTGTAGCCGATCAGAACCCGCAAAAGAGAATAGCCGATCTGAATCCCGTATCCCATGTCGTTGGTGCCCGCGACATAGAACGGATCAGTGATTGTGGCCCAAAGCTCGGTCCCGATTTGTGCTGGGGACGGGAACAACGAACCGGGTGCCGGCGCGGAATTCTCATCCGGCACACTGATACCAAGCGCCTGAATACCACCAGCCATGTCAATCATCTCGCGCGACAGGCCAAGCCCGGCAATCTGATCAAGTTGCGGAAATGCGACGCCCTGGCTGGCGTAATATGCGATGTCATCAGCAGCCATGTTCTGGCTGAGTAGCGCCTCTTGCTGCTCCGGGCTCAGATCAACTGCAATCGGGCCGGTGTCCGGCACAAATGTTGTCACATGCCAAATTAAAAGGCCGACCACGAGTATCAGGACGGACAGCATCGTACTGCGCAGATCATATTTGCCGATCATGGTCTTGCCTCTAGAAGATCAGTCGAGAGAACGGGGCGGCGATCCGCCCCACTTATGCGCGAGCCAACCACGTCAGATGGTGCGGCTGAAAGGCTGGCTATCGATAAACTCCTGAGCGGCCCCTGGCGCGAACTCGCGACCCTGGATTTCCACCGGCGCGTAGACGTCCTGTTCGGCGTCCGAGAATGTCAGGTTCGCATCGGCGGCCATCATCGCCCTCATGGTTTCGCGGGTGGTTGTGGTCATCACCAGCTCCTCGGCCAGCGTGGCATAGTCTGTGTCGCTGTCGATGTAGTTCCAGCGGCGTAGCTGCGAGAGCACCCAAGTGCCCATGGTTTGCGTGGGCAGCGGCATGAACGAAATACGGTCTGGCACCGCCTTGATGTTGCCTTGTCCATCCGGGAACACCCCAGTCAGGATCTGTTTGAGGATCTCGACGGGCTGGTTGAGGTAGTTGGCAGGTGCCATCGATTCCGCAAATGCCACACGACCCTCAGAGGTCTCCGCAGAAGCAGTCGCTTCGAGGATCGCAGTCGTCAAAGCCATCGTTGTGTTGGGGTTTTCGTCGATGAAGGTCTGGGACAGACCGAAGACGCAGCATGGGTGCTGTTTCCAAAGGTCGAGCGTCAGCTTGTGGATGAAACCAACCTGATCATAGACAGCCCGCTGGCAGAACGGATCGGGCGCCAGATAACCATCAACGTTTTCTGAGCGTAGATTGGCAACCATCTCTGGTGGCGGCACGACGCGGATCTGAATGTCGCGGTCGGGGTCCAGACCTGCATCCGCCACGTAGTTGCGCAGCAGAAGGTTGTGCATCGAGTATTCGAACGGCACGGCAAAGGTGAAGCCTTTCCAATTCGCCGGATCCTGATTTTCCAGATGCTTGTTGGCAAGAACGATGGCCTGACCGTTGGTGTTCACGTTCGACACAACCCGCCAAGGCTGCGCGGTCGATCCAATGCCGAGCGACATTGCCATCGGCATCGGGAACAAAAGATGAGACCCATCATATTCGCCGTTCAGGCATTTGTCCCGCGAGACAGCCCAACCGGCCGTTTTCACGATGTCTACATCAAGGCCATAGCGCTGATAGAAGCCAAGCGCATGCCCGCCAATGATCGGCGTCGCGCAGGTGATAGGGACAAAGCCCAGCGTCAGCTTGGTCTTTTCGAGGTTCTTCATCGCCTCTTCGGCCATCAACTGAAGCGACGAAAGCGGGAAAACGCTGGCCACGGCAGCAAGGGCCCCGGTCACACCGGCGCTCCGCAAGAACCCACGCCGCGAGACGTCATTTTTGAACAGGCCCTGCAGCACGGCGCTTTCAAGGGCGCGGGTCATCCCCACCTCGGAGGTCAGCGTCTGTTTCTCTCTGCGCCGCAGAATATCGGCATCCTCTGCAGACAGACCTGCATATGGATCGGCTGGTCCGGTCGAAGCCTCACCGCACTCATTCCATACGTCGATGTTCGGATTGAAGGGGTCCTTAAAATGCGTCATCTCTCACCTGTTCTGTTGTCTAGCGCCGCAGACAAGAAGGCGCTTTCTGTCGAAATCTTCGACGGACTTGCGCTTGCTAAGTACGAATGCCCGTCGAGCTCCCTGATGAGGGTAGCGAGGATGACACGTTAAGAAAGTGCGTGCCCAATATTTCCGCTGTTTGAAAAATAATATAAAAAACAGAAACTTAAGTGTGTTCTACGAGTCTATGGTGTAACGAAATATCGTAAATTACGAAATCTCGCTAGTGCGCCTAAGGGAGCTGCTCTAGGCTTTCGCCATGACACAGCTCGCGCTCTCTGCCGATTCCATCGTTGCCGCTGTTCCCGAAGCTGCGATTGTGTTGAACACCCATACCGACGACATTGTGACAGCCAATGACGCCGCGTGTCAGCTCTTAGGATTTCAACGCGAAACGCCACCGCGCTTCTCTCGGCTCCTTGGCGCGCAGGTGCAGCAATTTCTTGTATTTCTGGATGAGCTAGATACTCGTGGGGCGGCCTGGACGAGACAGGTTGAACTCAAGCGCGCCGACGGCCACGGCCTCCGCTGCGAGATCCGCGGCCGTCCGCTGCGCATTACAGACCACAGCGTTTTCCTGACCATCGTCGACCTCGATGAATTGGATCGCCGAACCCATGACACCGAGGTCGCGCGGCTCCAGCGCGCGGGTGTCACGGAATGGAAGCGCGCCGAAGGGTTTTTTGCCGACCTTGAGCGGCGCAACCAGCTTATCCTGAACGCAGCTGGCGAGGGCATCTATGGATTGAATGCCGAGGGCAAAGCCACATTCGTGAACCGGGCCGCCCAGGAGATGCTTGGATGGACGACCGACGACCTGCTGGGCAAAGATATCCATTCGATCCTGCACCACACCCACGTCAACGGTGACCATTACCACCACCATGATTGCCCGATCTACAAGTCCTTCCGCTTTGAGCAGGTCAACCGGATCGAAGACGAAGTGTTCTGGCGAAAGGACGGAAAACCCATCCCGGTCGAGTATATCTCGACGCCGATCTATGATCACCAGATCCTCGCGGGTGCCGTTGTGATCTTTCGCGACATCTCTGAGCGCAAGGAAAGCGAACGCAAGCTGCGTCAAGCTATGCAGGAGGTTGCGGATTTGCGCGACCGCCTGGAACAGGAAAACGCCTATCTGCAGGAGGAGATCAATACCGAGCGCGCGCACCACGCGATCATTGGTACGTCGACCGCGATAGCGCAGACCTTGGCACGGATCGATCTTGTCGCCGGGACAGACGCCACAGTCATGATCTCTGGCGAGCATGGGACAGGGAAATCTCTGGTGGCGAAGGAGATTCACAAAACCAGTCCGAGGTCACGAAGGCCTCTCATCCACTTTAACTGTGGTTCGGTGCTGCCTAGCGAGGTTGAGGCAGAACTTTTTGGTCAAGTGCGTGGCGGCGCATCAGGCGCCAAACAGGACAAGCCTGGCAAACTCGAACTGGCCCATGGTGGGACGCTGTTTCTTGATGATGTTGAGGATCTTCCCCACGACGTGCAAGGGAAACTGCTCCATGTGTTGCAAACCAAGTCGGTGCGCCGGCTGGGTGACGTCCGAGAAAAGCCGCTCGACATCCGGGTGATTGCAGCGACGACCCTGTCGCTCACGAAACGTTCGGCCTCGGAGCAGTTGCGCGAACAGCTTTACATGTATCTGAATCTCTTCCCGATCACATGCGCCCCTTTGCGCGAACGACCTGAGGACATTCCGCCTTTAGCTGCACACCTGTTGGAAATCGCCTGCGCAAAGCTCAACCGACCGGTGCCAGCGATCACAGAACGCGCGATGCACCGGCTTCAGAGCTACCGGTGGCCCGGAAACGTCCGGGAATTGCGTAACGTGATCGAGCGCGCGGCGATCCTGTCAACGAAGGATAAGCTCCGCATCGAACTGTCCAGCGGTGCGCCGAGTGAAACGAAGTCCGTGGATGTCGTGAAAACTGAGGCTGAGATTCAGTCAATCGTCCGGGCAAATGTAATTGCCGCCATGCGGTCAACGAACGGCAAGGTTTCAGGGCCAAATGGTGCAGCCTCGCTTTTGGATATTCGGCCCACAACCCTTTATTCACGTATCAAGGCGTTTCAAATCACGCATGCGGATTGGAATTAGGCGCACGGAATTGCGCCACATCCAGAAGTCACCAAAGCAAATTTGGATGATTTTATTCCGCAGCGACAGATGGAGAGGCAGCGTCACTCTCACCGAACCCCCTGGGCACCGGCAGGTCCGGCAGACCTGCCGCGCGCTTTTGCAAAGCACGTCCGATGACAACACGGCTGATCTCGGTCGTGCCATCAACGATCCGCAGCATCTGTGCAAGGCGCGAGAGCCGGTCGAGGCCGTAGGGCTGCAATAGCCCCATGCCACCCAGCACTTGAGTGCAAGTATTGGCCGCTTTGACGGCAGCATCGGGTACGAAACGCTTCGCATGGGCTGCCATCAACGGACCCTCCGGCGTGCCGAGCGCCTCTGCCGCTTTGCGATAGAGCAGTCTGGAGGCCTCAAGGTCCGTCGCCACTTCGCCCAGCATCCACTGGATGCCGTCCAATTCGATATTCTTGCCGCCGAACATCTTGCGGTTCTTGGAATAGGCGAGTGCGGTGTCGAGTGCCGCTTGCATCAAACCGCAGCAGCCTGACGCGATAGAAACGCGTGCGATGTCGATGGCCATCAGTGACCCTTGGAAACCCTGCCCGATAGGCAGGATGATATTGTCCTCACTCACTATGACATTGTTGAGATACATCTCGGACATGGGCAGGAAGCTGTAGGATGGCGTGTCGTAAAGCGGCCCGAAGCTGATCCCTGGCGTGTCGGCAGGGATAGCGATCATGGCCATATCCTTGTGCCCCGGCGCATCGCTGGTTTTCACAACGGTGAAGTAAACATCCGCCTCGGTTGCAAGGCTGACCCACGCCTTGGATCCGTTGATTATCCAGGTGCCGTCGCCGTTGATGGTGGCGTGGGTATACATCGTCATCGGGTCAGAGCCGGATTGCGGCTCTGTCAGTGCGAAGTTTGCCAATTTACGGCCCGAAGTCAGATCGCGCGCCCATTGTTCCTTGAACGCATCCGTCCCATAGCCGCATGCCGCATAAGTGCAGATGTTGTGCATCGATAACGCGAACGCATAAGCGCCATCGCCAAGGCCAAGTTGCTCGTAGACCTGGATGCCCTCTGCCAATGACAAGCCCTGGCCTCCCCATTCTTCGGGTACGTAGAGCCCCGTTAAACCAGCAGCGCCCGCCTTGTCAGATGCACTTCGGGGCCACAAGCGTGCTGCGTTCCACGCATCCACATTGGGCGCAATAACGTCAGATGCATGATCTCTTGCAGCGGTCAGGATGGTTTGGAGTTTTTCTGACATGACGTCTCCTTTCAAGGGCGGAATTGTCGTATCACGCCATGCGGCGGCATGTTCTTTCTGGAGGCACTGAATTCCAAATTCATTTCTGCAGGTATATGACAGATCACCGTACCCACCGCCATCTCAGGATGTGACAGTGTATTGTCCAAAAGTGACAAACTCAGTGCGAGACGGTCGGCTTGCGTCGGTACGTGCTGGGTGTATTTCCTGTCCATCTGACGAAGGCTTTGTGAAAGCTCGCAGCAGAGGAAAACCCAACAAAATGCGCGATGGCTTCGATGCTTTCGCCACCGGTTTGCAAGTGGGCAATTGCCAGATCGCGGCGCAGCGCATCTTTGATGGCTTGAAACGATGTCCCATCCTGTTCCAGCTTTCGGATCAGGGTGCGCGGGGTCATGTGCAGGGCGCGTGCTGCATCAGCAAGCTGTGCACGCTCCCATCCGGATTTGCTGATGTAGCTGCGCACACGCAAGGCTTGCCGGTGCGTGCTGGAACGCGTGAATATCCAGTCCCGTGGCGCGTTTCGCAAAAACGTGTGGAGGTCACCGGTCGCACGGGCGTGCCCTGGCCCCAAATCGGATTTGTCGAACGAAATAGATGTCACCGGCTGCGCAAAATGCACGTGGGCCGGAAAGATAACGGCATAGTCTTCTGCAAATGCCGGTCGATCAAAGGCGAAACCAACTGACTTCACAGGAACTTCTTGCCGCGCAAGCCATGACAGAAGACCATGGGCCAGCTTGAGGATCAGCATGTGTCCGAACCGTTGGGCAACCTGATCACCGTAGGGCTTAAGGGCCAGGGTCAGCGCGTCGCTATCCTCTGAAAGGACGCGTTCATAATCGTCGAGCAGAAGGTTCCAAAAGGTCGAGAACCGATACAGCGCAGATGCAAGCGATGTTGCCTCTCTTACAGACGTAAGCAGATGTTGCAGCGCGCGCGGTCTGATGGGACGCGACCAAAGCCCCATCATCTCATCCCCGGTCTCAACAGCGGCGAGTTGATAGAGGCAGACAATCTGATCAAGCGTAACCCGGCCTTGAGAACCCATCTGACAAATCGCCAAATCTGATCTCTCAAGCAATGAGCGATAATGGTCGTCGGTGCATCTGGATTGAAGGGCCAGAAGCCAATCTGCGATGAACTGATTGGATACGGTGAAAAATGATGACGAGGCTTCCTGCTGCATCGCATAATTGGGTATCACCGATTGACGCGGTAGAGAAGCCGTGGGCGACACATGCTGGTGTCCAGATGTGCGCTTTGAGTGGGCGAGATCATTGCTTGGCGACCTCAGAAAATCGGTGTGGTGCAATGTTACGTAATAACATAAGTAACATCTGAACGAGACGATCCATCAAAGTTAATGGAGGCCGCTACATGGCTGTAAAACGAAATCCATTCGAGGCAACTCAGTTCAGAACTCTGGTAGCCGGCGTAGCCACTGCGCTGACCTTGTCTGCCTCTGCAGCACATGCCGAAGGCAAGGAAATCATCGTCGCGTCGGGTTTTGGGCCGACCAGCAACATCCCTGATCCGCGTGCGCGTCAAAACGGCTGGCTGGCCAATCGTGCGGGAGTGTCCGAAACACTGATCGGGCTGGACTATGAGATGAATATGGTTCCGCGCCTCGCCATAGCGTTTGAGAACATGTCCGAGACGGAATGGAAGATCACGCTGCGGGAAGATGTTCTCTTCCATGACGGCACAAAGATGACGGCAGAAGCGGTAAGGGAATCTTTCGCCAAGCTGAGCGAGGAAGGCCACCCGGGGCACAATCCGCGCCTTGTCAGCTTGTTGGGGATTGCGGAGATCGAAGTCGTTGACCCGCTCACCCTGATTTTCCGGACCGAGGCGCCAAACGCGGCCTTCCTTTGGTCCCTGACAGAGCCCTCTGCCACCGTTCTGAAAGAGGGCACGGAAGAGATGCCGATCATTGGCACCGGACCGTTTGTGTTCGACATGGCGGAGACCGACAAGACCTATCAGGTCACAGGTTTTGCCGACTACTGGGGCGGCGCGCCCAAACTCGACCGTCTCGTGATCGACGCAATCCCCGATGCATCCGTGGCCGCGCTGGCCTTGCAGGCGGGCGATGTTGATCTGGTCACGCACTACCCGGAACCGGAATTTGCGAGGTTAAAAGAAGAAGGCGGGGCACAGCTTTTTTCGGCACCGACCGGGCGCCTCTTTTTCATTCAGGTGAACATGTCTGACGGCCCGCTAGCCAACGCGACCCTGCGCGAAGCGGTGTCGCTAAGTCTTGACCGCGACACGATCGTTGCCGCATCGCTGGTGGGTGTCGGGGGTCAGGCTGCCCAAGGTATTTTCCCGGCGAACATGGCATCTTGGACAAACGCTGATTTGTCTCTGCCCTATGATCCGGCCGTAGCCATGGGGATGCTGGATGACGCTGGCATTGTCGACACAGACGGCAACGGTATTCGTGAGCTGGACGGCGAGGATATCGTGCTGCAAATGCGCAGCTATGAAGGCCGTGCCGCGCTGCGCCCCTCCCTTGAAATCAGCCAGGCGATGCTGAGCCAGATCGGACTTCAGGTCGATATTGCGATGGGCGAGTGGGGTGCCAATAATGACGCCCTGCAAGCAGGTGAAATCGACATGCACCTGCAGGCGTGGGGGACCGCGCCGCAAGGCGACCCAGACTACTTCCCCAGCACCTTGGCGGCAACAGATGGCGCCTATAACATCGGCGGCTACTCTAACCCCGAACTGGATGCGCTTCTTGAAAAAGGGCGGAGCCTTTTTGCAACCGAGGATCGACAGCCTGTTTATGCCGAGATTCAGGCAATCCTGAATGAGGACCTGCCGCTCATCCCGCTTTTCCATAAAACGCAGGTGTCGGTGGGGAACGGCAAGGTCGAAGGCTACCGTATTCACCCTGCGGAAACCTATCTGGCAACGCCGGATTTGACGGTTGTCGAATAACGCTGATGGACTTTTGAAAATCGGTGCCCTGTCCGCCGAGATCGGCGGGCGGGACGTATTGCATGACATCAACCTAGAAGTTGCGCGATCTGAATGGTTGGCCGTCGTTGGCGGGTCCGGCGCGGGCAAATCCACGTTGCTGCGGGCGATCATGGGGTTGAAGCGTCCGGCAAGGCCGACAAGTGGCGAGATGCATTTTGAAGGAGCTCATTGGCGCTTTTCAGACCGCAAGCCGTTTCGACCCAACGCGATGAGTTTTGTACCACAAAGCCCAGCATATGGTTTTGATCCGCTGCGTCGGCTGCACTGGCAATTGGCGCAGCTTGCGCGCAGGATCAAAGGTGACCCGGTGGATCACCGTGCCTTGTTTGACACGCTGTCATTGCCCGACCCGGCCCAAAACTACC
The DNA here is from genome assembly GCF_033963825.1 of Cognatiyoonia sp. IB215446. Lineage (NCBI taxonomy): Bacteria > Pseudomonadati > Pseudomonadota > Alphaproteobacteria > Rhodobacterales > Paracoccaceae > Cognatiyoonia > Cognatiyoonia sp. IB215446. Next base: position 603,414 of record NZ_JAXBMD010000001.1, on the reverse strand, counting down.
CGCATGAATGGAGCCGGGGGATGCAGCAACGCCTGCTTTTGGCGATGGCGCTGATGGAACAACCGTCGCTCTTGATCTTGGATGAGCCGACCTCAGCCCTTGATCCGATTGTCGCGGCACAAGTGCTTCAGGAAGTGCAGCGCATCGCAGCGGCACAAGGTATCGCAGTTATCATGGTTACGCATGATCTTGCCCTCGCGGCGCGCTATGCACAGAAGATCGTCATCATGGAACAGGGGCGGATCGTTGAAGCCGGACGTAGTGATATCGTTTTGACGCGCCCGCAGACCGCCTATGCCCGTGAACTGGTGGCGCATCGTCACTGGCATAGCGCATCAATTGGGCCGAGCCATGCGGCCAACTGACCCCATTTTGGTCCTTGATGGGCTTTCCGTTCAAGTCGGGCAAGCGGCGCTCTTGCACGACGTATCGCTGTCGCTCGCCAAGGGTGAGGTGCTTTGCATCATCGGCGAAAGCGGTGCGGGAAAGTCGACCATGCTGAAAGCATTGCAGGGCCTGATGCCTGCAACGTGTAGACGCTTCTACTTTGGTCCCGCTGGCATTGATGTCACGGGTCGAATGCCCAACCGCGTCGGCCTGCCCAGAACGCGCTGGGTCATGCAGGACCCGCTTGCCGCATTGAATCCCCGCCAGAGCCTAGGGAACTCCATTGCCGAGAGCTTGCATCGCCACCGGCTCTCGGTCGAAGAGCGGAAGGACGCGACGCTTAGTGCACTCGCGCAGGTGGAGCTTGGACCCGAATTCTATGACCGCCTGCCGGCCCAGGTGTCCTTGGGACAGGCGCAACGCGCGTGTCTCGCACGGGCGATGATCGCACAGCCGGAGCTGATACTTTTTGACGAACCGCTCAGCGCCTTGGATGCGCTTGTGCAAAAGAAGATCGCCTATCGTATGGATTTGCTCCGAAACGAAACGCAGATTACCTACATCGTCGTCACGCATGACATCGGCTTTGCCGAAAGCTATGCCGACCAAATCCTGGTTCTGAAAGACGGTCGCGTCGCGGCCTACCAGCGTCGCGATCCCTTCTTTGCCGCACCGCAAGGCCGTTACGCAAGTGAGCTGATTGCAGCGGCGGATGCGCTGGGTGCGCTGCAGCGCGCAGAGGCCGCGGAATGAACGCGTTTGCTCTGCGCCTCGTCGGCCTGATTGTTGTGCTAGCAGGGATCAGCCTGATTACCTTCACGCTGAACCACTTCGCCCCAGGCGATAAAGCACTGATCATCGCGCAGGCGCGTTATCCCGATACAATGAGCCTTCCGGCCGAGCTGTTGCAGGAGATCCGCGCAGAATTTCATCTCGACGCCCCCTTTTTGGTGCAATATGGCCACTGGATGTCGGGGATACTAAGGGGCGATTTTGGCACCTCTTACACATCCGGCGTTCCTGTCTGGGATATCTTTGTCGGGAATTTGGGTGAGACGATTGCGCTGACGCTCTCTTCACTCGCGCTTGGTCTTTTGGGCGCGTTTGTGCTGGCAAGTCTCGCGGTATTCAATCCCGGTACGCTGATTGACCGGTTCGCTGTTTTTGTCGCCTCCATCGGGGCGGCCATGCCGAATTACTGGCTTGCGTTGCTCTTGATCCTCGGTGTCTCGGTGCATCTGGGCTGGTTGCCTGCTTATGGCGAAGGCACGCTGGCGCATCTGATCTTGCCATCACTCACGCTTGCCCTTTGGGTGATGGCATCGCAAACGCGGCTTTTGCGCAGCTTCATGCTGGATGCTTACAACCAACCGTTCATCGAAACACTGCGCCTTCGTGGGATTTCCGAGCGCGAGATCTTTTTCGCCCACGTCGTGCCTCATGCAAGGATCCCTGCGCTTACCATGATCGGTCTCGATCTGGCGGCGCTTCTGGAGGGGGCGATTATCGTGGAATTGACTTTCTCCCGATCCGGTCTGGGCTCGCTCTTGGCGGGCTCGGTGCTGTCGCGTGATCTGCCGGTCATGATGTTTTTGGTGATGTTTTTCGCAACCACCTACGTGGTGATCAACACTGCGATTGACGCTATCCAGGCGTTCTCTGACCCCCGCGCGCGGCAAAGAGGTGCAGCATGAGCGAACTCTCTGTTGATGGCCCCGCCGTTGTCAAAGACCCGCTTGCTGCGTTCGGCTTCCGGGTCGGACTGGCCCTCTGCTGTCTTGGTCTTATGATTGGTCTGGCCCTGTGGCTGACACCTTACGATCCGGCAGAGGCGGACTTTCTGGACCGGCTGACGCCACCAAATGCGGAACACTGGTTCGGTACAGACCATCTGGGACGCGACATAGGCACGCGGCTAATGCATGGGATGGTCTGGTCGCTGGGCCTCTCCCTGATTATTGCAACGGTTGGGTTGATTGTCGGCACAACTGTCGGGCTAGCTGCGGCGCGGGCGGGCCGCGTTGGTGACTTTGCCCTGATGCGGGTGACCGACAGTTTCTTCGCCTTTCCCGAACTGGTTGCTGCTGTAGCTTTTGCTGGCCTCTTTGGCCCTTCGACCACCAACCTGGTCATCGCCCTCTCAATCGTAAGCTGGATGAAGTTCACCCGCCTCGCGCGCAGTCTGGCCCACGGCCTTGACGAAAGGGACTTCATTATTCAGGCGCGGTTGAACGGCCTGTCATCGGGACTGATTCTGTCGCGGCATATTCTGCCAAATGTCATCCCATCACTCCTGGTGCTATGGACCAATACATGGTCGCGGACCATTCTCGCGGTCTCTGGCCTCAGCTTTCTGGGCTTTGGCGTGCAACCGCCAACGGCGGAATGGGGGGCAATGTTGCTTGACGGGAAACCCTACATGCAATCGGCACCACATGTAATGATTTTTCCGGGCGTTGCCGTGCTGATCTCTGTGTTGACGATCAATCTTGTCGGCGACCGCCTGCGCGACCTAGTCGCGGCGACGGACAGGCCCTAGGGGGTGAGCCATGGAAGCAACGGGTATTCTGCTAAGGATCGGCGCGACTTTCTTTTTCACCGTGATGGTCGTTTTTGTGAAGCTTCTGGCAGAGGCGATCCCTCTAGGCCAGGTTGTCTTCTTCCGCAGCGCGATTGCTTTGATCCCTTTGGTGCTGTTTTTGATGTGGACCCGCGACTTCCCCAGCGGCTTACGCACAACACGGCCCCTCGGCCATGTGCTGCGCTGCACCATGGGCTGTATTGCACTCTTTGCGTCCTTTGCGTCGCTCAAATACCTGCCGTTGGCGCATGCCTCGATCATCGGCTACCTCGCACCCGTCATCGCCGTGATCCTCGCACGGCCCCTTTTGGGAGAGACAGTGACCGGCCTACGCTGGTTCGCTGTCGCGCTAGGCTTTCTCGGCATGCTGGTGCTCGTCGCCCCCAAACTGACCGCAACCGAACTAGATGAGAGCTATCTGATCGGGGTCGCACTAGCATTGATCATGGCTGTCTTTACAGCGGGGGCGAAAATCCAGATCCGCAGCCTTGCGCTTACCGAAAACGCGGGCGCGATTGCGTTCTATTTCGCCTTCACATGTTCTGTGGCCGGTGCTCTGACGGTGTTTTGGGGCTGGGCACGACCGACACCAATAGAATTGGTCTATCTTTGTGGTGCAGGTCTCGCTGGTGGCGTGGCGCATATCATGATGACACTCGCGCTTCAGCATAGCGAGGTCTCGAAACTCGCACCCCTTGAGTATCTATCACTGATCTTTGCCGTCATCGCGGATTTCGCTCTCTTCAAAATCGTACCCGACGGCGCGTTCTATCTTTCTACGCTGCTGATTGTGATTGCGATGTGGACCATTGCAGCTCGTGATCATCGCAAGACTGACACAGACAGGTCCGTGAAAGCAGAATACAAGCAGACTTCACAGACATAACATCTTTCCCAATCGTTGTATATTTGGCCTGTCGGCTTAGCGCTTGGCCTTTGGCTTCAGTCAATTCGGCACGATCGCTCTATTGCCGTTTCTTGAACGGTCGGTTGGTGAGAAGTGCGAATAATACTTACACTGATTGGCGAATATAGCAGGCCATTCTTCACCTCATCGGGTAAGGCGGAAAAGGCCCGCTCTAGGTTTGGATCGTCGAATGGCTGGCTCACATCACGTTCCTTTCGTCAGCGGCCCGACAGAGCATCGGCCAATATGTCAAAGACTAGCCGGATGCGACGGCTGGTCTGAAGCTCGCGGTGGGCGACAAGCCAGACAGGGATAGAGAACGGCTCAATCTCTGTCAGTACGGGCCGAAATTCGGGGAACTTGGCGGCAATATTGTCGTTCATGATCGCAATGGCATGGCCTTTGCGTGCGATTTCCCATTCGACCAGTTGCGAATTCGACGCGTAGCGGAAGTTTCTCTGCATCAGATCCAACCCGACAAGCTTGAGGTAGCCGACGATCCTTTCGAAGTCCCCGAAGCTCACGAATTGATGTTCTGACATGTCTCCGGTCTGTTGCGGGATGCCATACCGGGTGATGTACTCGTCGACCGCGTAGAAGCGCATCGTCTGATCGCAGGCGAGCTTCGCTATCAGATTGGGCTGCTCGGGGCGCATATGCCGAATGGCGATGTCTGCCTCTCGCAGGAGAAGATCCCGCACAGAGTTATCGGCGGCAATCTCTAGCTGCAGATCAGGTGCCGTTTGTGAAAGTCGGTCCAGAATATCAGGCAAAAGATAAACCGCGGTCATCTCAGAGGCGGTGACGCGCACCTTGCCTTCGATGTCCTGTGATTGGCCGGACGCGGCCAGAGACATCATGTTCGCCCCTTCTGCCATCGCTCGGACGTGATCAAGCAGGTCAAGACCCGCAGGTGTGAGCGAGACGGTTCGACCTGTCCGCTCCAAAAGCATTACATTCAAGCCCTCTTCAAGAGCAGTGAGTTGCCGCGTGATGGTCGGCTGGGTCAGCTTCAAAGCCAGCGCGGCCGCTGACAAAGACCCTTCCTCGGCAACTGCCAAGAAGGACCGAGCCTGGTTCCAGTCAAAAGAGATCGCATTCCAGTTCATGACAGACAAATACCACAGTTCTAAGAATACCAAATCAACGATTTTGGTCAGTTCATATACAAGAATCGTCAGTTTAGTTGTGTGGCGGGCAGGACCCAGAACTCACATCAGCTGGAAAGGACGACATTATGAAACTCGTTGTGTTGGGAGCAAACGGCGGCACTGGTCAGCATGTGCTGCGCGCTGCATTAGAAGACGGCATGACCGTGACCGCCGTTGTGCGGTCAGAAGAGAAGCGACCAAGGATTACTCATCCAAATTTAAAAACTGTCGTCGGTGATCCTTGCGACCCAGAATTCTTGAAGACGATCTTGCGGGGCCAAGACGCGCTGATTTCCACGCTAGGCGGACGCGCACCAACAAAGGGCGCAACCTCAGTCTACTACCGCTCTGCCGATGCCATTGTCGAAGCGGCTTGGGACACCGGCCTGAAACGTGTGCTTGTGACGTCGACTGCATTGCTTTTCCCCGAGCAGACACTTCTCGGAACATTGCTACAGTACCTTGTCCCCAATGTCGTGCGCAGCGCAGACCGCATGGAAAAGGTACTGCAGAACTCCGGTTTGAACTGGACAGCAGCGCGCGCGGGTTTTTTGAATGACGCACGAGAGGCAACCTACCGCGCAGCCAAGGGTGTGCTTCCTAAAGACGGAACAGCGGTGCCCCGTCTCGCACTGGCTCGTTTCCTGGTCGACGCGGTTAGGAACCCAGAGACCAACTGCGCAGCCTACGGCGTATCCCACGCGGCTGCTTGAGACGCGCCAAGGACGCTTAATCCATAATCATGGATCAAGCTCCACATGCGGTCTCCCGTCGGATGTGCGCTCTTTCGAATGCCCTGCTGGACCGACCTCAACGCGGATCTGCTTGCGCAGGTTCGAAAAACTCTCAAAGCGCACAACGTCAACTGCCTCATCAAGGTCCAAGATCATTCGGAACCAGCCGGGCCGCAATTGTTCAGATGACAGGATTTTTGCCGCAAACGGTTGGGACAAGTAGTGCCCGGTCACCCGAGCGCCGACGCTCCAGGCCTCAAATTGGTGGGCTTCGATTGCGGCGTGAAACCCGTTCCAATCCCTGAAACCATGGTCTTGGGCAATGCGCTCAAGCGCTTGGGAGTGGCCAAGAATGACGCCTTCATCGGCAAGGCGCTTGCGCAGCGCCTTTGCCAGTTTTTTCGCGTCGATGAGTGTTGGCAGATCTCGGGTCATGCCACTTCCTCCTTGCCGGGTTGAAACACGCCCCAGCGCAGGGACCGAACCTTAGCCAGTCTCATCAGAACGCCAAACGTCAGGATTAGCAGCAGGATTTCGGCGATAGGCGCCGCCAGCCAAATCCCAATCTCGCCAACATTTGCGGCCAGCACGAAGGTCAGCGGTGTCGCGAAGAGATACGGCTTCGACAGCCCCAGGAGGCCAGCCCGCCCGGCGTCACCAACTGCCTGAAAATGCATCGCGAGCATCATCAGCGGCCCGGACAGGAAGAACCCTGCGGACATGATGGGCAGAATGCGCGCAACCTCAGAGATGACGGGCGCATCTGTGACAAAAGCAGCCCCCAGCTGGCCTGCGAATACCGACATGCCGATCTGAACGGTAAGGCAATACGCAAACGCAACAGCAGACGCCAGACGCAGGCTGGCATCACTGCGACGAAAGGCGCCCGCGCCAAAATTGTGCCCCGTGATGGTTTGCATCGCATGGGCCAATCCCAAAAGCGGCAGGAAGGCAAAGGTGATCAGGCGTGTGATGATGCCATAGGCGGACACGGTCGCGTCAAATTGCGTGGCCTCAACCCATTGCAATGCGGCAAGGATCGCGGTTGATCCAAGTGCCAGGCCGATAAAGTTCAAACTTTGCGGCGCACCCAAGGCCAGGATGCGCCCCCACCCGGCGACCAAGGAATGGTGCAGCAGCACCGATGGCCGCAGATCCGTTGTCCCCAGTACACGGAACGCGAGGATGATCGCGAACGCCAGCGCCTGCGCCATGGCTGTGCTGTAGGCTGACCCCGCGACGCCCATATCTAGCAGGCCAATCAGCACGTAGTTGAACCCCATATTCGACAGCGAGACGAGCAAGCTCATTGCCGCCATGAACAGCACCCGGCCTTCATTGCGCAAAGCGTCCGAATTGACCGACAAGACAAAGACCAACGGCGACGCGAACACGGTGATCCGTAGATAGATCAACCCAAGCTCCGCCAGATGCTCTGACCCACTTGCGAGTAACAGCGCAACGGGGGCACCGAACGCCAAAAACAGCAGGATAAGCATGAGACCCATGAAACCAGCCAAGCCATGGGCTCCGGCAAAGGTGCTGCGTGCTTGATGCAGGTCTTCCGCCCCTAAAGATCGGGCCAGCACGCTCGACATTCCCGATGACACAAGCGTCGCCAAAGAGACCACCAGCATATAAAGTGGAAACATCAGCGTAACCGCCGCCAACGCGTCAGGACCAGCGAAATGGCCCAGGAACAACGCATCGACAACGGCAAGAAGTCCGTTCATCCACATAACGAAGATGATCGGCAATGCGGTTTTGGCGTAAATTGGACCCAATGGCCCAGTAAGATAGGTATTTGATTGGGACGACATGACCCGGTTTCCTTCTGGCTCAAGTCGCGAAGAAAGATGGGGCCCGCATTACCATCCACGCGACGAATGCCGAGGATGACCAAGATCGTATCTGATACAGAACTTCACCAAGACAAAGCGTCAGCGGGCGGCAGGCGTCCGTAGCCAAGAGTCCGGCTACCTGAGTGATTGGTAACCGTCAAGCCCATTTTGAACTGAACGGTTCACTTTTGTAGTTGCTTCCTTTTCAAATGAGAAGCGCAACAGTTGTAATACTTACTGCCGCCGAATGGGTGGACCGCGCAATTCCCGCGAAGGCCCGCTTATCGGCGTGCGTCTCAGCGGAAAAGTTTCCAATAGTTGGTTCGATCAGTTGCCGTTGCATGTTGCAACGCACGCCTGCGAGAACTTCGGTCTGCTCTTGCTACGCGGTCCAAACACTAAACGTCAGTTTGTGTCGAAGTTGGATTGGATCAAATCTGGCCACATAGGGTACAGCTTCTTGAAGAACGGACCTGAAGCCATGGTTGACAAGCTAGCCGAGCTGGAACGCAAACGTCCCAACGACAACTCGCTCTATCGCGCCCGTTTTGGGGTATTTTTTGAATGGCTCCGGAACCGGGACGACGACCCCGCGTTTGACGCCATTCGCGACCCTGTTCGCGCGTTCATCTTTGAGACCTACCCGGTCCCCAAGGGTGCGCTGGTTCTTGGGGTCGAGAACCCCAAACGAAAGTTCCACACGCATCGCACCTTGTCGAAGGAGCGACGTTTGAACCTCACAAAGACGGGTCACGCGCTGCTTCAGCGGGGCTTCGTTCGGCGCAATGACAGCAATCACTTTGAGCTATTGCGCTACATTCCGTCAGACGTTGCAGATGAAGTTGCACATGAATTGAACCGCGTTTTTACAGTTTCGCACACTGCCAAGAAACTCGGTCTGACCCGCGCGACAATAGACAGTCTTTTGGCGAACAAACTGATCTTGCCCCACTTCAAACATATCGGTGCTGTTCCGGGGTTTGGCAAGGAAGAAGCCTTTATCCTCCAGAGCAGCTTTGAGTGCATCACTGCCATCTGAGTTTTTCCAGCATTCTTGAAACGCGGCCTTGATCAGTTTCGGGTCTTGTTTGCTGCGCTGTGCTTGCTGCCATTCGGCGCGGCTGAAGTTCAGCGGATTGCGCATGGATTTATCGATCATGCCTTTGGGCATCTCCCATCCATGCTGCAGATAAAGATCACGGGAGACATCCATGAGCTTGTCTTCATAGAAGCTCATGTTCTTGGCGCGCATTTCATCGGTATCAATGCGGCTCCACACAGCAGGAGCATGGCGTCTGCCTTCCTTTTCATGAAAGATGATGGCGCGAGCCTGATCACTCAGGCCGAGCTTGGTCTCGATGCTGCCGATGGCGCGCTCAAAATCCTCGCGAGAGACATTCGCCCCCTCAGGCGGGTTCAAACTCATCGAAAACAGGTGGTTTTTGCATTTGGTGCCGGAAGCGATGGCTTCGGCCTCTTGAAAAGCTTCCGCCAGATCATCGCTCATGCAGCCGCGCAACTCATGCAGCTCGACATGCTCATTGTCCCGCATCGAGAGAAGATTTTTTGCAAGTTGAGGGGCATTGCCGCGTTCCTTGGCTTTCAAGATCATGACAGCATATCGGTCGTTCAACGTCCGTGAACGCAACGACCCAAGAGCGGGACAAAGAGCCCGTTTTGACAAATGCTGCGCAGTGTACGAATGTCCGTCGTGGGCGTCGCCTTAGGTGAACACATTTTGGTTATTGCCCACGGTGTGGGCTCTGGTTTTCGCTCATCCTTCTACAAGGCCGTCAGGCGTGAGACCGGTAAGACACCAATGCAAGTAAAGCCGTAGTTTGTGGGTATCTATTTTGATACCCAAGACTTTGTCACAAGCGAAAGACGGCCCGATGGATTTGCTGGAGATGCCTCATGAAGCTTAAGCAGCTGGACCTGTCTGATGGTCGGAGTTTCGAATATGCACTGATCGGCGATGGCACCAACCCCATCGTCATGCTGCATGGCTATGGCGACAGTTGGTACTCCTTCAACGGCATGATAGATGCCGCACCTGATGGCGTTTCGGTGGTCTCGTTGACGCAGCGCGGCCATGGCAACAGCCATAAGCCGGAAGACGATTATTCTATCGGCACCTACGCGCAGGATGCCATCGATGTTATGGATGCGCTTGGCATTTCGGACGTGCCGATTGTTGGCCATTCCATGGGGACCTTCATCGCGCAGGAGATTGCCATGCGCGACCCGGCCAAGGTCAGCCATCTCTGCCTGATCGGCTCTGCCACCACGGGCGACAACGCCGTCTTGCGCAGCTTAACCCCCGAAACCGAGGTGCTGACAGACCCGGTGCATCGCGAGTTCGTGCACGAGTTTCAGGCAGGCACCTGCGCCAACCCGCTGGGGCCGGGCATGACGCTCGAACGCATCGTCGACGAAAGCATGCTGCTGCCAGCACGTGTCTGGCATATGGCGCTCATGGGGCTGATTGACTACCGTGACGCCGATGCCGACCCGGACCTCTCCGCCATCATCTGTCCAACGCTGATCATGTGGGGCGACAAGGATGAGATCTTTCTCGAACACGAGCAAACCAAGTTGCAAGTGAAGATCAAGGGGGCGAAGCGGTCGGACTACAAGGATGTGGGCCATGGTCTGCATTGGGAAAAGCCGCAAGAGGCTATGGCGGAATTGTTGGGCTTTCTCGGACGCTGACGCCATCCGATAGTGAAAGTCCGTGCCGCTCAGGGGGTCTGTTCCGGTAGGGAATGGGGTTGTATGTTATTGCAAGCAGCCGTTCGCGGGCGACGCGGCGAATATGTCGTGTGAGCCCAAGGCAGTCATTGTGAATTTGTGCTGCACGCGCTCGCAGCACATATATCACCGCAAGTCCTGGGAACGATCTTCTGTGCGGTGGAAGCAAAACCGGTTACTCACACTCCCTGCAGCCAAGTCGGCAAGAACAACATTGTATAGTATTCAAAAGACGCGGGTCATTGCAGAGTAGACCGGATTATTTGCGATATATCGGATAACCACCCGCGTCGCCGGTTTGGACCTGATCATATTGCCACATCTAGTCGCAGTGTGATTGCGACGACTGGGTACATTCAGACGTTTGGAACCATCAACGGCGCTATCGGGTTTCGCCTACCTGACAAATCATCTCCTTCACTACAGTACAATCGCCGGGCGAACAGTGAATGCCACATAATTGCCGTTTTTTGGACCTTGCGAAAACTAAGTCTTGCTCGGTAGTGCAGAGTAAGTTCAAGTCAAGTACGCCGTTCAAAAAAAGTCTGGACGCGTTTGTTTGCAAGTGTTGAAAGTTAGTCAAAATGGCTTTGCTGTCGAAAGTACATGGTTTTTGTACTGTAGTAGATAGACTTATCGTCAAATTGTTTGTTGTCGTCTCTGGGCGCGTGACATCATGAGCGCGGTTGAGACAACTGAGCCGGAACAGCGACTCAATCAAAAGCTTTTGTGCCAGGGCAGCGAGAAGCTGGGGCAATTTTTCGAAAAGCTCGACACCTTGCGCGGCGATATCGAAGCGCAGGGTAAGGTGGTTGATCCGTCGATGGTCCGCCAGTTCAACAATTTGGCCCGCAAGATCGATAGGTTCGAGGCCTCAGTCACGCTGGTCGGTCAGGTGAAGGCTGGAAAGACGGCACTGACCAATGTCTTGAGCGGGAATGTCGCGTTGTTGCCGTCGGATGTGAACCCGTGGACTTCGGTTGTCACTTCGGTCCATCTGAATGCGCGGAATGCAAAGCCAAAGACCCGTGCCGCGTTCACATTCTTTGACGACACTGAATGGGATGGCATGGTCAAAGGGGGCGGCCGTCTGGGCGAGTTGGCCCGCCGTGCCGGCGCAGAAGATGATCTGGAAAAGCTGCGCCAGCAGGTGTCGGAGATGCGCCAGACAGCCCGCGAACGTCTGGGTGGCAAGTTCGAGGCACTACTCGGCAAGACGCATAAATATGGCTATGTCGATGCCGAACTGATGGAGCGCTATGTCTGCCTTGGCGATCCTGATGAGTTGGAAGAGAACCCGACCAGCCAGCAGGGCCGTTTTTCAGATCTGACAAAGTCAGCGGACATCTGGCTGGATATCCCGGAATTCAAGGGTGCCCTGATGATCCGCGATACACCGGGTGTGAACGACACCTTCATGGTGCGAGAGCAGATTACCATTCGCGCATTGCGCGGCTCGAAAATATGTGTCGTCGTATTGTCGGCGAATGAGGCGCTGAACACGACAGATCTGGCACTTGTGCGCCTGATTTCGAATTACGATGACCGTCAGGTTATTCTTTTTGTCAATCGTATCGATGAACTGCCCCATCCTGGCACACAGGTCCCAGAGATTTTGGGCAGCATTCGCACGACCTTGCGGTCCTATCCGTCTTTGAAAGATGTGACTGTTGTCTTTGGCAGCGCCCGTTGGGCCGAAATGGCGCTGACATCGGATTATTCTGGCATGGATGAGGAGGCCGTCGCAGCCCTTGCCGATTGGTCCAAGAACAGCGGGTTCGCGCGTGAACGCAACCGCGATTCATTCGTTTGGAAGCTGTCCGGTGTCCCCACGTTGATGGAAGCGGTCAGCGATTGCATCGTCGATCAATATGGCCAGCGTCATCTTGAGAAAGTGGAAGCGGCTTTGCAAAACCTGACCGCTGATCTCGAGACCAAGGATGCGCTTGCTGAAATGGCGCAGACAGCGCAGCCAATGGTCAATCTCGATGTCCCCAAATTGCGCCGCGATGTTGGTGACATGCGCAAGGAAATCAGTGCGGAATTGGACGCATTGATGACCGACCTTCGGGACCGTGAGTTTATGCCCGTTCTCGATCAGATCAAACAAGCCCATGTCGAAGAGGCGCGGCAGGAATTGCTGGCCGCTTTTGTAGATAAGTCAGCGCAGGAAGAATGGGTTTACGACGCAGCGCCTTTGCGGGGGCGGTTGCGCCGCGCCTACGAAGAGTTTGGCGAAAGCATCTCGCGCAAGGTCGCCGCCCAATATGAGGATGCCGCCGCACGCTTCACCACCATCTATCAGGACCGCCTAGGCATCGAGATTGCAGATTTCGCCTTTAATGCGCCTCCTGCGCCAGACGTCCCGCCGCCGGTTGTGCTGGGCAAGACGATCGCAATTGACCTGAGCAGCAATTGGTGGGGCCGCTGGTGGCAACGCCGCCGCAATATCAAAACCAACGCCGAGGATTACGCCACCCTTATCGATGCCGAAATCCAGACGATGATCGACGATCTTTGTAACAGTCAGGTCGATGATCTGTTCGCCGATTTTCGTGCCGTCCTCGACAAGTTCCTGGATGAACGGTGCAGCGCGATTTTCGAGTTTGTGTGCATGGCCCCCATGCTCGCTTCAAAGACGGTGTCGAAGACGACACGTGCTGCCGATTTCAAGGCACTGTATCGCCGCGCCCTTGATCTGACTGCCGTTGAATAGCCCGCCGGAGACCCAGAATGACCTCTCAAACCACTACTGAACGTCAGGTGACCCAAGCGCAACTGGAACGACTTGCCGATTGGAGTATGCGAAAACCGGTCATCGCGCTGATGGGTGAGTTCAGCGCGGGCAAGTCAACGCTGATGAACCTGCTGATTGGCCAGGACATTCTGCCGACACAGATCACCGCAACGCGCATGCCACCCGTCTGGCTGACCTATGGCGACGCGCCGCCATACCGGATGGATCAAGACGGCAAGAAACACAAAGTTGATCCGTCTCGCACGGACCGGATTCCGATCACGACGACCCGCTACATCCGCCTGTACGTCAAGGCTGACATTCTCAAGAACTGCGATCTGATCGACACGCCCGGGATCTCGGACCCGCATATCAAGACCAGCTATTGGCTCAACACGATCCGCTACGCGAATGCCGTGATGTGGTGTACCCATGCCGGTCAGGCCTGGCGCGAAAGCGAACGCGGCGCGTGGGAAGGCCTGCCGCTGCGCCTGCGCGAAACCTCGATCCTGCTGGTCACCCGCAAGGACAAGATCACGTCGGAGCGTGATCTGGCCAAGATCAGGCGCAGGTTAGAGCGTGAAACAACGCATCTTTTCAACGCGCGTATGTTTGTCTCTTTGACAAACGCGATCAAGGCGCGCGCCAAGGGGGATGCCAAGGCATGGACCGAAAGCGGCGCCGAGGAATTTGCCGAAATGCTCGAAAAGATTGTCGAGGGCATTTACGTGCAGCGCAGCTACCTCTTGGCCCGGTATCTGACCGATGATGGTGCCAAAGCCGGGGCGGACGTCAAAGCGGCTTCCGGCGTCGATACAAACAACATGTTGGGTTTTGTGGGCAGCGTCGCAGCTGAAGAAGCGCCGCGCGACACGGCCAGCCTGCTTGACGATATCATGAACTCGGTCGGTGCAATTGGGGATGATCAGGTCTTGGGTGATACAACGGCAGAAGAAGAGGCCGCAATGATGCACGGAACTGACGAAGACACCGCTGAAACACCATCTTTGGACGAACCCGAACCACCTGTTTTCAAAACGCCCCGTGCGGACGCCAATATCAATGACTACCGACTTTCGGACCCAAGCGCCTATCGCGGGGAGCAAAGCCGGGTTGATCTGACGAATTATCGACTGAAGAACCCATCGCAAGCCGAAGAGCCGGAAGAACCAAGCACCCTGAGTATCGCAGAGCAGGCGGCCCTGTTGCAAGCGATCTGGAACGATGCGCAGGAACAGCATGATTTGTCTGACGCGCCGCAGCTCGTTTCGGCGATGCGGGGCCTGATCGCGCAGATGCAGGCACAGGCCGAAGCCGACACGACCGAAAGAAGAACCGCTTGAGCACGCAATCCACAGCCCTCTATCGCGAAGATGCGCGGATGAACGTGGTTGCCGGTGCGCCCTGGAGCGATCCATTTGCCAACACCGATGCGGTGCCCGCCGAAGTGCCAAATGCACCCACGGCCTATGCTGGACCGACGAACTTCACCTGGCTGATACGCGGGCGTCTGGGCGGAATGCCCCGACCGGGTTTGCACCGCGATCTTGCAGCCGACCTGTCGGCCGTGACGCGCATCGGCGTTGATACGGTTGTGAGCCTGACGGAAGAGTGGCAACCGCCCGCCGCCATGTTTGCAGAGCACAATCTGAAATCCGTTTACGTGCCGGTTCCTGACATGCAGCCGCCAACAATGGATCAGGCCGTCGAAATCTGCGGCATGCTGGCTGACATGCTGCGAGACGGGGCCTCAATCGCGTTTCATTGCCATGCAGGGCGCGGACGGACCGGCACGCTGCTGGCCGCAATGTTGATCTGGTATCTGCCCGATTTCGATGCCGCGATCACACGGATCAAACGCACAAACCGCTACTGGATCGAGTCGTCTTCACAAATGAACTTTCTCCAAAAACTCGAAATGCAGCGCCGGGTCATGCTTGGCCGCGCCGCCAAAGCCATTCACCGCACCAGAACTGAGCCTGATGCGGCGTCTCAAGGGGAAGAAACGCGGTCCGAGACCGTATCGGACCCGCCAATGCCAGGGAAACAGAACGAAGTTAGTCAGTTAAACTCCGAGAAGGGAACAAATATGTCACTCGATAAAGCCTTACAAACCGCCATGACCAAAGTACCGGAATGCCTTGCTTCCGGTTACACAGACATGGAATCCGGAATGTTGATCGGTATTCAAACGCTCGATTCTCATCCGCAAGAGGTGCTGGACCTGCTTGCCGCCGCAACCGCCGACCTGTTCCAGGGATCTTCGGTTGTACAGATTGAAAACATCTTCAAAGGCGCACGCGGTTCAAAGGACGAAAACCACTATTTCAACGAGATCCTCGTCTTTTCGGAGAACCTGATCCACATGTTCATGCGGACCAAAGCGTATCCGAACCACGTTGTCTGCTTTGTTTGCCGCAAAAGCGCCAACCCAGGCATGGTCATGACAAAGGCACGGATGAGCCTTGAAGAAGTGACCAACGCAGTCTGACATCTTGGATGGGCCGTCTTAATCGGCGGCCTGCCACCCTTTTCGGTGTTTTGAGAGTTCAAGGCTGTGCCCGATCCCATTCTCAGCATTGCAGACCTGAACCTGCGCGCAGCGGACAAGCGCATCTTGGCAGATGTGGCCTTCAGCCTGCCACCTGTTGGCATGACTGCGCTCATGGGTCCTGTCGGTTCGGGAAAATCGACCCTGCTGAAATGGCTGACGCGCAATGCCGCCCCGCATGTCTATGACGCGAATTGGTCGCTTGCCATCTATCACGGTCGACCGATTGACGAAGGAAATGTGCCGCTCCTTTATGCCCAACTTCAGGCGCAACCGCTTGATGCTCTTATGGCAAGCCTGGAAAAGCTATGTGCAGCGGACCCGCGCTTGCTTTGCGTGGACGAACCAACCGCGCATATGTCGCGCGCTGACGCAAACGTCGTGATGAAATACCTGCATCGGGTTGCGCAGGACCGGGCCGTTCTGCTTGTGACCCATCATCAGGAAGACGCCAGAACCTATGCCGATCAGGTCATGTTATTGGCCGGTGGCCGCATGCATGAACTGACCCCGGCAGCGCAGTTCTTCCGTGACCCGCAAACGGATATTGGGCGCCAGTTTCTGGGCAGCGGATCGGCGATGACCATCGGGCTGGACACGCCTGAACACCATGTCCGCCCCGACTTGCGCCAACCTAGCTTCGCAACAAACGTTTCCTCTGCCGGTGCCGATGACCGCTTGCGTATGATCGTCGACGGTCAGCTTTACATGCTTGATGTCGGTGACGACCCTGACCGCGCGGCGCAGGCCTTGCGGGCGGCGGGGCTGAACGCAATGATCACCATGGGCGACATTGATAGCGCGCTCGTCGGTCTGGACATCATTTGCCTGACTGCACCGCAAGATGAACGGGCGACCTGTCAAATGGTCGATGCCCAGATCGCAGAGGGCAGGCCGGTTGTATTCCTGCGAAATGGCGATGCTGCAGCCGCGCCCAGAGCCATCGCACGACAACTTATCTTCATGGGACTTGGCGCGCATCGCGCGGCAAAGGTCGCGGCGCGCCTTCAGGATGTCCCCCACCTTAGTCCCGAGGATGAGCAGCACCTTTGGGATTTTGAACTCGTCTGCGAACTCGCAAAAGACGGGATTGATCCCGCAGCCGCAGAAATCGACCCGCCTCGCATAACCTGGTCGGCCGATGTAGTCGCCCGCCCACGTGCGGCCAGCAGGTAGGGGGACGGCAAGATGAGCTTAGACAACTGGATCATGTTTGAAGGGCAGAAATATCAGCTCAAATCCGGTGAACGCGCGCTGGACGCATTGTTGCGTCAGGGCGCGCCTGTGCATTTCTCCTGCCGCAAGGGGGCGTGTCGTTCCTGCATGTTGCAGGTCGTCTCCGGCGACGTGGACCCCAACGCAACCGAGAAGCTGCCCAGTGATTTTCAGCAGATGGGTCTCTTTCTTCCCTGTCTGGCGGCGAACAACGCCAAAGTGGTCGCAAAGCTTCCGGACCTGTCAGAATGCACACATGAGGCAATTGTCGCCGAAAAGACTTACGCCGCACCCGATATCGTCATCCTGAAACTGGAACCCGCATCGATGCTGGACTGGCGGGCAGGTCAGGTCATTGGCCTGATGCGTGAAACCGGCGCGATGCGCAGCTATTCCCTTGTCACCAGTACCTCCGATTACTTTCTAGAGCTGCATATTCGCATCCTGCCTGGCGGGGAACTCAGCGGTTGGGTAGATGGACTTGGCGTCGGCGACATGGTGCGTTTTCAAGCGCCGGCGGGAAACTTCGTCTACAACAAAGACATGAGCGAGCGTCCCCTGTTACTGGTCGGGACGGGGACGGGATGCGGCGTGCTGACCGGGATCGTGCAGGACGCCCTTGCCAAGGGGCACCGTGGGCCCATCAGCCTTTATCTTGGCGGGCGCACGGCCAATGACCTTTACCTGAAAGAGCAGACCGCGGAATTCCCGCAAGAGGTAAACATTACACAGGCTGCATCGCGCGAAAGCGTTGATGGCATGCCCGCCGCGCGTATCGTGGATCTTGCCATGCAGGCCCACCCGGACCTGACCGAGACCGAGGTCTTTATCTGCGGCAACCCGAACATGTGCGAAAGCGCGCGGATTGCAGCCGTCCGCAACGGTGCCGCGCTTCACCGTCTGCACAGCGACGCCTTTGAGCCGCCGACGCCTTATCAGACAAATGAGCGGGAAAAACTGGCGGTGCTGCAGCCTGATCCGGAATTGTGGGATGCGCTTGGGCGGGGCGCGTTGCTGACCGACATCCTCACCGAATTCTATACGGCACTATTCGATGATCCGCTTTTGTCGCCGTTCTTTCAGCGTACGACGAAACAACGCGCCATCGAAAAGCAGTACAATTTCTTGCAGGACGTCTTTTCTGGCACCAAGCTTTACTTTGGCGAAAAGCCGTTCAATGCCCACCATTGGATGGTGATCAGCGATGAGCTCTTCGATTATCGCGAAAATATGTTGTTCGACATCGTGCGCCGCCATGGGATCGCTGATCAAATGATCCACCGTTGGGCTGCCATCCACGAAATGTTCCGGCGCGACATCGTCAAATCCACCGCGCGGGGACTTCTGCAGCACGGAGTCGAGGTCAATCTCGAAGGGTATTGCCACGAAACCCTTGGCGTCGGCTCGGTCTGTGATGGCTGTCACGAAGAGATTGCCGCGGGAGACACCGTCCTTATGCACAACCGCACCGGCGAAATCTACTGCGCCGCGTGCGAAGGAAACAAATCACGCAGGTCGCATAGCGCCGCCAACTGAAAGGAAATGATCATGAAAGGTATGGGAGAGGGGCAATGCCCGTTCGGCTTTGGTTCGGACACGACCGAAAGCAGCGGCACATCATATGCAGAAGGGCATATGGGCATGGCGAAAAGTCTGGCCCGCGAAAGCCTGCCGGAACTCGTCCGGGAACCGATTGAGCCGGGTACCGGTAATCAGCGTACAGGTCGTTGCCTTTGCGGCAAGGTCAGTTTCAAGATCAACAAACCGGTCGAAATGGTTTTTGCCAACCATGATGAGACCTCACGGCGCAGATCAGGCGGCGTGTCCTTGACCATCATGATCCGGGCGAAGAACACCACTTTCAACGGTTGGGGGCATCTGGTCCATTACCCATTGTCAGAGCAGGAAACCTCGTGTTTTTGCCGCGCCTGCGGCTCTCCGGTGCTGAGCTATTACGTTGCGCCAGAACCAATGGCAGGCATGGCCCGGATCTCGACCGGTGCTTTGGACAACACCGATGGTCTGCGACTGACCGCTGACATCAGCACGGATGCAAAGCCCGCCTATTACGACTTTGAAGGCGACCGGCGCAGCATTTCGTCCACCGACCTTGCAAAGATGTTTGGTTAGCCATGTCGGCTGATCATCAAAAGCCTATGTCGCAGGGCAACTGATCGATGCGGCTCCGGGGGCGTGTGTTTGAGTAATCGGGAGGTATCAGATGACCACGGAAGCCGTTCGCAAGGACATTGTATCGCGCTTGATTTACACAAGCCGCTCGCTCATCGATCCTGATGATAAGATCAACCAGTCACGGCAACTCAATCAGATCTTGCGGGTCGCGCAGGCAAGAAACACCGAACTTGCGGTCACCGGCGGGCTTTTCCTGAAAGGCAATGTATTTGGGCAGGTGCTTGAGGGCGCGCCAGAGCATCTTGATCAAATCATGCAGAAGATCCGACAGGATCCGCGCCATACCAATGTCACCCAGACAAGCCGCGAAGACGGGGTGCAACGCGTCTTTGGCGATTGGTCCATGGCGTTGGTGGGTGATATGGACACACCAGTATTGATGGTCAACCCGCCGGAATCCACGGACAAAAACGAAGCCGGGTGGCTGGTGTCGCCAGAGCAATTTGATATCATTACGAAAATCAAACGCAGCGTTCTGTGCGCCGCCTGACCCATCAGAAATCGACAGTTCATTGAACCAGATCTCTGCTCCGTTTGGTTCGCAGATTTAGGCGCACCTCTCTTTCAAACGAGTTCTTTTCCGGCAACAGCCACATCTGCAAAAGTGCCGCTTCCGACATGTCTCGTTAGGCGATACGCCAAACCAGACTGCTAAGAGAAGCGTGACCCGGATAAGTGATCCCGATCGAAGAAATGAAAGGAAATGAACTTGACCCAAACACCCGATTAGAGAAGCGGTCGTTCGCCGCGAGAACCCGGCAACCAGTTAGTTTCAACAATGCAAAAATTAATTGTGTTGCTAGGAACTGAACGATTTTGGACCGGCGCTCAGAGAGAAAAGCAGCGCAGCCTTTCAGAAGCGAGATCGCATTCGGGTCACCTTTCGAAATAACAAGCCTATTATCGACCTCCTTCAGAGCACGTTCCGAGAATGGCGGTCCGGCCACTTAAGATACGAGGCGAAGTGCCGGATCGATATCGTTCTTCTGAGTCATTTCGGACGGTAGTGAGCAAAGGCACTCAGAGTAACTTAGTTACCAATACTGCTGCAGCTTGGTGGATGTCGACTTTTCGAAATGTTCAAAAATGCAACAAAAAGCGGTCTCTCGCTAAGGGTTTGGGCGCTAAAATTTTCATTGGTTTTAGTCAGTGTTCGGTCAGCGCATTTCCGCTATCCCAAATGCCCTTCCCAGCGACGATGTGCCGACACATCCTATGGGTGATAATACTTCATAAAATTCCCGCTTAGCGATGTGATATACTGTCAGCCTACGCATTTATGTTTGGAGCGTCGCAGATGCCAACACACATACTTCAATGGTGCGAGGATGAGTTGTCAAAGGTAGAGACCGTCGACCAACTCTTGTTAAAAACAACAGCATTTCTCGGAAGCTCAGGTGTCAAAAACGTCGGGTTATTCTATCGCAGCTTCTTTGAGAGACGTGCGTTTTCAAATTTTCCTGAAGAGTGGGTGCTGCAGTATCGCCAAGACAATCTGGAGACCAAAGATCCAGTCTTTCGACGTGCCTTTGCAACAGGATTACCAACATGTTGGAGCAGCGCCTACAAAGGGCAAGAAGGTAGTGAATTTAAGGATCGTGCCAAGGACGCAGGCCTGCCGGACGATGGCATCACAATGTCGATTATGCGTCGATCAACATGCATCGTGATGTTCTCGGTTTGCGGCGATATTCCGTCCGATGAGGTAGAATGCAAGAACGAGGGCCTGACGTTGATGGTAGAACTAATCGCGCGGCGGTTTTGGCTTAAACTGAGTGAGTTGGAACATGAACTAGATGATTTAAGGGTGAGCCCACGCGAGGTGCAGACACTCTACTGGGCAGCGTGCGGGAAATCGGCCTGGGAGACTGCAAAGATCCTGGGGCTATCGGAAGGGACAGTGAACCAGTACTTGCATTCCGCTGCCAGAAAGCTGGGTGCGGCGAGTAAAACACACTCTGTAATCCGCGCGATTGATGCCGGAGTGTTGCGAGGCTCTGACCCAATTCAAGCAGTGACGGCTCTTGGATCATGACGTCTACGCTTTGATCGAAAGGTACTCGGTTCCCTTTAGTCTACCTATCTGATGCTTGCGCCGCCGACACGCGGTTGAACAAGCTCTGGGGTTTCAGGAAGGCGATAGTCCGAAGTGGTTGGCCGACATATAAACCCGCCTCCGATGCTGTTTGAGTGTCAAACTGTAGTCGAGCGCGGTAGACTGGTGTGTCGTCGCTCACCCCTAGTTTGACCGTATCAGAAACGTTTTCAGCAGGTATGGGCGTTGTGGAAACGGCTGCTAAACTGGCACGTACGCGGAATTCACGACCATCAGGCGCAGCCAAGGTGACGGCAAATTCCGGTTGGCTGCGTAGCGCCGACGATTGTCGCGCCGTCATATAGAGATCTGCACTCCAGCTGACAACAGGCGGTGAAATGACCATCAGATCAGCACCAGCTGCCACACTTTGCCCAGGACGCGACTGAACGAATTCAACCCGGCCAGAGATTGGTGCCGTTACTTCAACGATGCTCGGTGCATCAAGTGTTGCAAGCTGGGATTCCATTTCAGCAAGCTCTGCGGCGAGGCGCGCGTCGCTTGACCGCCAATCCGCCATTTCCTCCTCCTGCAGTCCCTGTAGTTCTACGATATCAGCCTGGATCGTCAGCCTGTCATTTTGTAGATTCATCAGCGCCATCTCGGCTGCAATAGTGCTTTGTTGCGTCTCGTTGACAGCACTTAACACCGCAAGTCCTTGCTGCTGCAGCATAGTCAACCGCTCGGCTTCCGCACTTAAAAGGTCAAAGCTGTACTCACTACGCGAGATAAGGACATCCATCTGCCTGATACGTTGTTCTGCCAAATCTATTTGGCGCGCCCGACTTTCGCCTTTCAGGCGTATCTCTTCAGCCTCAAGTGCGCGGACCTCGCTAAGTTGACCGAGGCTGCTGCGCAGCGCCTTTGCAGCAACGATACCTTCGGCAGGCCGAGAAATGGTCGTCAGGACCATGCCCGACCTTACTTCGGCCCCTTCCTCAATAAGGAGCGTGATAACCGTTCCTGATCCGGGAGAAGTAATGCGAATGGGACCCGGAGAAACCGTGACGACACCTTCAATCGCTATAGTCCTGGGTAGCGGCACAAAGACAATGATGCCTCCGATCGTGATAAGAAGAACAATGAGTACAAAGACGTGTTTTGCTGCACTGGCAAGATGATCCGAAACAGAGTGATGTTGTAGACGATCGTTTTGCGCGGCGACAGCAGCGGGCCGAAATGCCGGGCGGCTCATTCCGCGGCTTCCTTAAGACTGCCGCCAATAAGACGGCCCTGTCGCACTTCCAATATCCGGTCGGCCCAGTTCGTCAGAACCTGCGGGCGGTGGGTAATAATCAGCCGGCTCATCTCCCTCTTCGCGGAGAGGTTTCGGTGAATCTGTTCTTCCAGTTCGACATTGAGGTTCGCTGTTCCCTCATCCAAAATGAGGAGCTCAGGCTCGTGATAAAGCGCACGCGCGATCATAATGCGCTGCGTTTGTCCGCCGGAGAGCTGCGCGCCGCCGTCGCCAATTGGCGTATGATACCCAAGGGGCAGCGCCTCAATTTCGGTATCAATCGCAGCTAGGTGCGCGACCTCTGCAATCCGGTCATTATCCGGGAAATCTGCAAAACTGCATATGTTATCGGCCACACTACCACGAAACAGGTCGTCATTCTGCAAGACGACGCCGATGCGGTTGCGCAATGCACGGCCGCGACCTGGCGTAAGCGGCACATCATCGACAAAGATCTGGCCATCTGTGGGGAACTTCAAGCCAGTGATAAGTGAGACAAGCGTTGACTTTCCCGCGCCCGAGACACCGATGACGCCTATTGTTTCACCCGGAGTGATTTCTAGGTTGATGTTGGTCAGAGCCATCTCGTGTGCGCCCGAATGCCGGTAGCTCACGCAATCAAACCGAAGCGATAACCCATCGGCGTTCTTGCTCAGCACCCCGGAGCCAACTGTGTCAAATGCGTCCGGATCAGGCTCTTCTTCCAGTATGCTAGAAATGTTATCGACATGGCTTGTTACAGCATGGATCTGCCGCAAAAACGTTGCCATCCGTTGCAATGCCGCAGTCATGAGCCCCAAGATGATAAGAATGGCTAGAAGTGTCCCGACAGTTAAATTGCCAGCCATCACCGACTTTGCCCCAATCCAAACCACGATTGGCATGGTTAAAGTAAGAACGATTTCGATGGCACCGTCACTGGCGCGTTCACCTCTTTCAAACCGCCGTTCGGTCTGTAGCATTTCCACAAACCGCCCGGACCAAGCCCCGAAACTCTGGGCCTCGGCATTGCGGATGCGCACGCTGTCGATGCGGCTGACAAGCTCTATCGCAGCCCCGTTCGCTTCGGCACGGGCGTGCAGACGGTCTGCTTCGACCAGCCGCTGATAGTGCCCGGCGATGCAGTGGATAATCGCGATGAGGATCAACGCAAAGAGAACAGTGGCACCTATAGCTGGGCTCAGTACCGTCAGCATCACCAGACCTGGTAGGAATATGATGCAATCAGCAACTGCGGGAATGCCCCTTGCCACTGCAAGTTCCTGCACTTGAGAAGATGATGTGACACGCGAAAGGATTTGGCCGGTATCGCGTGCATGAAACCATGCAACCGGCAGTCGGATCAGTCGATCAAACAAGCTGGAAACCATCAAACGCGACACACGTTGAGAATACTCTATTAGAACGCCGCGAAGCATGATTCTGCAGATAGCAGCGACCAGCAACAGCGAAAACATCCCGAAAACCGTCCCTGACAGCAACAGGCCGCTCGTTGATGGGATAGCCACATCCACAATGTAGGCGGTCAGCAACGGGACTGCCATTTGGACCGCTTGAAGAAGGATCGATGTGCAGACTATCAAGGTTACGACGACGTTCTGGCCGGCAAATTTTGGCCAGATCTGCCGAAGCGATGGCCGCGGGCCAGTTGGCGGGAGTTTCATTTGATCGCTGGCTGGCGTAAAGCCAACAGCCACGCCAGTAAAGGAACAGTCAAAGTCATTGGCGCTGATATCGACAGCACCCTTGGCAGGATCAAGGATGTGATAACGCGCGCCGCGCATACCCGCAAAGATGACATAGTGATCAAAGTTCCAATGCAGTAACAGGCAATCCTTGTGCCGCCGAACTTGCCCTGGCTCGAGTCGCATCATCCTTGGCTTCAGCCCAATCTCGCGCGCAATCTTCAATATGTCGCGCAAAGATGTTCCACGATTACTGCTGGGATAGAGCGCCCTCAATGTTCTGAGTGCGATTGGACGGTCATTATGCGCCGCCACCATGGCGAGGCATGCCAATCCACATTCGCTCACGACGTCTTGCCGAATGAGAGGTAGCCGGGACTTGAACAACTGAACGACCATGGCACAGCCCCCTGGGTTAGCCGATCACACGCGGCATTTCGCACTTACAGGCATTTTGATCGGCCCCGCGCGTCAGTCACCCCTTCAATTCTGTAGTATTGGAGGACGGACGTTTGCTGCGGATGATCCAGATACCGCATTGTATCGACTTCGCTGCAATACGGCTTTTTTCAACTCAACAGGAGTTCGAACAATGAAGGACTTGATAACTGGCGCTTCGCAGACACAGGTGGATTTCAATCTGATCAGTTTTGAGATTGACGTCTTCGGCCGTTACGAGGTGACCGACCCCGAGATGCTTGATGTCGTTGCCGGCGGTTTCAGCACCAGCGGCAACGGCAGTTGCCAGCAGACCCAAAACGGAAACTGCGGCTGCAATACTCGGTCCTAGAGTTAGCGACCTTGGATGCTGGGTGCCAACTCACCCAGCATCTTCCCGATATCCTTCGAGAAAAGGTGACTGTTATGGCGAAAGATCTCTCCGACTACACTGAAGACGAAGCGAAATACATCAAAGGGTCGTTCAGTCCTCATGCGCTGGAACTGACCGTTTTGCCGACGGAGAAATGCAATTTTCGCTGCACCTATTGTTATGAAGATTTCAAGATCGGCAAGATGTCAGCGCGGACAGTCGCAGCGTTGAAAGCGCTGATCGATGAACGGTCGATGGATCTTCAGGTTTTGCGTCTCAATTGGTTTGGCGGAGAGCCGCTTTTGGCCTCAGACATCGTGCTGGATGTCGCCTCCCATGCCCATGCTGTTTGCTCGGATTGCGAAATCGACTTTTTCGGTGAGATCACCACAAACGGATACCTGCTCGACCTGGCGCTTCTTGAACGCCTGACAAATGTAGGCATGCGGGACTATCAAATTTCGATCGATGGTGACCGCACAGGCCATAATGAGACCCGCATACTTGGGTCCGGTGCCGGAACCTATGATGAGATTATGGCGAATTTAATGGCTGCACATCAATCGGATCTCGACTTCCATATCACATTGCGCGTTCACATTACCCGCCAGAACATAGGCTCTGTTGAACGTGCCATTTCTGAAATGCAAGATACCTTTGGGGCCGATGACCGATTTTCGTTTTTTATTAAAGCGATCGAGAATCTGGGTGGCGGTGCCACGGTTCGCGAGTCGGTTCCGGATAAAGGCGATGCACGCGATATGCGATCCCGTATGGAAGCACTTCTCGGGCTTAATCGTGGGCAGGATACGGTGTCGATATGCTACGCCTCTCGCCCCAATGCATTTGTCATTCGGGCAGATGGAACCGTGGGCAAATGCACCGTTCTTCTGAACGCCGATAGCAATCGCGTTGGAAACCTGAATAAAGGGGGTGAGATGCAGATCGATATCGATCGTTTACGACGTTGGATGACGGGGTATGATACACTTGACCGGGCCACACTGCATTGTCCGGCGGATGCGCTGAACATGTGGAGCGAAGCCAATTGAAAGACAGCGTGAAACAGGACCTGTCGGCTGGGCAACGCGCACATATTTGTTCGCGTATCCTGTCGGCTGTCGAATTGTGCTTTCCCCACAGCCTGGCCGGTAGCGATTTCGAAACCGAAGACAAGATCAAAGAGTGGCTTGATGATGCGATGATAGCATCAAACCGATCTGACTTTGCGCGCATATGTCAAAGAGGTCTCGCCTCGTTGAAGAATGGTCATACTTCGTTCCGAGATGACTGCGTTATGAGTACGCCCTTTCTTGGCTTTCACGCTAGAACCTTGGCGGATACGGCATGGACGGTAACTAGCAGCTCGCGAAAGGATATCGAAATCGGCCGCACGATTGTCGCGATCAATGACCAACCCATGGAGGCCGTTTTTAAGAGTATCGCGCCGTTCATCAGCGCATCACGGGATGCCAATGCGAGAGCCATAACGTTTTACAACAGCTGGCTGTTGCCTCCAGATGGCACCCTGACACTTTGCAACGGCCAAACTGTGTCCATGACCTCTAGCGGCACTAATGTTCATCACCGCGGTACAGCGGTCAAAATGTTTGAGATAATTGATGGCCGGATTGGGATGCTCACGATCCCCGACTTTGGCTTGCAGAGTAGCGATGCAGCCTTGGCCGAACGCGAAAATATTGAAGGATGTGAAGCACTCATTGTGGATCTTCGCGGTAACGGTGGCGGCAGCACACCGATGAAATTGATGCGCGGGTTGCATCCCGGACGCATGCCACTTTGGCAAGAGGCTTCAATTCTCGTATCCGGCCTTGAGAGGGCAAGCCGCGAAAAGGGTGTGAGCGGGTGGCCGCAGCCAGGCCGCATGATTTGGCCCACTGAATTTGCCCTCGGCGATGACAACGCTTTTTCGGGGGACATGGTCATTCTGCAGGATGCAAACACCTGTTCTGCCGCCGAAGACTTCGTCATGCCATTTAAGACCAGCGGTCGCGCGCACATTATGGGCGAAAGGTCCGCAGGCAGCACTGGTCAGCCTTATTTTGAGCGATTGGCTGATGACATATGGTTCCGAGTTGCAGCCAAACAAGTCTTATGGCCCGATGGCACCGCCTTCGAAGGGAAGGGTATCGCACCGGACACCGAGATCATGCTTACCGCCGATGACTTGGTCGCTGGTCGTGATCCTGTTCTGGAGGCGGCAATTGATTTTCTTGCCACTACTGGTAAAGCGTAGATTTCTCTAAGCGAAAACACTTACGGTTTGCCAACGCGGTGCTTCATTACAAATGACAACTTCGCTTCGTGTCTTGTCAAACGCTTGCTATCTTCTAATAGCTGCCGTCGTAGCTCTACGTTCTATTCTAGTAACTGTAGCCTTTGGAGAAAAGATGCCGGACAAAATGAAGTCCGACATCAAAGAGACTTAGTTAACCCACAGTATTGCAACCACAATTGCCGTTTGTTGTCTGCTGACAGCTGCCGTTGCCGCCTCCGGACCTGAAACCGCCGGCAACGACATCAAGCATCTCGGGGTCGGTCACCTCGTAGCGGCCGAAGGCGTCGATCTCAAAACTAACGAGGTTAAAGTCCACCTCGGTCTGGGAAGCACTGGTTATAATGTCCTTCATTGTTCGAGCTCCTGTTAGTTGAAGAAATCCGCGTAAATCATTTATGTCACCACGCGGTAACAAAAGTATCGACGGGAACGGCCCACCCTCCAATACTATAGAAATGAGGTGGTCTTCGACTTCACCTTGATTTCAGAAGTCAAACCTCAGGCAATGAAAAGGTTATGTAAGTTCATTCGTTGAAGTAGATGCATGTATTCTGGCGTCATCGGACCACCACAAAATTTCTTTTCAACCGGTTCGTTGACCTCGACTATGGAAACAAGGCCGGACAAGTCTGAACTCTCAAGAAGGATATGCCAAATCTAACGTTTCCTTAGCGTGACGCAGGACTTTGTCGTCCGGCAGCGCTGCAATGTCACGCGCCGGTTGCCCACCATTGAACGCCATGATGATCGGCTGGCCGATATAGGGGTAGAGGTTGAGCCATTGATTGAAGTGGCCTTGCGGTAATCCATTCTCAGGTGTTGCAATCCAGGTGATGTTCTCGTCCCAGAACACGCTGTCGTACTTGAGATAGACCTTGTCCAAGACGCCCATTCCAAGACGCTCGATTGCGCTTTGCTTCGATCCAGAGAGAGGTGGCTCAAACCTGATACACGCGGATTTGAGTACGCCGAGCGGTACGGTTACGATCACAGCATCAAACGCAAGCTCCGTACCGCCGGATAGTTGGACGGTCGTACCTTCTGTGTTGTAGTTGACTTGTTCAACCTGCGCACCCAAGTTCAGCGCAACTCCATCTGTCATCCCAGAAAAGAGTTGCGAGTAGCCGCCGGGAAACAGAACGTCATCGCCCTGATAGTCGTTGTCCCAAACATAGGCGAGGCCGTTGATCTCTTCAGATCCTGCACCAGCGCTGTGCTGGATCGATATGACCTCGTCTAACCAGTCTGGTTGTTCATCATCCGGGATCAGACGCCCACCTCTTCCGCGAACAATAAAGCTGTCCGCAGTTGGTTTGGTGGACACGCTCCTATCTGCCGCAAGCACCATCAGCGGGTTGTCTTCTGTCCCATGTATCCAGCTCGCCCCTAAATCCAAAGGCGCGCCAAGACCTTCATCCGTCCAGATGCGTCCACCGATGCGATCACGCGCTTCAAGGATGGTCACATCGTTCCCACTTTTCGCGAGCGACGACGCTGCGGCAAGCCCACTCATACCAGCACCAACGACACATATCCGTTGCGCCCCTGTTTGATTGACAGCGTCTGCGGCGATCAAACCAGATTCATAGGCGGCGTGCACGGTGCTGTTATAGTCAGGATGGGTCGCCTCCCCTGCAAAGAACACGCGGTCAAAAACGGGCTCCGCCAAAGCTCGCGCATGCCTACGGGCGGATCCCTTCGCAAAGAAGGAATAGGATCCAAAGCTGAACGGGTCGTGGCTCCAATTTGTACGTATGTATCCAAGCGGGCTACGTGCGCCTGCAGCAGCAACTGACAGTGGAACAAAACTAGCTGCGAGTGCTGCGGTAGCGGTTTCTAACAATTGACGGCGTTTCATGGTGTTGGTCTTCCTAGTTATGTATGAGGATGACCTGCACATCCCAAGTCCGGATGTCAAAAACTGGAAAAAGCTGTTCAAATGAGTCTTAAAAATCTGAAAAATATCATCTTTTTAAGAAACCTAGTAAACTCAGGACCCCGCAATGTGTAGAAGCTTGCACGCAAGTGTACAGCGCATATGACCATAGTTTATATCCGATCTGCGCTATACCATAAGCACAGGTTATCACATGCAGGTCCGCCTCCGCTTTATACTCTCTGCCGCCTACCTTGCCGTCTATATGCTTGTGGAATTGCTCGCTGAGATTGCGGTCAATTTTGGAGGCATATGGGAGGAGCTTGCGTGGTCTTTCTGGAACCTTCCGTGGGGATATCTAAATGCTGTGATTGCACTCATCTTGGGCTGGGAGGCTATCAGGCTGTTCCGATCAATGAATGCAATGGACACACAGCTAAAGGCATCAGCCGCTGCCTTCCAATCAACCGTTTCGTCCTATGCGAAGAAATGGCGTCTGTCTGACGCAGAGAAGGACGTCCTGATGTTGATTTTGAAAGGCTGTACACAAGGACAAATCGCGGAAATGCGCAAGACAGCAGAAGGCACTGTCAAAGCACAAGCTGCTCGCATTTATCAAAAGTCAGGGTTCAACAATAAGAACGAACTGCTCAGCACCTTGGTCGAAGACCTTTCTGGTGGACACTCTGTGTTGTAGGGAGCCGCTGAAGATATGTTGCAAAACAAATGGCGAGCCTCAGGCCCGCCATTACTCTTGGTTTTGATGATGTTCAGGCCAGCGCCTTGATGTTTTTGAGGCCAAGCTCGTAGGTTTTGCCGAGCATGCGGTCCATGAACAGACCAAAGATGCGGAAGACAGGGTTGAAGCCCATGTCCGAAGTCACGGTCCAAGTCACGCGGGTGCCGCCGGCATAAGACTTGGCCTCAATGGTCTGGACGGGCTTACCCATAGGGCCAAGGTCAATCAGATGCGAAACGCGAGTGGCAGTTATTTCAGTCACGGTCTGAGTGCCTTTGCCTTCCTTGCCTTCAAAGTGGAAGCCCGAGCCAACACCCTTGGTTGGGCCAAAAGGTGTGATTTTCAGCTCAGGATCCGTTGTGCAGTAAGGGTTAAAGGTCTGGAAGCCTTCGGTAGAGGCGACGCGCGCGATAACGTCCTCAGGTGAGAGCGCCACATCCGCCTTGCGGGTGACCACAACGGTGCGAGGCAAAAGCAGAGCGAGAAGGGCAACTGCGGCGACAATGGCGAGAATTGTGTAAACGATGGTCATGGGTCTGGTCCTTTCAGATCTGCGGTTGCAAGGGTCTTTCTTGTCCTTTCTGCACACATGACGAATGGCATCGGCCCCAATCGACAGGTCACGACATTTTTTTTCGCAAATCTGCAACTTTTTTCTTGAGCCAGTTTTTTGACGGTTGATCAGCGCACAGATCCACAGCCCTTGCATAGGCCTCCGCCGCCTCTGCGAAACGTGTAAGCCCTGCTAGACAATGCGCCCGCACAGCGTGGTAAGGCTGATAGGTGTCCAGCCCGTCATACGTGATCAGATCCAGCATCTTCAGCCCTTCGGCTGGGCCTGCATCCTCAGCCACAACGGCAGCGCGGCTTATGGCTCCACCAATCGAAGGGTAAGCGTTCATCAGCCCATGATAGAGCTGCGACAGGGCCCGCCAGTCAGTCTTACCAGTAACTGAACGCGCGGCATGCACCGATTGGATGGCGGCCTCAAGCTGGAAGCGTCCCGGAATGTCTGCCTGCACGCGCTTCAGCGAGGCTTGGGTCAAAAGACTGACTGAGTGGTCAATCAGCTTTGCATCCCATAAGTCGGTATCCTGTTCAGGCACGGGCACCAGAACACCGTCTTTGACACGGGCATCTCGGCGCGCTTCTATCAAACCGACAAGTGCGGTTAGGCCCAAAGCCTCAGGGTTTTCTGGCGCTAGCTCTGCCAGAATTGTGGAGAGAAAGAAGGCCTCATGGCTAAGATCGCCGTCGCCTTCCAACCAGTCGACTGCGTAAGCCCCATAGACGGCTTCGAGCACGGCTTCCATCCGCTTGGGAAAAGCATCAGGCTCGGGGACGACAAAAGGAATGCCCGCGGATTTTATCTTCTTCTTCGCCCGCACCAGCCGCTGCGCCATGGTTGCGGGCTTGGTCAGGAAGGCCTTCGCAATCTGCTTGGCCTCTAGCCCCAACACGGTTTGTAGCATCAAGGGAGTGCGGATCGCCTCATCTATCGCCGGGTGGGCGCAGACAAACATGAGCTTGAGCCGTTCGTCCAATGGTACTTCTTCGGTCTCAATCGCTTGTATATCAGCCATATCATTTGCCTCATCTGTGATGAACAGACGGGCATCTTTGCGCGCCTGATCGGTGCGTCTGTTTTTGGCCACGGTCAAAAGCCAGGCCTCGGGTTTGTCGGGAATCCCGCGCTGGGGCCAGGTCTGGAGAGCCGCCACAAAGGCGTCCGCTAGCGCGTCTTCGGCTGCGATGATGTCGCCCGAGCGGCTGGCCAGCATCGCGATTAGTTTGCCGTAAGCGGCGCGGGCAACATCCTCTGCCCGCGCCTGCACGTCGCTTTTGGTCACACGCTGCCCATGGCGGAGGCGCGGATCTCCAGCTTGCCGTAGTGGACGTGCGGACATTTCTCGGCCCATTTCATCGCTTCATCGAGGTTAGGTACGTCGATGGCAAAGTATCCGCCCAAAGTCTCTTTCGTTTCTGCAAACGGTCCATCCTGAACCCGTTTTTCCCCACCCGCCAGTGTGACGGTTGTGGCAGTGTCGGCGGGGTGAAGCCAGTCGGTTTCGATGAATACACCGGCTTCCTGCAAGGCACCGATGTACTGGCCGTAAATTTCTTTCGCCTTGGCCCAATCTTCATCGGTCATGTTGGCGGCCATCGCAGGGTCGGAGTAAAGAAGGAATGTGTAACGCATTGTTTTGTTTCCTCGTTGATGGAGTGTGTTGTTGATGGGATTAAGCGGCCACGTCGGCGATGTTGGCAAGGCCAAGCTCAAAATTCGGTCCGAGCATACCGTCCATGAAGAGCCCCATGACACGGAAGACCGGGTTCATGCCGAGATCCATTTCCATGCTCCAAGTGACTTCGGTGGCACCGTCAATAGCCACGGCCGAGATCGCCTGTGTCGGCTGGCCGAGCGGCCCCAGATCAAGGTCGAACACAACCTGATCTGCGGTGACAGACGCAACTGTTTGTTGCCCCACACCATCTTTGCTTTGAAAAGAAAAGCCAGAGCCAATGCCTGATGACGGGCCAAACATCTCAACTTGCAGGTTTGGGTCAAGATCTTTGTAGGGGTTGAATACTTGGTAGCCCGTGTTGGAGGCAGCCAGCTCAATCACAGCCTCAGGTGCTGTGTCGATCACAGCAGTGCGTTCAATACTCACATGGCGTGGTAACGCCAAGGTGGCGACGGCCAGTGCGGCGACACCGCAAGCTGTATGGGTGGCGATTTTCTTGAAGTTCATTTGTCTGTCCTCTCGTCTCAGGTTTGAGAAGGGCTTCTTGCCTCTTCACCCACACGACGGACAAGAAACGCGCCAATCGACACCAAGGAGGAGAAAACTTCAAAAAACTTGTGTGGCCGAGGATCGACTTTCCCTCCGACAGGCGGGAAATGGACTTGCTCGGTAAAAATCGAGCTCGTCCTCTGCCGGCCTAGCTCCTCCGGAAAGAACGCAGTTATCGAAAAACAAAAGGCGTGGACATTGATCAGGATACCACAGACGACCTTATCGCAGACTACATACGTCTCACGAAGTATGTACTGCCAACGCTTGCGCGAACGGAGCGAACAGACTGGCCGGTCCGCTAAGATCACTGCCTTCAGCGGGTTATGCTGGATACGATTTGCGATGGTGTTTGGTATGAACATCTAGACCGGCCTGCCTACAAGCATCTTTCAAACGAGCAAGCAGATCGGGCCGTTTCGTTGTGCCGAGACATTGCATCAGGCGAGGTCAACCTCGATCAGTTGCATCGCTAGTCCTTGAGGTGGCGCGGGAAGCTTGGGGTCGCCGCTCGGAAAGCATGACGGAAGGTAGCGCGCATGCCGAAACAAATCTCCCTGCAGGATGCCAAACGCATTGAGCGCTCTGATGACCTCGACGATTATTGGCAGGATAGGCGAGAGTGTTGGCTGCCAGTACCGCAAAGGTGCGGCGTCGTTAGCGGGGCTGTTCCGAACGAATGACAGACGAAAATGCCGGCTCGCACAAGACAATGCACTCCCAAATGATGAACATGACGAATTTAATGATGGGGGTTACAACGCAACATGAACAGCATGATTGATCTCAAGAAGCTAGAGCTGACGCCGTCGCTTGGCATTTACGGGCCCGATAATGTTGCCCCCGATGCGCACCTGCTCGACCGCAGGCTGACGATTGATCCCTCTCTGACGCTGATCAACGCGGATCGCATGAACCAAGTTTTTGACTAAAACCGACTGATCAGCGATATCGACCGGCTGGCGGGTGATGGGCACTAAGATATGCAAGAGCGGCTCATCACCCGTGTCGCGGGGGGCCTGCGCAGCCCATCTAGAGATTGAGGCGATCGAAATTCATCTGAGAAAACGCCCCGTTTTGCGGAAGAGTGGACAGCTTGGGGTTTGGCTGTGTGTGGACGCGGCGGTTTTGGCAGAAATCCGAAACCGTATCGCCAGCTAGCTGGGCCTTTCTCAAAAGGCCAAAGCCACGACCCTTAATCTGCAGCTCTCGATCTTCACGATGTCGCAGCAACGCCCTCACTATGTCTGGCCAACAAACGACAGTAGCTTGCACGTTAGCTAAGGCTCGCTCTAGATTTGGCGTCACGGCACTACCGGTAGCTGCCATTCGTACAGGCTGCAGCATTGGCTACTCCCAGCGCACTCCAGCCGAAGGAGACGGCGCAGCATTCTTAGTCGCATTTCGCAGAAGAGCTGCGCGGACGGCCCATCGCCGCCGTTGGAGAACAACAACCTTTGCTGCGCTGCAGCCCGTCGAAGGCAGCATTCGCGGCAGGAGCAAATCAATGCAATCACACCGTCGATTTCTTTCCGCCTTCTAAGCTGTCGGTCGATTGACGTTCAATAGAAGGACCGGCAACCGGAACCATCGGCGCATGCAGCCGACATCAGGCAGCATGGAGCCCGTGTTTGCCGATGGGAAGACTACGGATACGGTCACGTGTGACCGCATAAATCGCATTGGTCAGCGCCGGGGTCACTGGCGGCACACCGGGCTCGCCCAGGCCCCCAGGGGCCTCGTCGCTGGCGATGAAATGCACCTCCTGCTTAGGCGCGGTCGCCAGTTGCATCATCGGATAGTCGGGGAAGTTCAGCTGCTGGATTGCTCCACCTTCAAGGGTGATTTCGCCCCACAGCGCCGAGGTCAGGCCATAAATAACCGATCCGGTAATTTGCGCCTCGCCCGCTGACGGATTGATCAGCCTGCCGCAATCGACGACAGACCAGACCTTGTGCACACGCACGCCACCATCTTCCGTAACGCTGGCTTGGATAGCCTGGGCCACGATGGATTCGAAGCTTTTCACCATTGCCACGCCCATCCCGTGCCGGTCGGGCAGGTTTGAGCCCCAGTTCGCGATCTGGCCCAGACGTTCCAGCACGGCACGGATGCGCGGGTCGCTGGTATGTTTGATCCGAAAGCCAAGCGGGTCTGCCCCCGCCGCCTCGGCCAGTTCGTCCATAAAGGTTTCGTTGAAGAACCCCATTTGCGTGAAATCCACCGCACGCCACGTGCCAACCGGGATAGGGCTGGGGCAGATGACGCGCCCGATTTCCCGGTTCGGCACGTCGTATTGGAAGGCGAAGGGCCGTTCGCTATCGGGCATGCCGGATTGCGCGTCGACATAGTGATGCCGCACGGCGGTAATGCGGCCGCTTTCGACTGCGCCTTCCATCCGGCTCAGTATGGCGGGACGATAGGTGTCATTTGCCATATCGGTTTCGCGTGACCAGATGACCTTGACCGGCGTGTCCATTTCTTGCGCAATGCGCGCGGCGACGGTGACAAAATCTTTCTCAGCCCGACGCCCGAACCCGCCGCCAAGATAGACTTGGTGCATAGTCACATCGGCGGGTTCGAGCCCAAGTGTCTCTGCGGCGGCATTTCGGGCAAATAGCATGTTCTGACTTCCCGCCCAGATTTCGGCTTGGTCCCCTTTCAGGGCCACGGTGCAGTTCATCGGCTCCATCGTCGCATGTGCAAGGTAAGGCACGTCGA
Source organism: Cognatiyoonia sp. IB215446 (assembly GCF_033963825.1). NCBI lineage: Bacteria > Pseudomonadati > Pseudomonadota > Alphaproteobacteria > Rhodobacterales > Paracoccaceae > Cognatiyoonia > Cognatiyoonia sp. IB215446. The sequence continues at coordinate 568,108 of NZ_JAXBMD010000001.1, read as the reverse complement.
AGGCCGCCTGAAGCGCAGTTCCAGAAGCAATCGCTATGGACACGTCGCCTTCTTCGTCCATTACCTCGAACTCACCCCGGTCTAGGTCGGCATTGTGTTGCGCACGCACGCTGTCAGACGACACCTCCGTCTGGCCACCCTCCCAGACGATCTGCAACTCCTGCAAAGCGCGCGTTGCGGTCCAGTAGCTGTCGGCAGTTACGGCGACGACATCGCCCAGGTTGAGGACCCGTCCGAGGCCCACACGTTGGGTCAGCCCGCTTTCGTCGACCGATGCGACCAAGGCTCCGCGCGACGGCGGCAGGGCGATCGTTGCATAGACCATACCCGGCACGGTCACATCGATCCCGAAAGCGGCGGTACCATTGACTTTCGCCGGCAGGTCGAGGCGCGGCTTAGACCGACCGACAATACGGTACTCCGAACTGGACTTGAGCGCAGGTTTGAGGTTCGGCGTGAATTCCGCCGCTCCGGTCGCCAATTCGCCAAAAGTGACGCTGAGACCCGAGGCGTCGTGGGTGATCACGCTGTCGCGCGCTGTCAGGCTGCCTTCAGGCACCTCCCATTTAGCCGCCGCCGCTTGCATCAGCATCTCACGCGCCGCGGCCCCCGCTCGGCGCATCCCGTGATGTCCCGTCAGCCGGATCGCCGTGCTGCCCCCGGTCAGCTGTCCGACCAATCCACCCGCTATCTGCAGGAACGTAAAATCGATCATTGGGTACATAAAGGCCGGGATGTTTGCACCTTCACCAATGACGTAGCCGCGCCCGAGATCGCTGTTGATGTAATCCTCGGTCGCGGGGGCCTGCGCGATGGTCACGTTGTCCCAATCGGCCTCCATCTCTTCTGCCAGCATCTGCGCAAGTCCGGTGCCGGCGCCTTGTCCCATCTCGGAGTGCGGGAAGAACACGGTGATCTGGTTGTCGGGAGCGATCTTAACCCAGGTGTTCAACATCACCTCGTCGCCCGTCGCCGCTTCGACCGATGCCATTTTCAGCCGGTCGGGCGAGAGGGTTATCCCTAGAGCGAGGCCGCCGCCCACGACACCAGCGGTGGCGAGAAAGGATCGGCGGGTCCATGTCCCCAAGGAGGAGCTTTTCCTATTCTGTTCGCTCATAACTTAGGCCTCCCGACGCAAGGCGGCTGCCGTATGCACCGCGGCGCGGATGCGGTCATAGGTGCCGCAGCGACAGATATTGGTAATGGCTTCATCGATATCCTCATCCGTTGGATCTGACACTTCATCCAAGAGCGCCTCGACCGCCATGATCATGCCAGATTGGCAGTATCCGCATTGTGGCACTTGATGCTGCAGCCAGGCGCGTTGCACAGCACTCGGTGTCTCGGACGGCGCAATACCCTCGATAGTGCGCACGACAGCACCATCTACCGCCGACACCGGCAGCACACAGGTACGCGTCGCCTCTCCGTCCACGTGCATGGTGCAGGCCCCGCAGGCGGCGATGCCACATCCAAATTTTGTGCCCGTCAGTCCGATCTGCTCGCGCACAACCCACAAAAGTGGCATGTCGGGGTCGACATCAACCGTGACCTGCTCTCCATTCAACTGGAATGACGTTGACATGCATACCTCCAACCATGTTGACCTTGTTATAGGAGGAGGTAGATACGACCTTCGTAATGTCCAGAGATCGAACAAAAATTTTCAGAAGAGGCTGTCCGTGCGTTTCCCATCAGGGTGCCACAAGGTTTAAGTATGGAAGAAGAAATAGAGAGCCTTCACAAGGCCGTGACCGCGCTGATGAAGGCACTGAAGATCGCGGAAAAGAATGTTCAGGTGGCGCATCGAGAGTTGAACTTCGTCGCTGCTGACATTGCCACGCTCCGATATCTCTCGGATCATCAGGACTGTATGCTGTCGGATTTGGCCAACCACTTGGGCGTGGTTCCAACAACCGCGAGCAGCGTTGTTGACCGCCTCGTGGTGCGCGGGTTCGTGTCGCGCGAACGCCCCGAAACCAATCGGCGCTCCATTGCGCTGAGTATGACCCCCGATGGCCAGCATGCTTTCGCTTTGATCAATGCCGAGGAAAAGCAAACGATGAAAATGATGCTCGATGCTCTGCCTGCAGAGGATCGAGCGCAGTTTGTGAAGTCGATGACGCATATCGCAGACAGGGTTTCTCGACGCGACTAGGATAAGCTAACGGCTCTGGGCGGACCTTAGACTATCTGTCACGATGCTGCGCTACGGCACGTCAAACCTGCCATGCACTGCGTGAGCGAAATGCTCACAAGGTGGGCCCACAGTCTGTTGTATTATGGTTATGCGTCCAAAGCGGCATAAATGAAACGATATACTAAGCAGAGATAGAGTTCGATTATGCCCAAGCGCCTTACCAACCTCCCGGCATTGAGGTCCTGCGCTCGTGGTCTCCATCGATGCGAGGCGAGCTTGCGCTTCGCCAGCGAGGGGTTGCATTCGTCTGCGAGGTGCGGGGTATCGAAAGGACCTGCTGTCTTAGCCTCTACCCCTGATTTAGCAAAACCACGAAGCGGTCGAATGCGAGCTCTCCTTCCTGATCCTTCTCCACCGGTACGAATGCTCATTTGCCCTTCCAATCCTGACAGAGTCCGGGGCGAGTTGCGTTGAGATTGATGGCAATATCGCCGTTCTCTTCGAGGCGGCACTGGGTCGATTTGTTGAACCAGATAATCGGGATTGGAGGGGCGCTGTAATGAGGGCATGAGGTTGCTTTAGATCTCGATTAGTTGTGATACCGCCCCAACTAAACTACTAAGATCAATATCTTCAGTCTTGGCCTCAACGTTTAACCGAAGCAGCGGCTCTGTGTTGGACGACCTTAAGTTCAGGCGCCAATCTGTCATCTCAAGGCTTAGTCCATCAAGCCGGTCTAATTTCACGACATCGGCTGCGAAGGCGCGATGGACGCGTTCAGTAGCGGACCCGGCGTCATCGACCCGGAAATTGATCTCACCGGAGCTTTGAAAGCGCCCGCGCATATCGGCAACCAGTTCGTACAGGGTTTGTCCGGTTTGGGAGACATACGCAGCAATCAACAACCACGGGATCATGCCGCTGTCGCAGTGCATGAAATCGCGGAAGTAGTGATGCGCTGACATTTCGCCCCCGTAGACCGCGTTCGTTTCGCGCATCTTTGCCTTGATCAATGCATGACCGGTCTTTGAAACGATCGCGCGACCGCCAGCCCGTGCAATGACCTCTTGCGTGTTCCAGTAGACGCGTGGGTCGTGCACGATTCCTTCGCCCGGAAAACGCTCCAGCATGGATCCGGCAAGCAAGCCTACAACATACTCACCAGGGATGAAGGCCCCGGTGTGGTCGAAGAAGAAGCAGCGATCAAAATCCCCGTCCCATGCAATGCCGAAGTCTGCACCGCTGGCAACAACAGCTGCTGCTGTAACGGGCTGGTTTTCAGGCAAGAGCGGGTTGGGAATCCCATTTGGAAATGCTGGATCAGGATCATGGTGCAGACGCTCCACCTCAATAGCGACATCCTTGGCGCGCAACCCTGCGATGACGGCGTCAAACGTTGGCCCGGCGGCGCCATTCCCTGCATTCGCTAGGATTTTCAGTGGGCCCAGTTTCGACACATCGACGAACGATAAGACCCGAGCGACGTAGGCATCACGGCAATTGACACTCTGACGACTACCGTCAATCACACCGCCCGCATCAGCGCGCGCGGTCGTCGCAGCCTCAATCCTCCGGAACACATTGTCCGGCAGCGGTGCTGCACCCGCGCCGACCAATTTAAACCCGTTAAACTCAATCGGGTTATGGGATGCGGTGACCATTACGCCGGCGTCGGCACCATAGTGATCCGTACCGAAATAAACCTCCTCGGTGCCGCATAGCCCCAGATCGAGCACGTCAATACCCTCGGAAGTCAGCCCACCTGCCAAGGCATCCAAAAGGCGGGGTGATGCTGCGCGGGCGTCGCGCCCGAGTACAACGGTGCGGGCTTCCAGCACGGTGGCAATTGCACGGCCCAGATCGCGGGCAAGATCTTCTGTTAGATCAACATCGACCTGGCCACGAATGTCGTAAGCTTTGAAGCAGGAAAGTCGGGTCATCGGTATTCTCCAAGATCAGAATTTCCGCTGATGTACGCCGCCGTTCAAAAATTACAAAGCAAAAACATATACTTATATCCGAACGCGCGTTCACTATACTTTCGAGACACCGGCTATCCCGCTGCGCCACACATACCGCACCCGATGACGGTAAATAAAAGTCGAACGTAACGGAGATCGGTTCATGAAGATTCGGCATGAACGCCCCATGTCTGACTTATCCTTCCAGGTTCGTGCCCCATTGGGCCTCGAGCTCAACAGCGGTGAGCAGATCACGGTCTCAAATTGGTCGCTGCAGGGGTTTGAATTTCCTTATGACAGCGACGTTCTGCCAAAAGGGGCGATCTTGTCGATCCCCTTTCAGGGTGTCGACATACGCTTTCCGGTCCGCCTGAAACGGAATGACGACACCCAGTTTTTGTCATTTGACGGGCTGACCGGACGGCAGAGGGAAACCCTCGCGGTCTTCTATCGGTCGATCTTGTCGGGGAAAATGGCATCTACCGAAGAGGTTATCACAAGCCTCGATACGCCGGTTGATCTGGTTCCGATGGAGGAAACAGAAGAGGAAAAGACGATTGCCACCGAAGGCAAATCACCCCGTAGTCTTCGCGCTGCACTATCCGTTTTTATGTACCTCTGCCTAGGAGCGATCGTGTTTTGGACACTTGGCGCGGGCGTCTGGAACAAATTGGCGCATGTCGAAATTCAAAACGCACGGATCGAAGCGCAGCTTTTGCCCCACAAAGCGGCGCAACGTGGTTTTGTAAAAGAAGTCTTGGTCTCCCTTGATCAACCAGTTGCGCGAGGTGATGTCCTCGTGCGCCTGACTGATCCAGAAGGTGAAGCTGCTTTGGAAGATGTTCGCAGCCGGATCGAGTTGATCGAAGGACGGCTTGCAACTGCCATGATAACGGAGGAAAGGCTTGCAAATCGCATTGCTGGCATTCGCTCTGCGATTATTGCCGCAATGCAACCGAGCTTTCCGCAAATCGAGCGATTGCTGGCCGCGTTTGACGGTCTCTATGCGAAAGACCATGTAGATCTTTTTGCCGCACATGAAGCGGCACTTTTGCAGGTTGATAGCCTCAGCGATGAGCTGCGACGCTTGAAACGAGAGCGGGGCCGCTTGCGGGATGCAGGCGATGCTTTGCACGTTGTGGCTCAAACTGATGGGATCGTAGCAGAGATTGCCGTGATTCAAGGTCAGCTTGCTGCCAGAGGATCTGACGTCGCCGTTATCGAAGCTGCCGAAGCGCGCCTAGCACGCGGTTGGCTCGACTCTTCTATGTCGGCAGCGATCTTTCCGGGTATGGAGGTGGCTGTGATGGTCGCTGGTCCGCAAGGCCCCCGCCAGTTGAAAGGCGCAGTGCATCAAGTGGCAGCGGGTATTGACCCGGAGATATCGCCCGACTTCGGGATGCTCGTCGCAGTACATTTTGGCGGTCTGACGGTCGCGGAAACGCGCCAGGCGCTCCCGCATCTGGCTCCAGTTGAAATGGAAGCCAAGCGCCCGTGGATCGCAGAGCAGGAAGAGCGTTGGGATGTATTCCTGGCGCAGTTTGGTTTCTGATGCACGCACCTGAATCTGAATATGCCTTCGATAAGGACCTCACTGTGCGATTGCGCGGGTTGCGGGCACCGGCCAAACGTGGCCTCGCTAAATGGCGGGCGACACAGCTGTTGGGCCTTGCTTTGATTACAGCAATACTTTTGTGGTTGCTGATCCATACGCAGAATCGCTTTTTCCAGCCCGATACGCTCGAAGTGACATTGGTACTGGGTACGCTGGGCATTTGGCGGTTTGGCTGGTGGTTCACCCATGCTGTCCGGGCCGAGATCTACCGACGTCTGTGTTGGCCCGGGATGCGCGCTGCTGCGAGCGAGGTTTGGGAAAGTGGATGGCGGCCAAGGCGTCTGCATATCCAGATGACTACCTATTATGAGGAACCTGCCATTACCAAGCGCGTTATTGGCTCAATGCTTGCGCAAATCCGGCGCGAGAAGATCCCAACCACAATCTACATCGGTACCGGTTCGGCATATGACGAGCTGATTATTCGGTCATTTGTCGAAACACATACACAGGACATACCTGATGATCTGGCCGAGCTCGTATTCCTGCGACAGAACCAACCGGGCAAGCGCATGGCCATTGGTATGATCCTGCGTGCAATCAATCGCAACGGCGTAGACAAAGATGATCTCGTCATCTTTATGGACGGCGATGCGTTGTATGGAAACGACGTTCTGGAGAAAACACTTTCAATGTTTGGGGCGGACCCCGAACTTCAGGCCCTAACGACAGATGAAGAGGTCATCTGTTATGGACCTAAGTGGATTGCAAACTGGCTGGACATGCGTTTTGCGCAACGCAGGTTGGCTATGCAGTCTCATGCTATTTCCGGCAAAGTGCTGACCCTCACCGGACGGATGAGCGTCTTTCGCGCGCAGCATATGCTGAGCGAACGTTTTATTCGGACAATTGAAGCAGATCACCTTGACCACTGGCTTTGGGGACGGTTCCGCTTTTTGTCCGGCGATGACAAGAGCACGTGGTATTACATGCTGACCAAGGGCGCAAAGATGACCTACGTGCCAGATGCAACAGTCTATACGATCGAAGTCATCAAAGAGAACGGGCTGGAACGTATGGTTCAGAACTTTCGACGGTGGTCCGGCAACATGCTTCGAAATGGATCGCGTGCAATCGCGCTGGGGCCGCGCCAGGTCAAACCCTTCATCTGGTGGTGTGTGGTCGATCAGCGTTTAGCGATGTGGACCATGATGGTGTCACCCACACTTGCGATCCTAACGGCATTGATTGATCCACTCTATCTTTGGTCGTGTTTAATCTGGGTGCTGTTTAGTCGGGTCGTACTTTGTACATTCCTCTATACTTACTCGCGGCGCGTTGACCTCAGCTGGCCGTTCATCCTTTACCTCAACCAAGTCATCAACGCATCGGTGAAGATCTTCATGATCTTTCATCTATCGAAACAGAAATGGTCCAACCGCGGCAACCAAAGCGCTGGAGCAGGGGAGGGTTGGTTCGCCCGCCTGCAAAACGGCACGGCCAAGGCTCAGCTCGCAGTTGCAGTAACCACGTTCGTGACTATCCTCGCAATCTACGCTGGTGCTTTGCCCACTCCGTTCTGAAGAACAGCAGTCGACTATCCCTTTGGACAGTGCGCTGTGCTTTTGACCGCGTCACCTCTCCTCTCGGACAGCAGATAGCCCCGATTTCATTGGCTAAACCAAGATCAATGCAAATCTAGCGGAGTATACCTCATGATCACCCCAGTTATCCTCGCCGGCGGTTCAGGCACACGTCTTTGGCCTGCATCACGCCAAAGCTTCCCCAAGCAATTCACCGACATAGTCGGTGATGAGAGCCTCTTCCAGTCGACGCTACGTCGTCTTACAGGGGCAGGTTTTTCTGCACCAACCGTTGTGACGGGGACAGACTATCGGTTTATCACAGCCGAGCAGATAGAGCAGGCGGGTGTTGCAGATGCCACTATCCTGCTCGAGCCAGAAGGGCGCAACACGGCTGCAGCTATCCTTGCGGCAGCTCTGCATCATGAAGCGACACCAGACGCAATCCTTCTTGTCGCACCTTCAGATCATCAGATCACGGACCCCACTGCCTTTGCAGAAGCCGTTGCGGCAGGTGCGCGAGCCGCCGAGCAAGGTGAAATCGTCACTTTTGGGATCACGCCCACCGCGGTCGAAACCGGCTATGGCTATTTGCAACTGTCGGACACTCCGAAAAAGGCCACGCCGCAGCCACTCAAATCCTTTGTGGAGAAGCCAACCAAAGCCGCTGCCGAAGACATGCTGAACGGTGGAACATACCTGTGGAATGCCGGTATCTTCCTGTTCCGCGTCAGCACGATTATTGCGGCTTTCGAAGTCCTGGCACCGCGCCTTGTTATGCCATGCCGTGCTGCCGTGGCGACGGGGGCAGAAGACTTGTGCTTTTTCCGTCTTGGCGCAGACGCCTACGCACGCTGTGATGATATCTCAATCGACTATGCCGTTATGGAGGCCGCTGACGCACTTACCGTAATCCCGGTAGATTGTGGCTGGTCAGATCTCGGCTCTTGGCGGGCGGTGCATGGCGCGGGAGAAAAGGACGCAGATGGCAACACGCTGACCGGTGCTGCGACCCAGATCGACTGTAAAGGCGCATTGCTCCGCTCAGATCGCCCCGATACACGCATTGTTGGATTGGGGCTCAAGAACATCGCGGCAATCGCAACGGGTGATGCAATTCTTGTGGCAGACATGGATGATGCGGAACGCGTCAAGGATGTTGTTGCCGAACTAAAGGTTCAGAACGCGCCGCAAGCTACTGGGTTCCAGCAGTGCCACCGCCCATGGGGACATTATGAGACGCTGTCGCTCGGGGATCGTTTCCAAGTCAAGCGGATCATGGTGAAACCCGGTGGTCAGCTTTCGCTGCAATCACATCTACATCGATCTGAGCATTGGGTCGTCGTGGAAGGGACAGCAACGGTCACAGTAGATGACGACGTCCGCAACCTTGCTGAGAACCAGTCCGTATACATCCCACTCGGGGCAGTGCACAGGTTGGAGAATAAAGGCAAGGTCCCACTGACACTGATCGAAGTTCAAAGCGGTCCATACCTCGGCGAAGATGACATCATTCGGTATGAAGATATCTACGCGCGAGCACCTGAAGGGCGTATCGAAGCGGCATAGATTTCCACTCATGGGACAGCAAGGGCCTCCGCTTTTTTGGCGGGGGTTTTTGTCGTCTCGGAGCGATCGCTTTGTGCTGACTATCCTTTCGTATCGGATCGGTCTCTAACGCGCCTCTCCGTACACTTATGGGCAATATAACAAGCGTTTTCAGTGCTTTAGTTATCAACGCAGTAGATGAAAACTTACTCCACGGATGGCAAAAATGCTTGATCTAAGCCCAATAAATACGACTAACGCTCTACCTGCAGAGCAGTTTGACGTTCTCCAGAAGCCCGCGATTTCTATCGTTGGTCTTGGCTACGTAGGGGCAGTTTCAACTGCCTGCCTTGCAAGCCTTGGTCACCGCGTCGTTGGCGTTGATATCGACCCCGAGAAGGTCGCTGATATCGCGGCAGGTCGCTCTCCTATCCATGAAAAAGACCTTGGTCGTTTGCTGAGCAAGGGCGTCGAAGAGGGTCTCATTACGGCGTCTGACGATCTTGCCTTTGCAGTGCGGGATACGGATGTGACCTTCGTCTCGGTCGGTACGCCAACAGCTGCTGACGGAGGATGCGACTACCGTTTCATCGAGGCTGCGGCCAAGTCAATGGCTGTAGGTCTCGCCCAAAAAGAAGGCTTCCATGTCTTTGTTATGCGGTGCTCCATTCCGCCAGGAACGACGATGCGCGTCATGACACCCATCCTTGAACGGATGAGTGGCAAAATACTTGGGGTCGATTTTGGTGTCGCCTTCAACCCGGAGTTCCTACGCGAGGGTGTCGCGGTAGAGGATTTCTACGCTCCTCCAAAGACGGTGATCGGTGCCACCTGCGACCGCACAGCTGATATACTGCGCCGGATCTACCTGCCGGTCGATGGGGCGGCCATCATCACATCGATTAAGACGGCCGAGATGGTCAAATACGTGGACAATGTTTGGCACGCGACAAAGGTCTGTTTTGCCAATGAAGTTGGACGTTTGGCCAAGAGCCAGGATGTCGATAGCCATGAGGTGATGGAAGTCTTCTGTCAGGACCTTAAGCTGAATCTGTCACCCTACTATCTCAAGCCTGGCTTTGCCTATGGCGGGTCGTGTCTGCCGAAAGAAGTGCGTGCAGTGACCCATATCGCTGAGCAGGCTGGCGTTGCCTTGCCAATGATTGAGCAGCTGGACCAGTCAAATCGCGTGCAAGTGGCCCAAGCAGTTCAATTGGTCAGAGACAGCGGTGCACAACGCGTTGCAGTACTTGGATTGGCATTTAAGCCTGGCACAGATGACTTACGCGAAAGTCCAACGCTCGAACTGATTGCAGCGTTGAGAGAAGCAGGCATCGCGGTCCGAGCGCATGACCCCGCGGTTACGAAAGATACAAACATCGCCGCGCAGCTTGGCTACGTCAAACATGGTGCCGCTGGTCTTGCTGCCGTTGCGGATGAATTGGGCGATCTGATTGCCGAAAGTGCCGAGACTGCATGCGCTTACGCGGATGCGATTGTGGTGACCCAGAAAACGAAGACTTACGCAGATATTTCGCGCGCAGCACTCGCCATAGGCACACCCGTGATCGATGTCGTTCGCGTGTTCCCAAGATTGCCTGCCTCGCCTGCCTATCACGGCATTGGCTGGTGATGTGACCCGTAACCAAGGAGACTGTTATGTCAAAGATATTAGGAACTGATCTTGATGAAGAGATTAGAGGTGATGGCGCCGAAAACGTCATCATCGGTCGAGGAGGTGATGACACCATCCACGGCGCAGCCGGCGAAGATTTAATCGTCGGTGACTATGATGAAAACCTGCTGAGTGGCACAGAAGGTGCCATGTCTTTTGCTGGCTATGCCGATACCAGCCAATGGACTGTCACGGACCTTCCAGGTGGCCACAACGCAATGTCGCAAATTGTCGAAACGACCGCGGGCGTTGACTATCAACTGACGTTCGAAGTTGCAGCCAACATTGGCGCGGGTGTTGCGCAAGGTGGCGTCGAAGTCTTGTGGAATGGCGACAGCATTGGCAGCTATGACGCGGAAAACGGTCTTTTCGAACCGATCACTGTCACTTTCACTGGAACAGGCCACCCCGGTGAACTGACATTCCGTTCAACGGAACCCGAAGGACAGTCCAATATCGACAGCTCTGGTCCAATTTTTTCTTATGAAAAGACCATGACAATTGAAGGACAAGAGGTGAACGTCGCTGCGTTCGCAGAAGGCCAACCAAACCTCTACCAAGTCTTGAATGGCACGCTTGTTGTGTTTGATCCTGCCACGCAGACCTACACACAAGCGGGTGCTGACGCGACGGTCACAGTCAATGCGATTGGCTTCAATGTCGAAGATGATCTGATCTATGGGATTGCTGTGCGCGACGGTGTTGACTCTTTAGGCAACGCAATATCGCAACGTGATCTGGTCATGATTGATGCAGATGGGCAAAGCTACCGGATTGGAGAAACACCCTATCGCTCATGGACTGGGGACTTTGATGATAAGGGCAACCTCTGGGCATTTGAGGCGGACATGGACTACTTCATGCGCGTCGATGTGTCCGAACGCGATGCGGATGGAAATCCCATTGTTGAACGGTTCAACTTACCTGATGAGCTGATTCAGGCACGGGTTTGGGACGTGGCATATGATGCGGAGACCCAAACATTTAGCGGAGTAGTCCGACCGAACGCAGAAGGCCAAGCCGGTACGTTGATTACCATTGACGTTTCTGGCGATGAACCTGCGTTCACACTGGTGCCCGTCACTGGAACAATGATCGACGGTGTTTTGCAGGAGGGCTTGCCGGCGGTAACTTTCGGCGCAGCGATCATCGACGCAGACGGCACTCTTTATGTCGGTGGCAACTCTGGTGATCACGACATGAATGATACAACAAGTTCATCTGGCGGCTTCTACCGCGTTGAAACTGATCCTTCTACGGGCGAAGCCATACTTGTTTTGGTAGCTGATGCTCCACGCTCGTCTTCTAATGACGGTGCCGCAGACCCGCGTGCGCTTGATCCATTTCAGGCGATTGATCTCGATTCAAGCATTCTAATCCGTGATATCTCCATGGCAGAGGATCCCTCGGACGCGTCAAGTTTTGACGACACAATCGATGGAAATGCTGGTGCTGATGAGATTTTAGGCAATCAAGGTGATGACGTCCTTAGTGGCAGTTCGGCTGGTGATAAAATCAATGGTGGCAGTGGCGATGACCTAATTCATGGCGGCGCCGCACCAGGCCAGGAAAACCCCGATATCGTGTCAGTCTATGATAACGATGGCCTGCGCTATGATCAGTTCGGCAACTTGTTGCAAGAAGATGATGACATCCTCTTCGGTGGTGCTGGCGATGACGTCATGTCGGGTTCCGCTGGCCACGATCATTTAGATGGTGGGATTGGCAATGACACGCTATCGGGCGGTTCGGGCGCAGATACTTTGTCAGGTGGCGAGGGTGATGACTTACTGAATGGTGGTCGCGAAAACGATGTGCTTGATGGTGGATCGGGTCAGGATACTCTTGATGGCGGGTCTGGCGATGACAGCCTGTTCGGTGGTGAGGGCCAAGACAACCTGAAAGGTGGCAGCGGCAATGACTTTTTGTCGGGTGACGCTGGCGATGACTCACTGCGCGGCGATAAGGGTAACGATACGCTCAAAGGTGGTGATGGTGCCGATAAACTGAATGGCGGATCAGACAACGACACACTGTCCGGAGATGATGGCAACGACTATCTGAATGGTGGATCTGGCAATGATATGCTTGATGGTGGTGCGGGAAAGGACCGGATTTATCTGGGCGCTGGCGACGATATAGCCCTTGGAGGCGCAGGCAGCGACCGCTTTGTTTTCCGTGATCAGGACATGGATGGCGGCAACGACCTGATCATGGATTTCCGCAATGACGGATCAGAAAGTGACCGCATCGATGTCCGCGCCCTCGACCTGTTGGTCGATCTAACAGTAGAAAACTGGTTGGCCGAAAACGTGACTGCGGCAGACGATGGATCGGTTTTAGCTGATCTTGGGGGCTGCACGGTTACCTTCGCATCACGTGAAGATGGACAAATCAACTCGTTCTACCAGGAGATCTGCGACAGCTTCATGTTCTAAGCTCTAGTGGCGGGCCTTTTCAGATAAGGCCCGCTTCTTTCCCGATCATCGCGGCATGCGTACGATTCTTGGCTTCGAGCTTGCGACAGAGTGTTTTGACATGCAGCTTGATTGTAACCTCTTGCAGGTCAAGCTCGCGCGCCAGTTCCTTGTTCGACAGACCGCGGCAAAGCCCGCCCAAAACCTGCCGTTCGCGTTCGGATAAAAGCTTAGCCAGCGGCAGCTCTTCGGTTTCATCCTGTGCGTTCAGAAAGTCGAGCGGAACATAGGTTTCGCCCATAGCCATAAAGCGGACCGCGTTCACGAGTGATTTTGCGGCCATAGTCTTTGGCAAGAACCCAATCGCGCCCTTATCAATCGCTTCTTGTGCGACGGCCTTGGTTGCAGTGCCGGACATGATCGCGACCGGCCGCCCGAATGATGCAGAGATCGCCTTTTCCAGCCCCTGCAGCCCATCCATACCAGGCATTGAGTAGTCCAGCAGAACAAGGTCATAGGCCTCGTCATTCCCGATCTTTTCGCAAGCCGCTTCCAATGAGCCACAGGTCTCAACTTGAAACTGGCCTTGAGCGCTCAGAAACGCGCCAAGGGTTTCGAGAACAAGGTCATGATCATCTGCAAGTAGTAGTCTCATGGCCGGACACTACCGCGTGTTCGAGAGTGCCGCTAGTGCCCGCGACAATCGCACAAGATCAATCGGCTTGCCGAAAACCCCGCTGACCTGGTCTGCGGCAAGGCGTGGGTCAGAAAGGCGCTTGGCAAGGGCTGTGACGACAAAGATGGGCAGGTTCGGCGCATTTGGTCTAACCTTCGCAACGAGTTCCCCTCCGTTCATTATCGGCATGTCGTAATCTGTGATAAGCGCTGACCAACCGGCAGGATCATCCATGATCGCCTCTACCGCATCGCGTGGGTCTTCGCATGCGGCAACCTCGGCTCCGAGCGCTTCCAGATAGGACCCGACAACCCCGCTGACGTTAGGGTCATCGTCGACGATGATGATGGTCTTTCCCGACAGGTTGTCTGCACCAGGTTCGCCGATCACAGGTGCTTCAACCTCTGCCTTTGCCAGCGGCCAATAGAGAGCAACCCTGGTTCCGGTTCCAATGGCGCTTTCCACCTCAATCCCGCCACCAAGTGATCGCACATGTAACGCGGCCGTCGCCAGACCCAACCCAGTTCCCAGGCGTCCCTTCGTCGTAAAGTAGGGGTTGAAGACGCTTGCGGCTGTTTCCATGGTCATGCCGCTTCCGTCATCGCTGACGGTCAGTTTGATATACTCGCGCCCGCCCGTGATGCTGCCGACTTGCAGCGTCTCATCTGCCACGCAGTTGATTGGCTCAACCTCCAGCTTGATGGCGCCAATTGTTCCTTCAAGGGCGTCGCGCGCGTTAAGGATCAGGTTGATCAAGATCTGGCTGAGCGTGCCAGCGTTGCCGCGCAGGACTACGGCACGTGCCTCATCTGAAATGGTCAAAGTGACCGACGCCGGTAGGCTTGCCTGCACCAGCGATGGCAGGTCCGACAGCACGGAGACAAGTTCAAACGCTCCATCGGATTCGTCATGTGCACCTACATCGAGCAGCCGGGCCACCAGCTTGGCGGATTGCGCCCCTGCGCGCGATATTCTGTCAAGATGAGGCGCCACATCGCTGGGCAGGTCCTTTGACATGCCAATCAGCGTGGCCGAACCGTTGATCGCGGAGAGGAGGTTGTTGAAGTCATGTGCAACACCGGCGGTCAGTTGGGCAATCGCTTCCTGCCGCTGCAGCCGGAACAACTCACGCGTCAATTTTTCTTCTCGTACTTCGGTTTCCAAGCTTTCAGTGATGTCACGGATAACGATGACGCTGCCGCCATTTTCAAGCGGAGAGCCAATGATCTCGTGTGTTTGCTCCGCACCTTTCTCGCGACGTTTGAGAGTAATCTCAAAGGACTTATTCTCGGGTGAGCGTGGTGCGTTATGATACTTTTCGCGCCAGCTTTGCCCTTGCGCAGCCTGGGCCGAGGAAAAGGAAAGATGCGCCAGCCCGACAGAGTTCAGGTAAGTCAGCTTACCGTCTGCGTCTTCGATGGCAATACCGTCCGGTGCAGCCTCAATCGCGGCGAGCCTTTGCGACAAAAGATGCTGGGCGGCCTTGATCTCGCTGACATCCGTCGCTGAAAGCACCATCCCGCCATCAGCAAGGCGGCTTGCACGTATTAAGACCCGCCTCCCGCTTGGCAAGTTGACTTCTTGCCCGTTGCGCAGTGTGCTCAGCTGGCTGATATCAGCGCCCCGGACCAACCGTGTGATACGGTCTGCCTCGCCTTCGCTCGCGATCAGAAAAGCCGACCAATTTTCTGCAAAACCGCTACCAACGCGCCAGCCGATATCCGGTGCGGGGAAGAAATCATTGACGGCCTTATTGGCAAAAGACACGCTTTCATCAGCATCCAGCACTAGAAAAGCGTCCAATGTCGCGGCCAGGGCGCTTTCCATTCTTTCTCGCACCTGATCCCGTTCCGCGGCAGCCTCGACCCGCAACGTCACATCAGATTGCGTAGCCACTAGGTTTTTGACGTCTCCCATAGTGTCGTAGACGGGCGAAAGTGTTAGCTCGTTCCAAAAAAGCTCACCAGATTTGCGTCGGTTATGCAGCAGGAATTGCCCGCCCGAACGTGTTTCCACGGCATCCCGCAGACGCTTGCGTTCAGGCGCATCAGGTGGTTCGGCTGACAGAAAGCGGCAGTTTTCGCCCAGAACTTCCTCGGCGCCATAGCCCGACAGCCGCTCAAACGCTTCGTTCACATAGATCAACGGCTGGCGTGGGTCCGTTGCGTCCGAGATTGCAAATCCTGAGGAGGACCCGGCTATCGTGGCCGCAAGCAGATCCTTCTCTGCGGCGATTTCGCTGTTACGTAGGGCTTGGACTGCGAGGCCTGAAAGGCGCTGCACCAAGCTCAGATCGTCTTTGCGAAAATATGATGGTGGCTCCCGAAAGGTCAGCAACGCCAACCCATCTGCAGCCGGTGTTGCAATCATGCCCTTGAACCGGGACGGGTCAAAACCGTCGCCCCATTTGCCCAAAACCCCAAGATCCGAGATGTTGCGCGCACGTGTGAAAGGATCGAAGGGCGGTGCGATTGCCAAGCTGAGCAAGTCGGGATCATCACTGGCAACAATCGACAACGCGTCATCATCGTTAAGCGCGACAACCAGAGATAGTGCAGCACCCACCTTCTGCCGCAACGACAGAAAGATAGATGCCAAAGCGTCACCAGCGCTGGGGGCACCGGTAAATGCCTCCAGGCAGTCGAGAAGTGTTTTTGTTTCTTCGAGGGTGCGTGCTTCCCTGTCGCGCAGAAATTGCAGCTCCAGCAGGGCCTCACGCAGACTTTCATCTTCGGCCATGTGGTGCCTACGTGTTTGATTAGCCGAATACTATGCAGGATATCATGAGGTTTCCATGGCGATTTCCCGCCTTGATCAGCGTGCCTTGCTCACCAAAGGTGAACGCGCCCAGAAATGGTGCGCTGCCCAGTGCCGTGTTCACGCCATTGACTACCTCTGGGATGCTGTCCTGCACTGACAGCATGCAGCCCCCACAATAGATCATCAGGGCACCTGCAATAGGACCTTCATTCAGCCGACCAGTTTCCCGTGCCAGCGATGCGACACGACCCGCCCGCTCAACAAGGCTTTGCTTTGTGCCGTGCATAAGCGTAATCTCTTCGCCTTCCTCGACTGTGGCAAACATCTCCATCTCGCCGCTTTCATGGGCGACTGCGGGATGTGCGAGAAGAAAGAACGGCACTTGGCCTAACTGGTTGATTTCCCGGCCCAGCGGCCAAAGCGTGCTGGCACTTAGTATGGCCTCGGGACCGGAACCTTTGGGCACCAAAGGCACCTCATAACCCGTCCATTCCGCATAGACATCCATGGCCGGTTTGCCGTCGATTTCCTTTAGCGTGCGCCCGTCCACGCTAGTGACCCTGCCGGTCTTATCGGTGGGAGAGTACCCACTCTGATAGGCGAATGAAATCGGGCGCGATGGAAACAAAACCGAGACGATAACTCCCTCGGTTTCCCTGCCCTTGCCATCAAAAACGTACCAGTCACCGCTGACGGAGTTGTCTGCGGCGCTGCCACCAATGATGGGTATGTCGCTGCCAGTCACATCTTCGATGCCCTGCACAATCTCTTCTTCGGTTCCAGGCGTTGCAGAAACCCAAACGAGTTCTGGCTGCTCGCCCAGGCGGTCAGCTTGGCGCAGCGCATTCTGTGTTGCCGCCGTTGCTGCGGCGCGCGGCCCGGTGTCGAAGCTCGCCATCCCGGTGCCATAAGCCCCCTGGGCGTCTTCTATCGCAAAGACTGCCACTCCATCCGTTTTACCGGTGTCCGTCATGGCTCCAAGACAAGAGGTTGACCCATGTATGAAGTCTGGCAAGCCATGAGCTTTTCTCAGAACCGTGTCCGCAAAGCAGTTCGCGTGCGCAGTCACAAAGCTGAAGGGACCGTCACCCAAAGCCAAAACGGCGTCGTTGAGGGATACACCGCTTGCAGCTCTAATTCTCATTGTAGTCTCCTGCTCATCAGCGTTGATTTACACTGGCCCGCAAAGGTTCGCGACGGCTCCTAAGTATAGGCGGCTATGCTTTAGTATATGTGCGTGCCAAACATTTTAAGACAAATGTGATAGTCCGGCGCAGACAAAGGAAGACAGCAATACGATCCGTTATGCACCGGAGACGAGTGATCGTGGCAATAAAAGCGATCACGATGTCATACATCGCGCTAAGAAATCGCAAGCCGGGCTGAAAGCGCTAAATGCGCAAACCAAATCAGTCTAAACTCGACCGCATCATACTGGGCGACCATCGTAAAGGCAGACTTGTCAGCTAACCAATACCGGATTTGATAAGCACTCCCGGCAGCAACATCAGGACCGTGTTCCTCGTTCCTCAAGGCAGTGCCCAAGCAAACGGACTGGGGTGCGAAGTGCGTCAACATAGTAAGCAATAATAGCCTAGCACATCCAAGCATGCCTGTTTCTTTTCGGGTAGCCTGCAATCTCGAATATGGTAGCTCGCATTCTGAAGGAAAATGATCACGACAACCGTTTACGCCAACATTTCCTTCGTGACCGTCTCCTTTGATGAAGGGGGAGGTGAAGGGCCCGAAGAGCCCAGGAAACCAGGGGATCCCCGAGTTCAGAACCGAAACGCAGTGCCAAGAGCTATGTCGACGCTTCGATAGTCCGCACTTAGCGTTCCGCCCGGACCGCTAAGCGACTGACTGCCAGCGTCAAAATAGCGAAGCTCGCCGCTGATCGAACAACGGTCGGACACTGGGTATGCAGCCGCTGCCATAAGCTGATATCCAAAGACACCGGCGCCGCGGTTTCGCCGGGTGCCGCTGATGTCGAAGTCGATCTCGGTGACATAGGCGAGACCAGCCTCTACAAATGGCGTTAGGCGACCTCCCGCAACAGGCTTAAAGTCATAATATCCATTCAGTGCCAGCGTCGTAGATGCAAAGTCACCCGTAGTACCCGCTGCACCGTCAGCTTCGGCTGTCCGGTAAGCGAATTCGAGTTCGGCGCGGAAGGGACTTTCGGCGTAGCCGTAACCCACGGCCCCGCCGAACACCTGGCCGGTATCGAAACCAGAGGTTCATGTGACCGGACCCGCAGGGTCACTGTCAGACAATAAAGAGGCACCACCGAAGGCTTTCAGGTAAAACCCACTACCTGACGGATCTGCGAAGGCTGGAAACGGCACCATGGTGGGTCTGGAGTGTCAAAGTAAAGAATAAGTGCAGGAAGCCAACGGGATTGGCCTTGCCAACGGAGGAACGAATAAAGGCGATCCTGGCCCACGCCCCATCTATGGGTCTGATTTCTACGGGGCCTACCTGCGTGATCTTGCTTGCAACAAAATGAGTTTTGTCTTCCTAGGGCAACGTTGCCAGGTCGTTGCGGCCAAAATTCAGCGAGAAAATCTCGGCTGGCGATCAAAGTTGCGTCGGATTGGGCGCATCACCATAGACTGCCCCGGGATCGAAGGTCTTGCTATCTTCGGTGAAGACCAGCGGCTTGTCCGCATCACGACCTGTGGGCAAGGTGCGATAAAAGCAGGACCGATAGCCGACATGGCATGACGCACCCGAACCTGCGATTTCAACCCGCAACCAAATGGCGTCCTGATCGTCGTCAATCCGCGCCTCGACCACCTTTTGCACCAGACCAGATGTCGCGCCCTTACGCCACAAGGCCTGCCGCGCGCGGCTGAAATAATGTGCCTCACCGGTTTCAATTGTGAGTGCCAAAGCCTCTTCATTCATCCAGCCCAGCATTAAAACTTCCCCGTTTGCCGCATCGGTTGTGGTACAGAGCAAAAGGCCATTGCCATCAAACTTGGGCGCAAGTTCGGTGCCTTCTTCGACCTGTTCGACAGAGCGGCGGGGGTGGAAGATAAGTTTCGTCATGGATACGACCTTGAGATATGTTATGCTATAACATAAACGATATGCGCGCAGGTTGGCTGCAATGTAAAGGGGGGCTTTGTCACAATGAACAAACAAGACACGCGTGTTCCGGTGACGCTGCTGACGGGATTCCTTGGCGCTGGCAAAACCACATTGCTCAACAGTCTTATCCGCGACCCGGGCGCGGGCCGTATTGCGGTTGTGATCAACGAATTCGGCGATGTGGGCCTTGATCATGATTTGATTGAAGAATCCACCGAAGAAACCATCCTGCTCCCATCGGGATGTTTGTGCTGTTCAATCCGCGGCGACCTGATGAAATCTCTAGGCAAACTCATTGCACGGCGAAACAGTGGATCACTGGCCTTCGACCGGGTCGTGATCGAAACAACGGGCATTGCCGACCCCGGCCCCATTCTGCACAGCTTTGTGGTGGATCGCTTGGTCGGCCCCTATTTTCGGATGGACGGCATTGTGACCGTGGCCGATGCGGCGACGGGGTCCACCACGCTGCAAAAGCAGTTCGAAGCGGCGAGCCAAGTCGCGATGGCGGACCTGATCGTACTCAGCAAGTTGGATCTGGTGACGCCCGCAGCTTTGGCGCGTTTCGAAGCGCAAATCGCCGAAATCAACGCAACAGCAACACGCGTGCGTGCCGCCCATGGGCATGTCGCCACGAAGAAGCTCTTCGGATTGTCCGCCATGCGTGCCAATGTAACGCCTGACGTCGTTTCCAAATGGCTGGGTGCCGGTGCGGCGCCACCCGACCCCTTGGCCGGGCTGTCAGGTTTCGCACCAAAGCCCGATAAACCTGCCGCGTTGTCAGCGCCGACAGACGCCGCACCCGCTCATCACAACCACCGCATCAATTCGGCATCCATCGAAATGGCAGAGCCGGTTGCCGCTGATGTCTTCGACTTCTGGCTTGAAACACTCATGACCATCAAGGGGCCGAATATACTCCGCATCAAAGGCATTTTGCATGTGGAAGGTATGAACTGGCCCTTTGTTTTTCATGGCGTCCAGCACATCTTTGATCCGCCTGTCCCGCTCAAGAGCTGGACACATGAAGACAAAACCAGCCGCGTGGTGGTCATCGCCCGCGATATGAGTGCGGAAGACCTTGCTGCCAGCCTCGATCTTCTGCGGATGCAGGCCGTTGGCATGGACAAAGCCGCCAAAGCACTTGATGTTGAGATAAATGAGTTGCCGCTTTGATATTCGCCAAAATGTGTTCCGAGATGGCGCGGCGTTCATCACGGCGACACTTCAAGACTGGTCGAGGAAGCTGGGAGTCAAGCCAATCCGGATCTATACCGGATCACTCTGAGAGGATGGCTACAATCAGCGCTTAGTCAGCGCACTTCGCCGGGTAG
The DNA here is from genome assembly GCF_033963825.1 of Cognatiyoonia sp. IB215446. Classification (NCBI taxonomy): domain Bacteria; kingdom Pseudomonadati; phylum Pseudomonadota; class Alphaproteobacteria; order Rhodobacterales; family Paracoccaceae; genus Cognatiyoonia; species Cognatiyoonia sp. IB215446. The sequence continues at coordinate 547,363 of NZ_JAXBMD010000001.1, read as the reverse complement.
TTCTCAATGCAAGGGCTCCACACTATCAAACAGGCGTAGGTTGTAATCAATGCATGACTCGGACGGTATGATCGTATCCGACGGCATCGGTCCCCAAACATGCGTCTGCCGATTCCAAAAGCCTCGCAAGAAAGTGGCGCATAGCATTGGGGCTAGAAAACGATCTAGAAACACTTCGGTCTGTCAGATGGATGAAACGACTGACGGGCCATACGTCAAGCTGACAGTGCTGCTACCAATAAGTTGCACTTCGCAACCGACAGCATCGGCTTGCCGGAATTCCGGTCAGCCGTGGTCAAGTAGGAATGCAGTGATTTCGTCCATGCAGACCTTCCAAGCTGGTTCATCGCCCAGAAGAAGATGATTGCGGCTTTCCAAAGTCACAAATTGTGCATGTGGGATTTCTGCCGCCAGCTTGCGGCCATATGCGGCGCTGACATGCTCGTCGCCGCGGGCATGCAGAACCAGTGTTGGAACATTGAGTTGCGGCAGCAGGTCGGCGATGTCGATTGCGGCTGAAGCCTCTTCGATGCGGGCTGCATTTTCGGCAGAGGCCGTGTGACGTTGGAAATCGTTGAACCAGTCCAAACGTGCCTGATCGGCGTCTGGCATCAGCGTTTGTGAGACCACGTTGCGGCAGGCTGGGTTGGTCTGATCCCATCCCAGACGGGCTAGGGTCAGCATCGCTTCGCGGCGCTGGCGCTCAACCTCTGAGCCACCGATACGCCATCCTGTATCGTAGCCTCCGATCAGTATCAGCGCGGAGACCCGATCGGGATTTGCAAGCGCATATTGGATCGCCGTTGCGCATCCTTGTGACGTGCCAAGCAGAGGAAACCGGTCCAGATCATGCGTATCAACGACCGCTGCAAGGTCATCGGCAAAAGACTGAAGATTGATCGCATCAACATGCGGTTCAGATAGACCGGTCCCGCGCCCATCATACCGGATAAAGGTGTTGTTGGCCGCGAGTGCCTGAAACGTCTCTTTCCAGACAGGGCTGTTCCATTCCAGTTCCAGGTGACCTGGACCAGAGGCCGCTTTGACCAAAGCCGGACCCAAACCCACCTTTGCATGGGCGATCCTGATACCGTCCTGCGTTTTGCAGAAGCCGATTTGCTGACGTTTATGGAGAACGGGCCGCGGCTGCCCAATGGCCGGAACAGGCGTTGTCCAGTCCTGCGCATCTTCGGCCATCAGCAGTTTGTAGTGGTTCAAGACGGTCTTTGCATCGTCTTTGCGACCAAGCGACGTCAGCTTTTGCCAAAGCTCAAATGGCGCGTCGTGGGAAAACGGCTCCAGACGGCACCATAGGCGCAACCATTTGACAGCCTCGGGGTCTGGCGTATCAGCTGCTTTGACGAGCTTCTGGATGATGCCACCGCGTAGTGCCTGGAGTTCTTCGCACTCGCTCAAAAGCCAGAGTTCGTAGTCCTGCGACCCCGACAAAGCCAGGCTGGAAAGTGGTCGTTGCGAGAGCAAAGTTGCCGCCTGACGCAGTTGTTTGGTCGTCGCTTTGGCGTCGTTATGGACGCTGCGCACGAAATTGGCGTCAAGGTGCACGCCGGTCATATCAAGACTGATACTGTCATCCGACGTGATCAGTTTTGATTCCGTCTGGTCCTTCAACGGTGGGCGCAGTTTGCTGAGCGACCATCGCAAGGCGGCACGCGGATCATTTGTGTTGTCAAAGAACATCTCACACAGATGTTCACGGCGATGCGACGTTCCTGTGATCGCCAGATAGGCCAGCAATGCGCGGGTTTTGCGTGACGAGACAAGCGGCACTTCGGTGCCCAGCTTGTAAAGCGACATCTCGCTCATCACGTTGATTTCAAACGTGTTAAGCATGTGTCGGCCTCGTCATATGAGGCGATGCGAACGACGGATCGATCACGCTGAAAAGGCGATCAAGCACCGATACAAACATGCCGCCTTCGACCGTTTTTGTATGTTGTATCGTTGCCGCCACTGTCGTTGTCACTTTCCAGTTATCGTTTGATCAAGTTACGCAGCGGCACTGGGTATTATTCTTAGAAAAGCTCGAAGGCGGTTTTTGGGCACTGCGATCCTCCGTTTCGCTGACTTGTCTGAACCGGGTTTCTCAATTTCAGTTCATAGGCTTACAAGCCCTTGGCACGTAGCAGGGCTCATGAATCCTGAAACAGAGAAAAAACACTCCCTCATGCCGTCAGGCCAAGGCGCTGGGTGCTGCGTACCGCTTGACCTTCTTTTGCTTTCAGAGATGACGACGTGGGTGGCGTGAGAACGCCCCTCCACTCCTTGAAATCGCAAGGCCAAGCAGATGGCCCAAAAAATGTATCGGCTTCGATGGCCCACAAATCATTGAAAATAAAATATAAATTATTGCGTCGTTGTTGGAGCACGGGCGAGAATCCAGAATCCACGCCTTTTACAACGCTCGTTCCAACGCTGCGCCCCACAGACCGTTTCTAGACCTGAGTTCAGCGGCGCGAAACACCAAGTGCGCCCTGAATATGATCTGTCGCCTGCTTTGCAGGTGCCTCTTATCAGGAGATAAAGACGTGTTTTATTTCAATTACTTAATAGCATATTACCCAGTACCCCTCGCGGCCCAATTTCACCGCAACAAACGCGCCTCTGCCTCCCAACACTGACCACCAACCCGTGCATTGACCTCCCGCAGAACGCGTTTGGCCAAGGGATGAACCTTTTTGCCGCCGTGCGGGACTAATCACCCAAGACGAGAAAGTGAAACCGCATCATGCGTATTTTGAAATCAATCCGAACCCAGACAAAGGCCGCGTCAGACGACGCTTTGATTGCTGCGATTGCCCAAGGCGATATGGCGGCGTTTGAACAGATTTACAGCAAATATTTCCCCAAACTGGTGCGGTTTTCAAAGCGCATCACAGGCAGCCAGGAAGCCGCCGAAGAGGTCACCAATGACGTGCTGATGACGGTCTGGCGGACCGCCGCACGGTTTGAGGGTCGCTCGAAAGTGTCCACATGGATCTTTGGCATCGCGTACCGCATGTCATTGAAACAAAGTCGCAAAATCAGTGCACGGCGGGGCGACGTGGAACTAGATGAAGGGATGGTCAGCGACAACACAAACGTTGCCGACGCCGTCATCACAAAAACCGATCTTGCCTGGGCGCTCAAGCAACTGAACCCCGATCTGCGGGCGGTTGTCGAGCTGACTTATTACAACGGTTATCTCTACACCGAGATTGCCGAAATCCTTGGGTGCCCGGTGGGCACGGTCAAGACGCGCATGATGACAGCGCGCCGCCGCTTACGCGCCATGCTGTCAGAAGACATCAACATAGGTAGTGAGAATGCAGTTGCATAACGGACAAAACTGGGGTCCGGCGGGCCGCCGTGACGCGCTTTGGGAACTTATCCCTTGGTATGTGAATGGGTCCCTGCCCGCGAAACAGGCGGACGAAATCAAGGCGAAAAGCAAGACTTGTGCAGATTTCGCCGCCGAAATCATGCGGCAGCGGGACATTGCAAGTGAGGTGCGCAAGCCGGACCTTTTTGATGTTCCGCTTGCGCGAAACTGGCAAGCGCTTCAATCGCAGATCAAGGCGGAAGAGCGGGCCCGCAGCCCCAAGTTCGATCTTTGGGAGCAGTTTGTCAGGAGACATAGCGGAACCGTCGCCTTTGTCAGCGTTGCCGCAATGGCCGCCCTCGTCATGCTGATGCCGCCGGAAGGGCCTGCATTTCAAACGCTTACTACAGATGCGCATATTCCTGCGGGGAATGTGATTAAGTTTCAACTGGCCGTAGGTGTCTCGGAAGATCAGTTGAGCGCGCGGCTGGCAGAGCTTGGTCTGACACTGATTGTTGGTCCGTCTGAGACCGGGGTTTATCAGGCATCTGTGCCAACTGATGCAGATGCGGATGCTCTGGCTGTCGCGCTTATTGAAACTGCCGAGGTGGCTTTTGCCGCAACCGAGGTCGCGCAATGACCTTGGCGCGCCTGTTCCTCATGATGTTTTTTAGCCTCACCATGGCCACGACGGGTCAGGCGCAGCATGCCGAAGCCGAGGATTGGCGTCTTGCCGATGCCGATCAGATCAGCTCGGACAAATACCTTATTCTAACTGTGGCCTTGGCAGATCGCGCCCGTCTTTCTGCGGTTACCGATGGGATTGAGACCACATTTGGCGTGCCGCTGACAGCCGAATGGCCCCTACAATCCATCGACGTTCATTGCCTGGTTTTTGACGCAACCGACGTCACTGACGTCGACGCGCTGATGCGTTCCATGCGGCAGGATGTGCGTATCGAAACAGTGCAGCGGATGCAGAGTTTTGAAGTCTCAGCACATTCTTACACCGACACGCTTTTTCCTCTGCAATGGTCTCTGGATCGTATGGATGTGGTGGAGGCGCATGCGGTCTCGACCGGGCGCGGTGTCACCATTGGCGTGGTCGACACGGCGATTGATCAGGCCCACGCGGATCTGGCCCGACAACTGCAGGACACCCGTGATTTTGTTGCCGCAAGCTCTGCTCACAGTGCCGAAACGCATGGCACCGCCATCGCAGCGGTGATTGCAGCGGATGCGACCAACGGCAGCGGCATCGTTGGCGTTGCCCCGGACGCCATGTTGATCGGTCTGCGTGCCTGCTGGGAAGAGGATGGACAGCCCGGCAGATGCAGCAGCTTCTCACTGGCGCGCGCATTGAATTTTGCCATCCTGAACCAGGTCGCGGTGATCAACCTCAGCGTCGGCGGCCGTTTTGACCCTTTGCTTGAAGATCTGGTTCTGGCGGCCCTGAACGCGGGCATCGTGGTCGTCGCCGCGTCAGGGGAAACGCAGGAAAAGGTCTTTCCCGCCGCGATCCCCGGCGTCATTGCAGCAGCAGGTCTGAAGAGCAATGGCATTCCCGCACCGATGATCGATGTCATCAGCGCCGCACCGGGGAACCGGCACCGGTATGTCTCGGGGTCCTCCATTTCTGCAGCACATGTGTCTGGCGTTGTGGCGCTCCTGCTGGCCGCGCGCACCGATCTGACCACCTTCGAAGTCACTCAGGCGCTGCAAGACGCCGTTGTTACATCAGGAACCGCCATGCCAATGCTGAATGCTTGCGCAGTCCTTCGGGCTGTGACCAATACAACCATGTCGTGTGCGCAGTCATGACGTGGCCCCTTACAAAACCGCGTCAAAACGCCCGGCGCCACCTGCTGCTGACTTCTGCGTTTGGACTTTTTGCAAGCGTCGCAAACGCGCAAGACGACCGCATTGTCGCCCTTGTTGTGTCTGTCGGCGATGGAAACACGCGTGCCAATGTGGTGCAGGAGCAATTGCAGGCGATAGGCGTCGAAACGCTGCGCTCGAACAACCCAAGCAATGCCGAATTGCGCTCGATGGTTAGACGTTTTGCGGACGAATCCGAAGATGCAAGCGCAACGCTCGTCTATCTGGACATGCCCGCCGTGTCTTTCGAGGGTCGGGAATATGTGCTGGCTGATGGAAGAGGTCTTGTCTCCTACACAGATGGGGTCGGCCGACCCACGGATATTTTCACCGAAGCCATTCCGCTTCTGGCTTTTGCGCGCACGGCTGCACAGGCAGAACAGGGTGGCGCTGTCATAACGACGGTCAGCGACCCGCTTGACGGCCTACCGGTTGAGGTCAGTCAGGTCGTGAATGCCCCCGATCCTGTGCCTGGCGCCAGTCCGGTGATCGTGGTCAGCGACGTAGATGCCGAACCGGTGCTCCAGGTCATTGCGGCGGCGGGCAACAACGAAAACGTTGAAATCGGTGCCATGTTCCGCCGCATGGTCGTGCATGAGGGCGTCTCTGTCTCGGCGCTACCGACGACCCCGATTTTCCTCAGGAAAGCACCAGAGGTCGTGGCGGAGCCGGAACCTGCCCCGGTGGTTCCGTCCGATCCTGAGCCGGAAGTCGAGATTGTCCAAGAAGCACCGGAAACTCTGGAAGAGTTGGAAATCCTCGAACAGTCGCTGTCACGCTCTGCAAAGCGGTCCATTCAAAGATCACTGCGCGATCTGGGCCATTACAAAGGCCTGGTCGACGGGATTTTCGGCCCGCAGACGCGCGAGGCCATCACCGCTTTTCAAGGCACGCGCTCGGAAGACCCCACAGGGTTTCTGACGCGGCGGCAGCTGCTTGATCTGAAATCACAGGGATAGGCCATGCACCGCTGCATTCATCACGCATTTTTCGGCAATCATTAACGAAAGGTCAGACCGAATGGGACTTCGTCTGAAATACAACATCGTTCTGATTTTGGCCTGCACCATCGGCATCGGCGCCGCAACGGGCATGTCCTATTGGATTGTTCAGAAATCGGCCATCGAAGAAGTGCACCGCGAAATCGGCCTGTTGCGCGCCAACGCGACGGCAGTGCGGTCCTATACGCTGAACAGCATCGACCCGCTCTTGTCCGACGACAGCGACATCCTGTTTTTGCCCGAGTCCATTACATCCTACGCCGCACGCACGGTCTTTGCGATTTTCCGGCAGCAATTCCCGCAATACAGCTACAAGGAAGCAGCCCTGAACCCCACCAACCCGGCCGACTTGCCTAACGCGCTGGAAGAAGACCTGATCAAACAATTCCGCGCAGATCAGTCGCTGGATCAGCTGTCGGCCATTGTCGAGGAGGACGGGGAACGCATCCTGACTGTCGCCTTTCCGATCACGATTGAGCAGGAAGGGTGCCTGAGATGTCATTCGAACCCTGAAATTGCTCCCCCTGCGATGGTCGACCTTTACGGCTCGGAAAACGGCTTTGGCTGGGAATTGGGCGAAACCGTGGGTGCCCAGTTCATCTCGGCACCGATGGCGCTGGTCGATGAACGCTCTCAGGAAACAAGCCTCATCCTGAGCTCGGCACTGGTGATCGCCTTTTTGCTGGTTCTGATTGTAACCAACATCATGCTGAGCCGTATCGTTTTGCGCCCCGTCGCGCGCATGTCGCAGGTGGCTGAACAGGTCAGTCTGGGCGACTTTTCGGTCCCCGAATACGCAAAGCCCGGCAAAGACGAGATCAGCTCACTCTCGCTGTCTTTCAACCGGATGCGGCGCAGCCTGGAAAGCGCGATGAGGATGATCGATGACTGATCATACCATCATACAGCCCGGCGCCCAAAAGCGGATCGGCAAGTATCTTGTCGATGGCATTCTGGGCGAGGGCGCGATGGGTGTGGTCTATGCCGGGCATGACCCGGACATCGACCGACAAGTCGCGATCAAGACGGTCCACAAGCATCTGATTGATGCGTCTGCCGATGGCGATTGGCTGGAAAGGTTCGCCCGCGAGGCCCGCGCGGCAGGCCGCGTGCTGCACCCAAATCTGGTGACCATCTTCGAATACCTGCAGGAAGAAGGTGTGCCCTATCTGGTAATGGAGCGGATCCGGTCGATCACTCTGGAGGATCGGCTGGTATCGCCGGATGGCCTGGACCTGCAGGAGGTCATGACAATTGCATCCCAGATCCTTGATGGGCTGGACTGCATTCATGCGGCGGGCATCGTGCACCGCGATCTGAAGCCCGCCAACGTGATGCTGACCGAGAGCGGCGCGATCAAGCTGACCGATTTCGGGATCGCCCGGATCACCGCGATGGACAAGACCGGCGCGGGTATGATCGGCACCCCTGCCTATATGGCGCCAGAGCAATTCTCGGGCGGGGATGTGGATGCACGGGCTGACATCTATGCGATGGGCGTCCTGCTCTACGAACTGATTACAGGCCAGAAACCATTTAAAGGCGGGGGTATCGAAGCCCTTATCATCGCGTTTCAGTCGGGCGATGTGACACCACCAAGCGCGCTTGTGCCCGGCATCCCCCAAGCACTGGACGATGTCATTCTGAAAGCGATGAACCCCGACGCGGTGCAACGCTTTGCCAGCGCTGCCGAGATGCAGGCCGCATTGGCAGAAGCGTCTGGGCACGAGGCAGCGGCTATTCGTCTGCCCACCGCGTCTCGTGAAGCATCTGATTTGGCGAGATCGGCCTCCAACACGATGCTGCGCCAGATGTCGTCAGAGACGATGGCGCAGGTTGAGCACAATCTTGTCACCAAGATTGGTCCGATGGGTCAGGTGATTGCGCGGCGTGCGGCCGCCAGCGCCAAAAACACCGAAGAGCTGCTGGAACTGGTCCTGAAGGAAGTCACCCAGGTCGATGAACGCAATGACTTGCGCGATTCCATCATGCGGCTGCTTGCCAGCAATATTGGCCCCGTTTCCGCAGGTGTTCAAGACCGCGACCTGCAGCAGCTGATCGCGCTTCTCAAACCCTATCTCGGTCCGATCACGACCATTCTGGTCAAGCGACAGGCCGCGAAATCCGCGTCGGTTCAGGATCTGATCCGGGACCTGTCGGAAAACATCAAAAATCAAACCGAAAAGACCGAATTCGTTGAGGCCGCACGGCAATTGCACGGCAGCGCAACCGACAACGCGACAGAGGATTAACCGGATGCATAGCAATTCCCGTTTCAGCACGAACCCCCCGCAAACGAAAGGATCACGCGATGCTTGATCTCGACCAGATGCTGCAAAGCATCAGCGATGATGCACCGAGCGGCGAAGATCTGGAATATGATCCCGCCTTCACGGAACTGGAGATGGCCAATCAGCCCGGTGAAGAACGGGTGATCGGCGATGCGGTTATCCCCGCAGAAGATCCCGATTACGGGCAGGTCGCTGATCTGGCCATAGCACTTTTGGACCGCACAAAGGACCTGCGGGTGGCCGTCATTCTGGCCAATGCTGTTCTGGCGACAGAAGGGTTGACCGCCTTTGAGGTCGTTCTGCAGTACATGCGGCGCTCGGTCGAAGAGCATTGGGACAGCGTCCACCCGCAACTGGATGAAGAGGACGACGACGATCCCACGATGCGGGTGAACGCAATCCTGGGCCTGACAAACCGCGACACGGTTCTAAAAGCGCTCCGGTTAGCACCGCTGACGGACAGCCGCTCCTTCGGGCAGTTCAGCCTGCGGGATATGGAGGTGGCTTCAGGTGACATCCCGGCGCCCGATGACATGGACACGGTGCCGGCGATGCAGACAGTTTCTGCGGCCTTTCAGGATGAAGGACCTGAAAAGATCGCGGAAAGGATGGCCGCCATTGTCGCGATGGAAGAGCATATCAAGGCGATCTCGGACACGTTTGATGAGCATGTCGGCACTTTGGGCCCGGACTTGTCGCCGCTTTCCAAGATGATCTACGACATTAGGAAGCGACTATCTGTCTACACCGACAGCGCGGCCCCGGAAGACACCAGCAACGATCCGGCCACATCTGACACGCCAGTGCAAGCCGCAGTCACACATCTACCCGGCTTGGTCAGTTCGCCCAATGACGTGATCAACGCGCTCGACCGGATCGTTGAGTATTACACGCGCAACGAACCCTCCAGCCCGGTGCCAATTCTCTTGAACCGGGCCAAGCGGCTCGTGTCTGCAGATTTCGTGACCATCATGAAGGATATGGCGCCGCTGGGTGTTGAAAACGTGGCGCTGATTGGTGGCCTGCCCTCAGACGAAGATGACGACTACGACTAGCGCGGATCGGGCCGATCATCCGGCATCCGCACCACTCTCTCACCCATAAAAGGAAATCAATCATGGCGAAAAGCAGTCAGAAATTCATTGCCCGCAACCGCGCCCCCAGGGTCCAGATCGAATATGATGTTGAGCTCTACGGCGCCGAAAAGAACGTGAAACTGCCCTTTGTGATGGGGGTGATGTCGGATTTATCCGGCAAGTCCGAAGAGCCACTGCCGGCTGTGGCAGATCGTAAGTTTCTGGAGGTCGATATCGACAATTTCGACGATCGGATGAAATCGATGAAACCACGCTCAGCCTTCGCCATTCCCAACACACTGACCGGAGAAGGTAATCTGGCAATCGACATGACCTTTGAAAGCATGGACGATTTTTCGCCAGCCGCCATCGCCCGCAAGGTCGCGCCGCTAAAAAAATTGCTGGATGCGCGAACCCAATTGGCAAACCTGACCACTTACATGGACGGAAAGACCGGTGCGGAGAACTTGGTGGCCGAGGTGATCAAGGACCCCGATTTGCTCAAGGCTTTGGCCTCGGCGCCTGCCGCGAAACCGGAGAACGAGGAATAGGTCATGAACGAGACAGCAAAAGAGACGCAAGCGGCCGAAACGGAAACGATCTTTGCATCGTCCGAATTCGCGGATCTTCTTGAAAAGGAGTTTCGGCCCAAATCCGAGCAGGCCAAGACTGCCGTGGAAGAGGCAGTAAAAACGCTCGCGGCACAGGTGCTGGAAAACGAAGAATTGGTCTCGGACGACGCGCTGCGCTCAATCGAAGGGATCATTGCGGAGATTGACAAGAAGCTGACCGAGCAGATCAATCATATCCTGCATCATCAGGATTATCAGAAACTGGAAAGCGCGTGGCGTGGTCTTCATTTCCTGGTCAACAATACCGAGACCGAAGAACAGCTGAAAATCCGTGTTCTGAATATCTCAAAGAAAGACCTGTCGAAGACACTCCGGAAATACAAAGGGACCGCCTGGGATCAGTCGCCGATCTTCAAAAAGCTCTATGAAGAAGAATATGGCCAATTCGGTGGTGAACCTTACGGCTGTATGGTGGGCGATTATCATTTCGACCATTCGCCACAGGATGTTGAAATCCTTGGTGAGATGTCAAAGGTGGCCGCAGCCTCGCATGCACCGTTTATCACCGGCGCCAACCCATCGCTTTTGCAGATGGATAGCTGGTCGGAATTGGCCAACCCGCGCGACATTACCAAGATTTTCCAGACACCCGAATATGCCAGCTGGCGCAGCCTGCGCGAAAGCGAGGACAGTCGCTATCTTGGCTTGGCCATGCCGCGCTTTTTGGGCCGGCATCCCTACGGCGAGAAAACTGATCCGGTTGAGGAATTTGCGTTCGAAGAAGACACCGAAGGTGCCTCGTCGAACAAGTATTGCTGGGTCAATGCCGCCTATGGGATGGCCAGGAATATCACGCGGTCATTCAAGGAATATGGCTGGTGCACGCGCATCCGCGGTGTCGAATCCGGTGGCACGGTTGATAATCTGCCCAGCCACACCTTCCCCACCGACGATGGCGGCGTAGATATGAAGTGCCCAACAGAAATCGCTATTTCAGACCGACGTGAAGCCGAATTGGCGACCAACGGGATGATGCCGCTGATCCATCGCAAGAATTCTGATACGGCGGCCTTTATCGGCGCGCAGTCGCTACACAAGTCAGCCGAATATGATGACCCGGATGCGACTGCAAACGCCAACCTGGCAGCGCGCCTGCCGTACCTTTTCGCCACCTGCCGCTTTGCCCATTACCTCAAATGCATCGTGCGCGACAAGGTGGGGTCATTCCAGGGTCGTGATGACATGCAGGAATGGCTGCAAAATTGGATTAACAACTATGTTGATTACAATGCCAGCTCGTCGCCTGAAGAGGAAAAAGCGCGCAAGCCATTGGCCTCGGCCGAGGTGCAAGTCGAAGAGGTCGAAGGTAATCCCGGCTATTACACGTCGAAATTTTTCCTTCGTCCCCATTACCAGCTTGAGGGCCTTTCCGTTTCGCTCAGGCTCGTCTCAAAACTGCCTTCTCAGAAAAAGGCCTAGTCATATGGCCGCGGCGTCTTACTGGCGCCGCGCTTCTGCAACAAATACTCTATTCAACCTAGAAGGAACCCGATATGTCGATTGATGCATTCCTGTATTTTCCAAAACAGGCAAAACGCCAAATTCGTGGCGAGACCATGGATAGCGACTTTGGCGGCAAAGGCGCTTTTGAATTAACGGACTTCAGCTTTGGTGCCGAAAATAGCCTTCAAATGGGATCATTCTCAGACGGTGCTGGTGGCGGTAAAACCGATTTCGAGCCTTTCAGCGTGAGCAAGCGAGCAGATACGGCGACATGTCCTCTGTTCCACACACTCTGCGTCGGTCAGCATATTCCGGAAGCGATTTTGGAATTGCGCCGCTCCGGCGGGTCCGACAGAAAGTCTGGCTCCACCTTCCTAAAGATCCATTTTCTGACTGTTGTTGTCAAAAGTATCAAATGGGCGGGTGATGATGAAAGCGTTAAAGAAGATATCGAATTTGAGTCCGGCGCGATGAAGATTGAGTACTTCCGCCAGGACAAGACCGGCAAGCTCAAGAAAGCCGACGGCGATGCAGGCGAGGCGAAGTGGAGCCGCATGCTAAACGACGAAGTGTATCGCGTCGCATAAGCTACTCCGTTGACCTGGTGCGCGGGAAGGACGCGCACCAATCCTGTTCCACACCACCGGGGATGATCGCAATGACAGACGGAGAGCGTCTAAAGCACGGTGATTTCGATGGCGCTTTGGTGGTTTGCTGCCAAATGCCTCATCGCAACACGACAATCCCGACGGACCAGCGGGACATCGCCCGGACCAATGGTTGAGCGCCTGCTGGAAGAACGCCTGCAGCCGTCTTTGCTGGACCGGTTGACCGACGAGGCACCCGACAAAAAGACGGAAACCTCTTCAAGCTGGATCATTGATATCAACAGGTTGCGCGAAATCATCCAACGCGATCTGGCATGGCTTTTGAATACATCGAATTGCGAGGCCGAACATGATCTCTCGGCTTATCCCAATGTCGCTCGATCAGTCCTGAATTACGGCATCACTGATATCTCCGGGTCAGTTGCGACGCAGGATCGCGCGTTCGACATTAAACAGACGATCCGCAAGGCGATTGAAACGTTCGAGCCGAGGCTGCTGCCGGACACACTTCAGGTTGACATGCGTCAGGACAAGGTCGGGACAAGCGCTGTGATCTCGTTTGAAATCCGCGCGGAGCTTTGGGCCGAACCCGTCCCCATCGATCTTTATCTGCGGACGGCGCTGGATGTGACGACCGGTGCCGTCACCGTGACCAGGCAAGGGTGAGCCCACATGGATACGCGTTTGCTGAAGCATTATGAACAAGAACTGACCTTCATGCGTGAAATGGGGTCGGAATTCGCGAGCACATATCCCAAGATTGCCGGGCGCCTTGGCATGGACCAGCTTGAGGTTTTGGACCCCTATGTCGAACGCATGCTTGAGGGCTTTGCGTTTCTCGCGGCGCGTGTCCAGCTTGAACTGGATCTGCAATATCCTGTTTTCACGCAGAACCTGCTGGAGATCGTCTATCCCCATTTCCTCGCCCCGATCCCGTCGATGATGATCGCGCGGCTGACGGCGGACGCTGCGCAAGGCAATCTCGACAACGGCTTTACCCTGCCGCGCGGCACCCAGCTTCGTGGACATGTCCGAGAGGGCGAACAGACCGCGTGCCTTTTCCGAACTTCGCAGGATGTGACGCTTTGGCCGTTGGAGATATCAGAGGCCGAATATGTCGATGGCCGTAGTGAGTTGGTTGCCGCTGGCCTTGCACCATTCTCACCCGCCAAGGCCGCGTTGCGCCTGCGCATACGCCGGACCGATGGGGCGAAGATTTCTGAGCTGCCGCTGGATCAGTTAACGCTCTTTCTTTCGGGCAGTGCGTCCGAGCCATGGCGGCTTTATGAGGCGATGCTGGGTCAGGGCATTGGTCTTGCCGGGCGATCAACCGACCGGCGGGCCGATTGGGCGGAATACCTTGGGACGCATATTCGGCCACGCGGCTTTGACCCTGATGAGGCGCTTTTGCCGACCCCGGGCCAATCTTTTGAGGGCTATCGGTTGTTGCAAGAATACTTCGCCATGCCGCAGCGGTTCTTTTTTGTCGAACTGGGCGGGCTGCAAAATGCCCTGCAACGCGCGGAAGGCGATGACCTCGACATTTACGTCCTGCTGCGTGACGGAAACCCCGCTCTGAAATCGATCAATCACACGCATTTCGAATTGCACGCTGTCCCGGCAATCAATCTGTTTTCCAAGCGTTGCGACCGGGTCCACATCAACAGCACAGAGGTGGATCATCATGTCACGGTCGACCGCACCGCGCCGCTTGATTACGAAATCTACCAGCTGAATTCCGTCACTGGGATCAGCGGAGAGGGCGAAAATGATGTCGCCTTCCGTCCCTTCTACAGCGCGCAGGACTTCACCCCAAATGGCGATACGCATCAGGCCTACTACAGCCAAAGGCGACGGATGCGCCAGCGGTCCGAGAAACAGCGGCTAAAGGGCGCGCGGACCTCTTATCTGGGATCCGAGATTTATCTGTCACTGACCGACAGGCAGCAGGCCCCTTATCGCCAGGATCTCAAGCAACTCGCCGTCACCGCACTCTGCACAAACCGTGACCTGCCGATGCTGACGCCGATTGGGCAGGGCGAGACCGACTTTACGCTACCCGACGGTGGCCCGGTTTCCGAAGTGCGGGCCATTGTGCCCCCAACCAAGCCGCGCCCCAGCTTGGCCGATGGTCAGCAGGCCTGGCAACTGATCAGTCATCTTAGCCTGAATTATCTGTCCATCGCCGACGCTGACCGTGGCAAAGCGGCGACCGCCCTGCGCGAGATCATGGGGCTTTACATGCCGCTTGGTGCTCCCGCGTTGAGCAAGCAGGTTGAAGGGCTTTTATCCGTTGAGACACGACCCATCGTACGGCGCATGGCCGAGGATGTCTTGTCAACGGCGGTGCGTGGCATCGAGATCAAAGTGGGGTTCGATGAAAGCCAGTTCGAAGGTACCGGCTGCTATCTGATGGGTGCGGTGTTGGAAGCCTTCTTTGCCAAATACGTGACCCTGAACAGTTTCACAGAAACCGTCATCCATTCCACCCAACGCGGAGACATCAAAAGATGGCCAGCCAGAAGCGGGAGGCGGGTTCTGATCTGACGCGCCTTGCTGCACTGCGCGATGACCCGCAATCCCATCACATCTTTCACGCTCTGCGCCTGATCGAAGCGGCGCACCCGGACCGTCCGCGTCTGGGACGATCTGCGCGACCTGCAGAGGACCCGGTCAGGCTCAAGCAAGAGGCGGAGCTGGCTTTTGCGCCATCAGCGATTTCCGATTTCTCGGACGATGTTGAAACGGGTCCGCATAAACTGACACAGCGGTTTTTCGGCCTTTTCGGCCCCAATGGCTCGTTGCCTTTGCATCTGACCGAATATGCCCGTGACAGACAGCGCAATCACGATGATCCGACCTTCATCGCTTTTGCAGATATGTTCCACCACCGCATGTTTTCGCTGCTCTACCGGGCATGGACCAGCGGCCAGCCGGCAGTGTCGTTTGACCGGCCCGATGATGATCCGTTCGACACGAAGGTGGCAGCCCTTTCAGGACTGGCCGAACGGGCGTTCGAAGACCGGGACGCCATGCCCGATCTGGCCAAGCGACACTTTGCGGGGCTACTGGGGAGTGCCACGCGCAGCGAAGCCGGTCTTGAGGCGATGCTTTCTGGGTTCTTCGGTGCCGACGTTTCAATTGAGAGCTTTGTGGGCAGTTGGCTGCACCTTGAACCACACGACCGCGGGCAATTGGGTGGCGTTGCACTGGGTGGGAATGCGAGTCTGGGAACGAAAGTCTGGTCGCGCGAGGCGAAGTTCCGTGTGCGCATCGGCCCGTTGAACTTGGAGGACTATAGGCGGCTTTTGCCCGGTGGCCAAAGCTTCAAAAAGCTCGCCGCCATCATCCGCAATTACCTCGGCGATACCCTGGAATGGGAGGCCAACCTGATCCTGCAAAAGGCGGAGGTGCCACAATGCGCCTTGGGTCAGTCAGCCGATCTGGGGCTGACAAGCTGGATCGGCGAACGGCCGGATCGCGATGCCGACGACCTTTATCTGACAACACCTGCACAGCACTGCGCGTGATCTGCGTCTGACAAAGGACTTCAGAAAGGTCCGCGAACGCAAGCGGGCTTCTGACCCGTATCTTGGTTGGTTTGAACGTTGCAAGCATGGCCAATGATCTGGGGAATGCTGACCTGGCGCATGGATCATCGTCAAAAACGCAGAGACTCAAAAAAATTCGTAGACCCCGAACCTTCCTGAAGCTTCCCGGCACTTAATAACAAGCGGAAGCAAAATAGGAAAAAGTACTGTGCCCTAACTTACAAGGGCTGTTTTCAACATGTCCCGCCGCATTTTAGTTTCACATTTCAATTGGCGCAGCTGCCTTTGCCAGTTGATAATCTAAAGGAGAACACCAAGTGGCCACAATCGTCTTAGTTGATCATGACTTGAAACAAGTGCTTACGGCAAAGGCAAAACCAAGTGCGATCAAACTCGAAAAGAAAATACCAATAAAGATCGCATTGCAAGTTGACGGCAAAGGAAATGAGGCGGTCGATAAAGATCCGCTGCTCCAAGCAAAAATTACAAAGCCAGCAACAAAATCCTATCAGACGCTCGTTATTACCCTGGCCAGCGATCTTATGGACGCCGACAAACGTGTTCAGAAGGCAAAAACGGCTGCAGAACGTCAGAAAATCGTCGATATTTTCACCAAAACAATGCAGGCAAAGATAGCCAAGCACAAGACTTTGGGAGAGCAAAAGGCTATTGCGGCATGGGGCAAGGTGAAGAAAGAAAAACGAGAGTATCTGAATTATAAACTCAAAGCTGTATACGAATTAGGCTCTGACGCGCTCTCATTGACTGTCGACATCGCATCAATTCCGGCATCGGGCGGTTTGTCAGCTGTCCTGGCCGGCATCAAGGCGTTCAGGACAATCATGAAGATGTCCTTGAAACTTTATCAAATGTCGCTATCGGCAAACAAGATGCAGAAGAAGGTCAAAAAGCATCTGGAGACACTAAAAAAACAGTATAATGGCGATAAGAAAGAACTTTCAGGGCTGAAAGGAACACTGAAAGCAGCTGCAAACAAGATCATTGGTGCGAAGTTCATCACAACCATCGACAGCGTAAAGAGTGAAAATGACCAATATGAAAAAACACTTCTCGGCGTGAAGGTGAACTCTCATAAGGTTGCAAAGGAGCTGAACAAGCTGTTGAAATTCCTAGATACCGCAAGCAAGAATAAGGACGTAAAATCCAGTAAGAAAACCTTGAACTCAATTGAGAAAATGAACGACTCTGTGCGTAAATTGCTTGATCGTATCATTACCATGCAAGAGACTGCTGAAAAGGGCGATAAGTTTATTGCCGACACCAAAATTGCTATCAATGAGATTGAAAATATCGAACCAAGTAAATGGAAATATATTAAAAAGGGCCTTGTGCTAGTTGATATTATGCTTGAGGTCGATGACTACAGCAGTGTGCAAAAGGTTGCCGAACAGATGGGCGAGGCGGCAATTGATCAGATTGAGTCCGAGCTGAAAGATCGCATGGCCGCCTGATCAGACCATACGCTAGTTATTGGCGGTGATTTGAGTAATCATAGCACTAGTACGGCAGAGGTTTTTACCTCTGCCGTTTTTAGATATTCACGTACCAATGAACCCTTTACGTGCCAGACGGCACTAACCATCGAAACCAGAACGATGGTGGGATTTCTCCACACCAAAGCCAGCGATCCGAGGAGTGCCTGCATGTCAAAGAGCGGTCAGAAATTTGTTGCGCGCAACCGCGCCCCGCGCGTGCAAATCGAATATGACGTTGAACTCTATGGTGCGGAAAAGAGCGTGCAACTGCCCTTTGTAATGGGTGTGATGTCGGATCTTTCCGGCAAATCTGAGGAGCCGCTTCCATCTGTTGATGACCGCAAATTTCTTGAAGTCGACCTCGACAATTTCGATGACCGGATGAAGGCGATCAAACCCCGCGCGGCCCTTACAGTGCCCAATACCTTGACTGGCGATGGTAATCTGCCCGTGGACTTGACCTTTGAAGCCATGGACGATTTCTCGCCCACGGCGATTGCGCAGAAGGTCGCGCCACTTCGCAAGCTCCTTCAGGCGCGGACAGAGCTTGCGCATCTGGCCACCTATATGGACGGCAAGGCAGGTGCGGAAGACCTGATCGCCAAACTGATATCCGATCCGGCGTCGTTCGCGGCTATCGCAAATGTGGACGCGGAGGATACGGAAGAGGGGGTGACTGAGGCGCTGGAAAGCTTGCGTCAGACCGCCCCGTCCGCCACCCAAACGGTTGACAGCGAGGCTGAGACAAAAGCCGCGTTAGACGATATCCGCCGACGCGCAGCCGAGACGGTGCAGGAGGTGTCTGTGGACGACACAGCACTTGCCCTCAATGCACTACACCATGCCGCGGAGGGTGCCGCCACCGAAGAGGACGACATAGCTGAGACTCTGGAAAGTGCCGCCGTGGTGTCTGAACCAGCCTCTGACGATACAGATGTCCAGGTTGAGGACACTCCTTCCGATGACATTGTGATGATTGATCAGGACGATGCCGACGACACAATCGCCGCATCTGATAATGAAGATGATGTCCTTGGCGCGCAAATGGACAACGGCTTTTCCGAAGATCTCGCGGACCTGTCGGAAGAAGAAACATTAGATGTTGAGACAGATGATCCTGTCGAGGCCGAAGAGACTGTTATTGCCGAACCATTCGGCACGATGTCAGCCGAACGGCCCACGGATCTTGACCAAACATCCGGCAAGTTTCGCATTGCGATCCTCGGTGACTTTTCCGGTCGGGCGAGCCGGGGGATTATTGAAACGGGCGCTGATCTGGCAAACCGCAAGCCGATCAAATTCGACATCGACAACATTGAGCAGATCATCCGCCGGTTTGCGACCACCTTGGTCCTGCCCATCGGAAACGATGGTGCGGGGGTCGAGGTGAAGCTGAGCGAAATCGACGACCTTCATCCCGATGAGCTCTACGAAAATGTAGCGGTCTTCGACGAATTGTCGGCCCTACGCCAGCGTGTCGCGATGGGTGACGGCGCAGCAGCGATTGCCGATATGCAGGGTTGGGCAGAGAGCTTTGGCGACCTCAAACTGTCCTCCCGCAAGCGGGCCAAGGGTGCCGATGTGCCCGCGGATCGCAAGCTCAGCAGCTTCCAAAGCCTGATGAGTGAAGTCGATAAACGATTGGCCAAAGCCAGCCCCGCATCCGACTTGATCGAGCGGATCGTTGGCCCTTATGTGCAAGCCGCACCCGACCCCGCGCAAGGCTCAATGCTGGCAGCGATTGACGAGGCTATCTCGGGTGCGATGCGCGCCATCCTGCATCACCCCGATTTTCAGGCCATCGAGGCCACATGGCGGTCACTTGACCTGCTGGCGCGGAGGATCAACACCGGCCCGGACATCGAGATCGTGCTGTATGATGTCTCGGCAGAAGAATGGGCGCTTGACCTCTCCGCGCAGGACGATCTGGCCGAAAGCGGTCTGTTTCAAATGCTGGCGGAAGAGCCTCGACTGGATGAGGCGCAAGGCGCGCTCTCGGCGGTTTTCGGTCTCTACACGCTGGAAGAAACGCCCCCCCATGCTGAACTGCTGGCAAGGATGTCGCGGATTTCGGCGTGGATGAACGCGCCCTTCATGACGGCAATTTCACCCAAATTTCTTGAAACACCCAAACACGAACGCCATCCGCTTGTCGCCAAAACATGGGATGCGCTGTCTGCCTTGCCCGAGGCCGCCTACATAGGGCTGGCCGCGCCCCGGTTCCTGCTGCGTCTGCCCTATGGCAAGAAGACAGAGCCGGTTGACCCCTTTGATTTTGAGGAATTCAGCCTGCGCAGCGGCCTGAAAGGCATGCTTTGGGCGAACCCCGTCATTCTGTCCGCGATCCTGATGGCAGAGACGGTCAATCAGCACGGTAAGAAGATGCGGCTTGGGCAGATCATGTCGCTGGACGATATGCCGTTCCATTACATGACCGACCAATATGGTGATCAGGTGGCGCTGCCTTGCACCGAGAGGCTCTTGAACACACGCACCACCGCTGATGTGGTCGCCCGCGGCTTTATCCCGCTCTTGTCGATCAAGGGCCGTAACGAAGTGCGGCAGGGATCGTTCCAGGCCCTTGGTGCAGGCTCGCTTGCAGGCCCATGGGGTCAGGTCGGCGGGTCGGGCCTTGCAGCGGATGGATCAGAGGTCGGGTTTAACGCAGGCCTCGCGTCGGACGATACAAGTGCGGCAGACGATGCCGATGATGATCTGCTGGATCTTGAGACCGGTGAAGAGACCGAAGACGACGATCTGGATGCGTTGTTCGCAGATACCGACGACAGTGATGCGCCCGATTTCGGCAGCGATGACACGGACCTGGACGCACTTCTCGCCGACGATGACGACATGAGCGCTAGCGAAGATCTCGATGCTCTGCTTGCCAGTTTTGATGACGATGATGACGGCACCGGTGACGGCGATGACGACGACACCGAGATGGACCCGGAACTGGCCGCCCTATTGGAAGGATTGTAAGATGCGCGATACCGATGATTTCCTGGACGAACCCAACGCAGACAAGGTGATTATCGCCCGCGTGGGTCACGCCTTTTGGCTGCTGGAAGGGGAGCAGCATTTTGGTGCCATGCTCGCTGGCGACGGGTCTTATCCAAAGCCGGTCACCTGCATCGCCTTTCAGTCGCAGCCCCACTTTATCGATGCGTTGGACGCACAAGGTGTCAGCTTCCACACGCTATGGGGGATCAACCCCGCCATTATCCGGCGGCTGGAACGTGACGCGGAGCTTGTCGAAGTCACGCCGCCCCAGGCCGCATAACCCGACCCTCAGCAAAAGATATCCCAGATGGCAAGTGAACTGACGCTGAAAGGTCGACAAATCAGGCTGAAGCTGCCCAATAAGCTGAAAGGGTCGCTGGTGCGTGCGCAGGTGGATGAAGGGTTAAGCCGGATCACCGAGACAACGATTGAATTCATGTCCACTGATCTGGACCTTGATCTGCAAAAGCTGATGGGCGAACGCCTTACCCTGGAAATGGAGGCGCCCAAGGACAAAACCCGCTATTTTCAGGGTCACTGCGTTGCCACGGAATATCTTGGTGCCTTTGGCAATTACGGCTTTTTCCGCGCGAGCGTCCGCCCGTGGCTGTGGTTTCTGACACGCACATCGAATTGCCGGATATTTCAAGACAAATCGGTGATCGAGATCATCAAGGATATCTTTGGCCAGCTTGGCTTTTCCGATTTCAGCGACAAGACCAAGGGCTCTTACCCCAAGCGCAAATATTGCGTCCAATATCGCGAAAGCGATTTTGATTTCATCTCGCGCCTCATGGAAGAGGAAGGGATCTACTATTACCTGACGCATGACAAGAGCCGGGAAACGTTGATCCTCGCGGATGAAGCTAGCGCGCATAAGCCGGTCGAGGATCAGGATGAGATCGCGTTCTATTTGCGCAGCGCGCGGTATCAGCGGGACAAGGATCATATTTCCGAATGGCGCGGCGGTGAGAGCATCCAGACCGGCAAGGTCACGCTGCAAGATTATGATTTCGAAAAACCAAAATCGGATCTGAAATCGGTCAAGGCGCTTGCCAAAGGGCGTCATGCCCATAACGCCTACGAGCTTTACCAATATCCGGGCCGTTACGACGATCTGCGTACCGGCGAACGCCATGCAAGGGTCAAGGTCGAAGGGCTTGCCGCGAATTGTCAGCGGTCGCGCGGGTCGTGCAATGTGCGTCAGATGGCAGCCGGAGCAAAGTTCAAACTGACAAAGCACCCGCGCAAGTCCGAGAACACCGAATATCTCGTCTTGTCCACCCGGCACCAGATGCAGGTTGATACGGATCTTCTGGACCGAGAGGTCACCAGCGTAATCCTTGGGCCGACCCTGGATTTTGACCGTGAGAACAGTTCAGATCTCTATCGCTGTATCTTTGAGGTGCAGCCTATCAAAGAAGCTTTTCGCGCGCCGCAAATCACGCCGCGCCCCGAAAATCCGGGCGTCCAGACGGCAGTGGTCGTTGGCAAAAGCGGCGAAGAGATTTGGACCGACCAATATGGGCGCGTCAAAGTCCAGTTTCATTGGGATCGTGACGGTAAACGCGACGAAAACGCATCCTGCTGGATTCGCACCTCCGTCCCGTGGAGTGGTAAGGGCTGGGGCATGGTCGCTGTTCCGCGCATCGGCCAGGAGGTCGTCGTGCAGTTTGAGAACGGCGATCCGGACCGCCCGATCATCACCGGCATGGTCTATAACGGGGACACGAAATTCCCGCAGGCGCTGCCGGCCAATCAGACCCAGTTGGGGTTGAAAACGAACAGCTCCAAAGGTGGGAACGGCTTTAACGAACTGGTCTTTGAAGACAAGAAAGATGCCGAGTTCGTGCGTCTGCAATCCGAGCGGGATTTCAAACAGATCATCAAAAACAATGCCGAGATCACGGTTGGTCTGGAGCATAAGAAGGAAGGTTTCTTCAAACAAACGATCCACGGCGACAAGACCGAAACGATCCTGGAGGGTAATCACAGCTTCTCGGTCGCGAAGGGCGAGGAAACGATTTCGATTGCCAAAATGCGCGAGGCGAAAATTGGCGGGGCCGACAAGCTCACCGTCGCCGAGGATCAGTCGCTGACAGTGCAGGGTGGCAAGGCTGCCTCAGTTACCAAGTCCTATGAACTGGATATCGGTGCGGCGTTTGATCTGTCGGCCAAATCGAAAATCACGCTCAAATGCGGCGCGTCAAAAATCGAGATGACGCCATCAAAGATCACGATCTCATCGACGCAGATCGACGTCAAAGCCGATGCGAGCGCGAAACTGACCGCCAATGGGCAGCTGAAGATGGAAGGCAAGGGGCAGGCCGCGCTCAAGGGGGCGGGCATGCTGAAGCTGGAGGGTGGCGGCATGACACAACTCAAATCCTCTGGCCTTTTGAGCGTCAAGGGCAGCCTGACGATGATCAATTGAAGAGGCCCCGCAATGACGTCCCCCCGCTTTGACGACCTGAAGAAACTGCCCACCCATCCAGCCGCCCGGATCATCGCGCATAACAACATCGTGCTGCAGACGCCGGTCACGGCCCCCGCCAGCGCGACCGTGGCCCAACTGCTGTCTGAACTGCACGAAAAAGGGGCCGTGATCGACATGATGCAGCTTCTGGCCCACGCGCTCCCCCCGCGTGAGACGACGTGGTGGGCGTGCCTTTCCGCACGCGATCTGTTGCCGGATGGATCGGACAAGCTGACCCCGTCGATCAAGGCCGCTGAAGATTGGGTGCTGCAACCCAGCGAAGAGACGCGCGCATTGGCGCGGGCCGCCTTGGACAGCGCACCAAACGATGATGACACCGTTTTCTGCGCCATGGCTGCGACCTTTGCCGACGGCACACTTGGACCCGGAGAATACGAAGATTATGACGCGCCGCCCGGCGCCGTCGGCAGTGCGGCTTTCAGCATCGCGCTGATTGCGATGTTTGACCGCGAGGATGAGACCGAAACCCGAGCCACGCTCTTGCTGGAACGCGCCCTTGATATTTCGCGCGGCGGCAGCGGACAGGTGAACCCTTTGACCTTTTCCGAGCACTAACAAGCAACGAAAAGGAAACAGCACAATGCAATCAGCAGATTTTGCACCACGCGGCGTGGTGGCAGTATGACTTTGCCTGCCGCACGTGTCGCTGACACTCATGTCTGTCCGATGGTCACCGGGATCGTGCCCCATGTGGGCGGCCCGATTGTGACGCCAACGCCAACAGTTCTAATCGGCAAGATGCCTGCGGCGACGGCAACGGCAATGGCCGTCTGCATCGGCCCGCCCGACATGGTTGCCAAAGGCTCAACCACCGTTCTGACAGTCAAGAAACCACAAGCACGCCTTGGCGATACCTGCGCACATGGTGGCACCATCGTCATGGGCTGCCCAACCGTTCTGGTCGGCGGATAGAGCCTGAACATGCCCCTGTCGCTTCGCCTTCAACCTCCCAACACATTGCCAGACGGTCAGACCGTGACCGCGATGGTCGGCGATGTGTTGACCATCGGGCGGGGCGAAGAAAACGACCTTGTTCTGCCAGACCCCGAACGCACGTTGTCCAAGCGGCACTGCGTCGTCGAACATCGGGGCGGCGATTATGTCATCACGGATATTAGCACGAACGGCACCTTTCTGAACTACAGCGCCGAACGGCTGGATCATCTGTCCACCCCCCTTAACAATGGCGATGTGATTATCGTTGGCAGCTATGAGCTGATTGTTGAAATCACCGCCGATGCCACAGCGGAACTTCCGGGTCAGAACGTGTCAGCACCGCTTCCGCCGCTTGAGGAAGGGTCCATCGCACCGCCAAGCCCGACAGGTGGCTTTGACGGCGGCAACGCAATGCAGCGCCTTGATGATTTGTCGGAGACTGGGCCGGATTTTCT
This sequence comes from Cognatiyoonia sp. IB215446, assembly GCF_033963825.1. Lineage (NCBI taxonomy): Bacteria > Pseudomonadati > Pseudomonadota > Alphaproteobacteria > Rhodobacterales > Paracoccaceae > Cognatiyoonia > Cognatiyoonia sp. IB215446. The sequence continues at coordinate 523,177 of NZ_JAXBMD010000001.1, read as the reverse complement.
GGATGACCTTCTGGGTCAACCGGCGCAATCTTCCACACCGCCAATGCCATCACCCGATGATCTGGACGGACTGCTGGGCCCCGCACCATCGCCGGATACATCACGCGGGCTGGCCGATGGCAGCAGCGCGCCCAACCATTCCCCCGCCACGCAAGACCATTTTGCGCCGCCGCAGGCCGACCATCACATGATCCCGGAAGATTGGAGCGATTCCCTGATTGGCTCCTCATCGGCACCGCAAGCTCCCGCCACTCCTGATCCGACCACGCCTCCCACCCCCGCTACAGATGCAGGCGACGCGGCAATCCGTGCCTTCTTTCAGGGCGCAGGCGCCGCGCATCTGGCTATTCCACCTGCCGAGATGGAGGCAACGATGGCCCGGATGGGCCAGATCATGGCCGCGGTCATCACGGGCATGCGCGACATCCTGATGACCCGCGCCGCACTGAAAAGCGAAATGCGGATGGACCGCACGATGATCAATGCGGGCGGGAACAATCCGCTGAAATTCTCGGTCAGCGCAGAGCAGGCGATTGAGGCGATGATACGCCCGTCGGTCAAAGGCTATCTGGAGGCTGACGCGGCCATTACCGAAGCGCTCAACGACATCAAGGCACATGAAGTTGCAACGATGTCCGGCATGGAAGCGGCGTTGAAGGATCTGTTGTTCCGGCTTGGCCCAGAACAGCTGTCCGCACGGATCGAGGCAGGATCAACCCTCGGCAACCTCCTGGGCGGGAAAAAGGCCCGCTACTGGGAAGCCTACGAAAAGATGTACGCGCAAATTGCCAGAGAGACCGAGGACGATTTCCAATCGGCCTTCGGCAAGGAATTCGCCCGTGCCTACGAAGAGCAGGTCAAGAAATTATGAGAGGAAAGACGATGTCGCCAAAGTTTCATTTGTGCCTGAGCGCCCTGGTTCTGGCGTTGTCAGCTTGCACACCGCCCGCGCTGCCGGATGGGCAAAACGGACAGAACAGGTCTACCCTGTCGCGCCTGTCAGATCTGACCGGCCTGACACAAGCACCAACAACAGCCCAGCTCAGCATCACCGGCGCATCGAGCATGAATGGCGGTGCACCAGCGCGGGTCAAAGTCTATTACTTGAACGCGCCGGACACCTTCAGTTCGGCAGATTTTTTTGCAGTCTTTGACCAGCCCGAACAGACCCTCGGAGCGGATCTGGTGGCTGTCGATGAATTCCAACTGGCGCCGGGCCGGACAGTGACAGACCTGAAAAGCTTTGGCACACCGCCCGCCGCCATCGGTGTGGTCGCTGCATTCCGCGATGTTGGCGGCACCTTCTCTGCCGTCAAGCCGCTGATACCAAACACGCCCAACCCGGTTCAGATCACTTTGGCCGGCAACACCGTCACCATCCGCTAACGACGCCTACGACGAAGGAGTGATTTAGCCGTGTCCTGGGAAAGCAAAGTTGTCTGGCAGGAAGGGTTGTTTTTGCAGCCCCACCATTTCCAGCAACAAGACCGATATATCGAGGCCCTTGTCGCAGGCGTGGCGACCGGTGTCGCACCTTATGCCTGGGGCGTGCGGGAGCTGACGCTGGACGACGCGCTTCTCAAGCTTGGCAAGATCGCGGTGAAGTCCTGTTCCGGCCTGACCCCTGACGGTGCCGTCTTCCGTATACCGCAGACTGACGAGCATCCGGCGGCGCTTGATGTCCCGAATACGATCAAAAACGCTGTCGTATATCTCGCCATCCCGATCCGGAGACCAGGCACGACAGAAGTTGACATGAGCGGCGCGCCGCAATCGGCGGCACGTTACACCCCTGCCGAGATCGAAGTGACCGATACGATGGGTCGCGATCAGCGGGCGCTGCAGATGGCCGTTGGCAAACTGCGCATCCAGGTTGTTCTGGATGTGGATGATCTGTCCGATCAGCTCATCATTCCGATTGCCCGCATTATTGAGGTCAGACAGGACGGGGAGGTTGTTCTTGACAAGGCCTTCATGCCCTCCTGTACCGATGCGCGAGCTGCGACGCCCTTGCATGGGTTCATGCGCGAACTTGAAGGCTTGCTGAGCCACCGCGCGGAAGCCTTATCGGGTCGGCTCAGCCAGACCGGCGCGGCCAAGGGTGTGGCCGAAATCGCCGATTTCCTGCTCCTGATTGCCGTGAACCGCGCCTTGCCGCAGATCCAGCATCTTCTGTCGATTGAAAACGCGCATCCGGCGGCGATCTATCAGTTTCTGGTGGGGCTTGCCGGGGAACTTGCAACCTTCATGACCCCGGAAAAGCGCGCAGCTGAATACCCTGCCTATCGCCACGATGACCTCAGCAATGTGTTTCAGCCCGTCTTCCGCGCGCTGCGCCAGTATCTGAGCGCGGTGCTGGAACAAAACGCCGTCGCCATCCCGATTGAACCGCGCAAATACGGCATCTCGGTCGCGATGGTTGAGGATAAGAGCCTGCTGACATCGGCCAATTTCGTCCTGGCCGCCAAGGCTAATGTGCCGCCCGAAAGCGTGCGGCGTCACTTCCCCTCACAAGCCAAGCTGGGACCTGTCGAGGAGATCCGCCAATTGGTAAACTCCGCCCTTTCCGGTGTGGAGCTGCGCCCGCTGCCCGTCGCCCCCCGCCAGGTGCCTTATCATGCAGGTGTCGTCTACTTCGAACTGGATAGCAAAAGCCCCTATTGGAAGCAGATGGCGACGTCTGGCGGCCTGGCCGTCCATGTGGCGGGCGATTTCCCCAACCTTGAAATGGAGCTCTGGGCGATCCGCTAAGGCGGGCTCTCTGAGAGATGTGTCATGAACCGCGATGATCCCTTTGCTGAACCGTCCGATACCGACAAAACCGTCATTCGCCCCAACCCGGCGGGGCGGCGGACCGCGCCGCAGGTGGCAACCCCCGCTGCGTCGCCGAGCCCTGCGCCTGCCGGCGTGGTTCCGAAAGCGCAGGCGGGCCCTGATGTTGCGATAGGGACGGTTGCAACGGGTCTGAACCCGCTGAACGCGGCAGCCTCATCTCTATTTCTGCTCGTCGGACGGATCCGGAACCGAGCACAGCACGGCAATCCCGGACAATTGCGCGAAAGCGTGGTCACCCAGATCCGCTCGTTCGAGAACAAGGCGCTTCAGGCCGGTGTGCCTGCACAATCGGTGAAAATCGCGCGCTATGCGATCTGTGCCACAATTGACGACGTCGTGCTGAATACGCCCTGGGGCGGCCAAAGCATCTGGGCCCAACAAAGCATGGTCGGCACCTTTCACAAGGAAACCCATGGTGGAGACCGGTTTTTCGACCTGCTGGAGCATCTGGAAAAGGAACCAGCGCAGAACCGTGACCTACTGGAATTCCTTTACATGTGCCTCAGTCTGGGGTTCGAGGGGCGCTTGCGCGTTGAGAACCGCGGCCCGGAAAAGCACCTGTCGATCCGCGATGGACTGGCCCGCCTGATCCGGGCGCATCGCGGTCCGGTGGAGCGTGATCTGGCCCCGCGCTGGAAAGGTATAGCGGTTGCGCATCGCCCCGTCTCTGCATGGATGACAATCTGGCTGATCACCGGGTTGACCGTGGGTGCGGTTTCATTGGCCTTCTTCGGGTTTTCCCTGGCGCTCAGCAGCGATACGGAGCGGTTGCGCGGGCAGTTGTCAGCGCTGAACTTCGGCGGCCCAATTGAACTGGCGCGAGTGGCACCGCCCCCGCCACCGCCGCCCCCGACCCCGCAACAGGTCCAGGAGGTCGTGAAGGTCGAAACCTTCCTTGCCCCCGAAATCGAACAGGGACTGGTGGACGTCATCGATCAGGGCAACGTGCTGACGGTTCGCGTGGCAGGCAACGGATTGTTTGGGTCCGGTTCGGACGTGCTTGAACCTGATTTTGTCCCGGTCATTGACCGTATCGCCGCAGCGCTTAACGATGAGTCGGGGCGTATCATCGTGGCAGGCCATTCCGACAACATCCCGATCAACACCGCGCGCTTTCCGTCCAATCTGTTCCTGTCGCTCGCGCGGGCCACATCCGTCATGGACAAGATTTCGCGGTCGCTGGACGACCCGGGCCGCATCAGTGCCGAGGGCCGCGCTGATGCCGAACCCATCGCCCGGAATGACACCCCAGAAGGGCGCGCCCAAAACCGCCGTATTGAAGTCATCCTCGTGAAAGCAGGCTAACCATGTTTCAACGTATTCTTCGCACCGTCTTCAGCCCCGTCGGCGTTCTGATCCTGTCGAGCCTGATCCTGGCAGCCGCCATCTGGTATCTTGGCCCACTTCTGTCGATTGCAGAGGTTCGGCCCTTTGACAGCGTCACGGATCGTCTGATCACCATCGGCGCCTTGGCCGCCGGAACGACGATTGCGATCCTGATCATCCTTCTGAACCGCCGCAAAACCGATACGGAAATCGTGGAGGCGATCACCGAGAAGGCAACAGATACGCAGGATGAGGCCGTCGAGGCTGAACTGGGCGAAATGCGCACGGGGATGAAAGAGGCGTTGGGTTTCCTGCGGAAATCAAAGCTGGGCGGGCGTTTCGGCTCGCGCCATCTTTATCAATTGCCGTGGTATATCATGATCGGCCCGCCCGGTGCGGGCAAGACGACGGCCATTGTGAATTCCGGTCTGCAATTCCCCCTGGCAGAGCGCATGGGCAAAACCGCCATCGGCGGTGTGGGCGGCACGCGGAACTGCGACTGGTGGTTCACGAATGAAGCGGTGTTGCTGGACACAGCCGGACGCTACACGACCCAGGACAGCAATCAGGACGCGGATGCCAAGGCCTGGACCGGGTTCCTTGATATGCTCAAAAAGCACCGCAAGCGTCAGCCGATCAATGGTGCGATGGTTGCGATCAGCCTCTCCGATCTGTCATCGCAGGATGAACGGACGCGTCAGGAACACGCCAAGGCGATCCGCACACGGCTGCATGAATTGCGCGAGCGTTTGGGCGTGCGCTTTCCGGTCTATGTGCTCTTTACCAAGGCGGATCTGATCGCCGGGTTTCAGGAGTTTTTCGACAACCTTGGCAGCGAGGAACGTGAACAGGTCTGGGGCTTCACGCTGCCTTTTGAAAAGGGCGCGCAGGCCAGCCCCGCGATGGCGGCTTTCGTGACAGAATTCGACGCGCTCCTGACCCAGTTGAGCAATCACAGCCTGGAACGGATGCAGGCCGAGACGGATTATCAGCGCCGCAGCCTGATTTCCGGCTTCCCGGCCCAGATCGCGTCACTGCGCAATGTCGCCGAGAGCTTCTTGGGGGAGGTGTTTCAGGACAGCCGATTTGAAGACACGCAATTGCTGCGCGGGGTCTATTTCACCTCTGGCACGCAGGAAGGGATGCCCATTGACCGGCTGATGATGGGCATGTCGCGCACGTTTGGGATCGGGCGTCAGGCCATCGGCACCGGACAAGGTCAGGGGCGCAGCTACTTCCTGACCCGCCTGATGAACAGCGTGATCTTTGGCGAGGCTGGTCTGGTCTCCGCCGATGACGCGGTGGAGCGCCGGTATCGCTGGGCGACACGCGGGGCCATCGCAACCAGCGTAGCGGCATTTGGGGCGGTCTTCGGGGTTCTGCTCAACAGCTATATCGGCAATGTCAGGCTGATCGCGGACGCCAAAGACAGCATCACCGTCTTTCAGGACCTGTCGGCAGACATCCCCGGTACGCCGATCTCGGATCAGGATATCCCGTCCGTCGTCCCGGCCCTGAACATCTTACGCGATCTGCCCGGCAACCCTGCCGCGACTGACCCTGAACCGCCAGTCGCACTGACCTATGGGCTTTATCAGGGTGACGCCATCGGCAGTGAAACCGCGCAATCCTATCGCGGCGCGCTCAATAACTTGCTGTTGCCGCGACTGCTGGTCCGGCTGGAAGAGCAGATGCAGGCGAACCTGAACAACTCTGACTTGCTGTTTGAGGCCTTGAAGATCTACCTGATGCTCGGCCTACAGGGGCCGATGGATGAAACGCAGGTCAAGCAGTGGATGGAGCTTGACTGGCAGGTCGCCTTCCCCGGCGAGGACGCCTTGCGCGGCGATCTCATGGGCCATCTCGATGAGATGGTGAACCAGCCGATGCGAGAGATTGCTTTGAACGGCCCGCTTGTGGAACAGGTGCAAGGCATTCTGGCCGAAACCCCGCTGTCTGAACGCGTCTACCAAAGCATTGTCAGCGCCCCAACGGCACGCGATCTGCCGCAGTTTCGCATCACCGATGTGGGTGGCCCGGCGGTATCGCGGGTCTTGCTGCGTCCCTCTGGCACACCGCTGAGCGCAGGTGTCGAAGGGGTCTACACGCATAACGGCTTTCATACGTATTTCCTGCCCGAAGTGCTGGTTGTCACCGAACGGGTCCAGCGGGAAAGCCAGATCTTGGGTGATGCGATTGCCGTCGACGATTCACCGCAGGCCCTGTCCCGGATCACCCGCGATGTGCTCGATCTTTATGAAAACGACTATGTCAGCAGATACGACCAGCTTTTGGCGGATATCGACGTGATCCCCGTTGGCAGCCTCGGACAGGCGACAGATGTCGTGAATATCCTCTCCGGCCCGACATCACCCATCAAGAACATTCTTGAGGCCGTGTCGGAAGAAACGAAGCTGACCGAACTGCCTGACAGCCAGGTGCTTGTGAATAATGCCGCAGGCAATGTCGGAGACTTTTTGCAGGACGAAATCCTGTCATCGATCAACTCACAGCAATCGGCAATCCTTGAGGTGATCCAATCGTCCGTCCCCGCAGGTGAAGCAGACGATCAGGATCAGCCAGGTCAGTTTGTCGAAGACCGCTTTCGTGAACTGCATGAATTGGTCGACGGTTTTGACGGCGCGCCATCGCAGCTGGATCAGGTCCTTGGGACAATGACGGATGTCTATGATGAGCTAAACCGGCTGTCGCTGGGCCAGAACCTCGGCACCGCCATTGTCGGCCAGGGTAATAGTGCTGCGGCACGGTTGCAGGCTGAAATCGGGCGCTTGCCTAGCCCGATGCAGCGGTGGGCATCACAGGTTGCCTCAGTCTCGTCCGGCGCGGCGGTTGGCGGCGCGCGGACAGAGCTGAACGCCAAATGGCAGGCACAGGTGCTGCCGTTTTGTGAACGCGCGATCAATGGACGCTATCCGTTTGACCGCCAATCCGCGTCAGATGTGGCCCTGCAGGATTTCGGCAGGCTGTTTGCGCCCAACGGGTTGATCGACACGTTCTTTAACGAAAACCTAGTGTCCTTTGTCGATACAACCACGAACCCGTGGCAGGTGCGGCGCGTGAACGGGGTGGATATCGGCATCTCAAACGCCGTTGTGGCGCAGTTCCAGAAGGCGTCTGAAATCCGCGACAGCTTCTTTCTCGGACCCGGGCTGCCTTCGGTCACCTTCGATCTGACACCGGTTGCACTTGATCCGGATGTCGAACAGGTGATCCTTGAGGTGGAAGGCCAGACCGTTTCATACGCCCATGGCCCTCCGCAGGTCACGGCGCTGTCCTGGCCCGGTCAGTTGGGCGGGCGCACCCGCGTTGCGTTCACGCCGACACGGTCTGATATCGAAAGCACGATCAACCGCGACGGACCTTGGGCCTGGTTCCGGCTGCTGGACACGGCAGAAGTGCGGCGGACCAATGTTTCCGACAGGAATCGTGTGATCTTCAATATCGGCGGCCGTATCGCGATTTTCCAGCTGCGCGCGGGCTCGGCACTGAACCCGTTTACGGTGCCCGCCTTGGACAGTTTCAGCTGCCCGAGTTCCTTGTGATGGCACCGGCCTACGGATTTTATGGCAAAGTGCCCTGCCTTGGCGATTTTGTGCGCCGGGGCCTGTCGCAGGCTTTTGTCGAAGACTGGGATGTCTGGATGCAGGAACTGCTTTTGATCGGGCAGACCGCCATTGGGGACCGCTGGCAAGATTGCTACATGAGCGCACCGATCTGGCGGTTCACCCTGGCTGCAGGGCTTTGCGGACCAAGGACAGCAGCGGGTGTGATGATGCCCAGCGTTGATCGTGTCGGCCGCCGTTTTCCGATCTGCATCGCCTTCGAAACAGATGCACCAGTCTGGCCTGCCCATCTGGCGTTGCAAAGCGTCGTTGAGCCGCTTGAAGACACCGCCCTACGGATGCTGGACGACAGCACCAACCTACCCGGACTGGAGAAAGATCTTAAGGCCTTGCCACCTCCGCCATCGGTTTTGACTGCAGAAACACAGTCTGGACCCGACATGCCCGGATCACTCTGGATCGCTGTTGTCGAGGGGACCCCAAGGAGTTTCTTCGCTGATGGAATGCCAGCAGATCCCACGCTGGCCAACGCCCTTTTTGATCTGAACGACAATCATTGGCGCGAACATGCGCACGCCACCTAAGGCAAGTAAGATGACCATTTCTTCCACGAAGAGGCACTACAGCGCGAAGACCCATATCGGACGCGTTCGCAAAGTAAATGAGGACGCTATTCTGGCCCTGCCCCATCTGGGTCTTTGGCTCGTCTCAGACGGGATGGGCGGGCATGCGGGCGGCGATTTTGCGAGCCAGACAATTGTCGACATCCTGACGGCTCTTCCGGCCGATCTGTCGCCCGCCGACGTGATGCATGCCGCCCGGACGGCGCTGGGCGAGGCACATCGGGCAATCCAGAAAGAAGCAACCCGACGCGGTAGTGTCACGATTGGGGCAACGGTTGTCCTGCTGGCCTTGTCCGAAGAACACTTCATGTGCCTCTGGGCGGGCGACAGCCGCCTATACCGCTTACGCGATGAGCGGATCACGATGATCAGCAGCGATCATTCCATCGTTGGGGAACTTGTTGAGGCGGGTCAACTGACCTGGGCCGAGGCCGAAAATCACCCACACGGCAATCAGATCACCCGTGCGGTCGGCGTGGATGAAACGCTGCTGCTCGACAAACGTCGCGGGGACATCCTGCCCGGTGACAGATTCCTTTTGTGCTCGGATGGGCTGACCAAATATGCCGACGCAGAAACGCTGCAACGCCATTTGTGCGACGAACCTATCGACAGAATCGCCGATGACCTGATCCGGATCGCGTTGGATGGCGGCGGCGCGGACAACGTGTCTGTCATCGTGGTCGATATCTGAGGTCCGCTCATGCCCTGCTTTTGCACCGTCCCGACCGAGATTGTCAGCAACCGTTTCAGCCCCAGCATGTCGCTAGTTCTACCGCCCGTTCCGCTCAGCCTGCAGGCCGCTGTTGCCTTTCCCAACCTGACACCGGAAAACCGCTTGGACATGCAGATCGCGGCGTTGATCGACCCGATCAAGATACCCAATATTCACTTTGGCGGTGGCGGGCTGGCGCAGATTGCCATGACCATCTCAATGATGATGGGCAACTTCACGTTTGACGATCTGCCCAAGCTTGAATTTCAGATGCAGCAGGCCGCGACGAGCATCAATACAAATGTGTGGCCACGCCTAAAGGGCTTGGTCGGCCTGCGAATGCAGCCGCTTCTGAACTATTCCATTATCGCACGACTGGTGATTGACCTGCAAAGCCTGGGCATTGATCCGTTCAACATCACGTTCTTCCCTGAACCACCTGTCAATCTGCCGCACCGGTTCCGGTTTGCATTGAAGCCACCGCAGATCAAAAAGGCACGGTTCCTGGCTGGGCTGCCGCAGCTGTTTCAAATGACCGAGGCGTTAGATCTTCCACCGCTCGGCGATCCCGGCGTGGTGTCGGCCATGCAGAACCGGTTCAACATGATGGCGCGCCTTTCACCGCCACAGCTGATCGTGCCCATGCCGATGCTGATGAAACTGATGATGGTGCTGGAAGCGCTTGCGACAATCGAGGCCGCCTTTGGCGATGATGCCTTTACGCCCGCAGGTATGATGCGCACCCGGTCCATGTTGCGGCTTTGGGGCGGCTTTCCGATCCCGATGCCGCCGATGCCCGCGCTCGCCATGAACATGCGCCTCGCAGCCCTGCCACCCTTGGAGGATATCCAGTTGGGCGAACAGATGTTGGGCTCGATGTCCAACCCATCGTTCCGCATGGCCTCTTCGCCCCCAAAACTGGCCATCATGCCATTTTTGAACGTCGCGATGGCACTGAACACCGCGATGACCATGACACTGGATATGCCGCCCTTTGATATGTGCAGCCTTTGTCCCTGCGCGTAGCTGCAGAGGACGATCGCTGGGCACAGCATTTCATCAGCCGCCGTTTGGGATCATTGATGTCGGTCTTAGTGAACGTTCGAAAAGCGCCCAAAGTGACCGATGCTGCGCCATGCACAAATGTCGGCTATTGTCCGAAGCACGAGATACCGAGCTACTCAGACCTCGCTCGATTGACCTCTGGAACTGCGAAATCGACAACAACGCGTAGAGGCAATTGCCATGCTTCAGGATCGTTGTATCGACCGGCAAAGGTCGCAACGACGAATTCTGCGGAAGGCTGAACGGTCAAACGCTGGCCACCGTTTCCAGATGCGATAATGATTTGATCGCCACTCGGTCCAACAGCGAGATACCAGAGCATTCCGTAGTCAAAGCCGTCCATTATCGCTGCTTGTGCGCTGAATGACACATCGAGCCAGGAGGCGGGTACGACCTGACGACCATTGTAGGTTCCGTTTCCCGCGATCATTACGCCGATTGTCGCCAAATCTTGCGCCTTCAAGCGCAGGCCGGACGCCGCAGAAGGTACACCGTCAGCACCCGCCACCCATTCAAAATCAGAGATACCGAGCGGTTCAAACAATCTGCTTTGCGCATAGACATCGAGCGCCATACCTGAGCCTTCGGAAATCAGATGGCCAAGAAGTGCGACTGCGCCACCATTGTATGTCCATACGGTGCCGGGCTCCGCGACCATGGGCCGGTCCAAGACAAAGCGATAGCGGTCGTCTGCTAGCTCCATTGCAATCTCGCTATTGCGTGGGTCGGAATACGGGAGGCTCTCATCCCATTCGGTGCCCATCTGCATAGTCAAAACATCCGCAATTGTAATGGCTTCACGGGCCGATCCGTCGCGAAGGTCCGCATATTCTGGGAAGACATCCAACAGCGGAGTTTCAAGGTCAGGGACGATGCCTTCACCAAGGGCTATTCCATAGAGCAAACCGACGATGGACTTCGTTACGGAACGCGTATCATGCAGCGTTTCCGGGCCATGTACGACTTCGCCAATGGGTATCCCCCAGCGTTCGTCTTCGCCCGTAAAGTAGGCTTCGGCGATGAGCTCGCCGCCCAACATGACAACGGTCGAGTGGAGGCCCGGCAATTCATTTGCCTCAATCGCCCTATTCATTCGTTCTTGCATTGTCTGCCCCATGAGCATCGTAGTGGATGCACTCATGCTAATCGCGAGCCACTTGAAGAAGCGTAGGGCGCTCCATTTCAGCATCCTGCGTGCCTCCCACTTTTTTGAAGTTTGAGAATGCTGCGGCGTGCATATCAACCGCTACCTCTACTATCGCGAAATGTTAGGCGTAAACACGAGCTCCGCAAAGCAGACTTTCACGACTTCCGGTTCAACGGCAGAAAGTCGGCATCGGTGCCGACCTGCGCCGCCCTTCAAGGCCGTTGGGGGTAGGAATGCTTCCGACTTTCGGCAAACAAGTTAAATCTGGCCTTGCCTACGCCATTGTTCGATCTTTTGGCGGCTGACTTCGAAATGCATTGAATCCTCGCGGCCAAAGCCCGCACCCCAGATCCAGCCCTCTTTCCTGAAGAAATCGGCAAGCAAGATCAGACCAAGCTGCGTTTTGCCGTCCGCAAGCTCATCCAGGACGCCATCGATGTTGATATCGACGGCCAGTCCGAAGGCATGGGCAGAGGCTGAACTGGATGATCCGCGGATCAACCGCACACATAAAGAACCCGCACTTTCAATCCGGTCATAAAGTTCGGGCTCAAACACCTGAACATTTGCAAAAACCTGTCTGAGTGAGACAAGCGCCGGGCGGATCATCTGCGCGCGGATCGGCCCCACGTCTTCAATAGCCAGAAGTTCGATAAGTCTCTGGTTGGTTGGCGGTTGGCAATCGTCGTTCAAATCATCCCTTGGCGGGCCAAACACGCTGGCCAGAAAGGATGGGGATGCAACCGTCAGCCCCTCATTCGCGGACCGCCGATCTGCAATCAGAACAACCTGGGCAAACGCATCCTTCAACGTATCCGACGCAATTGGGTTCTGGTTTTGCGGCTCAGATGGCGCAGCCGACGCCGCCAGCCCAAGGGATGTCCGAGCATCAAGGCCATCCACGCGGCCCTTGAGCTGCGTCAGCTCATTACGCAACGCCGCAACCTCAGCCCGCAGGGGGCCGGTTTCGTCCACACCGGGTTCCGGAGCGGCAAGATGATGATCCGCGACTTGCCAGAGGACAGGTGCGGCTGTGATCGAAAGGGCAATCAGAATGCCGGACAGCAGCTTCATGACAGCACCTCTGGATTGGCCAAGCGGAGAGGCGAAACACTCAGACTAAGCACGCACATCCTCCACCGCAGCGGCCGCGATCCGTCTCATTTCTTTCCTGCGCCTTTCAGATCGAAGTATCTCTCAAACCAGACAACACGCGTTGCCTTGATCATGAGTGCCATGCGGCGCGAATAAGGTTCAGGCACCGAAGCCGCCAAGTGCATCAGCGGTTACATCTGACAAGTTCTTCAACGATCTGTTTTCCGCTCAACCGCGATCCGCAATGGCGCGCAATTTCGTCTGCAGTTTGGATCGCCGTCTCTCGGCGGGACCGAAACAGAACAATCACGTCGGATAAATCAGCAGTGTTTTTCACACCAATTTCTCGTAGAAGCGTTGATGGCACCTTTGTTCTTTTGATCAGGTTTTGCCGATGCGGGTTGCTGAAGTACTCACTTTCAAAGAACGCTTCGAGGTAGTCCACCTGGACTAAATGCGCCACCTCCTTGCGCGCCGCAGCGTAAACATCCAACCAGCCAGCCTTGTTGTTCCAAAGCCTCGCATTGGCGAGCCTGGAGACCTTTTGGCGTGTGAAAGAGGAAATTGGGATCGCTTTGGGACCGTCTTCAAAGAAATAGAGATCAAAATGCTTTTTGGAGTTCAGTTTGACTGATGCATCAAGGAACTCCGTGTTCTGACCAGCACTCTTGGATTCGACAAAGGCCCGAAAAGCAGGTCCTATCGCCGCGTTTCGCAAAACATCTAATACATTGTCAGGATAGGAAATCCCATCGATTTTTCGAGCCATCTCGGTTCCCGGTGTCATCGTAAATGCTGAAACGACGATCAAGGCGCATCTGAACCGTTAGTGCACGTTCTGAACTCAAAGGTTCACAACTGAAGAGAATAAGATGACATGTGTATTTGGATAGTAATTGAGCGACACAAGTCACAACAGACTGCCTACATTGCGACAGGTCACCCAAGCCATGTCGGATTTGCAACGGCGCGCGCGTCCTTGCAGCATATAACTGCTCTGCGGAGGACAAGATGATCTATGCAATAACCATTTATGGCGAACCGGGCGTGTTTGAGGCACTTCCAAAAGGACGACAGGACGACGTGATGTCAAGGCACAGCGCATTGCAAGACGCGCTCAAGAACCGGGGGGCGTTTGTGTCGATGAAGCTGATGCCGCCCACATCTGCGGTGATGGTAGAACCGGCTAGGAACGACAGTGCTGCACCGCTGATCGTGGACGGACCGTTTGCCGAGACCAAGGAAAACTTTCTGGGCTTCTATGCTGCCGATTTCAAAGACCTTGATGAGGCGCTGGAATACGCGAAAATGATCTCGTCGCCCATCGCGCGGCTTGAGGTGCGGCCCGTCGCCTGGGCGGGGGGTGCATTGTCATCGGACTAGGTCATGTCAGACTGGCTTGAGGCCACATTCACCGAGCAACGGCCCCGCGCCATCGCGGCACTTACGCGGGTGTTTCGCGACATCGATCTGGCCGAAGAGGCCTTTGCCGAGGCCTGCGTAAAAGCCCTGACCGTTTGGGGCACAGATGGCGCGCCACGTGACCCGCTCGCCTGGCTACTGACCACGGCCCGCAATGCAGGCCTTGACCATCTGCGCAAATCGCAGCGCCGTGCCGCGATCCTTTCGCGCCATAGTGAAGAGTTTCAGCCCATGCCTGCAGAAACACCTGACCCGGATGAATTGCGCGACGACGTTCTGCGACTACTTTTCATCTGCTGCCACCCCGAGCTTGACCGGCAAGATCAGATCGCGGTCGCCTTGCGGGTGATCCTGGGGCTCAGCGTCGCTGAAATCGCCAGCGGCTTTCTCATCAAGCCCAAGACAATGGAACAGCGGATCACGCGTGCCAAAAGAAAAATCGCGGAAAACCCGGTCGCCTTCGAAACGCCCACGCCGCAAGAGCGTGGCGTGCGGCTCAGCGAAGTCTCTTTGATGATCTATCTGATGTTCAACGAGGGGTGGTCAACTTCGTCCGGGCCGGTTCAGATGAAACTGACATTGTGTGAGGAGGCGATACGGCTCGCCCGCCTACTGGTGAGGCTGTTTCCAGCGATGGGCGAACAATCTGCGCTTCTGGCGCTATTGCTGCTGCAGCATGCGCGCCGCCATGCGCGGATTGACGGGGATGGAAAGCTGGTCACGCTCGATGATCAGGATCGCAGCCTTTGGGACCGTTCGAACATCGCCGAGGCGATGGCGCTTTTGCAGAAGGCACAGCGCATTAATCATCGGGGCATTTACATCATCCAGGCCACAATCGCCGCCGCGCATGCAAGTGCGGCAACATCCGATAAGACCGATTGGGCACTCATCGAGTCTCATTACGCCGCACTCTACGCGTTGCAGCCGACCCCGGTCGTGCGTCTCAACCAGGTTGCCGCGCAGGCCAAGCTACACGGGCCACATTTTGCAATCAACGCTTTGGAAACGCTGACGGAGGATCTGTCCACTTATCGGTGGTTTCATGCAATGCGTGGCGGTCTGCTGCAGGAGATCGGCGATCACCGTGCCGCAATAAAGGCATTTGAAACGGTCCTGACGCTCACGCCAACCGCGCCTGAACGCGCCGCCGTCACAGACAAAATCGCGATCAGCCAAAAAGAACTGAGCCACCTGTAGGGAAGCCGCCAGTACATGCGTCCTTGGATCAGACCCGCATGTGGCGGGCGCAACCAAGGGAGATAACCCATGAGTATTCTTGAGATGACAACACTCGGCAATTCCGGCTGGATCGGCCATTCCGGCCCGGATCAAAAGGAAGCCAAAGCGTTTTATCAGGACGTATTGGGATGGACGATCAATGACATGCCAATGCAGGACGGGTCGAGCTATTCGGCCGCCGTGATTGGTGAAACCGCGATTGGGGGCTTCTCCCCAATGCCCGAAGATAAGGGTGCCTGGACGATCTATTTCACCGTCGCGGATGTTGATGCCAGCACTGCCAAGGCAAAGGCCAAAGGGGCAACCATCATCCAGCCGGCAATGGATATGCCCGGTGTCGGGCGCATGGCGACACTGACCGATCCGCATGGCGCACGGTTTGCGCTGATCACTTACGAAAGCATGGCGTCGTAAGGCACATCACCGGAAAGGAGAGATCAGATGGAAAACCTGCCCCATATCACGCTTGCCGTCGTCGCCGTCCTTGTGTTGATGAGCATTCCGATGGCTATTGCGGTTGGCCTGCGCCGGGCCAAGACCGGGATCCTTCTGCTGCATGGTGAGGATGACCATCTGTTGCGACTGATGCGCGCGCATGGGAACTTTGTGGAATATGTCCCCCTTGCGCTCGTAGCTCTTGCGGCGGCTGAGATTGCGGGC
Source organism: Cognatiyoonia sp. IB215446 (assembly GCF_033963825.1). Taxonomy (NCBI): domain Bacteria; kingdom Pseudomonadati; phylum Pseudomonadota; class Alphaproteobacteria; order Rhodobacterales; family Paracoccaceae; genus Cognatiyoonia; species Cognatiyoonia sp. IB215446. Next base: position 507,463 of record NZ_JAXBMD010000001.1, on the reverse strand, counting down.
GTCGCCCCTTGGCTGGTGCTGGGCTGTGGCGGTGCGTTGATCCTGGCGCGCCTTGTCCATTATTTCGGTCTGCGCAAAGCAGCCGACAGCATGGGCCGCCTGATCGGGGCAGGTTTAACCAACATCACTTTGCTGATCTTGGGGCTGGCAATCCTGTGGCAGCTTGGCGCGGCATTCTGATGCCCGTTGACGAAGGGCTCAACACCCGTTTGCGCAACGCATTGGCCGCCCATGTCGGGATTTCCGAAAAACAGATGATGGTCGGGCAGTATTTCTTTCTTAACAGTAACATGCTTTGCGGGGCGCTGCGACACAAAGACGGTTTGGGCGTTTCATGTTCCTCGTGGGCAAGGTAAATGAAGCCCTCGTGCAGCGCGATCCTAGTGCGAATGCGATCATCCATGGTAGCCGCAAACTGGGCGGTATCGTTGATGTGAACGCAATTGATTGCGATGAGACCGCCTTGCAGCGCAGATTGTAGCCTTTGATCGCCCACACCGCCCCACATCCTGCGAAGAATTGATCGATAATGCAAAAAGCAATTCGACCGTTTTCGGCACCGCATTTTTCGCTTCTAGAAAAAGTTGAAGGCCTACCACACAAAGGCTTCGTTTGCCGCGAACAAGGCATGCCGCAAGGCAGGACTCAAGCCGCCAGTGCAGTGACCTCTTTGCCGGACTGTAGGCGCCGTGACGTGACATAAGCCGATCTTCGATTACTTTTTGGTAATGTCGCCTAGCCGGCCACGGGCGTCTGTATGGCGATGAAATGGCTGACATTGCCCTGCGCATTCTTGATCGGGCGCAGGGCGCATTCGTGCACGAACGGCGTCTTGTCCTTGCGGTAGTTTGTGATGCGCACCGTACCGGGCACACCGTTCTCGATCAGAAAGCGAAAATCCTCAATCGCCTGCGCTTCGGTCATTGGGCCCTGCAGGATTGAGAGCGACTTGCCGATGACTTCGCTGGGCTTGTAGCCCGTATGCGATTCAAAAACGTCAGAGACATAAATCACCGGCACGCCCGGCGTTGCGAGACATATGACCGCGGAATGGCCCGCCGCTGCCGCGCGGGTCACATCATCGGCGTTTTCCTCCAGGAAACGATTGTAACTCTCCAACACACACCCCGGTACTTACTCACCGCCCCTCCCGTGGGCCGAGCCTACCGCTTCGATCAATTGAACGAAACGTAATTTTTCTTCCGCGTCATCGAGCCCGACGAACGCAGTGACCAATCGTGCCAGCAAGTCCGCCTCATTCGCGATCTCTGGCTGAGGCGCGGCTGGAGCTGTGCCATGATCCGCACAATCCGGCAGAAAGGCGTTGACGCTCACCCCATAATGATCGGCGAGCGCAATCAGATAGTTAAGGCTGCATTTTGAATGCGCATCTTCGTATTTTTGATATTGCTGCGGGCTGACGCTAATCACACGCGCGGCCTGAGCCTGGGTTAGCCCGCGTTCAAGCCGAAGCTTGCGCAATGACCGCCCGACATGCGCATACGCATCTTCCTCCGCGCGCGGTGGCAGATCGCTGACGGCATCTTCCATGAAATTTACGTCTCCTTTTTTAGACGACTTCAACATAATTTCGCGCACAATGCTATCGGTCCGCGTCTTATAGGCGCTTCTCAGCCGCCTCTCAACCTGCAGGTGAAACACTCCATTAATGATGCAATTTTAGCATATTATCTTATTTATTGAACATAAATCGCGCCAAAATCCGCCATAATTCGCACATTATCTCAAATTACGAGAGCTTACGTAGCGGTAAAGGTTTTGTTGATGGCCAGTGGTTCACCAGTTGATGTCGATCCTGATTTTTCAGAAGAGTTGCCGACCGGCACCACGCTTCTGTCAGGACAATATACGATAGACAGTTACCTCAATCATGGCGGTTTCGGCATCACATATCTTGCCACTGACAGCCTTGATCGACAGGTGGTCATTAAGGAATGCTTCCCCGGAACGCTTTGCCGCCGCAGCCGACTGGCGGTACAGGCACGCTCGCGCGCGCATGTGAAGGATCTGCAAGGTGTCGTCCGCCTTTTTGTGAAAGAGGCACAATCGCTTTCAAAACTTGTCCATCCAAACATCGTTGGCGTGCATCAGGTTTTTGAAGACCACGGCACAGCCTACATGGCGCTGGATTATGTCCGTGGGTCGGACCTGCTGAGCTATATCGAAAGCCCCGAAAAGCGCCTTTCACCCGCCCAAATCACGACTTTGCTGGAGAAAGTGCTGGATGCCGTGCGATTCGTGCATGACGCGGGGCTTTTGCATCGCGACATCTCGCCCGACAACATCATCCTGACCGAAGCGCTAGAACCCATTCTGATTGATTTTGGCGCTGCGCGCGAACAGGCGACAAAAGCGACCCAAGCCTTGTCTGCCTTAAGGGTAGTAAAGGACGGGTATTCGCCACAGGAATTCTATCTGGCGGGCAGCACCCAGGCACCGTCCAGCGACCTTTATTCGCTCGCCGCCACGTTCTACCATCTGATTGCGGGAGAGGTGCCACCGGACAGTCAGGTGCGAATCACATCGCACGTGGCCGAACAAACCGATCCCTACGTGCCGCTTGGACAGAAGACCAAGGATTTTGATGCGACGTTCTGCGCGGCAATTGACCGGGCCCTCGCCATCCTGCCGCAGGACCGTTTGCAAAGTGCCACCGAGTGGAAACAGCTTTTGCAGGTCAAACCGGCTGAAGCCAAAGCCGCACCTGTCGCCAGCGAGACGCCTGCCCCGACGCGCAAGAAGAAGACAAGCCGCCAGACCAAGCCGCAAGCCGTTGCAATCAGCCGACCGCGCCGCGCCGCAAAACCGAAGCAAAGCGCCTCCCGCCATATCCCAGCCCTGTTGATGGGCGGCGCTGCCGTTCTTGTGCTGGTGGGCGGGTCATATCTGACACCTGATGATGTTGCCCCAGCATCGCCCGTTACCACAGCCGCGTACCAAACAAACGCCGATCCGATGCCACAGGTGATCACGACACCAATCGCGGCCCTTCCGGCAAGTGGAGAAACGGTGCCGACGGCAGAAATCACCGCGCCCTCGCCTGTCGCAATAATTGATCCGACGACCCTTGATACGAGCTGGGCCGACGGCCTGATCGAACTGAACTGGCGCGCGGATTTGCCCTTCACCATCGGCCCAAATGCCGTTGTGACGGCGGGCACGGCCGCTGTCCCTTCTGGCGCCCAGATCATGGCAATCGATGGGATAACTGTTCAAACGCGGGCCGAGGTTGAGGCTGGTATCGCTGCTGTGGCCGGTCGCTCTGACGGGACAATCGCAACTGTCAGCGTAACCTGGATCGGCCCTGATGACGGCAACGAGATGATAACCGAACTTCCCTTCAAGATCATCTACCATACCGCCTTTGACAACGGGCTCGCGTTTGAAACCCGTTTTGACGATGAGGCCTGGATCACCAAGGTCGTCAACGCCCCGGCCACACTCGGCATCGAGCTTCAGGTCGGCGATGAGATCGTGGCGCTGGTCCCAGATAACAAACGCATCATCGGCGGCGCGTCATTGGCCGAGATCACAAGCAAGGCGTTGATGGATGATCGCGGCGATCTGCAATTCGCCGTCCGCCGTAATGACGCACTGTGGATCGCCGATCTCGGTGTTGCGGATGAGCAGAGCTAGACCTCATGAACACCCACTACACATTCGGGCGACAGCGGGCCAAGCCTGCGCCAGACGACAGCACCAAAAGGCGGTTTGACCCTGCCAGCTTTGTGCATGTGGGGCGGCGAGACTACCAGCAGGACGCGCTGATGACCAATATGCCGCGCGGTGAGCCTTTTGGCATCGCCGTGCTCGCCGACGGGATGGGCGGTCATCGGGGTGGCGAAGTGGCCGGCAATGTGGCGATGGGTGCTGCTTTCGCGGAAATCAGTGTTCAGCTGGCCCATTTTCGCAACGGTCAGGTAACACTACCTGCCGCATTGGTAGCATCGGTCGACCGTGCCAACGACGCGATCACGAACCAGATTATCACGCGCGCCGACCTGGCAGGGATGGGAACAACGCTGGTAATCTGCGCTTTTGCCGGCCCCGCACTTTACTGGGCGTCGGTGGGCGATTCACCTTTGTACCACTATCGCGACGGCGCGCTGACCCGACTGAATGAAGACCATTCCATGGCGCCTCAGATAGATGCAATGGTCCAATCCGGCATGATCGACGCCATCGATGCGGCCACCCATCCGCAGCGCAATCAGCTGGTCTCAGCCCTTTGCGGCAAGGACATCGCAAAGGTGGATTGCCCGGATGCACCGTTGGCGCTGAAAACAGGTGACATTATTCTGCTGGCCAGCGACGGTCTGCAGACCCTGACCGACGATCAAATCGCGCAAATTCTCCGCAAGCGGCAACGCGCAGAGAGCGAAGAGATCGCCAGCGCGCTGTTGCAGTCCGTGCTTGAAGTTGGCAAGGCCGATCAGGACAACACATCGCTTATCGTCGTGAAAGTGTTGAACGACGATCCCCCACCCCGCCCGGTCCAGCCCGTCGCGCTCGCCGACGCGCAGACGGAACCACCCGCATCAGATGATCCGCAAATCGAACAGGCCTCGGATCTGCTGAACAAAGCACTGCAGCTTTAGGGGGCCATGATGGACACAGATCGATTGGCACCGCACTTGCCGCATCCGAGGACAATTCAGGCGATCACGCATTCGCCCCTTCAACGACGCACCATTGCGGCCGGGCATGACAGACTTGTCCGCGCCGCTATGGCCAGAACCGAAACCGAAAAGTGAGAACTCCCGCAGATGATCGTTTATTCGCACCGTTTTTCCGGCATCATTCAGCAAATGGTGGTCGACCTTGGGCTCGACATGATTTTGTCTGATCAAACCTCGCCCGTGTCACTGATCGACAATGAAACCATGCTCAATGACGTGGCCAATGGTCTGGGCGTCGATATGAAAAAGGTCGTTGCGGCAGATGGCAGCGTTCTTTTCAAGTTCCAGCGGCGGAACTGATGGTAGCAAAGCCACCCATAGAAGATGGTGCGCGCAACCGCGCGGGCATGTCGCTGGCGCGCGCACAGCGCCTGTCGGATAAGGCCAAATCGACAGAGCGGTCCGGCGCCACGCCCAAAGTGCTGCTCTTCGGTGTTGCGCTTGCCGCTCTGGGTGGTGTCGGATTCCTTTTGCAAAGCAATCTCGGCACACCGGCCGTTGATACTGCAGAGATCATCGCCACTGACGCGGTTGCCGCTCCGGCTATCGAGGACATTCAGATCACATCAGCACAGGAGGCAGTGGCCGAAGAGATCCCTGCCGAGACCTTTGCACCTCGCCCCATCCTTGCCCCGTGTATCGCGCGCATCGAAAACGACCTGACCGCTTTGCAGCAGGCGGATGCACAGGCCATGGCTTGGGAGATCAAGCGCGCGCGCATCCGCACCGCCGCGCAATCGGTGCTGAATTGTGAACTGGCAGGGGTGAGCTTTGAAGGAGATTTTGAGCTGACCGCGACTGACTTTGCCGACCTGCATGTCGCGTGGGACCGCACAGACGGGCACCTCACCTTCACCATCGTCGATAGCGTTGCACCCGAAGACTCCCCGCTTGTCCTGACAGAGGACGGGCAACCCATCGAATTTATTGTCCATTGACCGGAGGTCTTATCATGGAAAACCTTCCCAGTATCGACAGCATCTTGGCCGCAGCCAGCCAATGGATGTCCCATCTTATGGCCTTTGAATTGCCGGTACCCGATGCGGCATTGATCCTTGCCTTTCTGCTTGCGGCCTATGCGATGCGGCTCAGCCATCGCGGTGCGACAGATCAGTCGCGCGCCGAGGTCGAAAACCTGTATCAGGCCGAACTTCTGCTCGCCAACCGCCGCACACATCAGGCGCAGGGCGAGCTGCGCAAAGCCCACCTTGAACTTGAGCGCGAACGGCAAAAGCGGCGCCGCGAACATGGCCGCAGCGATGCGGCCAGACGCCGCATGATCGCGGCCAAGCTTGTCAAAACGCCAGACCGCGCCCCCGCACCCCTTCATTCAAACACACAGACAAAACTGGAGCATACATCATGAACCTGACCCGCTTGGTCTATTACAGTCAGCGCAACCCGTCGATGAGCTTAAACATGGACGAATTGTTGACGGTCTGTAAGCGCAACAACTCGGCGATGAACGTCACCGGCATTCTGCATTACAACGGCAACTACTTTCTGCAGGTGCTTGAAGGTGGGCGCGCCGAGGTCAGCGCCATTTATCACCGCATCGCGGCTGATCCACGCCATGTGAACATCATCCTGATGTCGTGCAATGACGTGCGTGAGCGTATCTTCCCCACATGGTCGATGGGCCTGCATGAGGGGATGGGCGAAGAGACCAAGCAGATTTTCCTGCGCTACTTCCCCAGCAACAACGTCAACCCCGAGGCGATCAGCGTCGACAGTCTGCTCGATTTCCTGCAGGACGTCTCGACCGAATTGACCTAAGGGCACGTATTTCCACATTGGAAAGCGGTTGCGCTGGTTTGCTGTGATGCAGGATTGTCAGGTCAGGCAATTCCGCTACCTGCTGCTTTATGGATAGAGATGATCTTTCTGCACGGCGCGGCGCGGCTCTGTCCGCTGCACGCGCGATTTCAGTGCCCGCGAGCCGGGCGGCAAGGCTGACGCAACTGGGCTCAATGACCGCAAGCGTTGCGGGGTTAATGGCGCTGAACGGTGTGGCGCAGCTAGGTAAGGGTCAGCGGCCCGCGCTGCGTGACCTCTTGCTGACCCCGCGCAATCTGCACAAAATCACCGATCAACTGGCCAAGATGCGCGGCGCGGCCATGAAGGTCGGGCAATTGATCTCGATGGATACGGGCGAAATGCTCCCGCCCGAACTGGCCGAGATCATGGCGCGCCTGCGGGCAGACGCGCATTTCATGCCGCCTGCGCAGTTGAAACAGGTCTTGAATGCCGAATGGCCCAAGGGTTGGCTTGGCCAGTTTGCGAAATTCGATGTGCGCCCTATCGCTGCCGCCTCGATCGGGCAGGTGCATCGCGCCCGGCTGAAAGATGGGCGCGACGTCGCCATCAAGGTACAATATCCCGGCATCGCGCAGAGCATCGACAGCGATGTGGCCAATGTGGGTACATTGATCCGCATGTCGGGCCTGTTGCCCAAAGGATTTGACCTTGCGCCCTACATGGCTGAGGCGCGCCAACAACTGCATGAAGAGACTGATTATGAGTTGGAGGGGTCGCATCTGACCCGCTTCGACGCGCTTTTGCGCGATGACCCGCGGTTTCGCCTGCCCGCACTGATCGCAGAATGGACGACGCCGCAGGTCATGGTGATGGGTTTCATCAACAGTGTGCCAATCGAGGATGCGGTGGATCTGCCCCAAGGCCACCGCGACCGCATCGCCCGTGATCTGATTGATCTGATGCTGCAGGAGTTGTTTATCTTTGGCTGGATGCAGACCGACCCGAACTTCGCCAATTACCGCTACGATCCCGCGACGGACAAGATCGTGCTGCTGGATTTCGGTGCAACCCGGCAGATTTCTCCAGCAATTGCAAAGCAATACCGTCGGCTGATCGCAGCCGGGATTGCGGACGACGCTGATGCGCTACACGCCACCGCGATGGAGATCGGTTTTTTCACCGCTGAGACTGACCCCACCCACAGCGCCCAGATTGTACATATGATGCGGCATGTTTTTCGCGCGTTGCTGGAAAACCCGCTCTACGATTTTGCCGACACGACGCTGTCGCAGCAAATGCAGGCGGAAGGTATGGCGCTCGCCGATGCCGGGTTCATCCCGCCACCCTTGCCCATCGATATCCTGTTTCTGCAGCGCAAGTTCGGGGGCATGTTCCTTTTGGCCAACCGGTTGCGGGCAAAAGTGCCGGTGGCCGACATGCTGCGCAACCTCTCCTAGCGGCCCTTCCAGACCGGATCGCGCTTTTCGGCAAAGGCGCGCGCGCCCTCTCGCTGATCCTCTGAGCGGTAGAGGGTCTCAACCGTTTCAAACTGGCTTTTTGTGATGCGGTTGAGCGCATCCTGAAACTTCATATCCTCCGCCTCGCGCACGATTTCCTTGATCGCGGCATTCACAAGCGGCGGACCAGAGGCGATGAGCGAGGCCATTTCATGCGACGTGCTCATCAGGTCGGCGGCGGGCACAATGCGGTTGATAAGGCCCCAGCGCGCCGCCTCTTCCGCATCAACCCAGCGCCCGGTCAACAGCATCTCCATCGCGATGTGGTAGGGGATACGTTTCGGCAATTTGATCGAGGCGGCATCCGCCACCGTGCCGGAACGGATTTCGGGTAGCGCAAATGTCGCGTGATCGGCGGCAAGGATAATGTCCGCCGACAATGCCAGTTCCAGCCCGCCGCCACAGCAGATGCCGTTCACCGCAGCAATGACCGGCTTGTTCATGCGCGGCAATTCCTGCAAACCGCCAAAGCCCCCCCGGCCGTAGTCCCCATCAACTGCGTCACCGTCAGCGGCGGCCTTAAGATCCCAGCCGGGGCAAAAGAACTTCTCACCCGCGCCGGTTAGGACCGCCACTCGCAGGTCCGGATTGTCCCGGAAATCAGCGAAGACATCGCCCATGATCCGGCTGGTGGCGAGGTCGATGGCGTTGGCTTTGGGCCGGGCCAACGTAACCTCCAGCACCTGTCCCTGAACCCTTGTTTTGATGGGGCTGTCAGTCATCGCAAACTCCTTTCACAATCAGTGCATCCGCCGCAATCGCGCCGTCCTCCCGGCAGATCAGCGGGTTCACCTCAACCTCTTGCGGGCGGTGGGCGGTGACATAGGCCTGCACCGCCATTACCGCGTCGATGATCGCCGCAATATCCGCGCCCGGTTTGCCACGATAGCCCTGCAAGACGGGGAATACCCGCAATCTGTCCAGCGCGGATCGCACCATCGGCGCGTCGACCGGCAGCAAAAGTGACACGCGATCATCCATCAATTCGGTCATAACGCCCCCGGCTGCGAGCGTCAGCACGTAGCCATGGGCCGGGTCGGAAACGACCCCGATCAGAAGTTCCGCCACCGCGCCCTTCACCATTTCCTCCAGCAGAAAACGCGTTGCGGGCATGACGGATGCGGCTGCCATCACCGCCTCTGGCGTTGCGAGATCAAGCGCCAGCGCAGCCGCTTCAGTCTTATGCGCGAAGCCGTCGCCCTTCAGCACGACAGGATAGCCGACCCGCGCCGCTGCGTCGGTCACGGCATCCAAACTCGCGGCACTACATGATTTGGGAACGGTCAGTCCGTAAACAGCCAACGCGTCCTTCGCCTCAGCCTCGCTCAGTGTCACGGCCTTGGTGGGTGCCGTCGCGGGCAACAACAGGTCGGCGGCTGGTGGAACGGCTTGCCCGATGGCGGCAGCCACGCCGATCGCTTCAATTGCTTCGGTTATCCCGCAAAGCGGCAGGATACCCTGCGCCACGAGGTCTTGCGCTACATCTTCGGGCATGTTCTCGACCAGCGAGCTGAGCAGCGCGATACGCTTACCTGAGATTTCCTGCGCCTCTGCCACGGCTGTGATCACGGGCTCCCAGGCGGCCATTGAACAGCGATCCGGGCGCGGGAAATCCAGAACGACAAGACCCAACGCCATACGTGCATCCATCATGGCACTGAACGTGGCCGCCATCTTGTGCACATCGCCCCAAATGTAGGTGTGGTAATCAAGCGGATTGGCGAGCGCGACCATCGGACCGAGTACGGCCCGCAACGCGGTTGTTTGCGCATCAGACAGCGGAGGATAAGCGACGGTGCTGCCATGGGCGGCGTCAGCCATCAGGCTCGCCTCGCCCCCGGAACAGGACATGGAGGCCACACTATCCGATGGCAAAGGCCCCACGACATGCAACAGTTTCAGCGTTTCAAGAAACCCTGACAGCGTCTCGACCTGCCCCACGCCCAGCCGAGCAAAGAGCGCTTGCGCACCCGCTTCGCTGCCTGCGAGCGCGGCAGTGTGCGAGACTGTCGCGGCACGGGCTTGCGCAGAGCGGCCGACCTTGAGGGCAACAATGGGCTTGCCCTTCTCGCGCGCTTTTCTCGCGAGGTTTTCAAAGCCACGCAAATCGCCAATCCCCTCGATATGCAGACCTAGAGCAGTCACGCGCGGGTCATCCAACAGGGCCAAACCGATCTGGGCAAATGTCGTCTGCGCCTGATTGCCTACCGTGATCACATAGGCAGTCGGCAGTCCACGTCGTTGCATTGTCAGGTTGATCGCGATGTTCGAGGATTGCGTGATGAGGACCACACCACCGTCCACTGTGACGCCGCCATGCTGGTCTGGCCACATGGCGACATCATCGAGGTAATTCAGGAAGCCATAGCAATTGGGGCCGATGATCGGCATATCGCCCGCCGCCTCCAGCAAAGCTGTCTGCAGGTCCCCCGCCACCGCATCCTCTTTCACGGCCTCCTGAAAACCCGAGGCAAAGCAGACCGCACCGCCCGCGCCCATCGCGCGCAGGTCGCGGACAACGTCAATCGTCGCATGCCGGTTCACGCCGACATAGACCGCATCCGGCGCACGCGGCAGATCGGCCAGCTTACGATAGGGTTTCAGACCGGCAATCTCGTCTTTGGTGGGATGCAGGACCCACAGATCACCCCGAAAGCCGGTCTTCTGGCATTGGCGCAGCACCTCCGCCCCCCAAGTGCCGCCCCCGACCACAAGGATCGCACGCGGGCGCAGCAGCCGGTCAAACCGCCCCATTCAGGCCCCCAAGGGGCGCAGCAATTCGCGGCTGATGATGTGGCGCTGGATTTCGGATGTGCCGTCCCAGATACGCTCCACCCGCGCATCGCGCCAAAACCGTTCAATCGGGAAATCCGCCATCAGCCCCATGCCGCCATAGATCTGCAACGTCGCATCCGTGACACGCGCCAGCATCTCGGTCGCGTAGAGCTTGGCCGAGGCGATTTCCCGATTTGCAGGAAGCCCCTGATCCAGCCGGTAAGCCGCTGCGAGCGTCAGGAAATCGGCCGCGTCAATCTCGGTGATCATGTCGGCGATCTGAAAACCGACACCCTGGAATTTACCGATGGGCTGGCCGAATTGCTCGCGCTCGGCGGCATAGCTCAACGCATAGTCAAAGCACCGCCGGGCACGACCCACCGACATCGCGGCAACCGTGATCCGCGTCGCATACAGCCATTCGTTCATCACCGCGAAGCCGCCGTCGACCTCACCCAAAACCTGCGCATCTGGCAAACGACAATCATCGAAAGTCAGAATGCAATTCTTGTAGCCCTTGTGACTGACCGAGGCGTAGCCATCGCGCACCTCAAAACCCGGCGTGCCGCGATCCACAAGGAACGTGGTGATCCGTTTCTTGGGGCCGCGGGGCGTGTCATCGACACCAGTCGCCACGAAAACGATGAAGAAATCCGCGTGTTCCGCGCCGGAAATGAAATGCTTGGAGCCGTTGATCACCCAATCACCGCCATCCCGCACCGCACTGCACTTCATGCCGCGCACATCCGAGCCCGCGTCAGGCTCGGTCATGGCGAGTGCATCCATCCGCTCCCCCCGGACAGCGGGCAGCAGATAACGCTCTTTCTGCTCACCCTCGCAGGCCATCAGGATATTCTGCGGGCGGCCAAAGAAATGCGTGAGCGCCATGGAGCCGCGGCCCAATTCACGCTCGACCAGCGCGAAATCCAGATGGCTCACCCCCGCGCCGCCGACACTTTCGGGGAAGTTGCAGGCGTAAAAGCCTAGTTCGATTGTCTTGCGCTTGATCTCATCAGCAACCTCTTGCGGCACCTCTCCGGTCCGTTCGACAAGGTCTTCATGCGGGTAAATCTCGTTTTCAACAAATGACCGGACCGTGGTCACGATCATCTCTTGCTCATCGGTCAGGGCGAACTGCATGGGCGCTCATCTTCAGGTCTACCCAGCGACCCTAAAGCTGATTTTGCAGATTGCAATCCGCGTCAGGCGACCTGCCGACCTGCGGCCCAAACCTGACGCACCGCCGGTACATCATGCAGCATCGAAAAGCGTAAGAGATCGGCGCGCTTTCCCGGTGCGATCACGCCGCGATCTTCAAGATGGACGTAACGGGCGGCGTTCGCGGTCACCGTGGCGATGCCTTTGGCCCAGTTTCCCCAAAGCTGGGCAAGATGTGCCGCACCCATGAGGAGCGCCGCCGGCACGTAATCCGATGACAGAATGTCCAGACGATCAATCTGCGCCAAATCCTTGGCCGCGACATTGCCGGAATGTGAGCCGCCGCGCACGAGATTGGGCGCCCCCATAATCGTGGCAATTCCGGCGTCGTGACAGGCCTCTGCCGCTTCGACCGTCGTGGGAAATTCCGCGATTGTCACGCCGTGGGCCGCACTTGTCGCCACATGTTCGGCGGTCGTGTCATCATGGCTCGCCAGGGTCGCGCCGTAGCGCTTGGCCGCTGCTACGGCGCCTGCCTCGTGGGCGGCACCGAGGCGTTCCTGCAACCCGTAAAGGAAGGCGATGTATTCGGCAAAACCGGCCCGGTCGAGATTGTGCTTGCCGCACACATAATCCTCAAACTTCTGGATATCGCGAAACTGGCGCTGGCCGGGTGTGTGATCCATGAGAGAGACGATGCCAACACGGTCCTTGTCACCAAATTCGTCCATTTCGTCCAAAAGCGTCTCGGAACAAATCTCGGCCCGCAGATGGATATGATGTGAGATTTTCAGCGCGCCCGCATCGCGCATCTGCAAGATTTCATCGGCCATTTGGCGGGCATATTTGCCGTAGCGCTTGTTGCCGTCTGAGATGATAGAGCCCACGCGGATCGCATCGAAAACGGTGGTGATCCCGGTTGCGGCCAGTTCGCGGTCATGGGCCATGATCGCCGCGCGATGGGGCCAGTCGACCTTGGGGCGCGGGGTGATATGACGCTCCAAATTGTCCGTATGTAATTCGATCAGGCCCGGCGAGACAAAATCACCTTCACAATCCATTGCCTCTTTGGGCACAGAGCTGCCCTGAAAAATCTCGGCAATCTGGCCTTCGCACAGGACCAACCCGCCCCGAATGACCTCATCGGCCAGAATGATTTGCGCGTTGGCGAGAATGATGTCTTGTGTCATGGATTTGTCATGCAGCCTTGGCAAAAGTCTTCGAATGTTCAAACGTTACGCGATTTTCTATACACCACCCGTCGGTCCCTTCGCCGACTTCTGCGCAAGCTGGCTGGGCTGGGATAGCCGCGCTGGCAAATCCTTGGAGCATCCCACCATCAGCGGTTTCGACGTGGCCGCGCTGACCGATGTGCCGCGCAAATACGGGTTTCACGGCACGCTGAAAGCGCCCTTTCGTCTGGCTAGTGGCCAGAGCGTCGAAGACCTTCAGGCCACGCTCGCGGTCTTTGCGGATGCGAACGCGCCTGTCACCGTCCCCGGGATGACCTTGCAGCACCATCACGGCTTTTTGGCTCTGCGGCCTACGGGTGAGGCGACCGCGCTGAACGCGCTGGTCGCGCGCATCGTCAGCGATCTGGACCATTTTCGCGCGCCCGCAGGGGCGGACGAGCTGGCCCGCCGTCGCAAGGCTGGGCTGACCGAACGGCAGGAGCATAATCTGATGACCTGGGGCTATCCTTATGTGATGGCCGACTTTCACTTCCACCTGACATTGTCGGGCCGGTTGGATGACAGCGCCGGAGCCGCGGTACTGGCCCAGTTGGAACCGATGCTTTCGCCCTTGGTCCCCTCGCCTTTTGTGGTGGATCACATCACCCTTTTGGGGCAGGCGGAAGACGACATGTTTCATGAAATCCAACGCTACGCCCTGGCCGGTTGAAGTACGTGGCGGATCGCCGTAACCGTGTCCGCCAAGGCTCCGCTATTGTCGATTTGATGCACTGGCAGATCGGCGGGCAGCGTATAAACGGCTTGTTCCAACCGCCGAGCGATCTCGGCCTCATCCTCGCGCCCACGGCTGCGCAGCCGCGTGGCCAGCACGTCAGGCGACGCGGAAAGCAGGATGATCGCGAGATGCGGAAACCGAGCGGCGGCCTCTGACAGCACCTTGCGCGAGAGGTTGGCCAGCACATCCCGGCCCGCCTCAAGGTCCCGCAAAACAGCCCTTGGGATGCCGTAGCGCAGGCCATGGGCGGGCCAGGACAGGACAAAGGCACCGTCGCCCAGCATCTGATCAAAGACCGCTTCGGTCACGCCGTCGAAATCCTCGCCCCCCGCATCCGACGGGCGGGTGATCACGCGCCGGGCCAGCACCATATTTGGCATTGTTTCGACCATGGCGCACATCACGCTGTCTTTGCCCACGCCGGAGGGACCGACAACAGCGATCAGGCGCCCGGTCATGCGGCATCTCGTGGCGCAAAACCGGCCACGTCAATTTCCCGGTCGCAGACCTGCGCGCGCGCGGCATCATCGTGGAAGATACCGACAATAGCAGCACCCCGTGCCTTCGCCGCGTGGATCATGTCGAGCACGATAGCCCGGTTGGTTGCATCAAGGCTCGCCGTCGGCTCGTCCAGCAAAAGCGCCGGATAGTCATAGGCAAAGCCGCGCGCGATGTTGACGCGCTGCTGCTCGCCGCCTGAAAAAGTTGTCGGGCTCAGCGACCACAGCCGTTCGGGAATGTTGAGACGCGCCAGCAGTCCCCGCGCGCGGTCAAAGGCGGGGTCCTGCGCAACGCCGGTCACCAATAAAGGCTCGGCCACCACCTCCAGCGTCGGCACGCGGGGCACCACGCGCAGGAACTGGCTGACATAGCCCAGCACATGGCGCCGCAAGTCCAGAATCTCGCGCGGTGCGGCGCTGGCGACATCCACATCGCCGATCTGGATACGGCCCGAGGCGGCAAGGTAGTTGCCGTAAAGCATCCGCATCAGCGTGGATTTCCCCGCGCCTGACGCTCCGACCAAGGCCACGCATTCACCCGGCGCCACTTGCAGCGACGCCCCTTCCATCACCGGAATGACCGCCGCCGCCTGATTATGCAGCGTGAAGGTTTTTGAGACATTTTCGACGGTAATCATGTCGTTACACCTGCAGAACGGAAGAGACCAAAAGTTGCGTATAGGCATGCTGCGGATCGTCGAGCACCTGATCGGTCAGCCCGGTTTCCACCACATACCCGTCTTTCATCACCATCAGCCGGTCGGCCAAAAGCCGGACCACGGCCAGATCGTGGGTCACGATAATGGCGCTCAGGTTCATCTCGCGCACCAGCCCGCGCAGAAGATCGAGCAGCCGCGCCTGCACACTGACATCAAGGCCCCCCGTAGGTTCATCCATAAAGACCAAGCGCGGGCCGGTCACGAGGTTGCGCGCGATCTGCAAGCGCTGCTGCATCCCGCCTGAGAACGCGGTGGGGCGGTCATCGACGCGGTCGGCGCTTATCTCAACCCGGCCCAACCAGTCTACAGCGGCCTCGCGGATATCGCCGTAATGGCGCGCGCCCACGGCCATCAAACGCTCTCCCACATTGCCACCTGCGCTGACATTCATCCGCAGCCCGTCGCGGGCGTGCTGATGGACAAAGGCCCAATCGGTGCGTGAGAGCATGCGCCGCTCAGGCTCGCTCATCGTGACGGTATCGCGCAGCCCGTCGACGCGGGTGTCAAAGCAGACAGCACCGCGATCCGGTGTCACATGGCCCGCAAGGCAGTTTAGCAATGTCGATTTGCCTGACCCGCTTTCGCCTACGATGCCCATGACCTCACCACCGTAAAGATCAAAGCTGACATCGGCGCAGCCGATCCGGGATCCGTAGAACTTGGCGACGTCCCTGACTTGCAAAAGCGGGATCATGCGCTGCCTCCGATGCCGTTCGAAAAGTCTGTAGGGGTTAGCACCATATCTTCGATGCCCAGCACGAAATCGCCATGCGCGGCGGATGTGGCCACCTTGATGTCCTTCCATTCCTGATCGTCCATGAAGGCGGCCCAGGCGTCCTTCATCTGCGCCTCGCTGTCCCAGGCCAGCAGATAGACGAATTTGAGCGCCTCATCGGTTTCGCTGGTCCACATGGCCTGAATGCGAAAGCCGTAAGTGCCCATGATCCGCGCCGCATGATCGCGGAACCGATCCAGAAACGGGCCGCGGTTATGTGGCGGGACGGAGTAGATGCGGAGTTGGTTGATCATGCGGCACTCTCTTCCTCGACGACACCGCGCGCGCCCAAGAACCCGGCAGCGCGGCGTTTTGCGCAGTAATCGGTGTCAGAGCACATGAACATCCGCCCGCCCGCATCGTCGATAATCAGCTCATCCAGATAGCTGTCCGTGGCCCCGCAAAGATCACAGGCTGCATCGGCCTTCGTTGCCTCAAACGGGTAATCGTCGAAATCGAGGCTGACGACCTGCGTATAGGGCGGGATCGCATAGATGCGCTGCTCGCGCCCCGCGCCGAAAAGCTGGATCGCGGCCATTTCCAGTTTCGGGTTGTCGAATTTCGGGATCGGGGACGGGTCCATGACATAGCGCCCCTCGACCTTGACCGGATAGGCGTAAGAGGTCGCGATGGCCCCATGCTGGCTGATATCTTCATAAAGCTTCACATGCATCAGACCGTATTCCTCCAGGCTGTGCATCTTGCGCGTCTCGACCTCGGACGGCTCAAGAAACCGCAAAGGTTCGGGGATTGGCACCTGATAGACGAGGATCTGATCCTCGCGCAGCGCCTCTTCGGGGATGCGGTGGCGGGTCTGGATGACGCTCGCCTCTGCCGTCGCCTCGGTCACGGCCACATTGGCGGTCTTTTCAAAGAAGCGGCGGATCGAGACCGCGTTGGTCGTGTCATCTGCGCCCTGATCGATCACCTTGAATGTGTCTTCGGGCGTCAGCACGGCGGCCGAGACCTGCACCCCGCCGGTCCCCCAACCGTATGGCATCGGCATTTCGCGGCTGGCAAAGGGGACCTGATAGCCCGGAATAGCCAGGCCTTTCAGGATCGCGCGGCGGATCATCCGTTTGGTTTGTTCGTCAAGATAGGCGAAGTTATAGTCTGTCATAGCATTGCCGCTTTCTTGGCGCAGGTTGGGCGCAGAAGAGGGGGAAGACCGTGTTTGAACCATGTTTGGAAACCGTCAGCATTCTTTACGCCATCGTCTTTGGCGCGGGCGATGCCTGTATCGAAATCGGCACCATGTCGATCCTGACCGCGTTTGGCGCCTTCATCGTGCTTGTGGTGATTGCCCAGTATTTTGCCCGGATGCTGTGGCGGCAACTGACCGGAGCGGGCACGGCTCGCCCATCGCGCCGGGTTGGGACGATCTACGACGACGCTGACGATATCGTGGAACCGGTCGAAACCGGCAAACGCCGTCCTGGCACGCCCGGCGCGCAAAGCGCCAATGATGGCGACAAGTTCAAAGACAGCGCGGTGTGGTCGGCCAAAAGGTAACGCAGCACTCATTCCGCCGCTTCCTGCAGGCCTTGCGCCTCGCGCCGGAGTTTGCGGATCAGTTCAAGTTCGGCCTGAAAATCCACGTAATGCGGCAATTTGATGTGTTCGAGGAACCCGGTCGCCTGGATATTGTCGGCGTGATAGAGGACAAATTCCTCGTCCTGCGCAGGCGCGCCCACATTGTCTTCGCCCAGTTCCTTCCACCGCAAGGCGCGGTCGACCAAAGCCATGGAGATCGCCTTGCGTTCGGTCATGCCAAAGACGAGGCCATAGCCGCGCGTGAATTGCGGCGGTTCGGTTTTTGAGCCTTTGAATTGGTTGACAGTCTCACATTCGGTGAGCGTGATTTCCCCAATCTCGATGGTAAAGCCGAGTTCGGGGATGTCCATTTCCACAGCAACCGTCCCGATGCGCAGCTCCGCCACAAAGGCGTGGTTGCGGGCATAGCCGCGCTGCGTCGAATAGGCCATGCCGAGGATAAACCCCTCATCGCCCCGCGTCAGCGATTGCAGCCGCAGCGCACGATCAGCGGGCAGTTCCAGCGGCGTGCGGGTCAGATCGGGCGGGGTTTCGTCGCCGACGGGCTCTGATTGGACCAGATCCTCGCGATCCAGAAAGTCCATGATATGCGGCGTGTCCTGGTCGCGCGCTTCGGCCTGCGGCACGTCGCCGATATCGCCATCCGCCGCGAGTTTGAAATCCAGCAAACGGTGCGTGTAATCAAAGGTCGGCCCCAGCACCTGCCCGCCCGGCGCATCCTTGAACGTGGCCGAGATGCGGCGGTCGCAGGCCATCTTGTCGGTCTCCACCGGCTCCGATCCACCAAATCGGGGCAATGTCGTGCGATAAGCGCGGATCAGAAAGATCGCCTCGATCAGATCGCCCCGCGCCTGTTTGATCGCCAAAGCGGCCAGATCAGGATCATAAAGCGATCCTTCGGCCATCACGCGGTTCACGGCCAGCGCGAGCTGTTCGCGGATCTGATCCAGTGACAGTTCCGCGACGTCCAAATCACCGCGCCGCTCTTCGGCGAGCCAGGCATGCGCATTGTCAATCGCGGTATCACCGCCTTTTACCGCCACATACATCAGGACACCTTTGTCGTGCGGGGCAAGGCCGCGAGGCGTTCCGCACATGTGAAAATGAAGTCAAGACCCAGGGGGAAGAGCGTCGCGTTGCGCTGAAACGCCTGCAGTTCCGGGAGTGATAATTGGGCCTGGTCTTTGATGCCCGGTCCCTCCAGCGTCGCGCCTTTTGCGGTCAACGTGTTGGTCTCGACAATGCAGGTGACAGAGCGGTCGGGATATTCCGGCGTGCCGATGGCAAACGCGTCGAGCGGCAGCTCATCCCACGCGCCCAGCGCAAACATCGCATCCTTTGCGGCGGCAATCGGCGCGCCGGTATGGAACGTGATCCAACCGCGCGCCTCCGGGGTGTCACGGCTGGGCGCGAGGTAGAGCGGCGTGTCGGGGTCGCACAGCGTCAAGATCACAACACCCGCGGCGGTCGAAAGCGGCGCAGGCGGTGTGGCCCCGGCGACCGTTGAGATCATGCCGGGCCGGGCCATCGCGTTCATGATCTGCCGGAACGCCGCAGCGGCGGCAATCGGGGCGTCCTGAAATCCCCCTTCGAGCGTTGCTGCCTGCATCAGTCCTCTCCCCGTGCCATGGTAAAGAAATCCACCTTGGTCGCTGCCGCCTTGGCCGCGCGCTGTGTCTTTGCGGCGGTCAAGGCCTGCTCCAACGGGGCCAGCACCGCCTGCCGGATGTCATCCGCGCGGTCGGTCAGCATCAGCGCATCTATCAGCGCCGCCTGCACCGCGTGGTCCTTGTTGCGCCCTTGCACATAGGCATGACCAACCGTACCGCAGGCCAGTTTGAGCGAGCAGCGGGTGACCGTCATCTCGCCCAGGTTAAACGCGGCACCGACCGCGCCTGCACGTCCGCGGACCATGACGCCGCCAATCTCGGGCGCGCGCAGATAGGTGTAGTCCGGTGCCTCGACACCGCCCCAAAGCCGCGCGAGATCAGCCGCCGTTGCTTTGGCCAAGAGGCTCATCCAGGCTTTCCGGTCGGCATGCGGGTCGGCCATCACATTCATCTAGACACCTTGCAGATTTGTTGAAATAAATATACAACTAGACAAATATTAGCCGAAGCCCTCTCGGCTCACAAGACCGGCACATGTGAAACTTTCGTGACAAAATGCCCCGCACTGCGATCTGGACCTCAATTTCCAACACCCTGACGCGCGATATCGCAGAAGGGCGCTATGGCCCTGGAGACAAACTGCCGACCGAGGCGGCGCTGTCTGCGCGTTTCGGGGTGAACCGTCATACGGTACGGCGGGCGCTGGCTGCGATGGCGCAGGATGGTTTGGTGCATGCGCGGCGGGGTGCCGGGGTTTTTGTGGCCCAGAAACCCACGGAGTACCCGATCGGGCGGCGCGTGCGGTTCCACCAAAACCTTGCCGCCGCCGGGCGCAGCCCCGCGAAAGAGGTGCTGATGTGCGAAACCCGCGCGGCAGATGCCCGCGAGACGGAGGCGCTTGTCCTTGCGCCCGCCGCGCAAGTCCATGTCTATGAAGGATTATCGCTTGCCGATGACATGCCCGTCGCTGTCTTTCGCAGCGTCTTCCCGGCGGAGCGCTTTCCCGGCCTTCTGACTGATCTTATGGACACAAAATCTGTCACAGCCGCCCTCAAGCGGCACGGCATCAACGATTACACCCGCGCGTCAACCCGGCTCACGGCGAAACAGGCGACGGCCACCCAGGCGCTACATCTTCGGATCGCCGAGGGCGCGCCAATCTTGCGCAGCGTCGGCATCAATATCGACGAGACCGGCACGCCGATCGAGTACGGCCACACCTGGTTTGCGGGCGATCGCGTGACGCTCACCCTGCAAGATAGCTGAATCAAATGGATTTTTGTCACATCCGCGATACATCATGCTGCAATACACGATGAACGTGTTAAGAGGCGAGATCAATGATTGTCCCCCCTTTGTCAGAGCTCACACTGACTGGCGCGCGCTGTCTCGTGGACGGCGCGATGCAGGACGGCATGCTGACCATCCGCGACGGGTTTATTGATTTTGACGCGGGCGGGCAGCATCTTGCACTGGACGGCTACGACGTCCTGCCCGGGATCATAGACCTGCATGGCGACGCGTTCGAGCATCACATCGCGCCACGCCCAACAGCACCTTTCCCGATTGAGCTTGGCCTAACCGGGACGGACCGCGATGCCGCCGCACATGGCGTGACAACCGCCTGGATGGCGCAAAGCTGGTCTTGGGAGGGGGCCGCGCGCGGTCCCGATTTTGCCGAAGCATTCCTCGCCGCTCACCAGACCCTCAAACCCAACCTGCTGACAGATCTGCGCGTGCAAATCCGCTGTGAGACGCATACCGTCGAGACGGAGGAACGGCTGATCAACGCCGTGCGCGATTTCGGTGTCGACTATGTGATCTTCAACAACCACCTCGATGAAGCCATTGAGATCGCGCAGAAATATCCCGAACGCATTGGCGCATGGGCTTCGCGCGCCGGGCGCACATCAGAAGAACATATGGAGGTCGTGCGCAGAACCAAGGAAAGCGGGCCGCGCGTGCCACGCTATCTCTGCAATCTCGCGGTGGCTTTCGACAATCTAGGTGTCCGTTACGGTAGCCACGATGATGGTGACGCCAATACGCGCGATTACTACTCGAATATCGGCGCCAAGATTTGTGAGTTTCCCACCCATCGCAGCGCGGCGGCGATTGCGCGGACCTTGGGCGATCCGGTTGTCATGGGCGCGCCGAATGTTGTGCGCGGCGGCTCTCAGGCGGGGAACATCTCGGCAGCAATGCTGATCCGCGAGGGCCTATGCGACGCGCTGGTGTCGGACTATCACTACCCAACCCTCGCGCAGGCGGCGCAAGCCTTGGCAGATCAGGGACTGAAGGACTTTGCCGATGCCTGGGCACTGATCTCGACCCGACCTGCCCAGATAATGGGGTTAACTGATCGCGGCACGCTGGCCCAAGGCAAGCGAGCTGATCTGGTCATCCGTAACCGAGAAAACCGTCAGATTGAGGCGACGATGGTGGGCGGGCGCTGGTCCTATCTCAGCAACGGCGTGGCCCATCGGCTGTCGCAGGCACCGCGTGCGATGCGCCACGCGGCGGAATAGTCAGGCGTATTTCTCCAAAAACGCCTTAGCGGAAAGCGCACGAAAATCGTCAAGCGCTGCCCGCAGACGGTCGTGCGGCCAATCCCACCAGGCGAGCGCCATCATCTGCTCGGCAATCTCCGGCGCGAAGCGTGCGCGCAAGGGGGCCGCAGGAATACCAGCGACGATCATGTAGGGCGGCACATCCTTGGTGACGATTGCGCCGCCTGCGATGACGGCTCCATGGCCTACTGAGACTTCAGGCCTGATCTGCGCGCCATGTCCGATCCATGTGTCATGCCCAATGAACGCGCGGCGCGACCGGCGGTGGGCGAACCAGGCCTCGTCATGGGTGGCATCGTCGAAATAATCAGCCGAGCGGTAGTGAAAATGATGCAGGCTGGCCTTGTCCATCGGGTGGTCGGTTGCGCCGATGCGGACATAGCTCGCGATGTTCGAAAACTTGCCGATCTCGGCATTGGCGATGTCCGCGTAGCGGTCGCAATAAGAGTAATCACCAAGGCGCGAATGCGCGATCCGGCTGCCGCGGCCAACTTCGGTGAACCGGCCAAAATCCGTGTCGGTAATCTCACAATCCGGATGCAAGAACGGTGCATCCTCCGTCAGTCGCGCCACTTAATGCCCGCCTTCGTCGCCTTTGATTAGCTTGTTGCGGAGCCAGCCAGAGAATGTGTCCATCAGCATGACCATGATCACGATCAGGACGATGTAGTAGGTCACCTCTTCCCAGTCTTTCTGGGTCACGATGGCCTGCGTGATCAAAAGGCCGATACCACCCCCGGTGATCGCCCCGATGATCGTGGCCGACCGTGTGTTGGATTCGAGGAAGTAGAGCACCTGGCTCAGCAGGATGGGCGTCACCTGCGGGATCACGCCAAAGCGGTAGCGTTGCAAGGGTTTTGCCCCGGTCGAGGTCACACCCTCGATTTGTTTGCCATCGACGTTCTCGAATGCTTCAGAGAAAATTTTCCCGAAGGATCCGGTATCTGTCACCAGAATGGCCAGAGCGCCTGTCATAGGCCCCGGCCCGAAGGCGCGCGAGAGGATGATCGTCCAGATCAACCCATCCACGCCGCGCAGGAAATCAAAGACGCGCCGCACGATGTAGCGGATCGGGCCAAGTGGCGTGAAGTTCTTCGCAGCCAGAAACCCAAGCGGCAAGGCAATGATCGCCGCGCCAAACGTGCCGAGAAACGCCATCAGGATCGTTTCGCCAATCGCCCAAACCACATCGGAATGGCGCCACATATTGTTGCCCCAGAAATCCGACAAGATCGCCCCAGCCTCACCATCAAAGGCACGGCCCAGCAGGGCACCCGGCCCCATGCCGTGATAGGGGCTGTCGAGCGTGAAAAAGAACAACTCCCACCCACCGAAATAGCGGAACACCTCGCTCCGGTTACGGGTGATCGTCAGCCGCCCCGCCTCGGTCGTCACTGCAAGCCGGTTCTTGGACGCATTGATCCATTCCGGCACATCACCTTCGGGCAAGGTGGCATTCACCCCGTCCGAACCGGGCCGCGCGGTGATCAGGCCGTAGCCCGGCACATCATAGCGGATCTCTTCCGTTCCAAAAGTCACTACATGACCATCTTCCAGTTCAATAATCGTGCTCTCGCCCAGCGTGACCCATGACGGCGCCTCGCCTTCGGGATAACGACCCTTACGCTCCCCCTCAATCGCCACCCGGACAGAGCCGTCGCGATTGTCTCGCGCCACATGTGTTTTGTAGCTGTAGCTGTCCGCGATCAGGATGCGGGCATCTTCCCCGTCCACGCTGCGGATCACTTCCGGCACGTTGAAGGCAAAGAACACGTAGATCAGATAGGCGACAATCGCCGACAACAGGCCAAAACCCATCAGCCGCTTGTTACGCAGATGGGTCACGGTTTCGGACGTGACCGTATCGATATTGGTCTGCGCCATGGTCATGAACTTGGTTTCCCGTGTGTCAGCCGGTCGCGCACGCGCGAGGAGAGCTGATCGACAATCACGATGGTGACAAAGAGCAGGATGAAGATCGATGCGGCTTCATCAAACTTACCCATGCCGAAGGTGATCGTGTTGCGCAGGTCGTAACCGATGCCGCCTGCGCCCACAAAGCCAAGGATCGCAGACGCCCGAATATTGATCTCAAACCGCAAGAGCGCGTAGCTGAGGTAATTGGGTGCCACCTGCGGCATCACACCCAAGAGCATCCGCTGGCTCCAATTCGCGCCGACCGATTCCAGCCCTTCGATGGGTCCAAGGCTCGCATTCTCGTTGATCTCGGAGAAAAGCTTGCCCAAGGCACCCGCCGTATGCAGCGCAATCGCGATCATTGCGGGGATCGGGCCACCGCCGAGGATAAAGATCAGCACAAGGGCGATCACGATCTCCGGGAACGCCCGCAGAAAGTCCATGGTACGGCGCACAACCGGGACAAATCGCGGATATTTGGCCAAGCCGCGCGTGGCAAACAGCGACAGAAAGATCGCGACCAGACCCCCGATGAGGGTCGAGACGGCTGCGATGTTGATCGTTTCAATCAATGACGGCGTGTATTGCGCGAGGAAACCCGGCAATTGCGCGCGGTTTTGCCAGGCCTCGGCAACCACATCACCCGGAAACTCCAGCACTTTCGGCAGGCCGGGCAGAAAATCTCCGGCGTTCCGCTCTTGCGCGATCAGGAAGCCGCCAACCATCAAGATGATAAAAACTGCCAGGATGATGCCCGACATCAGCCGTTTCTGGCGCGTCATCGCCATATAGGCGGCTTGAATATCCGGACCGCCTTGTTGGCCTGCTTCGGCAAGTGCCATGAAAGATCTCGTGCTGAATGGAAAAACGCACTGACCCCGGCGGGGTCAGTGCCAGATGAAGAAGACCGTCAGATCAGTTGATGACGGATTTCCGTGCGGCGATGATCGATTCGTAGACTTCATGCTCAACCGGCTGGAAGCCGAGGCTTTCACCCGCGGACACGCCGTAAGCGCATTCCTGATCAGTCTCCAACAGGTTGTCGACCAGTTCCGTCATAGTCACCTTGACCTCATCAGGCAGCGCCTGACGCAGCACGATTGGCCCTTCAGGGATCACGTTTGAGCGCCAGATTTCAACCAAGTCGTTCATGTCCACAAGACCGGCATCAACCGCACGACGCAGCGCGCCAGAGTTGAAGCCGTCTTCCCAGTTGCCCTGACCGTCGGCCCAGGTCACACCGCCATCAACGTCACCGGCGTTCACCGCGACGATGGTTTGCTCGTGGCCGCCGGTGAACTTCACTTCACCGAAATAGTCGCCTGAATCCATCGTCGCACCCGTGATCTGCGGGATTTCGATGGAGGGGATCAGGAAGCCGGAAGTGGAGTTCGGGTCACCAAAACCAAAGACCTTGCCCTGCATGTCTTCGAGGGATTCAATGCCGCTATCGGCACGCGCAAACCCTATGGAGTGGTAGCCGATAGAACCGTCGAGGTTTGTTTTGACCAGCACAGGCTCAACCGCGTCAGGGTCCTGAATGTAGATCGCCGCGTAAGACGACGCACCCAGCCACGCCATGTCGATGGTGCCGCCCAGAAGGCCCTGGATCACGCCGTTATAGTCAGCAGGTGTGAAGATGTTCACGTCAACACCGCCCAGCGCCTCGGACGCGTAATCGGCCAGACACTGGTTCGCCGTCATCCGGTCCTGCGCGTTCTCACCACCCAGAACACCGATATTGAATTCGGTGATCCCTTGCGCAGACGCAGCCCCTGTCAGCGCGGTTGTTGCCAGTGCAGCAGCAATCAGTTTTTTCATTGTCTTCTCTCTCGTTAAGCACCCCGTCCGCCGGGGCGCGGGGTTAAAAAGGAAAAAGGCTCAGGCGCTTTCTGCGACCTGAGCCAGTTTGACGACCTCAGCATTGAGGGCTTCGATTTCGGTTGATGTGGCCGCTTCGGAGAATGTCTCGTCCGCGCCGTAAATGTCGCGCGCGACCCCGGTTGTGAGTTGCGCAGGCGTGCCGTCAAAAACGATGCGGCCATCGCGCATACCAATCACACGGTCACAATAGCGGCGCGCCGTGTCGAGCGTATGGAGGTTTGCGATGACCATACGCCCGTCTTCTTCATGAATGCGGCGCAGCGCATCCATCACGACCTGCGCGTTCATCGGGTCGAGTGAAGCGATGGGCTCATCGGCCAGAATGATCTTCGGATCTTGCATCAGCGCCCGCGCAATCGCAACGCGCTGCTGCTGGCCGCCTGAAAGCGCTTCGGCCCGCTTCGGCGCATGTTCGGCAATGCCAAGACGGTCGAGAATCTCAATGGCGGTGTGGATATCTTCGGTTGGATAGAGGTTGAACATCGTCGCCAGCGTGGACCGGCGGTTCAACGTGCCATGCAAAACGTTCGAGACGACATCCATCCGAGGCACGAGATTGAACTGCTGAAAGATCATCGCGCATTGCGATTGCCAGTTCCGCTTGGCGCTGCCGCGCAGTTGCGTCACATCCTGATCTTGAAACATGATTTGGCCGGATGTGGCATCTGTCAGGCGGTTCAACATCCGCAAAAGCGTTGATTTCCCTGCTCCTGAACGCCCGATGATGCCGATCATCGCCGGTTGCTCCACAGCAACGGACGCAGCATCAACCGCCACGTTTGCGCCAAACGATTTCGTTAACTTATTGATGTGCAGCATATACGTCCCCAATGTCGGGCCGTGTGTGACGATGCTGCTTTGCAAATTTGTATCAGAAAAGCGAAAGTTTTGTAACAGAGGGTCTTCGCCTGTGGATATGTTTTCTCTTTCCAGAACCGTTAACAAAGCTAGGATGACTTCGGGGAATCATTAAGACGGGTGTCTGGGTATGGAAGATCTTCGGCATGCAACGCAGTCAGCATCGCAAGAGGTGCTCAGCATCGAAAAAGGCGGTGCTATGGCCTTTATTCAGCAGCAATTGCACGACAGGTTGCTGCATGAAACGGTTGTAAAACTGAACCAGGAATACCTGTTCGGCACGCCAAATGAACGCGAAGACGCACGCAAGGCGTTAACGCGTCTGGGATTTGCCGAAGTTTAACGCCTCAGAAGATCAGCTCGGCTAACGGCCATTTCCACCGATTGCTGTGGTCAGCGTCGCGGCGGCTTTCATGACAAATTCTGCAAGGCCGGGGATGCGATCCTCGGTAATTCTGCTTGTGGGGCCAGAGACGGAGATTCCGGCAACCGCTTCCCCGAACACATTGTAAACTGGGGCAGCGATGCAGCGCATGCCAAGGTTCCGCTCTTCCCCGTCAATCGCATAGCCGCGGGCCTTGGCCGCATGCAGGTCGGCGATCATCGCCTCCGGCTCGGTCAGCGTATGGGGTGTGAATTGCTCCAATTTGCTCGCGGCAAGCACCTCGCGCTGGCGTTTGTCATCCATCCGGCTCAGCAACGCCTTGCCAATGCCAGATGCATGCATCGCCGACGCCGTGCCGGGCGGAAAAAACGCGCGGATCGTGGCATGGGTTTCGACCTGACCGAGGAACAGGACCTTGCCATCACGTTCGATACCAAGATTAGCGGTCTCGCCGGTCGCCTCCATCAAATCGCGCATGATGGGCCGCGCGCGTTCGACCAGCGATGTGCGCCGCAAGAACTGTGACCCAGTCAAAAACGCGGCAGGCCCGATGTTCCAAACCTGGCTTTCGTCGTCGAAATCCACAAAACCCCGCGCCTTGAACGTGCTCAGAACCCGGTAGACCGTCGTAGGCGATTGGCCCAGTTCCCCTGCAATCTCGGACAACGTGCCACCCTGCATCTGGCCAAGCTGCACCAACACCTCAAGCGCACGGTCCAGCGACTTGATCGTGTTCTGCGCGGCCTTGTCATCCCAGGCTTTGGGCCTGCCGCGCCCGCGTTTTACGTCCTCTGCCATCACACAAATATCATTTATGAAAATCGCTTTCACAATATGAAAAATTCAACGTGCTGAAAATGCTTGATTTTTAGACGCACTGGAAAACTGAAACCCAATTTCAAAAAAATGGATTACCGGGCCACGCTCTGCCAAAACACGCTTACCGTAATGGAGGAACGGCCCCATGAGCTTTCAGAACCCCGTCTTTATCCCCGGCCCCACGAACATGCCCGAGGCGATCCGCAAGGCATGTGACATGCCTACAATTGACCACCGCTCACCGCTATTTGGGCAAATTCTGCACCCAGCCCGGGCGGGTGTTCGCGAGATTCTGAAATCGAAAGAGGCTGAAATCTTCATCTTCCCCTCAACCGGCACAGGCGGTTGGGAGACTGCGCTGACCAACACGCTGTCCCCCGGTGACACCGTTCTGGCGTGCCGCAATGGCATGTTCAGCCACAAATGGATCGATATGTGCGAGCGTTTTGGCCTGCAGGTGGAACTGGTCCAGACCGCGTGGGGCGAGGGTATCCCGGCAGAGCGCTACGCCGAAATCCTCTCCGCAGACAAGGCGCATAAGATCAAGGCAGTGCTCGCCACGCATAACGAAACCGCAACCGGCGTGAAATCCGACATCGCGGCCATCCGCAAGGCGATGAATGCGGCAAACCACCCGGCGCTGTTGTTCGTCGACGGGGTCAGTTCCATCGCCTCCATGGATTTTCGGTTTGACGAATGGGGCGTGGACGTCGCCGTCACCGGCTCCCAGAAGGGGTTCATGCTGCCTGCGGGTCTCGCGATTGTTGGCTTTAGCCCAAAGGCGCTTGATGCAAATCGTGATGCCACGCTGCCTCGCACCTTCTTTGATATCAACGACATGACCAAGGGCTATGAGGCCAACGCCTATCCCTATACCCCTGCGGTCGGCCTGATGAACGGCTTGGCACTCGCCACGAAAACGCTGCTGGACGAAGGGCTCGACAGTGTCTTTGCCCGCCATCACCGGATCGCTTCGGGGGTCCGCGCGGCCGTGGATGCCTGGGGCTTGAAGCTCTGTGCCGTTACGCCAGACCTTTATTCCGATACGGTCAGTGCTATTCTTACGCCAGAGGGGTTCAACGCATCAGACATCGTCGCCCATGCCGCCGAGAAATACGGCGTCGCCTTTGGGACCGGTCTGGGCGACGTTGCAGGTAAAGTGTTCCGTATCGGCCATCTGGGCAGCATGACAGACGTCATGGCCCTGTCGGGCATCGCCACGGCCGAGATGTGCATGGTTGATCTTGGTTTGGACATCAAACTTGGTGCCGGTGTCGCCGCTGCGCAGGATTACTATCGCGGTAACACGGCCCAAGCTCTGAAGGATGCAGCATAATGAAAGACATCGGCGATCTCGATCTTCCCACCTATCAGGACATGCTGGACGCGCATGAGCGGATCAAACCGCATATTAACCGCACAGAGGTGTTGACCTCGGATTATCTGAACGAGCTGACGGGCGCGCAGCTCTTTTTCAAGTGCGAGAACTTTCAGGAACCCGGCGCCTTCAAGGTCCGCGGCGCGGCGAATGCCGTCTTTGGCCTGAGCGATAAGCAGGCCGCGAAGGGCGTGGCAACGCATTCGTCCGGCAATCATGCCTCCTGCCTCAGCTATGCCGCAATGCGCCGGGGCATTCCCTGCAACGTTGTGATGCCGCGCACCGCCCCGCAAGCGAAGAAAGACACCGTGCGCCGCTATGGCGGGGTGATCACAGAATGCGAACCGTCGACCACGTCGCGAGAAGAGACCTTTGCCAAGGTTCAAGCCGAAACAGGTGGCGATTTCGTGCATCCCTATAACGATCCGCGCGTTATTGCCGGCCAAGGCACATGTTCCAAGGAATTCATGGAACAGGTCGACGGGCTTGACATGATGGTGGCCCCCATCGGCGGCGGTGGCATGATCTCGGGCACCTGTCTGACGCTGTCGACCCTCGCGCCAGAGGTGCAGATCATCGCGTCCGAGCCGGAACAGGCCGACGACGCCTATCGCAGTTTCAAAGCGGGCTACATCATCGCCGACGATGCGCCCAAAACCATTGCAGACGGGTTGCTGGTGCCGCTCAAGGAACGCACCTGGCATTTCGTATCGAACTATGTGAGCGACATCCTGACAGCGTCGGATAAAGAGATCATCGAGGCAATGAAGATCACGTGGAAACACCTGCGGATCGTGATGGAGCCAAGCTGTGCCGTGCCGCTCGCCACGATCCTGAAGAACAAGGAGCGCTTCGCAGGCAAGCGCGTCGGGGTCATCGTCACTGGCGGCAATGTGGATTTGGACAAACTGCCCTGGATGCAGAAGTAAGGGAGAGAGACCATGAATGATATGAGTAACCTTAGAAACCTCGAAGTGGGCTACGACGTCCCCGCCCTGCCCGGCATGGACGAGGCGGATATCCAGACGCCGTGCCTCGTGCTCGATCTGGATGCGCTGGAACGCAACATCAAGAAGATGGGCGACTATGCGAAGTCCCATGGCATGCGCCACCGCGTGCATGGGAAGATGCACAAGTCCGTGGATGTCGCGCTGTTGCAGGAAAAGCTGGGTGGGTCCGTCGGGGTCTGCTGCCAGAAGGTGAGCGAGGCCGAGGTCTTCGCCCGTGGCGGGATCAAGGATGTGCTGGTGTCCAATCAGGTGCGCGATGCACAGAAGATCGACCGGCTGGCGCGTATTCCCAAACTTGGCGCGCGCGCAATCTGCTGTGTCGATGACCTGGACAACGTTGCCGATCTATCGGCAGCAGCTCAGAAACATGGCACGCAGATTGAATGCCTCGTGGAAATCGACGTCGGCGCGGGTCGCTGTGGTGTGCAGTACGGGGCTCCGGTCGTGGAACTCGCCAAGGCCATCGACGCCGCACCTGGCCTGAAATATGCGGGTATTCAGGCCTATCAAGGCGCCATGCAACATCTCGACTCTTACGAAGAGCGTCAGGGCAAAACACAGATTGCCATCGATCAGGTGCGCGAGACGCTGGAGATGCTGAAGGCCGAAGGGATTGAATCTGATATCGTCGGAGGCGGCGGAACAGGCTCCTACTACTTCGAGAGCAATTCAGGCGTGTTCAACGAATTGCAGTGCGGGTCCTACGCGTTCATGGATGCCGATTACGGACGTATCCTCGACAAAGACGGGAACCGGATCGACGAAAACGAATGGGAAAACGCTCTGTTCATCCTGACAAGCGTGATGAGCCACGCCAAGGCAGATAAGGCGATTGTGGATGCTGGGCTCAAAGCCCAATCCGTCGATAGCGGCCTGCCGACGATCTATGGCCGGACGGATGTGGAATACGTCAAATGCTCGGATGAGCATGGCGTGGTCATGGACCCGGAAGGGGCGTTGAAGGTGAACGACAAGCTGAAGCTTGTGCCGGGCCACTGTGACCCGACCTGCAATGTCCACGACTGGTATGTCGGTGTGCGCAACGGAAAAGTCGAAACGCTCTGGCCTGTTTCGGCCCGCGGCAAGGCGTACTGAGCCACATCAAATTTCTAGAAATTTGATCCCCGGCAGGTCCACCTGCCGGGCTAAGACTATGACGACCAGCCAAGGCTGCTGATCTGCACTAAAGGAATACTCATGATCATTGTCCCCGAAGCGGCGATTGCCGATCTTATCACGCGCGCCAACGCATTCACCGCCGTCGAACAAGTCTTCGCCGCAATGTCATCAGGCGACGCCTACAACTTTCCAGTCATTCGCGAAGCGATCGGCCACGAAGACGCGCTCTACGGTTTCAAGGGCGGCTTTGATGGCAAGGGCATGGCGCTTGGCCTCAAGGCCGGTGGCTACTGGCCGCACAACATGGAGCGTCGTGGGCTGATCAACCATCAATCCACGGTGTTCCTCTTTGACCCCGATACCGGCAAGGTCGCGGCGATGGTCGGGGGCAACCTGCTGACCGCCTTGCGCACCGCTGCAGCCTCATCCGTCTCGATCAAGCATCTGGCCCGCAAAGACGCTAAGGTCATGGGCATGATCGGCGCGGGTCATCAGGCCAAGTTCCAACTGCGCGCAGCGCTGGAAACCCACCAATTCGAGAAGGTTATTGGCTGGAACTATCACCCGGAAATGCTGCCAGGCCTCGCCGAAGTGGCTGAGGAAGCGGGCGTGCCTTTCGAAGTGGGCGACCTCGACGGCATGGTTGAGGCCGATGTCGTGATCTCCATCACTTCCGTCTTCTCGCCGATCTTCGGCGCGGCTCATATCAGCCCTGGCACGCATCTGGCCTGCATGGGCACGGACACAATCGGTAAGCAGGAATGCGAAACCGATCTGGTCGCCAAGTCCACCATTTTCACGGACGAAATCGCGCAATCCATCACACTGGGCGAGGCGCAACATGCCGTCAAGGCAGGCCTCAAGACCAAAGACGACATCACCGAGATCGGGGCCGTCATCAACGGCAAACATCCTGGTCGCACAAGCGATGATGAAATCACGCTTTTCGACGGGACGGGCGTAGGTTTGCAAGACCTCGCCGTCGCCGCTTCAATCGTCGATCTAGCCATTGAAAAGGGAATGGCGACCGAGGTTGATTTCTAACCAATCTATCGGACCACACGGAAGGGCACATCAAAGACATGCTCTTCCAGATTGGGCCCGTCATCCACACGATCAATCACGGCAAAAAGTCCCGGCCCTGACAGCGGCGTTAGCACTCCGTGCCACGTGCCCCGATGAAAATTGATGCCCTCACCAGGGGCGGTCACAAACGACTGCGGGCGCAAATCAAGATCAGCGACTATCACCAGAAACGAATCCATGCTCATTGGAATGAAGGCCTGCGAGCCCAGCGGATGTCGTTCCACCAGATCAAGCTGATAGGGCAACGCGCGCAGCTCTGACCGAAACAGGCTGATCCCGACCTGCCCATCACAATCCACCTTGGCTCGGTCGTGAAATCGCCCGCAGAGACCCGCATTGATCATCTTGTCCGGGTCGCCGTCGCAATTGAGCACATCGCCGAACGGCGCAAATGCCTCTGCCGTCAGCGGAGCGATCTTGATATCGCGGCTCATCGTGGCAGCAAGTCCTTGAGGCGGTGATAGGCGATGCGTTCGACCTGATGACAGGCCTCTGAGAACTCAGTTTCCCGATCATTCTCTAGCCGCGCAGCAAACGCCCCCTTGATCGACGCCTTATCGTGATCGCGCACCGCAATGATGAACGGAAACCCGAATTTCGCGGTATAAGCCGCATTCTGCCTTGCGAACGCCTCGCGCTCCGCATCAGTCAGCGCATCAAGGCCCGCACTCGCCTGCTCTGCCGTGCTTTCTGCGGTCAGCCGCTTGGCCGCTGCGAGTTTCCCGGCAAGGTCGGGGTGGGCTGTCAAAACCCCCAGCCTCTCCTCTTCGGTCGCCGACCGAAACGCCCGACACATCGCGCTATGCAGGCCCGCGACCGTGTCATGGGCCGGACCAAGCTCCAGATCAAAGGCACGGTTCGCGACCCATGCAGAATGCTCAAATATATGACCATAAGCCCCCACGAATGTGGCCTTGTCCATCTGCGACGGGCGCACGAACCGCTGATGCGGATGCACCGTCGCCCAGTGATCCGCGATCTGTTCGCGGGTCGCGAACCAGACGCCTTCATGGTCCTGTGCATATTCAATAAATTGCCGCAAAGCCTCTGCCCGTCCGGGTCGCCCGATCAAACGGCAATGCAGCCCAATCGACATCATCCGCCCGCCCTCGCGATACAGCGCATCAAACGAGGCTTTCAGATAATCTAGAAACTGCCCACCCGCGTTGAAGCCCTGCGGCGTGGCAAAGCGCATGTCATTCGCATCCAGCGTATACGGGACGATCAGCTGTTCACGCCGTCCAAACTCCATCCAGTAAGGCAGGTCATCGGCGTAGCTGTCAGCAACATAGGCAAACTGCCCAGTCTCCGCCGCGAGCCTGACTGTGTTCATCGAACAGCGGCCCGTATACCAGCCACGCGGCGGCGCACCCACCACCTCGGCATGCAGACGAATGGCCTCTGCCATATGTGCCCGCTCCACATCCTCAGGCGTGTTCTTATATTCAACCCATTTCAGCCCGTGGCTGGCGATCTCCCAGCCCGCCTCTTTCATCGCGGCCACCTGTTCCGGCGCACGGGCCAAAGCTGTCGCCACGCCGTAAACCGTGACCGGCAGGTCCGCCATCATCCGGTGCAGCCGCCAGAACCCCGCGCGTGCGCCATATTCATAGATGCTTTCCATGTTCCAGTGGCGCTGGCCAGGCCACGCCGCAGCGCCAACGATCTCGGACAGAAAGGCCTCTGACGCCGCATCACCATGCAGGACGTTATTCTCGCCGCCTTCCTCGTAATTCAGCACGATCTGCACCGCGATCCGCGCGCCACCTGGCCAGCGCGGATCGGGCGGATGTGCCCCATAACCGATCATGTCACGCGGATATCGCTGCACCTTTGCCCCCTGAGCCCGTTTGGCCTTGACTGTTACAGGCAATAGACGCCAACACAAGACGGGTGTGAAATCAGCCGGTTGAGGGGCATTGCCGATGTATGATGCAGCGATCTTGTGGGACTGGCTAGCCTTCGCCGTCCGCTGGCTGCATGTGATCACGGCCATCGCTTGGATCGGGTCGTCCTTCTATTTTATCGCGTTGGACCTGTCGCTGAACCGCGATATCGATGGGCCCGCGGATGGCGAGGAATGGCAGGTCCATGGTGGCGGGTTCTACCATATCCAGAAATATCTGGTGGCCCCGGCGGCGATGCCCGAACATCTGACCTGGTTCAAATGGGAAAGCTATTGGACTTGGCTTTCGGGTTTCGCGCTACTGGCCGTGGTCTATTGGGCCGGGGCCGAGCTTTACCTGATCGACCCCAACAAGGCCGATCTGGCGATCTGGCAAGGCATCCTGATCTCTGCTGGTTCGCTGGCAATCGGCTGGATCATCTATGATTTCCTTTGCAAATCACCCCTTGGCGACCAGCCCACCACCCTGATGCTCCTGCTTTTTGTCCTGCTTGTGGCGATGTCGTGGGGCTACAATCAAGTCTTCACCGGGCGGGCAGCACTTCTGCATCTCGGCGCTTTCACCGCGACGATCATGACTGCCAATGTGTTCTTCATCATTATGCCGAACCAGCGGATTGTCGTGGCCGACCTCAAGGCCGGGCGCACGCCAGACGCCAAATATGGCAAGATCGCCAAGCTGCGTTCGACCCATAACAACTACCTAACCCTGCCGGTCATTTTCCTGATGCTGTCCAACCATTATCCGCTGGCCTTTGGCACAGAATATGCCTGGATCATCGCCGCCCTCGTCTTCCTAATGGGCGTAACGATCCGGCATTACTTCAACTCCATGCATGCACGCAAAGGCCGCCCATCCTGGACATGGGCCGTCACGGTCCTGCTCTTTATCCTGATCGCGCGGCTCTCGACCCAGCCGGGTCACGACACTTACGAAGAGGCCGAGGCGCGGGCACTGACACCATACGAAGCGCGGTTCGCGTCAGCGGACGGCTTTGAAGATGCCCGCGATATCGTCATCGGGCATTGCTCCATGTGCCACGCGCGCGAGCCTGTCTGGAACAATATGCAATGGGCGCCCAAAGGCGTTTTCCTCGAAACCGAAAGCGACATCGCCCGCCACGCGCGGCAGATTTACCTGCAGGCCGGGGTCAGCCACGGCATGCCACCACCGAACGCGGTGGACATGGCGGCAGAAGACCGTGCCAAACTTATCGCTTGGTATCGCAGCGGATCGTAGGGTGGGTGAAACCCACCTTGATTCACAGATAAATACGCGCCCCGGTCTCCGCTTCGAAGAAGTTCAACTTACCTGGTGTTATCGAGAGGTTGACCGGGTCTGTGCTGTTCTCATCCATTCGTCCCGGCAGGCGTGCCGTGACTGTCACGCCGTTCAGACCGAAATTCAGATAGCATTCGGCACCTGTATTCTCGATCATTGTTGGGGTGACTCGCAGGTCTGACCCGCCTAGAGAAAGATGCTCCGGACGAATGCCAACCTGCACGTGGTCGGGCAGACCTTGTCGCGCCGGGAGCGACACATCCCCCAAGTTCAATCGACCATCTGAAATAGTGGCTGGAATGATGTTCATCGGCGGCGACCCCATGAAATCGGCCACAAATGTATTTGCAGGCCGGTCATAAATCTCCTGCGGCGTGCCAATCTGCTGAATGTCGCCGCCTTTCAGCACGACAATCCGGCTGGCCAGTGTCATCGCCTCGATCTGATCATGGGTCACGTAAACGACACTGGCGCCGGTCGTCTTGTGCAGGCGCTTGATCTCGGCCCGCATTTCCACTCGCAACTTGGCGTCGAGGTTTGAGAGCGGCTCGTCGAACAAAAACAACTTGGGGTCCCGCACCAGTGCGCGGCCCATGGCGACCCTTTGGCGCTGTCCGCCAGACAGCTGCGACGGGTTGCGGTCCAACAGATGATCAATCTGTAAGAGCTTCGCCACTTCGGCGATCTTCGCATCCATCTGCGCCTTGGGCACCTTGCGGATCTTCATGCCGAAACCGATGTTTTCGGCAACCGTCATCGTGGGGTACAAAGCATAGCTTTGAAACACCATCGCGATGTCACGGTCCTTGGGCGGTTCCTGCGTGACGTCCCGCCCGCCAATCATGAGCGACCCGGCACTGATCTCCTCTAGCCCCGCGATACAGTTCAAAAGCGTGGATTTCCCGCAGCCCGAAGGGCCGACCAGAACGAGAAACTCGCCTTGTACCATGTCGATATTGACATCGCGCAAGACCTCAACAGCACCGTAAGCTTTAGCAAGGCCGTTGGTTTGAAGGACGTGTGAGGTGCTCATGTCGAGAGCCATGGTGTTTCTCCTCCTTTTGGTGCAGGACCGGTCGAGGCACGGACGATGAGTTCCGCCCGCTCGATCCTTTGTTCGGCCGGTGCGCCCTTCACATGGGCCACAAGCAACTCTGCCAGGGGCTGACATGCATCGCGCAACGGTGCACGGGTCACCGTCAGGGCCGGTTCAAGATCGCGTGCCTGCGTCAGTGGCAAGGCATCGTCATGACCCATCACCGAAACGTCGCCCGGCACGGACAACCCGCGATCCTTCACGGCTCGCATGACGCCCGCCGCGACTAGCGTCGATGCGCAGACAAAAGCCGTGGGCGAAGGTCCGTCACGACCGGCCAACATTTCAAGCGCATGCGTATAGCCATGTGTCTCGGTCTCGGCATCTGACGTCATGAAGGCCGCAGGCACAGAAAGCCCCTCCGCTTCCATCGCCTTGGAGAAGCCGCGCAACCGGTCGACCGAGAATGCGTAGCGGGACTGCCCGTTGATCAGCGCGATGCGCTTGTGACCAAGCGAGGTGAGCAGCCGCACCGCATCGGCAGATACGGCCGCGTTATCGATCCCGAAACAGGCATAATCGACATCCGGTGCCGTCTGCCCGTGCATCACAAACGGGATGCCCTTTTCCTGCAAAAATGCCACGCGGGGGTCGTCGGGCACCGGCGCATTCAGGATGAAACCATCAAGGATGTCACGCTCCATCAGTTTGCGGTAAGGCAGCACCGGATCATCATCCTGATCCACGGCAAGAACGAGGTCCGTATCCTGCGCCCCAAGTGCTGCGGTCAATCCCGTGAGCATCTCGAAGAAGGTCTGGTCGGCACTCATATCTGCACGGATCTTAATGATTAGCCCCACCATGCCAGAGCGTCCCGTGACCAGCCGCTGTGCCACGCGGTTTGGCCGGTAGCCAAGCCGCTCTGCCACCTCGCGGACGCGGTCAACGGTGTTCTTGTTCACTTCGGGAAAGCCATTCAGCGCCCGGCTCACCGTCGCAGGTGACAGTCCCAGCTCGGCGCCGATTTCCTTGAGCGTTGCCACACGCGCTCCTCCTCAAAGCGATTACATATCTTCCATCTTGTAATGCAATAAATCGACTATTCATAGCGGAAAACCGAATTTAAAACGATTTGAAAGTCTGATCCGATTTGTTACCGTACTGGCGAATCAATGGAGAGCACCAATGCGTGAATGGTGGCGTGACGCCGTAATCTATCAGGTCTACCCCCGCTCGTTTCAGGACGATGATGGCGACGGGATCGGCGATCTGAAGGGGATTACACGCCGCCTGCCCCATATCGCGGCATTGGGGGCTGATTGCATCTGGCTGTCGCCGATCTTCACCTCGCCGCAAAAGGACATGGGCTATGACGTGTCCAATTACACCGATATCGACCCGCTTTTTGGCACGTTGGAAGATTTCGACGCGCTGATCGCCTGTGCCCATGAACTGGGGCTGAAAGTGATCACCGATCAGGTCTTGTCACATACCTCTGACCAGCACCCATGGTTCATGGAATCGCGTGTCAGCCGGGACAACCCGAAGTCGGATTGGTATGTCTGGGCCGACCCGCTACCTGACGGGTCCCCCCCGACCAACTGGCATAGCCATTTCGGCGGCCCGGCCTGGGAATTCGACCCGCAGCGCGGTCAGTATTACCTGCACAATTTCCTCGCCGCGCAACCCGATCTGAACTTCCACAACCCCGATGTGGTCGATGCGATCCTCGAGACGTGTAAGTTCTGGCTCGACCGTGGGCTCGACGGCTTCCGGTTAGACACGGTGAACTACTACTTCCACGACGCGCAGTTACGCTCCAACCCCCCAGCGCAGTCCCGTCCGCAGGTCATGGCGACCGATCTTTATGGGATGCAGGACAACATCTACAACAAGACCCGGCCCGAGAACCTTGGCTTTCTGGAACGCTTGCGCGCGCTGACAGACCAATATGACGACATCATGATGGTCGGTGAAGTGGGCGAGATGGGGCGCAAATCGATTCAGATCATGGGCGATTACACCGCCGGCAGCAGCCGTCTGCACATGGCATATAGCTTTGCGATGCTCAGCCCCGATTTCACCGCCGATCACTTCCGCAGTTGC
Organism: Cognatiyoonia sp. IB215446; assembly: GCF_033963825.1. Classification (NCBI taxonomy): domain Bacteria; kingdom Pseudomonadati; phylum Pseudomonadota; class Alphaproteobacteria; order Rhodobacterales; family Paracoccaceae; genus Cognatiyoonia; species Cognatiyoonia sp. IB215446. Next base: position 469,073 of record NZ_JAXBMD010000001.1, on the reverse strand, counting down.
ATCGAAGGCTTTCAACAAGGTGCGCCCGATGGCCACCCAAAATGGTCTTTCAGCAACCATGATGTGCCCCGCCACGTTACCCGCTGGGATGAGCATGCAGTCAGCGAGGGGCATATGGCCCGGCTCGCCTGCGCGATGCTGATGTCATTCGAGGGCACGATTGGCATCTACCAAGGCGAAGAACTGGGGCAAACCGAAACCGAGCTGACCTATGACGAACTGACCGACCCACCAGCATTGCGGTATTGGCCCGCAATCAAGGGGCGCGATGGTTGCCGGACACCCATGGTCTGGGAACAGGACAAACCGAATGCCGGTTTCTCGACCGGGCGTCCCTGGCTGCCCATCAAATCGCCGCAGGCCGCACTTGCCGTCGATGGCCAAGAGGCGGCCAATGACAGCACGCTGCATTTCTACAAAAGCGCTATAGCTTTTCGGAAATCGCAGCCCGCGCTGACCACTGGCGACACGTCTTTCATCAACCTGCCCGAACCCCTGCTGGCGTTTCAGCGCCAATCCGAAGGGCAGCAGATCACCTGCGCTTTCAACCTCTCGAAAGACCCGCAGGTCATCACCCTTTCAGGCGAGGCGGCCCTGACCGGCCCGCGTCACGCCAATCTTGACGGGCCTACACTCACCCTGCCCGGCAACGGCTTTGCTTACCTGACCCATGACGGGGCGCTCGCCTTGTCAGCCTAAACCAACTCTCTGGGAGGAGACAAAAATGAAAAAGACCCTGACCACTCTGGCGCTGTTGCTCAGCACAGCCGCCCCTGCAGCCGCATTGGAAGACGGCAAGATCCTGATCTGGACAGGCAACAACCGCGACCGCGATGCATTGCTTGAAGCTGTGCAACCCTTTGTTGATGATCTCGGGGTCGAGGTTGCCGTCGAAATCGTTGACCCGGACCTGGCGCAGAAGTTTCAGCAAGCAGCCGCCACGGGCGACGGTCCTGACATTGTGCTTTGGGCGCATGACCGCTTTGGTGAATGGGCCAGCGGCGGTCTGATTGCACCGGTGCAACCCGCGGCCAGCTGGTCCGACGACATCCTGCCTGCTGCAATGGATGCTGTGCAATTCGACGGCAAGACATGGGGCTATCCGCTCGCCGTCGAAGCGGTGACCCTGATCTACAATAAGGACATCATCGACACCCCGCCGGCATCTTTCGAAGAGATCAAGGATCTCGACGTGTCGGGCCAGAAAATCCTCTGGGACTACAACAACACCTATTTCACGATGCCATTGCTGATGGCAGGTGGCGGATATGCCTTCCAGAAGGTCGATGGATCCTATGACGGCTCCACCACGGGCGTAAATACCGAAGGCGCCATCGCAGGCGCTGAAGTCCTGAAATCACTCTTCGACGATGGCGTGATGCCGCAGGGCGTCGATTACGGTGTTATGGACGGCGCAATGAATAATGGCGAAGTGGCCATGGTGTTGAACGGCCCATGGTCCTGGGGCGCGTTCAAAGACTCTGAAATCAACATTGGTGTGGCCCCGATCCCCACGGTGAATGGCGAGGTTTCCCCACCCTTCCTTGGCGTGCAGGTTCTTGGGCTCAATGCGGCCTCACCCAATACGGATCTGGCTGTTGAGCTTATCGAAAACTACCTTGCAACTGATGACGGACTTGCAGTCTGGAACGCAAATGGCGCTCTGGGTGCACTGGCGGACATGTCTGCGGCCACAGCGCAGGGCGATCCACTCGTGACTGACATGTTGGCCGTAGCAGCCAACGGCGTGCCGATGCCCTCCAACCCTGAAATGGGTGCGTTCTGGGCCGCGATGGCGCCCGCGCTCACGAACATTACAACGGGTGCTGCTGCGCCCGCCGACGCGCTGAACGACGCTGCGGCGCGCATTCTGGGCGAGTAGTCCCTGCTTCGGGCGGCGGCTCCTCCCAACCGCCACCCCCATCCACACAAAGACACCACTCCTGTTTCACCGGGCCGTGGCAGGCATGCACCTTCAAGGACAGCGATGACCGCAATCAACGACATACCCGCAGACGAAGGATCACCGATCCTGCGGCTGGCCCTTGTGGGGATCGTCGCGGTCGCGCTGCTTTTTGGAGCGTTCTTTCTTTATCAGATTGCGCAGCCGATCTATGGGGTGATCCTGCTGGTACTTGCGACCGGCTTTGCGATCGTCTTTGGTCTGAACCAGTATTACGGTGCGCGATTCATCTTTCCGGGTGTCGCCGCCGTTCTGATCTTTATCGCCTTCCCGGTCGTCTACACGATCTATATCGGCTTCACGAATTACAGTTCTTCCAATCTGCTGACCTATGAACGCGCAATCGAGGTGCTCACCGCGCGCGGCTCGGTCGACCCCGCAACCGAACAGCCTTTCGCCGTCGCGCGCGACGGTGATCAATACCGGATTTGGCTGCCAGAGGCAGGGCTGTTGTCCGGTCCGGTCGCGTTGGATGGCACCGCCGAGACAAGCCTTTCCCCTGCTGACGCACCAGCAGTGTTGCTCGAACGTCGCGAGGCCATTCAGCTGCGCGCCGGTCTCCAGGCGCTGACCCTCATCACGCCCGATGGCGGGATCATCCAGAATGCAGGATTGCGCACCTTCGCCATCGTCACGCCTGACTATGTGCAGACCGGCCCCAATACACTGACCCGCTTTGACGGCGTCAAACTGATAGCGAACCATGATACCGGTTTCTTCGTCGACGAAAACGGCGATCAGGTGCCACCTGGCTGGCGTGTCGGCGTCGGCCTGGCCAATTTTGAACGCGTGTTCCAGTCCGAAGGCATTCGCGGCCCGATGGTCAGCATCTTCATCTGGACCTTTGTTTTCGCAGCACTTTCAGTCGTACTCACATTTGCAGTCGGGCTGACACTGGCCGTCATCCTGCAATGGCCACATCTGCGGTTCAAGGCGATCTATCGGATCCTGCTGATCCTGCCTTATGCTGTGCCAGCCTTCATCTCGATCCTCGTCTTCAAGGGGCTCTTCAATCAGAACTTTGGAGAAATCAACCTGATCCTCGAGGCTCTGTTCGGCATCCGTCCAAACTGGTTCACCGATGGCAATCTCGCGCGGGCAATGGTGCTCATCGTGAATACCTGGCTCGGCTACCCATACATGATGCTGCTCGCCATGGGGTTCCTGCAGGCCGTGCCGGAGGATCACAAGAAAGCCGCCGCTCTGGAAGGCGCCAGTGCTATCCGTGTTTTCTTCACGATCACCCTGCCGCAGATCATCCCGCCTTTCCTGCCTCTCATGATCGCGAGCTTTGCGTTTAACTTCAACAATATGGTGTTGATCTTTCTGCTGACACGCGGGTTGCCTGACATTCCGGGCACCATCATCCCGGCGGGCGAGACAGACATACTTGCCAGCTTCACCTACCGGCTTGCCTTTGACAATGCAGGCCAGCAATTCGGCCTCGCAGGTGCAATCACCTTGCTGATCTTCCTCGCTGTCGCGGCCATTTCCTATGCCAACTTCGTCGCCATGCGACGCGCCGCCGAGAAACGGGCGGGCCGCTAACGGGACGGTGGGTGGGGCGATGTGGCAAAGCCACGAGCGTCACTCAGCCGGAAAGGACATACATGATCGTCGAACGCCCAAAAGACCTTCTGATCAAAAAGATCCTCGCCCATGGGTTCATGCTGATCTTTCTGACGTTGATCCTCTTTCCCTTCTTCATGGTGCTGTCGATCAGTTTCCGTGAAGGGAATTTCTCGGTCGGCTCTATCATCCCTGAGAACCCAACGCTCGAGCACTGGTATCTCGCCTTCGGCTTCGACTACACACGGGCCGACGGCACCGTGGTTGAACCACCCTACCCCGTCATGCTCTGGATGTGGAACTCGGTCAAAATCGGTCTGATCGCGGGGCTTGGCGTGCTGGCCATCGCGACAATCTCGGCTTACGCGTTCAGCCGGATCAAGATCAAAGGCAAGGGCGCAATGCTTGACGGACTTTTCCTGATCCAGATGTTCCCGACCACGCTGGCATTGGTCGCCATCTATGCGATCTTCGACGCTTTGGGTGAGGTTCATCCCGTTCTCGGCCTCGATTCCCATGTCGCGCTTATCCTGATCTACCTCTCGGGCGTCACGCTGCATATCTGGACGATCAAGGGCTATTTCGACAGTATCGACACCGCCCTCGACAAAGCCGCCGCGATCGACGGGGCGACGCCTTGGCAAACCTTCCGGTACATCTTCCTGCCGCTTGCTGTCCCGATCATGAGCGTCGTCTTCGTGCTCGCCTTCATCGGCTTCATCAACGATTATCCCATCGCCTCCGTTCTGATCCGCTCCGAGGACCAAATGACCCTTGCAGTCGGTTCCAGGCTTTATCTCAACGAGTTCAAATATCTCTGGGGCGATTTCGCCGCAGCCGCGATCCTGTCAGGTCTGCCGATCACCATCGTTTTCCTGATCGCCCAGCGCTATCTGGTCTCGGGATTGAGTGAAGGTGCAGTTAAGGGGTAGATCGGTGATTTCACCCGTCAAACCGGATCTCGAATGTCGCGCCCGGACCGTCCATCAGCCTGATTTCCGCGCCCTGTGCCTGCAATATCCGCCGTACAATCGGCAGGCCCATACCGGTACCGCCGGCCTCGCGCCGTGTGGTGAAAAAGGGGTCGAAAATCCGGTCGCGATTGCCCTCGGAAACACCCGGCCCGTCATCGCTTACGATCAGCCTGTCCGCGTCCAGTTCAAATGTCACAGAACTGGCCCCATGCGCGTGCGCATTTCCGATCAGATGCGTCGCCACAAGGTCCATCACGTCACGCGGCAGGGGCACCCGTCCATCACGCGGTAGAGCCACATCATGCGGCGCCAAAACTTCTGACAGCAGGCAGGAACCGGGTGGCATCGGTTCCTGTGCCTGCGCAAGGGCACGCTGCCCGTCCAACAGCGCCTCCATCCGGGCCACGGCATCGCCGATATTGCCCAGCATCCGGCCTCGGTCTTGATCACACAGCCCCGGATTATCCAAGAGTTCCGCCGCCCCCCGGATCACCGTCAGCGGCGATTTCAGTTCATGCGTCACATGATCCGCGTAAGACCGCAACACCGCCTCGCGGCCCTGCAAGGTCCGGGTCATGCCGATCACGGCCTGCCCAAGCTGCGAAAACTCCGGCGTCCCGAAATGGGCGGGCACCTTCGCCGTACCCTCACTTTTGGCATAGGCGGTCAGTGTACGGACGGGGGACAGGACCAACCGCCACAAAAGATATCCCAGCACCACGGTCGCCACAAAGGCCATCCAGCCGATCATCCACGACGTCTCTGCCCAGCCCAGAATGCCGCCCGCCACCCGGAAATAGGCAATCCCGATGATCGGCAGAAAGAATACCGCCGCCAGCGGTCCGACCAGCACAAGCGCCAGAGGCGGGCGCCATTTCCGCCTTACCCGCCGCGACATGCGCCCATCCGGATCCCCACGCCATGCACGGTTTCAATCGCATCCGCACAGCCCGCCTTGGCGAGCTTACCGCGCAAGTTGCGCAGATGGCTGTCCATCGTCCGGTCGCTGACATGGACATTGGTGCCATAGATCGAATCCACCAGTTGCGGGCGTGACATCACGTGATCGGGGCGCGAGATCAGGCGCTCCAGCAACGCCATTTCCCGAGATGTCAGCGTGACCGCCGCCTCGCCCACATGGCACAAATGCCGCTCCGGATCGACGCTGACCATCCCGCGCCGCAGCACCGCCTGCGCCGCCTGCACCGGTGCCGCCCGCTTCAGGATCGCCCGCACACGCGCCACCAGCTCGCGCGGCGAAAACGGTTTGGAGACATAGTCATCCGCCCCGAGCTCCAGCCCCACAACCCGGTCAATCTCATCACCATGGGCGGTCAGAAAGACCACCGGAACCTGCGACGCCTTGCGCAGTTCACGGCAAACATCGAGCCCGTCCATCTCCGGCATCCCGATATCCAGCACGATCAGATCGGGCGTCAGGCTCTGCGCCATCTCCAGCGCCTCTTGACCGTCAGCAGCCTCGGCCACCGTAAACCCCGCCTGACCCAGCGCGATGCGCACCACATCGCGGATCTGCCCGTCATCATCGGCGACCAGTATCTGACCACTCATCCCTGCACCTCTTCCATCTGTGCCACGCTACGGCGTAGCCTTGCATTGCGAAACCCCCATGCGCGCCAATCCTGCGGCACGCTAACCGCGCGCTGGCAGAGCGGCGGACCATAGGCCGCCAAAGCGGGTGCGGCCCCTTCGCTCAAGCCGCAAAGGTAGTACCCATCCACCTTGCCCACTGCGAGATTATGCCGAGCAATGAACCCGTCCACATTGACCAGAGACACGGTGTAAAGCGCGAGCAACCCCAGCCCAGCCGCCCGCGCGATGAACCAGCCAGCGCTGCGTTTCGCCATCATCTGCATGATCATCAGCACAAGGCCCAGCGCCACCAGAACCATCCAGATGAAGGCCGCAAAGCGCAGGCGGGTCAGCCCATAAGCCTCCACATAAAGGTCGAGCCGCAGGATCGAGGACAACACCAACAGAACGGTCTGCCCAATCCAGATATAGAGAAGGATGCGCAGCACCGGTCGGTCACCCGCAAAAGGCTGTGAGATCAGCGCGAAGAAGCCAGCGAGCAGTGCCGCAACCAGCAACGGATAGGCCCCGCGGTGGGCATATTCGGCGTAACTCATCCCGGCAGGCAGTCTGACCCCGCCCCAAAGGTAGCCCATATCCAAGAGGCTTTGGACCGCGAAAATCAGGTTGAACAGGACAAGCGCGCGCAGCACCGAGCGGCCATTGATCAGGCGGCTTTGTGGCAGGGCGATCCGGCGCGATGGGCGGTTCAATGTGCCTTTCATGACGGCCAGGCGCAGCAGCGGCCAGGCGATCAGCGCCACCGCACCCCAAAACGCGACACGCCCCGCATCTACGGAAAAGCCGGTTTCCAACGCCCCTAGCCGAATGAGCCAGGCATCAACCACCGGATTGGCAAGCGCCAGCAGACATATGAAAACGCCGCCCACCGCCAATGGCACCAGCCAATCGGTCAGCACCCGTCCGACCGCGACTTTCGACGGCATCGATGGCTTTGCATTCTTCGCATCGCGGAAGGTCTGGACCAGCCCCGCGCCGGGCAATCTCAGCGCTGTCCGGAAAAGCGCCGAAGCGTCCCAATCAGGTACGATCATGCACGCGCTGAAGGCCAACATGCCAAGCACCGCAAAGCCGACCGACAGGGGCTGCACCAAATCCACAGCTGGCAACAGGCTAACGATCAGCAGCCCCCAGGCCGCCATCGCGCGCCAAAGCGGCACCGCCTGCCCAACCGCCAGATGCACCGCCGCCGTAACCAGCAACAGACAGACCACGAAGCCCAGCCCCGCCGCCACGCCCCAAACCAGCAAATCAGCGCAAATCACCACCGCCAGCAGCAGCCAAACCGGCGCCACACGCCGTGGTGGCGCATCATCCAGCCACCACCCATCCCGCGCCAATCGCCTTGGCACCCCACGCACAACCATATCTGTCCCTTTCTTTCTTAATTGGGACCAGCTCTAGGCGGCTGCCGTGCAAAGGCGCTGGCAGAGATGTGCAGTTTTTGTGCAGCCCGGTCAGGCAGTTGCCGCCGCGCGGATCGCCCGGATATTGGCGCCATAAGGGGCCGGATCGCTGACCGAACCGCCCTTGAACACCGCCGAGCCCGCCACAAGCACATCCGCCCCTGCCGCCGTCACCAAAGGTGCCGTGGTCGGGTCAACGCCGCCATCGATCTCGATATGGATGGGCCGGTCACCAATCATCGCCCGCAAGGCGCGCACCTTCCCCGTCATATCTATGAATTTCTGGCCACCAAAGCCGGGGTTCACGGTCATCACACAGATCAGATCAACCATGTCGAGCAGTTCCGCCACCGCCTCTGCCGGGGTGCCTGGGTTTAGCGCCACACCGGCCTTGGCACCCGCGCCGCGAATGGCCTGCAAGGTACGATGAATATGCGGCCCTGCCTCCACATGCGCGGTGATGATATCGGCCCCTGCCTTGGCAAAAGCATCGACATACGGATCGACCGGCGCGATCATCAGGTGCACGTCCATTACCCTCTTGATATGCGGGCGGATCGCGGCACACATCTCCGGGCCGAAGGTGATGTTGGGGACGAAATGCCCGTCCATCACGTCCACATGCACCCAATCCGCGCCCTGCGCCTCAATGGCCTCGCATTCAGCACCAAAATTCGCGAAATCGGCGGCCAGGATCGACGGCGCGATTTTGATAGAGCGGTCCAAAGACATCAACGGCATTCCCTTCTGCATGGATGATGCGCGCCATAGCCTGCCACGCGCCGATTGTCACCCGGGTGCAGTTTATTTGATGTCAATCGCGAATTTATCCGCTGCATTGATGAATTGATTCTGCAATGCAGCATAATCTGTGTTATCCGGCCTCATGACCCTCATTTTGCATCACCGCGACATCCTGCAAAACGGCACGCAGATACACCTTGCCCGCGCGACACTGACCCCCGCGCGACCGAAATCACTGCATGATCACGACTTTTTTGAGCTTGTCTGGGTCCAGAACGGAAAGGTTCGGCATCACTTGCCGGAAGGCGCCGAGACACTGACCGAAGGCGACGTCATCTTCCTTCGCCCCGGCCAGCCCCATGGCTTGCAAGGCCGGGGCGATCATGCGCTTGTTGTAGCGCTTTGTATTCATCCCGACATCATAAAAGGGTTGGGCAAGCGGTACCCACATCTCAAAGGGCATCTGTTCTGGTCAACCGGTGGACCGGCGAAGGCTTTCCGCAATATGGGCCAGCTTGCCGCACTCAACCATCAGGCTGGTGTACTCGAACGCAGCCGCTGTGATGTTTTGGCGGCAGAGGCCTTTCTGCTCCCTCTCTGTTCGGACCTTACTACCGAACGCCTCACTGACAACATGCCCGCGTGGCTGCGCGATGCCTGCCACTCCGCCCATGACATCAGCGTCTTCCAGTCGGGGGCGGCAGGGCTCGTGGCACAGACGGGCAAGGCCCACGCTCATGTCAGCCGCAGCATGCGCAAGCATCTTGGATTGACCCCCTCCGACTATGTCAATCAGATCCGCATGTCTCACGCTGCGCGCGCGCTGACCACCGACGATGCGCCGGTCAGCGAAATCGCGAGTGATTGCGGCATCCCCAACATGTCCCACTTTCACAAACTGTTCCGCGCCGCGCATGGTCTTACGCCCTTGCAATACCGGCAGAAGTTCCAGCGTCAGGTGGTACAGCCGACATAGTATTTGACCAAATGGTCAAACCTTGCCAAGAACGCGCCAAAGTGCCACCCTATCGAGGCACCGCAGGAGGCCACCTTGCAAACCACAGCCACCCCCACGACAACCGCGACGCAGCTGCCTCAGGTGCAGCATCAGCGCAATGATGGCACAGCGCTGGACCTCGATTGGGTCATGGCTGCGCAGGCGAATACATCGGCCATCGAACGACGGGCGAAATCGCTGCCCGGGAGGCGCAGCGTCAAGAAAGACTATCAGGCAGCATGGCTTTGCAAGGCGATCAGTCTGATGGACCTCACCACATTGTCGGGCGACGATAGCGAAGGACGCGTGCGCCGTCTGTGTGCAAAGGCGAAACAACCCGTCGCACAACCGATCCTCGAAGCGCTGGGGATGACCGGTCTGACCACTGGCGCCGTCTGTGTCTATCACGACATGGTCCCCACCGCCGTTGACGCGCTGGCGGGGTCCGGCATCCCTGTCGCCGCCGTCTCAACCGGCTTTCCGGCGGGTCTTTCCCCGTTCCCACTACGGATCGCCGAGATCAAGGAAAGCGTGAAAGCAGGTGCCGAGGAGATCGACATCGTTATCAGCCGACGCCACGCCCTGACCGGCAATTGGCAGGCGCTTTATGATGAGATGAAAGAAATGCGCGCGGCTTGCGGCGACGCCCATGTCAAGGCGATCCTCGCTACCGGCGAACTCGGCACCCTGCGCAACGTAGCCCGCGCCTCGCTGGTCTGCATGATGGCCGGGGCGGATTTTATCAAGACCTCCACCGGCAAGGAACCCGTCAACGCCACCCTGCCCGTAACTCTGACCATGATCCGCGCGATCCGCGACTATGAGGATCGGACCGGTATCATGGTCGGCTACAAACCGGCAGGCGGAATTTCCATGGCTAAAGACGCGCTCGTCTACCTCGCCGTGATCAAGGATGAGCTTGGCGACCGCTGGCTGCAACCCGACCTCTTCCGCTTCGGTGCCTCTAGCCTCTTGGGAGACATCGAACGACAACTCGAACACCACGTCACAGGTGCCTATTCGGCGTCCTGGCGGCATGCGATTGGGTGAGGCAATGCAGCTAATTCTTGGCTACTTCTTCATTCTTGGCTTTATCTTGTTCATAGCCGCTCTTGCATGGTCCTTAGTAAGGCCAACTCCAACTTTGCGGGCGGGCATCCCTGCCAAACAACGCCGAAACATATCCGCCTTTGTAGCGACCGTTGGCGCACTTTTGGCTCTCATTCTTCTCCTTCTCCTCAACGCCTGGGCGCTCCCATGACCATAAAAGAAATCTTCGACACCATGGATTACGGCCCCGCCCCCGAAAGCGCGTCCGAGGCGCTGCAATGGATCGCCGACCGTGGCGGTATCGCAGGGCACTACATAGGTGGCAAATGGGGCCCGCTGCGCGACGATTTCCCATCCAACAACCCCGCCACTGGCGAAAAGCTCGCAGGCGTCACCAAAGGCACGGCGGAGGAAATCGAAACGGCGGTCTCCGCCGCCCGCAAGGCCCAACTCGCCTGGGCCAAGTCAGGCCACAAGCGCGCCCGCATTCTCTATGCCATCGCCCGGCTGATGCAAAAGCACTCTCGTCTGCTCGCCGTGATGGAAAGCCTCGACAACGGCAAACCGATCCGCGAAAGCCGCGATATCGACGTGCCGCTCGCCATCCGGCATTTTTACCACCACGCCGGGTTCGCCCAACTCATGCGCACCGAACTGCCCGACCGCGAACCGCTCGGCGTTTGCGGCCAAATCATCCCGTGGAACTTCCCCCTCCTGATGCTCGCCTGGAAAATCGCGCCCGCGATGGCCATGGGCAACACGGTCGTCCTGAAACCCGCCGAATACACGTCGCTCACGGCCATGATCTTCGCCGAAATCTGCACAGAGGCAGGCGTGCCCCCCGGCGTCGTTAACATCGTCACGGGCGACGGCGAAACCGGTGCGGCCCTTGTGAACGCCGATGTGGACAAGATTGCCTTCACCGGCTCCACCGAAGTCGGCCGCAAAATCCGCGAAGCGACCGCCGGATCGGGCAAGGCGCTCTCTCTCGAACTCGGCGGCAAGAGCCCCTACATCGTCTTCGACGATGCGGACATGGACAGCGCCGTCGAAGGCCTCGTCGACGCCATTTGGTTCAACCAGGGTCAGGTCTGCTGTGCCGGATCACGGCTCTTGGTGCAGGAAGGCATCGCCGACCAGTTCTACACCAAGCTCAAGGCCCGCATGCAGAACCTCCGCATCGGCGACCCGCTGGACAAATGCATCGATATCGGCGCCATCGTGGACCCGGTGCAACTCGATCAGATCACCAAGATGGTCGACGCTAACACCGAAGGCGAAACCTTCCAGACGACCGCACCCAAGGGCTGTTTCTACCCCCCTACGCTGATCACCGGCCTATCCCCCGCATCCACCCTGATGCAAGAGGAGATCTTCGGCCCCGTCCTCGCCGCCACCACCTTCCGCACGCCTGCCGAGGCCGTGCAGATCGCCAAAAACACGCGCTACGGCCTCGCGGCGTCCGTCTGGTCGGAAAACATCAACCTCGCGCTCGACATCGCACCCAAACTCGCCGCGGGCATCGTCTGGGTCAACGGCACCAACATGATGGACGCCGCCGCAGGTTTCGGCGGCGTGCGCGAAAGCGGTTTCGGGCGCGAAGGTGGCTGGGAAGGGCTGGCAGGCTACACCAAACCGAAAGGCACCCCCAAAGCGCTCAAAAAGATCGACGCCTACACCACCGAAGACGGCACCCCCGCCGACCCGCTCGACCGTACCGCAAAACTCTATATCGACGGCAAGCAGGCCCGTCCCGATGGCGGCTATTCCAAACCCGTCTACAGCCCGCGCGGCAAACTGCTGGGCCACGCATCCGTCGCTAACCGCAAGGACCTGCGCAACGCGGTTGAGGCGATGAACGGGGCGAAATCCTGGTCCAAAACTACCGGACATCTGCGCGCACAAATCCTCTACTACATCGCTGAAAACTTGTCAGCGCGGGCCGAGGAACTGTCCAAACGCATCAAGGACCTGACCGGCAAATCCGGGCAGGACGAGGTTGATCATTGCATCCGCACCTTGTTCACCTTTGCCGCCTGGGCGGACAAATATGACGGGCAGGCGCATGGCGTGCCGATCCGGGGCGTGGCGCTGGCCATGAAAGAACCCGTCGGCAATATGGCCGTCTTCTGCGAAGATGGCTGGCCGCTCTTGGGCATGATCTCCCCCATGGCCGCCGCCATCGCCATGGGCAACCGGGTCACGCTGATCGCGTCAGACCCGTTCCCGCTCATGGCCGCCGAGCTTTACCAGTTGCTTGAGACCTCGGATGTACCCGGCGGGGTGGTCAACATCCTGACCGGCGATCACACCGAACTCGCCCCACACGCCGCCGCGCATATGGATATCGACGCGGTCTGGTCTTTCTCGGGCGCTGACATCTCTGCCGTGATCGAAAAAGCCAGCGCCGGCAACCTCAAACGGACCTGGGTGAACCACGGCAAGATGATCGAGCCAACCGCGCGCGACATGCTGGCCGCCGCAACTGAGATTAAAAACATCTGGATCCCCTACGGCGAGTAAGTTCGCCCCTCTTTTGGCCCAAAATATCCTGGGGGAGGCCCGGAACGGTACGGGGGCAAAGCCCCCACCAAAAATGTCGTCGGCGCAGCCGTCCTTTAGGTCACTTCTTCGACCGCCAGGTATCCAACCAACGGCGAACGCGCCCGCGCCGCTCGGCTACGCTGGCTTGCACCTCATCAATCTGCTCGCCCGCCGCGTCTAGGATTGGGTCAACCGAGCGTTCGCGGAACTGCCGCCACGCGGCGCGGACAAACAGGATGGCAGCCATCAGGAAGATGAAGAAGAAGATGTTGAACCACGGGATGATTGTCACATCCGGGCCCGCAACGGTCCGCAAAGCCACTGCATTGGGATAGATGCTCGCCCAGCGGACGCGCCATCCGTAATGCGTGACCACCACCCATTCATCACCGCGGGCGAGGTTGGCCGCCTCCGCCTGCAAATCAGCACTGTCGAATTTGAAGTAAGGCGGATAAATCCACCCCGTATCTTCATTCCGATAAACCATCACGCTGTCGCTGTCACGGCGCACAAAACCGAGCAAGAAAGTGTCCTGCTTCTGCGTGTTGATCAAACGCAGATCACGCGTAGGCTGCTCTGCCGCGCCCGCATCCGCCTGCGCATAGAAGATCCGATTAAATGAACTGAAATCGGTACGAATGATCTCGGTCGATGTGACCTTCACCACATCATGCTGCGGCAGGATGTAGTGGAAATAGAGGCCCAGCCCCACGAAGAACACGATGCGGAAGATCGTTTTGACACGTTGCATTTCGAAAATCCTCAATTCGCGTTGATCGTATAGGCAATTGCCGCAACCACAACCGTCGGTACGACATAAACAAGCCCAATCAGCTTGGGCCGAATGGAACTGTCATAGGCTTTCAGCCCTTCCGCGATAAACGCATCCCGCGCACCGGTTGCCCCACCTTCGGGATGTTCGGCGTCAAACTGGTTTTCCAATCGCTCCTTGCGCACCGACCGTGAGAAAAGTGCGATGGACCAATACACCACCGTCAGCCCGATAAAGCCAAAGACAACCAGCTTCACAAAACCCATCTAACGTCTCCTTGGCGCGACCGCACCCCATGGACCCACGCGGGTGATCAGATCGGGCTGCGCTATCGCCCCCGGCTCTTCCATCGGGGCCTCGTGACCAAACAATGCTGCCCGTGTTCCCGCCTTATCGACTTGGTACTCCCGGTCAAGAAAATCAACGACATAGGCCTGTTTTTCCGGCGGCCAGCCTGCATAGGTCCGGTAAAACAGCTCTTTATGGCAGATAAAAAGCTGCCGGAAATCGAGCGGGGTGAGTTCGGCCAAAAGCCGATTCACAAGATCCGCATCCGCATGCGCCTTCGCCCGCAGGGTATAGAAATAGGCCGGATGCTCCGACGTGATCTTGGGCCATGGCCCGTCTTCCTCCGCCCAGCGCAAAAGCGCTGCAAGCCCCTGCCATTCCTGCGGCAGCTCCTTCGCATAATGCCGCCCCAACCGGCGCAAATCCCGCCGCGTGGCCCCCAGCACATCCTCGCCCATCCGTGCGGCAACCGAGGCGACGATGAAATCCATCTTCTGCTGCAGGATCGCCGCCGCGTCCAAACCACGCGCCTCGACAATGGGCTCAACAAGGTCATTGAGTTCCAGAAACTTCGCGATGGCCGAACGATCTGCCAGATCGAAGGTGTAGGCGATAGGCAAATCGCTAATCCTCTCCTTGTCGCCCGCCACAATCGCCGCCGGATGCGGCACGCCCCGGAAAAGATACATGCCGCCGAAATGGTCGGTCCAGAAATTCTCCTGCACGAATTCCATCTGCCGCAGTTGCACCGGGTTGCGCATGACATCCCCGGTCTCCTTCGCCATCCCGATCATCTCGGCAATCAGGACATCGTCAAACCAGGCATCCGGCTCGGTCTTGAACCGGTCAATCATCCCGCCCAGTTTGGCCGCCGTCGCAACCGTCCCGCTTGTCGTATCCGCCTCAATCCGCACTTTGCGCAGATCAAAAAGGCGCGCAGGCGTATCCGCTTCATAGACGGAATTCACAAGCTCCCCCGCCACCGCATCCCGCGTGGTCAGCGCAAAAAGCTGCGCGCGGTTTTCCGTAATGAATTGTTTCAGGATACCCCGCGCTGCGGAGAACTTCGCATTCAAAAGTGGCGCTCTCGCTTGGTCGGTCGTCAGCAGAATGAACTGCCGGTTCACGCCCGCATGGTTCAGATAGAGGTCATCCTCAAATTCATCACCGATCTCCGGTGAGTAGCCCGAAATATCAATATGAAACACATCTAGGCCTGTTTCACGCCCGGAAAGATGTTTCAGCGCACGATTATAGCGTTCGACCAAAACAGGTGAATCCACCCGGATCAGGTTCCCGAACATCAGCCCCTTTTCGATCAGAAGGTGCATCGCAAACCTCCGTGGGGTGGGTGAAACCCACGCAAGCGAAACGACAAAACTACCATGTCTCCTTCACCCACTTGCGCGGCAACCCGGCCACAGACAGCACCATGATCGGCGCCCAGATCAAGGCCGAGGCCAAACCCAAGCGCCCGAAGAACACGACGTTCGCAAAGAAACCAGGCTCCAGCAGCGCATCAGCATCCGCCCCTTGCCCGACATAAAGCAGAAAGAACCCGAAGCCCGCCAAGGCGAACAGGATGAAGGTCGACAAGAGCGCGTTCAGCATCAGCGGCTTCACCCCCTCTGGCAAAACCCGCGCGAGCAGGCGCGGCACCAGAAACCCCAGAAAGCCGAGGCCCAATGCGGGCAAGAGCAGGCTGTCCGAGATCAGGTTCACCGCAAACGCCTCCGTTGCCCTCGCATCATCCCTTGCTCTCCAGATACCGTTTTTTGGCGATCTCCTGCCGCCCAAAGTCGCGCACCATCGCGTCAATCGCAACTTCGTCCGATTTGTCGGCATAGCGGAATTCGCTATCGGCGTAGCGGTTGATCTCCTGGATCACCATCTCCACCGTGATCGGCTGCCGCAGTTCCGAAATCATCCCCTTCTTGGTCTCGTAATCCTTGAAGAGGAACAGGTCCGGTTCTTCCATCCACTCATCGGGCAGTTCGAAATCCATCGCGCGAACCTTCACCGCATCGGTGATGTTCTTGATCGCGCGGCCCGTAAACCGCTCATCCGCCTCCTGAATGCCTTTCAGATAGGTGCCCAGCTTGGCAATCGTGTTCAGATCACCGACTTGCGAGTGGACCCGCTCAAACACCCGCTGCAACCCCTCTTCATGCGGCCTCGCATGGCTTTCGAAAGAGGCCGCAACCGCCTTCTTGATCTCCTGCGCGCTGAAAATCTCGTGCTCTCCGACGGGGATGTCGTGGTTCTTGCCCATCAGGAGGTAGAGGATGTCGATGTAATCCTCCCGCGTCTGCGGTCCGTCTACGAGAAACCGCGCCCCCGCCCGTTGACGCAGGGCGTCGTCCACATTCTCCGGATAGTTCGAGAACATCCCGAAGGTGCAATTCCCCCGCACGACCGTATTCGCCCCCGCAAAGCTTTCCATCAAAACAGCCGTAATCTCCAACTGCCCCGCGGATGACTGGCGGTCCCCCCGCTTGCCCGCCAACTGGTCGATGTCGTCAATCGTCCCAAACCCGATCACATGAGGATCGAGCACGTTGTTGATAAACGCCTTCGCGTTCTGGCCCGACTTGCCTTGATAGCTGTCGATATTGTCCGTGCTCAGGTTCTGATAGCGAAACGGATAACCCGCGATCTGGCAATAATCATTGATCATCCCCGCCATCATCTGGATCAGCGTCGTCTTCCCCGTCCCCGGCTTGCCATCGCCCATGAAGGTGAAGATGAAACCGCCCAGTTCCGCAAACGGGTTCAGCCTGCGGTCGAAATCATAAGCCATCAGCATCTTGGCGAGCTTCATCGCCTGATATTTGGCGATGTGGTTGCCCACGACCTCGTTCGGTTTCTTGAAGGTCATCGTCAGGGTCGAGCCCTTTGCCTTCAGCGCGGGCGTAAAGCCTTGAACAACAAAGTCATCCGCTTCCACCCGCCACGACACTTGGTTGAAACTCTCCAACCGCCCCACAGTCGACGCGCGCAAGCTGACCTTTGCCATCAACTGCTCGCAATAGGCCAGCATCGTGGCGATCAGCGTCGCCTCGTCCTTCGCAAATTGCCCAAGCTTCTGATCCAACTCCCAGATCGCGCCATGCAGGGCGAGCGGTGCGTTGTCGGTCAGCACCTCGTCCACCGCGCCCACCTCAACACTCACTTCGGTCGCTTGGGCGGACAGAAAAAACGATGAGGCATTGGCAAGGGTATAAAGCGCCACCAGCGACTCTGCCGCCAGATACTCAGTAAACTCCACAGACCGGTCCGCCGCCAGCCGCCCCTCCAGATTAATCCGCTTGAGCTCCGTCAGCGGCGTCTGATCCGAAAACGCGTCCGCCACGGTCAGCGCAATCGACAGCGCCCGGCGCAACGCATGCGCGACGGAGGCCTGCGCGGGTGAAGTCAGCGGATCATCATCATCGCTTTCCGCAATCCGATCCAAGAGCCTCACACCACCCGACGGCGCCGATGTCCGCGACAAAAGCCCCGGCGTGGTCGACCGGAAACGGCGGCGGGTCGCGGCCACATCGGGCGATTTCTCGGGCTGCTCCAACGACAGCCGCGCCTGCGCCAAACGGGGCGTGTGATCCAACTGCATCAGCATCTCGGTCGCGGGGCCGTAATGGGCGCGAATGTCTTCCTCACGCAGTTCCATCTGATCACTTGACTGGCTCATATAATCCTCATCATCTCGCCCAAAATACTCCCGCCGGAGGCTCCGGCACCTGCCACAAAAGCTGCCGTATCACCGATAACTCAACACCCGCCCGCCATCGCTAACGATAAATTTCCGCACCTGCCGAAACCCCGGCGGGTTGCGCTCGGCCAGCGCCTGATAGGGCCGTTCGGGCATGATCAAAGACCGCTCCATCCGGCTCGCCCCCGTCTCGGCCCCGCCGCCCTCAAACGGGTCCAGCGCAAAGATCTGCCGCTCAACCGAACCAAACCAGCCCGACTTCACTTGCTCCACCCGTTCCGAGACCAGCTCTTCCTCGGTCCAGACCAGCGCCCAATCCTCGCCCACCGGCGCATTCGCCGCCTTCAACACATCGCGCAAGGGCCCCGATTGCTGCGTGAACGCATAGGAATACATCGGCCCGATATGAAAGCGGCGCAGACGGACGGGATGCAGGTCATCAAAATCCTCGTCAAAGCCCTTCGCAATCGTCAAAAGCTTCAGATGCGCGAGCGACTGCGCCATCAGATGCGCCTGTGCCTCTGGCCAGCGGCGCTCATCCTTCGGCAGACCCGTCCGCCCGGTATCCTCCAGATCCATCAGATAGATCGTGGGCAGGTTGACCTGGCTGTCATAGACCGCCCAATGGATCAGAAACCGCCGCCGGTCGCCCTGATTTCCCAGCCACACCGCCTGCGGATCATTGCGCGCCCAGAACTGGTCCCCGCGCTTGAGTTCCTCATAATAAAGCCGCTGCGACAGCGCATATTGCAGCTTCGTCGGGATCTCCTGTTCCGACAGGATCACCCGGACCATCTGATCCTTCAGATCCCCGACAGACGGCATAGAGGCCAGATGCCGCTCTGCCTGCTGCGCATCATTGGCCATCTCCAAAAGCTCTTGATAAACCGGAAACCCGCTTTCCCGCCGGTCAAAGGTCAGCTTGCCTGCATGTGCGAACCGGCCCGAGAAATGGTATTTGTGCGACAGCGCTGCAAAGGTCCAGTTGAGCCCCACCAGATACCGCGCCAGCGCCTCGATATCCTTCCGCCCAAACCGCCCCTCGGCCTCCATCGTCGCGGCCACTTTGGTCAAATAACCGGTGATCTTGGAGAACTTGCCAAAATACCGCCGCGTGACGCGGGTATCTTCCAGCTTCATATGGTCGGCTTGGAGGTCAGTCACCGGCGTTCGGGACCTGCATGATAGAATGGTATCGCCCTTGAAACGCCTCGGAGGATTAAATCAACTGCCTCCTTAAGACCGATCTGTTCTCTATTGAACATCACACCATTCGCTCTTTTGCTGAGAGCCAGCATGGTCGGAAAAAAGAAGAGGAACGCCACCCATAACATCCATCCGGTTGTTACTATCATCGCGCCAAACTTCGCGTGGTCCTGACCCAAACCTTCGTAAGAAAAAGCTAAGGACAACACCAAGACGGCAGGTAAGAGCGATACTAAAGTGATGATCATTACAAGTATCAGACCTACCCAAACGTTCCGATAGCTTTTGGGTTCAATACCTTTGCTGCTCAAGCCCGATCACCATACTGATTGCTATCATGCTTCTCCACGATTTCCTGGAACCGGCGGATAAAGCGTTCGTCCGCTTTCGCCTTCTGCTCCAGCACCTCGCGGGCAAAGACCATGTGGTCTTCATGCGCCTCCAGCATATCGGCCATCCGCGCATTCGTGGCCGAGCCGATGGCCGCCATGGCCGTCTGCGCCTCCTGGTCGGTCTTCACGCCAATCTCGTTGATCTGGTGCGCCACGTCCTGCTGCTGCGCCGTCTTCAACGACTTTGACAGCGCATCATAAAGCACCACCCGCTGTTTCGTATCCGTCTGAAGCTTGTTGATCAGCACCATCTGGGTCGCCGCCTGGTTCTGCAGGCTGTCGATCCAGGTCTTGCCCTTTTCGATATAGCGCTCCAGCGTCTGGGATTTCGCGAGCTTCACCTGCTCTTGCTGGACCATCTCGTTATATTGCGCGTTCAACGCGGCGAGTTCGGTTTCCAGCTTGGTCCGGGCCGCCGCATCCTGCTCGACGGAAATCTTCCCCTCAAGCTCAATAATCTTGGGGTCCATCGCCAGAATATCCGCACGCACCGTTTCCAACTCGCCCACGGTCATCTCACGCTCTTCCAGCGTCCCGGCGAGGTTCTTTTCCACGCTGTCCTTCTGCTCGTTTAGGATACCGAGCTGCCCTTCGAGCAGCTTCATGATCACGTCGGACTTGCTGATCAGATCCTGCAGCTTGTCATCGATCGAGGCCGTGCGCATCCGCTCCTGCCGCATCGATTCCGCCTTGCCCTTGCTGAAGATGCCGATGAACGTCTCCATCCCGGTTTTCGAACGCATCTCGTCAAAGTCTTTGGAAAAAGCCGAAGTCACATCGTCCAGACCCATGATCAGCTCGGCAATATTGGCATTCATGAGTTCCGTATGGGAATGCACATCCTCAAGTGAAGCGTTTTCGATATCGACAGAAATATCCGTACCCTGCGCCATCTTCTGGCGGGCCGTCTCAATCCGGCTAGTCAATTCCGAGATTTTGCTTTGCGCCTCGGCCACCTGTGCCTGCGATTCCTTAATCTGCGTTTCGAAATTCGCCATAAACTGTCCCTTTATTACTCTGCGATATCAGTGACATAAGTACTGAGGGCGCAAAATTAAACCACAAGGCACATGTTACCGCGCCCATTTCGCGGCGATTGTGGCCCGACAGACATGCAAAGAAAAGCGCTTAGGCCTCGTCAAAAACCGGCGGGCGATCCAAGGCCTCGGCCTCAGGCCCAAGCAATTGTTCGGGGTCAATGATCTTCGGTGGCAATTCGATCCCGCGCTCGTAGTTTTCGGGGTCAACACGCAGGGATTCATCCCGGTCCCGGATATGGACCTGCATCGGCACCTCGATCTGGTCATAAAGGTGGATGATGTCCTGATTGAACATGCGGATACAGCCAGCAGAGCCGGAATTTCCGATAGATTCCAGATCGTTAGTTCCGTGGATACGGTAGAATGTGTCGCGACTGCCACGGTAGAGATAGAGCGCGCGGGACCCCAGCGGGCTGCGCAACCCGCCCGGCAAACCTGCCGCGAATGGGCCATACACTTCGGGTTCGGTCCGCAACATGTTCTGCGTGGGTGTCCATCCAGGCCATTGGCGCTTAAGCCGGATCGTCGCCTTCCCCCGGATCGACCGGCCCTGACGGCCAACCCCAACCGGATAACGCGTCGTCGTCCCGTCCTCGCGGATGTGATAAAGAAACTTCGCAAACGGGTCGACGTCGAGCGTATTTGGCCCCTGTTCCCCGTTATAGATCCCCGACATACGGCGATTGACCCCTTGGGTGTAGCGGGTTGGAATACCGGGCAGATTATAACCCGCATCGGGGAGCGGGCCGTAGCCCGGCAGATAATCCGCGCGCGACGACAGATCGAGTATCTCGGTCGGCTCAACACGCGGCGCACAGGCGGCTGCGCCGCTTGCCAGCATCATCGCCCCGAAAGACCTGCGTGTCAGTCCCCTCATATTCCTTGCCATCCCACCCGGATTCACCGCGAATCATCTGATAACACCTTGACGGCAGGGCGCAAAACACCGCCCCGGCAAGTTTCTGCATTTGCATTACAAAATGTGACAATCTACGTAAGGCCTGTTCTTGCGTCACAAAATGCATGCAATCATTAGGACGAACAAATTGATCCGCCTAAGCTTCGCTCTCTGCTTCTCGCTCTTTTCCATATCGGCAGTGGCGCAAAACCGTCTTGAAGATGGCACTGAGTTGGCACCACTTGATATGTTCCAAGAATGCGATGTCTGTCCGGAGATGATTGTTCTGCCTTTAGGCAGTTTCACCATGGGCGGACCTATTGGTGACTCAATCAACGGTCTGGTCATGCTCGATGGCCAGCTAGCCATGGTCGAGGTGGGGCATCCCGCGATCGGTGCCGATGAACGCCCGCTGCATGAGGTTGAGATCGACATCCCCATTGCGATGGGCCGCAATGAGGTCAAGCACGATCAATGGATGGCCTGTGTAAATGACGGCGGATGCGGCGGACACATTCCGCTCGACACGGTATTCCACGTCAATGACGCACGCGAACGGGTTGAGCACCTTGTCCGCGGCAACCACCCCGTGATCGATGTATCTTACCTTGATGCGCAAGCCTACGTCGCTTGGCTGAACGAAAAGGTCGGTACAGATGCCTATCGTCTGCCGACCGAGGCCGAATGGGAATATGCCGCGCGCGCGGGCACGCAAACCCGCTTTGCACAAGGCGATGAACTGACGTCCGATCAGGCGAATTTCCTGGGCGCCGGGACAGAGAAGCTCACCGGTGTGGCACGGCCCGATCTACTCTCGCGGCGGAAACCGGTACCCATCGATGAACTGGATGCCGCAAATCAATGGGGCTTGCGGCACATGTCTGGGAATGTCATGGAGCGCACCCGCTCTTGCTACACGGACGAATATGCTGGTTGGCCAACGGCGAGTGAGTGGCTCCGGCAGAGCCTAGTGGACAGCTGTAAACGCGCGTCACGCGGTGGCGCTTACAATTCAGCGATGGACTTTTCGCGCGTCGCCTCACGCGGTGCTGCGGAAGAAGACTTCAGAGGCCGCTCAACCGGCTTTCGTGTTGTGCGCGAAATGGGCCAGCGTCCATAAGGGTTCGGCCCCTCCATTGAAACGCGGCCACTCCAGCAAACTACAAATCTCGAAAAGCCAAGTGTCAATGACCTTAATCTTTCGTGTGACTTCGCTAGTGGCGGTCACAATAGCCGCCGTGGTTTTCATGCGGTCGCAGCCAGACACAGGTCAGGCATTTGCGGTCAGCGTCGATGACGAGACTTATGCGGTCACCTGTTTTGCGCAGTCAGGAACGCCGCCATCACAAGAACACGCCAATTTGGCGTTTCAGGTTTTCGATGAAAAGCTGGCTTTGCTCAACGGATGGGCAGCGCGCGAGATGACAGTGGCGATGGAAATGTCTAACGCCTCTGAAACCGTTGCGGCACTCGAGCGCATTGAGCAGCAGCGCACAGTGTTCACGCGCAACCTGACTAGCAACACCCACTGCGAGTTTGGGTGCGACGTATCTGACACAAGACACATACCGTACTAGACGCACCCGGTCCTAACCAACCACGTTATGTTCAGGCCCATACGGGAAGCCTGTGATATTCTCGTTCCCATCCTCCGTGATGAACAGGATATCGTGTTCCCGGTACCCGCCCGCGCCCGGCTCACCTTCTGGAATCGTCAGCATCGGCTCCATCGAGATCACCATGCCCGGCTCCAGGATCGTCTCGATATCCTCACGCAGTTCCAGCCCCGCTTCGCGCCCGTAATAATGCGACAGCACGCCAAAAGAATGGCCGTAGCCAAAACTGCGATACTGCAAGAGGTCCCGTTCGGCAAAGAAGTCGTTGATCTCCGCGGTTACCTCAGCACAAGACGCGCCCGGTTTCAAAAGCGATATGCCCAGTTCATGGGCGGCGACATTCGCCTCCCAGATCTTCAGGCTCGCCTCATCCACTGACCCCAGAAACAGGGTCCGTTCGAGCGCCGTGTAATACCCGCTGATCATGGGAAAGGTGTTGAGCGACAGGATATCGCCCTCTTGCAGTTCCCGCGCCGTCACCGGGTTATGGGCACCGTCGGTGTTAATGCCGGACTGGAACCAGACCCAGGTGTCGCGATACTCGGCCTCAGGAAAGCGTTTGGCTATCTCCAGCTCCATCGCATCGCGCCCTGCCATCGACACGTCAATCTCGCGCGCGCCGGGTTTGATCGCATCGCGGATGGCCTCGCCACCCATATCGGCGACAGCGGCCCCGGCACGGATCAGCTCACGCTCCGCCTCGGATTTGCGCATGCGCTGTTGCATCGTCTCAGGTGCCACATCGATCAGACCGGTGGGATGCAAATGGTGCCGCAGTGCCTGCGATTGCGCGACGCTCATATGATCAGCCTCATACCCAACCACCCGGCCAATCCCGGCCACCGACCGGACAACGCGCCAGAAATTGCTCCGCTCCCAATCGGTATAGGTCAGGTTGTCACCGAAAGACCGGCGCGAGGGCTGGCCGCCATCGATGCCTGCGCTGATCGTCACGCAGTCATGAGCCGTCACGACCAGCGCATAGGGCCGCCCGAAGGCGCAATAGAGGAAGCCGGAATAATAGGCGACATTGTGCATCGAGGTCAGGATCGCCACCGCCACATCGCGATCCGCCATGATCCGGCGCAACCCGGCGAGCCGCACCTCATATTCCGCCGCCGCGAAAGGCAGCGCCTTCTCACCCTGATGAAAACGAAAATACTGCGGACGATCGGTCATCGCAGACCCTTCTGACACAAGGCCCCGGCGTTCAGGACGGTGAACAACAGATACGCGAAAACGCCATTTCCGCCGCGCGACGCTAGCCGCAGGCGCGGGCCAAATCAACCAAGCTGCGTGATTTCGCTAGGAGAGCCTTTCGCCCAGATCGAGCCCCTTCAGCACCTCATCCGCCGCCATTGGCCGCTTGCCCGCCCGTTGCGCGCGCGTGATTTCAACGGCACCGTCACCGCAGACAATGGTAAACCCACCCAGCACCATACCCGGCGCACCGGTGCCCGCCACAAGACGAGACCCCAGCAGCTTGACCCGTTCACCGGCAACGTCGCACCACGCGCCGGGAAAGGGAGAAAGGCCGCGGATCAACCGATCCACCTCTGTGGCCGGCCGCGTCCAATCCACCCGCGCTTCTGCCTTGTTGATCTTTTCGGCATAGGTCACGCCCGCGTCGGGCTGCGGCTCCGGCAACAGATCAGACAACCCCTCCAAAGCTTCGACGATCAGCCGTGCCCCCAATGCCGACAGCCGGTCATGCAGGTCCCCGGTCGTCTCTTCCGCGCCGATCGCCACAGCGTCGCGCAAAAGGACCGGCCCGGTATCCAACCCAGCCTCCATTTGCATGATGCAGACACCTGTCTCAGCATCCCCCGCCATGATCGCCCTGTGGATCGGCGCAGCTCCCCGCCAGCGCGGCAAGAGCGAGGCGTGAATGTTCAAACAACCCGCCTTTGGCGCATCCAGCACCGCCTGCGGCAGGATCAACCCGTAGGCGACCACCACTGCCACATCCGCGCTCAAAGCCGCAAAGGCCTCCTGCGCTTCCGCCCCTTTCAGCGAAACCGGATGCCGGACCTCTAGCCCCAATTCCTCAGCGCGGGCATGCACCGGCGAAGGACGCTCTTTCTTGCCCCGCCCCGCAGGCCGCGGCGGCTGGCAATAGACCGCGGCAATCTCATGCCCGGATGCCGCCAAGGCGTCCAATACCGGCACCGAAAAATCCGGGGTCCCCATGAATATGACGCGCAAAGGCCCCTCCTTCTCATGTTTCAAAATACCTCCGCCGGAGGCTTCCGAACGCTCAACCAGCACCCAACTTCCGGGCTTTCTTAATCAACATATCCCGCTTCACTCGGCTGAGATGGTCAAAATACATCTTGCCCTGCAAGTGGTCGATCTGGTGCTGCACGGAAGTGGCCCAAAGTCCCACGAATTCCTGCCGGTCCCATTGACCCATCGCGTTCAGAAACCGCACGGTGACCGCGCGCGGGCGCGAAATCTTCGCCCAGACGCCCGGCAGATTGGGCGAGCCTTCCTCATGATCGCGCATCTGCACAGAGCTGTGCAGGATTTCCGGATTGGCCAACCGGATCGCCCGACCGCGCTCTTCCGAAGCATCCACCACGGCGAGTGCGAGGCTGACTCCCAATTGAGGTGCCGCCAAACCAACGCCCGGCATCGTATCCATCGCGACGATCATCTCATCCCACAGGGCGTGTACCTCATCGGTGATCGCCTCAACCGGCTCCGTAGGCTTGCGCAATGCCGGATGCGGCCAGGGCACATAAGGGCAATGGCTCATCGCTCTACCCCGTGATCGGTGATCAGCACGCCGTTCAGATGATCGAGTTCATGGCAAAAGCAGATGGCCTGCGGGCCTTCAAACCGGGCAGTCTGCGCCGCGCCATGAGCATCGAGCCACCGCGCCGCGACCCAAGCGGGGCGGTTCACATCAAAGGCACGGTCCGGGATCGACAGACAGGCCTCTGGCCCCGTCACCACATCCTCGGCCCGTGCAAAAATCTCCGGATTAACAAAAGCGATGGGCGTCTGCGGCCCATTTTTCCAGGTCACATCGGTCACAAAAACCCGCGATGACACGCCGACCTGCGGGGCCGCCAGACCACGACCGGGTGCGGCATACATCGTCTCGAACATATCCGCGATCAGCTCCGCCAAATCCTGATCAAACTGCGCCACGGGTACCGCCACCGCGCGCAGAACCGGCTCCCCGATCAGGCACACCTCGCGCAAGGCCATCAGCCGCGCGCCATCTCGCGTTTGCGCTTTTGCATCTTGCGGGTGATCATCTGGCGCTTCAGCGGCTTGAGGTAGTCAATGAACAGCTTCCCATCGAGGTGATCAATCTCGTGCTGCACGCAGGTCGCCCAAAGCCCGTCAAAGCGTTCGCGCTGGGTCTTGCCATCGAGATCGAGCCACTCCACATCAACCTCCGCCGGGCGCTCAACATCGGCATATTGTTCGGGGATCGACAGACAGCCCTCTTCGTAGACGTTGCGCTCATCCGACGACCAGACAACCTGCGGGTTCACCAGCACCATCGGTTGTGGCGTCGCACCCTCGTCCTTTTCGCAATCCATCACGATCAGGCGCGACATAACCGCCACCTGCGGGGCCGCCAGACCGATGCCGGGGGCGTCATACATCGTCTCCAGCATGTCGTCGGCAAGCCGCCTGACGTCATCAGTGATCTCGGCAACCGGGTCGGTCACCTTCTTCAAACGCGGATCGGGGTGGATCAGGATGTTACGCAAAGCCATGGGAGGGATTTAGGCCGCAGCACAAAAAAATGCAACGGAGCGCAGATGTAACCTTGACGTTACAATATTCAACCCTTATGTCACCCCAAGGTTACAAAGCGAAAGGAGCTTCCATGTCGAACAATCCCGTCAGTCGCGCGCGCCTTTTCGGAAGCGCCGCAATCGTCATCGCCACCCTCTGCGCAATCAGCGCCTCGGTTCTGTCTATCGGGCCGCCAGGTCTGACTTGGGCCGCGATCATCGCAACCATCGCAATTGGCTATGCCATTATCTCTGCCGTGATCAGCCTGCTTAACCCCGATGCGGCTGATGCCGCCTGGGACGAACAGAACAGCGCCGTCCATCGCGACAGCCTGATCTTTGGCTTCTGGGCCGTTCTGGCCGTCTTCATCCTCTTCCTTGCGCTCAGCCTGACCGACCGGATGGACCCTGCGATGGCGTTCTACTGGCTGGGCCCCGTCCTCGGCGCAGTGCCGCCCGCCTATTACGTCGTCGCGGTCCTGCGCGGACGCGCTGAATGAGCGTCAGGCTCATCGTCCATCTGCGCGCCCACCGCACCAAGGCTGGCCTGACCCAGGCCGAGCTTGCCGCTGCTGTGGGCGTCTCACGCAAAACGATCAACACCATCGAAAACGGCGTCTTCACCCCGTCCACGATCCTGGCACTCACCCTCGCCGAAGAGCTTGAATGCAGCGTCCATGATCTGTTTGAATTGCCGGATGAGCAGGACTGAAACCATCATCAAAGACGCCAACGCGGTCAGTATGCAAGACCTGTGCACAGCGATGGCCAGCGCCTTTTCTGATTACGCCGTGCCAATCAACCTGACGCTCCCCGCTTTCAGCTTCATGATGAAACAGCGCGGGCTCAGCCCGGAAGCCTCGCGCATCGCCATCGTGGATGGTCAAGTCGCGGCCATCTGGCTCGTCTCCGTCCGCGACGGCGCCTCCTATCTGATCTCAAGCGGGACGAACCCGGAATTCCGGGGGCGCGGGCTGGCCACCAAACTTGCGGAGGCCTCGCTCCGCCACCTGCGCCAAAACGCTGTCGCCACCTTCCAAACTGAAGTGCTTATCGAAAACACGACAGCCTTCGGCCTCTACGACAAGCTCGGCATGAAGAAACACCGGGACCTGTCCTGCTATATCATCACCGGCCCCAAACCGTCGGGCGCAGCACCCGAAATCAGCGAAGTCCCGTGGTCCGAAATCGCCTCAGCGACACAATCACTCCAGGATTGGCCCCCTTCTTGGCAAAACAGCGCCCACTCCGTCGCAGCCATTGCCGATGACATCCGCTGCTTCTGCACCCGCAACGGCACGGCGCTCACAGGCTATGCAGCACTTGCCCCCGGCAGTGGCAACCTGCACCAAATCGGCGTTCTCCCCGACACGCGCGGGCAAGGCATCGGCACCGCCCTGATCAACCACGCGCTCACCGCATCAGACCGGCCGCTGCGGCTGATCAATGCCGACGCCGCCGATACCGGCTTTGCCGCGTTTGTCCGCTCGTTCCCTCATGAACAGACCCAGGGCCAATTCGAACTCCTGATGCGGCTCTGACGACCCACGCGGATTTTGCACCTTGCACTCCGCCGCACCTTCCGTAGCCTGCACGCCGACCAGCAGGAGAGCCCCATGTCATTCGATCACGCCCCCGACCGCCGCAACACCCATTGCGTGAAATGGGACGCGATGGAGCAGCTTTTCGGCGTCAGCCCCGATGACGGCTTGTCCATGTGGGTCGCGGATATGGAGTTCAGGGCCGCCCCACCCATTCAGAAAGCCGTGCAGGACATGGTCGACCACGGCGTCTACGGCTATTTCGGGGATGAGAGCAAATACCGCGCCGCGATCCAGTGGTGGATGGCCGAGCGTCATGGCTGGCAGATCGATCCGTCCTGGATCTTCACCACCCACGGCCTCGTCAACGGCACGGCCATGTGCATCGACGCCTACACCAATCCCGGCGACGGCATCGTCCTCTTCACCCCCGTCTACCACGCCTTTGCCCGCGTGATTGCCGCGGCTGAGCGGCAGGTCGTCGAATGCGAGCTTGTCAACAATAACGGGCGGTATGAGATGGATTTCACCGCCTACGACGCCCAGATGACGGGGAATGAGCGGATGGTGATCCTCTGCTCCCCCCACAATCCCGGCGGGCGGGTCTGGACCAAGGCGGAACTCCAGGCCGTCGCCGCCTTCGCCAAACGGCACGAGTTGATCCTGGTCTCGGACGAAATCCACCACGACCTGACCATGCCCGGCCAGACCCACACGCCCATGGCCCATATCGATGGGATCACAGAACGGCTGATCATGATGACGGCCACCACAAAGACCTTCAACATCGCAGGCAGCCATGTGGGCAATGTCATCATCGAAGACCCCGATCTGCGCGCCCGCTTTGCCAAACGGATGGCGGCCCTGGGCATGTCGCCCAACAGCTTTGGCCTCTTCATGGCCACGGCCGCCTATACACCCGAAGGGGCCGCATGGGTCGATGATTGCTGCGCCTACATCAACGAAAACCGCAAGATTTTCGACACAGGCGTCAACGCGATCCCCGGCCTCGCCTCCATGCCGCTTGAGGCCACCTATCTCGCCTGGGTGGACTTCACGAATACCGGCATGGCCCGCGAAGAGTTCACCGCGCGCGTGCAGGACAAAGCCAAGATCGCCGCCAACCACGGACCAACCTTCGGCAAAGGCGGCGAGAGCTTCCTGCGCTTCAACCTCGGCGCCCCGCGCGTGCAGGTGGAAGACGCCGTAGCTCGGCTGCAAAAGGCATTTGCTGACTTGCAGTAGCGCCCTCTAGAAGAACGGGCCGTATTTCCAGTCGTCGGCATCCGGGGTCACCTCGTCCAGATCGTAATCCGCACCCTGCAACCGCCTTGCAATATCCAGCCCGTCTGCCGCCGCCTGGTCAACGAGTTGTCGACCCAATGCCTCGTCCTGCGCGACGCCATGACCGCGCATCAGGTTCAAGCCATGGTTAAACCGGGCAACCGGGTCACCCGCCTCTGCCGCGCGCCGATCCCATTCGGCTGACGCATCCGGATCATAGGCACCGCCCATACCGTTGTTTTCCAGCTGGCTCATCCAGGTCATCGCCTTGGTGTACCCCGCCTCGGCGCATTGCCGCGTCAGTTCCCGCGCAAGCTCATGTGCGTCATTCTTGGTGGCGTTAATACCCAGCGAGCAGGTCACCGAGTCGATCACACCCATTTCGATCTTGCGGATCAGCATTTCGCGGCCCGTATCCTGCGGGTTCAGGATGCCCAGCTCATCCTCCACCGTCACCGGTGGATCTGCATGCACCGCTACTGGAAACAGTGCGGCAAGAAGTACCAGATGTCGCATGTCAATGACCTCCGCAAGAGGCAGGATATCATCCGGATTGCATCCAGTCACCGCGGCGAAGGTCATAGAGAGCCTGACTGGTGTTGGCCGATGCCCCGCCGTTACAAATCGGTCATCTGGCCTTGATCCCCCTGTGATCTTCTTCCGCGACCCTTTGCGTGGGTGGCGCAACCACCCGTTGTTCCACCACAAACAGGGAGACAGACATGCCAGTTACCACCAGCCGTCGTTCGCTGATCACCGGGGCTGCCGCCTCGGCCCTTGCCCTGCCATTTTCCGGCCTCTACGCCCGCCGCGCCGCCGCTTTGACACGGATGGAGCCCATCGGCTCCCCCTATGGCCCCGTCGCACCGGTGCGCGATCAGGTCACCGGTCTGCCGCTTTTGCAACTGCCCGAAGGCTTCACCTACCAGACATTCGGCTGGGCCGGCGACCTCATGGACGATGGTAACCCGACCCCCATCGATCATGACGGAATGGCTGTCGTCCGCTCGCGCGTTGTGAATGGCGAAACCGAACTCACCCTTGTGCGCAATCACGAAGACAAGCTAAACCCCATGATCGGCACGATCCCGGCACCCGCCGTCTATGATACCGCCGACGTGGTGGATGAAGAGGATGCCGGTCGCCCCTCTGGCGGCACAACAAACCTTGTCTTCCGGGGTGGCAAGTTCGTCTCAACCGTACCGTCACTTGGCGGTACCTTCGACAATTGCGCAGGCGGACCGACCCCGTGGGGCACGTGGCTGACCTGCGAAGAAGACCTGATCAACTTCACCGATCAGGGCGGCAAGAAACACGGCTATGTCTTTGAGGTTGCCGCCGATGCGGATCAGACGACCGGCAATCCCATCGTCGGCATGGGCCGCTTCGTGCACGAGGCGATCGCCTATGACCCGGTCTCAAACGCGATTTTCCTGACCGAGGACAGCCGCAATCAGGCCGGCCTTTACAAGTTCCTGCCCAATGATGACAGCCGCCGCATCGGCGCGCTGGAACAAGGCGGCGCGCTTTACATGGCCAAGGTCGCGGGCGAGGATAAGGCCGACCTGATCCAGCCGATCATGGGCGAAAGCTACCAGATCGAATGGGTGCTGATCGAAGACCCCGATCTTGACCCGCAAACTTTCACCGAAGCCCCGTTCGAGGCCGACAACCTCGCCTCCGGCCCCTTCGTGCAAGGCCGCGATGCGGGTTGTTTGCGGATGAGCCGCCTGGAAGGCTGCTGGTACTCCGCCTCTGACCGGCTCGTCTATCTGGTCGACACTTCATCCGGGGTCGATGAAGACGGTGCCATCGGACGCGGCGACGGCTCTGTCTGGACGTTCGACCCCGCCTCTGACCGGCTGACCTGCATCTTCCAGGCCGAGAACAAGGCGGCAGGCAACAATTTCGACAACATCACTGTCAGCCCCCGCGGCGGTGTCCTGCTCTGCGAGGATGGCGGCGGCGTCGAAGATGCCTTTGGCATTGGCGAACGCCTGATGGGCCTGACCCCGGCGGGTGAGACATACCTATTCGCCAAGAACAACGTGATGCTGACAGAGGCTGACATTCGCGGCGCGGGCAAGTCGCTCGAATTCATCACCGCCGAGGATCATCGCAACAACGAATGGGCCGGGGCGACTTTCGACCCGTCCGGCCGAGTGCTGTTTGTGAACATCCAGACGCCGGGCATCACCTTCGCCATCGAAGGCCCGTGGGAACGCGGCCTGCTCTGATTTGGGAAAGCCAAAAGGCGGCATTTCGGTGCCGCCTTTCGCGTGATGCAACGCGCGCTGCGTTAAGGCGCGCCGTGTATGACGTTGTGCGTACAGCATATGTAAAGGATCTGTACGCCTTCTGCACACGATAACAGGGCCCTTTTGGGGCGTTAAACATTGGCCTCCAGAAGCGGCGCGAGCAATGGATGCGGGAAACTCCGCCGGATCGTGACCGCAAAAAACGCCTCTGTAATCTGCAGATCAAACGGCGCCGTCGCGATCCGGCCAGAGGCGATTTCATCCGCCAGAACCACCGTCGGCGCCACCGCCAACCCGGCATTCGCCCGCGCCAGCAGGCGCACCATCGCCATGTCATCCACATCCGCCAGAATACGCGGCGTGACCCCAAGTTTGGCCACCAGACTGTCAAACGCAATCCGGATCGCATTGTCTGTGGGCACGATAAGTGGTTCATTTTGCAGTGCTTCTTTCAGGCTCGCATGACGCAGGCGGTTAGGTGTGCCATGCAGTGCAACAACCTGCTCGGCCAGCCGATGTGCGGTAAAATCACCCCCCGCCTGCGGTGGTTCGGTCGTCAGCACCACGTCCAGCGCGAGAGATTTGAGCGCGGTGAAAAGCACCGCCGCACTGCCTGATTTCAACACCAGATCGACGCCCCCATCGGCCAGGAGCGGCGCCAGAAACCGCATCTGAAAGTTCCGCGACAGTGTGGAGAGCGCACCAACCCTTAACGGCGGCTTTACCATGCTGCTGGCATCAAGCGTCGCCAGCAATTCCGCCCCCGTCCCAAAAATCCGATCCGCATGATCCAGCACGATCCGCCCCACTTCGGTCAGTTCCAGCTTGCGGCCCACCCGCTGGAACAGATCATGGCCCAGCCGGGCCTCTAACTGCTTGATTTGCGTAGATAAAGCCGACTGAGACAGGTTCACGCGCGCCGCCGTCCGAGTCAGGTTGCCATCATGCGCGACCTCGCGGAAGTACCGCAGGTGATGATAGTTCAGGTTGTCCATAGTTCTTATTTATAGAACAATTTATGCCAAAAGATATATTTTTCTTTTCGCCCCCGCGCATGCATATGACCCGTTAGAGCCGCAAAAGGGTCAGATATGGACATCCTCGTCGACATCGCGACAACCATCGTCGCACAGATGCAAAAGCCAACGCTGGCCTTTCTCTTGGGCGGCATGATGCTCGCCGCATTGGGCAGCAAGCTGGAAGTCCCTGATCCTGTTTACAAATTCATCGTCATTCTGTTGTTGCTGAAGGTGGGCTTGGGTGCCGGCATCTCCATCAGAGAGGCTGATTTTGTCGCCCTCATGGTCCCTGCCTTGGGTGCCGCGCTCATCGGCATCCTGATTGTCTTCCTCGGCGGCATCACCCTCGCCCGCAGGCGCGGCGTGGCGCCCATGGACGGGATGGCCACGGCGGGGCTTTTCGGCGCCGTCTCCGCCTCGACCCTAGCTGCAGGCATGGCGATGCTCGACAGCGAAGGCATCTTTTACGAGGGCTTCATCGGCGCGCTTTACCCGTTCATGGACGTCGCGGCCTTGGTCACTGCCATCATCCTCGCGAGGATGAGTGCTGCACGCAAAGCCGCACCCGCCGCTGCAGGCGGAACCGCGACCCTCACTGTCGGCGGCGGCCCCGGCTTCAACGGTGATCTGATCAAGGGCATTCTTGTCGACACGCTGCGCAGCCCGGCCATCTCGGCTCTGCTTCTGGGTATCATGATCGGCCTCTTCGCGCGCCCCGAAAGCGTCTACGAAAGCTTCTACGAACCACTCTTCCGCGGCCTTCTGTCGATCCTGATGCTGATCATGGGGATGGAGGCGTGGTCGCGCCTGTCAGAACTGCGCAAAGTCGCCCACGCTTACGTTCTTTACGGGATTACAGCGCCGATCATCCACGGCCTTCTGGGTTTTGCCGTCGGCCTCGCCGCCCACCACCTGACGGGTTTCTCTGGTGGAGGTGTTGTTCTGCTGGCCGTCATGGCCGCCTCAAGTTCGGACATCTCCGGCCCGCCCACGATGCGTGGTGCCCTGCCAGAGGCGAACCCTTCCGCCTATGTCGGCACCTCCACCGGGCTCGGCACACCTGTCGCGATCCTTAGCATCCCGCTTTTCATCGCGTTGGCCGAGCAATTCATCGGTTTCTGAGACAGTAAGGTCATCGCGGCACCCCGCCGCGATGGCTCAATTCCCGATCAGACCCGCAGGCACGAAATCAGGGCGCACAAAATCGGCAGCAGGCTGGTTCGCCACAGGTGTCAGCCACTTGAACTCAAACACCCGCTCATCATCCTCATCAACCGAAGATACAACAAGGCATTGGTAAAGGTGCTTTGGCCCGTCATAGATATCGACATGGCCACGCAGCCGCTCCGACCCTTCAAGATCAAGGGCAAAGCCGCCATCCCAGAAACGCCTGATGCGATAGGTTTCATCGCCATCATGAACCGCCAGCCGGTCCTTTCGCTTCAACGCAGCTTTCCGAGCATCTTCTAAACCCTGACGCACAGCCTCAGGCAAAAACGTATACATTACAGTCCCCTCCAGACATGGCTCAAGATGACCGAAAGAAGGTAAATATCAAGTAACGAAATCCGCCGCAGCGCGGCAAACCCTTGCAATTAAGCCTTCACGCGGGGCCGCAAAACATGCGGTTTGGCCGCATCGTAAAGCGCGCTGTCAGGAAAGCCATGCGAATCGGCCAGGGCAGGCCCCACGAGAATCAGTGCCGTCCGTGTGATCTTGGCCGCACGCACCTTCTCACGCACATCCGTCAATGTGCCCCGAATGATCATCTGATCCGGCCACCCGACGCGGTACACCACAGCCACCGGACACTCCGCCCCGTAATGGGGCACCAATTGCCGCTCGATCTCGCGCAGCGCGCGGACGCCCAGATGGATCGCCAATGTGGCGCCGGAACGGGCGAAATTCTCCAGCGTCTCACCCGGCGGCATGCCTGTCGATTTCATCGACATCCGCGTCAGAATGATCGATTGGGCCACTTCCGGCACTGTCAGCTCAGTCCCCAAGGCCGCAGCCGCCGCCGCATAGGCGGGCACGCCGGGAATGATCTGGTAATCAATCCCATCCGCCTTCAACCGCCTAATCTGCTCGGCAATCGCGCCGTAAAGCGATGGATCGCCCGAATGTACCCGGGCGACATCCTGCTCCTTGCCATGCGCCTCCATGATCACCGCATGGGTCTCATCCAGCGTCATCGGTGCGGTATCCATCACCAACGCCCCTTCCGGCGCACAAGACACAACGTCGGCAGGCACCAAAGAGCCCGCATACAAACAAACCGGACAAGCACCAATCAGCCGCGCCGCTTTCAAGGTCAAAAGCTCCGGGTCACCCGGCCCTGCACCGATAAAGTAAACTGTCATATTGCCTCCATGGAATGGCGGGGTCGTAGGGGAACAAGAATGGCTCCGGTGGAGCCATTCCCCCGAAGACGGGCGGAGCCCCGGGGGAGGGCGGCTTTCGCGCAGCGAAACAGCGTCATCCCGCCAGATCCCCATCAATCTTGCGCGCGTAACCGCGCGGCGTATACATCCGCGGCCCCTCGCCCAATTGCGCCAACCGCGAGTGCGATGACCCGATCAAAACGACAGTCAGCATATCCACCTCGTCAACCTCTAGTTCATCCAACCGGCGGTAGCGCACATGTTCCTCCGGCCGTCCCAGCGAAGTGGCCAGCATCACCGGCGTCGCCCCGGGCCGATGCTTCAGCAGAATATCACGTGCCTCCGCCAGCAATGTCCGCCGCCGCATCGATACCGGATTGTAGAACGCGATCACAAAGTCCCCTTCAGCCGCCGCTCGCAGGCGCTTCAGAATATCCTCCCGAGGTGTCAGCAAATCAGACAGCGAAATCGCGCAAAAGTCATGCCCCAAAGGCGCCCCCGCCCGCGCAGCGGCCCCTTGAAGTGCGCTCACCCCGGGTGAACATATAACCTCAACCCTGCGTGCCGCATCCGACACCCCCATCTGATCCGGTCCCCGGTCCAACAACTCAAAGACAAGCGCCCCCATCGCATAAATCCCGGCATCACCCGAACAGACAAGGGCCACGTTCTTGCCCGTCCCCGCCTGCTCCAACGCATAGCGGCACCGATCTTCCTCACCACCTAACGGAAAATCCGACCGCTCTTTGCCCACCCCCAGCGGCCCTAGTAGATCGATATAGAGACCGTAGCCCACCAGCTCATCCGCCTCGGCCACCAGCTTCGACACCTCTGGCGTCCGCCATGCGGCTTGCCCCGGACCGATCCCAACAACCGAAAGCCGCCCACGCCTGCGCCCGCGCAATTCCGTCGACGGGGCTTTGGCTTCCGCAATCGCGCATGTTGCATTCGCAGATTTGCGCTTTGGCACTGATAAGCGCGCCGCGTTACCCGCTTGCGCCAAAGCCGCCGCCTCCGATACACCGTGTGTGCCCACTTCGGCAAAAACCACGTCAGAGGGATGCGCCAATCTAGGTGTCTCAGCCTCCAATTCCTCCGCTGAAAACAACCGCAACGGCAGGCGCAACCGCGCCGCCAACTCGATCACCGCTGGCTCATCGGCCTTGAGCGCCACCGTGTTGACAGAGCTTAAGGCTTCAGCGCAAATACCAGCCTCTGCAAGCGCATCATTAACAAGCGCGCTCAGTTCCTCAGGCGAACAATCCCGCGCGCAGCCCACCCCCAGCGCAAAGCACGTCGGTGCAAACTGGAGATGATCCGATCCCAGATCAGCCAACCGGGCGGTACCGCAACTGATCCGCAGCCCATCACCCGATGGCAAATCCCGCAACCAGGTGGCGCCCCCCGCGTCCCGCCCCTCGACCTTCGCACCAGCCCCGGACAATAGAAGCGCCATCGCCTCCTTTGCCTGTTGCGGATTGACCAATGACCAGCCAGCGGGCGGCGCGTCCAGCGCCACACCAAGCGCCACATCCCCCGCAGTGGTCACGGCCGCGACAGCGTCCAACGCCTCCGCGATCTCTGCCGCCAGCCGGTTCGCCCCGCGATGCCCGCCCAGGAGGGGCACCACGACCGATCCGTCATCCGCCACCGACACCACCGGCGGCTCAGCCGTCTTGTCCGCCAGCAAAGGCGCCATGGCGCGGATCAGGATGCCTGATGCACAGACCCCCACAATCGGCACACCGGCGGCAAAGAGATCACGCGCATGATCCAGCGCATTGGGAAAGAACGCATCCGCCTGATCCACCCGACCCTCCCGGCCGTGGACCCGCGCATCCAAGGCCTCGGCCACACGATGGGCCGTGACCTCCCCCGACCGCGAAAGCGCGAGAACAACCGGTTTCACAGCCATGGGTCAGCCCCTTTCGCAAGCAGGATCATTGAAAAATAGGGGGCGCATTCCGGCGCATCGGCAAGTGGCAAAACCACCTCCTCTGGCAGGCTCGCCCGTTCCACATAGACCGCCGCATCCGTCAGCCCCAGTTCAGAAATTACCCTTCGGATCTTCGGCAAATGCCGCCCCACTTTCATAATCACAACGCTTTCCGCCCCATCAATCCGGGCACGCAGTTCTTCCTCTGGCAGCGGCCCCGGCAAGATCGTCAAACGCTCATTGCGCGCAGCCAGCGGCATCCCCGCACGCGCCGCACAGGCCGTGACCGAGGTCACCCCCGGCACAACCTCAACCCGATAACGCGCTGACAGGCGCGCAAAAAGATACATGAACGAGCCGTAGAAAAATGGGTCTCCTTCGCAGAGACACACGACATCGCAGCCCTGCTCCAAAGCCTCGGCGATCCGTGCTGCACCATCGTCATAGGCCGCCTGCGCCGGGGCGCGCTCTACGGTCATCGGCACATCCATAACGATCTCTTGTGCGTCCTCGGCAATCAAATCCGCCGCAATCGCCCGCGCAAAACTCGCCGCCCCCGCAAGGGTCGGATAGGCCACAACGCCCGCTCCTTCGATCAACCGCGCCGCGCGCAAGGTGATCAGATCCGGTGCACCGGGACCGACGCCCACGCCAAAGAGCGTCCCACGGGATGGTGGGAGGGGCGAATTGGCATCGCCAAGAGCGTCTCCCGTCATCGCTTCACCAGGCTCCATTGGGTGACCGGCATCAAAGGCCGCCACCCAGTCAACCCGCCCACCGGCTCCGCGCGATGCACGGACAGTTTCGCCAGATCGCCGCCATACTCCTTATGCAGCGCAATAAGCTCCGTCTCACTCTCCAGCGTCACAGCGTTCGCCACCAAGCGTCCCAGTGGACGCAGCGCAGACCAGGCCGCTGAAAACGTTTCTTGGCTCAGCCCACCCCCGATGAAAATCGCGTCTGGTGCGTCCATGCCCTGCAGAGCGTGAGGCACCTCACCATCCACCAGTTCCAGCTTCGGCGCGCCCAGCGCCAGCGCGTTGGCCGCCGCCATCGCGCGCCTATCCGCGCGGGGTTCGATCCCTATCGCACGCGCATAGCGGGCCGCGCGCATCCATTCGATGGCAACAGAGCCACTGCCACAACCGACATCCCACAAAAGCGCGCCACGCATCGGCATCAGCTTGGCCAATGTGGCCGCCCGCACCTCGCGCTTGGTCATCGTTCCGTCGGATTGAAAAAGATCGTCAGCCAAGCCCGGTACACGCGGCAGCAGGGCCGCATCCTGTGCCGCGGCACATTCGACAGCAAGCGTGTTGAAGGCTGGCACAACATGGTCCCAGCTTTCGGCCAGCCCATCAAACCGCGCCTCATCCTTGCCACCCATCGCCGCGAGCACCGTCATCCGCGACCCGCCAAATCCCCGTTCTGTCAGAAAACGGGCGATCTGCCCCGGCGTCTCTTCCCCGGTTGTCAGGATCAGTAACCGCGCGTCAGGCTGGATAAAGGCGATCATCTGCTCGACCGGGCGGCCATGCACGGTCAGCGTCTCCACATCCGCAAGTGACCAGCCCATCCGCGCCGCCGCCAATTGAAAAGCGGAGAGTTGCGGGTGATAGATAATCTCGACAGGATCAATTTCCCGACCGATCCGGGCGCCGACGGAATACCAAAGCGGATCACCTGTGGCGAGCACGACAACACGGCGGCCACGCAAGTCCTCAATGGCACCGATCAAGGCATTAAACGGATGCGGCCAAGACAGGCGCTCGGCTGTCAGATTGTCCGCCAACGTATGATGACGTTCCCCGCCAATAACGATCTCCGCCGCTTCAACAACGGCACGGGTCGCAGGCAAAAGACCCGCCATACCGTCCTCGCCGATACCAACAATATGTAGCCAAGGCTCAGACATCTTCCGGCAACCCCGCCGCCAGCGCATTGACTGCCGCTGAGGCTATTGCTGATCCGCCGCGCCGCCCGCGTAAGGCTATGAAGTCGCAGCCGCGCGGGTCGCGGGCGAGTTCCGCCTTGCTCTCTGCTGCGCCCACAAAGCCCACAGGAAACCCCAAAATCACTGCGGGCTTGGGCCATCCCTTTTCCAAGAGCTCCAGCAAATGGAATAGCGCCGTTGGCGCATTGCCAATTGCTACGACAGCGCCTGCAACATGGTCTTTCCACAGTTCCACCGCCGCTGCAGACCGCGTGTTGCCAATCTCGGCGGCGTGTCCCGGCACCGCCGGATCGTTCAGCGTCACGATCACCTCATTGCCTGCGGGGAGATATCGCCGAATGATGCCCGCCCCCACCATCTCGCAATCGCAAAGGATCGGTGCACCGGCCTGCAAAGCGGCTTGGCCAACAGCGGCTGCGTTTGATGAAAAAGCAAGGCGGTCCGCAATTTCAACCATGCCGCAGGCATGGATGAGCCGCGTCATCAGGGGGCGCATCTCGGCAGGGAACCGGTCCAGCCGCGCCTCATGCCGGACAATGGCAAAGCTCTCTGCATAGATCGCATGTGGGTCCGTTTGATAGGGTCGCATCTCACCACCTGCCGCATGCGGCGGGAGAGAATTTTTCGTCGAAAAATTTTGCGAACGAATTATGCAAAAATTCGTTCCTCATGGTTTCGCCCTGCGCGCACTTTCCGGCCCGTGCGGATGATCTGCATGAGGGTAGGGCGCGTGATGGTGGTGATGATGATCATGATCGTGACCATGGTGATGGTGGTGGTGATCAGCCATCTCCAACCGGCAGCGCCCCGTGCAGAAGGTGTCACAGAAGGTGCAATCGGCCACGTTTGAGCCCGGCGCGTTCGCCCCCTGCCCTTCCACATGATGGTGATGACTTTCCTGCACCGCGCCGACCTCGGCCTCGAAACCCAGCACCTGCACGCGGTATTTGCACAGCACACATGTCGGCGGCGGGATGGCGCCAAAGGCTGGATGTTTGCGGTCCGCCGCACTGATATGGCGATGCCCGCCATCCTGCAGCGCAAGAACCTGTTCGCGATATCCGCAGGCCCCACAATTGGGGGGCGGGCTGTCACTATCCTGTTCCAGAATGCGTTCAGCGAAGGTTTCAAGCACCTTCGGGTGATCGCCCAGATAACCCGCCTTCACGAACTGAATGTCCGGATTTTCCGCCGCCACCTGATCGGTGAAGCCATAGATCCGGTCAATCAGAATGCCGGAGAAGAGGAAATAGGGGAAGACAATGACCCGCCTATAGGGCAGCCGCGCCACGTGGCTCAAGCATGGTTCCACCAGCGGGAAGGTCACACCGGAATAGCCGACCTCGCACCAGCCGAATCCCATCCCTTCCTGCAGCATCCGCGCGATCTTGGAGACATTGCCATTCGCGTCGGGGTCAGAGGCGCCGCGACCAATTACCACCAGACAGGTCTCAACCAAAGACATTTCGCCCAGTTCTGCATTCGCACGCGCCACGGCCTCCTGGATACGGCCCGCCGCGGCGGCGATCATCTTGGGGTCCACGCCTAATTCGCGCCCATAGGACACTTCGATACTGTGTTCCGCCGCGTAGGAATTCAGGACCGTAGGAATATCGTTCTTGGCATGCATCGCTGCAAAAAGCATGCCGGGCACGGCCAAAATCCGTTCGCAGCCCGCGGTGCGCAAATTGTCGAGCCCGTCGCGGATCACCGGATTGGCGAATTCCAGATAGCCGTAATCGGTGACCCAATCCGGCGGCAGGTAGTCCGGCAGCTTCTCGGCCAGCACCGCAAATTCATCCACCGCTGACTGGCTGCGCGAGCCATGGCCGCAGATCATCACTCCGGTTTTCATGCGGCCTCCTCTTCCAGCTCTTCTTCGGGCTCAGGCTCTTTCTTCTTGCCCTTCAGCGCCCCCCAAATCGCGGCCAGCCCGGCCAAAGCAATCGCGGCCCCCGCCACCCAATGATCATGGCCTGCCAATTCACCCCAATGGCCCGGATCGGCAACGGCGGCTGACCCGGCAAAAACAAGCAGCACTATGGCAAAAAGGGGCATCTCTTCCTCCGATTTATTGCACGACCAGAGGCCCGGTTTTCCGGGGATGACGATATGGCGCTTTGGCCCCCTGCTTGGGTCGACCGCCGCACCAACAACCGTTCTGGCCACATTGGGCTTCGTCTTTCAGCCTTATACGAGGCGGCCAAGGCGACAGCAAACCCATAAACGACAATTTGCCGACCAATGTCGGC
The DNA here is from genome assembly GCF_033963825.1 of Cognatiyoonia sp. IB215446. NCBI lineage: Bacteria > Pseudomonadati > Pseudomonadota > Alphaproteobacteria > Rhodobacterales > Paracoccaceae > Cognatiyoonia > Cognatiyoonia sp. IB215446. The sequence goes on along the minus strand of NZ_JAXBMD010000001.1, from coordinate 427,905 downwards.
CAGAGCGCGGCGTCGTTACTGTGCATCCACGCACCCTCCCTGCGCCCTGATCGCCCTTGGTTCGCTGGCACGCTTGCTTTAGCTCCTCGTCAAGCGAAGGAGTAAGACAATGGGCCAGCTTGTTGACGGCGTCTGGCAGGACGTCTGGTATGATACAAAATCGACCGGTGGCGCCTTCAAGCGCAGTACCGCAAAGTTCCGAAACTGGATCACCGCAGATGGGTCGGCTGGCCCGTCCGGCGAGGGTGGCTTCAAAGCCGAAAGTGGTCGCTACCACCTTTACGTCTCCTATGCGTGTCCCTGGGCGCATCGCACGCTGATCTTTCGGCAGCTCAAAGGGCTGAAAGACCATATCAGCATTTCGGCGGTGCATCCCGATATGCTCTCTGACGGGTGGACGTTTGAGACTGACGATAAGGGTGCGACGGGCGATATGCTTTTCGGCCTTCCATTCACACGCGACATCTACCTGAAGGCCGATCCGAAAATCTCCGGTCGGGTAACCGTTCCGATCCTGTGGGACAAAGCGCGTGAAACCATCGTCTCAAACGAATCCTCTGAGATCATTCGCATGTTCAACAGCGCCTTTGACACCATCACAGGCAATACGGATGATTACTGGCCCGAAGCACTGCGCGACGCCATTGCGCCCGTGAATGATCGGATTTACGACACGCTCAACAATGGTGTTTACAAATCCGGCTTTGCTACGACGCAAGAGGCTTATGACGCCGCCGTGCATCCGCTGTTTGACACGCTTGACTGGTTGGAAGACCGGTTGAGCCAGAACCGCTACCTGATGGGCGACACACTGACCGAAGCGGACTGGCGGCTATGGACGACCCTTGTCCGGTTCGACCCGGTTTATCACCTGCATTTCAAATGTAACCGCAAGCGTATCGCGGATTACCCCAACCTTTCAGGCTATTTACGCGAGCTTTACCAGATGCCGGGCATTGCTGAGACGGTGAACATGGAGCACATCGTGCGCCACTATCACTACAGCCACGAAAGCATCAATCCGCACCGGATCATCCCGATCAACCCGATACAGGATCTCTGGGCACCTCATGGCCGGAGCTAGGGCTGCCGTAGTAATGCACGATCTCGGCCAGATCGCGCGGTGGCGTCGCGGTCTGGATGAAAGCCCGGGCATTGGCGCTGTGATGAAAGATTGACCCGTCCGAAAAGAAGGTCGTATTCGTCACAAAGACCACATTGGCCTGCGGCTGGCGGAACTGCGCGAAATCAGCCACGGTCAGCGCGCTTCCCTCGGTCAGAACCAGATCCAACACGATCACATCGAACAATGTCGCCTCGATCTGCGTCAGCGCCTGTTCGCCGGTATTGACCAGTGTGACGTCAGCGTCCAAGCGTTCCAGATGCTGCTGCCAGAGCAGACCCAGGTTCTTGTTGCTTTGGACAATCAAAACGCGCATGTCTTCCTCGCTGGTCCACACTTTATTAACTAGGCGTGAACAAATGGTAAATTAACCTCTTGGAAACACAAATCTGTCCAATTTACTAACGAAGTGTTAACGCGCGCGTCAGCCTGTACCAAAAGACACTCACAGCGCCTAAAGTTGACGTGAACGGCAAGAATCCGCCTGCCAAAAATGAAGAAAAGAGCAGAAATTGAACGTATGACAACCTGGATAACTACATGTGACACGTGCAAGCGCGATGGCTGGGACGAGGGCGAGATGACCCAAACAGATGGTGAGTCGCTTGCGGATTTGATTGAAGCGGCGGCAACCGGACTTTCGGGCGTCAAAACCAGACGTGTCTCCTGTCTGATGGGCTGCAAAAACGCCTGCAATGTGACGATTCAGGGACATGGTAAACTCAGTTACACGCTGGGCGCATTCACGCCTGACCCCGAAAGCGCCTCTGGCATCGTGGCCTATGCGATGGCGCATGCGGGGTCGGAAACCGGCCAGGTACCCTATCGTGAATGGCCACAGGCGATCAAAGGGCATTTCGTGACACGTCATCCGCCATTGCCGGAGGATGAGTGACCGCTCCGCGTGATCATGGCGGCGGCATTGACGCGGCCATCGCCACCTTTGGCGGCACGCGGGAGGGGTGGTTGGACCTGTCGACCGGGATCAACCCGGTGCCCTATCCGATGCCGACACTGCCGCGGGATGCGTGGCGGGCTCTACCCGATCAGGCCGCTTTCGCCCAGCTTTATGCTCGAGCGCGCAGTTTCTGGAACGTTCCAGACGGCGCAGCCATTGTCGCGGCACCGGGCGCTTCTGCAATCATTGCTGCGCTGCCAAGGGTGTTGTCGCAGGGCAAGGTCTGCATTCCCGGCCCCACATATAACGAACACGGCGCGGCGTTTCGTGCTGCGGGCTGGACATTGACCCCTGACGCAAGCGATGTGCTTGTTGCGGTCCATCCCAACAACCCCGATGGGCGACATTGGACGGCGACGGAACTGGACGCACCAACAACAATCATCGACGAAAGCTTTTGCGATATCGCACCCGAAGCCTCGTTGATCGGCCTTGCGGCACAACCGGGTAGGGTCATCCTCAAGAGTTTCGGCAAGTTCTGGGGTCTTGCGGGCATGCGGCTGGGCTTTGCGATTGGTGATCCTGATATCATTGCAAATCTCGGCGAAGTGTTGGGCCCCTGGCAGGTCTCTGGCCCCGCCCTGGCCATCGGGGCCGAAGCTTTGGCCGATCCGCAATGGGCGGACGAAACGCGCGAGCGCCTGAAAGATGATGCGACCCGGTTGGATACGTTGCTAACCGGGACTGGCGCGGAACTGGTTGGCGGCACGCCACTATTCCGCCTTTACAAGGTGCAAAACGCAAAAGCCGCGCAAACCCATCTGGCCCGCAGGCACATCTGGTCACGCGTCTTCCCTTATGCCGACGACTGGCTGCGCCTTGGCTTGCCCGCGCCAGAGCGCTGGCCAGAACTCGAAGCCGCGTTTTGACCCTGATTTTAGGCATGGTGCTTGATGCGCTGATAGGAGAGCCGCGGTGGCTCTGGTCACGTCTCCCGCATCCCGCTGTGATCATGGGGCGACTGATCGGCTGGTGCGACAGATCGTTCAACAACGGGCCTCGGAGGCGGCTGATGGGGACACTGACGCTGATGGAGCTTTGTATCTTCGCAGGGGTCGTCGGGTGGTTGCTGCAACGCGTACCCGGAACTGTGATCGACGTTGTAATCCTTGCGGTGCTGCTCGCCCAGAAATCTCTTGTCGACCACGTACAGGCCGTGGGTGACGCACTGCGCCTTTCACTGGGCGACGGGCGACGGGCCGTTGCGATGATCGTAGGGCGCGACACAAAAGAGATGGACCGCCCCGCCGTTGCGCGATCGGCCATCGAAAGCGCTGCCGAAAACCTCTCTGACGGGGTGATCGCGCCCATCTTCTGGTTTGCGGTCGCAGGCCTGCCGGGCCTGTTAATCTACAAGATCACAAACACTGCCGACAGCATGATCGGCTACCGCACGCCCCGCCACGCCGATTTCGGCTGGGCCGCCGCGCGATTTGACGACCTTCTGAACCTCATCCCCGCCCGCCTGACCGCAGTGCTGATCTGGACGGTCACAACGCGCCCTGACCCCAGGCACATCATCAAAGAGGCGCCTCTGCACCGCTCCCCTAATGCTGGCTGGCCAGAGGCCGCAATGGCCCACGGCCTGAGCATCGCGCTGAGCGGCCCGCGCAGCTACGACGGTGCGCTGCGCGACTATCCGTTTGTCAACGGGGCGGGCCGCCATGATCTTGGGCCAGAAGACATAGATCAAACCGTTGGTGTGCTTTGGCGCTGCTGGGGCTTGGCCTTGGTGCTGGCCATGCTGGGATATGCGTTCTTCTGACAACTCAGATCACAGCACAATCGGCATCTATGTCGCCCCGACAGAGCTTGGGCACCTCGAACCCGGTAATACTAACCAATCATCCGGGCTATCGATGTATGACAGGGTACGTCAGACTCCATTACCGTCAGGTTCGCCGGTCAGTCCGCGACGACCCGCCCATTGAACCAGCACTCACACCTTGCACTGCGGCAAACCCTTGCTACGGTCCTCCCGACAACTTGCCGGAGCCCTCTGATGCGTCTTGCCCTTGCCTTCACACTTCTTGCCAGCACCGCAACCGCCCAGACCTGCGGCGGTGACGTCAGTGCCTTCATCGCGGGCGTCAAGTCCGAGGCGCAAAGCGCAGGTCTGCCCGCTGCAACAATTGACCAGTTCTTTCAGGGTGCCCGCATCGATCAATCCGTCTTGCGCGCAGACCGAGCCCAGGGCGTGTTTCAGAAAGATTTCATCAGCTTCTCACGCGCGCTCATCTCACAAAACCGGATCAACAATGGCCGGGTTTTTGGCGACCGTTACGACCAGACCTTCAATGCGATTGAGCAGCGTTTCGGTATTCCGCGCGGCGTGCTACTGGCCTTCTGGGCGTTCGAGACCGATTACGGCCAAGTCCAGGGGTCATTCAACACACGCGACGCGCTTTTGACCTTGGCGCATGATTGTCGTCGGCCAGAGCTTTTCCGCCCGCAACTGATTGCCGCGATTGAGCTTTACCGCCGCGGTGGTATGGACCCAGCACGCACAACGGGCGCCTGGGCGGGCGAGATCGGGCAGTTGCAGAAACTGCCGCGCGAGATCGTGCGCCAAGGGATGGACGGCGACGGCGACGGAATTGTAGATCTGAAAAATTCTGCCCCTGATGCGCTGATGACAGGTGCCAATGTTCTGTCTTCACTGGGATGGCGCGCGAACGAGCCCTGGCTGCAGGAAGTCATCGTGCCATCCAATCTCGACTGGTCTCAGACGGGTCTGAACAACAAGCTGAGCGTGCAGGACTGGGCCGCGCGCGGGGTGACGGCAAGACAGGGGCGTCTTGGCCCCGCCAACCTGCCCGCATCGATCCTCTTGCCAATGGGGCGCGACGGGCCTGCCTTTATCACGTATCCGAATTTCGAGGTCTATTTCGACTGGAACAAAAGCTTTGTCTACGTAACGACAGCAGCCTACTTCGCCACCCGGCTGGGCGGAGCGGCGGTCTATGACGCTGGCAATCCGAGTGCGCCACTCAGCGGGCCGCAAATGCAGCAATTGCAGCAAAAGCTCGTGGCGCGCGGGCATGATGTCGGCGGGATTGACGGGATTCTTGGTGCAAAGACACGTGCAGCTGTCCAGTCAGAACAGGTGCGACTTGGCCTGCCTGCCGATGCCTGGCCCACGATTGATCTGCTGAACCGTCTCTAGGGTCAGGCCTGATTGATTTCCGCTTAGTGGGGTTCTTCACCGCTGTAAAAATGGCGGTGAATATGTCTGATCTTTTCTGGCTGACTGATGCGCAGATGGCGCGTCTTCAGCCCTTCTTTCCCAATTCACACGGCAAACCACGCGTCGATGGTCGGCGTATGTTGAGTGGGACTATCTTCATTAATCGCAATGGCTTAAGGTGGCGGGACGCGCCTGCTGCCTATTGCCCGCACAAGACGCTCTACAATCGTTGGAAGCGGTGGAGCGACAAGGGCATCTTCGCGCAGATGATGATCGGTTTGGCTGCCGAGCATGGTGAAAAAAGACCGTTATGATCGACGCCACCTATCTGAACGCCCACCGAACAGCGACCAGCATGGGCGTCAAAAAAGGGGGCGTGGACGCCTGATCGGTCGCACCAAAGGTGGGATGAACACCAAGCTGCATGCGATCTGTGATAGTCAAGAGCGACCTCTCTACATGTTCGTCACCGCGGGTCAGGTCAGCGACTACATCGGGACACGGGCGTTGCTCAGCAGTCTGCCCGATGTTGACTGGCTCCTCGGGGACCGTGGCTATGATGCCGATTGGTTCAGAGAAGCGTTGAAAGACAAAGGGATACGTCCCTGCATCCCCGGCAGAAAGCAACGCAAGAGGCAAGTGCAATACGACAAGCGCCGATACAAACGGCGCAACCGGATCTAGATCATGTTCGGCAGGCTCAAGGATTGGCGACGTGTGGCAACACGATACGACAGATGCACGAAGGTCTTCCTCTCAGCCATCGCTCTCGCGGCAACCGCCATCTATTGGCAATGAGTCCTGACCCTAGCAGACTAGCGAATTTCACGCACCGGAAAACGCTGACCATCTTCGGTCAGCAGGATCAGCCTGTCACCCGCCTGTACGAACTTGTCACAGCGACCGCGCAAGGTGCGAAAGTCGATGCAAACCGTACCGTCCGCGTCGATGAAATGGGTGCCAAACCAACTTCCCCCACCATTTTCAGCGGAATAGGTCCAGCTATAACTGCCGCCAGGTGAATAGCGCGATTTGCCGCCGTCATAAAACTCCAACTCGCGCCCCAAAATCAGGGCAGAGAGCGCTTTCGCGTCAAGGACGGTATCAGAGGCACGGGTTTCAAAAGGTTGCGAAACGCCGGAACTGGCGGCGACGAGACAAACAAACAGAGAACATAGAAACTTCATAACAATAGCCTAAACGAATTATCGCCTCCGCCAACTCACGAATTGGTGTCGTTAATGCAGTGGGTCAGATCTGTGCTTCGACGGTCGCGTGCCGTCGCACGCCGGTCTTGGCTTCGTGGACGATCAGTAAGCATCATGAATTGGAAGACTGCCCACGGGATGGCGGGCGGGGCGCGTTGCGTCAGCAACAGCGTCGCCCGACATCATGCCACCAGCGCTTCCGCCCGCTTCAGATCCACGGACACCAGCTGCGACACGCCCTGTTCGCCCATCGTCACACCAAAAAGCCGGTCCATCCGGCTCATCGTCACCGCATGGTGCGTGATGATCAAAAACCGCGTATCTGTCCGCCGCGTCATCTCATCCAGAAGGTCACAGAAACGCGTCACATTGGCATCATCAAGCGGCGCGTCGACCTCGTCCAGCACACAGATCGGCGCCGGGTTCGCCAGGAACACCGCGAAAATCAGCGCCAGCGCCGTCAGCGTCTGCTCCCCCCCTGACAAAAGCGACAGGGTGCTCAGCTTCTTGCCGGGCGGCTGGCACATGATCTCTAGCCCTGCCTCAAGCGGATCGTCGGATTCCACCAACACCAGCTTGGCTTCACCGCCACCGAAGAGATGCGTGAAGAGCAATCCGAAATTATCATTCACCTGCTCGAACGCCGTCAAAAGCCGCTCACGCCCTTCCTTGTTCAGGCTCGCGATGCCGGACCGCAGCGCCGCAATCGCCGCCTCCAGATCCGTCTTCTCAGACACCAAAGCGTCATGCTCGACCCGCACCTCCTTGGCGTCTTCCTCGGCCCGCAAGTTGACCGCGCCCAGACTGTCGCGCTGCCGCTTCAGCGCATTGACGTCACCTTCGATCTTCTCTGCTGCAGGCATCTGCTCCACATCGACGGCCAGGCTTTCGAGCAGTTTCTCTGGCGTGACCTCCTGCGCCTCCATGATCCGCTCGGCGGCGTAGGCGACCGTTTCGCGGGCCGCATCGCTGCGGGCTTCGGCACGGGCGCGCGCCTCACGCGCTTCCGAGGCAATGCGCTCTGCCTCACGCTCGGCATGGCCCGCATCCCGCAGCACAGTCTCGGCTTCAGCCAGCTTGTCGGCAGAGGCTTTCCGCCGCCCTTCCGCCTCATCAATCGCATCGGCAAGCTCGGCACGCTTGGCAGCAATCACTTCTGGTGCCGCTGTGGCCTCGGCCAATTCCGCCTCGGACTTTTCCTTGCGTTCGACGAGTTCCGCCGTACGTTTACTCGCCGTTTCCAACCGGTGCTTCCAGCCCGAGATCTCCTTGGTGATCTCCTGAGAGCGTTTCAGCCGCTGCTCACCTTCGCGGCGCACCTCATCAAAGGCCGTGCGGCGGGACATCATTGTGATCCGGGCAGCCTCAACCGTCATTTTGACATCCTCAACCGCCGCCCGCGCTGCATCAAGATCACCCAAATCGGATGCCGCCTTTTCAGCGCTCGCCAACGCCTTGCGCGCTGCCATCGCCTCCTCTTCATGGCGTTTCACCGCGAGGCCCAGACTCTCCAGCTTACCTTCGCTCAGATTGCGTTCTGCCTCGGCGCGGCTTGCGGCACGGTTCGCATCGGTGACCGCCTGATCAGCGTCCCGGCGCGCTTTCCGCGCGGTATGGTCCGCCTCGGTCTGCTCTTTCAGCAAGACCGTCAGCGCCTCATGGGCTTGAGCCGCACCCTGTGCCGTCGCGTTGGCGTCTTCAAGATCGCGCTTGAGCTCAGTCAGCCGGTTCAGCTGCTGCAAGCGTAATGCGGCCGTTGATGGCGCGTCTTCTGCGCCCGCGCGGAAACCGTCCCAGCGCCACAGATCTCCCTCAACCGAGACCAGCCGCTGCCCCGGCTTCAGATCCGCTTGTAAGCGAGGCCCATCGGCCTGATCCACCAGCCCGACCTGCGACATCCGCCGCACCAAGACTTCCGGCACGGCCACATAGTTGGTCAGCGCCTTCACGCCATCGGGCAATGTCTGCGGTGCTGCATAGCCCGGCAACAAAGCCCAGCCCGACTTGGCCTCAGCGCCGACAGCGGGTGCGCGCAAATCGTCGGCCAATGCTGCGCCCAGCGCCTTTTCATAGCCGCCTTCGACGCGCAAAAGGTCAAGGACCTGCCCGCCCTCGGCGGTGTCGCGTTCCACCAGCTTGGCCAATGCGGCCACCTCGGCGCGCAGCGCATTTGCCTCGCCTTCCGCCTCCGATCGCAAAGCGCGCGCTTCGCTTTCGCGTGATTGGGTTTCGGCGCGCGCTGCTTCGGTGGCCACGAGCGCTGTATCGGCGGCCTCAGCGGCCGCGATCGCCGCCTTTTCGGCCTCACCGGCACTTGCAAAATCGGCCTCGGCCTTTGTCAGGTTCGCGCGCGCCTCATCCATGGCTGCCTTGGCACGCGCGGCCTCAGCCTCGCTTTTTTCCAACGTCGTGCGACTATCATCCAGCAAGCGCTGTGCGGATTGATGCCGCGCCGCCAGACGCGCCACATCCTCTGTCATCCGCGCCGTATCAGCCTCGCGTTCCTGCAACACACCCGCCGCCTCGCGTGCTGCCACCTGTGCTGCATCCAGCCGCTTGTCATGGCCCTCTCCGGCCTTCGTGATTTCCCGCGCTTCCCATTCAAGCCGTTCAATCGTCTCGCCCGCATCCTTGTTCAGTCCAGCCTCACGCTCCATATCGCGACCGAGCTGGTCGATGCGGGCGCGCAGCGTCTCGATCATATCAAGCGCACGCTGTTCCTGATCCTTTAGCGTATCCCGTTGCACCTGCAGGCGCTGCAGAACCGCTGCCGCAATCGCCTCTTCCTCACGCAAGGGGGGCAGCGCATCTTCCGCCCCCTGACGCGCTTTGCCGGCCTCGCGCGCCGCTTTTTCAGCCTGCGCTGCCGCGGTTGTCCGCTCGCGCAACTGCTCGGACGCGGCCAAAAGCGCCTCGTCGGCCTCTTTCCAGCGGCGGTAAAGCAACATGCCCTCCGCCTTGCGCAGCTTCTCCCCGATCTCGCGATAGCGCGCGGCCTGTTTGGCCTGCCGGGCCAGTTGCGCAAGCTGTGAGGCCAGTTGTTCGATCACGTCATCAACGCGCGTGAGGTTCGTCTCGGCCCCTTTCAACTTCAGTTCCGCCTCATGACGCCGCTGATAAAGGCCCGAAATCCCGGCTGCCTCTTCCAGAATACGGCGGCGCGCCTTGGGTTTCGCGTTGATCAGTTCCGCGATCTGCCCCTGCCGGACCAAGGCGGGCGAATGCGCCCCGGTGGAGGCATCGGCAAACAGCATCTGCACATCCCGTGCGCGCACGTCCTTTGCTCCAACCTTATAGGCCGAGCCCGCATCGCGCGTGATCCGACGAATGATCTCCAGATTATCGCTGTCGTTGAACGCCGCCGGGGCCAGCCGTTCTCCATTATCGATGATCAGCGACACTTCGGCAAAGTTCCGGGCAGGCCGGGTGGAGGCACCGGCAAAGATCACATCTTCCATGCCCCCGCCGCGCATGGCCTTGGGGCGGTTTTCACCCATGACCCAGCGCAAGGCTTCCAAGAGGTTCGACTTTCCACAACCATTGGGGCCGACCACGCCCGTCAGACCATCCGCGATGATCAGATCGGTTGGATCAACAAAGCTTTTAAAGCCATTCAGTCGGAGCTTGCTAAACCGCACGCGATGTCCTGCTCTTGATTCCCTCAAGTTGACAAATTCTGTCCCTTCGCGATGGCGCGAGTCAACGCGGGTACGCTAGATAAGGCCAAAACCGGCCACTTATCCACAAGATATTGAACCTCACCCCTTCATCATGGTCCAAAAAACCCCCGCCGGAGGCATCCGACCTGTCAAGCAAAGCCGCCCGCTGCCCTGTAAGCGTCGCTTTCCACCTTGACCCTTCTGCCTCCAAAGGCGCACACATAACGCGTATGGTTCCCCGCCGATGCCCAGCATCAGGGGATGAAATGGGAATGTGGACGGGTCGATCTACCTCAGAGACCTCAAGCCACAGCCGCCCCCGCGACTGTATGCGGAGAGCGTTTGCGACAATGCCACTGGGGCAATCCCGGGAAGGCCGCAAAATGCCGAGACCCGCAAGCCAGGAGACCAGCCATGCAAAGTAACGCAACCTGCCGTCGGGGATGACGGTAAAGGAGGATCAACATGTCTATCGCATCAGGTGCCGTTCATCGCACCACGCTTAATCCAGCAAGCCCGGCAGCTCACCGCGCACAGGCGGTGTCTTCATTGGATATCAGGCGGACCACGACCGCTTAGTCCCCAAAGCATGCGGCGTGACTGCATGACATCTGACCAAACGCGATAGGACACAACATGCCCGCAAAGATCCCTGCCACCGTTGTCACCGGCTTTCTTGGCGCCGGAAAGACGACCCTCATCCGCCACATGCTGCAAAACGCCGAAGGCAAGAAGATCGCGCTCATCATCAATGAATTCGGCGATCTCGGCGTCGATGGCGATATCCTGAAAGGCTGCGGTGAGGAAACCTGCACCGAAGACGATATCGTAGAGCTTTCCAATGGCTGCATCTGCTGCACCGTGGCCGATGACTTCATCCCGACCATGGAGCAGCTTCTCAGCCGCGAGGACAAGCCCGATCACATCGTCATCGAAACCTCCGGTCTCGCCCTGCCGCAACCGCTGATCCGCGCGTTCAACTGGCCTGGCATCTCTACCAAAGTGACCGTTGATGGGGTCGTGACAGTTGTGGATGGCCGCGCCGTCCATGATGGCCAGTTCGCACATAATGTGGCTGCGGTCGATGCCCAGCGCGCGCAGGACGACAATCTAGATCACGAAACGCCGCTGTCAGAGCTCTTCGAGGATCAGGTCGCCTGCGCTGACATGATCGTCGTAAACAAGGCCGACCTTCTGAACGAAGATGAGGCTGGTGTCTTGACCGACCGCCTCAAAACCGAGTCCCGTGACGGCGTGCAGGTGGTCAAAGCCGCCATGGGCGCGCTTCCGGTCGACGTACTGCTCGGTCAGGGCATCGGGGCCGAAGCTGACCTCGAAAGCCGCCACGAAATCCACCACCATCATCATCACCACGATGACGATGATCACGATCATGAACACGAGCACGGCCATGATGAATTCGAAAGCTTCATCATCACGCGCGGCGAAGTCGCGGATGCAAACGCCTTCGCCGAACAGGTGGCCGACACAATCCGCGCGCATGGTATTCTGCGCCTGAAAGGCTTCGTCGCGGTCGCCGGCAAACCGATGCGGCTGACGCTGCAGGCCGTAGGTCCGCGCGTCGACACCTATTTCGATCAGCCGTTCGGCGATGCCGCGCGCGACACAAGGTTGGTTGTGATCGGTGAGGCCGGGCTTGATCATGCGGCCATCACAGCAGCGCTCGCCGCATGATTATCGTCGAACGGAATGACCCGCACCATCCCGGCGCCAAGGCTTTGCTCGAGCAAAGCCATGCGCTGATGCGCTCACTCTTTCCACCGGAAGAGAACTTCTTCCTCGATTTCGACGCGCTGGTCGCCCCGGATATCCACTTCTTCACCGCCCTTGAAGACGATGAGATCGTTGGCACGGGCGCGCTCAAGACCTGCGAAGGCTACGGCGAAATCAAATCCATGTTCGTCGCCGAAGAGGCGCGCGGCAAAGGCGTGGCCGACGCCATCCTGCGCCAGATCGAGGACCAGGCCCGCGAAGAAAACCTGCCCGTCCTGAAGCTGGAAACCGGTGATGCGTTGGTCGCTGCCCTGAAGCTCTATGTGCGCAATGGATATAAAACCTGCGAAGCCTTCGGCCCCTACATGACGGCAACCCGGTCAGTCTTCATGGAGAAGACGCTGTGAACTGGACGCAAGGCCGTCCCAGACCCCGATCCGGGGCCTCAACCTGAAATGCACCTGCTCGCCGCCACCCCTGGCGCCATCGCTGACGGCACCGAACCGGTTGATCTGAACCAGACACCCGCAGACGTCGTCATCATTTCGGCAGCGGATACAGAACTCGCCGCCCTCTCGGATGCGCGGGCCGAGATGGAGAAGCCGCCCACCCTGCGGCTGGCCAATATGATGCATCTGACCCATCCAATGTCGGTCGATCTGCACCTCGACAATTGCGCCACGAAATCCCGTCTCGTGATTGCCCGTATTCTGGGTGGCGCGGGCTACTGGAAATACGGATTGACCCAATATGCTGCTCGGCTGCACGAGGCTGGCGTCCCCTTCGTGGCCCTGCCCGGTGACGACAAACCGGACCCGGAATTGCGCGAACTCTCCACAGTCGCGCCGGAGGATTACGATACGCTCTGGTCCTACCTGATCGAAGGTGGCCCGCAAAACAGCAACAACCTCCTGCGCTATGCCCAGGCCCTACTGGATGACGGGGACAAACCCAGCGCACCCGCACCGCTCTTACGCGCGGGCATCTACTGGCCCGGCGCGGGCATCGCCGATCTGGATGCGGCCAAGGCAGGCTGGACCGATGGTGCACCGATCATCCCCATCATCTTCTACCGCGCCCTTGTTCAGGGCGGCGGCCTCAACCCGATCAACAAGCTCACCCGCAGCCTCAGCCGCGCAGGTCTCAATCCACTCCCCATCTTCGTGGCCAGCCTCAAGGACCCCGTCAGCACCGCAACGCTCAAAACCCTGTTTGAGGCCGCCCCGCCTGACGTCATCCTCAACTGCACCTCCTTCGCCACCGGTTCGCCGCATGAGGGCGATGACAGCCCTGAAAACCCGCTCATCACTAACAACGCGCCTATCTTTCAAGTGATCCTATCCGGCGCCGCTGAGGCCACATGGGCAGATGGACAGCAGGGCCTGACCGCCCGCGACATCGCAATGAACGTGGCGCTGCCGGAGGTCGACGGGCGCATCCTCTCCCGCGCAGTAAGCTTCAAGGGTGAGGCATTCTTTGATGAGGCCACCGAATGCCCCATCGCCACCTATCAAGCGCGCGGGGACCGGATCGATTTCGTGAGCCAGCTGACGAAAAACTGGGCCGAGCTGCGACGGACCGCTCCAAGCGACAAGAAAGTAGCCCTGATCCTCGCCAACTACCCGAACAAGGACGGGCGACTCGCCAACGGCGTCGGCCTGGACACGCCTGCAGCCACCGTCCTTGTACTGAACCTGCTACAATCCGAAGGCTACACCGTCAGCCCGCCACCCGACAGCGCCGCGCTGATGCAGCAGATTTTGAACGGCCCGACCAATTGGCTCACCGACCGGGCCGCGAAGGAAGGCGGCGAGGTCTTGCCTCTCGACATCTACAAAGCGCATTTCGAGGAACTGCCCTGGGACGTCAAGGAACAGATCACCAACCGTTGGTGCCAGCCGGACGCCGATCCTTTCCTGACTGAGGACGGCTTCGCCCTCTCGATCCACCGTTTCGGCAATGCGGTCGTCGGCCTGCAACCGGCACGCGGCTACAATATCGACCCGACGGACACTTACCACTCGCCCGACCTAGTCCCGCCACACAACTACCTCGCCTTCTATTTCTGGCTGCGACACCATTGGGGCGCGGACGCCATCGTCCATATGGGCAAGCACGGCAATCTGGAATGGCTGCCCGGCAAGGCCGTCGCCCTGTCCGAGACCTGCTGGCCCGAAGCCGTGTTCGGTCCAACACCCCATATCTACCCGTTCATCGTCAACGATCCCGGTGAGGGTACGCAGGCCAAAAGGCGGACGAGCGCGGTGATCATCGACCACCTGACCCCGCCGCTCACGCGCGCTGAAAGCTACGGGCCGCTACGCGATCTCGAAGCGCTGGTCGACGAATACTACGAGGCCGCCGGGGTCGATCCGCGCCGGATCAACCATCTGCGTCGCGAAATCCTATCCCTGTCTGAGGTCACGGGCCTCTCGAAGGACGCAGGCTTCTCCGGCGATGACGACAGCGACCTCGGCAAACTCGACGCCTATCTCTGCGAATTGAAAGAAGCACAAATCCGTGACGGGCTGCACATATTCGGAAAATCCCCAGCAGGCCAACAAGAGCGAGACCTCGCCATCGCCCTCGCACGTGTTCCACGCGGCGACGGCAAGGGGGCGAACGCTTCGCTGCTCCGGGCGCTCGCTGAGGACTTGGACCTCTCCATCGACCCGCTCGATTGCGACATGGCGGCGCCCGCGCCAGAGCAACCAGACTCTCTGGCTGATGGCACAGTCTGGCGCACAAACGGCGACACTGTGGAGCGTCTCGAAAATCTCAGCCAACGGTTACTGCGGGACGGCGGGTGGGGCGATGTAGGGTTCACCCCACGAGCGTCACAGGCCGTCCTGACCGAAATCCAGGAGCGTATCCTGCCCACGATCAAAGCGTGCGGCGAGTCCGAGGGGTCGGCCCTACTCTCCGCCCTTTCAGGGCACTTCGTCGGCCCGGGCCCGTCCGGCGCCCCGACGCGTGGACGGCTGGACGTCTTACCAACGGGCCGCAACTTCTACTCCGTCGACAGCCGGGCCGTCCCCACACCAACCGCCTGGGCACTGGGCTGGAAATCGGCCAACCTCCTGCTCGACAAGCACCTCCAGGACCACGGCGACTGGCCGCGCACGATGCTGATCACTGCATGGGGTACCGCCAATATGCGCACCGGCGGCGATGACATCGCGCAAGCGTTGGCCCTGATGGGCGTGAAACCCACATGGGACAGCGCAAATCGGCGTGTCACAGGTTTCGACATCCTGCCACAATCAGTGCTTGGACGGCCCCGCGTTGACGTGACATTGCGCATCTCCGGCTTCTTCCGCGACGCCTTCCCGCAACTCATCACACTGGTGGACAGCGCCGCCCGCGCTGTTCAGGCCCTTGATGAACCCGCCGACCTCAACCCTGCCGCCGCCCGCACCAGAGCAGGAGAAGACCAGACCCGCGTCTTCGGCTCCAAGCCTGGCGCTTATGGTGCCGGCCTTCAGGCCCTGATTGATGAGCGCATCTGGTCGGACAAAGCGGATTTTGCCGAAGCCTATCTGGAATGGGGCAGCTACGCCTATGGTGCTGGCGCCGAGGGCCGCAAGGCCCGGAAAGCCATGGAGCAGCGCCTATCACAAACTGAAGCCATCGTGCAAAACCAGGACAACCGCGAACACGACATCCTCGACAGCGACGACTACTACCAATTCGAAGGCGGTGCCGCCGCCGCCATCAGCACGCTACAGGGCCAAGACCGCCCCATCTATCACAACGACCATTCCCGCCCCGAACGGCCCGTCATCCGGACATTGGATGACGAAATCGGGCGCGTCGTCCGCTCCCGCGCCGTGAATCCTAAATGGATCGACGGGGTCAAACGCCACGGCTACAAGGGCGCCTTTGAGATCGCGGCCACGGTCGACTACCTCTTCGCCTTCGCGGCCACTACGGGCGCCGTCCGCAACCATCATTTTGATCTGGTCGAAGAAGCATTCATCAAGGACGAGGACATCCGCGATTTCATCGCTGACGCCAATGCCCCAGCCCTGAAAGAGATTGCAGAACGTCTGCAAGAGGCCATCGACCGCAACCTCTGGACCCCTAAATCCAACTCCGCCCGCGCACGCATTGCGGGGCTATTGACCTAAGATGAAAAATAGCACTGAAACCAACCATCTGCGGTTTGCCGATCAGCCGGGCACGCATCAACGGACCGCGCTGACCGAGATCGTTCGATCTTGCGCCCCGCTTATGACCGCCTTCGAACAGGCTCGCGCGCTTAACCTGCCCGATTGGTGGATCGTTTCGGGCGCGATCTACAACCAAGTCTGGAACAACTTGACAGGCAAGCCCGACCTTTACGGCGTGAAGGACATTGATCTCTTTTACTTTGACCCCGATACCATCTATGCCGCCGAAGATCGGATCATCCGGAAAGGTGCGACGCATTTTGATACTGCCATTCCAGTCGAAATCCGTAATCAGGCCCGCGTGCATCTTTGGTACAAGGACCATTTCGGAGAGGACTACGCACCGCTTTCACAAAGCACCGACGGGATCTACAATTTTGCCTGCAAAACGCACGCGATCGGGATGCGACTGAAACCGGATGATAGCTTCGACATCTATGCACCGTTCGGATTGAATGACATCTTTGGCTTTCGACTAGTGCCCCACACCAAACGCGATAACCGCGCGACCCACGAGGCCAAAGGACACCGACAGATGACGCTGTGGCCGGAACTCAGCTTTGTCCCCTGGCCCGAAAACCCCGATGCCGATGCGAAAGGAGTGCCCAATGACCGAAGAGGATGACCGCCACGCCGCGAAGATGGCGAAGAAAAAAGCCGCGCGCGACAAGATCATGGCGACGAAAACCGACAAAAAGGGGCTCATCATCGTCCATACCGGCAAGGGCAAGGGCAAGTCCTCGGCCGCTTTTGGCATGATCTTCCGCTGCATCGCGCATGACATGAAATGCGCCGTGGTGCAGTTCATCAAGGGGGGCATGTCAACGGGCGAACGGGACCTGATATTGTCGAAATTCAGCGATACCTGCGCGTTCCACACGATGGGTGAAGGCTTTACCTGGGAAACCCAGGACAAATCCCGCGACACCGAAATGGCCCAGGCGGCCTGGGCCAAGGCCAAGGAACTGATCCTAGACGAGACCAACAGGATGGTCTTGCTTGATGAGATCAACATCGCCATCCGTTATGACTATGTCAGTGCCGCCGAAGTCGTAGCCTTCCTGCGTGACCATAAGCCCGACATGACTCATGTTGTTCTCACCGGGCGCAACGCCCACGAAAACCTGATCGAACTGGCCGATCTGGTCACCGAAATGGAGTTGGTTAAGCATCCATTCCGCTCCGGCATCAAGGCCCAGATCGGTGTAGAGTTCTGAGGACGGCATATTTATCGAGACCAATCCGCAACGCTGCATAAATTACCACAAGATCGGCCTACCAAAAAATTGCATTGCTGCAGATGTTGGCTATGAGACGCCTTCATGACACAAGTTCTGATCTTGGAAGAGGTTGACCTCGTCGCCCGCGGAATGCAGCGCGATATCTATCTGCATCCGACGGATACAACCAAACTCGTCAAGGTCTTGCGTAAAAACCCAGATACAGTCGGCCGCTCCGGTTTTGGCAATTTCATGGAAAAGCACTTTCCCATGACCCGGGCCCGCCATATCCGAAAAGAGTACACAGAATACCTGCGGGTGATGCTTTCCAACCGGGAAGCGTCATTTCATATCCCGATCACGCATATGTTCGGCTTTGCCCATACTCAGTTCGGGCTTGGTTGCGTGACAGAGCGCGTAACGACAAGAAGTGGCGCGTTGGCCAAGACACTGGAGACTTTGATACGCCACGAAGGTATCACACCGCGAAATCTGGACCTGCTCAACGATACGACCAAACGCCTTTACCAACTTGACATCCGGGCCAGTGACCTTACCGCAAAAAACCTTGTGTTCGGTCGGCGCAATGGCGGGCCGAAGGAATGCGTTCTCGTTGATGGATTTGGCGACATTCATGCAGTACCGGTACGATCAATGGCAGGTTGGTCTAACCGGATTGGTCTTGATGACAGTTTCAAGCGCCTCGCCCAGCGTACCCATCTTTCATGGAACGGCAAAACACGGCAATTTGCAAAGGCCGCCTGATCGCTGAGAACGATGCCACGGTATCGTCACATGTCCAGAAACCTCGTTACCCTATCGTCATTTTCGTTGACCGTCCACCAGAGGCATTCGCGGTCGTGTCAAAAGATGTGATCGGAACCTGACTTTGCTGTGAACAGATGGCGTTTTTCCGCGTAGCGGGTTGGACAGACATTGAACTACACGGTTCAGTCCACACTTAATGAGGCAATGGCTGTCGCGCTAAACCTTTCTGTCTCAAATCTCGTCGCCAGCGGCGTGCAGCGGGCTGTCTATCTGCATCCAAATGATCGCACGAAACTGATCAAGGTGCTCAAGCCCGACGGACAAATGCCAAATCGCTGGAACTTCAACGGCGTCATGGACAGGGTGATGCCCAGTACGCGGATACGCCAAATCCGCAAGGAATACACCGAATATCTGCGCGTCATGCTGCAACACCCGGAGCCCGATTTTCGCGCGCCGATGTCGCATATGTTTGGCTTTGTCTCGACCAATGTCGGGCTCGGATGCCTTACAGAAAACGTCATGGGACCGGATGGCAGCGTGGGCGAGACGTTGGGGCAAAAGATGAAGCGTGGAACGCTCACCGACTCACAACTCACTCTGCTCAACGATACGATCGACGCACTTTTCGTTCATAGCGTCCGAGCAAGCGATTTGAACCCGAATAACTTTGTGTTTGGGCATCGCAGCTACGGCAATGTATTGGGTCCCGAAGAATGCGTACTTGTCGATGGTTTTGGTGATATTCATGCAATCCCGGTAAGATCCATGGGCCGCTGGCTGAACCGCATCGGGCTGGCCGATAGTTGCAAGCGGTTGGCGCGAAATACAAAACTTCTGTGGGATCCAAAGACGCGTCGGTTCTCGCACTTTTGAAAGCGTTCCGATAGGTTGCGGCAAATCACCCTTGCAAAGGATTTGCCGATGCCAAAGCACCGTGTTCTGACCGAATTTGGGATGGGGACAAGCCTGCGCCGACAGGATTATACCGAAGCTGCGCGGCGGGGCCTGCAGGACGCGCTCTGGCATAACTCGATCAATATGGCGGAGCTTTTCG
This sequence comes from Cognatiyoonia sp. IB215446, assembly GCF_033963825.1. Taxonomy (NCBI): domain Bacteria; kingdom Pseudomonadati; phylum Pseudomonadota; class Alphaproteobacteria; order Rhodobacterales; family Paracoccaceae; genus Cognatiyoonia; species Cognatiyoonia sp. IB215446. The sequence goes on along the minus strand of NZ_JAXBMD010000001.1, from coordinate 408,819 downwards.
GATTTCCGAAAGAGGCGATGCTAATCGATGTAGAAATTGGCGTGCAGCAGCCCGATCAGGTCGATACCGAAGACCTGCTGAGCATCTTTCCTTACGGGCAGCCCTCGATCACCGTGCACCACGGCGGCCTTGACGTGCCGCGCCCCGACGGCAAACCGACGGTGATCGCCAATGTGGCGATCAATGTCGCTTTCATGATGGAGAAAGCCTGATGGAGCAGCGTGTTATCATCGAAATGGGCATGGGCAACGACTTGCACGGGATGGATTATCAAAAGGCGGCAGCCCGTGCGATTGAAGATGCGATCCGGCATTCGACATTGCCAATCTTTGAAGGCATCGGGCTGCCACACAAGGAGATGCGCGTGCAGGTTACGGTCGGCGTACAAGAGCCGGACAAGATCGATACGGACGCATTGACGTCGGGCCTGCCGCGTGGCCGCGCCGCGGTAACGGCTGTGAAGGGCGGGCTGAATATCGCAAATCCCGAAACGGGTGAGACAGCGGTGGTTGCAACCGCGGCGGTCGAGGCCTTTCTGCCCACCCAAAAAGGCAAATGGAAAATGCAATAGATGGAAATGACGGCAGCGCACCGCGCCGCCCTTCAGGATATCCTGAAATGGCGGCGAGATGTCCGGCACTTTCGGCCTGACCCGATATCAGACGCCGCGCTGCAACGCCTACGCAATGCGATGGACATGGCGCCATCGGTTGGCAATGCCCGGCCATGGCGGGTTTTGCAGGTAACAACACCTGCCTTGCGCGATGCCGTCATTGCCAACTTTGAGGCTGCCAACAGGACGGCATCCGCAATCTATACGGATGAAAAACGTCAGGATTACAATGAGCTGAAGCTTGCGGGCCTGACCGACGCGCCGGTGCATCTGGCCGTTTTTACCGAGCAAGAACCACAGGAGGGCCACGGGCTCGGCCGACAAAGCATGCCAGAGATGCTGACCTATTCGACCGTGGCCGCTGTACACACATTGTGGCTAGCCGCACGGGCCGAGAATATCGGGGTTGGATGGGTGTCGATCCTTGATCCCGAGGCCGTTACACGTCTCTTGAAAGTGCCGCCGACATGGACTTTGACAGCATATCTCTGCCTTGGCCTGCCCGCATTTGACGATGACACGCCGCTTTTGGATCGCAAGGACTGGCAGGCGAACACGCCAACCCAATGGCGTGAGATCTAGGCGCACCAGATTTTTCGAAAAATCTGGGCAATTTCCTTTGAAGGAAATTGTCAGCGCTGCAAGGCCGCCTCGCGCACTGCGGAGAGGGTGGCACCGGTGGCCAGCGCCTCTTCGTCCACCTTGCATTCAATCACAGCCACTGTCCCGGCCTCCTGCGCCTGGGCAAAAGCATCCGGAAAATCGGCAGTTTTTGTGACCGCCTCCCCGTGCCCACCATAGGCCCGCACAAGCGCTGCAAAGTCCGGATTGATCAGCGCGGTGCCAGATACCCGCCCCGGATAGGTCTTCTCCTGGTGCATGCGGATCGTGCCGTAACGTTGGTTATTCATCACAACGACAATGGGCTTGGCGCCGTGCTGGATCGCCGTTCCCAACTCATTGCAGGTCATCTGAAAGCAGCCATCGCCGGCAAGACAGACCACCGCGCGGTCGGGGTGTTCCAACGAAGCCGAAACCGCGGCGGGTAGCCCATATCCCATTGAACCGGATGTCGGCGCCAATTGGGTACCGTATTGCTTATAAACAAAGTACCGATGCAACCAGGCGGCATAGTTCCCGGCCCCGTTGGTAATAATCGCATCATCCGGCAGATGATCAGAGAGCCATCTGATCACCTCTTCCTGCTTCAATGCACCGGGGCTCTCCTGCGGGTGAATCCATGCCTCGTAATCCGCGCGGGCGGCGGCGGTCCAATCGGGCCACACGCCTGCTGGGGCCGCATCCGCCAATTGGCGCAGCATCGCGGGAGCAGCGGTCACAACACCAATATCAGGTGTGTAGACTCGGCCAATCTCATCCGCATCGCTATGAACATGCACAATGGTTTTTTGCGGATCGGCGGGATCGACCAGCGTGTAGCCTTGCGTTTCTATATCGCCAAACCGGGTACCGAGCAGGATCAGCGTATCCGCCTCCCGCACACGCGCAGCGAGCCTAGGATTGATCCCCACATTCAGATCACCGGCGTAACTGGCGTGGTGATTGTCCATGTAATCCTGCCTGCGAAACCCAACGGCGACAGGTACTTGCTGTCTTTCTGCAAAGGCATGTAGATCGGCTTGGGCCTGCACGCTCCAATGCGGGCCGCCGACGACGATCAGTGGTTTTTCCGCCTGCCCCAGAACATGCATGATCGCCTGCACAGCATCGCCGGGAACGGGCTGCATCATCGCCTGCGGGATACGCTGGTCCGGCACATCCGCCGAGGCGCTGAGCATGTTTTCCGGCAATGCGAGCACCACCGGACCGGGCCGGCCCGACATCGCTATATGGAAGGCACGCGCGATGTATTCAGGCAATCGATCAGTGTGATCCACCTGCGCGACCCACTTCGCCAAGCGACCAAAGAGCGATTTGTAATCGACCTCCTGAAACGTCTCGCGATCCGTATGCCGGTTGTCGATCTGACCGACAAACATGACCATCGGCGTGCTGTCCTGCCGCGCGATGTGGATGCCCGCGCTCGCATTTGTGGCGCCGGGACCGCGCGTGACAAAGCAAACGCCCGGCCGGCCGGTCATCTTGCCATAGGCGTCGGCCATCATGGCCGCCCCGCCCTCTTGCCTGCAAACCACGTTCTGGATGCCACTGTCGTAAAGTCCATCAAGTGCGGCTAGAAAGCTTTCGCCCGGCACCGAAAAAACGCGCCGCACGCCCAGCTTAACCAGTTGATCACTCAGTATTTTTCCGCCGTGTCGCAGCATCGCTGACCTCCCCCGTCGCTTTGGCCCAGATCATGTGCCAAAGCGCCGGGTTGCGCAATCTGCCAATCGCATTAGCTGTCTTGCGACAGGTGAAAAGGACAAGATCATGACAACACTTCTTGGCATTTCGGGATCGTTGCGTAAGGCTTCAACCAACACGATGCTGATGCGCAACGCCGCGGAGATTTTTGGCCCCGACGAATTCATCGAGGCTGATATCAACCTGCCGCTTTACAATGGCGATCTGGAAGCGGCGGAAGGGATCCCGGCAAGTGTCCAGAAGCTCGCCGATGAGATTGCTGCGGCTGACGCTGTGATCATCGCAACGCCAGAATATAACAAGGCAATTTCGGGCTCGCTGAAGAATGCGTTGGATTGGGTCAGCCGCACGAAAGGCGGCCCCTGGAAGGGCAAACCTGTTGCGATCATGTCCGCCACAGCAGGTCGCGCAGGTGGTGAGCGCAGCCAGTTTTCCCTGCGTCTTGCGATGATGGCGTTTCGTCCGCGCATCCTGCAGGGGCCGGAGGTGCTGGTCGCCAATTCCAGCAAGGAATTTGATAAGAACGGCAAGCTGACGGGTGAGCTTTACGTCAAACTTCTGACCGAACTGATGGACGAACTGCGCGGCATGACCTGAGCCATAACCTTTGCTGGCAATCGCTGCCTGCTGGCCATAGATATGAACGGCAACACAAGACGGAGACAACAATGGCACGCGGCGCAGGCGGCAGTGACGGTGGAACGGGCAGCTTTCTGATCGGGCTGATTATGATGATCGGGGGTGGATATCTGCTCCTGAACAATATCGTCGTACGGCCGAATTTTGGATTTGGTGCCGTCGCATTCCGTTTCGGCGGCTTCCCGATCACCAGCGGCATGATACTGATCCCGTTCATGTTTGGCGTGGGGATGATCTTTTACAACTCCAGAAACTGGATCGGATGGCTCTTGGCGGGCGGGTCGATGGTCGGCCTGATCTTCGGCGTGATCGCGAATATGGAACTGCAACTCACGCGGATGAGCGCGTTTGACCTGATCGTAATCCTGGTGCTGCTTGTGGGTGGGATCGGGCTGTTTCTGCGATCATTAAGAGCCGGGTAAGCGCCCCAGACACTACTTATGCCCCGTTGGCATGCGGCTTTTCCACAGGGCGCGCATATCCTCTTGTGACATGCGGTTTTCCATCTGCTCTTGGTCGCGATCATCTACCAGCATCTTTTCCAAATGCCGATATGCCATAACACCGCCAGCGGCCTGCAGGCTGAAAACCCACAGCGTGAAGGTGATAAAGACGCCGACCAGAATCGCAACTTGGGTGCCGGTGACAGGCGGCTGCCCCGCGGCGGAATTGGATAATGTTTCCGGATCAAGACCCATCAATGTCGCCACCTGCCCAATGGCGGGCCATGCGGCGGCGCTCAGCAGGTAGGACAGGACCACAACGACAAAAAGAGAGCCAAAACAGGTACCGAAGCCCATGAAAGGCGTATGACCTTTGTTGCCAGGATCCTTTGAAATCCCGGCTCCGGTCAATGGCACGAGCATTGCGGCGCGGAAGGCCGTCAGCAGCACCGCGACGAGACCAATTATGATCAACGCCAGGAGCTGGTTTTCTTCAATCGCACGAGCAATCAGAACATCGGACCCGTCTTCCGCCAATGCACTGAAATCTGCGAAGCTTAGCGGCGAAATTGCCATGAAAACCAAAAACGCAATTGAAAATGTGAAAATCCCGGTCAACGCCTCAAAAAGCCCATAGCCCAGCCCCGGGAGAACCAGTTTGCCGTAGCCAGTTTTCAGAATGGTTCCTTGGGATTGAATGCCCAGCCGCGCCCCGATCATCAGCGGTACAACCGATGTGGTTGCTACGACGACTGCCATCGTGCCAAAAAAGGCGATCTGCGGAAACTGATACAGAATTGCACCCGCCAATATCAAAAGCGATGGCAGAAACAATGCGGCAGAGGCTAGCCAAACAACCAACATTGCAGAAAAGAGCGCAAGCGCGATGCTGACAAACGGCATAACGATCATCAATCGCCACAAAATGCCAATGGACAAGAAAAGAGATCGCAATATCAACATAACAAGAAATATAAGAGGCCAATATGACTAAAGGTTAACGCACTGATAGCATCATATCGGCGGTGTGTAAGAGCTATTGGCGGCGCAGATGTATCGCCAGCAAAGCTGTGGCGATACTGCAATAGTGCAGCTTGGAAGTGTCTTTCTGCGCTAGTATCCGATCGCACATCCGTCCTTGCGCGGATCGCTTCCACCTTCCAGAACACCGTTCTCATGCAACAGGATCGCCTGTGATCCGCCGATCGCTGTGCCGGGTGTTTGAACATCGTGGCCGAGGTCGCTGAGCTCCGCCTTCACCGCGTCGGAATATCCGTTCTCCACATTCAGGACGTCGCCTTCGGCGAAGCTGCGGGGGGCGTCCATTGCGGCCTGCGGCGATAGGCCGAAATCGGTCACGTTTGTCACGAACCGTGCATGGCCAGTGGACTGGTATTGCCCGCCCATTACGCCGAATGGCATCAGTACTTTGCCCTCTTTCTTCAGCATCGCGGGGATGATCGTGTGCATGGGGCGTTTGCCGGGGCCGACCTCGTTCGGGTGGCCCTTTTCCAGCGTGAAGCCCGCGCCACGGTTCTGGAAAAGGACGCCGAATTTGTCGGACGCGATGCCCGAGCCGAATGAATGGAAGACCGAATAGATCAGCGAGACGCACATGCGGTCCTTGTCGACCACGGTGATATAGATCGTGTCTTTATGCACAGCCTCGGCCCCCGGCACATTGCCCGGCATCGCCTTTTTCGGGTCGATCAGGGCGGCGAGCTTTTCCGCAGTTTCCGGTGCGGTCATATGGTCAAGCCGCGTCATGTGATCAGGATCGGCGAGGAAGCGGTTGCGGGCGTCGTAGGCGAGCTTCGTTGCCTCGGCCTCGATATGCGCGCGCTCCGCGCCCCATGGGTCCATGCCCGCGATGTTGAAATGCTTGAGCATGTTCAAAAGCAGGATCGCCGTCGCCCCCTGCCCGTTAGGTGGATGCTCGTAAAGGTCGAGGCCGCCATAGCTGCCCATGATCGGATCGGTATAGTCGCAGGCGGTGTTCGCGAAATCATCCAGCGTGTGTGTGCCGCCCAGCGCGCGGAGGGAGTTCACCATGTCCTCAGCAATCTCGCCTTCGTAGAAGGCCGCCCGGCCCTCCATGGCGATCTCGCGCAGCACTTTTGCCTGACCCGGCGCGCGGAAAATCTGGCCGGGCGCGGGCGCCGCGCCACCCATCAGGAACAAGTCACGCGCATGGCCAGAGAGGTTGTCCACCGCCTTGCTCCAGTCATCGGCAACGCGTTCGGCGACCGGCACCCCTGCTTCCGCGTAATGGATCGCAGGTGCGAGGATAGATTTCAGCCCGATCTGCCCCCAATCCTTGGAGAGCTTGCAGAAGGCGTCAACCGCGCCGGGGACACTGACCGCATCTGCCGAATAAGGCGCGATTACATCGCCCTTGGCGCGCAACGCCTCCGCATCGATCCCGGCAGGCGCGCGGCCCGATCCGTTCAGCGCCTTGACCTCATCCGATCCAGGCGGCGTGAACAGGACAAAGCAATCGCCGCCAATCCCGGTCATCTGCGGTTCGCAAAAGCCCAACAGGACCGCCCCCGCAATTGCCGCATCCATCGCGTTCCCGCCTGCCTCGAGGATTTGCACCGCTGTCTTAGCGGCAAGCGGGTGCGAGGTCGCGCACATGCCGTTTGTGGCGTAAACGGCAGAGCGACCGGGTTTGTGGAAATCACGCATATTGTGGGCCTTTCATGTTCTTGCCCAGACCCTAGGGCGAAGTGCGGGCTGTGCAACGGGAAATCCTTGCCTTTGCCGGTGGGCGGCGTAGCCTGAGGGCCAGACGAATGGGAGGACATGATGCGAGACGTCTATATCACCGGTGCCGCGCGCACGCCGATGGGTGGGTTTCAGGGTGTGTTTGCCGATGTCGATGCGCCTCACCTAGGCGGCGCGGCGATCAAGGCGGCAATGGATGGCGCGGGCGTCTCGACGGTTGATGAAGTTCTGATGGGATGCGTTCTGCCCGCTGGTCAGGGGCAAGCTCCGGCACGGCAGGCCGGGTTCTTGGCAGGTTTGGGCGAGGAGGTGCCCGCGACAACGCTCAACAAGATGTGCGGGTCGGGGATGAAGACGACGATGATGGCTTTTGATCAGATCGCACTAGGTGGCACCGAAGTGATGGTCGCGGGCGGGATGGAGAGCATGACAAATGCGCCGTATTTGATGCCCAAAATGCGCTCCGGCGCGCGGATCGGGCACCAAGAGGTGCAGGATTCGATGTTTCTCGACGGGTTGGAGGATGCCTATGACAAAGGCCGCCTGATGGGTACCTTTGCTGAGGATTGCGCCGAACAGTTCCAGTTCACCCGCGAGGCGCAGGATCAATATGCGATTGCGTCGCTATCGAATGCTTTGGATTCGGAACGGTCGGGGGCGTTCGATGCAGAGATCACGCCGGTGACCGTGCATGCCCGCACGGGTGAAGAGGTGATCACCCGCGATGAACAACCCAGCAAGGCGCGGCCCGAAAAGATACCCATGCTCAAGCCCGCCTTTCGCAAGGATGGGACGGTGACTGCCGCGAATGCGTCGAGCATTTCGGACGGCGCTGCGGCGCTTGTCTTGTCCTCAGAAGGTGGCCGCGCCCGGATTTTGGGCCACGCAAGCCACGCGCAAGCACCCGGATGGTTCACAACGGCACCCGTGCCTGCAGCGCAAAAGCTACTCGCTAAGGTCGGATGGTCCGTTGAAGACGTCGATCTGTGGGAAGTGAACGAGGCCTTTGCCGTTGTCCCAATGGCCTTCATGCACGAAATGGGCATCCCACGCGACATCGTGAACGTGAATGGCGGGGCCTGTGCCCTAGGCCATCCGATTGGTGCATCGGGCACCCGGATTATCGTGACCTTGCTGCATGCGCTGGAAACGCGCGACCTCAAACGCGGGGTGGCGGCGATTTGCATCGGCGGCGGCGAAGGCACGGCCATTGCGATTGAACGGGTCTGAACGCGCTGCTACTGTTCGCCAAGGGCTGTGGGCCTCGTCGACACGCAGCCACACCATTTAAAGGAACATAACCATGCAAATCGTAAGCGTCCTCGTCGTGGTATCCGAAAGGTGCATGGTCCGATAGGTTTCACCATATCCGCGACCATGTGCCCCCGAACCTTGTTCGGGGGCTTTTTTGTTTGAGCGCCAAAAAGGCTGAAAAAGATGAAACGAAGCACACCGCCGATGCTTATCACGCTGATCCTGCTGACAGGCGTCTCGACCCTGTCGCTGAACATGTTCCTGCCGTCGCTTGCAAACATCGCGCAGGACCTCACCGCGCCTTACGCGGTCGTCAGTCTGTCGGTCGCAGGTTATCTTGGTCTCACGGCGGCAATTCAGTTGATCATCGGCCCGCTGTCAGATCGGATTGGACGAAGCCCGGTGTTGCTAGTGTCACTGGCCGTCTTCACCTTGGCGTCGATCGCCTGTGCGCTGGCAACTCAGATCTGGGTGTTTCTGGCATGTCGCATGCTGCAAGGGGGGATTGTTGCGGGCTATGCACTGTCCCTTGCCATCGTGCGCGACACAAGGCCAGAGCGGGAAGCCGCTGGGCTGATCGGATATATCAGCATGACAATGGCCATTGCCCCGATGCTGGGGCCGATGCTGGGCGGCGTGCTGGATAGCTGGTTTGGGTGGCGGGCCGCGTTCTGGGTCTACGCCATCGCGGGAATGGGACTTTTTGCGCTGTGCTGGATTGATCTGGGTGAGACCAGATCACTCGCATCGCAGCGGATTGACACGGATCGCCCTCGCCTGTGCGCGCTTCTGCGCGAACGATTGTTCTGGCTATACGCCCTCTGCAGCGCCTTTTCGACGGGCGCCTTCTATGTCTTCCTGACCGGAGCGCCGCTGGTCGCCCAGGTTCAGTTTGGTGTGAGCACTGCCGAAATCGGGTTCTGGCTTGGCAGCATTACCGCAGGTTTCGTCTTTGGCAGTTTCCTCTCCAGCCGCTTTGCGCCCCGCAATGCGCCTCTGACGATGATGATCACCGGGCGCATCGTGGCCTGCCTTGGGCTGCTGGCCGGTATTGCTGTGATGCTCTTTGGCACAATCACACCCGCGCTTTTCTTTGGCAGCACAGTTTTTGTCGGAATCGGCAACGGGATCACGATGCCGAGCAGCAATACTGCCGCAATGTCGGTGCGGCCTAACATGGCGGGGAGTGCAGCAGGACTGAACGGCGCATTGGTGGTCGCGACAGGTGCGCTTTTGACAACTTTCGCGGGCATCGCCTTACCCGCCGAAGCCCCAGGTTTGACCCTGCTATGGCTGATGTTCGGTTCATCAGCGGCGGGGCTTTTCGCGGTGCTCATCGCTATGAAATTGCGGCGAAAACGGCCTGACATGACGGAACGTCACTAGGCTTCTTGCCGCCCGGCATAACCCTGAGCGCCTTGCATCCCGAAGAAGAACAGGATGACATACACCTGTTGCATAGCGTCACTAGTGCCTCGTTTCATCAAAATCTGCGTTTTGTCGCGCCTCCAAATGGGGTGCGTTTTTCAACTGGGAAGGGGACTTTATGTCTGATCTTATGATTACGGGCGTCATTGATGGCGGCCTGAGTGGCGGGCTGCCGAAAGCCATTCAACTTTTTGCTGTGAACGATATTGCTGATTTGTCAGTTTACGGCGTCGGCTCGGCCAATAACGGCAATGGCGGCGGAGCGGTGGAGTTCGACTTTCCCGCCGTATCTCTTGCCGCTGGTGAGACGATTTATATCGCCAGTGAAACAGATGCTTTCACCGCCTTCTTTGGATTTGCCCCCGATTACACCGGCGGCGTGGCCAGCATCAACGGCGACGACGCGATTGAGCTTTTTGAGAACGGCGTGCCGGTCGATGTCTTTGGCGACATCAATGTAGATGGCACCGGCGAGGTGTGGGAATACATGGATGGCTGGGCCTCGCGTGATCCTTCCGTAGGCCCCAACCCCGTTTTCGACCCCGCGACATGGACATTTAGCGGGCCCAACGCACTGGACGGTGTGACGTCAAATGGGACCGCGCCCAATCCGTTCCCTGTGCCAGATGGCAGCACGGCTGATCCGCAGATTGCGATCAACGAATATCGCATCTCGTCATCCGGCGCCTCGGACGACACGTCGAACTTTGTCGAACTCTTCACCGAACCGGGCACGTCGCTTGACGGGAAAACCCTGCTGGTTCTGTCGGGTGAGTTTGCGCCGGGCCAAGTGGATTTCGCCATTGATCTGACCGGTGCTGTCGCTGACGAGAATGGCTTTGTTCTGATCGCCAATGACCAGAACCCGAACCTTGGCGCGGGTGATGTTGGTGTTGCGGGCCTTGATTTCTTTGGCTCACCGCAGACTTTCCTGCTGGTGGACAACTTCACGGGTGCTGTTGGCGATGATCTGGATGCCAATGATGATGGCACGTTTGATGTCACCCCTTGGGACAGCATCATCGATGGGGTTAGCGGTGTGGATGGCGACGGCACGCCTGATCTGAGCTATGCCGACACTGTTGTCCCCGCCGATGGCAATTTCTCCGCTGCCGGTGCCGCGCGTACCGACGATGGCACTGGCGATTTTGTCGGCCTTGCCTTTGGCGACACTTCTGGTGACACGCCCGGTTCGACCAATGACCCTGAAGTGCCGGTCGAGCGTGTCACCATCATGGAAATCCAAGGCGCGGGGCATGTCTCTGGCCTTATCAGTGACAACCCGCTTGATCCGACGACAGGCGACGGCAGCGGTCCGCGCGTGATCACCACCGGCATCGTGACGGCGGTCGATTCCAATGGTTTTTACATGCAGGATGCGGAAGGTGATGGCGACATTGCCACGTCTGACGCGATCTTTGTCTTCACCGGCAGCGTTCCCGGCGTGACCATTGGTGACGAGGTCGATGTGACCGGCAATGTCAGCGAGTTCTATCCCGGCGGCCAGGATACCGACAATCTGAGCACTACGCAGCTTGGTAGCAATCCTGAAATCACCGTCCTGTCGTCAGGTAACGACCTGCCAGAGGCCGTTATCCTCGGTGCAAATGGCCGCCCCCTGCCATCTGAGAACATCGAAGACGACAACTTCACCTCATTCGATCCTGAAACCGATGGGATCGATTTCTGGGAAAGCCTGGAAGGAATGCTGGTCACCGCGCCACAACCTGTCGCGATTTCGGGCACGAGCCGGTTTGGTGAGATCTTTGTCGCCGTCGATGGCGGTGCGGATGCGACCGGCATCTCGGATCGCGGCACGCTGAATATCTCGCCAGACGACTTCAACCCTGAGAAGGTGCAGATCGATTGGGATTTCGGGCTTGATGCGATTGAAGCGAATGTGGGTACCACGTTTGAGGATATCACCGGCGTCGTGTCTTATGATTTCGGAAACTTCCAGATCAATCCGATCGAGCAGCTTGTCGTGGTCGAAGATTCCATGCTCGAACCGGAGGTGACCGAACTCACCGGATCTGAAAACCAGCTGACGATCGCCACCTACAACGTCCTGAACCTTGATCCGGTGGTCGAGCGTCAGGAACTGACCAACAACGGTGAGGCGCGCAATGTTGATGACGATGTCGGCGACGGCCGCTTTGACGCGATTGCAGAGCAGATCGTGAACAATCTCGGCAGCCCTGACATCATCGGCCTGCAGGAAATCCAGGACAACACCGGCGGTGAAACGGGCGACGGTGTTGTGTCAGCGTCCGAGACGTTTGAGACCCTGATCGATGCAATTGATATGGCTGATGACGGGCTGATGAATGACAGCTCTGGCTATACCTATATCGACAATACGTTCATCACCGATCTGTCCAGCGGCGGTCAGCCGGGCGGCAATATCCGTACAGGGTTCCTGTATAAAGAGGATCGGGTGTCGCTGGTTGAAGGCTCGGTCCAGACCATCGGCACGCAAGACGCCGGCGGCGCATTCGAAGGCGCGCGCCTGCCGCTGGTCGCCACGTTTGAGTTCAACGGTGAAGAGGTGACAGTCGTTAACAACCACTTCTCATCCAAGGGCGGCAGCGCCCCGATCCTAGGCGTGGAGCAGGACTTTGCCGACCGCCAGGAAGACGTGAACGTGAACGGCTCGCTTGATGAACGTCAGGCGCAATCGGCGGCTGTCAGCGAGTTTGTCGCCGACGCGTTGGCCGAAGACCCTGACGCCAATGTCGTCGTTGTGGGTGATTTCAACGAGTTCGAATTCGTCTCGCCCCTCACCCAGTTGGAAGATGCGGGACTGACCAATCTGACGAACACGCTGCCAGAGGACGAACGCTATACGTTCAACTTCCAGGGCAACTCACAGGCGCTGGATCATATCCTTGTGTCAGACGCACTGGTCGACGATGCCGTTTACGATGTCGTGCATGTCAATTCGGAGTTTGCGGAGACCGAAAACCGCGCCAGCGACCACGATCCGGGCCTCGTGCAACTGACCATCGGTGATGTCGCGCCAGAGACGGTAGATGTAGCCGTGGCCTTTGACCCGCGCGGCTTCTTTGGCAGCAAAGCGACGGAGTTCATTGATGGCGAAGCGGTCGATGTCGACCGATTGCCGTTCATCAAGAACGCAGCGAACTTCAACGATATCGACGTGAAGATCAAAGCCGAGGCACCGGGCCGCGAAAAGATCACATTCGTTGATGGTGAGCTGGGTATCTGGTCGCGTGGCGACAACTTCTTCAGAGGCGAAACCAACCTCGTCAACGATGACGAGCAATTGGCGCTGACCTTGAAAGATGGTGATTTCGGCGACGCAGTTGAGGTGGAGTTCGAATTTGCCGACCTGCGTGGGAGCGGCGAGGTTGAGGTCGAATTCTTCGATGACGGCGTATTGATCGGCTCCGAGATTTACGATGCTACCAGCGGCGCGATCACCGCCGATTTGGATGGCGAAAGCTTTGATCAGGTGAAGATCGGCGCGGTTGGTGATACCGCATTTGCACTCGATGGCTTTGGGTTCGAGCGGCTGGTCGGCAGCGACAGCTTCGACTTCGTCTAAGACAGTTCGCCCGGCACAGCTAGCCTGTGCCGGGCGATCAGATCGCAAGAAAACTCATACTTGTGCGGCACATACTTCGGTTGCACTGCGCCGACCCGCCAGCAGGAGGTGTTCGTCTTTCTTATCCGGTTTCGGATCGTCCATCGAAATGCACCGAAAAATCGACCTTGTTAACCAAATGTTAAGCTGGAAGTGTAAGCTGCCTACGACGATTTAGCACCTGCAGCATCCAGAACAGACTTCGGTGCCAGTTTCTGCAGCAATTGGGACGAAGCGGCGCGCATAGCGCCACTTTTTTTGGCAAACCGGTCAAGAGGCGCGGGATTTGGTCGGAATTGTTTGCATTTGCAGCAATATCTTTTGCGTAACGTCACCCAGTGTTGAGTGGCCAAATAACAACATTCTATGCTAAAGCCAGTTGTAAAACGTGATGCGAGCCTTCACAGGTCACGTCTTCACTCCAACTCGAAGCAAAGAATCCGGGTCCTCTGTCATGAACCTTTTCCGAAACCTCCCATTCGCCGGCACAGCATATGCCGCGGCTGCAATTTGCATCGCAGCATCCTCTGTTGACGCGCAAGCCGTTGACATTGCGGCTCCTGAACGCACCGTGACTATTCGTTTCGAATATGGCGGCGATGGAATCACGGGGCAGCTTATCAGCTTTGAGGAGAATAGGCTACGCATCGAAACAACCGTAGGCACAATTACCATTCCTGCTGAGGATGTGTCGTGTATCGGGTCCGCATGCCCCGAATCGCTTCGCCTAGCCGTTGATGCATCGCCCATCGTTCTCACCTCACTTGATGGGCAGATCACATTGTCCGGTGACCTGATCGAAATTGCTGGCAATGAATATGTGGTTGCGACTGCTGCCGGCGAATTGCGTATCGAGACCGACAAGGTCACATGTCAGGGTGAGGGTTGCGTGGTTGAAGTTTCTGCACCTGTCTTCGGTGGTCCGGTTGTACTGACAAACGGCGCGACGGAAATCTCGGGTAATCTGGTTGGTGTCGATGAGACCTCTTACCTGGTCGAAGTTGAAAACCTGGGCGCGATCCGCGTGCAACTTGACACCTTCACCTGCACCGGCGAAGGCTGCCCCGCCGGATAAGGGTCCGGGCAAACCTGCCCGATCCGCGCTGCAACTGATTGACCAAACTCAGTTTCGGTGATCCAGATGCCTCAGTTGCACACAAGCCTGAGGATAACTGAAATGCGCGTGGATTACGAAAGCCTCGCAAAAACAATCGCGTCGCTGACAGAGGGCGAAACGGATCAGATCGCCCTGATGGCGACTATCGCGTGCGAAGTTCATCACAGTGATGACCGCTTTGACTGGACCGGTTTCTACCGCGTCGTGGCACCTGAACTTCTCAAGATCGGTCCTTACCAAGGTGGGCATGGCTGCCTTGTGATTCCCTTCAGTAGGGGTGTTTGCGGGGCCGCTGCCCGCACCGGGCAAGTACAGCTTGTCCCGGATGTTGATGCATTTGATGGCCACATAGCCTGCGCAAGCTCGACCAGGTCAGAGCTCGTCCTGCCCGTTTTCGACCAATCAGATCAACTGATTGCCGTTTTCGATATCGATAGCGATCAGCCTGATGCCTTCGACGAGGATGACGCGACCGCATTGTCTCAACTCTTGGATCAGGTCTTTGTAAAATAGACCAAAACTATGGGTTTCCTGAAGCCTAGTGAAAGAATAACGTTGATCTTCAGAATTGAAATGAGCAGTATGAAATTTGACGGGATTTTTTCATGGCTGAGACGATGCTCGACGCAGTCGCCAAACAACGCACGCTGGGGGCCGATATACGCGCGCTCCGCAAAGCACGGGGGATGACCCTGACCGACCTGGCCTCCGCAATGGGCCGGTCGGTTGGATGGCTTAGCCAAGTTGAACGCGACTTATCCAATCCGGCAATTGTCGATCTCGGAAAGATGGCCGAGATCCTGGATGTCTCGGTGTCCAGCCTGGTGCAGACCGGGGCGGAACCCGGAGAGGAAGGCATTGTCGTCCGTGCCGATGCGCGGCGGCCAATGGGCAGCCGCACGGCAGGTCTGACCGAAGGATTGCTGTCACCGGATCTGACCGACGACTTTGAGATGGTGCATTCGCATTATGCACCGGGCGCAAGCCTGGCCTCGCCCCTAAGCCGTCCAACCCAAGAGGTGGGATATGTGATCAAGGGGCGCATCGATTTCATGATGAATGGCCAAACCTTCCGCCTCCGGGCGGGCGACAGCATACGCCTGCGCGGTCAGGAATTCCTGTGGGCGAACAACTCTGGCAAGGAATGTGAGATGATCTGGGCCATCTCACCTCCGGTATATTAAATGACATGCATGGCAGCCGATCACGACGACGCTTTCGCTGACGATGCATGTCCGGCACGAGGATAGGTGAAACGTGATGGCTGACTTTCCAACAACGGCAAGAGTTGTAATCATTGGTGGTGGAGTTGTGGGGGTGTCGACCCTCTATCATCTGGCCAAGAAAGGCTGGACCGACTGTGTTCTTCTGGAAAAGAACGAATTGACAGCGGGCTCTACATGGCATGCTGCAGGCAACTGCCCGAACTTTGCGCCCAACTGGGCGGTCATGAACATGCAGCGTTACTCGCTCGATATGTATCGGACGCTCGCTGACGATGTGGATTACCCGATGAACTACCACGTCACCGGCGCGCTGCGATTGGGACATAGCAAGGAACGCAGGCAAGAGTTTCAGCGTGTCACAGGACAGGCGCAGGCCATGGGTTTGCCGCTTGAGATGATCAGCCCGAGCGAGGTGAAAAACTACAACCCGTTTGTCGAAACTCACGACCTTGAAGGCGTGCTTTGGGACCCGCTTGATGGCGATATCGACCCCGCGCAGTTGACCCAGGCCCTTGCAAAGGGCGCGCGCGATCTTGGCGCGCGGATCGAACGGTTCTGTCCCGCCACCGGCGTGTCGCAAAGCGATACTGGGGAGTGGATCGTTCACACCGACAAGGGCGATATCAAATGTGAAAAAGTGGTCAATGCCGCTGGTTACTATGCCGCGCGCGTCGGTGAATGGTTCAAACCCTATGGCGGCCGCGATGTCCCGATGGTGGTCATGTCACACCAGTATTTCCTGACCGAGGAAATCCCGGAGATCGAAGCCTGGACCAAGGAAAACGGCAAGAAGACACCGATGATCCGGGATGTCGACAGCAGCTATTACCTGCGGCAAGACAAGAACGGTCTGAACCTTGGCCCGTATGAACGGAACTGCAAGGCGCATTGGGTCACCGCCGACGACCCGATGCCGGAGGATTTCAGCTTCCAGCTTTATCCGGACGATCTGGACCGATTGGAATGGTATATTGAAGATGCGATGGCACGGGTCCCCATCCTGGCCACAGGTGGCGTTGGACGCAACATCAACGGCCCGATCCCCTACGCCCCGGATGGGCTGCCCATGATCGGCCCCATGCCGGGTGTGCGCAACGCCTACGAGGCGCATTCCTTTACCTTTGGCATTGTCCAGGGCGGTGGCGCCGGCAAGGTAATGGCCGAGTGGCTGATCGAAGGCGAAACGGAACTCGACATGTGGTCTGTCGATCCGCGTCGCTACACCGATTACGTCGACCATGATTACTGCCAACAGAAGGCGCTTGAGACCTACGGCCATGAATACGGGATGCACTTCCCGCACAAGTCGTGGCCTGCTGGTCGGAACAAGAAACTCTCACCCAATCACGACAGGCTGATCGCGGACGGGGCTGAAATGGACGCTTTCAACGGGTGGGAGCGGGCAACATGGTTCGCCCAACAAGGTGAGGATACCTCGGTTGAAAGCACCGAAACGTGGGAGCGTGATGGCCCATGGAAGGCTGGCATCGCACGCGAGGTTGAGGCCGCGACAAACGATGTTGCCGTTCTCGATATGCCGGGCTTTTCCCGTTACAAGCTGACCGGCGATGGAGCTGCGGAATGGTTGCGCGGCCAGATCGCCGGTGCACTGCCCAAGGCGGGCCGCATGAACCTTGGCTATTTCACGGATAATCGCGGAAGGATCATCACTGAAGTCACCATTATCCGCTGGGGTGAGGATGATTTCTGGCTGATGACCGCAGCCGTCGCGCAGTGGCACGATTTCGAACACCTGCGGGATCGTCTGGCGGATGGGCTGGAACTGACCGACATCACGACGGAATGGTCCACGCAGCTGGTCAGCGGTGCCAAATCCCGTGATCTTCTGGCAGGCCTGACAGATGCTGATCTGACCACCGGCTGGCTGACCATTCAGGAGGCCACTTTTGCAGGCAAACCGGCCAAGCTTTTCCGCATCAACTTCTGCGGTGAGTTGGGGTGGGAGGTGCATACATCCATGGACGACAGCGCCGCGGCTTATACAGCGATCCGCGATGCGGGCGCCAAACCTTTCGGCATGTTTGCCCTCAACGCGATGCGTATCGAAAAAGGCTACCGCACGTGGAAAGGTGATCTGTCCTCAGACTACACCTTGCTGGAAGGCGGGCTGGAGCGCTTTGTCCGGTTCAACAAGCCGCAGGAATTCCCCGGCAAGACGGCACTGCTGAACGAAAAGCAACAAGGGCGCAAAAAGGGTTTTGCTACGATGACGCTCGACAATCCGGGCCCTGCGGACGCGCCTTACATGTCGCCCATCTGGTCAAACGGAGAGGTTGTGGGCGAGACGACGTCGGGCGATTGGGGCTTCCGTGTGAACAAGTCGGTCGCCCTTGGCATGGTGCGGTCGGATGCAAATATTGTCGGCGGGAAGGTCGAGATCGAGATCTATGGCGAGAAATACGCGGCGACGATCCACGAAGATCAACCGCTTTGGGACCCTGATAATGCCCGTATCCGCGCCTAAGAGGGGCCGGGAATGACCGCGATAACGCTGCTTGACGGCGGCATGGGGCAAGAACTGATCCACCGGGCAGGCGACAAGCCAACGCCGCTTTGGTCGACGCAAGTCATGGTGGATCACCCCGGTCTTGTCGCCGAAGTGCATGCCGCCTATCGCGCGGCGGGTGCCACGGTTCACACCACCAATACCTATGCCATTCACCGGGATCGGCTGGTGGACACACCGCTGGCCGACAAGTTTGCGGACTTACATGAGGCAGCCTTGGTCGAGGCGCAGGGCAGCGGGCGGATCGCAGGAGCCATCGGACCGCTCGTGGCGTCTTATCGGCCCGACATCCACCCCGATCACGAGGTGGCTGTGCCGCTCTATGCCGAAGTGGCGCAGACGTTGGCCCCGGGCGTTGATCTCATCATCTGCGAAACCGTTGCATCGGTCGCGCATGCTCGCGCAATCCTCGAAGGCGCAAAGGCTGCAGGTAAACCGATTTGGCTGGCGCTCACGGTAGATGATGAAGATGGGACCAAGCTTCGCTCGGGTGAGCCGTTGGCCGAGGCCCTGCCCCTTGCTGAAGCGGATGCGGCGGCCATTCTCGTCAATTGCGCAGCGCCCGAGGCGATACCAGCGGCAATGGATGTGCTCGCACATGGCGCATTGCCCTTTGGCGCCTATGCCAACGCCTTTACCCAGATCACTAAGGAGTTTCTGCAAGACAAGCCAACCGTCGCAGCCCTGAGCGCGCGCCGCGATATCGGGCCAGAGAGCTATGCGCAGTCTGCATTGGGATGGATCAACCAAGGCGCAACAATCGTCGGTGGGTGTTGCGAGGTCGGCCCTGCGCACATCGCCGCCTTGGCAAACGCCATCAAAGCGGCAGGGCACACAATTGAGTAGTCATGCAGTCCCCTACCCATTTTGACGTATTCGTCGCTGACGGCTTTGTCCTGACAGAGCTGGCCGGCGTGGTTGATGTCTTGCGACTGGTCAATCGGATCAGCGCAAAGCCAATCTTCGAATGGCATTTCAGGTCGCTAAGGGGTGGCACGATCAACAGCAGCAGTGGCGCGATGGTGCCCACCACACCGTTGCCCGCACGCCCCAATGCAGATTACTTCGTCGCGTTGGGCAACAGCGACGCCAACACCCGCGACCTGTCCCTTGGTGCCACCATCGCCACCTACAAAAGCCGCCAAGCCCGCGTTGTCTTATTGGCCGAGGCGGCAAGCCGTTACATCGCCGAAACAGGTGACGAGGCGGGGCTACACACCACCCATTGGGAGAACCGCACGGTCCTGTCCGAACGCTATGGCTTGTTTGAGACGCAATCTGCCCTCGCCGCTGATGTAGGACCGATCATCACAGGCGCAGGTATGGGCGCGACCGTTGATTTGATGCTGTCGCTGGCGGGTCACCATGTGCCCTCAAGTGTTTTGATGACCGTATCGGATGTCCTGTTGCACGAGCGCATTCGCCACCACAGCACGTTGCAACCTTTTTCCGGCCAGTCAGTGCTGGCCACCGGCGATGCGGCCTTGGACACGGCAATTGCGCTGATGCAGAACAACATCGAATTTCCCATCCCAATTAGCCTGATCGCCGACGAAACAGGGCTCTCCAAACGCTCGCTGGAGCGGAAGTTCAACCGCCTTTTGGACACCACACCGAATGGCTATTACCGCGCCTTGCGGCTGAACAAGGCAAACAACCTTCTTCTCAATACCGACATGCGGATTCACGAAATTGGCCTCGCCTGCGGATTTCCCAGCGGGTTCACAACGATCTATCGTGAGACCTTCGGCGTGACCCCGAATGCGGCGCGCAGGAAAGGCCGCACCCCATAGTGGATTTGCGTCACACCTGACGTTTTTTGCGCAGACGGATGGGCCGTTTTACGACACATTTTCACAAACGCAAAGCTGCCGAGGAGTTTCTGAAATGGTGTCGGTTCCGTCTCATGCGCGGGTTGTGATCATTGGCGGCGGAGTCATCGGCTGCTCGGTCGCCTATCACCTGGCCAAGCTGGGCTGGGAAGATGTTGTGCTGTTGGAACGCAAGCAGCTAACTTCCGGCACAACATGGCACGCGGCGGGGCTGATCGCGCAATTGCGTGCGTCGTCCAACATGACGAAGCTCGCGAAATACAGTCAGGAACTCTATGGAAGTCTGGAGGCAGAAACGGGCGTCGCCACCGGGTTTAAAAGATGCGGGTCGATCACCGTTGCGCTGACCGAAGAACGCAAGGAAGAGATCTTTCGGCAAGCGGCCATGGCGCGGGCCTTTGGGGTGGATGTGGAGGAGATCACGCCGGATGAGGTCAAGACACGTTACGAACATCTCAACATCGGTGGGGTCACCGCTGGTGTCTATCTGCCGCTTGATGGCCAGGGTGACCCGGCGAATATCGCGCTGGCACTGGCCAAGGGTGCCCGTCAGAACGGCGCAAAGGTGATCGAAAAGACGCTTGTGACCGGTGTCAAACGTGATGGTCGCCGGATCACCGGTGTCGATTGGGCGCAAGGTGAAGAAACCGGTCATATCGCTTGCGACATGGTCGTCAATTGCGGCGGCATGTGGAGCCATCAGGTGGGTCGGATGCTGGGCGTCAACGTGCCGCTTCATGCCTGCGAGCATTTCTACATCGTCACCGAGGCGATCAGCGGGCTGACCCAAATGCCCGTTTTGCGCGTGCCGGATGAATGCGCCTATTACAAGGAAGATGCGGGCAAGATGCTGCTTGGCGCATTTGAGCCGAATGCCAAGCCCTGGGCCATGGACGGCATCCCCGCCGATTTTGAATTCGACCAACTGCCCGAAGACTTCGACCATTTCGAACCGATCCTCGCGGCTGCGATTGAACGCATGCCGATGCTGGAACACGCAGGCATTCACACCTTCTTCAACGGCCCCGAAAGCTTTACACCCGACGACGCCTATCACTTGGGCCTCGCGCCCGAGATGGACAACGTCTGGGTCGCGGCGGGCTTTAACTCGATTGGCATTCAATCTGCTGGCGGGGCGGGCATGGCGCTAAGCCAATGGATGGATACCGGCGAAAAGCCCTTTGATCTGGGTGACGTGGATATCGCCCGCATGCAACCCTTTCAGGGCAACAAGACCTATCTCTTTGAGCGCTCCAAAGAAACGCTGGGCCTTCTTTACGCCGATCACTTCCCCTTCCGGCAGAAAGCCACCGCGCGCGGCATCCGGCGTACGCCGTTTCATGCGCATCTCCTGGAGCAGGGTGCTGTCATGGGCGAGCTTGCCGGGTGGGAGCGTGCCAACTGGTTCGCGCGCGGAACGCAGGAAGCGAAGTATGAATACTCTTGGTCGCGCCAGAACTTCTTTGACAATGTCCGCGAAGAGCACATGGCGATCCGCCAGAATGTCGGCATGTATGACATGTCATCGTTCGGCAAAATCCGGGTCGAGGGGCCGGATGCGATCGCGTTCATGAACTATGTTGGTGGCGGCAATTACGACGTGCCGGTGGGCAAGATCGTCTACACGCAGCTCCTCAATCAGAGCGGTGGGATCGAGGCTGACGTGACTGTCACCCGGATCGAACCCGACTGCTTCCTCGTCGTCACACCTGCCGCAACGCGCCTTGCGGACCAGACTTGGCTACGCCGCCACAAGGGCGATTTCAACGTGGTCATCACCGATGTAACAGCGGGCGAAGGCGTGCTGGCGATCATGGGACCAAGGTCCCGCGAAGTATTGCAGACCGTCTCACCCAATGATTTCTCGAACGAGGCGAACCCGTTCGGGACCGCGCAAGAGGTCGAGATCGGCATGGCGCTCGCCCGCGTGCACCGCGTCACTTACGTGGGTGAACTGGGATGGGAGGTCTACGTGCCCTCCGATATGTGCGGGCATGTGTTTGAGACACTGGCAGCGGCCGGCGCTGATTTTGACCTGCGGCTTTGCGGGATGCATATGATGGATACCTGCAGGATGGAGAAAGGGTTCCGTCATTTCGGGCATGACATCACTTCGGAAGATCACGTGCTTGAGGCCGGGCTCGGTTTCGCGGTGAAGACCGACAAGCCCGGCTTCATCGGGCGGGACGCAGTCCTGCGCAAGCGTGAGACCGGTCTGGAACAGCGGCTGATGCAGTTCAAGCTGACCGATCCGGAGCCTCTGCTCTACCATAACGAACCGGTCCTGCGGGATGGTGAGGTTGTGGGATATCTCTCATCGGGTGGCTACGGTCACCATCTGGGTGCCGCGATTGGCATGGGCTATGTGCCCTGCGCCCAGCCTGGTGAGAAAGTGGCCGATATGCTGGCTAGCAGCTTTGAAATCGACGTGATGGGGACGCGGGTCAAGGCGGAAGCGCAACTCAAGCCTTTCTACGATCCGACAAGCGAGCGTGTGAAGGTGTAAGCGAAGGGTCATTGGCTGGCTGATTGCTGTGTTGAGGCGCATTGAGGCGCCAGATCGCGGAGAAAACGGTCCACAGAACATGCGATCCGATGCGACCGAAGTAGTCGAAAGCGAGGGTCTGGCCAAATCAAGTGGCATTGCGAACGTCACCCAAATTGGCGCTTTCGCCCATCAACGCGGCGATCCCGGCAATCTCATCCTCTGACAGATGGCTATCGTCTGGGAAAGGCATCATTAGCCGCCCGATAGCTGCCCAATAGAGCAATTTGGCACGCGGGACAGCGTCGCGGGGCGCGACACCGCAGGCGCGGAGCAACTCTTCGGCATAGGCAATGCGCGTGTCGTCCACATCTTTCACTCCGGCGGCGACTTGCGCATTGACCGTCGCCCAAGATCGCATTGCGCGCTCAAGCTGTTCGCCTGATTTCAGGGTGATCGACAAAAGCGCGCGCAGTGTTTCTTGCGGGGTCGCATGCGCAGCAAGATCGGCGATCAATGGAGAGGTTGTTTTCGCACTCCAGTGCCTGATGACGGCTGCATGAAAGTCAACAAGGCTTTCAAAGTGATAATAGAAGCTGCCCCGTGTCACGTTCAGCTTTTTTGCAAGCGGCTGCGCCTTCAGAGCGCCATAGCCCTGCGTCGTCAGTTCCTGCAGCGCGCAGTCAAGCCAATCGGTCGGGGTCAGCTTATCGGTACTCATAGCGTTGACATACACATATGTATGCCGTAAGTCGAATACACATGTGTATGTTACCAGAAAGACCGATACGATATGAACCGCGCTTTCACCAATATCCTCTGCGACAACGTCGAAACGAATGCGCGTTTCTACGAGGATATTCTCGACATGCACCGCCGCAATGATTTCGGCTGGTTCATCATCATGGGCTCTGACGATCTACCCGGTCTTGAGCTGGGCTTGCTCGACAAGGCCCACGAAACCGTGCCGCCTGTCGTGGCCCAACCTCCCGCGGGCTTGATCCTGACCTTCGTCGTTGAGGATGTCGCGGTCTGCCACAGGAAAGCAGTTGCGGAAAAGGCCGAAATCGTTGAGGAGCCAACAGATCTGCCTTACGGGCAGACCCGTCTCCTGTTGCGAGACCCTGCGGGTACCATTGTCGATATCAGTTCCCCGACACCTTAGGCGCGGCACCCCCAGTTCCGCTTAAGGGTTCAGCAGTGCCGTTGGGCCCAGCGCGTTCAATCCTTTGAGGATGTCGATGGCATAGGCCAACTGGTAATCCTCCTCACGCAATTGGGCGGCAGTTTCGGCCCGTGCACGTTCTTCCTCGATCTGGCGGATTTCATCCTCGGTCAGGCTGTCATTGTCGAGCGAACCGCGCAAATCAGCCTCTGTCCGGCGGGCTGGCGCGTCTTCATCCTCTTCGAGATCAGCGCGAGGGCGTGGCTGCTCCACGATAATATCAGGCGAAATCCCTAAGGACTGGATCGACCGCCCCGACGGCGTGTAGTAGCGCGACGTCGTCAGGCGCATCGCGCCGTCGCCTCGCAGCGGAACCACCGTCTGCACAGACCCTTTGCCAAATGAGTTTGTGCCAAT
The DNA here is from genome assembly GCF_033963825.1 of Cognatiyoonia sp. IB215446. Classification (NCBI taxonomy): domain Bacteria; kingdom Pseudomonadati; phylum Pseudomonadota; class Alphaproteobacteria; order Rhodobacterales; family Paracoccaceae; genus Cognatiyoonia; species Cognatiyoonia sp. IB215446. The sequence continues at coordinate 385,014 of NZ_JAXBMD010000001.1, read as the reverse complement.
CACAATCGCACGCCTGTGATCCTGCAGGGCACCCGCCACGATCTCGGACGCAGAGGCAGAGCCGCCGTTGATCAGCACGACGATAGGCTTTCCTTCGGCCAAATCGCCGGGTGAGGCGTTGAAACGATCTCCATCGCTGGGGTCGCGGCCGCGGGTCGAGACAATCTCACCGGCGTCAAGAAACGCGTCCGAGACATAAATCGCTTGGTTCAAAAGACCGCCCGGATTGTTGCGCAGGTCAATCACGATCCCGTCGATATTGTCGATGCCGCCCGCAGCCTCGATCTGTTCTTCCATCCCGTCCTTGAGGTTTGGGAAGGTCTGATCGTTAAAGGTTGTCACACGCAAGACAACGGCGTTGCCTTCCGTACGGCTGCGCACAGCGGTCAGCTTGATCGTGTCGCGAATGATGGAGACGTCAAAGGGCTCAATCTCGCCTTCACGCACCACGGTGATAATAATCTCGGACCCAACCGGCCCCCGCATCATCGACACAGCATCATCAAGCGTCAGGCCTAACACGCTTTCCCCGTCAACGGCGGTAATGAAATCACCGGCAAGGATGCCCGCCGCATCGGCAGGCGTGCCATCCATGGGTGCCACGACTTTCACAAAGCCTTCTTCCTGCGTGACCTCAATGCCGAGGCCACCAAATTCGCCCGATGTCTGAACGCGCATGGCGGCGGCATCTTCGGCAGAAAGATAACTGGAATGCGGATCAAGTGAGGTCAGCATGCCGTTAATCGCTGCCTCGATCAGCTCCTTGTCATCGACATCCTCAACATATTCGGCGCGGATACGTTCGAAGATGTCACCAAATAGATCAAGCTGCTCATAGACGTTGGTGCGATCAGATTCTTGCGCCAGAAGCGGCCCTGCTATTTGGCTCGTCGCCAGTAACCCCAGTGCTGCGCCGCCAAATGCGGCCATCATCGCCTTTTTCATTCCGTATCCTTGCTTACTCTAACGCAAACCACGCGTCCGGGCTGACGGCAGATTGCCTATCTCGCACCTCAAGATAAAGCACTTGCTGCGCTTGACCCGCATTTGATGCATCGTTTTCGGTCAAAATACCGTCAACATCGGAGGCGGCGCCACCCAAAAGCCCGATCGGCGCGTCTGCCGACACGATTTCGCCGGGTTGCACGAATACTGTGCCGAGCCCCGCGAAGATGAACAAGACACCGGCGGTGGGCTCAAGGATCACGACGGTACCGTAGTTCAAGAGCGGCCCTTCAAACAGGATCGTCGCATCGACCGGTGTGCTGACCAATGCTTGTGGCGCCGCACCAACATGGATGCCGGGCAGGTTCGGGTCCTGATCGGGCAGCACAATGCCCGCAACAGGCAGTGGCAGATCGCCGGACGCGGTCAGCGTGTTTTCTGGTGACGGGGTGGCGGATGTGAGTTCCGCCGCAAAATCCGCGAGCGTCTGCGCGCTTGCCACAAGCAGGGCTGTTTGGACCGGGTCCTGCTCAAACCGACGCGGCAGCGTAACACGATCAGAGACGGCCTGACCCAGCGCCACCCGCGCCTCTTGCGCCCCAACCAAACCCTCTTGCAACATGTTGGTTGCATCCGCTCGGGCGGCCCGCAAACTTTGCGCCATCCGCAATTGTTCGCGCAACGCGTCCACTTGTTCCTCAAGGGCGAGCGTCATGTCCGTGGTTAACATGCCTGCACGCGCGGCATTTCTGGCACCCTGCGGATGACTGAGGATCACCGGGTCCGGCGTTTTGCTGATCGATGAGAGCACGCCAAGCAGGCGCGCAAGATCCTCGCGATCCTCAGCCAGCTTGTCGGAAATCTCGGTCTCTTGCACGGTGATCTGGCGCAAACCGTCACGCATCGCGATCAGCCCTGCCTCATAGGCCTGCACTGTTTCGGTCAGAGCCCTGATGCGATCACGTGCAGTGTCAGCGGCTTCTAGACGCGCATTTGCCGCCTGCAACTGCCGCGCGGCCTCCTGCGCCTGTTCCTGCGCGGCAAGCGGGCTTGCCAGACACCATAAAAGCGCGACCCATCTCATGTGATCAGCGATTTGCCCGTCATTTCCGGCGGCAGCTCCAGCCCCATCAGGTGCAGGATCGTGGGCGCAAGGTCCGCCAGCCGTCCCTCATGCAACTGTGCACCCTCCGGCCCACCCACCAATGCAACGGGCACCGGATTGGTCGTATGCGCCGTATGTGGCCCACCCGTTTCCAGGTCGACCATGGTTTCGCAATTGCCGTGATCGGCAGTGACAATCATCGCACCTCCCGCCACTTCCAGTGCCTGCAGAACAGCGCCAAACCCCGCATCAACCGCTTCACAAGCCTTGATCGCGGCGTCCAGATCACCAGTATGACCGACCATGTCAGGATTGGCATAGTTGGTGACAATCAGGTCATAGCCGTCTGCGATGGCTTTGACGAAATGTTCCGTCACCTCGCCCGCCGACATTTCGGGCTGCAGATCATAGGTCGCGACCTTGGGCGATGGCGCCATGTAGCGATCCTCCCCCTGCTCAGGGGTCTCAATCCCGCCATTGAGAAAGAAGGTCACGTGCGGGTACTTCTCGGTCTCGGCCAGCCGGAATTGCCGCAGGCCCTTCTTGGCAACCCATGCGCCAAGTGTGTTGACGATCTTCTGCTTGGGGAAAACGGTCGTCATGAAGGCGTTGTGAGCCTCGGAATAATCCACCATACCCAGCACGGCGGCAAGTTTCGGGCGCGCTCCCACATCAAAGGCATCAAAGTCAGGCTGGCCAATCGCCAAGAGGATTTCGCGCGCCCGGTCTGCCCGGAAGTTCACGAAAAACACGCCGTCCCTATCCTGCATGCCAGCATAGTTTTCCGCACGGAAGGGGACGATGAACTCATCTGTCTGATCCAGATCGTAACAGGTCGCGATCCCATCAACGGCATCGCTCAGCGCGTCGGCATCACCCAGAACCATGGCGCGATAGGCCTTTTCGACACGCTCCCACCGATTGTCACGATCCATCGCATAGTAGCGGCCAGAGACCGTGACAATCTCAACCCCTTCGGGCAGATCATCATACATCTGCGCAACCTGCTCTACCGCCGATGTTGGGGCCACGTCGCGCCCATCGGTAATCGCGTGCACGACCACAGGGATGTCACGATCAACCAGCGCGCGGACCGCAGCGACAATGTGATCCTGATGCGAATGCACCCCGCCGGGAGAGGCCAACCCGATCACATGCGCGGTGCCGCCAGATTTCGCGAGTGTATCCGCAAAATCGACCAGCGCGGATTTTTCAAAGAACGACCCATCCTCGATCGCCAGATCAATCTGACCCAAATCCATCGCCACAACCCGACCCGCCCCGATATTGGTATGACCGACCTCAGAATTGCCCATCTGGCCCTTGGGTAAGCCCACATCGTTGCCATGGGTGATCAGTTGCGCATGCGGACCCTGCATCACCCTGTCAAAGTTCGGCGTTCGTGCGAGCGCAGGCGCATTGGCCGCGCTGTCCTCGCGCAGCCCCCAACCGTCAAGAATGCATAAGACAACGGGTTTTGGCACGGACATCACAACCTCCAATTCAAGTCGTCGTATCCATAGCGTGAGACGCGGGGTAACAAAATCCTCTTATCATCTCGCCAAAAATACTCCCGCCGGAGGCGGCCCTACGCCCGATGATAAGGACCACCCGCCAGAATTGAGGCGGCACGGTAAAGCTGCTCCGCCAGCATGACCCGCACGAGCATGTGCGGCCAAACCATCTTACCGAAGCTCAGCGATGCGTCAGCCCGCGCGTGCAAGGCGGGGTCAAGCCCGTCTGCGCCGCCGATGAGAAAGGCCACATCCTGCCGCCCCTGATCGCGCCACGCGGCGAGTTGTGCCGCAAAATCGGGGGAGGACATCATTTTTCCGCGTTCGTCCAAGCTGCACAGCAACGCACCATCAGGCGCTGCGCGCGATAGAAGGGCAGCCTCAGCAGCCATGCCGCCACCCTTCTTGTCTTCGACTTCAATCAGCTCTGCCGGGCCGAGACTAAGGTTGCGCCCGGTGCGTTCAAACCGGGTCAGATAATCCTCGTAAAGCACACGTTCCGGCCCCTGACGCAGGCGACCGACGGCGCAGACCTGCACGCGCATCAGCTGGCCGCGGCTGCCCCTGGCTGCCACATCTTTTCAAGCTGATAGAATTCGCGCACTTCGGGGCGGAAGATGTGAACGATCACATCGCCGGTATCGATGAGAACCCAATCGCCAGCATCCTTGCCTTCCACCTTGCAGATGACCCGAAATTCCTGCTTGAGCCGATCCGTCAGCTTTTCGGCCATCGCCGTGACCTGACGTGTGGACCGCCCCGACGCGATGACCATATAGTCACCCATCTCGGACTTTCCGCGCAGATTGATCTGCACGATGTCTTCGCCTTTGTCATCTTCGAGGGATTTCAGAACAGCCGCCAACAAGCTTTCGCTGGTGGCCTGGCGTGGGGCGCTCATCGCGTGAGCCCCGATATTGGCTGCAGGTGCAGCCGCAGAGTTAAGAGACAGTGCATTGTCCTCCTTAAAACGCGCCGTCATGACCCCGGCGCCGGGCATGGGCTCAAAATAGCAAGTGACCCCTGTTTTTTCAACAACCGGGATCACAGCCGCCTTGTTTTGCGGCGGCGACCCTAGTCAGGACGCCGCGTCACACTGAGGAATATCGCCCAGTTGCTCCACCGAAGTGACTGCGGAAAGATGTCCGTTGCGGACAAGCGGCAGGAAATCCCCGTCCTGCGCCAAGCGGATCCCAACGTTCACGCGCGCATCATCCGACGGCCCCGCACCCTGCAGACACGGAGCAAGCGTGATGGCGAGCGACCCTTCGGTCGCATTCGCATTCTCCGCATCCCACTGCCGGGCAGTGGCCTGCAAGGCGCGCAAAGTGGCATGGTCTGATGGCGAAATCGCGTAGATGTCCCCTTCGCGCACCAGTGTGAAGGTGCCTTCGGCAGTTTGGTCAAGATCGCTGCGGGTAACCGCAAAAGCCAGTATCGCCGAGCCCGGCTGCACATCGATGCCCTCCGGCAGCGTGAGCGCCACAGCCACATCCGCCGGATCAGCGGTAGTTGGTGACAGGTTGTTCAAACGCATCGCGGTTGTCGGCACGACGCTCGTGCACCCGGCCAGCAGGATCAGCAGAACAAAGAAACAACGCATAAGAATCTCCTTTGACATGTATTTTTTATTGTTTTACATTAATTTTTAAAATCAGAAAGGTGAAAAATGCCGAAGCTAGAACGTGTCGCGCGCTTGTCGCGTATTTTGCAGGTCCTGACCGTGTCGGCGATGATTGTCTTGCCGCTCGCAATCATTGTCGGCATGCGTGTCGGCGTTTTTTGGGAGGCGCCCTATCCTGCAGATCTCATTGTCGAGTCTGAAATCTCGCGCACCCAAGTCACGATGGTTTTCATCCTTGCGCTAATCAAACCCATCATTCTGTTGTGGATACTTAATGAAATGCGAAAGCTGTTTGTTGCCTACAGCAAGGGGGCAATCCTCACGAACCGCAGTGCCCGTCTCATCCAACGCATTGGCCAAGGCTTTGTCGCGATGGCGGTGGCCGATTTTTTGTTCCAGCCGCTATTTGTCCTCATCCTGACCATGGCGAACCCTCCGGGGTCGCGGAGCCTGGCCATTAGCGTCAACAGCGACATGATGTTTTTCGCACTCGCGGGTGGCCTGATCATCGTTGTCGGTTGGGCCATGCGTGAAGCAGCCGCAGCCGCGGCAGAAAACCGGTCTTTCGTATGAAAGACATGGAAATCATTGTGCGGCTTGATGTCGTGCTGGCCCTACGTAAGATGAAATCGCGGGATCTTGCGCAAGCCATCGGTATCACTGAGCAAAACATCAGCCTGCTGAAATCCGGCAAGGTCAAAGGCATCCGGTTTGAGACGCTGGCAAAAATCTGCACCATTCTGGAATGCCAGCCCGGCGACCTGCTAGAAGCGATCGAGGTGCCTGCTGAAACAAAGTGACGCAGCGTCAAAGAATCTCCATATTCATATAGTGTTATGTATGCGTTGCTGCTGTATCGGAGTAGTGAGTTGTTGTTTATGTTGCGTTCTACCCGCTCGCCTGGCCAGCTTTTTGGGGCCAAAGTCTCGAGTTTCATATGGCTTGGATTGCTGTGTACACCACTGCAAGCGGAGCAGGTACCGGAGGCCCCGCCCTCTGAGATTGTAAACTACGAAATCGAATCTGATGGTGCGGACCGCATTTTGCTGGCAGGCAAGCTTCGCACCTTAACGCAGCAAGTCGCGGCCTCATCCTGCGCTGTGACGTCAGGCGTCGACGTCGAAGAAGCGCATGATGTACTCGCGCAGGCGACTGCCGATTTTGACCGCTATATCGCGGCCCTGCGCGACGGCGACGATGCGCTGCATATCCTTGGCCCAGAAAAAAATGCGCGCATCGTGCGCGATCTGGACCATGTGCTTGCCGAATGGAGCGCCATTCATGGTGCCGTCGATAAGGTCATTGCTGACGACGATGATGTCGAAAGCGCGCATATCATTGACGATCACAATCTCAAACTTCTTGAGCTGACGACGATCCTGTCATCTGACATTGTTGGCCGCTACGCACACCCTTACGAGATGACAAGCGCTGATGCGATGATGATTGAGATCGCAGGTCGGCAATTGATGCTGACGCAGAAAATGGCCAAGGATTCCTGTGAAGTCTGGACAGGTTATCACGCGGAAGCCGCCAAGGAGGATTTGGCGGCCACCATGCAGATTTTTGAGACCTCGCTCAACGCTCTACGCTTTGGCATGCCGGAGGCTGGTCTGCAGGCGGCACCCAACGATATCATCCGACAGGATCTTGATATCCTCTTGGCCCGTTGGGATATCATCAAGGTCAACCAGCAAACGCTCGTCGATGGTGGCGAATTGACCGAGGATCAGAAATACGAGATCTTCCATGATCTGCAGGTAGAGTTGGCCGATCTGGAGCATCTTCTGGAAGACTATCGCGATCACTCTGAGAGAGCGCACTAACCGCAGAAAGTCATAGAACGTAAGGTCTAAAGTCTCGGATCGATGAATGCCTTGCCGTCGCGCTGGGCGAGGACCCGTGGCAATTGGATCATCGCATCGGACAACGGCACGATCCCGGCAACATCGGTAGACCATTTACCCGAGACGAAACGCTCCTGGATTTCAGCGAATGCCGCGGGAATGCGGGCTGGATCAACCTTCTGCATCCAGCGCGTCAGCCAGAACCCTTCGATCCGCTTGTTTTGAAAGATCATCTGCCCCAACTGGGTCAACTTGGGCGCCTCGGTCGCCAGTTTGCCGTAGTTCACCCAAACCGCATGCGAGGGCATGGCAAAGAACAAATCCGCCGTGACCTGATCGCCCACCGCATCCAATAGGATACGCGGTTTGCGCGCTTTGAAGATACTTCGCGCTTTAGAAACCGGATCATCGTCACCGGTCACGATCACCTCGACCGCGCCTAAATCACGCAGCATGTCGGCCTGTGCTGGACGCCGCACAACCGCAATGGGTGCTATACCTTGATCGCGGCCCAACGCGATCAGGAGCTTGCCCAGTTGTGACCCCGCGGCATTCAAGACAAAGCTTTCAGCGCCGCTCTCTTTGACCAGATCGAACATCGCAATGGCCGTCAGCGGGTTCACCAATTGCCCCGCCGCATCAACCTCGGCCAGATCGGGGCGGCACGGCACCAACCGTGCGGCATCCGTCATCGCATATTCCGCCCATGCGCCAGAGGCACTCGCAAAGAAGCTGACCCTTTGCTCGATGAGTGGAGTGTCTCCGGCAATAACCTCACCAACCGCTTCGAACCCGGCGGGCATTCCTTGCACGCGAGGCTGACCATATTCACCCTTTATGAAGTGGATGTCAGACGGGTTCACAGCGGCCAAATGCACTTTGATCAGCGCCTGACCGTCACCGGGTGTCGGCACTGGCACATCCCGTAACGCAACGAAGGGGGTCAGGTCATCGATATTGGGACCGGTCTGCGTGTTTGAGTACCCATCATGCAGCTGAGTCAGCGCTTTCATCATCTGGGTCATAGGGACGCCTTAAAGATCAAAGGTCGCAAAAACCGGCGCATGGTCGCTCGGTTTTTCCCATCCACGCGCCTCGCGCAGGACGCGGCTGGAATGTGCCGCCTGCCGGATATCCGGTGTCGCCCAGATATGATCAAGCCTGCGACCCTTATCGGATACATCCCAATTGGGTGAGCGATATGACCACCAGCTATAAAGCTGGCCTTCGGGAATATCCGTCCGGGTCACATCGCTCCATTCGCCCGCGTCCATCACCTGCGCCAGATGATCAACCTCAATCGGTGTATGGCTAACGACTTTCAAAAGCTGCTTGTGGCTCCAAACGTCGTCCTCGCGCGGTGCAATATTCAGATCACCAACGAGAATGGATTTTTGCGGCTTCTCAGCATGGAAGGCGTCGCGCATATCTGTCAGATAATCGAGCTTCTGGCCAAACTTCTCATTCTTGTCCCGATCAGGGACGTCGCCGCCTGCAGGCACATAATGATTATGAATTGTGACGCCATTCTGCAGCTGGGCCGCTACATGGCGAGCATGACCGAGCCCCGCATAGTCTTCGGCCCCGACCTCTTCCAATGGCAGTTTTGACAGGATCGCAACGCCATTGTAGCCTTTCTGGCCGCGCGCCACCATGTGCGTATAGCCAAGTGCCTGGAACTGCGTCAGCGGGATTTTCTCGACCGGGCTTTTGCATTCCTGCAGACAAAGCACATCCGGCATCTCATCACGCATCAAGCGCAAAACAAGCTCTTCGCGCAGGCGGACCGAATTGATGTTCCAAGTGGCAAGTGTGAATGGCATGTGACCAGCTTTCGTTTGAGGCAAGCCCGCCATATGTGCCTTGCTCGGCAGTTTTGATCAACTGTCGCAAGATGGACACATCTCCTTAGGTCACGTTTGTGAAATCAACGGTTTATTCGGAAGAAAAGTGCTACTAGTTTGCGCGGACAAACACGATCAACAGACGGTTCTTTTCATGGTTCTGCGCACTTTCTTCGCCATTGACAGTGACAGCCTTGTTGTCACCTCAAGCAGCAGTGCAGGGCTCGTCGGAAACGGGATCATCAACAATTCCGACACACCGGACGGGACAGTTTTTGTCTATTCCGCCGGCGGTGGCACAACTGTGACCATCGACGATGCTGGTTTTTTCTCCGATAACATTCCCGAAGATAACAACCTGTTCTTCAACGATGATGAGCCAACGGATCACGTGGTCACCGATGGTGGCGGGATCGTGGCCAACGGCCAGAATGTTGAAGCGGAATCGACAATCCTGATCCGCGCACTTGATGCGATGGGCAATCAGACCGGCCCCACCATTGAACTGACGGTCTTTTCTCAGGGCGGTGTCACACAGGATGTGTGGGGCTTTTCGTCAAGCCAGGAACTTGTTGACGGCGTGTCCTACGTCAAGATCGGCGGCGACAATGATGGCACCTCGCCCTATACCGACTTTATTCCCTGTTTTGAGGCCGCAACACTGATTGAGACGCGATCAGGACCTGTTGCAGCCAAGGATATCTCTCCGGGTGACTTGATCCGAACACGTGATGCGGGCTTTCAACCCGTTCGCTGGGTGGGCAGCGCGCATGTCGCCGCCACAGGGGACCATGCGCCGGTGACCTTTGAACCGGGTTTGGTCGGAAACGCCACCCAATTGACCCTTTCGCCCGAACACCGCTTATTTCTCCAGGATGCGCGTGCGGAGCTCCTGTTCGGCTCGGCCGAGGTGTTAGTCGCCGCAAAGCACTTTGCCGGCTTGCCCGGCGTGACACGGCGCGCGGGCGGGCGCATGCATTATGTGCATATCATGTGCGACACGCACCAGATCATCTATGCAAACGGTGCGATGTGCGAGAGCTTCTTTCTGTCTCAGAACGCCGTTTCCGCAATTGACGCCGCACATCGCAAAGAGCTTTTGTCACTGTTCCCATCACTAACCGAAGCGATCCGCGATTTCGGCGATATGGCCGCACCCGCCTTGCGGGGATTTGAGGCATCGGTGCTGCGCGATCACATGGCTGCTCAATCAGCGACGGCGCGCTAAGCGTGGCCTCGCGACGAGTCGCCGCATACGTGGCACCATGTAGGGCACCTGGGCCTGATATTCAGTGAAGCGCTCACCATAAGCTTGGGTAAATCGCCGCTCTTTCAACCGCGGTGCCAGCACACAATAGGCTGTATAGCTGACTGCCAACACCAACTGGTCCGGTGTCCAGACCGGCACCGTCCAGAGTGTCAGCGCAAAGGCCACATAGATCGGCTGCCGGATCAGCCTGAAAAGGCCCACGGTCGGCATGTCTGGAAAGACCGGTTTGATCTTTTGTAGCAGTGACATCCAGCCCAGCGCACCCGATTGCACCTCGGCTCCGGCATCATAGCTGGCCTTGATCAGGATGAGCCATGCCAGCGCATAAAGCGCCGACCAGACGACAAGGGCCGAACCCTCTGCCTGCCACCAGATGATCCCGCTTGGAGTCCAGAGCGTGAACAGCACCAAAAGCTGTGTCGAGGCGATGATTGCATATGTCGTGGTCGCTAGGGTTGGTCCATGACCTGCCGGTGCAAACCGGGTAAGAATCATTCGCCCTCTTTTCGACAACAGAAACGAATGGGCCAGCGGAAATTGCACGATCAATGCGATGTTGGCGACCCAAGCCCACGGCTGCGGCACCTGCCCGAAACTCGCGCTCATCCCGAAATACATCGCGGCAATCATCGCCAAAACGGCGGCGGTAAAGATCACGTGGCAGACCGCACCGTAGGTAAGTGCGACAGCGATCCTGCTCTTCCCGGGTGGTGGATGAAAATTGCCCGCCATCAAACGGTAAAGGCGACGGAAATGAGAATGATCGTGACGAGCCATATAGCGGAGCTAAAACCGCGGCGTGGCGCGACAAGGGCCACTGCCAACGGGTCGCAGGGCTTCGGGTTAGCGCCGCATGTCATATGCGCGGACCAGAACTCGCCTTCCCTGATAATCCCCGCGCAAGGCACCAAACAGGTAGCTTGCATCTTTGGCAAAGGCCCGCACGATCTTCTCGCCGGCCTTGTCCACATCCTGAAGGTCGTGCCGGCGCAGCCTAAATGGCTGACGCCCCAACAAAAGGTCCCACCGCGTTCCCCCACATAGTTGATATTCGGTGAACGGTTGGTGCAGCCACATATCCGTCCAATCCCCCACAACAGCGGGGAGGTCTACCAAATCATTGATCCCGAACACATTCTCAGAGCGTGTGATCGCGAAACGGAACGCACGATCTTTCGGAAAGAATGACATTTCCAGCTGATCAATATGCGGCGCAAGATCGGTGCAAATCAGACTTTTCTGGTAGGCCTGGTTTGCCGCCTCCCAGCCAGTGGGATAAACGGGATGCTCGACAAAACCTTCTGGCTTCCAAAGGTCGGCGACTGCGTCGCTCACACTGAGAAACAGGTGCTTGTTTGCCTTCATCAGGCCAGTGCTGCTACCGGCCGAATTTGGCCCGTCGTAATGCCGCGCCGGTTCTGAATAGGCGGGCTCAGGCGCGCCTTTGCGGCTGAATGATCGGCATCCAAGACACCCAGTTTCACAAGGATGGCCGCGATAGCACATTCGCTCGCCCGCGTTGCGCCATCCGCAATCTTGAGCGCAACGCCCATACGTTTTTCAGGAACAATGGCAATAAACACGCCCTCAGCCCCCGTCTTGATTGCAACGCGTCCATCCATTGCCCGCATCAACTCCGTGCAAGCCCGCGTCTCACCCGCGACAAGATCGGGATGCGCCACCATCGCTTGGGTGAGCCGGGTGGCTGCCTGACTGCGCGTATCGCTCCGCTCACTGGCGCTTGCAAAGAACGCCATCGCGCGGGCAAGACCGTGCAAGGTGCAGGCATGGTTAGGGGCAGAGCAGCCATCGATACCGAACATTGGGCTCGTCTCACCCGACACATCCTCAAAGGCCGCCTTGCAGGCCTGCTGCACGGGATGGTCAATCTCATGGTACTCCGCGCCGGCATTCAGATGCTTTGTCAGCGTCAGAAAGCCCGCATGCTTGCCCGAGCAATTGTTGTGAAATTGACATGGCGCATCGCTCGCACGGATCAGTGCATTGCGAGCCTCTTTGTCGCTGGGCATCTGCGGACCACAACGCAATGCATCATCCGTAAGATCAAGATCGCGCAACCATGCCCTGACCCGGTCCGTATGGATCGCTGCCCCCTGATGCGAGGCGCAGGCCAGCGCCAATTGCTCATCGGTCAGATGCGCTCCTGCCCCACTTTCCAAAAGCGGTAGGGCCTGCACCATCTTGCAGGACGACCGTGGATAGATCAGCGTCTCCGGATCGCCCCAAGCCTCAACAATCTGGCCGGTTTCATCACAGACAAGTGCATGCCCCTGATGCACGCATTCGCGCAGATCGCCACGCCAGATTTCAACCAGATCGACAGGATTTGTCATGCTTTTTGCCTTGCCCAGCCGGGCCGTCCTGCCCGCGTGATATGTGTATTTCGGGGCTTTGCCCGGCCAGCAATTTTTTGCTACGCTTCACGCTATCGAGTTGAACCACGTCTCGCCAGTCGAAAAGGTGTCGTCAGATGCATCAGGGCTGAACGAGGCATCCAGAGGCAAGGACAGCTTGGAGGCTGTAAAATGATTTTGAAGACTTCCCGGACCCTTGGTGCGATTTTGGCGTTGTGTGTGGCCGGGTCCGCATTCGCACAGGAAGAAAGCGACAACCGTATCGCCGCCAACACTGACTGGAGCGTATTTGTCGAAAGCGATCCCACCGAATGCTGGGCCGTATCAGCCCCAAAGGAAACGGTGAATACGCGTGACGGCAGTGTCGTGACAGTGCGCCGTGGCGACATCCGTTTGATCGTGTTTTACCGGCCGTCTGAAGATGTGGCGGGCCAGGTCATGTTCACCGGTGGCTATCCTTTTGCCAGCGGCTCGACCGTGTCGATGACCGTCGGTGATACGACCTTCCAGATGTTCACCGAAGGCGAAACCGCATGGCCTGCAACGCCAGAGGACGACGTGAAATTTGTCGCGGCAATGAAGCGGGGCGCGGATGCGGTGATCACCGGACGCTCCGGTCGCGGCACGCAGACCGAAGACACGTTCAGCCTGCTGGGCTTTACCGCAGCCGTTGAAGAGGCCGAAAGACGGTGCACGAGCTAGGCACGTGCGATAGGCGGGAATGATGACGGGCCGGTTTTCTTGCGAAAATCGGCCCTTCCTCTTATATGCCAAGTCTGATCCAGAAAAATGAGTCGCCCGATGCCTGCAAGCGCCCCGATCACACAGGACGTCATGACCTTTCCGCGCCAGCTGCCGGACGGGCTGCCAAACCTTGTGGGCATGACGAGCGACGCGATGCGCGAGGCGTTGGTTGGTGTCGGGACACCAGAAAAACAGGCGAAAATGCGCGTCGGGCAGATCTGGCAATGGATTTACCACTGGGGCGTACGCGACTTCGCAGCAATGACCAACCTCGCCAAAGACTATCGTGCGATGCTGGCCGAGAACTTCGTCATCGAAGTTCCTGAAGTCGTAACGCGCAAAGTCTCGGATGATGGGACGCGCAAATATCTTGTGCGCATCGCCGGCGGGCATGAGGTGGAGGTCGTCTATATCCCCGAGACGGATCGCGGGACCTTGTGTATTTCGTCCCAAGTCGGCTGCACGCTGACCTGTTCGTTCTGCCATACCGGCACCCAGAAATTGGTCCGTAACCTGACCGCAGGAGAGATCATCGGCCAGGTCATGATCGCGCGTGATGATTTGGATGAATGGCCCGTGCCGGGCGCACCCAAGGACGAAACGCGGCTCTTGTCCAACATCGTCCTGATGGGTATGGGCGAGCCGCTCTACAATTTTGAGAATGTACGCGACGCGATGAAGATCGCGATGGACTCGCATGGCATCCAACTCTCACGTCGCCGGATCACGCTGTCGACTTCTGGCGTCGTGCCTGAGATTGCGCGGACGGCCGAAGAAATCGGCTGCCAGCTAGCTGTATCCTTTCACGCGACGACGGATGACGTACGCGACAAGCTGGTGCCGATCAACAAGCGCTGGAATATTGCAGAATTGCTCGATGCCTTGCGCAGCTATCCCAAAGTCTCGAATTCAGAGCGGATCACGTTTGAATACGTGATGCTGGATGGCGTGAATGACACGGATGAGGATGCGCGCCGCCTGATCAAGCTGATCGATGGTATACCGGCAAAGATCAATCTGATCCCATTCAATGAATGGCCGGGCGCGCCCTATAAGCGGTCATCAAACAACCGTATTCGGGCCTTTGCGGATATCATCTACAAAGCGGGCTATGCCTCTCCCATTCGGACGCCACGTGGGGAAGACATCATGGCCGCCTGCGGGCAGTTGAAATCTGCCACCGAACGGGCCCGCAAAAGCCGGGCACAGATTGCACAAGAGGCCGGGCTTTAATCGGATCTTGGAGACAGGTTCTCCAAGGTAGTGTGCGTCATTCGTAAACGGTTTCCGGAGCACACGCACCGATATCCGTATGAAAGTTAGGCCAGCAAGGCGCGCGCTTCGTCTGGCGAAAGGGCCGCTGGACGTTCGCAGGTCGTGGTCAGATCCACAAAGCGCCGCTCCTCCCCCGCCTTCAAGATGCTCGTCATGACATCAACGGCATGCACGGCCAGATCGATACTGCAGCGGTGCGGGCGGCCCTCTACAATCGCGGTCGCCATGTCTGCAAGACCTGCACAACGATAATTGGCCCGGTCGTCCTGGTTATTGACCCCAAACGGATGATTCCAATCAGGCAAAGGCTTGATACTCCCGTCGCCTGTGCCGATTTCAACGGTCCCGCCAAAGAAGTTGGGATCAGGCAGGAACAGCGACGCGTCTTCGCCATAAAGCTCCATGTGCGTATGCCGATGCGCCTGGACATCCCAGCTTGCACCAAGGGTGATCGTGGTGCCATTTGCCATCTGCAACAGCGCATGGATGTTTGTCGGCGTTGCGACCGGCACCTTCTCTCCCGCACGATCACCAGATCCGATGAGCCGTTCTTTGAATGCCGCCGTCGCCAATGACGCGACGGACTTCACCGGGCCCAAAAGCTGAATGAGGTTGGTGACATAGTAGGGACCAATATCAAGGATCGGGCCAGCGCCCGGTTGGTAAAAGAAATCCGGGTTCGGGTGCCAGCTTTCCATCCCGCGGTCCATCACGTGGCAGGTGCCCCCAATCACGTTGCCAATCTGGCCCTTGTCAATCGCTGCACGGGCCTGCTGATGGGCGGCGCCCAGAAATGTATCCGGTGCGACGCCCACGCGAAGGTTCCGTGCTGCGGCTAGGGCGCGCAGTTCTTCCGCCTCGGACAAATCAAGAACCAGCGGCTTCTCGGAATAAGCATGTTTGCCCGCTTGCAGGATCTGCCTTGTCACCTCAAAATGCACGACCGGGATTGTCAGATTGACGATTATGTCAATGTCTTTTGCGGCAAGCAGATCGGCAACCGTCTCGGCCCGCACACCATATTGCGCGGCACGGAAATTAGCGGCGTCCATGTTGAGGTCAGCCACCGCAACCATGCGAAGCAATCTGAAAAGCGGCGCCAATGACAGATATGTCGTTGAGATATTGCCGCAGCCGATAATGCCGACGCGTAATTGTGTCATGAATGCTGTCCTTCGAATGCTTTGACCGATGCAAGACTGCGCGTCGCAAAGCGATTGTCATCATTTGGGTTGTCGTGTTCGATTACGTAGTGATCGACGCCGGCGCCTTGCAGCGCTTCATGGATGGCTGGCCAGTCCATGATGCCATGTCCCACATCGGCCCAGCCATCTTCATCGGCGCATGCGCCGTCAGCAGCGATATCCTTAACATGCACCGACGCGATCCGGCCCGCGTATTTGTTGATCCAGGCGACCGGATCGTGGCCAGCCACACGAACCCAGCCCAAATCAAGCTCCAACATCAGGTCGTCCGACGCAGCGGCAATCAGATCAAGCGGGATATCCCCACTACTTGTCACATCGAACTCAAAGGCGTGATTGTGCCATCCAAAGATCAGCCCCGCATCCATGAACGGTTTGCCCGCCTCGGCCAAGCGCTTGCCAAAGGCGGCCCAACTGGCGGTGTCGCGCGGGCGATCCTCGGCATCGATGTAAGGCACAAACACCTTTTGCACGCCCAAGGCTTTGGCGATCCGTAATGCGTCATCAAGGGCACCGGCGATCATATCCAGCCCCATATGGCAACTTGTCATCTGCAGATCGTTGACATCCAGCGCAGCCTTCAGCCCGTCCATGTCCGTGAACAGCCCGGCATAACCCTCAACCTCGGTAAAGCCTGCCTTTGCCAGCATGCGCAAAGTGTGATTCAACGGCGGGAAATTGCGGGAACAATAGAGTTGATAGGATATCCGCATGGTCAGTGTCCTTTAGACAAATTCGGCGCGCTGCCCGCGACAGTGCGGCGCGTCACTACCCAGATCCGAAATCGTTATAGTTCGACCTATAACGATTTAGATTGACGCATCAATACAAAATTCGCAGAGTCAAGCTAAGGACTAGCATCCCGACGGGAATTGCGTGATAGAGCCGAAAGCAGCGCGTCGATCCTGTCAATGCGCCACCGCCAGAAAGACGAAGCATGTCGCAAGACAAAATCGACAACAGCAAGCCGTCCAGAACTGCGGCCAACGAAAAGCCGACGCTCAAGACGATTGCCCGCCTCAGCGGTCTTGCCGTGCCAACAGTGTCGCGGGCGCTGAATGATGCGCCCGATATCGGCACCGACACAAAAAAGCTGATCCGCCAAATCGCAACCGATATCGGCTATGTGCCCAATCGGGCTGGCGTCAGGCTCCGCACGGGCCGCACGAATGTCGTTAGCCTTGTGATATCGACCGAGCATGATTTCATGGGCCATACGGCCCGCCTGATCACCTCGGTCGCAGGTGGATTGCGGCACACGCCTTTTCATCTGGTCGTGACGCCGTTTTTTCCGGATCAGGACCCGATGGTACCCGTACGCTATATCGTCGAAACAGGCTCCGCCGATGCGATCATCATGAACCAGGTCCAGCCCGACGATCCGCGCGTCGCCTATCTGATGGAACGCAATTTTCCCTTTGCCACCCATGGCCGCAGCAATTGGGCCGATCAGCATCCATATTACGACTTCGACAATAAAGCATTTGGGCAGATCGCGATCAAAAAGCTTGCCGCACGCGGTCGCAAGTCAATCCTGATCATCGCGCCGCCACGCACGCAAAGTTACGCGCAACACATCATTTCTGGTGTTCGGGAAAGCGTCGATCCTCATGGTGCCGAGATCCTTATTGCTGACGAAATCACCAGTGACGCGTCCGGGGCTGAAGTTGTGGCTTTTGTGCAAGATAAACTGCGAGAACGGCCCGATATTGACGCGGTTGTGACCGCCTCAACCTCCTCTGCGATGGCTGCCGTCGCCGCGATTGAGCAGCACGGCGCGCAGGTGGGCCAGCAGATCGATGTCTTTGCGAAAGAGGCGATACCGTTCCTAAAGCTTTTCCGGGCTGACATTCTGACAATCGCGGAACAGGTGAACACGGCAGGTGAATTTCTGGCGCAAGCGGCCATTCAGGCGATCCGCAGCCCGGACGACCCGCCAATGCAGGCGCTGGACGTTCCCGAAGACCGGCGGTCTTGAAAGGGTCAGCTATCGCCCCGGGATCGCACCGCGCTTGACGCCCTTACCCTCCCAATTGTCCAGAGCCGCCACCGCCTCATCAGCGGTTTCGACGAACCGGAAAAGCTTCAGATCATCTTGAGAGATCGTGCCCGCCTCCGCCAGAGCATCCCAGTTGATGATCTTGTCCCAGAACTCCCGACCGAACAGCAGGAAGGGGACCTGCGCCATCCGGCCTGTCTGGATCAGCGTAAGGGACTCGAATAGTTCGTCCAGCGTGCCGAACCCACCGGGAAAGACGCAGATTGCAGAGGCGCGCATCAGGAAATGCATCTTGCGGATGCCGAAATAGTGGAAGTTGAAGCAGAGTTCCGGCGTCACATAAGGGTTGGGCGATTGTTCATGCGGCAGCACGATGTTGAGCCCGATGGACTTGCCGCCCGCATCCTCCGCCCCACGATTGCCCGCCTCCATCACGCCCGGCCCACCGCCGGTGACGATCACATCGTCCTTGCCGCCCTTGGCCAGTGACTTCGCGGTCATGATCTGCGCGAATTTGCGCGCCTCATCGTAGTATTTGGTCAGATCCGCCAGCGTCTTTGTCCGCGCCTTGTTCTTATGCGCAGGCTCTGGAATCCGTGCGCCACCAAAAAGCACGATGGTCGAATTGATACCGGCCTCATTCATCAAGAGTTCAGGCTTGAGCAGTTCCAGTTGCAACCGCACCGGCCGCAATTCCTCGCGGCACATGAAATCCTCATCCGCGAAGGCAAGCCGATAGGATGGCGCGCGCGTTTGCGGCGTGTCGACGGCATGCGTGGCCGCCTCACGGTCCTGATGGCTGTCGCGGAAGGGATGCTTGCGGTCGTCTTTCATCGATCGGGTCCTGTCATGGTTTACCGCTAACATTTCGTGATGCGGGCATAGATGCAATGGGCATGGTTCACGATTGCGGAACATGGGCACGGCCTTTATAGCCAATCCGAATGAATGTGACCGGAGAATCCCATGTCGAACGCAGCCCTTGAGACCGCCATCGAAGCCGCTTGGGAGGCACGCGATACGATAACTCCGGCCACAACAGGTGAGACACGTGAGGCGATCGAGGACACATTGAACGCGCTCGACAGTGGTGATCTGCGCGTCGCCGAAAAGCAGGGTGACGGGTCGTGGCATGTGAACCAGTGGGCCAAAAAGGCGGTGCTGCTGGGCTTCCGCATCAAGGACATGGAACAGCAGGATGGCGGCCCGCAGGCGGGTGGCTGGTGGGACAAGGTCGACAGCAAGTTCAAGGGCTGGGGCGACAATCAATGGCGCGCAGCTGGCTTTCGGGCTGTGCCCAATTGCGTGGTCCGTAAATCAGCCTTTATCGCCCCCGGCGTCGTGCTGATGCCATCCTTCGTGAACCTTGGGGCTTACGTGGACGAAGGCACGATGGTCGACACATGGGCCACCGTTGGCTCCTGCGCGCAGATTGGCAAGAACGTGCATCTCTCTGGCGGTGTCGGCATCGGCGGTGTTCTCGAGCCAATGCAGGCCGGACCAACGATCATCGAAGACAACTGCTTTATCGGCGCCCGCTCTGAAGTGGTCGAGGGCTGCATCGTTCGCGAAGGTTCCGTCCTCGGCATGGGCGTCTTCATCGGCCAATCCACCAAGATCGTGGACCGCGAAACGGGTGAGGTCATGTATGGCGAGGTGCCGCCCTATTCGGTGGTCGTCGCAGGCTCCATGCCGTCCAAGAACGACATCAACCTATATTGCGCGGTGATCGTCAAACGTGTCGACGAAAGAACGCGCTCAAAGACCGGCATCAACGAGCTTTTGCGCGACTAGGATGATCCTGAGCCGCTTTCTTGCGCGCAAGCGGATTGCGGCGGGCATGCACCCGTCATTCCGGGCAGCCTGGGCGCCAGTTGCCTTTGACACCTGTGTCATCGCACTGATCCTGGGCGTACTGTTCCTGCCCATCGTGTCGCTTACGCTGGCCATGGGCTTGAGCCTATTCTGGCGCATCGTGTTTCTGATGGTTGCTGTTTACGTCCCGTTTCAGATCGTCGTGGTTATTTCAACGATCTGGGCTATCAGATCACGTTGGGACGAAAACGCCTGATCCTTCATGACGCATTTCGGGATCATGTGGCGGACAAAAGAACGTCCGCCTCATAGCGCTTGAGCACCCGCCGTGCGGTTGGCAGCTTTGAAAGATCCGGAAAGAGCGAAAAAACTTCACGCCGCGCTGCACGATCAAATTTTGAAACTGTTCTCTGCGCGGGATGAAAGCTCTCGGTAGGCAAACCGTTCGAAATCAGGATTTGATGCGCATCGAACAGAAGGTGATAATAGCAGATATCTTGGTTAACGGTCGCTCTGAGGATCCCGTCAAATTGATCGACAAGGAATTTCGCGGGGACCAATGCTTCGCTTTCGCCGAAAAGAAGTTCCGCCTTTGCATCGCGGATCAAGATGCGATGACATGGCGAAAGTGTCAGATCAGTTGAGGGTTTTTGAGCCCCGAGCGCGCCTGCGGAAATGACGATAGGCGTCCATTCAGGTCGCTGGCGTATCTCATTTGGCGCAAGCATGCGCGAACCCACCCAGCGTAGCTGACATGGCCCATCATCCAGCGTGTTGACCCAATCACCGGCTCGCAGTGCTTCGACGGGCGCTGCACCTGTCGGTGTCATGATCAACGTGCCCTGCCCAAAGCAGGTCAACACAAAATCATCCACGACCAGTGCCGAATTCACGCCGCCAAAACCAAAACCGCCCCGAAACTGCAGCACCGCATCCTCGAAAGGCGACACAAATGTAATGCTGACGTTGTTCGTGACCCCATTGAAGGCAAATTCGAACCCAAGGAACTCTGTATTACCCAGACTGCCGTCGGGGTTCAGCTCAATGAGTTCGATGTTTAAGCCGAAGCCACCAAATGCAGGACCAACTTCCTGCATCGTAAAGGTCAGCGTGTATTCGGTACCCGGTTCAAGGCTCACCTGCTGCTGTAGTCTATCACCATCCTGCACATCGTTGTTACCGGTACCGAAGACAACCCATCCATTTGCAGCATCAAAGGTCGGCGCAGTCGGCCCCGTACCAAGGACAGTCCAGCCGTTCAAACCATCCGCAAAATCACCATTTTCAAGAATTGACATTTTGGACACTCCCATTCGACGCATATCAGTTTTTGGGCATCTCCCAAAGAATGAACTTGCCGTTACATGGCATCGCGGCGTACTTGGATATTGCGTGGCTTAGCGGTGCGCAAACGCGAGATTTTGAGGCGGTTCCAACCCTGTAGCGCGTGGACATTGACACATGGAATAGTTCACCGCATGCAGGTGCGACCCTAACTGCAGGCCGCCTTTATGTCCGTGAAAGCATCCAAACAAAAAATCTTTACGTTATTGGTTCAGGTGGGCCGGAACGCCGGTGACGGCCTGCCTGAAGGGGCTACTGGGGGCGCACTGATGTGCTATGCCAGCGGCGTGGATGAGGCCGAGGCGGTGCGCGAAACGGTGGCGATCCTCAAGCAGGCTGACCTCGCCCCCTTGGATGTGTCGGGTTACGGCACACTTGAGGAACGGCTGGCCGAGGGGCATGACATCTCGGACGAGGAAAAGACGCTGATGCAGCGGGCGCTCAACGAAAACAGCGTCATCGTCGCGCAGATGACGCCATTTTTTGACGACGACTGACAAACGCGGCTGGAAACCGGCTATAGCATTGCCTGACCTTTGACGCGCGGCGTTCAACGCAAAAGCACCAGCCCTTCATCGACACTGTAAACCGCGCGCTGGCCTGAAAGGATTACCGTGTTCACCCCGCGATCCAGAAACCGACGCGGCGCACCGACCGGGGCGACATATCCCAACCCACCTGCATTCTCGCCATGCATGATCAGCCCACGCGCCACGATCCGCCGGGACGCATCGAGACCACTGGAATAGACCAAACCAGAGCCGCCCGAAATCGTGAGAACCCCATTCATCTGCACATCCGGCGCTTGCCAAACCGGTGCAAAGCCCCGCCCATCCCAAGCCAGCGAGACCACGCCCCCCGCGCGTGGGTTGGCGCGATAGCCGCCATAATCAGCAATCACAACTTGTCTGCCGTCGGTGGCGGGCGAATTTTCCGCGGTGCGGATAAATCCGGGCAACCTGACCTCCCCCACCTCTGGCCGCGCGCCGTCACGCCGCACCCAGATCAGGCGCGATGCATCACGGTTGCTGCACTCGATACGACCGGAAAAGACGCCAGTTACAGCGCAAATACCTTCGACCAGCACGACGAAGCGGTCTCTGCCAAAGCCAACCAATGTGGGGGTGGTCCCGGTCCGCTCCGCAAGATCAATGGGCACAGACCACCGGCGCGTCATGGTTGAACCTGTCTGATCAATCCGCACCAGCGCCTCATCTGTGGCTACATAAAGCGCGCTTCGACCGCCCCCGAGGCTTTCGACGGGAATGTTGTTCGTCGGTCGGCCCGCACCAACTTGCACGCAGGCGATCAGATTGCCTGAACGCGGATTTGCCGTGACAAGATAAGTGACGCGTGCGCCACCGATCCGGAAAATCGCGGGAACGGCGATGCTCCCGTCCCAAAGCGGCACAACGTTGGATGCGGTATAGCCCATCTCGCCGCGCGCGCCGCAGAGCCGCCTGATTGTTGGCGCATCAAACCGGATCTGGCGGAGGCAGCGTAACGGACCATCCCGATCTTCGAACACCAGCAGCGCTGGATCCTGCCCGGCACAGGCGCTGCCGCGATGTACGGCAGGGCGCAATCCGAGCGGTTGCGGAACGATGATCAGATCCGGGCCGCCCTGCCCTGCAAGTGCCACGATATTCCAACTGATCGACCCAACCCGCGTCAGCTGAAACCCCGTCTCAAATGCTAAGTCCGGCGCGGTCCGATACCGGAAAAGATGGGTCAGGCTGGCCCCGTAAAGCGCGCCACGCCCCGTCTCGACCAGCCACGGCGATGTCCCTTTCACACCCGCACCATAAGGGACAAGCGTCGCACTGCCTTGGCCTGTGGGTCCCGGACGGGCACTAAAGGCGGCTTGAGCTGATGACCCATGCCCCATCGCCCAGTCACTCGCGAGGTTTGGATTGCGCGGCGGCTCTGCCCGCGCAAGGCTCGCCCAGCATGCCAGAGCCATCGTTATGATAAACCACATCTTCCATCTCCCTTCTGGGCTGCAACAAATCCAAGCAGGCCGGACACGCGATAGGGGGCGGTCCAACCTGATCTTCTCTCACGCATACGCGGGAGATGGCGCAGACCTACGCTGGAGGTGCATGTTTTTTCGAAGAACGCTGATTGGGTTGCGCGCCTGGTTTACTCTGCTGGCAGGGCGTCCAAGTCGCGCGTGGCGCTTGGCTTACGCGTCAGCACCAGTCGCAATAGTGGTGGCACGGTCAGGAGCGTCAAGAACGCTGACATCGACAAGCCACCCACGACCACGGCACCAAGACCACGATAAAGCTCCGACCCCGCACCGGGGAAGATCACTAGCGGCAGCATCCCGAAAACCGATGTGAGCGTAGACATGAAAATCGGCCTGATCCGGTTGCGTGTCGCTTCTTCGATGGCATCAACGGGGCTCATCCCCTCTTCGCGCAGGTGATAGAGCGATTGGTGCACGATCAGGATCGCGTTATTCACGACGATCCCCACGAGGATCACAAAGCCCAATAAGGTCAGCATGTCCAAAGGCTGCGTGCCGATCATATTCAGCACCGCCAGACCGCCCACCCCGCCTGCCGCTGCAACGGGGACGGAGATCATGACGACCAGCGGCAAAACAAAGCTCTCAAACAGGATCGCCATGACAAGGAATACGATCAGCATCGCCACTATCAGGTTGATCTGGATCGCGTTCCAGGTTTGCGACAACTGATCAGCAGTGCCTGAGACCGAGAGCCGCACACCCGGCGGCAGGCCCTGTTCTTCCAACGGCGCGATCACCTCCGTTTCAAGCAACTCCACCGCCGCTTCCAATGGCAAAGCGTCGGATGGGCGCACTTCCAGCGTCACGGTTCTGAGCCGCTCAAGATGGCGGATTTCCGTGGGTCCAGCGGTGACGCGGACCTCGGCCAGTTCCGACGCGGGAATGATCTGCCCCGACGGTGTCACAACCGGAAAGGACCCGATATCCTGCGTCCGCAAAGCCGATTGCACCGTCTCGTCGCCTTTCAGCGTCAGGTCGATCCGCCGGTTGCCCACGCTGATCTCGGCCACGCGGATCCCGTCATTATAGGCGTCAATCGTCGCAGCAAGGGCTTGCGTCGTCAGCCCCGCATCTGCCAGCCGCAACCGGTCGGGGATCAGACGCACCTCTGGCGCGCCAAGTTCCAGCCCAGGGATAGGTCGGAACTGATGCCCCTCAGATCGTGGCAAAAGACGCGCGACATTGCCAGCGGCCTGCCCCGCAACGCCGAGGATCTCTTCAAGTTCATTACCGGTGATGTTCAACTCAATCGTGCGGCCCCCACCCACGCCACGCCCGAAAAGCGACGGCTGGGTCATGAAGCCAAACGTGCCCGGCTCGGAAAAGATCGGGCGCGACAGGATCGGGATCACCTCTGCGACACGGTCACCATCGACCGTTGCCGCACCGACAAAGCTGTTGCCCGGCGTCGCCACGAAGAAAAAGCTTTCGAGCGCCGGTGCACCTTCCGCGGTCTCGGTGGCGGGTGCCGCTTCCCACATGGGCTGTGCGACGGTTTCAATCCGCTGGGCGATGGTCTCGGTCGTTTCAAGATTATAGCCCGGCGGCGGGATGATCAGGCCGAAGACCAGATTGCGATTGCCCTCTGGCAGGTATTCGAGCTTGGGCAGGAACGTGAAGGCGGCCACGGCAGCGCTCGTCGCGATGGCTGAAACGAAAAGCAGGCCCAGCGCACGAAACCGTACTGTCATCTGCACATATTTCATGACCAGCCAGCTGAACGCGCGGGCGAAGTGATCGATGATCGGCAGCCGTAATGTCTTGGCCTCACCTCCCGCCAAAATGCGGCTTGAAAGCGCCGGGATCACGGTGACCGCCACGAGAAGCGACAAGAGCACCGAGACCGAAATCGCGACGGCGATATCACGGAAAAGCTGCCCTGCCTCCAGCTCCATTACCAGGATCGGGATGAAGACCATCACGGTGGTGAGGGCCGAGACAAGGATCGCCCCCCAGACCTGCCGCGCACCGTGATAGGCCGCATCGCGCCGGTTCATGCCGCGTTCGCGCAGGCGACAGATGTTTTCGAGTACCACAATCGCCGCATCGACGATCATCCCGATGGCAAAGGCGATGCCAGCGAGCGAGATCACATTCAGCGTCCGGCCCGTCGCCGCCATCGCCACAAATGTCGCCACGATGGAGACCGGAATGGCCAGACTGATCACCAGCGTTGCACGCGGCGAGCGCAGGAAGATCAGGAGGACGAGCGCGGCAAGAAGGCCACCGATCCAGATGTTCTGCACGACCAGATCGATGGCCCCTTCGATATAGATCGTCTCGTCATACACCTGTTCCAGCACAAGATTTTCGCGGGTGATCGGCCCGGCCTCAAGCTCAGCCAAAACCGTTTTGACCTCTTCCATGGTCGAGATCACGTTCGCGCCTTGTTCGCGGATCAGGTTGAAGGCCAGCGCAGGCTCACCGCGAAAGCGCAATTGCGCGGTGTTTTCCTTGTAGGCAAAGCCCACATCGGCCACGTCCGACACACGCACGCGGCCCAGAATACCCGCGGCACCCTGCCCCTCACTGCGCAGAACGACGTCCTCGATGGACTGGATCGTATCGAGCCGCCCCTCGGCCCGGACCACATAACGGCGCTTGCCCTCGTCGACCTCACCAGCGGAAACGCTGACATTTTCTGACCGCAAGCTTTGGACAACCGCCGGAATGGTCATGTTGTAGCGGGCGAGTTCCTCGGGGTTGATGACGATCTGCAACTCGCGTGAGACGCCGCCAAAGACGTTGACGGTGGATATGCCGTCGATCCTCTCCAGTCGCTCTTTGACCTCATCTTCCAGAAAGTCGCCGTAATTTGGCATCGGAGTCAGATTGCCCTCACCCGCGCTGACGATAACCCAGGCAATCGGGCTGTCATCGGCACCTGCTGTATTCAGCGTCGGCTCACCCGCCTCGTCAGGATAGCCACCGACCCGGTCAAGCCGGTTTGAGACCAGCAAAAGTACATCGCCCATGTCAGAGCCAACGGCGAATTCCAGCGTAACCTCAGCCTGACCCGTCCGCGACCGGCTCGTCATCCGTTCCAGCCCCTCAAGGCCGCGAAACGCATCCTCTTGCGGGTTCACGATCTCGCGTTCGACCTCGGCGGGCGCGGCGCCGGGCCAGGATGTTTCGACGACAACGATGGGTTTGCGCACGTCGGGTGCGAGCTGCACCGGGATTCGCGTAAGCGCCAGAACGCCGAACAGAACCGCCATCACCACGATGGCCATGACCGCGATGGGGCGCTCAATCGAAAGGCGGATCGGGTTCATGATCTACCCTTCCTCTGCCGGGGCGGTGCCGGCCTGCGCGGCGGCGGGGGGCGGGCCGTTCATCGGCATGATATCCTGCCCGGGGCGCAAACGCTCATTGCCGCGCACGACCACCTCGTCCCCCGGCGCAAGCCCCGAGACGACTTCGAACGTGTCACCGATGGCCGCTCCGATCGTGACTGTGCGCGGCGCCGCCTTGCCCTCTTCGTTGACAAACGCGGTCCAGCCCCCGCGCGCTTGTACCAGCGCATCTTTCGGCACGACCACAACTTCGCGGGCGGCCCCGATGGGGACATCCAAGGTCACCGGCTGGCCGATTGCAAAGGACGGATCCACTTGCGTCAGGGAAAAGCGTACGGGGCGGGTGCGGGTCTCGGAAAACTCCGTGGGCAACACCGCGCGCAAGGTCATGGTCAGCGCGGTGCCTGCATCGTTTTCGCCCATCACATCGCGCCCCGGCTCCAATGCGGCGATGAAACGTGAAGGCACATTGGCCTCTACCTCCATCGATCCGGTGTCCAGCAAGGTCGCTACCTGACTGCCTGACGAAGCGAACTGGCCCACTTGCGTCGCGACGTCCAACACGATGCCGTCAAACGGTGCCCGGACAATTGCGTTGTCGAAATTGTAGCGCGCCAGTTCAATCGCGTTGTCAGCGGCGCGGATCCGCGCCTGCGCCTCGGAAAGTCCGCCAAGGGCCGCAGCCAAATCGCTCGCCCGGTCATCAAATTGCGCGGTGGAGATTGAGGCATTGGCGACCAGTTCCTCAGCCCGTGCAAAGGCGGTCTGCGCGCGATCCGCTTGAGCCTGCGCCACTTCAAGCCCGGCGGTGGCGATGGCCAATTCCGCCTCGGCACTGCGCAGTTCGATCTCAAGCCGGGAGGTGTCCATGCGCGCGAGCACGTCGCCCGCCGCAACGCCGGAGCCGATCTGGACCGGCACCTCGTTCACGATGCCCGCAACCCGCGTGGCCACATCACTTTCGCGCACCGCGACGATCTGGCCAAAGACCGTCACGGTTTCTGTCATCTCGGCCATTTCAACCAGATCGGTCTGTACGCCTGCGGGTCGGCCTTGTGCTGCCAGAAATGCCGGTAGCGTGATCGCCAACAAGGCGACAAATGCGAACTTACGGCATCTCATGACGTTTCACGCCCCACTGATTTTCGGTTTTCCAATGGCTTCTGCGCAGTGACCTAGCGTTAAGATCCCGCCGGACCAGTCGCTAGCCGCGCGGTGCTGCAGCGCGCCTCAGGCGGTCATTGATCGCACGGCCCAGACCGTGATGGGGAATGGGTGACACGGCGATGGCAGTGGCACCCACCTTATCAAGCGCATGCAGGCAGGCAAAAAGCCGCGCCGCCGCTTCTGTCAGGTCACCCGAAGGCGAGAGATTGAGGTCGGCCTCTACGGGTCCGAAACCGAGTAAGAACTCACCGTCTTGCGCTGCATTTGCGTTCAAACGGACGCTGCCAGCGGGCGCATAATGCGAGGCGAGCTGGCCGGGCGCCATCGGCGTCTGCGGGTCGTCAGGAAGCCGCAACAGCGCGCCAAGACAATCCTCGATGCGCTCTGCTGGAATCCCACCTGCGCGCAAGAGGGCCGGGGCGCCGATGCAGGACACAATTGTGGATTCCAACCCAACGCGACAATCGCCGCCATCAACAACCGCGTCAATTTCATTGCCAAGCCCGGCTATCACATGGGCTGCACTGGTCGGGCTGACCCGACCCGATGGATTAGCCGAAGGCGCCGCAACCGGCCCGGCAAAACGCCTCAGCAAGCCTTGAGCCAGACTATGATCAGGCACGCGCACTGCGAGACTGTCCAACCCCGCCGTCACCAGCTTTGAGATACCCTCATCCGTGCGCAAGGGTAAAACGAGGGTTAGCGGACCGGGCCAAAAGTTTGCCGCCAAACGCTCTGCCGTATCGTTGAAATCGACGTACTTTGCGGCCGTTTCGAGGTCGGCCACATGCACGATCAGCGGGTTGAAACTGGGCCGCCCCTTGGCCGCAAAAATGCCTGCCACCGCCCGGTCATTCCGCGCATCTGCACCTAGGCCATAGACCGTCTCGGTGGGGAAAGAAACCAGACCACCTTGCTGCAAGATTCCAACGGCCTCGGACAAACCAGCCTCGTCGGGCGAAAGGATGCGCAATGTCGCTTGGCTCATGACGTGGCGTTTTGGTTGATGGGGCAGAGTGCTGGTTTAGGTTAGCGCTAAGTTTGCGATGCATAGACTCACGCGTGGTCTTTGCCAAGCTGTTGCAAAATTTGGAGAGATGACAATGCCCTATCGTGCCCCGGTAAGCGATTTCCGCTTTTTGATGGATCATGTTGTGGGCTTTTCGGATGTCGCCGCAACCGAACGTTTTGCCGAAGCGACACCCGATATGGTCGATGCGATTCTGACGGAAGCGGGCAAGATGTGTGAAGAGGTGCTGGCACCGCTCAATCGCGCGGGCGACCTGCACCCTGCGCATCTGGAAAACGGCGTTGTGCGCACTTCGCCTGGTTTTGCCGATGGCTACCGCGCCATTGCAGAGGGCGGCTGGGTCGGCATGGCGGCGCATCCCGACAATGGCGGCATGGGCCTGCCCATGACGCTGACAACCAGCGTGAATGAGATGATCGCAAGCGCTTGTCTGTCGCTACAACTGAACCCGTTGATGACGCAGGGCCAGATCGAGGCGCTGGAACATCACGCCTCGGACGAGATCAAGGCGACCTATCTGCCGAAGCTCATTTCCGGTGAGTGGTCCGGCACGATGAACCTGACCGAGCCGCAGGCCGGGTCGGATGTTGGTGCGTTGCGATCCAAGGCCGAACCGAATGGTGACGGCTCTTACGCGATCACGGGGCAGAAGATTTACATCTCTTGGGCCGACAATGACTTTACCGAGAATATCTGCCATCTGGTGCTCGCCCGTCTGCCCGACGGTGTGCCCGGCACGAAGGGTATCAGCCTTTTCATGGTGCCCAAGTTCATCCCTGACACCGATGGCAATCCGGGCGCAAAGAACGATCTGCGTGTGGTCAGCCTTGAGCATAAGATGGGCCTGCATGGCTCACCCACTGCCGTGATGGAATATGCGGGCGCCAAGGGGTGGCTCGTTGGCCCGGAACATGGCGGTATGGCTGCGATGTTCACGATGATGAACAATGCCCGTCTGGGTGTCGGCGTGCAGGGAATCGGTGTGGCCGAGGCCGCGATGCAGCATGCGCTCGCCTACGCGCAGGACCGCAAACAGGGCAAGGCGCCCGGCACCGGCTCGATCATCGAACATGCCGACGTGCGCCGCATGCTGACGACGATGAAGGCCGAGGTTTTCACCGCACGCGCCATCTCCCTGATGAATGCCGTAGCCATCGATATGGCAACCGCCACAGACGATGCCGGATGGCAGGCCCGCGCCGCGTTTCTGACGCCCATCTGCAAGGCCTTCGGCACGGATGTCGGCATGGAATCGGCGGCCACCGGCATTCAGATCCATGGCGGCATGGGCTTTATCGAGGAAACCGGCGCCGCCCAATACTCCCGCGACGTGCGCGTGACGGCCATTTACGAAGGGACCAACGGCATTCAGGCCATGGACCTCGTCGCGCGCAAGCTGATGGATGGTGGTGAGGCCGCGTTCCGCTTGCTTGAGGAAATCGAACAAGGCGCCGAAGCCGCCAAGGCAAAGCATCCAGAACTCGCGGAGGCTGTTTGGCAAGCCGCAGAGACATTGCGCGAAGCGACCGAGTGGCTGGTGGCGCAGGACAATCTGAACGACCGGTTCGCCGGTGCCGTGCCCTACTTGCGCGCCTTTGCGCGCGTGCTGGGCGGCCATATGCACCTGATGGCGGCGATGAAGGGCGATGAGGCGCGGCTGAAACTCGCCACCTTCTATATCAAGCGCCTGCTGCCAGAGCATGTGGGGCTATTGGCCCATACACGCGAAGGTGCCGACGATCTGATGGCGATCACCGCAGAAGACCTGGCCGCCTGATGGCGGATGGGGAGGGCGGCATCCGGTACCCTTTCCCGGAAGCCCCATTGGAAGGCGAGGCGATGGAGGTTGCGTCACGCATCTTTTGGATGCGGCTGCCGCTGCCCATGGCGCTGGATCATGTGAACGTCTACGCGCTGGACGATGGTGACAGTTGGACGATCATCGACACCGGCTTTGCGTCAAAACGCGGACGCGGCATCTGGCAGACACTCCTGAACGGCCCCTTGGCAGGTAAGCCAGTGGCCCGCGTTGTTGTCACCCACCATCATCCTGATCATGTGGGGCTGGCAGGCTGGTTCATTGAAAATGGTGCGGAACTCTGCATGCCGCGCACCGGCTGGCTGATGGCGCGCATGCTTACGCTTGATGTACAAGACGCCCCCTCGCCCGAGGCGCTGACATTCTACACCCGCGCTGGCATGGACCCGGCGGTTTTTGCCAAACGCAAGGAAGAGCGTCCGTTCAACTTTGCTGATTGCGTGGATCCGCTGCCGCAGGGTTACACACGCCTGCAGGACGGGCAGACCATCACAATGGGCGGCCGGGTCTGGGACATTTGCATGGGTCACGGCCATGCCCCGGAACATGCTACATTCTGGAGTCGCGATGACGCGCTTGTCATCGGTGGCGATCAGCTCTTGCCGTCGATCAGCCCGAATCTGGGCGTCTATCCAACCGAACCGGAGGCTGATCCGGTGGCGGAGTGGCTTGCGTCCTGTGCGATGTTTCAGGCTTCCGCCCGCGACGGTCAGCTTGTCCTTGGTGGGCACAAACTGCCCTATACCGGCCTGCCACTACGGTTGACACAGATGATCGCCAATCATCACGGCGCATTGGCGCGTCTGCTGGATTTCCTGAAGACACCGCATACCGCCGGAGAATGCTTTCCGCCGCTATTCAAGCGCGAGATCTCAGGCGGCGAATACGGCCTCGCGTTGGTGGAGGCGGTGGCGCATGTCAATCACCTCTATCAGACGGATCAAGTGCGCCGCGAGCTGAATGATGCGGGCGCGTGGGTTTATCAGGCCACCTGATCCACTTCGCCGTTGAAAGGCGTTTGGCTCAACCCCGTCGCGGTCAGCGCACATAACGTGTTTTGCGGCAAGAGCGTCCAATGCGGTGCCCGCCCACACAAAGGTTCAGAGGCAAGCGCGCGACCGCCATTGTCCAGCACGCCGGACGCATAAAGCGTCGGCGCAGGACCAGAGGATGCATAGCGAAAGCCGTAGAGCGTTTCGCCATCAGAGAAGACACATGTCAGCTTGATGGGCCCCTCCTCGGCGGCGGGTCCGATCTCAGTCAGTGTTGCGTCAATCGCGGCCAGCGGATCGGCATCGAGCCAATGCGACAGGAGCAACAGAAACACCATCTCACTATCTGTCGTGCCGCGCCTTGCGTCGTAAAGGTCATCGGGCAATGCGGCGGCCAGGCGCCGCCTGATCGCGCGAAAATGCGGGATTTGCCCGTTATGGCAAAACGACCAGCGCCCATGCGTGAAAGGATGACAGTTTGCGCGGTTCGTCTCGCCCACGGTCGAGGCGCGGATATGCGCGATGAAGTGCTCGGCATGCACCATGCGGCAAAGATTGGTCAGGTTGTCATCGGCCCAGGCGGGCAGGACATCACGATAAAGACCGGGTTTCTCATCCTCGCCATACCAGGCAATGCCAAATCCATCTCCATTCACGGCCAGCTTCGCCTCGCTCGCGTGCTGGCTTTGCTGCAGCAGCGAATGCTCGGGTCGGATAATGATGTTTTCCAGTGGAATGGCGGGACCGGTATAGGCAGCGATCCGACACATCAGTGGCGGTTCTCAATCCGGGCATGAAGACGTTTGAGGATGCGGCTTGCCGTGGTTTCGCACAGTGCCGGAACCACAGCGTGAACCAACGCGGCGACAGCTGCAACCCCAAGCCAGAAGGCAAAGCCCAGCGCAAACCGCATGTGGCCGAAATAGCTTTCGTTTACGCTTGCGGGATGATCAAGGAAGAGGGTGGTGATGATGCCCCGCTGCTTGGCTGCAGTATCTGCGTCTGACATGGTGAGCCTTTCCTCTGCTCGCTCCCTAGTCAGGCTATCCAGCACGTCGCGCACAAACATCCCAAGTGTGATTGTGTTTTCTACAAATTGTGGGATGTTGTCCCAACAATGGGACATGAGCTAGATCAGATAGACCGCACTATCCTGCGTTTGCTGCAAAAGGATGCAAGCCTTTCCGTCGATGACATCAGCGGCGAGGTTCATCTGTCTCGCAATGCGTGCTGGCGCCGGATCAAAGCCATGGAACAGGTGGGTATCATCAAAGGTCGTGTCGCGCTCATCGACCCCGCAAGCGTCGGCGTCCCGCTAACCGCGATTGTACTGATCCGTACCAATGCTCATGACGCGGCCTGGATGAAGAAATTCCAGACGACCCTGCAGAGTTTTCCCGAAATTGTGGGCGCCTATCGTATGACTGGTGATCTGGACTACATGTTGCGGGTGCGCGTGGCGGATGTGCCCGCCTATGACGCGTTCTACAAAAGGCTCACTTCACGGATTTCTGTCTCGGACATCTCGGCAAGTTTCGTTATGGAAGAGATCAAAGAGACAACGGCGGTGCCCTTATGACCGAAACCAACCCACCTCAAATGCGTATCGACACCTCGGCGGAGCAGATGGAGAACGCGGTTCTCCCCCGGACGCAGGAAATCCACACCGATCCAAATGTCCACTGCCCCGATACATCAAAACTCCCGCAAGCGCTGTCGGAACCTGTAGCGCAAAAAAGCCCCGCCCAATGGGCCTATGAGCGGATCATCATGTATATCCAGAACTTCGAGAAGCATCTCGACAATGACCACGAGGTCGGTATGGGTCTGGCCGGTGGTGAGGCTGGCGTGATCCGCATCGAGGGGCTGGGTTACTACGATCCCGATATTGTCACCTATTACGGGGTGAACGGGGCCGGTGCAAAGACCCAGCTGATCCAGCATGTCAGCCAGTTGAACGTCACATTGGTGGCAAGTCCAAAGCATATCGATCAACCTGAAGCGAACCGAATCGGCTTTCGCCTCGCCAAGGGGCTGGAACGGGACGAAGATGTGACCACCTGACCGCGTGACAGGCCAGAGTGAATCGTCTAAAGGACTTCGCAAATGATGCATGAGGGAGCCGCGTGATGGCTGAGCACAAGCACGGTGAGATGGATATCACCACACAAGAAAAAACCTTTGCGGGCTTCATGAGCATGAGCACCAAAGCCACCATAGGCATTTTGGTGTTCCTGATCTTCCTGGCCCTTATCGCCGCCTAAACATCCTGATGGATCGTCGTGCTTTTTTGATCGGCCTGCCGCTGGCCCTGTCGGGCTGCACGGGACAACCCGTCTGGGCGCCTGACGATGTCATCGAACGCGCAATCTATCGCGACCCAGGGCCAAAGCATCTGACGCTCTACACGATGAGAAATGTGCGTTCGGATGGTGGAGAGCATTCGGCGCTGCTGATCAACGCGAGCCAGCGGGTGATCTTCGACCCTGCGGGTGCCTGGAAACAGGATCGGATGCCTGAACGCAACGATGTGCTCTTCGGTGCCAGCCCACAGCTGGAGGACTATTATGTCAGCTTCCACGCCAGGATCACATATTACGTCGTCGGGCGGAAAGTCCCTGTTGCACCGGAAGTCGCTGAGAAAGCGTTGAACCTCGCACTGGTGGCAGGGCCAGTCGGACAGGCCAACTGCGCCCGCTATACATCGCGTATCGTGCGCCAGTTACCGGGATTCGAAAGCGTCCGCCAGACCTGGTGGCCCGGCAAACTTGACAATGATTTTGGCAGATTGCCCGGCGTGGAAACCACTGAATACCGCGAAGACGATGACGACGATAAAAGCGTCGCCGCCCGCGAAATCGACGCCGCGCTCAGAGCAGGGCAGTAAGGCCCATCGCGCTATAAAGGGTGAGCGCGCCAGCGACGATGGCCCAAAGGACATTGCGCGTCCAGATCCCCACCGCGACCGTGACCAGCGCTGCACACAGGCGGAGCGGATCAAGTGTACCGCCCGTTGCGGGTGGCCATATGACCAATGGCGCAACCATACCAGGAAGCACGGCCACCGGGGTGAACCGCAACAGCCTAAGCACGAAACTCGGCATCGGCCGGTCCCCGATCAGGCCCAGAAAAGAAAAGCGGATCAGAAACGTGCCTGCGCCCAGGATCGCGATAATCGTCCAGATTTGCGCATCAGAATAGGTCATTTCTGCCGCCCCTCGATCCATATCTCGACCAGCGCACCGGTCAGCATTGCCGCACCGGCAGCGATGAGCAAGCCCGTGCCGGATGGCAGGCCTATCAGGGCGAGTGCCACGCTGATCGAGACACAAGTGGCCGCAACATGGGCGAGTGATTTGACCATGGGTGCCACCATTGCGAGGAACATAATCGGCATGATGAAGTCCAGAGCCCATGCTTCTGGAATGGCCGCGCCCGCCACCATGCCCACCATGGTCATGCCAACCCAAAACGGCACAATTGGTGTCGCCACGCCGAAAAAGTACGCGAACCGTTCAGGAACGGTCATCTCCGGTCTGCTCTCATAGCGGGCAACCGACACGATATAGGTCTGGTCAAAATTGAGATATGACACCAATGCTCGTTTCCACAGTGGGGCCGCACCAAGATAGGGGACGAGGGCCGCGGAATACATTGCCATCCGCAGGTTCACTGCCAAAGCCGCCAGGAGCACGAAAGCGATGCTCGCATTCTCAATCATCATCTGGATCGCGGCAAATTGCGATGCACCGGCGATGACCAGAACGCTGAACCCCATCCCTTGCGCCAATGTCAGCCCGGCATCCGTCGCGATCACACCAAAGACCATCGCAAAAGGTGCGGCCATCAGGATGAACGGCAGCCCATCCCGGAAGCCCGCCCAATAGGGCGCGCTGGTCTGCGTTTTGACGGTAGAAGTTGTCATGGCTTTGCCCTAGCTTGAGGCCGTTGTGACAGGCTTAACGGCGCAATACGGGAATGACAATTGGCGCGCATTGATGACATGTCGGAGTATCTGATCGCGCCCGCACCGCAGGCCCGCCGACTGACCCGTGCGGTCACCGGTACGGATCAAAATGGCGCGCAAATTGACCTGAGTGTGGTTGAAGAACGCCCGTTGACCATCTTTCTCAATGCGCAGGAAATCGTCACGGCGATGACCATCGGCGATTACCCGGAATATCTTGCCCTTGGGTTCCTGCGCAATCAGGGCATGCTGCGCCCGGGTGAGGTGATCAAGGTTGTCGATTATGATGAGGAACTGGAAACGGTTGTCGTCCGCACCGAGGGCCAGACGACCTACGAGGACAAGCTGAAGAAAAAGACCCGCACAAGCGGATGTGCGGTTGGCACCGTCTTTGGCGACATGATGGAAGGGTTGGAGGATGTGGTCCTGCCCAGGCTGCAGGTGAAAACCTCGGACCTTTATGCGCTGGCTTCCAAGATCAACCGCACCCCGTCGCTTTATCTTGAGGCGGGTGCAATCCATGGCACGGTTCTGTGCCAGGCGGATCGTCCGCT
Organism: Cognatiyoonia sp. IB215446; assembly: GCF_033963825.1. Classification (NCBI taxonomy): domain Bacteria; kingdom Pseudomonadati; phylum Pseudomonadota; class Alphaproteobacteria; order Rhodobacterales; family Paracoccaceae; genus Cognatiyoonia; species Cognatiyoonia sp. IB215446. The sequence continues at coordinate 349,248 of NZ_JAXBMD010000001.1, read as the reverse complement.
TGTCTACATGGAAGATGTGGGTCGGCACAATGCCGTCGACAAGATCGCAGGCTGGATGCTGTCAGAAGGTATCGCAGCCGAGGACAAGACACTCTACACAACGGGCCGCCTGACCTCCGAGATGGTGATCAAAACAGCGCTGATGGGCATTCCGGTGCTCGCCTCCCGCTCGGGCTTTACCGCCTGGGGGGTTGAGATCGCCCAGCAAGTAGGGCTGACACTGATTGGGCGCATGAAGGGGCAGCGCTTTGTTTGCCTTTCCGGTGAAGAACGTCTTCTGCGCGATGCCGACCCGGCGATGGTGGCCGATGAGCCCCGGAAGATGGGCAGAAAAGGATCGGCATGACCGATAATATAAGCGTGACCTATCAGGCCTCTGCGCCCGCGATTGCAGAGGGGATCCGGGTCGCCGGTGTTTGGATGCTTGGCCCCTACCGCCCATTGCAAAGCGCTGCCGCATTGCTGGTCACGCTGCTGGTTGGGCTTGGGGGTGCCGGACTCTACTTCGCGATAGCCTTGCGCGCCACCGGCACAGCCAAGGCCGCATTGCCTTATGTCTGGATCGGAACCGTTATCGCCATCGTCTTTTTTATCGCCGTGCAAAATTGGTCGATCCGCAGGCTGGCGCGTCATGCAGCCGCTTCAACTTATTGTAGCGGGACGCAGACAGCGGACTTTGATGAAACCGGCATGGTCATCCGCAATGCACACAGCCACTGGCAAACCAATTGGGCGGCTGTCGACAAAATCGGGCTCGGGAAGACCGGTCTGATCATCGGCGTCGCCGGGCTGGTCTTTGCAATCCCGCGCGAAGCGCTGGATGATCCGCAAGCCACAGAAGCCAAACTCCGCACGTGGAAAGAGGCTTCATGACCCAGCCCCTTGGCGTGATACTCGCGGGCGGTCGGGCAACGCGCATGGGCGGCGGTGACAAGGGCCTGCTGGACTTGGGCAACAGCACGATACTGCAGCGGGTCATCGATCGTCTGGAACCGCAGGTTGCAGCACTTGCGCTCAATGCCAATGGTGACCCGCAGCGGTTCGCGCATCTCGACCTGCCGGTGATCGCTGACAGCATTCCCGGCTTTGCGGGGCCGTTGTCTGGCGTGCTGGCGGGTCTCGATTGGGCGGCGGATCAAGGGGCCAGTCACATTGTGACCGCCGCCGCCGACACGCCCTTCTTTCCTTGCGACCTTGTCCCGCAACTGATGCTGGCCGCCGAGGATAACGGCACCCAGATCGCCCTCGCGGCGACCCCCGACGGGCGGCATCCGACCTTCGGGCTTTGGCCCACCGCCTTGCGCGACGATCTGCGCGCGGCACTCACGGATGGATTGCGCAAGGTGATCCTCTGGACCGACAAGCATGGCTGCGCCATGGCACAGTTCCCTGACGATGCCGCCTTTTTCAACGTCAACACGCCCGACGATCTGGCCACAGCGGAAGCGATGCTATGAGGCTTTATGGCATCGTCGGCTACAAGAACGCCGGAAAGACCGGGCTGATGGAGCGGCTGGTGAAAGAGATCACCGGACGTGGCTTCAGCGTCTCAACGCTCAAACACGCACATCACACATTCGATATCGATCATCCCGGCAAGGACAGCTATCGCCACAGGCAGGCGGGTGCGCATCAGGTCCTGCTCGCCTCACGCGCGCGCTGGGCGTTGATGACAGAGCTGCGTGATTCGGACGAACCACCGCTGGCTGATCTTCTGACAAAGCTCGACCCGGTCGACCTGATCCTTGTCGAAGGCTACAAGCGCGACACCCACCCCAAGATCGAGGCCTATCGCGCCGAAACCAAAAACCCGATCCTCGCCCATAACGACCCGACCGTGCGCGCGATGGCCAGTGACACGGCCATCGACCTCGACCGCCCCGTCTTTGACCTCAACGACACAAAGGCCATCGCCGATTTCATCCTCGCCGAGGTTGGCCTGTGAGCTTTGACACCTTTCTGATGGTCGATTGGTCCGGCGGGAATGATCGCGGACCAACCCCGAAAAAGGACGCGATCTGGGTCTGCGCGGCGCGTGACGGGGTGACCGATGCGCCGATATACCTGCGCAACCGTCAGTTAGCCGAGAAGTGGATCAGGGCATTCCTTGCCGAGGAAGTAGATGCTGGGCATCGTGTCCTCGCCGGGTTTGATTTCGCCTTTGGCTACCCCGATGGCTTCGGCAAAGCACTGACCGGCAGCGATGATCCATTTGCCGTGTGGGACTGGTTCGCGCAGCGGGTCAAGGATGCGCCCGATGCCAACAACCGCTTTGATCTGGCGGGTGAGATCAACGCGATGTTTCCCGGCATCGGGCCGTTTTGGGGCAATGGTCGCAGGCACGATATCCCGCATCTGCCCCGCAAGGGCAGCGCGCGTGAGGGTCATGGTTTACCGGAAAAACGCGCGGCAGAGGCGCAAGCGAAAGGCGCGTTTCCCGTCTGGCAATTGGCCGGTGCGGGCGCCGTTGGGTCCCAAGTCATCATGGGATTGCCCGTGCTCGCCCGGTTGCGGGCGGAATTCCGCGACGCCCTGCGCGTCTGGCCGTTTGAGCCGCTTGATGCCTCGATCGCGATTGTGGAGATCTGGCCCTCGCTCATCGCCAAAGCCGTGACAGCCACGATGCCCGAAGGCCAGATCAAGGATGCGCATCAAGTCGCGCTTTTGGCGCAGACCTTGTCTCGGCTGCCAGCCACACAACTAGCGGCGATGCTCGATATTCCCTACACCGCCGAAGGGTCAATCCTCGGGCTTGGGCATGTCAGCTTGTTAGAAGAGACCGCTATGGCACCCGCCGCGCCGCGCCCGCTGAAGAACGACTGTTTTGCCATGCCGCAAGGCGCGCATTGGACGCCGGTTGACGATGCTTTGGAGCATCTGAGGTCACAACTGCGCCCGGTGACCGGAATTGAAAACCTGCCCATCGCGCAGGTCGCGGGCCGGTTTCTGGCGGGAGACGTGGAAGCCGCACGCGCGCATCCACCAGCGCCAAATGCCGCCGTCGATGGGTATGGATTTGCAGGGCCCGCCGCGGAAGGTATGCAACGGATGCCTCTGATCACGGGCCGTGCTGCGGCAGGTGCCCCTTTTTCGGGGGCGGTCCCCGAAGGACGCGCCATCCGCATTCTCACCGGTGCGAACCTGCCTGAAGGTGTCGACACGGTGATCTTGCAGGAAGATGTCACTGCCACACCATCCGAAATAGCCTTCCAAGGCCCGCTGAAAAAGGGGGCCAATGCCCGCAAGGCGGGCGAGGATATGGTTGCCGGTCAGACCATCCTGACAAGCGGACGCCGCCTTAGCCCCGCTGACCTTGGCACGATGGCCGCTGCCGGTATTGGCAGTGTTGCGGTCCGGCAGTGCCTGCGTGTCGGCGTCTTGTCCACTGGCGATGAACTGCAAGACCCGGGCATGCCTGCGGATGCGGGCCAGATTTACGACGCCAACCGACCCATGTTGTCAGCGCTGATCAAGCATTGGGATTACACGCTTGTCGATCTGGGCCGCGCCCCTGACGACCAAACCAAGCTGCGCGCGGTCCTAGATCAGAGGGCGGCGGATTGCGACGTAATCCTGTCATCCGGCGGCGCATCGGCGGGGGATGAGGATCACATTTCCACGCTTCTGGAAGGTACCGGGTCATTCGCGCTTTGGCGGATTGCGGTCAAGCCGGGACGCCCGCTCGCCTTGGGCCTTTGGAACAATACGCCCGTCTTCGGGCTGCCCGGCAACCCAGTGGCGGCCATGGTCTGCGCCCTGATCTTCGCCCGCCCAGCCTTGCGTGTTCTTGCCGGAGGCGGCTGGACAGAGCCGCAATCCTACCAGCTCCCCGCCGCCTTTTCGAAATCAAAGAAAGCGGGGCGCCGCGAATACCTGCGCGCGCGTATCACGGATGGCGAGGTCGAGATTTTCACCTCCGAAGGGTCAGGCCGTATCTCCGGGCTGAGTTGGGCAACAGGGCTTGTGGCGCTGAACGACCCTGCCCAAAACATAAAACCCGGCGATCCCGTCACCTACATCCCGTTCTACAGTTTCGAGCCATGAAGATCACGACAGGCATACCCGAGGCAAACAGGGCCGAAGTCGCCGCCCTTTATTGGGAGGCATTCGGCGAAAAGCTTGGTTTTGTGCTCGGCCCCAAATACCGCGCGCTCATTTTCATCACCAGCGTCCTTCGAGGTGATCACGGGATTTGCGCCCATGACGAACGGGGGCGGCTTTTGGGCGTGGCGGGCTTCAAGACGGCGCAGGGCGCACTAGTGGGCGGCGATTTCACGGATCTTCGGCGCGTTTATGGTTGGGTAGGTGCGTCGATCCGCATCCTGCTGCTGGCCGCGCTTGAGCGCGATACGGAAAATGAACGTTTCCTGATGGATGGGATTTTCGTGGCGCCCGAAGCGCGCGGTCGGGGTGTCGGCACCGCGTTGATCGACGCCATCTGCAAGGAAGCGAAGCAGCGCGGTTATCGTCAGGTCCGCCTTGATGTCATCGACACCAACCCGCGCGCCCGCGCGCTCTACCTGCATGAGGGGTTTGAGGAGGTGGCGACCCATCACTTGGGCGTCTTACGCCACATCTTTGGCTTCAGCGCGTCAACGACGATGATCCGGGAAGTTTAGCGACCGCAGCATTGCGCATAGACCGCGCCAGGCACAGCAAACAGCGATGCCACATTGGCCCATGAAGGGTCATCTTCATGGTCGAGCGGCACAAACTCGGCCGATATGGGCACAGCGTCGCGGCGTATCAGCGGCGGTGGCGTCGCGCCCTTACTCCAAATGCGCAAGATGCCGGATCGACGGAGAGATGTGAACATGTTCCGCCAGCTACCGATTATTTCCTGCATGCTTCAACATCAGAGCCATTTTTTTGTCCCTCTCCATGATGCCGCAGGCACGGGACCACTTGCGGTGGTCCGACGGGGTTGTCGCAACTTTATGTTCGCAAAACTGAACTACTCAGTTCATTTTTCTCTTGATTTCTAAACTGAACAGTTTAGTTAGTGTTTCACCTAGAGATTTGGCAAAGGAAAATCGTCATGAAACGCACGCTTTTTGCACTCTCCGCTGTGGCTCTTGTCGGGTTTGCGGGATCTGCTTCTGCAATGTCCCTTCAATTCGAATTACCGCGGCTCAGCTTCCCGACACAGCCCGCGCCAGAGACGACGCAAGGCTGCGCGGACCTCAAATCGCTGCAGGGCGACGTCTGCGTGACCCCTGCAAAGTAAGCACAGATTGACGAGGCCTCGCGTCATGTGAGGCCTCATTTTCCGCAATCTCCTTGCTCAAAATGAACTGGTCAGTTTATAATTGCTCTAAAGCGGGAGGACGCGATGCCGGACGGAACGATCGAACCCAAAAAAGGACGGAAGTTTGATCAGGTGCTGGACGGCGCCCGGACAGTCTTTTTGTCGGACGGGTTTGAGGGGGCCTCGGTTGACGATATTGCCCGCGCTGCTGGCGTCTCAAAGGCCACGCTTTACAGCTATTTCCCGGACAAACGTTTCCTGTTCATGCAGGTGGCCAAGACAGAATGTCAACGTCAGGCCGACCTCGCGATTGAGACCATCGACATGGACGCCCCGATCCGGCAGGTGCTGCATGATATCGCCACCGAGATGGTCGATTTCATGACCTCGCAATTCGGCAAGCAGATCTTCCGGATTTGCGTCGGCGAAAGCGACCGTTTCCCCGAACTCGGTCGCGAATTCTATGAAAGTGGCCCTGTGATGATCCGCGCGAAGCTGATCGACTTCTTCGAGAAAGGCGTGGCGCGCGGGGATTTGAAGATCGACGATTTCGAGTTGGCGGCCGAACAGTTTCACGAACTCAGCAAAGCTGATCTTTTCCCGAAGCTAGTGTTCAACATTGCCGAAGACTTCACCCATGAAGAAAAAGAGCGTGTGGTGAACGGCGCCGTTGACATGTTCATGGCCCGCTACGGGACCTGAAGGTCTGAAACCGCCTCGAAAATCTGCAGCTCCTCTGTGGCAAAAGCATCGCTTTCGTCACCCATGGGAAAGCCGTTAAGCGCGTAGGCAAAACTCAGGTCGCGCGCCTGATCGTACCAGACACCCCCTCTGAACCCATAAGCATTGCCGAAATGGCCGACGAGAGGGCGTGGATAAAAACGCGGGTGATCAAAGATTTGCAGGCCCGGACCATAGGCTTCAAAAACACCGTCCGGATCGTGGGTCTCACCCATCGCCGCGTCCCAAAGGGGCGTGGCATCCGCTGCCCGCAGGCTCTCCGCCAGATACAGCATCCCGTTCAGTGAAATGCGCAAGCCTCCTTGGGGTGAGAATACGCCGACATTCCTTGCCAGTCTGATCCGGGGGATTTCAAAGTCGATCTGCGGCAAGAACTCGCCCTCATCAGATCGAAATGTCGGTAACCTGTTCGTGGCGGCGGCATCCGGCACGTTACACCAGTTAAAGCCGCCCGGTTGTGGCAGATAAGCGCCGAAGGCATCGGGAAAAGCCTGACCGGTCAGAGCTTCGAGTGCGGTGGCCAAAACAACGTAGTTCAGATTGGCATAGTCAAACCGGCTGCCGGGCTTAGCGGCGAAGACCGGCTTTGACGCGAACCAGTCCTGCAATGTCAGATCGGGCGGCAAGACATATCCCGCATCATCGCTCAGCCCGCTCGCGTGGCTCGCCACCATGCCAAGGGTCACCGGCACGTCCGGGGCGTCCGGATGACGTAAGGGCCATCCCAGAATCTCCGAGATGTCACTGTCCCAGCTCACATCCCCTGCATTTACACGCGCCGCAACGGCCTGCCCTACCACCAGCTTTGAGATAGAGGCGACGCGGAACATCGTATCTTCGTCCGCGTTAATCCCCGGTGCTGTAGCGAGTGACAGATGGCGCGCGCCGCCTTGCGCCACACCCACCCCACAAAACGCAAAAGACCCGGCCAGTGACCGGGTCAATGCATCAAGCGGGTCGGTCTTCAAAACTCGACGACAGCCCGGATCGACTTGCCCTCATGCATCAGATCAAAGCCCTTGTTGATGTCATCAAGGCTGAGCGTGTGGGTGATCATCGGATCAATCTCGATCTTACCCTGCATATACCAGTCCACGATCTTGGGCACATCCGTTCGGCCCGACGCACCGCCAAAGGCCGTCCCGCGCCAGCTGCGCCCGGTGACCAGTTGGAAAGGTCGCGTGGAGATTTCCGCACCAGCCGGTGCAACACCGATGATAATGCTTTCGCCCCAGCCCTTATGCGCGGCTTCCAATGCTGTGCGCATCACCTCGACATTGCCGGTTGCGTCAAAGGTGTAGTCGGCGCCGCCACCGGTCAGTTCGACCAGATGCGCGACCATATCGCCGGTCACATCCTTGGGGTTCACGAAATCGGTCATCCCGAAATGCTCGGCCATCGCGACCTTGCCGGGGTTCAGATCCACGCCGACGATCTGGTCCGCACCGGCCAGCCGCAATCCCTGGATCACGTTCAGCCCGATGCCACCCAAGCCAAAAACAATGGCGCGCGACCCGATCTCCACCTTTGCGGTGTTGATGACAGCACCGATGCCCGTAGTCACACCGCAGCCGATATAGCAGATCTTGTCAAAAGGCGCGTCCTTGCGCACCTTGGCCAAGGCGATCTCAGGCAGAACCGTATGGTTCGAGAAAGTTGAACAGCCCATGTAATGCAGGATCAGTGTGCCATCGAGCATCGAGAACCGGCTCGTCCCATCGGGCATCACACCCTGCCCTTGCGTGCTCCGGATTTTCTGGCACAGGTTTGTCTTGGGGTTCAGACAGTACTCACACTCCCGACATTCAGGCGTGTAAAGCGGGATGACGTGATCGCCAGGCTCCAGACTGGTCACGCCCTCGCCCACTTCAACGACAACACCCGCCCCTTCATGGCCAAGGATCGCGGGGAACATGCCTTCGGGGTCCGCACCGGACAGCGTAAATTCATCGGTATGACAGATGCCTGTCGCCTTGATCTCGACCAGAACCTCACCCGCTTTGGGGCCGTCGAGGTTCACCTCCATCACTTCAAGTGGCTTCCCCGCCTCCAAAGCAACCGCTGCACGTGTGCGCATCATCATTCCTCCCATACTTTTGTCCGACGATCAGACAAAGGCTGGCAGATTTCAACCATACAGTTTGTGCAGGCTTGCCAATCACCGGCGCTTGTCACCAGAATGGGCCTATGAAACGCATTCCCTTACTGCTGTTGCTGGCGGCGTGCGCGCCTGCATCGGAGCCCTTGCCGCCCACATTGGAAGACACTTGTGGCGCCCGTGAGTATGGCGATCTGATTGGCCAGGATGTTACCGCGCTTGAACGCGTGCTGATCCTTGGGCCGGTGCGGGTAATCCGACCGGGTGACATGGTCACGATGGAATTCCTACCCGACAGAGTCAATTTCGGCATCAGTGAAGATGAAAAGGTCATTGAGGTCTCGTGCGGCTGATGACAGCGGCGCTCTGACGACTTTGGAGGGAAAGGTCCCCGATGTCACGAACTGGGTGGGGGCTATTGACCGTAACATCGGGGTAAGCTTTTCGCTATGCCCTGACTATTCCGCTCAGATGTGTTCCCAGTTGGTAAGTGCTGCGGCGCGTCAATGGTGATTTCGTGGCATAAACGTGGCGGCGCGCGAAGAATGCTTGATTTTTAAAGGAGAGGCCGCAACTGTCATTGTATGACGTTACATACCCCTTCGCCGTTTCAGTCCCCCCAGCAAGTCGCATTCCAACGCAATGAGCTTAACGTGATTCTCGGTTTGTATGGCCGGATGGTCGCGGCGGGCGAATGGCGCGACTATGGGATGTCGCATCTGCGGGACGTGGCGGTCTTCTCGGTCTTTCGCCGCACGGCAGAGCATCCGCTTTACCGCATCGAAAAGCGCCCGAAGCTGCGGCTGCGGCAGGGCCAATATGCGGTGATCGGGATGGATGGGCAGATCCTGAAACGCGGGAATGACCTGCGGCAGGTGCTGCGGGTCTTGGAACGCAAGCTGATCCGCGCGGTCGACTAAAGCCGCCTTCGCGCCAATACCGGCCCATCTCCCTGCGCCGCAATCCTCGTGATGGCCTGATCGATCGGCTCATAGTTGGTTGCCATATGATGGGCATTGGCGTGGATCATCGTCTCTGCATCCACCATCATCCCCACATGCCCCTGCCAAAAGATCAGATCGCCGCGCTGCAACGGTTCGGTCAGATCGTCTCCCAATGCCGCGCGCTGCATGTCGCTATCCGCCGGGCAGTCGACATCACAGGCCGTCAGGCCTGCCGCGATCAGCCCCGAACAATCAATACCGCGCGTGGAGTTGCCACCCCATAAGTAAGGGACACCAAAGAAGAGTTGCGCAACGGTGGCGGGGTCCGCGAATGGCCGGTCCAGTGGACGCAGATGCTTTTTCGGCACAAAGCCAGCATCCGTTTCAAAGAACTTCTGCCGTTCATCCAGAACCGATAGGCGCGCGCCAAAGGGCAGCCACTCCAGATCTGGTGATTTGAAGTCCGGTTCTTCATAGGCATGGGTGGCGGCGGTGGCGACCCGGTGGGTCATCGTCTTGACAGGGCCAAGCGCATCGGAGGTGACATATCCCACATAGCCATCCGCAGCTTGTAAAAAGGCCCAGCCCGCGCGGTCTTCGTACACCGTCACCGCAGCCCCAAGCAGCAATTGCCGGTCCCGCGCACCGCCGGGGCTAGCGCAAAGGTCGGTCACAGGGCGGCGCAGGCGCATCACCTCGCCCTGCACGTAACGCTCTGCTGTCACCTGCCCGGCCAGATGCATCGCCGCCACACGGCCATTGGCAGGTGTCAGACGCCGGTCGCTCACAAGTTCAAAAGCTCTGGCAGCGCATCCAGGATCGCCCGCGCGCCCATGCCAACGCCACCCTTCGGGCGCGACGGCGCAGCGTTCGGCTGCCATCCATAGATGTCGAAATGCACATAGCGGCTTTCGACAAAGCGGCGCAGGAATAGAGCGGCGGTGATGCTGCCTGCAAAGCCGCCCTTTGGTGCGTTGTCCAGATCGGCGATGCCGGGTTCGATCATCGCCTCGTAAGGGGCATGAAACGGCATCCGCCAGACCGGATCCGCAACGGCATCACCTGCCTTTAACAAAGCTGCGGCATCGTCATCGCGATCCGTGAAGAAAGGCGACAGATCAGGGCCTACCGCGACACGTGCCGCACCCGTCAGGGTCGCCATCGAGATGACGAGATCGGGCTCATCCTCATCCGACAGAGTTAGCGCATCGGCAAGCACCAACCGCCCCTCCGCATCGGTGTTGTTGATCTCGACCGTCAGCCCCTTGCGGGATGTCAGGATGTCCTGCGGCCGGAACGCATTGCCATCAATGCTGTTTTCCACCGCTGGAATCAGGACACGCAAGCGCAACGGCAGGCCCAGCGCCATGATCATCTGCGCAAGGCCCAGTACGGTCGCCGCCCCGCCCATATCTTTCTTCATCAATGCCATGGACGCGCCGGGTTTGAGGTTCAACCCGCCCGTGTCAAAGCACACGCCCTTGCCGACAAGCGTTAGTTGCGGCCCCGCCTGCCCCCAGCGCAGGTCCAAGAGACGCGGTGCGCGGGTGCTTGCACGACCCACAGTGTGGATCATCGGGAAATTTGACGATAACAGATCATCACCCGTGATCACATTGATCGCCGCGTTATGATCCGCCACGAGGCGCCGCGCCGCCTGCTCCAACTCGTCCGGCCCCATATCCGATGCGGGCGTGTTGATCAGATCACGCGTTAGCACCTCACCGTTTGCAATAATGGCCAACCGCTCCGCATCGACGCCTTGGGGCGCAACCAGGCCGGCAACCGGCTGCGCGGGTTTCCGGTACTGATCAAAGGAATACCCGGCAAGCAGCCAGGCCAGTGCCGCCTCTTCCAGATCAGAGCCTTCGAGCCCGCTTGCAATGCGATAGGTGCCTTTGGGTAAGGCCTTGGCAACAGCGCCCAAGTGAAATCGCCCGCGCGCGCGCTTCGCTTTTGTCCCAAACCCGATCAGCCCTTCGGAGATTTGACCCTCCGCATCAGGGATCAAGACATGCTCACCCAAACCCGCCGAGAACCCCTGAGCTTTGACCCAGTTCCGTGCGGGCGATTGCAGCCGGTCGAGCGCCTTATCCAAGGCATCCGCCGAAATCACATGAAGTGGGATTGCGTCGTCAGTCTCATCGGCAAAGGCAAGGGGCATTGGGGTTCCTGCGTCGTGTCAGTTACTCGTCACCCTAACCGCCAAGGAAAGCGCTGCAAGGTCCTAAACCTCGCGATAGGTCCAGATCTCTGAAACGGCCACGTCAAACCCACGTTCAAGCCGGGCCATTGTTGCCTCAAGTGCGACACCATCCATTTGTTCCAAACAGGTGACCACGTGACCGGCGGCAGCAGCCACCTCGATCAGGCCAATCTGGCTTGCCACCGACCGGATGCGGCGGGCAGGTTTGAACATCAGATCAAACCGGCTTTCGCTGCGCCCTTCCTGCAGCATATCAAGGCGCATCGCGATATCCTCAAGGATGCGGCACACCACCTCCTCAGCGGCATGAAAGCCCTTTTTGGCGAAAAGCGCATTCAATGCGGTCGGATCAAAGTGCAGATGATCCGAACAGCGCAGCACGATAACGTCGGATTCTGCATCGGGCACGGGTGCCAGGAAGGGAGTTGTAGTGTCCATGAGGGCGGTCCTAAGCCATCAAGGTTCCCAGAACGTTTAGCGCGCCGCCAAAAGTCGCTCGAATTCCATGAAAATGCGAACCATCCTTGCCCGTAGTTGGTTGGGAACCCAGATGTACGAGTGGTGCGAAGACGCCGCTGCCAGACCAATCTCAATCACCCTGCGAAGGCGCCTATCATGCGATCCAAGCAAGCCCTGATGATCTTACATTCCGCTCCAAAGAATTCTTCGACGAAGGGCCAGCCACACCAAAGCGCAGTGAACCGCTGCCGCACGGCCAACATGCTTTCTGGGCACTAGACAATGCGCTTGCGGCACTGGCTGATCATTGGCGCGCTTTCTGTTGTCGCCTTTTTTGCGGTGCTGCTGACAGGTCTTGATGATTTTGACCTTACCGAGTTTGAAAGCATAGAGATTGCGTTTCTAAGTGATGAGCAAACGCTGCGAGGGACATTGCTGCGACCAAATGAAGTGTTTGATCCGCCAATTGCCGTGATCGTGCATGGCGACGGTCCTCAGGACCGGTTTTCAGATGGTGGGTATCTGCCGCTATTCCATGTGTTGCTTGATGCGGGCATTGGCGTTTTCACCTGGGACAAGCCCGGAATTGGTAAAAGCGGCGGCAATTGGCTGGATCAGTCGATGCCTGACCGCTCGGCGGAAGCCATAACTGCACTGCAAATCATTCGCGACCACGATGATCTCTCATCAAGTCGAGTCGGATTTCTGGGATTTTCTCAAGCAGGCTGGGTCATCCCGGCAGCCACACACGAGGTGACACCCGCATTTGCGGTGCTGATCGGACCTGCAGTGAACTGGCAGGAACAAGGTGCGTACTTTACCCGTAAAAGGCTGGAAGCTGAGGGTGCCACTACGGACGAGATTGAAGCGACCATTGCAGCAGATGCACGACGCGACGCACGCATCTTTGCAGAAGAATATGTGCCCAGCAGGGAGGATCTGCGCGGTATGACGCCGGATCGTTTTGCGTTTGTGGCCCGCAACCATCAGACCGATGCAACCGACGACATCGCGGCGATGACCGGCCCGGTCCTGGCTGTTTGGGGCGCGGATGATCTGAACGTCGACGCAGAGACAGATGCGGCCAGATAGCGCGCGCTGTTGCCGAACCCAAACATGCAATCAAGTCTCATCATCCCCGATGCAACACACGGTCTGTTACGCACCCGTTTCTTTAACTACCAACTGGCTGATCAATGGCCCGCATACAGTCAGGCTCTGTTTCTGGTCGCAGGCCGACGCGCCTTTGCTCCGAACGCACTGGATGACATTGCCAAATGGATCCATGCACAGGTGAAGTGAGGGGGTGTGTCCACCATTTGCATTCAGCAGCAATTGCAGTAAACCGCGCCAAAATGGTCTGAGGGACGTTCATGTCAGAAATCCTGAGCTTGGCGGGCGAAAACCTGATTTCGCCCATTATCCTCAGCTTTGCGCTTGGCCTTGCTGCCGCCCTCGCCCGGTCTGACCTCACAATCCCCGAGGCTGTGGCCAAGGGGATGTCGATCTACCTGTTGTTTTCCATCGGCTTTAAGGGCGGTGTTGCGGTCAGTGCGAATGGGCTGGATCAGACGCTGATCCTGTCACTCATTGCGGGGCTCGTCCTGTCTTTCGCCCTGCCGCTGATTGCTTTTGCACTTTTGCGCATCATGACAGGGCTGTCGCATATCGATGCCGCTGCCGTTGCTGCCCACTACGGCTCAATCAGCATTGTGACCTTTGTGGCAGGCACCTCTGTTCTACAAGGGCGGCTTATTGACGCAGAGGGCTATATGGTTGCCGTGGCGGCTGTGATGGAGGCGCCCGCGATCCTGTCGGCCCTCTGGCTCGTGGCGCGCAGCGGAGGCGCCGCGAAGATGGAGCCCGGACTGATCCGCGAGCTTCTACTGAATGGCTCCATCGTCTTGCTGGTTGGTTCTTTCGCCATCGGCGCCATCACGGGCGAAGAAGGTCTGGAAGATATCAGCGCCTTTATCGTGGCACCTTTCCAGGGTGTGCTCTGTCTGTTCCTGTTGGATATGGGCCTGATTGCGGGGCGGGGATTGCGCCAATCACGGGGCGTGTTGGGGTTGGGCGCGGTCGGCTTTGCCATCCTGATGCCGCTCATTTCCGCCTCGATTGGCCTCGTCGTCGGCATGCTGATCGGTCTGTCGCTGGGTGGTATCGTCCTCTTGATGGTGCTCTCCGCCTCGGCCAGCTATATCGCGGTGCCTGCGGCGATGCGCGTGGCTCTGCCAGAGGCGAACCCGTCCGTCTATCTCACCCTTTCGCTGGGCGTGACATTCCCATTCAATCTGACTTTGGGCATCCCACTTTATCTTGCGGTCGCCCAATCACTCGCCGGAGGCTGATATGGAAACCCACACCGCCAAGCGCGTTGAAATCGTCATCGAAGCCCCGCTGGAACGTCGCCTGACCGATGCCCTGACCAGTGCGGGCGTCACTGGGTACACGATCCTGCCGGTGCGCGGTGGCTCTGGCCGCTCCGGCAAATGGACCCGCGAAGGTCAGGTGGGCCGCGCCGGTATGGTCGCTGTGGTCTGCCTGATCAAGCCAGAGCGGTTGGACGGCCTGCTCGACGCGGCCTTTGCCGTGGTCGAAAAGCACATCGGCGTGGTCAGCATCACCGATGCGCAGGTCGTCCGGGCCGAGCGATTTTAGGCGGCGACCGGCGTAATTCTCACGCCGCCATCACCGAAAAAGCAGGTCTTGCTGAACAGGTTTAGATCAAGCGGATTAGGCAGACGCACGTCCGACAATTCGGGGATCGGTCTGACAGAAGGATCGTAGTTCCGGCTGATCTGGGAGATCAACACGATGATCAGGCCCTGTCGTTGTGCGCAGTTTCGCAGCGCCGTGACCTGATGTGCCAGATCGGGATGATCGCGTCGCTGGTCCAAAAGCTGCAGATAATCAATCACAACAAGACTGCCGGAGGGCATCCCTGCCACCTGTGCAACAACATAATCTGCACTGATATCGTCCGAGACATCCAAGCCGAAAACCGCGCCCAGCGCCTGCGGGTCAACATCCAACTGCCGCAACCGGGCGACCACGTCGGCCTGCGTATACTCCAGAGAAAAGAAGACGCCTCGCCCGCCGTCCGCCACCGCGTCGGCGATCAATTGCAGGCCCATCAGCGTTTTGCCTTTGCCAGGGCGCGCGCCGAGCAGGACCAGATCACCGGGTGCAAGGCATGAGAGTAGCTGGTTTTGACGACTTTGCGCCTCCTGCGCGGCCAGCAGGCTCCAGGCTGAAAAGCCTTGCGTCCGGGCCATCTGGTCGAGCGCTCGGCTCAACGGGATCCTGTCGCGTTTGGCCAACGCCTTCGCGCGGCTTTTGAGAACGGGAATTGGTAATGTGCAATTCATATCTTACATCCATCGCTTGATGATCGCGTCACAGCCCCTCCTTTTGTGCGGTATCAGCGTGGTTGATATGATCGCGATGTGTCCTGCAGGCTCACTGCTTCCCGAAGCGGAGGGTGGTGGGCCGAACACCAAGGCCCAATTTCAGCCTAAGCCGCGGCCAAACAAATGCAACGGCTAAGTGATCCAATCCGCTGATTGCATCTCACGCAAGCGGCTTGCGGTGCGTTCAAACTCAAACGTGCCCTCACCCTCAACATAGAGCATCTCGGGCTGGGCAGCAGCGGAGGCGATTAACTGAACCTTCCCTTCGTAGAGCGCGTCGATCAGCGTGACAAACCGCTTCGCCTCATTGAAGTTGTTGCGCGAAAGGGCGGGAATGTCCTCCAGGATCAGAACCCGCACCGCATCGGCCAGTGCGAGATAATCTGCGGGGCCCAACGGTCGCCCACACAGATCAAAGAATTTCGCGCGCGCGACCCCGTTGTGAAACCGCGGCAATTCGACCTGGCGTCCATTCACATGCAGAACAAGCGTCTCGGATTGCCCATTGCTGAGCCGCGCCCAGATATCGGAAATCGCCGCGCGCGCGGCGGCATCAACCGGCGTGAAATAGCTTGGCGTTCCCGCGAGTCGGTCCTGCCGGTAATCGGTGTCGCTCGCCAATTCATGGACAACCATGCGCTCCTTTAGGAGATCAATGAACGGAAGGAAAAGCTGTCGGTTCAGACCGTCCTTGTAAAGGTCATCTGGTGGTCTGTTGGATGTGCTGACGATGGTGACGCCCGCAGCAAACAACGCCCCAAAGAGACGGCCCACGATCATTGCATCGGTGATGTCAGTGATCTGCATTTCGTCGAACGCCAAAAACCGGATGTCATCGGAGAGTTTGGCGGCCACTGGCGCAATCGCGTCATCAACGCCGCGCGCACGTGCCGCATTCATCTCCGCATGAACCCATTGCATGAAAGCATGAAAATGCCGGCGCTGTTTGGGCGCATCCACATGATCAAACAGCAAATCCATCAGCATAGACTTGCCACGGCCCACACCGCCCCACATGTAAAGGCCTGGAATCGGTGGCGGTGCCTTGCGAAACAGGCCCTTGCGCGGCGGCGGAACAGCCAGCGCGCTGCGTACCCGTTCAAGTTCCGGCAAGACGGCCACCTGCGCGTCATCCGCACGCAAACTGCCGGCAGCCACCGCCGCCTGATATGCCTCTTGCACTGTCATCGCGTCTGGATAGCTTGGGCCGCGTCCGTTGGAAAGCATGGCGTCACACAGATGAACCTCAGACCGGCAACACCAGATGACGTGGAGACGCTCGCGCATATCCATGTGACCGCCTGGCAGGAAACCTATGCCGGAATGTTGCCCGCCGAAGTCATTGCAGCCCAGACCATCGCGAAACGTACGTCTTTCTGGCGCATGTCACTTTCGGAAAACCTCGGGCGCGTGTGGCTGCTGGACGACACAGGCTTTGCCCATTTCGGCCCGCAGCGTACCCGGCGATGGCTGGCACAGGGCTATCCTGAAGAGCTTTATGCCATTTACCTTCTGTCCACCGCCTACGGCAACGGCACCAAATTGTTGAAGGCCTCGCATGGGCGAGATGGCAGGCCGTTCACGGCCAACGTCCTGACAGGCAACAAAAGAGCCTGCGCGTTCTACGACAAGACAGGTGGACGCATCCTGATCACCTGCAAGGATCGGGTCGGCAACGTGGTGGTTGATGAACATGTCTACGGTTGGCGCAGCCTTGAACCTCGAAAAAACCAAGATCATTCAAGGGACTTAAGCCCAATTTGAATTGAATGCACAAAACACAGGTAAGTTGTCGGGTCAGATTGCTTGTGTTGTTAAGATTACCGTTACGACCCGCGCGTTATGGTCGTCCTTCAAAGAGGACAGGACCGAGATGCTCCCAGCTTTTGAAAACATGATGCTTGTTGTCCAGCCAATCGCTTTGGCTGTTCTCGTAATCTAT
The DNA here is from genome assembly GCF_033963825.1 of Cognatiyoonia sp. IB215446. Taxonomy (NCBI): domain Bacteria; kingdom Pseudomonadati; phylum Pseudomonadota; class Alphaproteobacteria; order Rhodobacterales; family Paracoccaceae; genus Cognatiyoonia; species Cognatiyoonia sp. IB215446. Next base: position 332,197 of record NZ_JAXBMD010000001.1, on the reverse strand, counting down.
CTCTACGGGTTGTTTTCGCGGTCCTTGCAAAACAGGCATATCCTCAACAGCGTCATGGGTGGGATGCTTGGCTTTGCAGCGATCGCAGCCATGTCATCCCCAATTCCAATCGCCGACGGTGTGATTGTTGATATTCGAAACCTCTTCATCGGTGTTGCCGCCGCATTCTTTGGTGCCGTTGGCGGAATCATCGCCTTGGTGCTTGCTGCCACAATGCGCATTTCAATCGGTGGATATGGTATGTTTCTCGGCGTCACCGGCATGTTCGTTGCGGGACTAATGGCGTGGATCTGGGGCCACGCATTACGGCAACGCATCAAGAACGAGAATCTCGGCCTGTTCGTGCTTGCAATTATGATTTCGTTGCAGATGCTGACCGGCTTGTTCTTGCCGCCAGCCGTGCGCACCAGCTTTTTCCTAGGGCTTGGGCCGACGCTTCTTTTGGCCAATCTGATTGGCGCGTTTCTGTTGGGAAAACTGATCGCACGTGAACGCGCGTTGATCGCGGAAGCAAAACGTCTGGAAAATGAAGCGACAACCGATCCCTTAACCAAGCTGATTAACCGCCAGACCGCGACTGCAGCCTTTCGCAAGCTGCCCCGGATTGAGGATCCGTCTCAGGGTCAGGCCATGCTGTGTATCGATGTAGATAGCTTCAAAGGCATCAACGACAGCCATGGCCATGTCAGCGGTGATCGCGTTTTGGTAGAAATTGCGAAACGTCTTTCTGATTGCTTGCGCCCTGTCGATATTGTCTCACGGCTCAGCGGCGACGAATTTGTCATAATTCTGCATGCTGTGACCGCCAATCAGGCGCTTAGTATCGCGGAGCGTTGCCGACAGGCCATCGGTACAAGACCAATGACATTCGACAGTCGCATTTTAAGGCCATCAATCAGCGTTGGGGCAGTCTGGACGCAATTGCCAATGTCATTCAACGCATTCCGCGAAAAGGCTGATGACGCTCTATATCAATCCAAATCCGATGGTCGCAACTGTGTCACCTTCGAAATCCATAGCGAACCAAAGGGCTTTGTTGCTGCGGCCGTTGCCTAGGAACAGAACGCGCACGATCGCAACGCGAAGCCCAACTGGCTGAGCATTCCAAAGTGAAAGGCGCGGTTCTTAGTTACGCAGCGCAGTGCGCAGCGCGTTGATAAGCTGCTCGGCATGCGTGTAAGGCAGCGCGTGATCCGCACCGGAGACGACCTCTTGCCGGGCCGCCCGGTTCCATTGGGCCAAGACACCCAAGGCCTTGATTGGGATGATCTGGTCATTTTCGGCCCAGATAGCGATTACTGGCACATCTTCTCGCGCCAACTTACGGTGGTCCTTTTGCGATGACCCCGCCAGCATTCCGCGACGGCTCGACAGGATCGCGGGAAGATAGCCGCGCCGCGCAAGCTCTTCCCTTTGTGCCGCCAGCACCCGCTGGATATAGGGATTATCGAAATCAAGCGGGATCGCCTGCATAATCCGGCGGCGCACGAACATGCCGTGCCACCAATCGCCAAGCAAGGGAACCACCCGACAGAACCACGAAAACCGGCTTTCATTGGTCACAACACCAGCAGATGCCACAAGGATCACGCGGTTGATCCGATGCGGGTTCTCGGCGGCAAAGGCGGTCGCAATCGCACCACCCATTGAATAGCCCACAAAGGTGATCTCTTCTTCAACCTGCTGTTCTGCGAGAAGCTCGGACAATTGCTGTAAAAAGAACGCGCGACTTTGTCGCCCGAGCGGCGCGTCCGACAAACCGCGCCCGTAAAGATCATAGGTCAGTACGCGATAGCCCATGTTGCCCAGCGCCTCGGCCAGACCCTCCATCGCGATTTGCGGCGAGGCGAGCCCATGGATCAGCACCGCAACCGGGCCGCGCACCGGTCCAACCCAGCGATAATGCGTCACACCTTGCGACAATTGCGCAAAGCCACCCTCCGCACCACGTCGTTGCGCCGGGCCGATCGTCGTCCGTAGACGCTCCAGCACCACCGGAAGCAGTGCCAGGAAAGCAACGACCGCCAATCCTGCGCCAAACCACATCGCCCGCAGCCTTTCTAGCCTTGAATCAGCGCATCGCCCTGCGCTGCCTGCCAAGCCGACAAAATGTACCGACTTGTCATCAAATCCAAATGCGCCCCGCCGCCATTCTTGAACAATGTAATGTCCTGCGGATCACGCCGGACAAACTGATCAATCGCGTAATAGTCGGCGACAACGTAGTTTTCGTCAATCACACCGTTTGCGATGGGGATTTTCAACTCTCCGATATGGTCAATTGTCGTGGCGCGACTGTCCACAAAGACGCGAGAGCGCAGCAGGGCCTCATCGTCAACCTCGCGCATATCAGGGCGATAAGCACCAATAAGATCAATGTGTTGACCCGGTTGCAGCCACGCGCCCTTGATCAAGGGTGCGGTCGCCATTGTCGCACACGCCACAATATCAGCATCACGTACCGCCGTCTCCAGATCCGTCGCCACCTCAACCTCTGGATGCTGCGCGCTGAACGCCTCGGCGCCTTCTTTCGAGCGGTTCCAGATTGTGAACTGCGCCTGCGGAAACCCTGCCCCATAGGCCGCGACCAGAGAATGAGCAACAGTTCCGGCACCAACGATCAGCACTTTTCGACTGTCAGGTCGCGCCAGCCGTGTCGCAGCAAGCAGGCTGTCGCCTGCTGTCTTCCACTTGGTCACCAGCGCGAAATCCAAAATCGCCTCTAAGGTGCCATCCCGACCTGAGAAAAGGTTCACCGCCCCGCCAATGGCGGCTTTGCCTTCCGCGCGATTGCCGGGAAAGATCGTAGCGCATTTGACCGCCAATCCCATCCCCGCAATCCAGGCCGAGCGGTTCAGGAGCGTGTTCTCACCTTCATACAGGAATACATCGGCCACTTCGGCCTTGGGCAATTCGTGCCCTGCGGCCAATGCCTCGGTCAGCGCAAGCCAATCTAGATGCCGCTCACCGTCGGCGAATGGGATCATCACCGTCATTGCGCGGCTGCTTGCGTCAATAGACCCGCCTGAACAAGCCGGTCTGCCCAACCCTGCGACCCTTCAAACAGATGTGTTTGCCACCCTCTTGCAGCTGCCGCATCGATATTGTCAGGCTTGTCATCGGTGAAGAGCAGTGCGGTCGGATCCAGTCCGCAATCCGCCTCAACCATCTGATAAATCTGCGCTTCCGGTTTGATCACGCCCATATGGCCCGAGATATAGCGGCGGTCGAACTCACCCAGAAAAGGATAGACCGGCTCAGCCACTTCAAATGTCTGGATCCCGAAATTGGTGAGCGCGAAAACAGGAACATCGGCGGCTCGCAAGGCCTGCAAAAGCCTGACAGAATGGTCGATGGCGGGAGCCGCCATCTCAATCCAGCGATCATGCCACATCCGCACTTCATCGGCCCAGCCGGGATTCGCCTCAGCGGCGGCATAGATCGTGTCGCGAAAGTTGCCGCCGCGATCGACGACATCATTGATGCCGTGCAAATCGATCTCGGCAAACATCGCTTTGCGACGTTCGGGGCCGATCACGCTGTCATAAAACCGTTCCGGTTGCCATTCGATCAGCACATTGCCGATATCAAAGATCACCGCCTGCACGTCTGCCATATCTGCCCCTCTTGCCCTGGCGTCACACTAGCGGGGTGAGGGGCACTGTAAACACCCTTGCAACTCAGGCGGTCAGAGATTGCTGCGCTAAAGCCGCGCGGCCTGCCGCACCACCCGTTCCAACGCATCCAGAAAGCGTGCCCGATCCGCCTTACCAAACGGCTTGCCCCCGCCCTGCCGGAACGGATCGGCGGCGCGCATATCGGCCATCAGATCGCGCATGGCGAGGACATTGCCGATGTTTTTTTCGGTCAAGGCCTCACCATTGTGCTTGAGCACCAGTGCACCGTTCTCAATGCAGCGCGCCGCTAACGGAATATCACCGGTGATCACCGCATCGCCACGAGTCGCACGTTCCGCAATCCACATATCGGCAACATCCGGACCGTCAGGCACCACAACGGTCTCAACAAGCGGGTTTTGCGATGGTCGCAAACCGCCGTTCGAGACAATGAACATTTTCAGCTTGTGGCGGGTGCCGACCCGCTCGATCTCGGCCTTGACCGGGCAGGCATCGGCGTCAACGTAGATCACCGGTAGAGCGCAGCGGCGTGAAAGGTCACGTGATCTTCCACAAAGCTTGAGATGAAGAAGTAAGAGTGATCATAGCCCTTTTGAAGGCGCAGCTGCCCCTCTTGCCGACGCGCCGCCATGGCCTGCGCCAGATGTTCCGTCCCCAACAGATCGCCGAACTGATCATCCGTGCCGGTATCCACCAGAACTGGCCCGTCGAAACCGGCCTCGCGCATCAAAAGCGTCGCATCATGGGGCGCCCATGTAGCTTCATCGCTACCAAGATAAGCAGCCAATTGCTTGCGGCCCCAGTCGCTTTGTGTCGGATGGCAAATCGGTGCAAAGGCAGAAACGGACCGGAAACGCCCAGGCAAGGACATCGCCAAGGTCAGCGCGCCATGGCCACCCATCGAATGCCCGGTGATTGCCTGCCGCTCCATATCCAGCGCGAAGTGTTCCGCCAGAACACCGGGCAATTCATCTGACATGTAGTCCCACATCTGGAAATGCCGCGCCCACGGGTCTTGCGTCGCATTCACATAAAACCCCGCCCCTTTGCCCAGATCATAGGCCTCATCATCCGGCACATCGTCACCGCGCGGCGAGGTGTCAGGAAAGACCAGGGCGATCCCATGCTCGGCCACCCAGGCCTGCGCCCCGGCTTTGGTCATTGCGTTTTCATGGGTGCATGTCAGCCCCGACAGGAACCACAAAACCGGCACCGGGCCGTCCGCCGCCTCGGCAGGCAGGAACAAGCCGAATGTCATATCGCAGGAACAGGCATCCGATTTGTGCGTGTAGACGCCCTGCGTCCCCTCAAAACTCCGGTTCTCAGAAACAGTTTCCATACCACCCTCCTGTCATCGCAACAGGGCTATCCTAGGCGATCAATGTTGTCACCCAGGCAATCACCAGAGAGACGGTGACGACGCTCGCCATCGTGGACAGCAATATCGCCGCCGAAGCGCGGGCCGGGGCCACGTCATAATGCTGGGCTATGATGTAGACGTTGCCCGCTACCGGTAAGGCTGCGGCAGCGATCATCACGCCCGCCGCATAAGGATCGATATCGAAGAGAAACAGCGCCGCGATGGCCACCGCTAAGGGGTGCAGCACAAGTTTGCAGAACGAAAGCCAGCCCGCCACCGCAACACGTTCTGCCGATTTGGAGGCGAGCGAGGCACCGATGGCAAAAAGCGCTCCTGGCGTTGCCGCCGCCCCCAAAAGACTCAGGAAGTCGTTGACCGGCACCGGGATCGGCACGTTGTTGGCCGAGACCAGCAGTCCCAGCGAAATCGATACGATCATCGGGTTCTTCACCAGCCCCAGCGCGACGGTGACCAGAATACGCGGCGACATCCGCCCATCACGCGCACCGGTGATCAGGATCACGATCAGGCTGCCAAAGACGATAAGATCAACAGCCAAAACCATCATGACAGGCCCCACCGCCGCTTCACCCAGCAACAGAACCAGCATCGGGATCCCCAGAAACCCCACATTGCCGATCACGGCGCATTGCGCCTCAATCGCAGCCTCGGTCACAGGTGCGCGGCGGCGGAGTGCGACATATGTTGCCAGCACATAAACCGCAGATGTGGCGGCGAGATAGGCCAGCACAAACTGCCAGTCGAGAATCTCGCCCAACGACAGATTGGCCGAAAACCGGAACAACATCGCCGACAGCGCGAAGTAAAAGACAAACTTCGTCAGATACGCTGTCGCCTCTGCGGAAAAAAACCCTGTCCTGCCAGAGCCATAGCCCAGCGCGATCAGCATGAAGAAGGGCAAGGTCTGCAGGAAGATGTCGAGCATGTGTTAGTCGAAGGTGCCCGTCGCCCGCCCCAACAGCATGAACGCCCGGGCGGTGCGCGTCTCGGCGAGTTCCAGAAGGTCGGTATCGGTCGCCTCGGCCTCGAAGGTGATTAGCAATTGATCGAAATGCCGCAGGAAATGATGTACCGCATCGCGAAAGATCGTGTCTTCGCGCATCCGTCCCGCGGCTAGCGAAAGTGCCGCGCGGTCGCGCACAGCGCCAAGCGTATCCATGCTGCGCCCCCGTTCGCCATGGGCAAAGCGGCGCCACATCTCGGCACTTGCAGGTTCGGGGCGCAGATCATCCATATAGATGCCGTCTTGCGACAAGAGCGTCAGCACGTCCTGCGCTGCCTGCACCAGCTTGCGCATGGGCCGGTCCTGCAAGGCACGGCGCAGGGCCGCAAATCCATCCATATCATGCTCATCATCGGGGAAGTTGAGCGCGCGGATCAGATCGACACTTTCCAACGGCGGTGCCAATTCCTCTTGCGAGGTGCCAAGCGCGAGTGCGGGCTGGTCGCTCGGTGTCTGTGGTGCCGCGCGTGGCACGATGATCCGCGAGACCTCGCGACGGGACGCAAAGCGAGACACAGCCGTTTCGGTGTTTTTGGCCGATTGCGCAATCGCCTCAAGATGCTTTTCCACAGCAGGTTCGGCATGCGCTTTCTGAGCCTGCGCCAGATAGGTCTGCCGCATCCCGTCAATCGCCGCCTGCACGCGAAACGATTCCTCGCGCATGATCCGGGCAGAGCGGGCCGCGACAGCGGCGACCCAAATCAGCCCGACCGGCATGAAGATCGCGATCAGCATCACGATAAAGCGCAAGCTGTCAAAAGGCGCGCCTTCCGGCTGTTTGGGCGGCAGGATCCAGAAGAACAGCCCGACTGCGATCAGCCAGCCCACCGCCAATGCCATGGCAATGCCTTCGGCCTGGCTTAGCCCTTCGGCCTCACGCGCCTTATCGCTCAGCGGTTGTTGCGCCATGCACTGCGCACTTTCTACTTATACGTTACAGACAGAATTTCGTAACTGCGCACACCGCCGGGCGTCCGCACATCCACACTATCGCCTTCTTCCTTGCCGATCAAAGCCCGCGACAACGGCGATTTCATGTTCAGCTTGCCGTTTTCGATATCGGCCTCGTATTCGCCTACAATCTGATAGGTTTTTTCTTCGTCGGTGTCTTCGTCGACCAACTCAATGGTCGCGCCGAACTTGATCGCGCCGGACAGTTTCGACGGATCAATCACATCGGCAAGCGAAATCACGCCTTCAAGCTCTTTCACGCGCCCTTCGATGAATGACTGCTTTTCCTTGGCGGAATGATACTCGGCATTTTCGGACAAATCGCCATGCTCGCGCGCCTCAGCGATCGCGCGGATAATCGCCGGGCGTTCCACTGTTTTCAGATGCTTGAGTTCCGCATCAAGCTTGTCAAAACCGGCCCGGGTCAGTGGTATCTTGTCCATCTTTCATCCCCTTCTGAAGAGGTCTTACAGTCAATCGATCGTTCATAGTCCATTCGGGACGCAAATAGTCAAGCCGTTGACGCGATTTGGTGTCGCGCCAAGCCGTTTTGACGTCGTGTCTTGATTGCCCCGTAACCTTCCTTGAGGTAACCGGTGCCGACGCTAAATGAAAGGGGCGAAATTCCCCAAGGTTGAAGGATGTGTTGATGGCCGAGATTGAACGCGAAGCGATGGAATATGACGTGGTGATCGTGGGTGCGGGCCCAGCAGGCCTGTCAGCGGCGATCCGACTGAAACAACGCGATGCAGATCTCAATGTCGTCGTGCTCGAAAAAGGGTCAGAGGTTGGCGCGCATATCCTGTCGGGCGCGGTGCTTGATCCCGTTGGCCTGAACAAGCTGATGCCCGACTGGAAGGAAAAGGGCGCACCGCTCAACGTCCCCGTGAAGGAAGACAACTTCTATATGCTGGGCGAAGCGGGGCAGTTGCGTATCCCCAATTTCATCATGCCCCCACTGATGAACAATCACGGCAATTATATCGTCTCCATGGGCAATGTCTGCCGCTGGATGGCGGAACAAGCCGAAGAGATGGGCGTAGAAATCTTCCCAGGCATGGCCTGTTCTGAGCTGGTCTATAGCGAGAACGGCGAAGTCAAAGGCGTGGTCGCCGGTGAGTTCGGCAAGAACCCCGATGGCACCCCTGGCCCATCCTATGAGCCCGGTATGGAGCTTCACGGCAAATACGTTTTCCTCGGGGAAGGCGTGCGCGGGTCGCTGTCAAAGCAGGTGATCGCGAAATACGACCTTGATGCGAAATCCGACGTCCAGAAATACGGGCTGGGCATGAAGGAAATCTGGGAAATCGACCCAGAAAAGCACCGCGAAGGCACCGTGACCCACACGATGGGCTGGCCGCTTGAGGGCAATGCCGGTGGTGGGTCATTCATCTACCATCTTGAAAACAATCAGGTCTATGTGGGTTTCGTCGTCCACCTTAACTACAAGAACCCGCATCTTTTCCCTTACATGGAGTTCCAGCGCTTTAAGCATCACCCGATGGTGGCCGAGCTTCTGAAGGGCGGCAAACGCGTGGCCTACGGCGCGCGCGCGATTTCCGAGGGTGGTTTCCAGTCGATGCCGCAGCTCGAATTCCCCGGCGGGGCTTTGCTGGGTTGTGCCGCGGGCATGGTCAATGTGCCGCGGATCAAGGGCAACCATAACGCCATGCTCTCCGGCATTGCTGCTGCCGATGCGGCGGCCGACGCGATTGCAGCAGGTCGTGGAGGTGATTTGCTCGACGGCTACGACAAGGCCGTGCGTAAGGGTGAGATTGGCGCAGACCTCAAGAAGGTGCGGAATGTCAAACCGCTCTGGTCGAAATACGGCCTGCTCGCGTCGCTCGGCATTGGCGGCATGGATATGTGGATGAACACGTTTGGTGGCGGTATTCTTGGCACGCTGCATCACGGCAAGTCGGACGCCGACGCCACTGAAGATGCCAGCAAGCACAAGGCCATCGACTACCCCAAGCCCGATGGCACGCTGTCCTTCGACCGGCTGACGAATGTCTCGTTCAGCTTCACCAATCACGAGGAAAGCCAGCCTGCGCATCTGAAGCTGACCGACGCGTCCGTCCCGGTTGAGGTCAACCTGCCGAAATATGCGGGCCCCTCAGCCCGCTACTGCCCGGCAGGCGTTTATGAATTTGTTGAGGAAGAAGGCAAAGACACACGCTTTGTCATCAACTTCCAGAACTGCGTGCATTGCAAGACATGCGACATCAAAGACCCCAGCCAGAACATCACCTGGACGGTCCCGCAGGGTGGCGACGGACCGAACTACCCGAATATGTGATAGCGAAAGGGGCGCTGCAACGCCCCTTATCGCATGGACCTCATTGATGAGCATGTACCGTGCAAGACATTGCGCCTACTGCATGTTATCACCCCATCAAGTACGGGGTACATCTGTTGAGAACACTTACATGGATTGGGCTGACCGTTGCCGCACTTGGCGGTGGTATCGCTGCATGCTCAACAGCATCTGTGCTTCTGGGATGTCACAACCCAACGGGCTATTGCGGCGGTAATACCCCGGACCCGGACCGTGTTGGCGGGCCATCTTGGTTTTTGTGGCAGGCGACCGCAGAAGAACGTTTATCCTATTACAGCACAAGATGCGCAGCGCGCGATCCGTCACAATTACAGCGCGAGGTCGAAGACTGTGCGTTGGAAAGCATCGCGCAGAATGCGCATCAATACTGTGTTCTCTACTATTTGCCCCCCACCCGGCCCGCAGATGACGCGGAAGAGGCAGAGCGTGACCGCAACTTTGCGAAATGCAAAACCGACCTGCTGTCCCAGCACAATTTGTGACGGTGCGGTGGGCCGGATGGGCGGTGCCCATCCGACATCGGTGCCTCTACCGTAACAGATAGCCCTCAGGCCAGGTCAGCTTGTATTCCAAGGACACATCCTGCGTCGCACCCGCAGCCACATCGAGGTCCCATTCAAGGATGCCGCGCTGGCCTTCTGGATTACGGCGGGTGACCGATGGGGAGGCTGAAAACTCCACCTCCAGATCATCCTGTTCCGAATAAGGGATCGCATCGCGCAACAGCACGCGCCAATCCTGTCCGGTCAGGTTCTCGACCGAAATCTCAGCCTGCTCGACCAGTTGGTTATTGCTGGTGAACACCCCGGCATCACCCTCTGACCGGCGCGGGGTCGCGCGGGTCAGCCGTAGCCCGTCAAGCGGGCCGAAGCCCATTTCGGTGTCCGCACCGGCAGCGAGCAGCGGCAACTCACTGAACCCGATCATCGTACCATCAGCAAAGATCAGCGCCTGTCCGGGCAACAGTATCTCATCGGTCGTGTTGGTGAACTCCGCCATCCGATACGCGATGCTGTCACGGCTTGGCGCAGCCTCGGCCCAAACGTCAGCCTCCAAAGCGAGCGTATCAAGCGGCAGCCGCAAATCCTCCACCCCGTTGCGGATATCGACGCGGCCTGGATAGATGTAGGTCACGGTCGCACCGCTGAAATCCGCCTGCGCCGTCATCGCCGGGGCAGGCATGATGGCTTCGGCCATACCTGCCAAAGAGCGGTTCATCGGCATCGCCTCATCCGCCATCAACAGCATCTCTCCCTCTTCGCGCTTCAGCGCCTCCTCCGAGATAATCCGCCGCAGCGGTGCCCAGACCCCGCTGGGTGCGATTTGTTCGCCCGGACGGGCGGTTGACAGGATCAGTTGCACATCGAGCCAATCCTGCCCCGTTGCCTGGCTGACCACGACGGCCCTGTCGATATCCAGTGCGGCGTCATCGCCCGTGGTCAGGTGCATGTCATAGACGGGCGACCAATTGGCGAAGCCCTCCAGCGTGCTAACGTCAATCACAACCTCGCCAGCCTCGACCGCATTCACCGTAAAGGTCAGCACCGCGCCATCACTTTCCGGCGCCATCAAGGCGGCGAGCGCCTTCTTCGCATCCTCCAGCGCCTCAACATCGTCTTCGCGGGCGCGCAAGGCCGCTTGAGCCTCTTGTTCGGCGGCAAAAGCCGCCTCGCGCACGGCCAAGGTCTCGGTCCCGACCATCTGAGCCAGCGCTTGAATATCTGCGATGGAAGACGTCGTAAGGGTCTGACCCGCGCTGGCTTGGCTGAGGCTTTGCAGGAATGCGATCTGTTCTTCTGCCGCCTGAACCCGCAAACGGATCGCCGCAATCTCGGCGTCACGCTCACGCAGCACTTCTTCCAGCCGCTCCACCTCTTCTTTTGCCGCGACGATGGCCGGGCTGCTTTGATCCGGCGTCACGGGCAACCGGTCATAGGCAAGGTTGACCGCGCCGATCTGCACGCCTGCAGGTGCAGAGAGCCGCAAGCCTTCGGTCGAAAGCGATTGCGGCAGGTCCGGCACGATAATCTCGTGCGATCCGGCAGGCAGATCCAGTATTACCAGACGGCTGACCGTCGCCAGACCGGGATAGATCGTGACGGTGTCCACTTTGGCCTGCCCTGTGATCGTGTCAGCAAGGCCGGGTGCGGCCAATGCGATCAGGCTGGTTGTCAGAAAAAAGCGCAGCATCGATGTCTCCTGCAAATTTTGCGTCTTCATTATACATCTTTGACGCGCCGCAAGAGCCGATCCTTGGAAAGAAATCGAAAAAAGAGGTCCCGCGTCTGCTGGGGACGATATACGCGGGGCCTGTTGTCGCTAGTTGGCCCAGCGACGCCACCAGCTTCGCCGTTCATGACGGTCGATGCGGGGGGTAGCCTCAATCCCGTTACGGTCGGCGACGCTTTCCCAGAGGTCAATCCGGTCTTCGATCACATCGCGCGGGCCGTGGTCAACGCGCTCATCCCGGATGCTTTCGCGCCGGTCTATTCTGTCTTCGACCCGGTCGAGATTGATGTGTGCGTCAGCAGCAGCAAAGGTCGCCGGAAGGGTCAAAGTCGCCGTTAAGGCCACGATCAGGATTGTTGTTCTTCGCATATCCATCACTCCTGTTGTTGGGGGATATGCGGGTTGAACGCTGACCAAGTGACGCTCCGTCGCGGAGGTATTTCACGAAACCTGACACTCCGAAACAATGAGGGCCGAGTGGGCTAGCCCTTCTTCAGACACTCACGGCCCAACAACTCCGCAATTTGCACCGCATTGAGTGCTGCACCTTTTCGTAGGTTGTCAGAGACGCACCAAAGGTTCAGGCCATTGTCGATTGTGCTGTCCTGCCGGATGCGGCTGATGAAGGTGGCGAAATCACCGACGCATTCGACAGGCGTGACATAGCCGCCATCCTCGCGCTTATCAATGACCATGACACCGGGGGCGGTCCGCAGGATATCGCGCGCTTCGTCTTCATCGAGGAAATCTTCGAACTCGATATTGATCGCCTCGGAATGGCCGACAAAGACCGGCACCCGCACGCAAGTCGCGGTGACCTTGATGGCGGGGTCGACGATCTTTTTCGTCTCGGCCACCATCTTCCATTCTTCCTTGGTCTCACCGCTATCCATGAACTTGTCGATATGCGGGATCACGTTGAAAGCGATCTGTTTGGTGAATTGCTTGGCCGGTTTATCATCGGTGGGGTTGTAGATCGACTTGGTCTGGTCCCAAAGCTCATCAATTCCGCCTTTGCCTGCACCTGAAACAGACTGATAGGTGCTCACGACAACCCTTTTGATCGTCGCGCGATCATGCAGGGGCTTGAGCGCCACAACCATCTGCGCGGTCGAGCAGTTGGGGTTGGCGATGATGTTTTTCTTGGCATAATCGTGCACCGCCTGCGGGTTCACTTCCGGCACGATCAGGGGGACATCGGGGTCATAGCGGTAAAGCGATGAGTTATCGATCACCACGCAGCCAGCCGCCGCAGCCTTGGGCGCATAGGTCTTGGTTGCATCCGACCCAATGGCAAAAAGCGCGATATCGCAACCGGTGAAGTCGAACGTATCGAGATCCTTGGTGGTGAGTGTCGCATCCCCAAAGCTCACCTCGGTACCCAGCGATTTGCGGCTGGCGAGGGCCACAACCTCATCAACGGGAAAGGCCCGTTCATCAAGGATGTTCAGCATTTCGCGGCCCACATTGCCCGTGGCACCGGCAACGGCGATTCGATAGCCCATGTCGCAGGCTCCTTCTTAACAGATGCGCCCCTTTACCGCGCAGCGTGGTGAAGGGAAAGGGGCTGCGACGGAAGCGTTGGTTGACATTAATTCATTATTCCATTAATCCATGGATTATGGAATCAAATGACGCGATCAACGGCCTCAGCGCCCTTGCCCATGACGGGCGGCTTGATCTCTTTAGGCGGCTTGTTCAGGCGGGGCCTTCGGGTATGCCAGCAGGCGCCCTTGCCAGTGCTGCAGGCAGCGCCTTTACGACAACCTCCGCACAGTTGAATGTACTCAGCCAGGCCGGACTTGTGAAAGGCCAGCGCGCAGGACGATCCGTGATTTACGCCGCCAATTACGATACGATCCGCAGCCTCTTTGCCTTCCTGTTGGAGGATTGCTGCCAGCGGCGCCCGGAAATCGTGCAAGACCTCATCACCACCAACCCAGACGGAAAGGACCAGTCATGAACCGCTTCCACGTCCACGTGAATGTCGATGATCTCAAGCAATCGATCAGCTTTTATTCGAGCCTGTTTGGCACCTATCCGACCGTTACGAAGGATGACTATGCCAAGTGGCTGCTTGATGATCCGAGCGTGAACTTTGCCATTTCGGTCCGCGATGGTGCGAAGCCAGGGTTGAACCATGTCGGGCTGCAAACCGATACCGGCGAAGGGCTGGGTGCGATCAGCGCACGGCTGAAGGCGGCGGAAGCGGCGACCTTTGATGAAGAGGCGACGACCTGCTGCTACGCGGTATCTGACAAAACCTGGGTACAGGACCCCGCCGGATTGCGGTGGGAGACGTTTTATACCCATGGCGATGCCACCGAATACGGCGTTGATGCGTCCGACACGATCTACACCGCGATTGACCAACCGCACTCCAACGCGCGCTGCTGCGCAGCAGAATAATCCCATCAACAAGTATCAGCCGGTCATGATCGGCTGATACCATCCGATTGCCAGTCGCTTGACCTTACGTCACTGACGTAGCGTCATTTATCCGATTGCAAACCTTCTCCCTATGGTCGGCCACACAACCAAAACGCGCATCCCGCGACGAGAGGAGCCAGCATGCTGGTGTCAAAGGGACGCGTCACCCCAGGGAGGAATGATATATGGGATGGCTTAATTGGCTCAAAGCGGTGGTCACACCGGTTGTCCAAGCGGTTGAAGAGACCGTTGAATTTGTCAAAGAGACGGTAATCGACCCCGTTGTCGATACGGTCACACAGGCCGTTGATACTGTTGTCGAGGTGGTGAAAACCACTGCCGAGAAAGTTGTGCAAGAGGTTGAGGAGGCCGTCGGATCACTGATCGACACAACCGCCGCGGCGGCAATCGATCTGGTGCTCGAAACGGTCGAGGACGCCGTGGGTGAAGGATATGTGCCAACCAACCCCGATCTCTCGCGTTTTGAGCCTGTCGCGGCCCTGGAAGATCAGGTGCCATCCCAAACCATCAAAAGCGCGGACTGGACCCTGGATCAAGAGATTGAGGTGCGCGACGCCATCGTCGCCGCCCAGATCGGGTATGCCGATTATTCCGAACTCTTTGCGGCGGGTGCTGTCGATGCGGATGGCTATGTGCTTGATGCTGAACTGGTCTATGAGACCGAAGAGTGGCTCGACGGGATCGTGACCTGGGCCGATGACCGTTTTGAGATCATTCGCGTGCTGGAGGACTCCAGCAGCAGCTTTCTGGCCAGCTTCGAGGCAAATGTCACCCTTTTGCAGAACAAGGCGACGGGTGAATACTATATCTCCGTCGGCGGATCGGACGGTTTTGGCGATGCGCTGAGCGACATCACCTTGATCCTATCTGAGGATACGGGCGCCAGCGAGGACGCGATCAGCGCGATGATCGCGGAATTTTTTGAGGATGACATTGAGGATGGTGCCATCGTCAATCTTGCCGGTCACTCGCTGGGTGGGGCCGAAGTCGTGCTGCAATATCGCGACAATCCGGAGCTTTTTGACGATGTCTATGCTGTGCAGGCTGTCGGCATCGGAGGATTTGACGGCACGCATTACGATCAGACAATCTGGCATGGGATCGGCGACGCGAATATCACCGAAATCACGGGCGATGATCCGGGCAACGATTTCAACGATCTGGTGACGTCCTGGGGTCATATCGGGGCGGGCCAGACCTTTCATGTGGAAGAGGTTATTCTGGCCTCGGATGAGCCGGATTTTCTGCGCGATCTTGATCTGATTGACGCGCATCTTTTGGACAATCTCTGGGCCTCGTTGCCCGGCGGTGAGGACCCCGACCTGCCGGTCTTTGATCCAGGTGCGGATGTTTTTGCGTTCGTCTAATTCTGTGGAAGGCCGGGATAGAAATCCCGGCCAACCCAGCTTCGTTGGCTGATCTGCCCTTGGCCTTCATCCGCTGCGCCGCTAGGCTCGGATGATGGGAACCAGCCCCCAAACCCCCGCCTTCAACACGCCCGCGCCGCGAGGCCTTTGCACCGATTGCGGCGTCTCGCGCATGTCGGATCCCAGCGCCTGCGGCAAGGCGTGTCAGTTCATCAAGCCCGACTACCCGACGCCTGAGGCGCGCGTGCATGGGCGCGAACCCAGGGCGCAAGGTGATGAGCGTTTTTTTGGCGTCACGAGTGCAATGTATCGGGCCGCACTGCACCCGGCGCGGGATGGTGCCCAATGGACCGGGCTGACCACGCGGCTGGCAGAGCGACTGCTGGAAACCGGTGCTGTGGATGCGGTTCTGACAATGATCCCCGACGCCAATGACCGCTGGCGCCCGCGCCCTGCGATCATCACGGACTCCACCGACTTGCAGCAGGCAAGAGGCATGCGGATGGGTTATGCGCCACTGCTCGCGCTGCTTGAACCGGCGCGGGATGCGGGGCACCGGACGATCGCAGTGATCGGCATTCCCTGTCAAGTCTACGCGCTCCGCGCGCTTGAGGCCAAGCTGGGATTTGATCGGCTCTACGTGATCGGCACGCCCTGCTCCGACAATACAACGACCGAGAATTTCCATGCCTTTCTCGCGCGCCTCACCGACGCGCCGGAGACGGTCACCTATCTGGAATTCCGTGCCGACTATCATGTGGAACTCCGGTTTGAGGATGGGCGCAAGCGCCTCATCCCGTTTCTGAAACTCCCTCTAGCGGATTTGCCGTCTGACTTTTTCCCGCTGACCTGCCGCACTTGTGTGGATTACACCAACAGGCTCGCTGACATTACGGTTGGGTACATGGCTGGTGAGGGCGATCAATGGCTGATCGTCCGGAATGCGCGTGGGCAGGAAATGCTGGACAATCTTGGGGCAGAAGTTTCTTTGAGCGACCTCGGCTCGGCCGGGAAACGCGACAACGCCGTGAAGGGCTTCATCGAGAACACCCGCCGCGCAGCAGGTGGTCTGCCTCTGCGCCGGATGCCGAATTTCATGCGTGGGATCATGGGGTGGCTCATGCCCCGGATCGGACCACGCGGCCTTGAATTTGCACGCGCACGGGTCGAGATGAAGGCGGCCGAAACGATCCTGCATCTGCGCCGGGAGGAACCGGCCAAGATGAAGAACATGGTGCCCGACCATGTCTGGACCATCGCTGTTCGGTATGGGCTGGGGCGCGAAGAGGACCCGCTGAGCCGCTAGATCGGCAATGCCGTTGTCTGGCGAACAGTACGCAGCGCAAAGGAGGATTGGATTTGCGCAACCCCCGGCAGGGTCGCGAGATAGCGACGATGGATGCGGGCAAAATCCTCGGTGTCCCCTGCCACGACCTTCAGCAGATAGTCCGCTGTGCCTGCCATCAGGTGGCATTCCAGTACATCCGGCACCCGCGCCACGGCGCGCTCGAACGCATCCAGAACCTCGTCTGCCTGTCCGCTCAAGGTGATCTCGACAAAGACCGTCGTCGGGCGGCCCATTTTGCGCGAGTCGAGCAGCGCGACGTAGTCGCGGATGAATCCCTCCTTCTCAAGCCGCTGAACGCGCCGATGACAGGCCGAAGCCGAAAGGTTGGCCTGCTCGGACAATTCGGCATTCGACATGCGGCCCTTTTTCTGCAGCACGGCGAGGATTCGATGATCGATGCTATCAAGTTCGGACACACGCACAATCCTTCGGTTTTTTTGTCGTTTGTTGCACGTTTCTAGCGTCAAGTGCCGAGTACTTCAACAAATTGCCATGCACCTTGCGCCCGGATCAGTAGATTATCACCTTAAGGAGCGAGGAGGAGAAAGATCATGCATATCGGCTGCCCGAAAGAGATCAAGCCGCAGGAGTTTCGCGTGGGGCTCACGCCAAATGCGGCCCGCGAGGCTGTGGCGCACGGTCATCAGGTGACAATCGAAACCGGCGCAGGTGTGGGCGCAGGCTTTTCTGATGACGATTACATCGATGCCGGGACGGCTATTGCAGGCACGGCGGTGGAAATCTTCGAAACCGCCGATCTTGTTGTAAAAGTGAAAGAACCGCAGCCCGTTGAGCGGAAAATGCTGCAGGAAGGGCAGATTTTGTTTACCTATCTGCACCTCGCCCCAGACCCGGAACAGACCAAGGACCTGATGGAAAGCGGGTCCACCTGCATCGCATATGAAACCGTCACTGATACCCATGGTGGTCTGCCCCTTTTGGCGCCGATGTCGGAGGTGGCCGGACGGCTCGCCCCGCAGGTCGGGGCCTGGACACTGCAAAAGGCCAATGGCGGACGCGGTGTTCTGATGGGCGGCGTGCCCGGCGTTGGCCCTGCTAAGGTGGTTGTCATTGGCGGCGGGGTTGTTGGCACCCATGCCGCACGTATTGCCGCTGGAATGGGTGCGGATGTCACGGTGCTCGACCGGTCACTGGCCCGACTTCGCTATCTGGATGACGCTTTCGGCATGCTCTTCAAGACAAGTTACGCCAGCGCGGGCAATACGATTGCGCTTGCCAGTGATGCGGACCTGATCATTGGTGCTGTCCTGATCCCCGGCGCGGCTGCGCCCAAGCTGATCAGCAGGACGCAGCTTTCAGAACTCAAGGCAGGTGCCGCCCTTGTCGATGTGGCCATTGATCAAGGCGGTTGTTTTGAGACCTCTCGCCCGACAACGCATCAGGATCCGACTTATGATGTCGACGGGATCATGCATTATTGTGTGGCCAATATGCCCGGCGCTGTGGCTCGTACCAGCACCATCGCGCTTGGCAATGCAACGATGCCCTTCATGCTCGCATTAGCCGACAAGGGGTGGCGTCAGGCCTGCGAGGACGACCCGCATCTTTTGAACGGGTTGAATGTGCACGCTGGCAAGCTGACCTATTACGCGGTCGGCAAGGCGCTTGGCATCGATGTCTTGTCACCCAGCCTCGCTCTGAAAGCCTGAATGTAAAAGGGCCTACCAAGATTGCAGGCCCCGAACCACTGGTGCGCCTCAGTTTTGTTTGGCCAACGCGTCCCGGATCTCCAGCAGTACATCCAGCTCGGTTGGGCCTTTTGGCTCTTCCGGTGCTTCTTCCTTCTCCCCTTCCGCGGCGTCTTTGATGCGGTTCACCATCTTCACCAGGATGAAGACAACAAAGGCCACGATCAGAAAGTTGATCACCGCCATGATAAAGTTGCCAATCGCAAAGACGGCGGCGCCCGCCTCTTGCGCGGCGGCAAGCGAAGCATGGTCGGACCCGTCAAGCGTGTAGAACCAGCCTGAGAAATCGATCCCACCCGTGAAGAGCGCGATAATCGGGTTGATCAAATCGCCGACAAGCGATGTGACGATGGCCGTAAAGGCCGCGCCGATGATGATACCGACGGCCATGTCCATCACATTGCCCTTGGCGATAAACTCTTTGAATTCGTTGATCATGTTAAGTCCCCACAACTTTTCACCCATGCGCCGGTCTTTTGCCCTATGCGCAACTACGCACATTGATATCAATATTGGCTCACATGGCTATGGGTTTTATCATGCGGCTTTGGGTCTATCTTAGGGAAACGTTAATTTGCCCAAGAAAGCACATCCATGACCGACCTGTCTGCATTCCCGATCACCAAGCGCTGGCCCGCAAAAGACCCGTCCGTAATCCAGCTTTATGCTTATCCGACACCGAATGGTGTGAAAGTCTCAATCGCGTTGGAAGAGATGGGGCTGGCCTATGAGCCGCATCTGGTCACCTTGTCCGATGCGGACGTGAAGAGCCCTGAATTTCTATCGTTAAACCCCAACAACAAGATCCCCGCGATCATCGATCCGAATGGTCCCAACGGACCCATCGGGATTTTCGAGAGTGGCGCGATCCTGCTTTATCTGGCTGAAAAGTCGGGAAAATTCCTTGGGTCGAATGCCGCCGAAAAGGCGCATGTCACCCAATGGCTGATGTTCCAGATGGGCGGTTTGGGGCCGATGCTGGGGCAGATGGGCTTCTTCTACAAATTCGCGGGCAAGGATATCGAAGACCCGCGCCCGCGGGAACGTTACCGCGATGAGGCGATCCGTCTGCTGGCCGTCGTCGACAAACAACTGGAGGGGCAGGACTGGATCGTGGGTGACTATTCCATCGCCGACATGGCCATTGCGCCCTGGATCAATGCGCTGGAATTCTACGGCACGAAGGATGTGGTCGGCTATCATGACCTCAAAAACGTACCGGCTTATGTCGAGCGGTTTTTCGCCCGCCCCGCCGTCGACAAGGCGAGGCGCATTCCTGATCCGTCCTAGGTCAGGGCAGTTGCCCGGACAGCACGTATTTCAGGATATCAACCACCTGCTGCGGCCTTTCGACGACGGAAAGGGCCGCGGCATCCACCTCTTTGAGCGCGTGTTGATGATCGTCCCCATGCATGACGATCAGTGATTTGCCAAGCGCTGCGGCATAACCTGCATCAAAGGCCGCATTCCACTGCTTGTACTTCTCACCAAATCGCACGACGACGATGTCGGCGTTTTCAATTCCGTGGCGCGTGCGGATCGCGTTCAGCTTCGCGCCTTTGTTGTCATGCCAGAACTTATCCGGCTCCGCCCCCATGATCGCCACACCGCAATCATCCGAAGCCGCGTGATCGGTCACCGGGCCATCAAAGACGACGTCCAGACCTTTCGCTCCATTAACAATCTGATCCCGCCAATCGGTGTGAATCTCGCCGGAGAGATATACGCGCATCGTTCCACCCTTCTTTCGTTCAAAAATACCTCCGCCGGAGGCCAAAGTTTTCGTGACGAAAACTCTGTCACCCGCGCAAAACGCCACCCGTCGCTTTCGTCACTTTCTCGACGATCTTGGCACTCACTGCCTCAATATCCGTGTCTTTCAGCGTCTTCTCGGTCGGCTGCAGGCGCACGGTCAGGGCGAGAGATTTCTTACCTTCACCGAGGCTGCCCCCGATGAATTCGTCAAAGACGCGCACATCTGTGATTAGCGTCTTGTCTGCCCCGGCGGCAGCATTGATCAGGGCCAGGGCTTCGACATCAGCGTCCACGACAAATGCAAAATCGCGCTCAACCGCTTGCAGGTCCGTTGCGGCAAGTGCGGCGCGGGTTGTGGATTTCTTGCGCGGTGCGGGCACTTCGTCAGGCAAGATGGTGAAGGCAACAGCGGGGCCTTTGACATCCATCTCGCGCAGGACGCGCGGGTGGAGTTCGCCGAAGATGCCCAGCACCTTTTTCGGACCGAGGCAGATCATGCCGTGCCGACCCGGGTGCCACCAGTCTGACGCCCCGCGCAGGATTTGGACCTTGGCGGGCGCGCCTATCGCCGCCAGCACAGCCTCGGCATCGGCCTTGGCATCATAAAGGTCGACGGGGCGCGATGCGCCATGCACATCTTTCGGACCCGTTTTTCCGATCAGAACGCCAAAGATCAGGTCGTGTTGCTCGCCCGGTTCACCGCCGTGGAAACCGGCACCAACCTCAAAAAGCGCCATATCCATGAAGCCCCGCGCCTGATTGCGCGCCGCCGCCCGCAGCAGGCCGGGCAAAAGGTTGGGCCGCATATGCGACATCTCGGACGAGATCGGGTTTTCCAGCATGGTGCTGTCGTCGCCGCCGCCGAACAGTTTCGCTGCCTGATCGTCGATGAAGCTGTAGGTGACACATTCGTTGTAGCCCAGCGCCGCAGCGGTCCGCCGCACGGCCTGTTGCCGCGATTGGCTCGGCGTCAGGATGGGCCGCGCCACGCCCGGTTCAGTCCGGGGCAAAGGTTTGCCTTCCAGCTTAGTCAAGGACGCAATGCGCGCGACCTCTTCGACCAAGTCTGCCTCGCCCTGCACATCGGGGCGCCATGTGGGCACATGGGCCATGTCGCCTTCCATGCGAAAGCCGAGCGCTGTGAGCGTCGCGTGCTGTGTCTCTGCCGGGATGTCCATGCCGACAAGCGACGAACAACGGGCCGAGTCGAGCTTGTAGGCGCGGGACGTATCGGGCACCTGCCCCGCCTGGATCAGCTCGGACGCCTCACCGCCCGCATGATCTACGATCATCCGCACCGCATGCTCCAGCCCAACCGGCGTGAAGGCCGGGTCAACGCCGCGTTCGAACCGGTAGCGTGCATCGGAATTGATCTTGAGCGCGCGGCCCGCATAGGCGATCTGGATCGGGTCCCAATAGGCGCTTTCCACGAACACGTTCACAGTGTCCGTGGTGCAGCCCGTTTCGGCCCCGCCCATGATCCCCGCGATGCTTTCCGGGCCTTCCTCGTCCGAGATCACCATCTGGCCGGGCTGGAACGTGTATTCCTTGTCATCAAGCGCCATCAGCACCTCACCACCCTTGGCACGGTGGACCCGCAAGTTGCCTTTGACCTTGTCCGCGTCAAAGACGTGCAGCGGGCGGTTGAGGTCGTAAGTGAACCAGTTCGTCACATCGACTAGGAAGCTGATTGGCCGGAGACCGATGGCGCGTAGCTGCTGCTGCAACCACTCGGGGCTAGGGCCGTTTTTGACACCTTTGATCAAACGACCACAGAAAACCGGGCATCCGTCCAGAGTATCGTCATCAATGGACACATTCAGATCAGAGGTAAAGCTGGCCGGAACCGGGGTCACCTCGACCGCTTTCAGCCTGCCAAGGCCACGGGCGGCAAGGTCACGCGCGATGCCATGCACGCCCAGCGCGTCGGGGCGGTTGGGGGTAATCGCGATCTCGATCACCGGATCGACCTTGGAAGGATCATTGGCGGCGAGCCAGTCGGTGAACCGTTCTCCCACCTCTCCGCTAGGCAGTTCGATGATGCCGTCATGCTCGTCCGACAGCTCCATCTCGCGTTCGGAACACATCATTCCGTAGCTTTCGATGCCGCGGATTTTGCCGACGCCGATTGTCGTGTCGATGCCGGGCACGTAAGTCCCGGGGCTGGCGATCACCACGGTGATGCCGGCGCGGGCATTCGGCGCGCCGCAGATGATCTGGGTGGGCCCATCCTTGGTGTCGACCTGACAGACCTTCAGCTTGTCCGCATCGGGGTGTTTCTCGGCGCTCAGCACCTTGCCGATGGTGAAGGCGGCCAGCCGTTCGGCAGGGTTCTCGACGCCTTCCACCTCAAGCCCGAGGTCGGTCAGCGCATAGGTGATGTCATCCACGGAAGCATCCGTGTCGAGATGGCGTTTCAGCCAGGAAAGCGTGAATTTCATGCGAGCGTCCAGCGTCAAATTCGGGTCGGACAGGGCTTAGCGGATAACGCCGGGGGGTGGAAGGCTATTTGCGGTGCTTGTGGGCGGCGGCCCATTTGGAAACCGCCCATACAGGCAACAGGATCACCGCCCAGGCAGCGGCATTGATCAGCGTCAGCTTCAGCGCGAGATCGCGGGACATGTCAGAGGTCCACATGGCGATATGGGCACCCACGATGAGGATGAGCAGAAGGAGGAGGGAGACGCGCATCATGTCACGCAGGATAGCGCGGACTGAACGCGGCGTGGAGTCCAGCGGGCACTTTAGGCGAGGTCTTCGACAAGTTCGAAGTGTTCGAAGACCAGCATCATGTCAGGGCTGAAGCCGCCGTTGCGGGTGAAGAAGGCCTCGTGGTCCCGCCGCCACCCGGCGAGGCTGTCGTTTTCGCCTTCGGCCAGCGCCATGGCTTCGGTGACGTCGCAGAACCGGATTTGGGTGACTTGGGTAGTGCGGATGACCAACGCCGGGCTGCCGTTCCAATTGAGCGCGATATCGCAGCGACCCACGACGGGCAGCGGCTCGCCCTCGGCTGTGAAGTCCGACAGCGCCCCGCAGGTGGCGGTTTTCTTGCCTTGCCGCACAAGGGTGATGAGACGCCGGCAGAGGTCTGGATTGTCGCCGAAGGTGAAGGTTTCGGCGGTGGGGTATTTGGATTTGAGGGCGGTCAGGGTGGTCATGCAAGGAATATGCAAAAGCCCGACGTGGTGCGCAACGGGAGGGCAGCGCCCGGGCTGAGGGGGTCTGGACCGTCTCGAAAACTGTCCAGTGAACAGTTGCAGGTCCAGACGGGTGGAGCCCAGGGGGCGTGGCAACTATGCACAGCGGTAGGGCAGCGCCCGGACCTCGGGGTGGGCGCACGGACATCTCATCGATGCGAAGTGGTCAATTCATGTGCGACGGTTGTTAGGGTTGCAGCGTTGCAAAAGCGCCCTCCCCGTGGGGGAGGTCCGGGCGCTGCCCGGCTTCGCCGGGAGGCCGGTCATAAGAATATGTGAACCAACACGGATAACATGAACACAAACGTAATAAGAAACATCCAACGAATTGCGATATTCAGAAGCAAAGAGCGCCTTCTGACCTCCAATCGAAGCTGCTCGTCTATTCTTCCCAGGCCACCCGTACCCGCTAACGGAAGGTCAACAAAGCGCAGACACCGAACACAAATGAGTGCGAGAAACAGGTAGCAAACGAGTTCGAGGCCTATGATCACACGCTCTACATCTGAGGTATCGGCAGCTGAAATCATGAAAGTTGCTGCCGCAAGCATCATTGAAATATGGGTGAGCAACGATCCCGCCTTTGAGTCTAAGCGATCAAGTGCTGCCGCATTTCCTTTGACCCAAACAGTTGGGTTAACGCCTTCAAAATCCGCGTCATCAATCATAGGATCGTCGATCATCAAATGATCGATTTCTAAGACCATCTTTTGTGCAAGGCGGTCTAAAAGTCTGATCATCTACCTACTCAACCCACCATGCAGCGTCGGCTGCACCAGCGGGTTGAACCCGTAGTGCCGCAGCCATCGCAGGTCTGAATCGAAGAACGCCCGCAAATCCGGGATCCCGTATTTCAGCATCGCCAGCCGGTCGATCCCCAGACCAAAGGCAAAGCCCTGCCACTCCGCCGGATCAATCCCGGCGTTTTGCAGCACTTTGGGGTGGACCATGCCAGAGCCACCGCCCTCCAGCCAGTCATCGCCTTCGCCCAGTTTCAGTTGGCCATCGACCCAGGAACAGCGGAAATCGATCTCGGCCGAGGGTTCGGTGAAGGGGAAGTGAGAGGCGCGGAAGCGCACCTCGATCTTGTCGACTTCAAAGAAGGCTGCGGCGAATTCCTCCAGCACCCATTTAAGGTTCGCCATGGAGATATCGCGGTCAATCGCCAGCCCCTCTATCTGATGGAACATCGGCGTGTGGGTCTGGTCATAGTCAGAGCGGTAGACGCGACCGGGGCAGATGATGCGGGTGGGCGCGCCCGTCGCCTCCATCGAGCGGATTTGGACGGGGCTGGTATGGGTGCGCAGCACATGTGGCGGGCGGTTATCGCCTTCCTTGCGGTGCGTGTAGAACGTATCCATTTCGGCCCGCGCGGGGTGGTGGCCCGGGATGTTGAGCGCGTCGAAGTTATACCAGTCGCTTTCGATCTGCGGGCCTTCGGCGACGGAGAAGCCCATATCGGCGAAGATGGCCGTGATCTCTTCGGTGACCTGGCTGATCGGGTGGATTGTGCCTTGGGCGCGAGTACGGGACGGCAGGGTGACATCCAGCCATTCGTCGCGCAGGCGGGCATCGAGAGCCGCATCCGCAAGGGCCGCTTTCTTGGCCGAAAGCGCGCTGTTGATCTCATCCTTGAGCGCGTTCAAAGCCGGGCCAGCCACCTGCCGTTCTTCAGGTGTCATCTTGCCCAGCTCGCGCATTTTCAGGCTGATCTCACCCTTCTTGCCGACCGCCTGCACGCGCAGGTCCTCAATCGCGGCCTCATCGGCGGCATTGGCAATCAGGCCCAGATACTTTTCCTTAAGGTCGTCCATCACGCGCCTCTTACATTCATCCGCCTTCGGTTAGCGAATGGGTGGCACGGTTGCAAGCGCCCTTAACCCGGCGCGATTTTGGCAATCTCGCTTTGGAAATAGGCAAGGGTCACCGTCGCCCGGTTGCCCGCAATCCCGTGATAGCGCGACCGCCCATTTGAGGTGGGTAAACCTGCCCAGATCGCAGCGAGGTTGTTCATGAAGTCTTTCTGGTTCAGTTCACCCGCGAGAAACGCGGCAAAGCCAGCATCGGCAAGCAGTACATCGGCAAGCCGGTCCTGCATTGCGGGGCTGAACCGATCACCAGGTTGTGCGTCGATCTGGGTGGCGACGCGGCGCAGGGTGGCCGGGATAAACTGATAGCGGCCAATGGCATGCGGCTGGCCGGGCGTGGCATCGATCCAGGCGAAAATCTCGGCCAGGGTCATTTGCGTCGGCAGATTTGCGGGGCGAATGCGGGCACCATGCTGCACGGCATCATATCCCGCTTGCGGCGATTCCGCCTGACCGATCACGTTGCGGATATGGATCAGCGCGTCTTTGTCGAAGGTCGATTTCGGCGCAAAGAAGCCGGTTGCGGCCCCTTGAAAGAGGCTGGCACTTTCCACGCCACCAGATGTCGGAGCCATCTGGAAAAGCGGCTGCCGCGCGCCAGAGAGGAGCGGCACGGTTTCAGCCTTCGCCACAAAGGGCCATAAGAGTAACAGGATCAGCAGCGTTCGCATCAGCACCTCGGACCATCCGCGCGCAACTTGGCGCAAAGTCCTTACGGTTTCATTGCCTGTTCACGGAAAGGCGCACAGGACTTCAAATAATCGGGAAAGGCGCAAAACTGATACTTGTTTAAGCGCGATCTTAAGACCTCTGTGTCCACAAAGGCCCATGACAGACGAAAAGCACTTTGTCGAACCGTTCCGGCTTGCGGAACATGCGCGCGCCGCGGCCGGGCGCGACGCGTTGCAGGTGCCAATCGGCTTTTTGAACGACCTGTCTCAGGCGACATCCCGAGGCGAGGTGCTCGATGCGTACTCCCTGTGGTCAAAGCAAATTGTTGCGGCGGATCGTTGTTCCATCGCTCTACATGATGACACTCAGTTGGTAGTCACTGCGATGACGGGCACCAAAGGGGTTGCGCCGGACAGCCAATACGGCGTCCGTCACAGCATTGCCGGCGCAGTGTACCGCGAAGGACGATCAGCATACGTCCCCGATCCAGCAAGCGTTGACTCACCCGGCGTTCAAACTTTGGCAAACATGGGATATCGGACAATAGTCATTGTCCCGCTGATGACCAAATCGCGCCGGTTTGGCGTCATCAATGCAAGCTTTTTCGGGTCGCTTGATCAGCCTGGCAACGTCATCTGCGCGCTGGAAGCGATCGGTCAATGCCTTGCCATGCAGTTGCAGGTGATCGAACAGATGGAGACGCTGACACATATGGCGCGGATTGATGCGTTGACGGGCGTTGGAAACCGACGCCTGTTTTATGAAGAAGCCGAGGTAATCTGGGACCAATGGCGGCTGACAAACGAACCCTTTTGCTATCTTGCGATGGATCTAGACCACTTTAAGCAAATCAACGACACATACGGCCACGATGTAGGCGACGCGGTGCTAACAGCATTCGCGCAGCGGGTGAGCGGACGATCGAGGGGCGAAGACACGCTCATCCGGATGGGGGGCGAAGAGTTCGGGCTTTTGATGAAAGCTACACAACTTGAGGATGCAACGCGGGTTGCGAAAAGGCTGTGCGACGGCATCGGGGATACGCCTTTTTCAGTCGCTAACATGCAACTGATGGTCACGGCCAGTTTTGGATTAACGCAAGTTCATGCAGACGATCACGCGGTCGAAGAGACGCTCAAGCGGGCCGACATCGCGCTTTATGAAGCGAAAACCGGCGGTCGTGACCAAGTGGTTGTGCTGAGCGGTACGGATTTGGCCGCCTGAGGGCAGCACGTTGATACCACGCCCCAATAATGGCGACCTAGTCTTGCTACTTACAAAAAAGGCCGTCACTTTTCGCAACGGCCTTTCACATCCTGTTCACGTGTCGGACCTGCTTTAGGCCATCGCGGCCTTCGCCTTACCGACAATCGTCGCAAAAGCCTCAGGCTCGTTCACAGCCAGATCGGCGAGGACCTTGCGGTCAACTTCGATGCCCGCCTTGTTCAGACCGTTGATGAACTTCGAGTAGTTCAGTGTCTCATCAACGGCACGCACGCCCGCATTGATCCGCTGGATCCACAGCGCACGGAAATTGCGCTTGCGGTTGTGCCGGTCGCGGGTTGCATATTGGTTGGCCTTGTCGACGGCCTGCTTGGCCACCTTGAAGGTCTTGGAGCGGCGATCATAATAACCTTTGGCCTGATCCAGAACTTTCTTGTGACGACGATGGGTGACGGTTCCGCCTTTAACGCGCATATCTCAAATCCTTCCTTAACGTGCGTAGGGCATCATCGGCTTGATGATACCTTCGTCGGCCTTCGACAGGGTTGTCGTGCCGCGTGCGTTGCGAATGAATTTGTTTGTGCGCTTGATCATGCCGTGGCGCTTGCCCGCCTGGGCGGCCACAACGCGACCGGAGGCCGTGGTCTTGAACCGCTTTTTGCAGCTCGATTTTGTCTTCATCTTTGGCATTTCCGTCTCCATCTTTGGTCGGTCGAAACGCGCGACTCGGCATGCCATACTGGCCGGACGCGCGGGTGAAGGACGCCGTATAGGGCGCATTTGAAATCCGTGCAAGACTTATTCGTTGAGAACCCAACCAATGACGCGCAGCACCACATCATCAACCTGATCGACGGCGTAGACGCCGGGGTTCATCACCACGGCGTAATAGATCATGCCTGCACCAATCAAAACCGTGAGAAAGGCCTGTGTCGGGCGGCGTTTGTCAGCATAAGCGCTCGCAAAGGATGGCGCTGAAAACAGGACCAGCAGCAGCCCAAGCACAAAGATGACGTCAAATTCCACAGCGTTACGCCCTTTTGCAACGCCCCCCCTGGCGCGCAACCTACTCTGACTGGTTGGCGTAAATCAAACGTTCTTCGCACGGGGCGACGCGCAGAATGTTCGTTGATCCCGGCGTGTTGAACGGAACGCCGGCGGTGACGACCACCTTGTCCGATGTGGAGGCCAATTCTTGATCCAATGCCGCCCGCACTGCCGCAACGACCGCATCCTTGAACCGGTTCACAGCGCCAGTCATCACGCAATTGGTGCCCCATGACAGGCACAACCGGCGTGCAGTTGATTCATAGCTGGTCAGCGCCACAATTGGCACGCGCGGGCGTTCGCGTGACACCAAGAGCGCGGTTGTTCCGGATTGGGAGAAGCAGCAGATCGCTTTGACATCGGTGGTCTCCGCAATCTCACGCGCGGCGGAAACGATGCCATCGGCCACGGTCTTGCCATCGGATTTGCGCGAGGCCTCGATGATGTCGGTGTAAGTGGGGTCGGCCTCAACTTCCGCGGCGACGTTGTTCATCGTCGTAACCGCTTCAATCGGATAAGATCCGGCGGCGGATTCTGCCGATAGCATGATCGCATCCGCACCTTCATAGATCGCCGTTGCTACGTCGGAAACTTCAGCGCGGGTGGGCATTGGGCTGTCAATCATGGACTCCAACATCTGCGTCGCGACAATCACCGGCTTTGCAGCAGCGCGGCATTTGCGGACCAACTGCTTTTGGATCGGCGGAACATTCTGTACCGGCAGTTCCACCCCAAGATCCCCGCGCGCGACCATGATGCCGTCAGAGGCTTCGAGAATGCTGTCAAAGGCCTTTACCGCGTTTGGCTTTTCAATCTTCGACAGGATCGCAGCGCGCCCCTTGGCCAGTTCACGCGCCTCTTCTACGTCTGCCGGGCGCTGGACAAAAGACAGGGCAAGCCAATCCACACCCAATTCGCAAACAAACTCCAGGTCCTTGCGATCTTTGTCAGACAAAGCTGCGACCGGCAGCGTTACGTCAGGCACATTCACACCCTTGCGGTTCGAGATCGTGCCGCCCACCACGACTTCGCAATTTGCGAAATCAGCGGCGCATTCCTTCACCCGCAGCTTGATCTTGCCGTCATTCACCAAAAGATGCGCCCCCGGTTCAAGCGCGTCGAAAATCTCTTTATGCGGCAGCTTTACGCGGGTCACATCGCCCTCAGCATCGTCAAGATCTAGGCGGAAATCGGC
The DNA here is from genome assembly GCF_033963825.1 of Cognatiyoonia sp. IB215446. Lineage (NCBI taxonomy): Bacteria > Pseudomonadati > Pseudomonadota > Alphaproteobacteria > Rhodobacterales > Paracoccaceae > Cognatiyoonia > Cognatiyoonia sp. IB215446. Next base: position 302,824 of record NZ_JAXBMD010000001.1, on the reverse strand, counting down.
ACCTTCGACCAATTCCTCCTCGCTATTCTTGAACACGCCAACCCGCAGCTTCGGTCCCTGCAAATCCGCAAGGATTGCGATGGGGCTGTTCATATCCGCCTCGATCTGACGGATGATGTCGTGGCGCACCTTAATCTCGCTATGATCGCCATGGGACATGTTCAGGCGGAACACATCTGCGCCCGCCTCATGCAGCGCGCGGATTGTGTCGTAATCGTTAGAGGCCGGGCCCAGTGTCGCGACGATCTTTACATTGCGGTGACGTCTCATCTTTGGTCCCTCCGGTCTTTCCACCGTTAGCGGTAACGGCGACGTTGCGCCTCTTATACGCAATTCCCTTCCTGGAACAACTAGCCTAAACGCGGTGACAAAGGAATGACACCGCATGACCGACCAACCATTTGAAATCATAGGGGCAGATCGGCCCGGGCGATGGCTGATCGCCTGTGATCACGCCTCAAACCATATCCCTGATTGGGTGCATGGCGGTGATCTGGGCCTGCCTGCCTCGGATATGGGCCGCCATATCGCTTACGACATCGGCGCGGCGGGGGTGACCAGGCATCTCGCCGATCTGATGGAGAGCCCCGCGATCCTGTCCCGTTTTTCCCGGCTGGTCTGTGACCCGAACCGGGGTGAGGATGATCCGACGATCATGATGCGGCTTTATGACGGCACGATCATCCCCGGCAACAAATACGCCGATGATGCCGAGAGAGAGGAGCGTTTGCGCCGTCTCTATCGCCCTTATCATGCGGCTTACGCAGATCTGGCTGACCAGATGGGTGATCCTGCGATTTGCGCCGTGCACAGTTTCACGCCTCGACTGCAGGGACGGCACCCGCGACCTTGGGAAATTGGCATCCTTTACGCCCATGACGATCGGCTGGCGCGACCCTTTATTGAAGCCTGCCGCGCACAGGGCTGGTGCACGGGTGAAAACCAACCTTATGCGGGCCATTTGCCCGGTGACGCAGTTGACCGCCACGCCTTGCAACATGGGCGGCCCAATGTGCTGATCGAATTGCGCCAGGACCTGATTGAAGATGCCGCAGGCCAAAGACTTTGGGCCGAACGATTGGCACCTATATTGAATGACGTACTCGCCAATTCCGGCCTGTGAGGGAGAGACAAGATGGACGACCAAACCCGCCTAGAAATCGAAGCCGCCGCCTTTCGCCGCCTGCAAAAGCACCTGATGGAAGACCGCAACGATGTGCAGAATATCGATATGATGAACCTCGCCGGGTTCTGCCGGAACTGCCTGTCACGCTGGTATCAGGAAGCCGCGAATGAACGCGGGATCGAGATGAGCAAGGACGAAGGGCGCGAGGCCTATTACGGGATGCCCTTCGCGGAATGGAAAGAGAAGTACCAGACCGAGGCTAGCGCCGAAGCCAAAGAAGCGTTCAAGACGTCGCATGGGTAGGGGTAGTTGAGCAGACGAAAGACATTCTCGCTGCGGCTCAGCCAGCGAAAGCTTTCCAACCTCATTAATTTTGCGGACAGTTTGAAGAGGTTTGCCAAGAATGCCGGTATTTTTTGGCGGGCATGGCGACAGGCCGCGATCACTCTGATTTGCGGCGGCCAAACGCGGTGATCACGCCGACCAAATGGAACATGAATTATCGGGTATCAAACGAGCTATGCCGATCTTAATTGCTGAAAATATTCGAAACTTGCGATAGGAAAATGGGGTCTTGTGACAAAGCCAGCACCCTAAACCCCACCAACAGCCCTTCTTGAAAGTGGGGCGCATCAGCTCGCAACTCATCCGCCAACCCATTCCAAGCGGCGACGGCCTCCTTTTCAAAATCGCTATCAGCCTCGACAACCAGCACAAAGGCTCGGCATTCTTGAGGTAACCCCATACATGAATGTGCCGCGGCCCGAACCTGCGGTATCTGCTGCTCTAAATTCGCTAGCGAAATGGGCTGTGCAATGTCGTAAAACGGCACATCATAGATCTCCATTTGCCTAATCAAAGGTGGATAACTCTTCGCAAAGACCTGATCCGAGGCGGGATCCAGTAGCGTTACAAGAGGGCCGATTCTGTCGACTAGCAAATCCTCGCGCGCGTGTGGATATTCGTTTATTGCGACCGTTGCGATATTTAGAGCCAATAGCCCAGCGCCTGTCACCAAACCAAGCCAACGTGGCATTTCCAGCAGCAAGAATGCCGCGAAAACGCCGGAAAAGGCCGTAAAAACCTGAATGGTGCGCACCAGATATATCGGTTCCCAAATCCCGATCACTGCAGCAAGCAGCATGCCGCCCACACTCAGGAACAGCAAAATCGCGGTCTCGTCGCGAAAGCGGCGGGTCATCAAGACCAGCCCAGAGCCCAGAATTGCAAGAATTCCTAATTTTAGCACCCCGGGATAAGGGTAGGCCCCAAGGGTATTGCTGTAGAACACGGTCCATGTCGTCGGTGCCATCCAGCTCTTTCTCGGGTCACCGAGAGAGCTTTGCAGCATTTGCACCATTTGCGGCAGCACGAGCAAAGTCGCGATAGCCAGACCGCCCCAGACCGCCACGAATAACCCGCGGTGACCCCGTAACAGAACGTGAAGCCCAACTAAGGTATAAAGCATGAAGTACAATGCAGCTGTGTAGTGAGTATAGAACGACAGTGCCAAACTGACAGCGAAGCCCGCTATCCAACTTGCACGCTGCCCTGCCGATATCGGCGATTTTTTGTCAAGCATACCGCGATAAAGATAGGCAAAACACAAAAACGACAGTAAAAACCAAACCGTCAGAAGTGGATACATACGGATTTCACGTGCGTAGTGAACGGCTGTTGGGAAGGTGGCAAAGAAGCCAACTGCGATCAGTGCAACCGGCGTAGAAAAAAGTTTTCGGGTGCCAAAAAACAATAGCAGGAGCGCGAAACACCCAAGCGTCACTGACAGGGCGCGACTCGCTTCTCTGCTGACACCAAAAAGTGACGACCAGCCTTTCAAAGTCAAAAAGTACAATGGTGGATGGATATCGGTACTGCGATGGATATCGAGCAGATGCGAGGTGGAGTTCCGAATATACCACAGTGAGTGTAGCTCATCCCACCATGGCGCCGGATGACCCAGCTGCCATGATCTGAGCACAATTGCCGCCATAAGAATAATTAGGAATGTCGCCACCGGGCCAAACCTTGCAGGCGTCTTAAATGTCAACATACAAAGAGAAACCCCAAAACTAACCAGACCGATTCCTAAAATGCTGTTAGGAGCAAAAGGACTGAGAACCCGCATCAACGGGTTCTAGGCTACCACAAAAAAGGTTAGTTTCAAATTTGTCTCAACCTTCTTCCTGTATTGTTGTGCTTAAGGATAGCCGGGTGTCATAGTCAAATTATGGAAACGCCGCGCCCATTGATTTTCAAAACCACAGGTCTGTATTTAGATTAGTCTCGGTAAGCTTTGAGCGTCTCGCCGCCGAGCGTTCGTCGGTTGCTATTTAGTTGGAATGGCTCCAGCCGCAACCTTTCCGCCCTAAACGCCTCCGGTCAAAGCTGTCTTGACCAGTCATAGTTGCAATGGCCCCAGCATGAATGTCAGGTTAGGCTGCAGCTAAGCGTCATCGACGGAGCCACTTACATGCTCGAACGCCTCATCGCCTTTTTTGGCAATCCAGCCGGATACAAGACCCCTTTGCCAGAGGCAGACGCGCCGCACGCGCTGGGGGCCCTCTTGGTGCGTGCCGCCAAAGCCGATGACGCGTATCTTTTTGAGGAGATCGTCGTCATCGACAAGATTCTCGCCAAGCGGCACGAGCTGAACCCGGTTGAGGCGGCAAAGATGCGTGCCGAATGCGAGGTTCTGGAAAAAGAAATCCCCCGCACATCCGATATTGCTGCAATCCTTGAACACGCGATCAGCACAGCGGAAAAAGAAGCTACCCTGCTCGCCTTGTGGCAGGTCGCGTTGGTGGATGGCACAATCCACACCGAAGAAGACACACTTCTTCACCGGATCGAGGAAGTTTTGGGCGTTCCGCCTGAGCGCGCCAAAGCCTTGCAGGCACAAGCGCAAGGCTGACTTCAGGTTCGAAACGGGTGCTCACCGTGGCGCCCGCCGGACATATCCCGCACTGTGACGGTCAGCCGCATTATGCGGGTTGGGTCACCCTGTGCTATCGTTGTCATCTAACTTTTAAGAACGGGTACTAGCAGGTCGCCTAGAGCAGGTCCTGTTCAGCCTGCAAAGCTCAAACATCTAGGGGAGATCCAGAGACATGTCACGGCATGACATTATCCAGAGTTCGGAATACGGGAACAAGGCCGAAGCCTTTGAAGCCTTCGATGACATCCCAACCAATCCAAATCTTGGCAACACGATCGGCGATGTGATCCAGCGCCGCTATGGCCGTCGCGATGTGCTGCGCGGAGCATTGGGCGTGACCGCGACAACCGCGTTGTTTGGTACCACCGCACTGACTGCCCCCAATGCAGCCCGCGCGCAGTCGGCCGCTGACAGCCGCTATGTCTTTGACGAATTGCAGTGGGGTAATGACGTCAACCACCACATCGCTGACGGCTACAATGCCGATATCCTTGTGCGCTGGGGTGACCCAATCACCGCTGATGCACCTGATTTCGACGTCATGAACCAGACCGCCGAAGCGCAATCCAAGCAGTTCGGCTACAACAACGACTATGTCGGCTTTGCCGAAATCGAACCCGGCCGCGGCATGCTTTGCGTCAACCACGAATACACCAATGAAGAGGTGATGTTCCCGGGTCTTGGCCGTCAGGACCGCGACGGTTTCCAAGGCATGACGAAGGAACTTGTCGATATCGAAATGGCCGCTCATGGCGGATCGGTCTTTGAAATCGTTAAGGGTAGCGACGGTAAGTGGGCGATCAACCGAGACAACCCGGCCAACCGGCGCATCACCGCCGAAACGCCAATCACTTTCGATGGCCCCGCCGCTGGTCACCCACGTCTGCGGACCTCGGCTGACCCTGCTGGCATGACCGTGCTGGGCACCATCAACAACTGTGCCGGTGGCATGACACCGTGGGGCACCTACCTGATGGCCGAAGAGAACTTCCACGGTTACTTCTGGTCTGACGTGGTCGATGCCGACGGTGACGTGGACGTGTCCGCCCAGCCCGAAGCAGCCTCGATGGAGCGTTATGGCGTTCCCGGTCGCTGGTACGCCTGGGGTCAGTACCATGACCGCTTCAACATCGACATTGAGCCGAATGAGCCCAACCGCTTTGGTTATGTCGTTGAAGTTGATCCGATGAACCCTGACGCGATGCCGATCAAGCACACGGCTCTGGGTCGCTTCCGTCACGAAGGTGCGGAAACCACCATCGCGTCTGATGGTCGTCTGGTCATCTACTCGGGCGACGACAACCGCTTTGACTATCAGTACAAGTGGGTGTCGGCAGAAGCTGTGACGGAAGAGAACAGCCATTTCGGCTCGACCCTTTTGTCCGAAGGCACGCTCTACGTGGCACGCTTTGACCCGAATGGCACGATCCACTGGCTGCCGTTGGTCCATGGCCAGGGCCCACTGACCGCTGAGAACGGGTTTGAAAGCCAGGCTGATATCGCCATCGACACGCGTCTGGCCGCCGACCTTCTGGGCGCTACCCCGATGGACCGCCCCGAAGACGCACAGCCACGCGGCGACGGGACAGCATATATCATGCTGACCAACAACTCGCGCCGCACGCCTGAGCAGGTCGATCCCGCAAACCCACGGCCTGAATCGAATTTCGGCCACATCATCGAGATCAAGGAAGAAGGCGGGAACCACTCTGCCGAATTCGGCACATGGTCGATCCTTGTTCTTTGCGGTGATCCGACCATCGCGGAAGTGGGCGCGATGTGGAACCCGGAGACATCGGAGAATGGCTGGTTCGGCTCGCCCGACAACTGCGCCATCGACACGTCCGGTCGTCTTTGGATCTCAACCGACCAAGGCTCTGGCTGGGGTCGGACAGGCAAGTCGGATGGCCTCTATTCGTTGGAAACCGAAGGTGATCTGCGGGGCCACTCAAAGCTCTTCTTCCGCTGCCCGGTCGGTGGTGAGCTTTGCGGGCCTTACTTTGCCGATGAGGACAAAACACTGTTCCTTGCCGTGCAGCACCCCGGCACCGACGGCACCGGCGATTTCGCTGGCTTTGAGCGTGCATCAACCTTCGAAGACCCCGCCACCCGCTGGCCCGATTTCGATGACAACATGCCACCACGGCCATCCGTTGTTGTTGTCACGAAAGAGGATGGTGGCGAGATCGCCGTCTAAATCCCACACCAGAATTGAAAAGGCCCCGATGCAGATCGGGGCCTTTTTCGTGAGTATTGGCTAATTTCAGACAGCGGCCTTGCGGCTTTCGTCCAGATAAATCTCGCGTAGCCGCGTGGCGACTGGGCCGGGCGCACCTGCACCGATAGTCGCGCCGTCAATCTCAACCACTGGCATCACGAATGTGCTGGCCGAGGTGATGAAAGCCTCATCCGCCTCTTGCGCCTCGGCAATCGTAAAGCTGCGTTCTTCGACCTTCATCTGCGCCTCGCGGGCAAAGCGGAGGACCGCTGCGCGTGTTATGCCGTGCAGAATCTCACTGCCCAGGTGACGCGTGATGATCGTGTTGTTCTTGATGATGTAAGCGTTGTTGGACGTGCCTTCGGTGACCGCGCCATCCTCGACCATCCAGGCATCATCCGCACCGGCGGCCTTGGCCATCATCTTGCCCATCGACGGGAAGAGAAGCTGCACGGTCTTGATATCCCGCCGCGCCCAGCGCTGGTCTTCGATGGAGATGACCTTGATGCCCTTTTTGGCCGCTGGACTATCAGCAAGACCCGGCTTGTTCTGCGTGAAAAGGACGACGGTCGGTTCGGTTGTCTCCGGATCAGGAAACACAAAATCTCGATCATCCGGCGCGCCACGCGTGATCTGCAGATAGACCATCCCTTCTTCCACACCATTTAGGCGCACCAGTTCGCGGTGGATATCCAGCAGATCTGGCAGACAGGCTGGTTGCTGCATGTTGAGTTCGCTTAGCGACCGCTCAAGGCGTTTGGCATGGCCCGCAAAGTCGATGAGTTTGCCATCGAGCACCGATGTCACCTCATAGACGCCATCCGCCATCAGGAACCCCCGATCAAAGACCGAGATTTTGGCGTCGTTTTCCGGCACGTAATCGCCGTTGACATAAACCGTGCGCATGATCATCCCCAAAGTGCGGCGGCGGGCGGATGCACGCCTTGGTCATCGTATAGAAGCGGTGTGTCCCGGTCTTCGGCTAATAGAAGCGGGCCGTCAAGGTCCGTGAATGCCACACCTTGTGCGAGGATCGTAGCGGGTGCCATGGCAAGGGATGAGCCGACCATACAGCCCACCATGATCCCGTAGCCTTCGGCCATCGCGGCCTCTTTCAATGCCAAAGCCTCAGTCAGCCCTCCGGCCTTATCGAGCTTGACGTTGACCATGTCGTATTTGCCCTTGAGCGCGGGCAGGCTGGCGCGGTCATGGCAGCTTTCGTCGGCGCAGACGGGCAAGGGCCGCGCGACCTCGGCCAGCATATCGTCGTCATCGGCAGGCAGCGGCTGCTCAACCATCTGGACACCCAGCCGGATCAGATGCGGGGCGAGATCGGCGTAGATTTCGGCGGTCCACCCTTCATTCGCATCGATGATGATCGGTGTGTCGGGGGCGCCACGGCGCACGGCCTCCAGCCGCACCATGTCGTCGGGTGTGCCCAGCTTGATCTTCAGCAAGGCGCGCTTTGCGTTGAGGGCCGCTTGCGCCTCCATCCTCTCTGGCGTGTCGAGTGACAAGGTGTAGGCGGTAAATTCCGGCGCGGGCTTCGGCAAACCCAACAAGTCCCAGACCCGACACCCGGCCTGCTTTGCCTCAAGGTCCCACAACGCGCAATCGACCGAATTACGGGCCGCGCCAGCCGGCAACAGGTCCGGCAGGCCTTCGCGGGTGATATCGCTCGGTAAACCTTCAATTTGCGCCGTGACACTCTCCAGCGTCTCGCCATAGCGGGCATAGGGCACACACTCCCCCCGCCCTAAACCATCAAGCGTCACACTCAGCACCTTTGCCTCGCTGCGCGACCCCCGGCTGATCGTAAAGGCCTGCGCCAGCCGGAAAACGTCGTGCGTCACCTCTATCTGCATGCGGGCACCTTGCTTCTCATGTTCAAAAATACCTCCGCCGGAGGCATAAAAGTCATAGCGCTGCCAGCGCATCAACCAGACGACCCGCCCCCTGACGGAACGGATCAATCGTCGGCAGGCCCATCCGCGTCTCAACCTCTGCCATGTAAACCAGCGCCTCATCCTCGGCCAAATGATGGGTGTTGATCGAGATGCCAACGACCTCGCAGGCCGGGTTGGCCACGCGGGCCAGGGGCAAAGCCGTATCCCGCAAAGCCTCAAGGCTCGGCAGATCATAGTCGGGCAGGCCGCGCATATGAGTGCGCGTTGGCTCATGTGCGAGGACCAGCGCGTCAGGCTGGCCACCATGGATCAACGCCATGGTCACCCCGGAATAGGAAACGTGGAAGAGGCTGCCCTGCCCTTCGATATGATCCCAGTGATCCGGGTCATTGTCGGGCGTCAGATACTCGACTGCGCCTGCCATGAAATCAGCGATCACCGCGTCCAAAGGCACACCGCCACCCGTGATCAAGATCCCGGTCTGCCCGGTGGGGCGGAACGTGGATTTCATGCCCCGACGGCGCATTTCGGTATCCATCGCAAGGCCGGTATACATCTTGCCCACCGAACAATCCGTCCCCACCGCGAGGCAGCGTTTGCCGGTGCGTTTCTTGCCATTGGCAATGGGATAGGCGACCGAGGGGATGCGTACATCAAAAAGGCTGCGGCCATTGACGCGCGCTGCGGCAACAAGCTCATCCTCATCCCGCAGAAGGTTGTGCAGCCCCGAGGCGATATCGAATCCCATTTTCAAGGCCTCGACCAGGACATCCTTCCACGCCTGCGAGATCACACCCCCGCGATTGGCCACGCCGATCACCAGCGTCTGTGCGCCAGCGGCGCGCGCCTCTTCCAATGTCAGATCGTGAATACCGAGATCAGCACCACAGCCTTTCATGCGAAACTGCCCCACCGCATTTTCCGGGCGCCAATCCTTGATCCCCTGCGCCACCTTCGCGGCAAGCTGATCCGGCGCGTCACCAAGGAACAGAAGATAAGGGGTCTGGATCATGACAAAGCTCCAATCGCGCTGGGAAGATATCTACGAGAGACAATATGAACGATACCGGCGCAATTTCTTCGCAGAATGAGCCATACATTCGATACCTTGCGACAGGTTATTGCAACATTGCCTGTAATCGCGGCAGATTTTGCAATGCGACGCGCCCCTGTCTTGAACGAAAAAACCCGGGCGCATCCGCCCGGGTTTGTCTTGCAGAACTGACTGGAAGGAAATCAGCCCTTTGCAAATTCAGGATAGGCTTCCATCCCAAGCTCCGAGACGTCGAGCCCATCAAGCTCGGCCTGTTCAGAGACACGGATGCCCATCACACCTTTCAGGATGATCCAGACCACGAGGCTGACCACAAAGGTGAAGCCACCGATGGCGATGAAGCCGATGAACTGCGTCACAAAGCTTGCGTCGGCATAAACCGGCACGACGATTGTCCCCCAGAAACCAGCGATCATGTGGACCGAAATGGCGCCAACCACGTCGTCGATCTTCAGCTTGTCCAGGAAGGGCACCGCGAAGACGACGATGATACCACCAACAGCACCGATCCAGAGCGCGCCGAAGAGGCTCGGCTCAAGCGGACTGGCTGTGATCGACACGAGGCCTGCCAGCGCGCCGTTCAGGACCATCGTCAGGTCAGGCTTGCGATACATCACATTGGTCATGATCAGCGCTGCAATCGCACCTGATGCAGCGGCCATGTTCGTGTTGGCAAAGATGCGGCCCACATCGGTGATGTCGCCAACGGTACCCGCGGCAAGCTGCGAACCACCGTTAAAGCCGAACCAACCCAGCCACAGGATGAATGTACCCAGCGTAGCAAGGGCGAGGTTTGAACCTGGCATCGGGATGACCTGACCGTCCTTGTACTTGCCGATCCGGGCACCCAGGATGATCGCACCGGCAAGCGCTGCGAAACCACCGGCTGCGTGCACAACAGTCGAACCAGCGAAGTCATAGAAGCCCATTTCAGACAGCCAGCCGCCGCCCCACTGCCAGGAGGCACCGATGGGGTAGATCAGACCTGTCAAAATGACGACGAAGATCAGGAAGGGCCAAAGCTTGATCCGCTCGGCCAGTGTACCGGACACGATGGATGCCGTGGTTGCACAGAACATCAACTGAAAGAAGAAGTCCGACGCGACGGAGGCATAATCAAGCGCTGCATCACCAGCGGCCAGGCCCACAGGCTCCAGTGAGGTTGGCGCGAATGTGCCAAACCAGCCCGGAACGATCCAGGCATCGCCCGGATACATCAGGTTGAAGCCGACGAGCCAGTACATGATCGCCGACAGCGAATAGAGTGCGATGTTCTTGGTCAGCTGTGTTGTGACGTTCTTGGAACGAACGAGGCCCGCCTCAAGCATCGCAAAACCGGCTGCCATCCAGAACACCAGAAAGCCGCCCACAAGGAACAGCAAGGTGGTCATGATATAGGGGCCGATCTCGTCAAAGCCGGGCGCGGCGTCCTGCGCCAGCGCAAATGTCGGCAGCAGCGTCAGCGCCGCCCCGACCGATAGAAGTTTGGTAAATTTCATGACTTTGTCCCTCATTACGCGATCACAGCGCGTCATCATTGATCTCGCCCGTGCGCACGCGCATTGCGCTTTCCACGTCGAGTACGAAAATCTTGCCGTCGCCGATCTTTTCGGTCTTGGCGGTGGTGGCGATGGTTGAGACGACCTGCTCGGCCATGCTGTCCTGCACCACGATCTCTAGCTTGACCTTGGGCACAAAGTTCACGGCATATTCAGCGCCCCGGTAAATCTCGGTATGGCCTGATTGTGAGCCAAAGCCCTTGATTTCCGACACCATCATGCCGCGCACACCCACGGTGGTCAGCGCTTCGCGCACCTCCTCGAGCTTGAACGGCTTGATTGTTGCAATGATGAGTTTCACGTTCTTCCCCTTGCAATTTCCTTGCGGGCCCCGGTTTTTGGACCGGCGCGCGCTTGCACACGATGACAAAGCGTGCACCTGCGGAGTCGGCAAGCTTGCGGCCTGCCCTTCGTCACGTGAAACAGGGTGCATTTGCACAATTTTTGCACAAATTATCCCAATCGCCTCATTTCTGAGCAGATTAAAAAGACGGATATCCGCGCATGTCAGCGCTCTACATTTGCATCCGCCTCCACTATGATCGCAGAAAACAAGCAACCCAGTCAGTCGAGCGGAACATGAGTGGAAACGGCAAAAAGCGGTCACCTTTGGTGGCCGAACGGCGCTATCCTGCGGGCAATGGCGGGAAGAAGCCCGGCCCAAAGAAAAAGGCCGCCAAACCGGCAGCGCGCAAAGCACCGCGCCGCAAGGCCGCCCCGAAGCCCGCGCGGCCAAAGGGTTTGTTAGGCTGGATTCTTTTGCCCTTTCGCTGGATTTTGCGCCTTGTCTGGGCGTTCAGTTGGCGCATTGGGCTGATCACAGCACTCATCATCGCAGGATTTTCGTTTTACTTTGCCGCACAGATGCCCGCGATCACCGATTTGGTGGATCAGCGCACACGGGGCTCCGTCACCATGACGGACCTCACGGGTGAGGTCTTCGCCTGGCGCGGTGACCAATTCGGCGGAATGATCACCACCGACACGATTTCCCCGCATTTGCGTAATGCTGTCGTCGCGACCGAGGATAAGCGCTTCTATCGCCATCTCGGCATTTCCCCGCGCGGCATCGCCTCGGCCATACGGATCAACCTGCGCGAAGGACGCGGGCCTCTCTCCGGTCACGGCGGCTCGACAATCACGCAGCAAACGGCAAAGCTTTTGTGCCTTGGCGTGCCGTATGACCAGAACGCTTGGGAATCAGAGGCCGCCTATGAACGCGATTGTCGCCGCACCACCCTGTGGCGCAAGGCGCGCGAGGCTGTTTACGCGCTGGGTATGGAAATCGCCTATACCAAGGACGAAATCCTCACGATCTACCTCAATCGGTCTTATCTGGGCGCGGGCAGCCGTGGTTTTGAGGCCGCCGCCCAGCGGTACTTTGGCGTTTCGGCCAATCAGGTGAACCCGGCCCAGGCCGCCATGCTCGCGGGCCTTTTGACCGCGCCATCGACCAATGCGCCCACCCGCAACCTTGAACGTGCGCAGAACCGGGCCGCGCTGGTACTTGGACTGATGGAGGATCAGGGCTACCTCACCGCATCCCAGGCTGATGATGCCCGCGCGAACCCCGCGACATTGTCTGAGCAGGCCGCCCAGCAATCCGGCGGGTTCTTTGCCGATTGGGTGATGGAAAGCGGGCCGGAATTCTTTACCCGCGATACGACTGAAGACGTGATCATCCGCACCACGTTGGACCAGGACATCCAGAAAGCGGCGGAAGAGGCGCTGCTGACCGTCTTTGACCGCGACGTCCGCGAAGGGTCAGAGGCGCAGGCGGCCATTGTCGTCATGTCCGCCGACGGTGCCGTGCGTGCGATGGTCGGTGGCCGTAATATCAGCGCCACGGGTGCGTTTAACCGGGCGACCCAGGCGCTGCGCCAGACCGGATCGGCCTTCAAACCGTTCATCTATGCCACCGCCCTTGATCTGGACATGTCGCCATATGCGCTGATCGAAGATGCGCCGACTTGCTGGCAACGACGCGGGTCTCCTGAGTGGTGCCCGCAGAATTACGACCGCCAGTTTAAAGGCCCCGTCACGATGATTCAGGCGCTGGCCGAAAGCCGCAACATCCCGGCGATCCTGTTGTCCGAGGATGTCGGGCGCGAATACGTCCGCAATGTCGCGAACGGTTTTGGCCTGCAGGGTGACCTGGCCGCAGGGCCTGCGCTGGCACTTGGCGTGTCGGAAAGCACCCTTTTGAACATGACCAGCGCCTATGCAGGCATTCTGAATGGCGGTTCTGCGGTCGAGCCTTACGGGCTGACCGATCTGCGCATTCAGGGCGATCCGGAATCGCTCATGGATGCGCAGGATGCCGGCATTCGAGAGCGGATCATCCGCACCGATGCCGCGCGGCAACTGACATGGATGATGACCAAGGTTGTCGAAGGCGAAGGAGGCACCGGGGGGCGGGCGCGCATTGACGGCTGGCAGATCGCCGGGAAGTCCGGCACGACCAATTCGTCACGCGACGCATGGTTTATCGGCTTTACCGGCGATTACGTGACCGGCGTCTGGATGGGCTATGACGACAACCGCCCGCTTTCCGGCGTGACAGGTGGCGGGCTGCCCGCGACGATCTGGCGGGAAACGATGGTGCATGTGCTTGATGGCAAACAGCCGACACCGCTCCCCATGACCATTCCGCAAGCGCCGCCAAGCACTGGTGTTCTGGAAAGCTCGGGCGGCGTGATCGCAGATGGGGCGATCCTGAACCTTCTGGAAAACATCATCAGCGAATCCGACGCGCTGGCACGACAATAGGCCCAGTTTGATACGCAGGACGCACGACCTACCATCGTCGATCGGCATTTCGCGTGCCGCGACGATTCTTTTGGTCATCGGGTTGTCCTTGCTTCTGGTCACCGCCGGTCACATGAATTTTATGACGTTTTCGGACAAAGTCGGATTTTCCGGCAATCGTGACCATTACTTTCATGTCCGTCACCCGGTACGCGCGTTGATCCGTGAGGGCGCGTTCTTCCTGGGACTTAGTTGCGCAGGTCTGGCATTTATTTACTTGTCGTTGCGCCGACCGATGCATTTGGCCCGGACCTGTTGGATTGTCGCAGTCTTTGCGTTGCTCTTGCTGTTCATAAGCCTGTCTGTCTTCATTCTGCTTCTGGTGGCTGAAATGATGGGAGCGGACGGCATAGTCCGTCACTTAGTCGCGCTTGGAGCGATCGTTTTTCCGCAAATCGTTGGAGCTGCCGCGCTCATTGCGCTACGCAGGATCGTGCGTGACCGACAGCGACTGTCCATTGCTTTGACGGGTTTTATCGTGATTGGGTGTGCAGCGCTTGGTGCACAATCCATCTGGTTACTCGTGCAGGAGGCGATCTTTGGCCTTGTCCCCGGTTGTGCCGGTTTTGCTGCAACGCTTGCATTGGGGATTGGTGCCCTTGCGGCGGGTCGACAAAGACATCGAAATCCGGTGCAAGCTGCCTAAAGCTCCCCGTCTTCACAGCGCTCGTACCGAAAGGCATAGCCGTCCCAGATCATGTAAATGCCGGTCTTTTCAGCGTCATGCATGATCATCGCGCGCTCGGTCCAGGTTTCGCCCTCACCCGAACACTCCATATGATAGATCGTGGCGTTCATGTCATTAATGTCGACAGGCCGCGCCATGCGGCATTCGACCTCAACACCATAAAAGATGCTTTCCTCAATCTTCAGCGACCCGCCATCAGCACCAACAAGCGAGCATTCGGAATTCACGGTCTGCTTATAGACCCCGTCATAGGGACCTGCCGTCGCGGCAAAGGGTATCAGAAGAAGGGTAGTCAGGCAGCGCATCTTGCGATCATTGCGAGAATTGATGCGTGCAATCAATCCTTTATGAAAAATCGCTCAGATGCGTGCGGGATTTTGACAACAACTATTCACCTTTGGCGAATATGGTATAGCAGACGTACATGATGCAAGAATGGGCATATCTTCATGGCCGATGACCTGATCAGCCAAGGCAAAGCGGAATTGGTCGCCGCCCGCCGCGAAAGCCGCAACCTTTACTGGGCCGTGGGCATCTTCAGCTTTTTCGTCAACATGCTGATGCTGACCGGTCCGCTCTATATGCTCAATGTCTATGATCGGGTGCTGAGCTCACGGTCTTTTGAGACGCTGGTCACACTTTCCGTGCTCGTGGCGTTTCTTTACGGGATGATGGGCATCCTCGATTTCGTGCGCGGGCGGGTCATGGCGCGGGTCGGCGCGCGCTTTCAGGCGCGGCTGGATCGGCGTGTCTTTGGCGCGGTGCTGCGCGCCACGACGCTCAACCGAGCCCCGAAAGAGGCGGCGACGGGCTTGCGTGATCTGGAGGCGGTGCAGCGGCTGATCACATCGCCCGCGCTGATGGCGCTGTTTGACCTGCCCTGGGCGCCGCTGTTCTTCTTCGGGATCTTCGTGTTCCACACATATCTCGGCCTCTTGGCAGTGGCCGGGGCGTTCGTTTTGGTCGCGGTGGCGATCTTCAATCAGATCAACACCCGCCAGCCGCTCGAAAAGGCGAACGCGGCGACCTTTACATCCGAGCAACTGGGCAGCCAGATCCGCAATGAAAGCGAGATGGTGCATTCTTTGGGCATGCGGAATGCTGCCTTTGACCGCTGGCAGGTGGCACGCGGCGCATCGCTTGATGCGACCATTGGCGCGGCCGATGCAGCAGGGTCTTACACCGCTGGCACCAAATCGTTCCGGCTGTTTCTGCAATCGGCCATGCTGGGGCTGGGGGCTTACCTGGTGCTTATCGGGGAGTTGTCGCCCGGTGCGATGATCGCAGGCTCGATCCTGCTGGGCCGCGCTCTCGCACCGTTGGAGATGATCGTCGGGCAATGGCCTGCCTTTCAGAAAGGGCGCGAGGGCTGGCAAAGGCTGAGCGTTCTTTTGGGCGCGATTCCCGAAGAGCAACAGCGCACGCAACTGCCGGTGCCGAAGGCGCGTCTCGTGGCCGACCAAGTCACCGTGGTGCCACCGGGTGAAAAGCAGGCATCTTTGCGCATGATCAGCTTCACCATCGAACCGGGTCAGGCCGTTGGGGTGATTGGCACATCAGGCGCAGGCAAATCGACCCTGGCGCGGGTGCTGACGGGTGTCTGGCAGCCGGCTGGCGGCAAAATCCGTCTGGATGGCGCCGCACTCGATCAATATGACCCGGATGTGCTGGGCCAGCATATCGGCTATCTGCCGCAGCGCGTGCAGCTTTTTGACGGCACCATCAAGGAAAACATCGCGCGCATGTCGATGACGCCCGATGACGCAGAGGTTGTGAAAGCAGCCCAGAAGGCCGCCGCGCATGAGATGATCCTGAAGCTGCCCGATGGTTACGACACGCGGGTGACCGCCAATACCGGGCGGCTGTCTGGCGGACAAATCCAGCGGATCGGGCTGGCACGGGCGATGTATGGCAACCCCGTCGTACTGGTGCTGGATGAACCCAATTCGAACCTCGATAATGACGGCTCCATCGCGTTGAACAAGGCGATCCGCACGCTCAAGGAAGAGGGTAAGATCGTCTTCATCATGGCGCATCGCCCGGCGGCCATTCAGGAATGCGACACGCTGCTTGTGATCGAAAACGGTGCCCGCCGCGCCTTTGGCCCCAAGGATGAGGTGCTGGCAGAGATGGTCAAGAACCACGATCAGATCAAACGCAGCGCGGGCAAGGCCGGAGGTGTGTCATGAGCGATGATGGCAGCAAGGAACGGTGGTCGGTCAGCCGCCATATGGTCATCGGTCTGATCACGCTGAGCATTCTCGTGGGCGGTTTCGGCTTTTGGTCGGTAACAGCGCAGATCACCGGCGCGGTGATCACCTCAGGCCAGGTTGAGGTTGATCGCAACAGGCAGATCGTCCAACACCCCGATGGCGGCGTTGTTGAGGAAATCCTCGTCGATGAGGGCGACGCGGTCGAGGCGGGTGACCTCTTGATCCGTCTGGATGCGACGGTATTGCAATCCGAACTAGCCGTCGTCGAAGGGCAGCTTTTTGAGATCCTCGCCCGCCGCGCGCGTCTGGAAGCGGAACGCGATGATACCGACACGCTGACCTTTAGCCCCATCCTGCTTGAGGCGACCAATCCGGATGTGCCCGACCTGATCGCGGGGCAGGAGCGGCTGTTTCAGGCGCGGCTGGAAACCAACCGCCGTTCGGCAGAACAGCTCAGCCAGCAACGCGCCCAGATCGCAAGCCAGCTTCAGGGGATCGCGGCGCAGCAGACCGCCATCAACACGCAACGTGCCTTGATCGAACAGGAACTGAGTGATCAGCAAAGGCTGCTCGACCGCGGTCTTGCCCAGGCCAGCCGGGTATTGTCGTTACAGCGGGAAGAGGCTAACTTGCTGGGCCGCGTGGGCGAGTTAACGTCACAAGCGGCCCAGGCGGCTGAGCGGATGACGGAGATTGAGATCGAAATCCTTGGCCTCTCCTCAACCCGCCGGGAAGAGGCGATTACCCAATTGCGCGACCTGCAATTCAACGAATTGGAGCTGGCCGAAAAACGTCGCACCCTGACGCGGCAGTTGGACCGGCTGGATATCCGGGCACCTGTTTCGGGCATCGTCTACGGAATGCAGGTCTTTGCGCCGCAATCGGTGATCCGGCCCGCCGATCCGGTGCTTTATCTGATCCCGCAGGACCGCCCTCTTGTGATTGCGACGCAGGTGCAGGTGATCGATGTTGACCAGATCTTTGTGGGGCAGGACGTCACTTTACGTCTGTCCGCGCTCGACCAACGGCGCACGCCGGAACTCAAAGGCAAGGTCACGCTGGTTTCGGCAGATGCGTTTCAAAACGAACAAACGGGCCTTTCGTTCTACCGCGCCGAAGTTCAGTTGAACGATGGCGAGATGGAGCGTCTGCCCGCTGACATGACGCTAATCCCGGGCATGCCGGTCGATGCTTTTGTGCGCACGGCGGACCGGACACCCATGAACTACCTCCTCAAACCGCTGGCCGATTACTTCGTGCGCGCCTTCCGGGAGACTTGATTGCACACATGCGAAAGGCCCGCTAGCGTCCGCCCGAAACCAAGGAGGATGCGATGTCTGCGATCGAAGCGAAACTGGCCAAATTGGGTGTGACCCTTCCGGATGTCGGCCATGCACCCAAGGCGGCGGGAAACTATCTGCCTTTCGTCACCGTGGGCGATATGGTCTATGTCTCGGGCCAGATCAGCCAGGACGAAAACGGACCGGTAAAGGGCGTAGTCGGCGCGGATTTTACGCTCGAACAAGGGGCGGATGCCGCGAAGCTCTGCGCGATTTCGCTTCTGACGCAGCTTAAAGTGGCTTGCGACGGCGATATCGACCGGCTGGTGCAAGTCGTGAAGCTGACAGGTTTCGTCAACTCTACTCCTGATTTCACTGACCAGCCCAAGGTGATCAACGGGGCCTCGGACTTCCTCGTGGCCGCTTTGGGTGACAAGGGCCGCCATGCGCGTGCGGCCGTCAGCGCGGCCAGCCTGCCCTTGGGTGTCGCGGTTGAGATCGAGGCCATCTTTCAGATCAAATGACTCTGCCAGCCTCGTTCTTTGCCCGGCCCATCGCCCACCGCGCCTTGCATGATCGCAAGGCGGGCAGGGTTGAAAACAGCCTCGCCTCGATCAAAGCCGCGATTGATGCGGGCTACGGGATCGAGATTGACGTGCAGCTTTCCAGCGATGGTCACGCGATGGTGTTTCACGACGACGTGCTTGATCGGCTGACAGGCGCAACCGGCCCGGTCCGCGCGCGAAGCCGCGACGACCTCGCCGCAATTCCTCTGAAAGATGATGCGGGCACAATCCCGTCTCTTGAGACGGTGCTTGAAGCGGTCGCGGGACAGGTACCGCTTCTGATCGAAATCAAGGATCAGGACGGCGCGATGGGCCCTGATATCGGACCATTGGAAGAGGCCACTTGTCAGGCGCTTAAGAACTATCAAGGCAACGCCGCCTTGATGTCCTTCAACCCCCACAGCGTCGCCGCCTGCGCGCAGTCTGGGCCAGACATCCCACGCGGTCTCGTCACATCCAGCTACAAGCCGCAATTCTGGCCAAAGGTCCCGCGGGATGTACGGCAGACACTGCGCGAAATCCCTGACTATGATCGTGTCGGCGCGTGCTTTATCAGCCACGAGGCAAACGACCTCGACCGGCCCCGCGTGGCAGAACTCAAGGCACAAGGTGCGCATATCCTCTGCTGGACCATCCGCTCGGCCAAACAAGAGGCGGAGGCGCGCCGCATCGCCGATAATGTGACCTTTGAAGGCTATCTGGCTTGACGGCGGGGCACCTGCACACAAGTTGCAAGACATGAAGGACACGCCCATCGAAATCACGGCCCATCCGTCGATCAACGCGATTGATCCGGTCGAATGGGACGCGTGTGCCTGCCCGGAAGCGGCGGAGGGGCGTCCGAGTGACCCTTTTACTACACACCGGTTCCTGAAAGCACTGGAAGACAGCAAATCGGTCGGTCCGGGCAGCGGCTGGCAACCGCAATACCTGACCGCAAGTCAGGATGGGCAGATGATCGCCGCCGCCCCTCTTTACGCCAAGGGGCATTCTCAGGGTGAATACATCTTCGATCACAATTGGGCCCATGCTTATGAGAATGCGGGCGGGCGCTATTACCCCAAGCTTCAGATCGCCGTGCCCTTCACCCCCGCCACAGGGCGGCGGTTTCTGACCCGTCCGGGCTATGAGATCACCGGCATGTCCGCCCTGATCCAGGGCGCAGTCGAGATTGCCGCGAGCAATGAGCTTTCATCGCTCCACGCTACCTTTTGTACCGAAGCCGAAGCGCTGGCAGGCGGCGAGATGGGCCTGCTCACCCGCACGTCTCAGCAATTTCATTGGGTCAATGACGGCTATGCCGATTTCGACGCCTTCATGGCCTCGCTCGCCAGCCGCAAACGCAAGAACCTGCGCAAAGAACGCCAGCAGGCGAACGGGTTCGGCGGTGAGATCATCGAATTGACCGGCGATCAGATCCAGCCTGAACACTGGGACGCATTCTGGATCTTCTATCAGGACACCGGCAGCCGCAAATGGGGCACGCCTTACCTCACCCGCAAGTTCTTCGACATCGCGCATAAGACTTTGCTTGACGATATGCTCATGGTACTCGCCCTGCGGGATGGGCGGCCCGTGGCTGGCGCGCTGAACTTCATCGGGCGCGACGCGTTGTTCGGGCGCTATTGGGGCTGCACCGAACATCACCCCTGCCTGCATTTCGAGCTCTGCTATTATCGGGCCATCGACTTCGCGATCAGGCGCGGGCTGGACAAGGTCGAGGCGGGCGCGCAGGGCGAACACAAGCTCGCCCGCGGCTATCTGCCCGTCGCCACCCATTCGCTACACTGGTTCGGCGACCCAGGCTTTCGCGATGCCGTCGCCCGCTATCTGGAGGCCGAGAAAAGCGCCATCGATCACGAGATTGAGGTGCTGACGAGCTACGGCCCCTTCCGAAAAACCGACATGGAGGATCACCAATGACCGACAAACTGACCGACGCTGAACGCGGCGAACAGATCACGCCACTCCTTGAAAGCGGTTGGGCCATGGTCGATGGCCGCGACGCGATCCACAAGACGTTCGTTTTCAAAAACTTCGTTGAGGCCTTCGGTTTCATGACCCGCGCGGCGATCTGGGCCGAAAAATGGAACCACCACCCCGAATGGTCCAACGTCTACAAAAGCGTCGAGGTCACCTTGACGACCCATGACGCAGATGGCCTCAGCGCGCTTGACGCCAAACTGGGCGCAAAGCTGGACGCACTCGCCGGGGGATAATGTGCAAGAGTTAATGAATACCGTGATCTGGGACGGGCGCACCGTCGCAGAGATACTGACGATTGAGTTTCTGGCTTCTGCCGTGGGCAGTGTACTGGCGGCGATTGCGATCATCATCCTGGGCTTTGTCATCGGCGGCTGGGTGCGGCGCCGGCTCGTCTCGCTCGGCGGCAAGCATGCGCATCTGGACATCACACTGTTCAACTTCCTGGGCAATGTCGCGCGCTATGTCATCATCGGCTTTGCGTTCCTCTTTGTGCTCAACACGTTCGGGGTGCAAACAACTTCGGTCGTGGCCGTCATTGGTGCGGCTGGTCTCGCGATTGGTCTGGCTCTTCAAGGCACGCTCTCAAACGTCGCCGCAGGCGTGATGATCGTGTTTTTCCGCCCCATCAAGATCGGCGATTTTGTCGAGGTCAGCGGCCAGATGGGCACGGTGAAGCAGATCACGCTGAACTTTATCGAGCTTGCCTCGGTCAGCAATGTGCAGATCATCATCCCCAACGCGCAGGTCTGGGGCAACACGATCGTCAACTATTCAAGCTATGATACCCGCCGGGCCGAATGGACCTTTGGTGTCGGATACGGGGCCAATCTGAAGCTGGCCGAAGACACGATCCGCGCCACGATCCTTGCCGATCCACGCGCCAAGACAGAGCCTGCGCCGTTCATTCAAGTGAACAATTTGGGCGACAGCTCTGTCGATTTCCTCGTCCGGGTCTGGTGTGACAGCGCCGATTTCTTCGGTTTTCAGACCGACATGAAGCGGCAGGTCAAAGAGGCGCTGGATGACGCGGGCATCGAGATACCCTTCCCGACGCGCACTGTTATTCAGGTGCAGGAGTAAGCCCGCTTACTCCATCGCCTCGAGCAGTGTTTCACCTGCAGAAATCTCGCATTCGCCGGGATTGGTCTCGGCGTTCAGGATCTTCACAACGCCGTTTTCGACCAGCATCGAATAGCGTTTGGAGCGGTTCACGAAACCGACCGGTGGTGCGCTGAAATTCATGCCAATCGCCGTGGTGAACTGGCTTTCCGCATCGGCAAGCATGGTGATGCCCGTCTCAATCGCGCGGGTGCTGTCGCCCCAAGCCTTCATCACGAACGGGTCGTTCACGGCAACGCAGATAATCTCATCCACGCCCTTTTCTTTGAAATCGTCAAACGTGATCATGAAGCTTGGCACATGGGCAGTCGAACATGTCCCTGTATATGCGCCCGGCAATCCAAAGATCACCACCTTGCGGTCTTTCAGCTTGTCAGCAAGCGCGACTTGTTGCGGTCCGTCTTCCGCCATCTGCAGCAGTGTTGCATCTGGCAGAGTGTCACCGGTCTTAATTGTCATGAACATAGCCCCTGTTCGGAATTGTATCCTTTGAGCCTTCCCATATAGAGTGCCGCAAAACAAGAGGCCTCGCAAAGCAAAGGGATGTCCCCATGACCCATGTTGTTGTCATTGGCGCCGGACAGGCGGGCGCATCACTTGTGGCCAAGCTGCGGGCTGACGGGTTTGAAGGGGCCGTCACCTTGATCGGGGCAGAGCCCGTGCCGCCCTACCAGCGACCGCCGCTGTCGAAGGCTTATTTGCTTGGGGAAATGGCCGAAGAGCGCCTTTATCTGCGGCCAACCGCCTTTTACGCCGACAACGACATTTCCTTGCGGCTGGACACGCGAGTTACGGGCATTGATGCAAAGGCGAAGGCGGTTCTTCTCGATACCGATGAGCGGTTGATCTACGATGAGCTGGTGCTGACTGTCGGCGCCAATCCGCGCATGTTGCCCGACGCGATTGGTGGCGGCCTGAAGGGCGTGTTCGCGGTCCGCGATCTGGCAGACGCGGATGCGATGGCACCGGCCTTTGCGCCGGGCAAACGCGTGCTGATCATCGGGGGTGGCTATATCGGGCTGGAGGCCGCGGCCGTCGCCGCCAAGCGCGGTTTGCAGGTCACTTTGGTTGAGATGGCCGACCGCATTTTGCAACGTGTCGCGGCGCCTGAAACCTCGGACTATTTCCGCGCCCTGCATGAGCGGCATGGCGTTACCATATGCGAGGGCGTTGGTCTTGAGAGTCTGTTGGGCGAAGAACACGTGACGGGTGCGAAGCTGACTGACAGGACGGAGATCGCCATCGACTTTGCCGTTGTCGGAGTTGGTATCACGCCCGCAATGGCACTTGCAGAAAGCGCCGGGCTGACGGTGGACAACGGGATCGTGACGGACACGCAGGGCCGCACCTCTGATCCGCATATCTGGGCGGCAGGCGATTGCGCGACCTGCCAGTTTGACGGCCAGACGATCCGCCTCGAAAGCGTCGGCAACGCAATTGATCAGGCCGAGGCCGTCGCTGCCAATATTATGGGTGCTGACAAACCTTACATGCCCAAGCCCTGGTTCTGGTCCGATCAGTATGATTGCAAGTTGCAGATTGCGGGACTGAACCTTGGTTACACAGATGTCTACGTCCGCAAAGGGGCCGAACCTGACGTGCAATCGCATTGGTACTACCGCGACAACACTTTGCTGGCTGTCGATGCGATGAACGACCCGCGCAACTACATGATTGGCAAACGTCTGATTGAGGCCGGGCGTAGCCCTGATCCCGCAGCGATCACCGATCCAGCCACAGACATGAAAGCCCTGCTGAAACCTTGAGGATCATTGGTGGCACCCATCGTGGCACCGCCTTGGCCTCGGTCGGCAAGGGTGACGCGGGCGCGCATCTGCGCCCCACCTCCGACCGGGTGCGCGAAAGCCTGTTCAACATCCTCCAAGGCGGGCGGTTTGATGACCCGATCAGCGGTGTGCATGTGCTGGATCTGTTTGCAGGGACAGGCGCGTTGGGGCTGGAAGCACTCTCGCGCGGGGCGGCGCATGTGACCTTTGTTGATAACGGGCGGGTGGCGCAAAAGCTCATCCGCGAGAATATTAGGAAGCTGCGTTGTGAGGCTGAGACGACGTTGCTCCAGACCGATATAAGCCGCCTGCCGCAAGGCGCACCGTGTCAGTTGATCTTTCTCGATCCACCTTATGGCAAGAATCTGGGTCCCGCGGCCCTTCGGGCGGCCAAGACGCTCGGATGGATCGGATCGGAGGCGCTTGTCGTCTGGGAGGAAAACAGCGCCCAACCGGCCCCAGAAGGTTTCGCCAGCCTTGATCAACGCCGCTACGGCGACACCTGGATCAGCTTCCTGCACCATGAACCCTAGGCTCGTCATCTTCGACTGCGACGGCGTGTTGGTGGATACGGAGATGGCCACCAACACAATCATTGCTGAAAACCTGCAAAGCCATGGGCTCTCCATCACACCAGATCAGGCGCACACGCTTTTCGCCGGCGGGACTATGGAGTCAGCCGGGCACGAGGCCAGGCGCAGGGGCGCAACCCTACCTGATGATTGGTTGAGCGAGATTTACGATCAGGTTTTCAACCGATTGCGGCAAGGGGTGGACGTGATTGACGGCGTCTGGGATCTCCTGAACCTGCTTAAGGACCGTCAGATTGCCGTCGCATCCAACGGGCCGATGGAGAAGATGGCGATAACGCTCAAGCCCTCTGGCCTTTGGGCTCATTTTGCGGGGCGCATATATTCCGGCCACGATCACGGGCCAAAGCCTGCGCCCGACATGCTCTTGCGGATCATGCGGGACGCGGGCGTGACGGCGGCTGAGACGGTTATGATCGACGATATGCGTTCCGGCTGTCTTGCAGCACAGGCGGCGGGATCCGCTGTTTTGGATATGTGGCGACGGGTGATCCGACCCGCATCAACGGAACAGGCGCGATACTTGTAACGTCCCTGTCGGCAATCGCCAGCGCATTGGATTTGCGCTGAGACACGTGGCCCGTTACGCTTTCTGGCATGAGTGATGCGGCTTACTTCACTAAAGTTCCGCGCGTGGCGCAGGTGCCCGCAGCAGATATCCCGCTGCCCGCGCCGGTGCCTTTCAGCGCACCTGTATTTATCGGGGACTGTGTCACACCTCTGGCAGGCGAAACGGTCCTCAGCCTTTTGTGGAAACGGTTGGATCAAACAATTCCTGCGACAGGAATTGATGACAAATAATCATCGATTATTTGTAACCAGACTTTTAGTAAAAGTCTGGTTACAGGACGGCCGCCGGGGCCACCCACCAGTTCATCTGTGACACCTGCACAATACGCGCCACGTGCCGGGCGGCGGCCATGTCTTTGACCAAGCCAAAACAGGTGGCACCCGACCCTGACATTCCGGCAACGCTCACCGCGGGCAGGGATTTCAATTTGGCAATCGCCTCGCTCACCTCAGGCGCGATCTTTTCGGCGGGCGCCTGCAGGTCGTTGCGCTGTCGGGCAAGCCATCGGGCAAACCCGTCAAAGTCGAGCCCCTCTGGCAGTGGTTCCATCGGGCCACCGTCTTTTTTGGCAAGTGCCTTGAAAACGGTCGCTGTGGGCACGTCAATCGGCGGGCGAACCAGAACCAGCGCGCATTCAGGCACCTGCGGGACAGCCGTCAGCACGTCGCCAATTCCCGACATCCGCGTGGGTGTCGGTGCGCGCAGGCAAACGGGCAAATCCGCGCCCAGCGCCAGCACCTCTGGTGCGGTGGCAGGCAATGGCGGCACGCCCCAAAGCCCGGCGAGCATGGCCAGCGTTACAGCGGCATCAGATGATCCGCTGCCGATGCCTGCCGCATGGGGCAGATGCTTTTCAAGCGTGAGCGTAGCCCCCTGTTTCACACCCCGCACCGACCGTAACACCTCCGCCGCGCGCATCATCAGATTGGTGTGGTCAGTTGGAATCCCGCCCGAAAACGGACCGGAAACCGAGATGCGCAAATCAGGGGCAATGGTGGCGCTGAGCCGGTCCGCCACATCTGTAAAGACGACCAGACTATCGAGCAAGTGATAGCCATCGTCGCGTTGCCCTGTCACATGCAGGGTCAGGTTCACTTTCGCAGGGGCAATGGCCTTAATCGTTGCCACGGGCCACGCGGATCGGGTCTTCGCCCTCGTCCTTCAGCACCATATCCAGACCACGGGAAAGCTTGTCACGGATCCGCAGTGCGTCATCCGCTTCAGGATCAAAGGACAGGGCCCGCTGCCATTGGAACCGTGCCTCGGTCATCCGTCCAACGACCCAGAACACGTCACCCAAATGATCGTTGACTACGGGGTCAGTTGGCAGAAGCGATGAGGCGCGTTCAAGATGCACAAGCGCCTCGTCATAGCGGCCAAGTTGGAAATAGACCCAGCCCAGACTGTCGATAATCGCCCCATTATCAGGGCGCGCCGCGGCCGCGGTCTCAATCATCTCCAGCGCTTCATCTAGCTTCTCGCCCCGCTCTACCAGCGAATAGCCCAGATAGTTCAGCACCTGCGGATGATCGGGGTTGAGCTCCAACGCCGCACGAAAATCAGCCTCTGCCGCGGGCCAGAGATTAAGTGCGTGATTGGTGATGCCGCGCGTGTAATGAACAAACCATCGTGCCGCGCTTTCATCATCATAGAGGTCAAGCGCCTTGGTATATGCGTCATTGGCCTGATTGTAGCGCTCCGTCTGGCGGAAGGTGTCGCCTTTCGTGGCCCAGACCTGTGGCAATTCGGGATGGGTACGCGTCAGCGCCTCCAATACCTCAATCGCGGCATCGTCGCGTCCTGCACTGCGGAGCGCTTCGGCCCGGCCCAGTTCGGCGGCATGGAATGACGGATCATCGGTGGCAACGCTAGAGAAAGCAGAATTGGCAAGGTCGTATTGGCCCATATCTTCAAGCAATCCGGCGGTCATGAGGATCGCAGGCGTGTTCGAGGGATCAAGATACATCGCCGCACGTGCATACATCAGCGTGAAGCTTGCAGGCGCCTCATCCTCAACCAATCCGGCGATCATGTGATAAAGATCGGCCATCCCGGCTTCGGGGCTCGGGACGGCACTGTAAGCCACCGCGTCACCAGCCTCCAGCGCGTCGCGGATCAGCGCGACGGCAGGGTCCATCTGCCGCCCAAAGATTGCCTGGAGGATCGCGAGCGCGTCACTATTGCGGTCCAATTGGCTCAGGATTTGCGCATGGGCGATTGCGCTGGTCCGGCTATAGCGCAGACCGCCCGAGACCGGGCGTTCAAACAAGGCAGCCGCCCCTTCGAAATCACCGACAGAGGCCAACGCGTAAGCCTTGTGCGTCATGCCATAGACTTCCATGCCACGAGTTTCGATCACCTGATCAAAGCTGGCCAGGGCACGGCTCATGTCGCCTTCGCCCAGATGAGCCCAACCTTGTGCAAGGCCATCGACCAGCGGGCCTACTGTGCGCCCCTGCTCTAGCGCACTGAAAATGTCTGACCAGTCGCCGGTCTTCGCATTCTCGACACTCAGGACCAGATGCGCGATCTGACTGCTAATGCCCTGATCGACCATCACTTGCGCGACGGGGACCGCGCGGCTGAACTGGCCCAACGCGATGAAAGAGTTCATTGCGTTTTCCAGCATGTAGCTATTCGACGGGTCCTGCAAAAGCGCCTTGGTGTAATAGCGCGCGCTGCTGGCGAAATCGCTATGCGCACCGGCCTGACGCGCCGCCAGATAAGCGCCGGCATCGACATCCGCCATCACAGAGGTTGCAGGGGTAATCATGCACAGGCACGCGACAGCGGACAGGGTACGTTTCAACACGAGTCAGGAATACCTTTTCAAGATTTTCATGCAGCCTAGAGTGGCCGACGCTCGCATGTAAATATGACAATGTCGGGGCGGCAAAATGTTGCAGATAAGAGGATGTGGAAAGCGGCAAAATGACCCTGCGTCGAGACACAAGAAGACAGGCCCGAAAGCCCGCCCACTCGCCCTGCCAAGACTGCTCGCGCGCGCTTATTTTTATGGCGCTTTGCGTTACCTGCGACACTAAGCGAAGTCACGATTCGCAGTCAATAGACTGATTCGCGAATCGGCGAACTTCATGGGTTGCAGAACACGAACCCTCACTCGCCAGTAATGGGGAACGCTAGCGCGAGAGAGACTAGACCTCTGAAAGGTCAAGAAGCCTTGTCAGATATGGCATAAGTTCTCTTTGTTCGGGGCGCTTCTGTCCACCGACGAACACTTTATGCGCCAGCATCACGGCGGCCCATTGTGTCAACCGCAAAGGGGACGTGCCGACCGCCTGGGCCAGAACCGGTCCGCGCGTGGCGACGCGGGTCTCAAAATCGGACAACGACGTATTACCATAAGGCGTAATAAGTGACTTGGCGACCTCAAAGGCGGGATCGGCCCGCAGACCCTTTGGATCAAAAAGCCGCGGCCCTTCCGGCGTGAGCATGATGTTGCCAAAACCCAGATCACCATGAAGCACACGCTCATTTGGCGAGGTGTTCATCAGCTGCAATAGCAAAGCCATGGCGCGGCCAAGTTCCGATTGCCGCGACATGTCACTAGCAGGAGAAAGACAAGACTTGAAGTCCCGTTGCAGACCCGGCGCCAACCTTCGATAAATGAAAGGCAGCCGAAAGTTAGTGGCGGTCACGGCATTGGCTACCTGTGCGGTCAGCGCGATTGCTTTTGCATCCTCTCCCCGCACGACAAGCTTATCGAGGGTATCGCCTTCTAACCATTCCATCAGCACGGCTGAACGCCAAGCGCTCTTGCGGTAGATCCGCGCGCCAATCCCCGGTGCAAGGTTTTGCAGAAAATGAATGCCCGCCCCTTCGCCCGCGGCACCGAGCCGCTTGTAGATTTTCAGCGCAGCGACACCGTTCGGACGATCAACTTTGAAAACGTAGGCGCGGCGGGTCTCGGCTATCCGGTCGCAAAGTTGCAACCGCCAGCTTTTGGCGATCTTGTCGGCTGCCGGCCCGATCGTTTCTTCGTTGAGTTTTTTGCGCATTTCGTCTCATCCCGCGACGCAAGCGCGTAATCTGCGATATTTGACGCGAAATGGCAAATGCTCATTGTCACATCATTGTTACAAAGCGCGCGTTTCTTCTATTGGTGTAAGTGCAGGGCCCCGATGATTGCCCATGGTTAAAGTGTCCGGGTGTGAGAGCGGTTTGTTTAGCGCCCCTTACTGAAACAGCAGATCGGCGCGGAAGCCGCCCGTTCGCCAGCCGACCAAAGCGAGTTCCATTTCAGGGTTGAACAGGCCGTCAATCGGCCCGCCATACTGGTTCGCCGCCGTCAGGATTGTCTGGACCGAACGGAGCGTCTCGGCGCTCCAGTCACCAGCTTCGCCTTCGTCGAAGAATGCCGTCACCAATCCACTATCGCCTTCCGCGATGCCCATGAGCAGCAATTGCGACGCACGGGTCGCGGCCTTTGGCATGATCTCGCCATCGTCAAGAATCGTTGCGGCCAGATAATATCCCCGTGCATGCCCCGCGACGCCTGCACGTTCAAAAAACCCCAAAGCGGCGGCGGGCGTATCGCCCAGGTTTTCCAAAGAGAATGCGCCAAGGTTGAAGAGCGCCAGCCTGTGCCCCTGAGCGGCCGCTTGTTGCATCAGTTCAACCGCCATCTGCCTGTCTTGTGCAATATTCTGTCCGGCGTAGAATTCCAGCGCCAGATTGACCTGTGCATCGGGCAGACCGCCATCGGCGGATTGCTTGTAAAAGGAAACGGCCCGTTCGAAATCACGGTCAACGCCTGTGCCCGTCTCGTACAAAACACCCAAGCTGAACAGCGCGCGTAAATCGCCCATTGCCGCAGCGGCTTCATATTGTTCAAGCGCAAGCGCGTAGTCGCCACGCGCAAGATAGGCACGCGCCAGAAGAGTGCGGTAATGCGGCAGACGCGGCGATTGCGCAATCGCATCGCGGCACGTGTTGATCGCGAGCGACGCATCATGCGCCAACGCAGCGAGGCTGACACCAGCCGTATTTGCCGTCGCATCACCGGGATGCGTGGCCAACCGCTCACAAATGCGGCCCGGACTTACATCTTCGGCCCGGGGCAAAGAATCCAGCAAGAGCTGCGCCTCTTCTGCGTGAGGCCCATCGGGATATTGCGCCAGATAAACCTCAACAAGTTGCCGCATCCGGGTCCGCCGCGCCAGCGCCCAGAGATCAGCGGCTTGCGCCGCAGCTCTTTCAGGTGACGTGATCACTGATTGGCGTGTCACAGGGCTTAGCAGGATCGCCTGAACCGAACCGGTATGTTTGCCTTCCGGGTAACGCTGCAGATAGATGTTCAGAAGCTGCGGATCGCGTCCGCTTGCGGCAACCTGCCAAAGCAAGGTTTCCTCGGACACCGTCTGCGGGCTTTGATCAAACAGGAACTGGCGCGTCAATGACGAGCTATCCCACGGGATCTGCCGACCGCCGGTCGCCGCGAGCACATCGCGCCGCACATTGATCATCATGTCAGAGATGTTCTGACCGGGCGTGAAAATATGGCTCAGCACGGCCTCGGTGAAAAAGCTGTTTCGCCCCACCCCGTCGTAGGCTACGTTATCTGGCTGTGTGGCAAAAACAATCATCAGATCCGCATCGCTGCCCAAACGTGCCAACCCGTCATCACCATCCGGAAGGTCGCTCAGATTGCCCCCAAAAGGATTGTCGCGGCATGCATCCAGCATGATGATCTTGAGCCCTGGCGCCCCTTCCAAGGCGTCAAGCACCGTTTGCATCGATATCGTCTGCGAAGGCACATCCGCCGTGCTCGCGATCGTGCCGTCGACTGGCAGTAGGTAATTGGCACCTGACACCTGGAAGCCATGCCCTGCATAGAACACCAGAGCTACATCGGCGCTTTTCGCCTGCTCTCCGAAGGCTGCGATAAGGGCGGCCATGTCGTCGTGGTTCAGATCAAGGCCCGTCATCACATCAAAGCCGAGGTTTTCGAGCGCCAATGTCATGTCTGTGGCGTCGTTCACCGGGTTCGGCAAAGCGGCCGCAACACTGTAGTCACCATTGCCAATAACAAGCGCCACCCGTTCTTCCGCCAAAGCGGCACCCGCACAGATCAGCACCATCAAAACTGCAAGGCATTTTTTCAAAGCACTGTTCATGCGTCTGTCCGTCAGAGATCTGTCGCGCGTGCCAATTCCACACCAACCGTTTCAACCGCTGTCGCCACAACCGAAATTGTTGCCTGCTGCACGGCGGCAAGATCGGGGTCTTGCGCGCGGACCAGTGCCACGCGCTGACGCAGACGGTTGGCCGCAATATCAATGGATGCACGTGCCTCGATCAAGGCCTCATTGCGAATCTGTTCGCGCTCCGCCTCGGTTGTGGCGGTGGCCAGACGGGCCTGAGCGCGGCGCCGCGCTGCGTCCACACCATCGCGGGCATCTTCGATGATCCGCGCGACGTCGCCTAGTTCAGGCGGCAGTTGCAACAGGATTGTATCAAGCTCTGTCCCGAACGCATCAAGCGCATCCGTCAAACATGCCAGCACCGTCTCAACATCTTCACCACCCGCACAAGCCGCAGCAACGGTGACAAGACCATTCGCCGCCACTTGCGCCTGCGCCTGACCTTCCAGAGCATCAGCGACGGCGCCGCCCGTTGCAGCGCCTTCGCCACCGGATGAAACGGCAGTCGTAGGGCTCAGATTCAGTTCGCCGAGCGTATCGGGCGGGTTGGGTAACGTAATGATGGAAACTGCCACAGGATCAGGAATTGGCACGGGGTCCACAACTGGCATCGGTTCTGGTGTGGGATCAGGAATAACCGGGTCAACGACAACACCGTTGATTTCAACCACCGCAGCACTGTTGTTCGTAACCGAAATCAGCCCAGTGCCGTCAGAACCTATTATGGCCCCGCCATCAGTGCGTCCTGCTAGGTCACCTACCTCAATTGTACTGCTGCCATCTGTAGGTTGGGGGCCCGGAAAAATGACGTCAATATCGCCACTTGCAGATGAATCTAGAATAGTACCGTTCCCAGAATTGCGGCCGGCAATACCGCCCACAACGAGGTTAATATTGCTACCAACGGTTGGCTGTGCCACGACATCGCCAAGGCTCTGACTGTTCGAGATCGTACCTGAGTTTGTCGACACGAGCCCTCCAATTGACAAAAAACCGGAATAATTGCCAAAGCCCTCATCCAAAAACACATCCGCATTCGAAACGCTGCCATCAATTGTCCCGCTATTGGTATCGACGAGTCCTCCCGCAAACGCACCACCGACAACGCGTCCACTGACCTCTACATTCTCAATCAGTCCAGAATTGCTTGCGACGAGACCTGCCGCTCTGCCGCCATTGAAATCAACATTCGTCAACGAGAGATTTCGGATAGCGCCTCCATTTTCTGCAAATAGCGCCGCAGTCCCAAATCCTCCGACTGTGTTCTCGACAAATAGCCCGTTGATGGCGTTCATATCACCATCAAAAGTTCCCGAGAATGGTATGTCGGAATTGCCAATGGGAACAAAACCACGCGTTACACCGGTATCGGCACGGCTCCATCCCCGCGTGATGATTGCATCAATATCCGCCCCGAGCATGTAGTTGCTCGACAGCATTCGCGCTGAAGAGCCGACCCCCTGCAAGCCATAGACATCAACAATGATGAATGGTTCCGCATCGGATCCGATACCACCAGTGGCGCGCAGGAACTCGCCACCTTGAACATTGAAATTATTGGCGGAAAACGGGGCGAGGGGACCAACCTGCGTCCAGTTTCCACTTTGCAGCACAAATTCGTTTACATTCACCGCGCCGTCCGCGACGACATCGCTGGATGCGCTTACGATCAGCGCACCATTGATGCCGTTCAGGGCGCCACTGAGGAAAATGTCATTGTCGGCGACCAGCGTCAGACTGTTTTCGGTCGTCCAATCAATGTCGCGTGTGATCGTAATGTTACCTTCATCCACGCCGGTCGCGTTGGTGTCCAGAATAACATCGTTGTTGGCCAGATCGGCCTCCAGCGTCTCTTCTTCAGCCGCAGTCGTGATAAAGATGTCCGTTGGGTCAAGCAACAACGTGCCCGTCTCGCCCATAGCAGCTGTCGTTGTCGTCCGCCCGGTATACTCCAGCACTTGCGCACTTGATATCTCGACAAAGCCGCCATCACCGCCAGCATCGCCTCCGCGGGCTGAGTTTCTACCGGCAAATTCAGTGCGCAGGTCCGACCAAACCGCGATGCGGCCCCCATCGCCCGTGCCGAGCGCGTCGGACGAGATCGTTGTGGCCGCATCGACCTCAACAGCTTCGGCGCGTTGCAGATCGCCCGCGCCTGCAAAGTCGCCGCCGATCCTGATGAGGCCGCCGCCATCGGCGCCGCTTGCGTCGATCTCGGCGCCGGAGAGTGCGATATCGACGCCCGTCACCGTGATATCACCGCCGCGCGCTTGCGGACGGATAGATGTCTCAACCGCTGTTACAACTTCAGCCCGGGCGCTCACACGGCCCGTGACCTGCACCTGACCGCCAGCGCCACCGCCCAGAAAGATGGTGCCGCCGCGCTGCTGCACGGACGTCGCCTCGGCCACACCGCTGAGGTTCACGGCCTGGCGCACAGCCTCGCGCGCGGTCGCCGCCTTCATCTCGATAATGCCACCTTCGGCCGCGACCGAACCGGAATGTTCGATCAGCGCCTGACCCTCTTCACTGATTGCATCCGTGGGCACAGCCACCTGCAAGAAGCCGTCGCCGGAGAGATCAAGCGTGATCCGCTCGCCCGACCCAAAGGCCACGCGGCCCATGGGTACGGAAATCGTGCCGGAATTGTCCACATGGCCACCCAGCAACGCGGCATAGCCTCCACGTCCGACAGTGATCGTGCCTGCATTCTCGACCTTTGCAGACTGGCCGTTACCCTCGAAACGCAGCCGCCCGTTCTGAAAGCCGTCATTGGATATATCAAGGGTGGAGGCCACAAAGCCGCCGCCGGTCTGAATATTGCCGTCCGCACCAATGAAAATGCCGTTCGGGTTCACCACAAAAACCGACCCGTTTGCGGTGATCTGCCCGTGGATCTCCGACCCCGTCGACCCGTTCACGCGGTTCAAAGTCGCACTTGAAGTACTGGGTTGGTTGAACTGAACATGCGCGCCCGAGCCGACATTGAAACTGTCCCAATTGATGACAGCGTTGTTCGTCGACTGGTTGATGGTCATCTGATTGGTGGACGGTGAGGTGATCTGCGCCTGACCGGCAACCACGTTCCCCCCGGTCGGCAAATCCTGCGCCATCAGTGCGATCGGTGAGGCGCAGGATGCGAGCACCGCCAGCAGCCTGGCGCTGCGGCGGCCCTTAGAATCTGAGACTTGCTGAAATGCTGAGCCGGTTCTGATTTCCATCATTTTCACTAAACCCTCTCCCAAATTCGATGCGCATATTGTCCGCGCGAAACGGCGTGTCGCCTAAAACAAAGTAGTCAAATCCGATCCCGACGGAGGCAGCACTGTCTTCGCTTTCCTCCACCCCTGTCGGGTTGTTGAGCCGCAATGCACCGGCTGCCGCAAAAATGTACGGTGCGATCACAAATGGCTCGCCACCCAGTTGTCCATTAAAGCCGCGGCTGAATTCTGTGCGCAGAGTGGCGCCGCTGTCACCGCGCAAGGACCCGCTATCAAATGTCGATAGATCACCCGCGCCAACGGCGCTGAATTGCTCGGAGGCGACGACGGTATCGCCAAAGGACGTCTGCGCGCGGGCATTGATTGAGAGTGCATAGTCATTCTCAAAACCACGCTGGAACCGATACGATCCGCTGAGCGTCGTGAAGACTGGCTCGGCTCCATCACGGGACAACGGCAGCTCTGCCGTCCCCTCGCGCGCCTCAAGAATATCAAGCCCGCGAGACACTGTCAGTCCGCCCTCGGAGGTGGCGCGATCACTATGCTGGTAGCTGCCATTCGCCGTGAGGCGCAGGATGTTGATATCATCTTCATAGACCGGGCCAGCATCGGTCTCTTGCTCATCCGTTTGATGATCAAACGCGATTTGCGCATTCAGGTTGATGTTGCGCGAGCGTATCCAGGGATAAATCAAACGGAGTGACTCCCGCCCAAATGATGAGCTGGTTGGTGCAATAGTCTCATCCGTTTCCTCAGGATTTGTGACACTGCGTGTGACTTCCAGATTGGCGGTCAGACCGGACCGTCCTACCGGAAAGATCGCCCCGACGGCGCCCACGCGATAAAGCGGATCGTCTGAAAAACCGCGTTGCGGGGTCGCTGAAACTCTGAGGTATAATGTCTCGCCAAAACCCAGGGCCGAGTTGACCTCGGTGCCGAAGTTCAGCGTGGGCTCGCCCAGGGCCTTATCGGGGAAATTGTCGTAAGAGAAAAAGCTGGTGACGCGCTGATATTGCACGTCCAGCGCCAGAACGGTCCCGCCTTGGGTTTCACCGGTTGCCAGTGCTGTATTCAGCGCCACGCCGGAGACATCGCCCGCCAGAAGAAGTTGCCGTTCAAGCTCGGCCAGTGTTACACCCGGCCTACCGACCAACGGCTCAACAAGGCGCCCTACCCGCGTGCGCACCTCATCCGGCACAGCGACATCGTCAATCGTTTCGACAAACCCGTTCACAACCTCGACACGCAGAACGCCGCCATCGCGCAAGGCCTGTTGTGGGAGAACAACGCGCGTCAGGACCAGGCCCGCATTCACGTAAGCTTCTTCCAGCGCAGCCGTTGCCTCAAAAAGCTCCGAAACCGGGATTTGCCGCCCTGTCAGTCGCTCTTCCAAGGCCGCATTTGCATCGGCCAGTTCCGGCCGCGCGCCGGTGATCTGCACACCCGACAGTGTAATCCCAATACGTTCCGAGCCGGGGGGCGCCTGCGTGCCAGGCTCTCCGCTAAAAACAATGGCACCGGTCAGCGCGCGCAGTTCAGGACGAAAACTACCCGGTGTCACTTCACTAGCCGTCTGCGCGACGGCCTGCGGCCCGTTCAGCAAAACAGCGCCAAGAAAAGCGGCG
Source organism: Cognatiyoonia sp. IB215446 (assembly GCF_033963825.1). Taxonomy (NCBI): domain Bacteria; kingdom Pseudomonadati; phylum Pseudomonadota; class Alphaproteobacteria; order Rhodobacterales; family Paracoccaceae; genus Cognatiyoonia; species Cognatiyoonia sp. IB215446. Next base: position 267,404 of record NZ_JAXBMD010000001.1, on the reverse strand, counting down.
CTCAATATGACACGACATAGCATGTTAGTCATTGAAAAGTCAGCCGAGTATGAGATTAACAATATGTTAACAGCGTAACGCGAATCCGCGCGACGGATCAAGTCAGACAAACCTTACCCGACGTATTTTACAGATAAAGCAACAACGGCTGAGGCTGACCGCACAACGCGATATCATTTGCGGTGCAACGCCAATTCCCCTAGGCTTTGCCGCATATTGAACCGAAGACATTGCGAGGGCGTCATGCTTCAGAATGATACTGTCGGCGGCGTGATTATCGGGATTTTCATGGGGCTTAAGGAGGGTCAGCCGCTTGTGGTATTCGCAGGCAACCCGTCGCCCGAGGCGATCCCGGCCCGCACTCTTGTCACACTCCCCAGTTCCGCGATTGGCTGCGAGGTAGCGCTCTTGTTCGAGGATGATGCCCGCGACAAGCCACTGATCATCGGCCGCGTTCTGGCGCCCGCACCGCAGACCGATACTCCAAAAGTGATCAGCGATGGAGAAACGGTGACGGTGAAGGCTGATGAACGTATTGAGCTGCGCGTCGGTAAAGCCTCGATCGTCATGGAAAAGGACGGGCATGTCACGATCCGGGGCACGTATCTCGTCAGCCAGGCTTCAGCCAGCAACCGCATCCGTGGTGGATCAATCAACCTGAACTGAATGTCCGTTCCCATCCTTAAAGACATCGTGCGGCAACACGCTGAACAGGCCGCGTTTCTCTGGACAGTCTATGACCGCGCCCTGCTATACCCGGACGAAAACCCCGACATGGACGCCGACCGGCTGGCGCGGGTGGTGGAACGTTTGGAGGCCCACCTCGATGGTTTGAAGATCGCTGGGCCAGATGGCTTGCGGATCGCCGAAGAACAACTGGCCGAACACCGTGACGCAGGGCAGTTGTTCGTAGTGCGGATGCTTCAGCCGGGCGCTGAGGGGATAACGATTGACGGATTGGATCTGGATAGGGTGCGGGAATACATATCGCAGAGCCTATTACGGCATGAAATCTAAGGGCACCCGGTTTACAAGCCTCTCAACGGATGGAGAGACATGCAGTTGAATCCAGTCCGTCCCATCAAACACATCGACCTCGGTACCCACCGGTGCGTACATCACGTCTGTGGCATTCAGTTCAAAGGCATCCTCTGTTTAGAATTGCTCGGCGAGTTCGTCACACTCACGAATAAATATCCCAAATTTATCGTGGCCCCACTGCCCAACGCCCTGAAAAACCCAGATGGCCTGAATGCCTCCGTCCGCTTGACCGACACGAACGGCTTCATCGTCTCGAAAGACAATTCCAGTCCCATCGTTCACCCCAAGAAGCGTTGTCTTTGCCGAATACAGCCTCAAATTCTTTATAGCCACGATGATCGATAGCTCGTAATCACTAACCGTCCCAGCCAACGAACGGAACTCGTGTATCACAGACATGGTCCTTGTCCGATGCAATGAAATGTCCACCAAGCATCTCATTATCCAACGGATTTGATAGTTTTTCAAATTTGCCAGCGGGACATGAAAAGACTGACCCGTCCTTGCCGAATAAGAATAGTTCTTCCGCCTTGCGAAGCCACGTAAGTAAAGATCGATTATCGGCTTATAAATTACTCTTCTGCGATTTATATGTAGTGAGTATAACAACCACTAACAAGAAGCTATTGATCATCGGCACTGGACGCAACATAATTAAGAGTGTCAAAATCGATTGGCTGAATTGTCGTGACGACCGGGGCCTCTTGGGTCAAATCAGTACGCAACAGCGGCGATGCCCGCTGATCCGCTTCGTCACTTTTCATATCGAGATATATGAAACCTCATTAATGAAAGATGACCAAGCGCTCGTTACTTTGCACAAATAGTCGTTCGCCGAAAAAACCTCTAATCGTCTCCATTTGCTTCTTACGTGCTTGCGCAGGCGTGTCATTCTTGGTCACACCGGCCACTTAGGTCAGGTTAATCAGCTCCGGGCATTCGGACACCTATTTCTGTTTTTTGTTTTCTTCTTTGCCTTACTCTTTTTTTGAGTACTCTTCGACCTTGGCATCGGCGGATTTCTTTGCCAGCGCCTCAGCTGTCGGTGCCTTGCGCTTCTGTGCAGACCTTACTCTTGAACCCGACTTGCAGCGTACGTGTTCTGCGTCCCAAAAGTTATCTACCTTCTTGGCTTTGTTGTGGTGTGGCATAACCTTGATCGAAGGTTCTTTCTTCCTTTTTTCATGATTTTGGCCTCCATGCAGATGCAAGGAGCCATTTTCTGATCGTGGTTATAGAAATTCGTACAAGCCTTACTTGACTTACAGGTATGCATCAATGCTGATGCACGCGCGATATGCTTGGATTGCTTGCGTGTTTTTGGGCAATTGCGTAGGCTTTTCCCATCGGGGTGTCCTTCACGCTATTGGTAGACTTTCTCGCAATCGTCATCTGCCTTGGAAAGTTCGGCAATATGCACCCATGGCGATGTATTCCCTACCGGCGATACATCATTGTTCGTTGCCATATCGGTATTCCGGTAGCCGACTCGCCATAGAATTTCACCTCATTTGACCGGGTGTTGAATTGCAATTTCCCGGTATTCTTTGATGTCACAATTCCCTTTTTCGCGGCACTTTCTGCCTCAATCCGGGACGTTTTTTTGTCAGACGACTGTTGTTCTTGATATTGACCGTCTTCCCGCCGATCAGAACTGTTCCGGTCCCCTTGTCCGTGCCGCCAGCCGTGCCGAAGCTGGGATAGGGGATGGGCACGCCACTGGCGTATGGAAGGTTGCCACGGGCGGGGTAACGCTGGTGTCTGGCGTCGCTGCGATGGTTTTGGCATCAATCGCTTTGCCCGAAACCTCCAAACCGTTGGCGAAAACACTCATCTACGAAGCTTCGCGTGTGTGAAAGACCGCGGCACCGCAGGCGCCTGCATCCGATGATGCCTCGATCAGGACCGGGCTGCCGGGTGTGTAGCCTTTTTCTGCGGCGCTCAGCGCCATACCGATCATAACCGGCACGGTTGCGGCGCCGATATTGCCAAGCGACTCGCCTGGGCTCCAAAGGTCCTGGAACTCCTTGCGGCCGCGCTCCAGGCGCAGGCTCGCGAGTGCTGTTTGCTTGAAGAAATACTGTTCGCCAGTCAGATCCGCGATGCGGTATTCGACATCCGACAGGACGACGCCAGCGCTGTCCATCGCGGCTTTATATGCCGCTGTCATGCCGTCGCCGCGCAGGGGCAGGTCGAGTCCGTCTTCGTCCAACCCATTGTAGATATGCGCCTCTTCGCGTGACAGGCCCAATCCGGTCAGGACCAGGCGGCCCACAGGTTCCGCCGTACACAACACTGCTGCCGCCGCTTCGCCCGGGACAAATCCATTGGGGTTGTCTGGTCCCAGCAGCCGGTCTTGGCCCAGATAGTGTGCAATCGCGGGACCGGTCAAATAGCTGTCCACGCCCGCGATCATGACATAGCGCGCCGCCCCTTCGGCAAGCATCTTGCGGGCACGATCCAGGGCAGCGAAACCGGCAGGGCGACCATGGGCCACAAGAACCGTCCGCTCTCTGCTGCGCGCCTCGACAATCTCGGCCACCATTTCGGCAAAGGCGGGGCCATCATGGGGCAGCCTGCCAGGGCGATCCTCCTCGGCCAGACAGAGGATCAACGCGGCATCTTCAGCGGCCTCTGGTGCCGCGCGCAATACCTCGACAATCGCGCCCGCGACCAGATGGGCCAGCCGTTTTGCCCCGATCCAATTGCGCGGCAATGGGACTGGTGCGCCGATTTGCCATTCACCGGACCCCGCAACAAATCGTGTCTCCTGAAACCCATCCAGCCGCCCGCGCATTGCCGCACAGGATGACGCCCGGTCGAGGCCCACCGCTGTGGCCATACCCGCCGCCACGATATCGAGCGTCGCGCTCATACGTCTTCATCCTCGGGCACCGCGACACCTGCCGCGCGGATGTATCCGCGTCCAGCCGCAATCGCGCGCAGCATCGCATCAGTCGGTGGGCCAACCCAGCATTCGGTGAACTCAGTCATATGACGATGGATCCGCACCTCTGCCCGCCAGACCAGCGAGAACACCCGCGCCTCGCAATCAAAGATCAGCGTATCGGCCGTCACGGCTTGATCAAAGCACTTATCCCGCCCCCGGAAAATGGTGAGCGGCAAGGCCGTCTCGGGCAAGCGGAACCGTTCGATGCCATTTGGCGTCATATTCGCAATCGTCACCTCGGTCCCGGTGCGCGGCGCGGCGATCCATTGATCGGGCGGGGTGGATTGATAGTAACGCTCGTCAAAATCCGGCGGAAGGAAGGGAAAGATATTGTCGACCCAATTGTCGTCGTAGGTCCCGCCATATTTGATGCGGTCGGGCCAGGCCCGGCTGACCGGGCCAAGGGCCATAGGCGCGTAGTCTTCGTAGGGAGAGCGGATGTCCTGTCCAACGGCCTGCGTGTTTGGCAGTGCCAGACCATTGATCCGGTCCTGATTGCGTGGCGTTGCAAAGCCGCGCCCGACCGGGTTGGGCATATAGACATCCGGTTGCGGGTTGTCGGGGTTGAGCCGGTCAGGCCCGCCAAAGGCCGTATCATAAGTGAAGGGCGCGCGCGTGAAAGGCACTGCTTGCGTTGGCACAATCGCCACCCCGGCATTGCGCCATTCGCGATAGCCGAGCACGTCAAACTGCTTCAGCCAGTCGCCCACTTTGATCCCGACCCGCACGCGTTCCGCTGGTTTGCCTTGCGGGGCATAGGCGGCACCTTGGGCAATCACCTCTGCATGGGGTTTGCGAAAGGCGAAATCGGTTTCCCACAATGTCGCGGAATGGCCCGGCTCGCCCGTATGCTCATCGGCCATCACCAACGGACGCTGCTCTTTGCTGGGCTGTGGCTCCGTGCCGGGATCGTCGGGGAAATCAAACGTGCCGCGCACGACGAGCGAGAGGTATTCGCGACCCGCCGGGTCCATGCCCATCGTGTGCTGGTAGACAAAGCGCGTTTGATTATAGGTTTGCATAAACCCCCTAGGTCCTATTCGAAATGATAGGCAAAACCGTTGCTGTCGCCCGTCACCTCAACCTTTGTCAGCGTGGTGCCATCTAGTGTCTTGTTCAAAAGCGCACGGCTGAGTTCCGGCAAAAGCGTGTTGGTCAATATAGCATCGATCATCCGCCCACCGCTTTCGATCTCGGTGCAGCGCGCCTTGATCAGGTCATGCACGCCGTCGCCGATGACAAGCTCGGCCTCGTACTGCTTGGCCAGACGCCCCGCGATGGCGCGCAGCTTGTGACCGGCGATCACCTCAATCATCTGGTCAGAAAGCGGATAATAGGGAATGGTGACAAGCCGCCCCAGCAAGGCCGCTGGGAAGACCTTCAGGAGTGGCGCGCGCAACGCCGCAGTCAGTTCGTCAAGATCGGGTTTGACCTTTCCATCCTCGGTCATTGCCATGATCTCATCCGAGCCAGCATTGGACGTCAGCAGGATCAGCGTGTTCTTGAAATCAATCCGCCGCCCTTCGCTGTCATCCATCATGCCTTTGTCGAAGACCTGAAAGAAGATCTCGTGCACATCCGGGTGGGCCTTTTCGACCTCATCAAGCAGCACGACAGAATAGGGCCGCCGCCGCACAGCCTCGGTCAGGATACCGCCCTTGCCGTAGCCGACATAGCCGGGCGGCGCGCCTTTCAGGGTGGAGACGGTATGCGCCTCCTGAAACTCACTCATATTGATGGAGATCAGGTTCTGTTCGCCGCCATAAAGCATGTCGGCAAGCGCCAGCGCCGTTTCCGTCTTGCCCACGCCGGAGGGTCCGCAAAGCATGAAAACGCCCATGGGTTTTTCGGGTGCTGATAGCCCCGCGTAAGAGGTTTGGATACGTGACGCGATCATCTCGGCTGCATGGTCTTGGCCTGTGACGCGGGCGCGGATCGTCTCAACCAGTTCCAACGCGCGTTCGGCCTGGCTGGCCATCATGCGGCCCGTGGGGATGCCGGTCCAATCCTGCACAACGGATGTGACGGCAGCGGTGTCGACCGACGGAAGTATCAGAGGTTTCTCGCCTTGCGCTTCGGTCAATTCTGCCATCTTGGCTTGCAGGTCATCCATCACGGCAGCCCGGTCAGCGGGGTCGAGCGCAGGTGTATCGGCTTCCGCCTCATCCTCGCCTTCAATCGGCGCGCCGCTTTCGCGCAGCTTTGCACGCAGGGCGATGATATCAGCGACCAGCGCTTTTTCCGCATCCCAACGCTCGTTTTCCCCTTCTAGTTGGGACTTCGTCTCTTCCAACTCGGCGGTGATGCTTTCGATACGCTGGGCCGTGTCGATGCCAATCCCCGCCTCGCGCTCCGCAATAGTCAATTCGAGTTCCAACGCAGTGGCGCGCCTTTCCAGATCCTCCACGGCACCCGGCGTCGCGTGCTGCGAAATCGCGACACGGGCGCAAGCGGTATCGAGCAGGCTGATCGCCTTGTCGGGCAACTGGCGGGACGGGATATAGCGATGGGAGAGTTCGACCGATGCCGCAATCGCCTCATCCAGTATCTCCACCTGATGATGCTTTTCTAAAACGCCTGCCACGCCCCGGCACATGCGGATCGCGTTTTCAACGCTGGGCTCTTCGACCTTGACCACCTGAAAACGTCGGGTCAGGGCGGGGTCTTTTTCGATGTGCTGCTTGTATTCGTCCCAGGTCGTGGCCGCGATCGTCCGCAACTCCCCACGCGCCAAGGCGGGCTTAAGGATGTTGGCGGCATCGCCTGTGCCAGCCGCACCGCCCGCCCCGATCAGCGTGTGCGCCTCATCGATGAAAAGGATGATCGGCGTGGGCGAGGCCTGCACCTCATCAATCACCGATTTCAGACGCTTTTCGAACTCGCCCTTCATGGAGGCGCCCGCCTGCATCAGACTGACATCCAGCATATGCAGGGCGACATTGCGGAGTTGCGGCGGCACATCACCGCGCACAAGGCGCTGCGCAAAACCTTCGACCACCGCAGTCTTACCGACCCCCGCCTCGCCGGTCAGGATCGGGTTATTCTGCCGACGGCGCATCAGGATATCAACGATCTGCCGGATTTCAGGATCGCGCCCCACAACCGGGTCCATCTTCCCGTCACTCGCCGCAGCCGTCATGTTGCTGGCATAAAGGTCAAGCGCGGATTGCCCGCCCGGTGCAGCCTTGGGAGCAGCCGGTGCCGTTGTCTGCCCTTCAATCGAATCAGCCAGAAGCTCGTCTAACTGGCCGGACATGCCTGCCACATCCACCTTGTCGAACTCGGTCGAGATCCGAAACAGCAGCGATTCCAGCACCGGCGTCTGTCGCATGGCGAGCAGCAGATAGGCGGACCGCACCGTCTCATCCCCGAAATCAAGCTGGCCCATATTCCATCCATCGCGGATGGCATGAAACAGATGGTCGGAAAACTCCTCAACCGCGCTTGCCCCGCGCGGAAGCGCATCAAGCGCGCGGGTGACATCCGCGGTAAGCGTGCTTTCGTCCACCGCCGCCGCGCGCAACAACAGAGCGAAATCTGACCCGTCTTCATCCATCAGTGCACGGATGAAATGCACCAGCTCCACATAGGGATTGCCGCGTGCCTTGGCCGCCGCAGCCGCTGCAGAGAAGGCCTTCAGACAAAGCGGGTTGAGCTTTCCAACCAGCTCTTTGCGCTTCACAGTTTCAGAAGATCCAGTTTGGGCCAATGCCGTCGCCCCCCATCTCGAAATTAAGTCTTGGGGCAACAGTTTGGCAGAAATGTGTCGCACCCTAACGAAAGGTAGCCTATCCTCGCACCGAACTGAAAGCGACATTTGATTTTCGTAAGCTCTTGTTTCTTGGAAGAACGCAATGACGCATCCGCTGCCCGGTGATATTTTCAAAGTCGGACAGGTGCTCAACAACACCTATGAGATCGACAAGATTCTCGGGCGCGGCGGAACCGGCGAGGTTTATCGCGCGCGCAACAGGATTACCGAACGTCTTGTCGCGATCAAAGCGCTCAATCGGCAGTTTTCGGGCAATGCCGACTATATCGAGCTGATGAAGCGCGAAGAAGAAATGCGCGCGATCCAGCATGATGCCGTCGTGCGTTACACCGAATGCTCGCTTTCTGATGACGGTCATGTGTTTCTTGTCATGGATTACGTCGAGGGCACGCCGCTGAGCGACGTCATGACCCGCCGCCGGATGGATGAGCGCGAATTGCTCATTGTTGGTCATCGCGTTGCCGAAGGGCTCGTCGCGACCCACGCAAAGGGGATCATCCACCGCGACCTGTCGCCCGACAATATCATCCTGCGTCAAGGGGATCCGGCAAGGGCGACGATCATCGACTTCGGCATCGCCAAGGATACGGCTGTTGGCGCCCGCACGATTGTCGGATCGGACTTTGCGGGGAAGTACGAGTATTCCGCACCCGAACAGCTTGACGGGCAGGTCAGCCCGCAATCCGATCTTTACGCCTTAGGGGCAACGCTCCTTGCCGCGTGGCGGGGGGAAACGCCGTTTCGCGGTGCCACGCCGGGAGAGATCATTCGCCGCAAGCAGGCCGCTCTCGACACAGATGGCGTGCCGGACATGCTGCGCGGAATTGTCGAGCGACTGACCGCACCTGACCCGCTTAACCGCCCAGAGAATGCAGCCGAGCTTGTCGCGCAGATCGATGCAGTGCTGCGTCCGGCAAGCGAACCGGTTGAGAAGCGCGACAGGAAAACCCGTCGTAAGCCACCCTGGGCGCTGTTGGGCGGTGTGGCTGTCGTGGCCGCTGCCGCACTCGTCTGGCTTGGCGGTCTCTTTGATGAATTGCTGACGCCCCCCCTGCCCGTTGCTGACCCCTATAGGCTGGAGCTTGTCAGTGCCGATGGCACCCCCCCGGTCCTGACTGGCAATGCGCCGGATGAAGCTGCCGTAGAGGCGTTTCGTAATGCGATCACCAACAGTTTCGGCGCGATGCCAACCGGTGAGTTCGTTCTGGCCACGGGCCTTCCAGAAGGCGAATGGATGGGCGAGGCGCAGATCCTGATGGATCACACCAGCGTCCTCGAGACCACGCAATTGTCAATCAGCGACCGCACAGCAACGCTGTCCGGCTTTGCGCCAGATGTGACCACCCGCGCCGCGGTAATAGCCAACATCGACACGTTCGCCACCACTTATGACTGGCAACTCAACACCGATCTCGAGGCCGGTCCGCTGGTGCTTTCAAGAGCCGCCATCGCGGAGGCTTTAAGCACTGTGCAGGATTGCGGACCACTGAACGTTGAGGGCGACACCGCAGGGCAATTTGGCCTGCGTGAGCCGGTGAGGATCACGGGATATGTCTCGGATGAGGAGGTACGGCCGAAGATTACGGAACAACTCAAACCGCTGGTCGGCGACCGTCCGGTTACGGTGATCATCCAAACGCTTGCGCTCGGACACTGTATGGTCCGCCAAAGGCTTGCCGACGTGGCGAACGATGTCGGCACGCTGGCGCTTTCAGAAGGCGATACCGGCGAGCGCAATCTGTCGGGCGTCTTCCGGGTTGGGCAGAACCCGGTGGTGGACTTTCTCGTACCCGAAGAATATGGCGACGGTGCAACATGGGCCTTCTTTGTAGATCCAGACGAAAAAGTTTTTAGCGTCATACCGCATGCCTTGGATGATCGCGTACTGATTGCTGAGCGATCAGAACTCCAAGACGGCATCCATCGTGTACGCGTATTGTTCACGATCGAAGAATTCAATGAAGACCGTCGACAACTCGCAACGCGAGTCAATGCAGATAACCTTGGCAAAAGCGAACTCTTTGTCATCCTTTCACGTGGACCACTCTTTGACGGGCGCCGCCCCCGCGAGGAAAGCCCCGCCGCAGTTGTGCAGGCGCTGGACGAGATATTTGCGCAAGATGCGGACAAGGTGATCGGCTATGCCTCCGCCATTGTTGACGGACGGCAATAATGGCTCAAAGATGTTAAAAGTTTGTCAGAATCAATTTGTTGTGTGAAACTAAAATTCATTGATGAAAAACACTTAAGCTATGATGACACAGCTGGCTAGCTTCCAAGATGTGGTTGATCCCGCAGCACCATCGGGCATCGACCTGAGGAATGTGCCGGAGTTTCATGCGATTGAGCGGATGCTTGATCCGGCTGCGCGCGAAAGCCGCATTCAGCCCGACAATGACGGCCCGCCAACAACGGCGGATGTGGATTGGACAGCCGTCTTCGATGCCGCTGCCGACCTTGCCACGCAAGGGCGCGACCTGCGTCTGCTTGTCATAGTTGTCCGCGCGCTTGCCAATCAGGACGGTCTTGCTGGCCTGACTGCCGGGGTAACCCTGATCAACGAGACATTGGAGGCGCATTGGGACAGCGTGCATCCCGTGCTGCGCGAACGCGATGATCCAAAAGAGGCCGCACTTAGACGTATCAACAGCCTCAAACAGCTCGAAAATGACGATAACGGTCTGCTTGGCGATCTGGAAATGAACCCGATCATGACCTTGCCGGGTCTGGGGATCATCACCGGGCAAAACCTCTTTGATGCCGCACTTAGCGAGTTTGACGCGATGAATCGTGTGCCATCGGGGCTAAGCGCTGATGAGCGTGAAAAGCTGCGCAGCGCTTATCAAGCTAACAAGAATCGGGTTACCGCCGCCTGCCGTGCTGTTGCGGCAGAACAACCCGATCTTGCCGAGACGCTCAAGAAAGACGTGGGCGAGGCGCTGGCCGCAGTCGAGGCTTTGGAAAGCCGCTTTTCCGAGAAGGCCGGGCTCAGCAATGGCGGCGGCGTCCGTTTTCCGGAACTGACCGAGTTTTTGAATAACGCAAAGACAATGATGGATACCGGCATGGTCAAGACAGACGCCGCCGAACCGCAAGTACCTGAGAACACTCAGGAAACGAACACGACCGCAAGTGCGCCGAAAGCTGCGTCTTCGGGCAGTAGCTCGGGAGATATCAACTCGCGCGACGACGTGGAACGTGCCCTTGGAAAGATCATCGCCTTTTACGAACGTACCGAACCATCCAGCCCGATCCCGCATCTCGCACGGCGGGTCCAGCGGATGGTTCACATGGATTTCATGGAACTGATGTCTGAAGTCGCACCAAGCGGCATGAAAGAGTTCCGTAACGCTGCTGGCGTCCAAGACGACAAAGGCAAATAACAGGAAAGAAACGGATTATGGCAGACAGTAAACAGAAGGTCATTGAGCGTAATCGGGCCCCACGGGTGCAGATCGCCTATGACGTTGAGCATTATGGAAGCCCCACGACCATCGAGTTGCCCTTTGTGATGGGGGTCATGGCGGATCTTGCAGGCAAATCCGAAACGCCCGAGGCGCAAAAGCCGCTGGGCGAGCGTGAATTTGTCGAAACCGATGCGGGCCGCTTCCCCAAATTCATGGAAGCCCTGTCGCCCCGCGTGAAAGCCCGCGTTCCCAACAAGCTGCCCAGCGCGGAAGGCGAAGACGCCGAGGAAGAGTTGTTCGTGGATCTGACATTCAAATCAATGTCCGATTTCGCACCCGACAAAGTCGCTGAACAGGTCCCGGCTTTGGCGGAACTTCTGAAGATGCGCCAGCAGCTCGAAGAATTGCTGGGCTACATGGATGGCAAGGTCGATGCCGAAAAGCGCATCGCGCAGCTTTTGTCCAACGAACCACTACTGGCCGAAGCGGCAGAAGCCGCGATGAAAGCCAATGAAGAAGGGGAGGGTTGATCATGGCCGATACCGAAGCCCAAGAAGCCGGCAAGGAAACCGAAACCCTTGATCTGGGCGAGTTCTCATCGCTTCTGGAAAAGGATTTCCGCGTCAAAGAAAGCGAATCCGACAAGCTGCAGACACTGGTGCAAAACTTGGCCGTCGCGGCCAAGGAACGCTCCGGCTCTGCCTCAATCTCGGGCAATGCGGTCAAGTCGATCAAGTCGCTGATCGCCGGGATTGATGCGATGCTGACCGAGCAGGTCAATGAGGTGATCCATGCACCTGAGGTCCGCGAGATCGAAGGGACCTGGCGCGGCCTGCACTACCTCGTAAACAACACCGAAACCGATCAAAAGCTTAAGATCCGTGTGCTGAATGTCAGCAAGGATGAGTTGGCTGACCATCTGGAAGACTTCGAAGGCCAGATGTGGGATCAGGCCGACATGTTCAAAAAGGTCTATACGGACGAATACTCGATGTTCGGCGGTGAGCCTTTTGGCTGCATTATCGGCGCCTATGAGTTCTCGCATAAGCCGAAGGATGTCGGGATGCTGCGCAACCTATCGGGGATCTGTGCGGCGGCACATGCACCCTTTATCGCAGCGGCCGCCCCGCAATTGTTCCGCATGGAAAGCTGGCAGGAACTGCCCAATCCGCAGGACCTCGAACAGATCGTCTCATCCCCCGATTACGCCAGCTGGCAATCGCTGCGCGAAAGTGAGGATGCCCGCTACATCGGTCTGACGATGCCACGGGTTCTGGGCCGCCTGCCTTACGGGGCCGAGACGGTGCCCGTCAAAGGGTTTGCATTCGAAGAAGAAATCGATGGCAATCACGACCACTACGTCTGGATGAATGCCGCCTTTGCCATGGGCGTGAATATCAACCGCAGCCACAAGCTCTATGGTTGGGGTACGCAGATACGCGGTGTCGAATCCGGTGGCACGGTCATGAACCTGCCTGTGCATACTTTCCCCACCGATGATGGTTCGGTCGCCATGAAATGCCCTACTGAGATTGCCATCGACGACCGGCGCGAGGCGGAGCTGGCCAAGCTGGGCATGATGCCGATCCTGCACCGCAAGAACACTGATACAGCGGCGTTTATTGGCGCGCACAGCCTGCAGGATGACGAGGCGCGCGCAGGGCGGCTGGTTGATCCGGATGCGCAGGCGAATGAGCGCCTGTCGGCCAACCTGCCCTATCTTTTCCCCGTCAGCCGCTTTGCGCATTACCTCAAGGCCATTGCACGCGACAAGGTGGGCACGTTCAAGGAACGCGCCGACATGCAGGTGTGGCTCTCGGAATGGATCAACCGCTACGTGCTGGCCAATACGGCCATGGCGGATGACAAGGCCAAGGCAAAGCGCCCTCTGGCCGCGGCCGAGGTGCAGGTGGACAGCGTTGAAGGACGCCCCGGCTACTACAACGCCCGGTTCTTCCTCCGTCCGCATTATCAGCTTGAGGGGATCAACGCGTCGTTGCGCCTCGTCTCAGAATTACCATCGGTCAAGGGCTCCTGATCAGCGCCTTTGCCACCCCAAACCCCGCAATTAAAAGGAAATTGATATGTCACTTACCGGTTATCTTAAGATTGATGACATTCCCGGTGAATCAAAACGTGCCGAGCATGAAGACGAAATCGATGTCCATGGTGTGCATTGGAACATCGAACAAATGAGCTCGGCCGCGCGTGGCAGTGGCCGCACACAGTCGCGGGCACAGGTCGACAGCCTGACATGTTTCAAAGAAACGGATGCCTCGTCGGTTTACCTGGCGCTGGCCTGTATGCAGGGCAAATCCATTCCTGCGGCAACGCTGGCGCTGCGCAAGGATTCCGGTGAAGCGCATCTCGACTACTTGATAATCACCATGGAAAACGTCGTGGTGACCAAGTTCGAGATGGTCAATGACGGCAGCGATGAAAACGATCAGGTTGTCACCGAGAAGCTGTCCCTGTCTTTTGAATCAGTCAATATGAAGTACACGATTCAGGCGGACGACCACTCAGCCGGTGATGAGCACGAGGTCGAGTTCGATATCGTGGCTGGCGCCTAAATCATGAACCGCCGCACGGGACCGGATGTAATGCCAGTGGCCCGAAGCGAGGCGATCCAACCATCGCTTTGGGACCGGCTGGTGAATGATCTTCCCGGTCTTGAGGCGGAAATCGAAAGTCAGCGCCGCCAGCTTGCCAAAGAGCTTGGCGGCGATGATGCCCTTACAGGCCTTCTTGATGACAGTAAGCGCAACGCAACTATTGAAGAGGCGGACGAGGACACCAATCGCCTGCTTTACCTTCTGCGTGCCAATATGCAGCGCCGCAACAGGTTGCAGACGAGCGGCATCGCCGTGACCCGCGATGTTCTGCGCGAAGCTGTGCGGCGCGACATCGAAACGCTGTTCAACATCGAACGGATGGAAGCGCAGACCATGATGACAGACCGGGAGGCGCGCATGATCGAAACGCCTGCCGATCTGCTCGCCGATTTTCCGCATGTCCGCGCAAGTGTGATCAATTACGGGGTGCCGTCCTTTGCAGGCCGCAGTGGCTCGGACTTCGACAAAACCGCGCTGGCGCGCGAATTGCGTGATGTCTTGATCGCGTATGAGCCGCGTCTGAAACCCAACACGATCAAGGTCAAGATCGACCTGAACGACAAGACAGGCATGAAAGTCACGGTTGACGCCGTACTGATGCTCTCACCCACACCCGAACGGCTGAAACTGTCGACGACCATTGATCTGGACACCGGGTCTGCCGCCACCGTGCTGGAAGATGCGTAATGGACCGCACGTTCCTGCATTATTACGAGAGCGAGCTGGAGCATATTCGCGATCTGGCAAGTGAATTTGCAGCACTGCATCCGGCGGTGGCGACGAACCTCTCGCTTGATACCACGCCCTGCCCGGACCCCTATGTCGAACGGCTCTTGGAAGGTGTCGCCTATCTCGCCGCGCGCACCCGGCTGAAGGTTGATGCGGAAAGCAGCCGCCATGTGCGCAATCTGCTCGATGCGCTCTACCCCGATATGGTCGCCCCCGCGCCAGCCATGTCCATGGCAGCCCTGACCCCCGGCGATCAGGTCGAGGCCATGGTGGAAGGCTACACCGTGCCACGCGGCACACGCATGATCTCTGGCTTGCGCGACGGTCTGACCACCCGCGCGACCTATACCACCGCGCAGGACGTGGCGCTTTGGCCGATTGAGGTTGCCGGGGTCCAGTATCTGCAGGATATCGGCGCCTTGCGGGCGGCGGGCTTTCGGGATGGCGCAGGGCCAAGGCCTGCCGCAGGCATCCGATTGACGCTGAAAAGCGCGGGGCCTACAGCGCTCAACACCTTGAAGCTCGACACGCTCGATCTTTATCTGGGTCACAAGGCACGTGGCGGGCAGCTTTTCGATGCGCTTCACGGACACGGCATGGGCGTGATGTCCCGCGCCGATGAGAGCCATTTCGAGACGCTGGGCGACAGCACCATGGTCGGCATCCGCGATGCGGAAACCCTGCTGCCACAGGTGCGTGATGCCTTTCAGGGCTACGGCCTGATCCGCGAATACTTCCTGATGCCAGAGCGGTTTCATTATATCCGCCTGCACGACCTGCAACGTGTTGTGCCCGGTGCCAAGGATCACGTTGACGTCCTGATCCTGCTCGACAAGGTGCAACCCGATATCGCGGATATTTCGCCCGCCGATTTCCAGCTTTTCGTCACACCAATCGTCAACCTGTTCGAGCGGGAGTGTAACGTTGTTGACCTGGATCCGGGTCGCGCCTCTCATGCGGTGCACCCCGACCGCACGCGTCCGCTGGATTACGAAGTGTTCCGGCTGATCCGGGTCGAGGATATCGAAAATGACGGCCCCGGCGCGCAAATCCCACCGATCTTTGCCGCTGAGGGGGGCCATGCAAACCGGCTGTCCTACAGCATCGAACGGCAGGCCCGTCGCCCCAGCGCGGATGAGGTCCGGCGCGGCCAGATGCGGACGAGCTATGCGGGCGACAATGTGTTCATCGCGCTTAGCCATGACGGCTCAAAACGGGCGGGCAGCGCGGTCCGCAGGCTCGATATCCGCGCGCTTTGCACGAACCGCGACTTGCCGATCCTAGATGACAATCCGCAACTAACGCTCGATTCCGGGGCGCCGGTTAGCGCGATCACCTTGCTGCAGGCCATCAAGCGCCCGCGCAGCAGCCTGCCCGCGGTGCTTCCGGCCGCTGGGCAAGAAGAGACACGGCGGGATGAGCTGAACTGGCGTTGGATCAGTCAGCTCTCGCTCAACCACGTCTCGCTAGCCGAGGCCGGGACGGATGCCGCACCGCTGCGCGCGCTTCTGGCACTTTATGCAGATCGGGGTGACCCAACGCTGGTGAGGCACGCACAAGCCCTCCGCACGGTCAGTTCAGGGCCTCTTTTCGAACGCTTGCCCATCAAAGGGCCGATCTGCTTTGGCCATGGCACTGAAATAACGCTTGATATCGACGAAGGTGTGCTGAGCGGGCATAGCCAATTGCTGCTCTCGGCGTTGCTCGCGCAGCTATTGCGCCGTCAAGCGGCGATCAACGCGGTGGTGCGCACCAAAACCCGCCTTGCCGGATCACAAGAGGAGGTGGTATGGCCGCTCACGCTCGGCAATCGCACGATGATCTGACCATGCTGGCCGCAAAGGCGGGGCGGGCGGATTTCTTTGCGCTTCTGCGCACCATCGAGGAGCTTGATGGGCGGCGCTTTGGGCGTGAGGGCGGGGCCGAAGAAGAACCGGCGCGGCTGGGCCAGCATGTGCGCTTGTCCTTTGCGACGACAGATGTGGCGGATATGCGGACCGATCCGCAGGCCAAAGTGGCGGTGAATGTGCTGGGGCTGCTGGGCCCGGAAGGCCCCATGCCGCTTTACCTGACACGCTGGGTCATGGCGCGGCTGTCAAACCGCTGGTTTGCGGGCGATGCGGAAGGGGTGACCTCTGACACCGCCTTTAAGGATTTTGCCGATGTGCTGCAGCACCGGCTGATCGCGCTTTACTGGCGCGCCTGGGCCGATGCGCGGGCAGAAATTCAGGTCAGCCACAAGGGCGGCGGGCCGAGCGCTGCGATCCTGCGGGCGCTGGCCGGGCTTGGCATGGCGGCAGGTGGCACTGCGCCGCATGACAATGCCAAGCTGCGCCATGCCACAACGCTGGCCCAGCATATCAATCACCCACAGCGGCTGACGCGCTACCTTGCAGATGCGGTCGGCGTGCCGGTCAGCTTGCAGGAATTCGTGGGCCACTGGGAAGAGATCCCCGCCCCGCTGCAATCACGGCTGGGCCACAGCTATTGCGGGCTGAACGCGGATGCGGTTTCGGGCGCGCGCGTCTTTTCGCGCCAGAACCGGGCGGAGCTGCGGCTCGGCCCGCTGACCCATACGGAGTTCACCGCACTTCTGGACGATCCAGACACCCGCGAAAAGCTGCGCCATGCGATCCTTTTTGCGGCAGGTCATGAGGTCTCGTTCCAGATTCGGCTTGTGCTGAAAGCGGCTGAGATACCGGCGGCACGCCTTGGCGATTGCCGCCTGGGTGCCACTGCCTGGGTTGCGCCACGACGCGACAAGGATGCAGATGATCTGATGCTGGCGGACATGACAAAACCAAGAGAAGCAGCATGAGTGACGCGCAACTCATCCTCGAAAGCTCGCCGGGGCCGCAGGCGCGGATGAGCTATCCGATTGGCGGCAATTCCGTTGTTGTCGGGCGGGGCGATGACGCGGATTGGCAGTTGGACGACCCGGATATGTATCTCAGCCGCAAGCACTGCGTCATTGCGGTGACGGACGGGCGGCTGATGGCAACCGATACCAGCCGGGGCGGCACCTTTGTGGATGGCGCCGAACAGCCCGTTGGCACCGGAAATGCCATCGCGCTGACGGACGGGATGCGGCTGCGCATGGGTGATTTTGTGTTTCGCGTCGATATGGCATCGGCGACACCCACGCCCGAACCACCCCAAAAACTTAGCAGCAGTTTCACATTCGCCCCGGCATCCGCTGAGACAGCCGAAGCCGCACCGCGCCCCGACACGCTCCCCCCGCCATTTGACCCATTTGCCGAAAGCACTGCCAGCCAAGCGGCGGCAAGGCAGGACACGACCCCGCCGAAGCCGCTCGACATGGATGACCCGTTCGGCCTTGATCTGCCGACGCGAGAGACCGAAGCCCCTGCCCCCACTGGCAACCGGTTCTTCGACGCACCGCTGTCAGCGCCGCTAAAACCGGAGGCGCCGCCGCCAGAGCCGACACCGCCGCCCATCACCGCCGAACCCGAACCAGCGACTCCGCCCGCGCAGCAACCTGTGTCAGCGGATGACGCGCTGCGCGCGGCCCTTCTTCGCGGCATGGGCATTGATGCAGACCGTATGCAAACCGCCGACCCGGTGGCACAGATGGAGGCGATCGGCACCCAATACCGCTACCTGATCGAAGGCGTGATGCATCTGTTGCGCGCGCGTGCCTCGGAAAAGCAACAGGTTCGTGTGGCGCAAACTCTGATCTCAAGCGCGGATGTCAATCCGCTGAAATTCGTCGCCACCGCCGATGATGCGATCACAACGATGCTCGACAACGACCGCCCCGGCTATCTGGACGGGCCCGCCGCGATCAACGGCGCCTATCGCGATCTGGCCGATCATCAGGTGCGCACGTGGAAGGCGCTGCAGTCCGCTCTTCGGCGGATGATCGACCAATTCGACCCGACCGAGATCGAAAAGACGCTTGATGACAGCGGCATGCTAGAAGCGCTCTTGGCAGGCGGGCGCAACGCGCAGCTTTGGCGCGCCTATGAAGAGCGCTATCAAGAGATCGCGCGCGCTGCCGAAGAACGCTTCCTTGGCGAGGTGGGCGAAAACTTTCGCGACGCATATGAAGGCAAAGAGGAGACAGGGCGATGATCCTGACACGGCGATACTTCATTCTCTCCGGCACAGGTGCTGCAGCGCTCGCCGCCTGTGGCGATGCAGGGCCGGGCACCATCAGCGTCTCCGCCAGCATGGCCACCGGGGCCAATCCCGGCCCGGATGGCAGCGACCGGCCACTGACGCTCTCGTTCTTTTCGCTAAACGCGCAGGACGCGTTTGATGCCGCCGACGTGCTGGCCCTGCAGGACCCTGAAACGGCCCTTGGCGGAACCTTGCTGCGCGCCGATCAACTGGCCTTGGCACCGGGTGGTGCAGGCACGCTTGATATCCCCGTCCCGGTGGGCGCGACCACCCTTGGCGTCATCGCGGGGTTCCGCGATGTCAGCGGCAAGACATTCCGCACCACCACGGCGATCCCCGCCTCTGGCGATCTTTCCCTGACGATTGCCGTCAGTCCCACCGGATTGGCGCTGTCGTAACGATTTGAAGGCCCGAAATATATGAGCGACACAAACCGCGTTGTCTGGTCAGAGGGTCTGTTCCTCCGCCCGCAGCACTTCCAGCAGCAAGATCGGCACACCGATGCACTTATTCGGGGCGCGATGCTGGCTGCGTCGCATCAGAATTTCGGGTTTCGTCACTTGACCCTCGATAAGGCGGCGTTGGAGGCGGGTCAGATTGGCGTCGATGCTGCTCAAGGTATCTTTCCCGATGGCACGCCGTTTTCGCTGCCCGAAATGACAACGGGGCTCAAGGCGGCGACCGTGTCTGCCAGCACCCATGCGGGGCTTGTGATGCTGGGCATCCCGGCGGTGCAAAGCGGTGCAGCAACAATGGATCCGGAAAGCACCGGTGCGGCAGGCGCGCGCTACACTGGCCAAATCGCAACCGTGCGCGACACGATCAAAGGCGGCGCCGATCCGACCGAGATCGAAGTTGCCCGCCTCGCCCCGCGCCTCTTCCTGCCCAAGGCCGCGACGGATGGTTATAGCTGCATGCCCATCGCCCGCATCAACGGGCTGCATGCAGACGGCTCGGTCGCGCTTGATGCAGCCTTTCTGCCGCCAGCGCTCGTCACCTCTGCCAGCCCCTGGTACGCGACCTTCCTGCAAGAGGTGCTGACCGGGCTAGACCGGATCCGGCAAGCGCATGGCGATATCGTGATGCGCGGGGCCGGTGCCTCGGTCGAGAACCTGCTGATCCTGGAGCTTGCCAACACCGCCCATCCCCGCATCGCCCATATGATGACGCAGGACATGTTTCACCCCTCCGAGCTGTTCTTTGAGCTCGCGGGCCTCGCCGGGCGCATGGCGACCTTTGGCAGCTCTTCACGGCGCATGTCGGAACTGCCCGCCTATGCCCATGACGACCCGCAGGCGGGTTTCGCTGCCATTGCGGACACCCTGCGCTCACTCATCCTGTCGCTGCGCCATGTGGAGGTCAAAAGCCAGGCACTGCAGGTCGCCAACCATGCAGAAAACGTCTGGACCGTGCGGATCGACAATACGGATATCATCAACAAACACCGGATCGTGCTGCGTGTCGGGGGCGAGATGTCGGAAGAGATGTTGCGCAAGATCTTTGTCGAACAGGCCACCATCGGGGCTGCTGACGAATTTGATGCGCTCTGGAAGTCCAAGCTGACGGGCATCGCTCTCAAACCTTTGCATTCGCAACCGCGCGAAATCCCCTATGATGGGGACAGGCTGTGCCTTGAACTTGACCGAACATCGGATCATTGGGCGAAACTGGCCGATGCGCCGGGCTTTGTGATCGGGGTTGCGGGCAAGCTGGAAAAACCGCCGTTGATTGATTGCTACGCCGTGAAACGATGACAAAGGATGATCCCTTCGGTCTGGAAACAGACGCCGGACGCACCCGGATCAGGCCCGCGAAGGCCAATCGTCCTGCGCCTGCGCCCGCGCAGGCACCTGTAGCACAAACAGCGACCTACACTGACACATCCGCCCGGATGCGCGCCACGCGGGCCAGCGACAATCCCCTGATCGCGGCGTTCTCGTTACTTTTGGGCCTCGCCCCGGAACTTGGATCGGCCACCATGGTCGAAGACCCCGAAACACTGCGCGCGCGTCTTCTTGACAACCTGACCTATGCCCGCGATCAGGCCGTTTCGTCAGGCGTGCCGCTTTCGCGCGCGGATCAGGCGGCGTGGTTTGTTGCGGCCCTGCTGGACGACATCGCGCTCAACACACCCTGGGGCGGGCAATCATCCTGGCCCCGGCAGCCGCTGGTCGCAGCACTTTATGGCGATGTGGATGCGGGTGAGAGGTTCTTTGCCCGGACCGATGAGCTCTTGCGTTTTCCCGACAGCGACCGCGACATGCTTGAACTGGTTTTTCTATGCCTGTCTTTCGGCTTTCGCGGCATGCACCGCGTCACCGGCAGCAATGGCGCGAGCGCGCTGAGCAGTCTGCGGGCGCAGATCTCGCGCTATGTGCGCGATGCAGAAGCTGATGACAAACCGCTTTCCCCAAACTGGAAAGGCGTCGATGCGCCGCCGGAAAAACAGGCTTTCGCGGTGCCCTACTGGGCTATCGCGATTATCGCCGTCGTGGTCATGTTGATGATCTATGTCGGCCTCTCGATGCGCCTGACCGGCCAGTCCGAGAGGCTATATGCCCTTGCCAATGTCCTGCCACCGCCAGAGCGTGCGGCGATCTTCCGCCCCGTCCGCGATACCGAACCCCCGCCTGAGATCGAGCTTGAGACGGTTTCGCTCGACCTTCTGCCACTTTTTGCCGACGCGGCCCCGCCCGACGACCTGCCCGCGCTGACCGGGCGCGAGGATGTCTCGCTTGTCGTGATCGCCGTACAGGCAACCGAACCAGAGGTTTTCCGCTCGGCCCAGGCCGAGATCAATGAAGAGTATCGCGATCTGATCGCCTCTATCGCGCGCGTGATCATCGAAAATGGTGACTTCGTCGGCGGTGTTTCGGTCGTGGGCCATACTGACAGCATCCCGGTCCAGCGCAGCAATCCATTCGCCACCAATCAGGGCCTGAGCGAAGCGCGGGCGCAAACCATCGCCGATCTTCTGATCGCATCGGGCGTTGCTGCCGATCTGATCACCGCCTCCGGCAAGGCCGCGACCGAACCCATTGGCGACAACGCCACCCGCGAAGGGCGCGCGCGCAATCGCAGGGTCGAAATCATCATCGCCAAAAGGTTCTGATCCATGGGCTTTGTCAAAACCATCTTCGGCTTTCTGTTTTCCCGCCTTCTCTGGACGCTGATCGGGATCACACTGCTATGCCTGGTGATCTGGTTTTATGGCGCACTGCTGCAGTTCGGCACTGCCGTCCCGCTGGCCTCGCCCATCGCGCGGATCATCCTGATTGGGCTGATCGTGATCGCCTGGCTCGTCTCGATGCTGTTGCGGCAATTGCGAGCAGCACGGGCAAACCGGATGTTCGTGACCGAACTCGCTGGGCCTGAAGAGCCGGCACCTGCCGCCCCGGGCGAAGAAAATGTGGCCGAGGTACAGAAGAAGTTCCAGAACGTGCTGAGCCAGGTCAAACGCTCGAAACTCGGCGGGCGCAAGTTTGTCCGCGACATGCCGTGGTACGTGATCATCGGCCCGCCTGGCACCGGCAAGACCACAGCGCTCAAACAATCTGGCCTGCATTTCCCGCTTGATCTGACTGATGACCTCAAGGGCATCGGCGGCACCCGCAATTGCGATTGGTTTTTTACCGAAGATGTCGTGCTGATCGACACGGCAGGGCGCTATATCGAACAGAAAAGCGACCCTGATGTGGATTCGACTGAATGGTTCGGCTTCCTGCGCGTGTTGAAAAAACACCGGGGACGGCGGGCGTTGAATGGTGTGATCCTGACCCTTTCGGTGCAGGAACTGACGGACGACGAAGCGGAACTGCGCGAACATGGCCGCCAGATCCGCAAACGCCTCGCTGAGTTGCGCGATGAGCTTGGGATCGACCTGCCCGTCTATCTGCTGATCACCAAGGCCGATCTGATCGTCGGGTTTGAGGCGTTCTTTAACCACCTTTCCACCCGCGAGCGGGAGCAGGTCTGGGGCGCGACACTGCCCGTCGGCGCGCGCGTGCATGGCGACACGGTTGAGCAAGAGATGAAGGCGCTGCTGGGCGCGTTGGAGCATCGCACGACCAACCGCGTGGCCGATGATATCCCGGTCGCCGACCGAGCCGCCGCGTTCCGCTTTCCCGCGCAGCTTGAGGCGCTCACGCGCCCGTTGAAACAGCTGATCGAGACGGTCTTTGGCGAAAGCCGTTTTGACGATCCGGGGAACCTGCGCGGATTCTATTTTACGTCTGCCACGCAAGAAGGCTCTCCGGTGGACGTGCTGGTCGGCGGGATCGCGGCCAATTTCGGCCTGCCACGGCCCGCAATCAGCGCACGCCATAGCGGCGAAAAGCGGTCCTTCTTTCTGCGCAATCTCCTGACAGATCTGATCTTTCCAGAGGCGGGGCTTGGGGCCTTCGATCCAAAGTCGGAAGACCGCCGCCGCTGGATCTGGCAAGGCACGCTTGCAGCGGCCTGCGTCAGTACGTTGGTTGCGGGTGGCACCTTCCTTGCATCCTACGTACAGCAAAACCGGGCGATCACGGCCTATGGCGAAACGCTCACGGGTCTGAGCGCGCGGCTCTCCAACATCGCCTCGCGGCAGGCGCCGACCGATCCGCTGGATATGCCGCTAGCCCTTGATGCGATGGGCGAGATCAGCCGCGCGAGCGCTGGCGAACCGGCAGGCTTTCTCGCGCGGATCGGCCCGACAGCATTGGCAGAGCGCGCTTACGCCCAGAATATCGCCTATACACGTGGCCTTGACCACATCCTGCGTCCGCGCATGGTGGCGCTGTTGGAGGCCACGATGTGGCGTCAGATCCGTGACCCGGAATACCTCCTAGGCGCGCTCAAGACCTATCAGATGATGACGGGGCTCGCGCCGTTTGACGCGGATTTCGTCACCGGCTGGTGGCAAAACGGTCTGCCGCAATACGCCCCGCTTGACCCATTCCCGGATGCGGAGGCGCTCGAACACCAAGTGGCGGCGATTGAGGTGATGGCGCTCTCCACCGAGTGGCCCGCCCCTGACCCGGCTTTGGTGACCGCAGCGCTCGAAAGTGTCTGTTCCATTCCGATCAGCCTGCGCGCCTATCGCGCCTTGCTCGGAGATCCCGCAGTGGCTAATCTGCCCGACTGGACACCAGCCGCACATGTGGGTCCCAACGGCGCGCAGACGTTCACGCGGCTTTCTGACAAGACCCTGCGGATCGGCCTGCCGGGTGCCTTCACCTACAGCGGTTTTCACGAAACGGTCGCGCCGCGCATCGGTGCCGTTGCCGTGCAGGCCGCTGTGGACCGCACCGTCTTTGCGGGCGGCTGTCCGGAAAGCGCCGATGCCTCTGCCGACAGTATCGAGGCGGATATCGCCAAGCTTTATTACGACGAATACATCGCCCAATGGGACAGCCTGTTGCGCGATCTGCGCATCGCGCCGATCACCGATCTGCAAACGGCGACCCGCAATCTGCGTGACCTGTCGTCAGCTGATTCCTCGCTGCAACGGCTGCTCACCGCCGTGGTCGCCGAGACCGATCTAACGCGGCCCTCTGACGCTGAGGCCGCCGCAGACGCAGCGACAGATTCCGTGCTTGCCGCAGCGCAACGGCGCCTCGCCGGTTTGACGAAGCTGGGCAAGAATACCGGCCTGACCGCACAGCTTGGCGGCGCGGGGGCGGAAGAGGCAACAAGTGGCATGCGCGTGGCAGAGCATTTCAAACCACTGCGTGCCACAATCGCCGAGGTCGACGGCCAACCGCCATTGCTAACCGACACGCAAGCTGCCCTCGTGGCCCTCTCAAACGAATTGCAGATCGTCTCGGCCAGCCCCAATCCGCAGGCGGCACTGCTCTCATCCGGCGGACTACCAGTACTGACCGGAGCCATCGCGAACGAAGCAGCGATCCTGCCTGACCCGATCGACGACTGGATCACCGGCATCGCAGGCGACACAACCGCCGTGACCCGCGACGCGATTGTGGCACAGCTCAACGCGAAATGGCGCTCTGATGTGCTGCCCTTCTGCACATCCGCGACCCGCGGCCGGTATCCGTTCGATCA
The DNA here is from genome assembly GCF_033963825.1 of Cognatiyoonia sp. IB215446. Classification (NCBI taxonomy): domain Bacteria; kingdom Pseudomonadati; phylum Pseudomonadota; class Alphaproteobacteria; order Rhodobacterales; family Paracoccaceae; genus Cognatiyoonia; species Cognatiyoonia sp. IB215446. The sequence goes on along the minus strand of NZ_JAXBMD010000001.1, from coordinate 242,702 downwards.
ATCTAGCGGCATTGACGTAAATACCCTGGATTTCGCGCGGCTTTTAGGTGCAGGCGGGCTGATCGACAGCTTTATCGAGAACAGCCTGGCACAATATGTCGATACGAATACCCGGCCCTGGTCCTGGCGGGCGGATTTCGGTCTGAGCCCCGAGGCGCTTGCCCCATTTGAAAACGCCCGCGCGATCCGGGATGCCCTCTTCCCCGGCGGTGCTGGGCCGGTGATCGGGTTCAATTTGCAGCCGGTCGATCTCAGTCCGAACGCGTCCCGTGTGACACTCGACGTGGATGGCCAATCCCTTAGCTACTTTCATGCGAATGCCGGTGCGCAAAGAATGGCATGGCCGGGGCCGGGTGGGAGCAATATGATCGCCCTTTCATTCACGCCGTTGGAAGGTGGGCCCGAGGCGCGGCGCACCGTAACCGGTTCCTGGGCGATACTGAGGCTTATCGGTCAGGGGCAACTGAGCCCTACCGCATCACCAGATCTGTTTATGCTAACCCTTGCAGAGGGCGGCTACAGCGCCACTTACGACCTGATTGCCAGCAGCGTCATCAACCCGTTTGATCTGCAGATATTCTCTGGCTTCCGCTGCGCTGAAGGCTTCTGAATATGGGGGTTGGCCTTTTTGGCAAACTGCCGGCGCATGGCGACTTCATCAGCCGTGGTCTGCCCGGCCCGTTGCGCAAATCGCTCGACCAGTGGATCACCCAAAATATCGGACAAGAGACACTCCCGGATGGCGGGTTATGCAAAAGCCTAACACTGGCAGGCACTCCGATCACTGCGGTCATCCTACCCAGCCATGACAAGTCAGGACGCGTTTTTCCGGTTGTAGCGGTGATACTGGAACCTGCGGGCGGGGCCACCAGCATAAATGAATGGTGCGATCAGATTACCGTTCGCCTCAGCGACGCGGTGAGCACAGCAATTGATGCCGATACGCTGCTGGCGTCATTGCCAGCCGCGCCCAAAGCGACCTGATCTACACAAAAGAGCCTAATGAGCCCGCCTAGCTCAGCGCCTGGAACTCGACCCTGCGGTTTTCATCCGCGCGTGTATCACTCGCATTGATCGGGAAGCGTTCACCCATGCCCAATGTGGTGAGCCGATCCGCCGCAATCTCACAACTGCCCACGAGATAGCGTGCCACTTCCTCCGCGCGCAGTCGAGAGAGACGTTCGTTATATGTATCCGAACCGGCGGTGTCGGTATGACCGACGATCTGGAAGACGTTGATGTCGCTATCGCGCATCACCACGCACATGCGGTCCAAGGTTGGTTTTTGATCATCAGCAATGGCCGCTGAGTCAAAGTCGAACTTCACGAAAAGGTTCACCTGCAGGGTCGGGTCAAGCCGCCCAAACATCACGCTGTCGGTGGTCGGCGCGACGGGCGCTGTCGGCGCTGTTTGGGCAACGGTTGTATCCGTGGTGGGCTCAAGGGGCGCAAGCTCTGCACCAACGCTAGGACTGTCCGGCGTTTCGACCTCTTCAAGGCCAGACGGTTCAACATCATCGACAGTCACAAGCGTCAGCCCACGTGTGCGCAACTGCCCACCTTCACGCAATTCGGTAAAGGCAGATCGCTGCGCCTCAAACAGCGACAGAATTTCGCTTTCGTCAATGTCCTGCGCCGCAGCAGGCAAGGACATCGCACCTATCATCAAAGCAGTCACAAAATGAAGTTTTCTCATATCAATCCCCATCTGAAAAAGGATTAGTACCTCTAATAGTATTGCGGTAAACTCGGGCCATTGCAACGTTTGGTCGGTACCGCATGGCCTATTTCAACCATCCTAGCTGCAGCGTTTTCACCCCTTCTCTGGCCCTTGAGCAATGACCTCGCCTGCGCTTCGGTTTTCCGGCGCGGGCTATACCCATGTGGGCCACGTGCGCGAACGCAATGAGGATGCGATTTTGCTTGATCCGGCGGGACAGCTTTGGGTCGTTGCTGACGGTATGGGCGGGCATGGACATGGTGATATCGCTGCCGATATGGTGGTGGATGGCCTTGCCAATCTTGCGGACGGGGACGAACCTGAGGTGATGCTGTCCGAGCAGATTACGCGGATCAACACCGACATTCATGCGATGATGATCCGGCGCGGGCGCACGATTGGGGCGACGCTGGTGGTGGCCTTTTTGCAAGAAAATGTGTCGTATCTGGCCTGGGTCGGGGACAGCCGCATCTATCTGTCGCGCGGCGGGCGCCTGCGGCAATTGTCGCATGATCATTCGCGCGTGCAGGAAATGGTGGATGAGGGTTTGCTTGGACCGGAAGAGGCCGCAACCCATCCCGAACGCAACGTGATCACCCGCGCCATGGGGGTGGAGCCAACAGTTGCCATCGACAGCGCCACTCTGCCCATGCTTGCCGGTGACCGGATCATGCTGTGTAGTGACGGTCTGACGACATGTGTGTCCGACCATGCCATCGCGCAGATCATGAACGCACATTCGGATCCTAAGGAAACGGCGGCAGCTCTCATGCATGCGGCACTTGCTGCGGGCGCGCCCGACAATGTCTCGGTCATCGTGATCGCCGCGACGGAGGTTTAGGGCATGCGCGGAACCGGACTTGCGGGCCCACTGATCGTTGCGATTGGTCTGGTGCTGGGCGGTCTGGTCTTTGCCATCGTCTCTGTTCTGTTGCAGACCGATGATGGCGGTGCGCTGGTGCGATTGAACAGGGCCGAGGTTGAATTGCGTGCCGCACGGGCTGATCAGGTGGCCGCTGAACAAGCGCTTGCGACGGCGCAAGAAGAGATCGCCAGACTGCAATCCGCACTTGAGGCTGCAGCCACCGCCCAAAGCGCCCAGGTGACTACATCGATTATCCCGGACACGGTCGATGATCCGGGTGATCATGGCGAAGTGGTTGAGTTGACGGAGGAAATGATCCTTGCACGGGATCGGTTCAACCGTGGCGTCACGCAGCCCGGCAATCGGGTGATGCTCGAACTGCTTGGCCAGCCGCGCGGGCAATATGACAGCACGTGCCGCAATGTGACGAACCCCGAACTGCGCGCCCTGCTTGAGACGCGGCAGATTGGCCCGATCCGCGTGACCATGATCAAACCGGCACTCGACTCGCTCGAACGGATCATGGGCCGTCTGCAAGAGACAGAGCCGGATATTTACGCCGCTGTCGGGACCGCAGGCGGACTTTGTGTACGGTTGATCCGCGGCTCCAGTTCGTCGATCTCCAATCACAGCTGGGGCACTGCGGTGGATATCACCCTGGCCAATGACCTCGATGATTTTGCTGATGGCAGCACGCAATTTGGGCTGCTGCTGATTGCCGAGCTTTTCAATGAAGAGGGCTGGTATTGGGGCGCGACCTATTCGCGCGAGGATTCGATGCATTTTGAGGTGGGCGTCGAAACCCTGCGCCAGTGGGCGGCGGACGGGCAGATCTGATGCAGCCGGGCGATGAGGGCGCGGTTTTCCGGGCGCAAGCGGCACCTTTCGAAGAATTTCTGACCCATCTCACCCCGAAGCAGATGCGCAACCTTGGCAGGTTGTCGGATGAATTGGCCGTGCGGCTCGACCGGTTTGCCGCCGATTGCGCGGACAACAATGTGCCGAATGTTCAAATACGCCCCGCAAGGCTGGCGCTGGCCACTTGGGCCGATCAGGTGGTCCGCCAACGCAGCAAAGCTGACCTGACCGCCTGGTCAGGTCATGCCCGGCAAAGCCTGTTTGAAGGCCGTGATATCGGCAAGTCCGAGATCATGCATTTTGCCAATGTAGCCAAAGAACAAGGGTCGGATTTCGCCGATCTGGCCGCGTTTCTGGATCATTGCCAGCGCCAGATGTCGGACATGCGGCAGGTAACACCACCGAAGCGGGGCCGCACTGGTATTTCTGCGGTGCTTGTCATGTTGGTTTTGCTAACCCTCGGCGTTGGGTCTTACGCGGCCTATCTTGAAGCACGCTTTCACCGCCAAGCGCTTGACGCCTACGCGGCACTCGAAGACGAGCTGACCGGCGGAATTACGGGGCAAAGCGCACAGGTTGTCGAGATATTGAACACGCTGTCGGGTGATCTGGTGCATGTGCGCGCGGCAACAACTCAGGCTCCGCTTCGCGGCATGATCACCTTGCCTTTTGCCGACGCGGTAGGCAGCGCACAGATGCGGTATCAAGAGACGGTCAGCGAAGTGGCAACACCACTGCTTGGTGAGGCGATTGAGCTGGCACTGGCCACCGAAGGGCAGGGACTGGCCCTTTACGACACGATCCGGGCACATGGCATTCTGACGGGGCTGACGGCGTGGGAGCCGCACTTTCTCGCCGGATGGGTCGCGGCCCGGGAAGAGGCGTTTGGCCTGCAAGGCTTTGCCGATCATGTGGCGCTGATCCCCGGCCCGGTGACCGATCTGCCGCCGCCCGATCCGCTGATCATGGAACAGGCGCGCGGCTTTGCCGCCGAAACCGAAGAGGCGGACCGCGCCTGGCTTGAAATGCTGCGCGCGCCCGACATCGCCGAACTGCCGGTCTGGGATGCGCAACAATCCGTGCCACGGCTTGGGCAGGTGGCTTACCGTCGCTCTGGCGCGCCATTGCAGGTGGCGGGGCTTTACACCATTGCTGGGTGGGAGGCCGCGCGCGATGTAGCGGCAGGTGTGGCGGTGCAGAAAACCCGTGATCTGGCCTTACCGCTTTTCGGGCAGGATTTGCCGCGCCTCAACAACACGCCCGATCTGGTGCTGGCGCGCCAGCAGGCCGAGACGATCCGTGTCTGGCAGGATTGGCTCTCTGATCTGCGGGTTCTCCCCTTTGATGAGCCGCAGACCGCCATCATCGTGTCGGGGACACTGTCGCAAGCGCAATCGCCCCTTCCCGCACTTCTCGAAGAGGTCTGGCTGCAGGTCGGTGGCACCGACCGCGCCCGTCCGCGCCCTTTGCTGCAAGACGTCGCTCGTACCTTCGGCCCGATGATCCAATATGTCGAACAGGGCCGCATGGACGAAATCGCCGCACTCTTCGCCAGCGTCAACGTAGCACTCAGTACCCGCGATCTCGATCAGGCGCGCGGCGATGACGCGATCATGAGCGTGGCGACCCGTGCGCAATCGATCCAATCGCTGCGTGCGGCGCCACGCGTCGTCGCACTTCTGGTCGAGGATACTTTGGCACAGATCAGCGGTGGCAATGCCGACGACACCCCGCTCGGACGCGCCTGGACCCGCGTTCATGCGCAATGCACGCGGGCGCTCACGGGTCGGTTCCCGTTTGGCGAAGGGCCACCGGTCACGCCATCCACCGTGGAACAAATGCTGGGGCCCGCAGGCGCGATTCCGGTCTTCTTCCGTCAGTTCGCCGCACCCAACCTCGATACCGAAATCAGTCCATGGCGCTGGAAAACTGAAGCACGCTTTGCCGGTTTGTCCCCCGACACAGCCGCCTTTCTGGAACAAGCAATGACAATCAGCGCAGGCATGTTCGAGGGTGGAACACTGGGCGCAGATGTAACGATCACAACGCTGGCCGAGCGTGGGTCTGCCACGCTGCGTCTCGGCGGGGTCGAGGTGCCGATGGGCGCCAACACCACTCCCGCTCCGGTCGACTGGCCCGGCCCCGCCGCCGCGCAGGGCATCGCCTTGCAATTCGTAGGGGCTGAACCCAGCGACACGCTCACACGTACCGGACCCTGGGGGATGCTGCGGCTGCTGGACGATCTGCGCTTGCGCCCACGCGACGAAGGGCGCCGGTTTCTGGTGGATATGCGCGATGCCACGGGGCGGCTTTTTGTCGAACTCAGCTTTGCCGACCCGATCAATCCGGTTTCGGTCCGGCAGTTGATGCAAACGCTGCAATGTCCTGACCAATTGTGATGAGGTGACTTACGCCGCGCCCGAATTCGGTTATGTTACAAGGGTATTGCAAGCAATGACGATAGTTGCGACGATTTTTGAATGAAAGCGATCTGACCCATGCCTCAAGGACGCGAATTCACGATAACGACGCCGCTTGGCCCCGACACGCTCTTGTTTTCGCGGATGCAGGGCCATGACGCGATAGGGGAATGCTTTGCTTTCGATATCGACATGATCAGCGAGGATCTGGACATCGCAGCCGCCGATCTTCTGGGGCAAGGGATCACGCTGCGCATTGGCCATGAAGATGAGGAACCTGTATTTCTGCATGGTCTAGTCGATAGGCTCAGCATGATCGAGATCACCGACAGGCAAGCCAGCTATCGCGCGCAATTGCGGCCCTGGCTGTGGTTTCTTTCGAAATCCACCGATAACCGCATTTTCCAGAACCTGTCGATTGTGGAGATCATCGAAGAGGTCTTTGCGGCCTATCCGGCGGCAAAGTTCGAAAACCGCCTGCAGAACACCTATGATCCGATCCCCTATTGCGTCCAATACGGGGAAAGTGACCTCGATTTCCTCATGCGCTGGATGGAGCATGAGGGGATATTCACCTTCTTCGAGTTTGAAGATGGCGCGCATACGCTGATCCTCGTCGATACGCTTAGCGCGCTGGCCCCGGCAGATGGGCAGGAACAGATCGCCTTTTCACCCGATCTCCCCCCGAGCTTTGAGAACCGCGATTTCATCACCCGTTGGACCTGGGATGCACAGGTCACCACCGGGGAATTCACCCATACCGATTATGACTTCACCAAGCCCGCCGCCGATCTGATGGGCAAGTCGGTCAATCCCGGTGAGCACGATCTGGGCGACCTTGAAGCCTACCATTATCCCGGCACCTATACCGAGCTTGATCGCGGTGATGCGCTTGCTGTCGTGCGGATGCAGACCCTGAAATCACCCTGCGCCCGCGCCTGCGCCCAAGCGACAGCGCGCGGCATCCATAGCGGCCATCTGTTTGAGCTGACAGATTTCTGGCGCGAGGCCGAGAATGCGGAATATGCCATCCTACGCACCGACTATGATATCTGGGATGGCCAATATGCAGCGCTGGGTCGTGATGTCGAAGAGGGGTTTCAGATCACCCTCGCCCTGACCCTCACAACAGAGGAATACCGTCCGCCCCGCATCACGCCAAAGCCGGTGATGCGCGGGCCACAAACGGCTGTCGTGGTAGGCCCTTCGGGAGAAGAGATTTTCACGGATGAATATGCCCGCGTGAAGGTGCAATTCCATTGGGATCGCCTGGGCGCGAACGACGAAAACTCGTCGTGTTTTGTGCGCGTCAGCGCAGCCTGGGCAGGATCGGGCTACGGCTTCATCCAGATCCCCCGCATCGGGCAGGAGGTCATCGTCGACTTCCTCGAAGGTGACCCCGATCAGCCGATCATCACGGGCCGCGTCTATAACGCCGCCCAGATGCCGCCCTATGGCTTGCCGGGCAGCGCCACTCAATCAGGCTGGAAATCCGACAGCTCACCCGGCGGGGGCGGCTATAACGAGTTGCGGTTTGAGGACAAAGCGGGTTCGGAAGAGGTCTATTTCCAGGCGCAAAAAGACCATAACGAGCTGATCAAGAATAACGAAAGCCGCCTGATCCAGAACGATTTTTCCGAACGCGTCGACAACAACGCGACCCAGTCCATCGGCGTGGACCGGGCCGAGGACGTGGGCAACAACAAGACAACCGAGATTGGCGTCAATCGCACGGTGACCATTGGCAATGATGATACCGAAAGCGTTGGCGCGAACCGGTCACTGAGCGTAGGCGCGGACGAAACGATCAGCGTCGCCGCCAATAGCAGCGAAGATATCGGCGCCAATCACAGCCAGACTGTCGGCGCCAATCAGAGCATCAACGTCACCGTCGCCCGTACCGACAATGTGGGTGCCGCCGAAAGCCGGATTGTCGGCGCCGCACAATCGCAAGTCGTTGGCGCCGCACGCACCGTGACCGTAGGCGCCGACCAAAGCCACACGATTGGGTCCGACAATTCATGGACTATCGCCGGGAATGAGAGCCAGACAATTGCCGGAAACCGGACAGAGGATGTAGGCGGCAATGAAACCATCACGCTGAAAGGCGACCAAAGCTGGACGGGACAGGGTGGCCGAACGGTCAAGGTCAGCAAAGGCCAGATCCATGACGTGACAGAAGACGTGATGATCAAGTCCGGCAAGGCAATGGTGCTGGAAGCTGCTGACAGCATCGTGCTGAAATGCGGCTCCGCCGTCATGACGCTCAAGAAAGACGGCACGATCACAGTTGAGGGCAAGGACATCAGCTTTGATGCGTCGGGCAAGTTCAACGTCAAGGCCGGCGGTGATATCACGATGAAGGGTAGCAAGATCAATCAGAACTAGATGATTTCTTCCGGAAGACTGCGCCAAGTGTCGTTAACGCACGCCAGTACAGTCTGCACGCTTACATGAGTATGGGTCTCCTTTTCGCGGCATCGGGATGCTAGGATTTCAAATCGAAGGCATGAAAAATAAGCGGCGAACGCAGAGAACGATCCCAATGTGGCAAATACCGCAGCTTCTTCGGATGTTTGCTACGAGGCGCTCAACAGCCATCAGAGACCTAGTAGGCACCTGTTGAAGTTTACGAAACTCAATATTGGCTGGAATGCAGAACCCAATGCGCCGCTCCTATCAGTGAACGAAGGCGACCGCTGTTTGGTTGCGCGGTTCAAGCCAAATCCATTTCTTCATCCTGAGTTCGAGGACGTCTTGAGGATGGAGGTTAGATTTGAGAGCTGCTCAAGATACCGCATCACAGGCCTCAATGACGAAGGTTGGTACCTCGGACAATGTCGCTTCAGCAAGCTTGCTCCGGCTTGGGGAGAGTTCTACGAGATTGCGGGAGATACCAACGACGACGCTGAACAAACGCCCTGGATCGCAATGGAAGGCTCTGGCTCGCGGCATTTTCATTTTTATCTGCGGGACGAAACCCTTGAAGTCAAAGCGCAAGACTGGTCGATGCGAATTGTAAGCTGAAGTTTTCGAGTGTTTTTGTTATAATGACTTCGTCCCGCACGCCTGTCTTAGAAGACTGTGTCTCATGCACGTTTTTGCGATTGCAGCCGATGCGTCGGGTCTCGCAACACCCCGGTCAGTTGAATGCTTTTGCTAAAAAAGTAGACCATCAGGATCCGCAGTCTCGCGTCTTCATGTTGCCATGACAGTTACTTATCGCCCCGTTTGTTATTCACCCCACCCACCATGCCCAAAAAAGCAGCACATTTGCTAAAAATTTGAACAGCTGCTAGGTAGAAGGCGCTGCCTGATCCTGTCGCCCCGCTGCATGCCTTTTCTTGTGACGCGGTGTTTGATCAACATGCGGTGGTTTAAAATCCGTGAAATTCAGATGATTGCGAGGCCTGTTCCATGAGACACTACACCCATCTTGTCGCCGCTCTGGCGCTGACCGCCACTGGCGCTTTTGCCGATGGACATGCGACCGAAGTGCCCTTTGCGCTTGACTGGAAATTCGAAGGCCCCGCCGCCCCTTATTTCGCCGCCATAGACAACGGCCATTTCGAAAGCGCTGGTCTGAGTGTTGAGATCACGGCGGGTTCCGGCTCTCTGGATGCGATCCCGAAGGTCGCGACGGGCGCGTTTCCTATCGGCTTTGCCGACATCAACAGCCTGATACGTTTCCTTGATCAGAACCCTGACGCGCCGGTCACTGCCGTAATGATGGTTTATGACAAACCACCATTCGCGGTCATTGGCCGCGCCTCGCTGGGCGTGTCGGAACCGTCCGACCTCGAAGGTAAAATCCTCGGCGCTCCGCCACCCGATGGCGCATGGGCGCAATTCCCGATCTTTGCCGCTGAAAATGACCTCGATTCCGATGCGATCACCGTTGAGCCCGTGGGCTTCCCTACCCGCGAACCGATGCTGGCCGAAGGTAACGTTGCCGCGATCACGGGCTTTTCCTTCAGCTCCTACCTGAACCTCGTGCGCCTCGGCGTGCCAGAGGATGACATCACAACGCTGCTCATGGCCGATTACGGGCTCGACCTTTACGGCAATGCAATCATCGTCAACACCGACTTTGCCGCTGACAACGCCGACGTAGTGTCAGGGTTCCTTGAGGCCGTTGCCATGGGCTGGAAAGACGCGATTGCCGATCCTGCCGCTGTCATGCCCGCGCTCATCGACCGCAACCCGGCGGCTGATGCAGGTCTCGAACAGCGCCGTCTGCAACTGGCCATTGATGCCAATGTCCTGACCGACCACGTGATGGCGAACGGGATGGGAATGATTGATCCCGCCCGGCTGGATGCGGCCATTGAACAGATCAAGATGGTCTATGAGTTCCAGAATGAACCTGATGCGAGCCTCTATTTTACCGATGCCTACCTGCCAGAGGGTGGCTTCCCACTCAATTAACAGGCGCGGTTTGTGGGGCGACCTTGTCGCCCCGCAAGGTGAACCAGAATGACCCCACTTATTGAGATCAAGGGCGTGCGCCACGCCTATGAAACGGCCAGCGGCCCTCTGCCCGTGCTGGATGGGCTTGATATCACCGTGCAAGAGGGCGGCTTTTGCGCCGTGGTTGGCCCGTCTGGCTGCGGGAAATCCACGCTGACCCGGCTGATCGCCGGCCTGATGCGCCCGGATGAGGGCGAGGTCTGGTTGCATGGAGAACTCGTTAGAGGACCACGCTCAACCGTCGGGATGGCCTTTCAGAACCCTGTGCTGCTGGAATGGCGCAGTATCCTGCGCAATGTCATGTTACCCCTCGAAATTGTGCCCGGCGGGCTCAAGGGCAAAGCTGCCGAGGACCGCGCTCGGTCGCTTCTTGCGCTGGTCGGGCTTGAAGGTTTCGAAGAGAAACGCCCGTCCGAACTGTCGGGCGGCATGCGCCAGCGCGCTTCGCTCTGCCGCGCCTTGGTGCATCAGCCGGATGTGCTGATCTTGGATGAACCCTTTGGTGCATTGGACGCTTTCACCCGCGAGGACCTCTGGCAAACCATGCACGAGGTGAAGGCAAAAGAACCCTTTACCGCCGTCCTGATCACCCATGATCTGCGCGAATCCATCTTTCTGGGTGATCAGGTTGTTGTTCTCTCCGGTCGCCCTGCGCGGACGCAATATGTCATGGACATCCCTCGCGACGGCACACCCAGCCTTGATGACCTTTATACGCCAGAAGGTGCCGGACGCCTTGCGACCCTGCGCCACCAGATTGAAATCGCCCAGGGCCGCGCGCCGGAAGAGGCCGCATCATGAACTCCACCGTGCGCAAAATCCTCGTCCCCACCTTAGCGATGATCATCTTTCTGGTACTGTGGGAGGCGCTGGTCTGGGTTATGGGATGGCCGAATTTCAAGATGGCCTCCCCCAGTGACCTGATCCCGGCCTATCAACGCTATTGGGAACTGTTCCTGATCATGGGCTGGCAGACGCTATGGCGCACAGTGCTGGGTCTGCTGCTGGCCATCGTTGTCGGTACGGCCATCGGCATGATCATGGGGTTTTCGCGCACAATGCGGGACGCGCTTTATCCATTGCTCGTCGGTTTCAACGCAATCCCCAAGGCAACCGTCGTGCCCATCGTCGCCCTGATGTTTGTCGGCGCGCACGACTTCAACACGGTACTGATCGCCTTCATGATTTCCTTCTTCCCGATTGCTGTGTCCGTCTCCATTGGTCTCTCAACACTCGAACCTGAATACCGCGATATCCTGCGCGCACTCGGCGCGTCCCAAACCACCATCTTCTGGAAAATCGCCCTGCCCAAAACGCTGCCCGAGTTTTTCGGGGCGCTCAAAGTCTCCGTCACGCTCGCCTTCATTGGCACCAACCTGATGGAGATCGTCAGCCCCCATGGCCGCGGCCTTGGCGCGCTTTTCGACAGCGGCAAAACGAATTCCGACTACCCGCTAATGTTCGCGGTGCTCATCGCCTTGGCCGTACTTGGCATCGTACTTTATTATGTCGTGGTGGCACTGGAACGCATCTTTGCTGGCTGGGCCGAACGGCAGCCAGGTTAGAGCGACATCAGCTTGTGGGCGCGTAGACCCGGCATTGCGGGTCAACGGGTGTGGGGCTGACGAGAAACGTGGTCTCGGGCGGCATGCCGCTTTCCTCGATCCAGACGCCATTCAGGCAGAAATCCTGTGCGTAATTCCCGAGGTTGAAGCCAAATCCGGGATTGCCGCAATCCTCTGCCGTGCCGTCAGCGTTCCAGGCCTGGCTGACGCCCAGGCCGACATCGCCAGGGGTCATGAAGGCGTTGCGTGCCGGGTCAAAGTGCAGGATCCAGCTATCATCCGGCTCGCGTGTGGCCATATCCCATTTGCCAAGCAGCGTGCCTTCCAGATAGCCGGCTATGCGAAACTCGGTCACATCATCCTGCGTGACCAGCGGTTTGTTCAATGACGATGGCTTGATCGTCATCTGCCCGACCATCGAATAATCATTCGCACCCAGCCAGCAGAAATAGAATTGCGCGGCCTGCGCATTGCTGGCCAAGACACTTAAGATCATCGCACACAGCCGGATCAAACCGCATTCTCCCGCATCACATGGCCCGCCAGATAAAGCGATCCGCAGATGAGAATACGCGCATTCGGGCTTTGGGTGGTAATCTGGCGAATTGCCGCAGTGACGCTGTCGGCTGTTGTGGCGGGCAGGCCCACGGCCTCTGCCGCATCCGCCGTCTCATCCGCCGTCAAAGTGGCGCTTTCGCCGGGGATCGACACGGCGGTCAGGCTTTCCGCCACCTCTGCCAAAGGGGCCAAATAGCCACCCACATCCTTGGTTTTCAGCATCCCACAAATCAGAAGCGTTGGACGCGCGGGCAGGTCTTTAAGTGTCGCCGCAATCGCCCGCCCCGCCGCCGGGTTATGCCCGCCGTCGAGCCAGAGTTCCGCCGCGCCCGCCAGATCGCATAAAGGCCCGCTGCGCAGCCGTTCCATCCGGGCGGGCCACTCGGCGCGGGTCACCGCCGCTTCACACGCGGCCTCATCCCAGCCCAGCGCACGCAAAGCAGCAATCGCTGCACCGGCATTCATCACCTGATGCGCCCCCGGCAGGTTCGGCATCGGCAAATCCAACAGACCCGTCTCATCCTGATAAACCAGCCGCCCTCGCTCGGTCGTCACGTGCCAGTGCTGCCCATGCGCGAGAAGCGGAGCGCCGAGCGCCCCCGCCACCCGCTCAATCACATCCATACACTCATCATGCTGCGGGCCTACAACACAAGGCACACCGCGCTTGATAATCCCCGCCTTTTCACCCGCAATCTGCGGCAGCGTATCGCCCAAAAACTGCTGGTGATCCATGTCCACCGGGGTGATCACCGTCAGCAGGGGCTTGTCCACCACATTGGTCGCATCGAGCCTCCCTCCCAGGCCAACCTCCAACAGCGTGTAATCCGCCTCCGCCTCGGCAAAGGCGAGCAGAGCGGCCACTGTCGTGATCTCAAAATAGGTAATCGGCTTGCCATCATTGGCCACATAACAGCGGTCGAGAACCTCTGTCAGCGCCTCTTCGGAAATCAGCGTCCCCGCGACACGGATCCGCTCATGAAACCGCGCCAGATGGGGTGACGTATATGCGTGCACACGCGCGCCGCCTTGCTCCAGCCCCGCGCGGATCATCGCTTGCGTTGATCCTTTGCCGTTGGTGCCCGCGATGTGAATAACGGGTGGCAAGCGTTCCTGCGGATTGCCTACCGCGTCCAACAGGGTCCAGACACGATCCAGCACCAGATCAATGACCTTGGGATGCAAGGCCATCATCCGTTCCAGGATCACATCAGAGCGGGCTGTCACTTCGCCTCTTCAGGTGCAATCGGGTTTTCAAGCTGCAATGCGGCGTCCGAAGTGATCTCAGGCGCGGGCAGGTCACCTTTCACCGGGGCGGGTTGCTGCATCAACAGCCGCACAATCGTGACCAGTTCATCCTTCAGATCGGTCCGCTTGGTCACGCGATCCAGCATGCCATGATCGAGAAGGTACTCAGCGCGCTGGAACCCCTCCGGCAGTTTCTCCCCAATCGTCTGCTCAATCACCCGCGCACCGGCAAAACCGATCAGCGCATTGGGCTCCGCGATCTGCACATCGCCCAGCATCGCATATGATGCTGTCACCCCGCCGGTCGTTGGATGCGTCAGCACTACGATGTAAGGCAACCCCGCCTCTTTGAGCATCTGCACCGCTATCGTCGTGCGCGGCATCTGCATCAGGCCCAGTATCCCCTCTTGCATCCGGGCACCGCCTGCCGCGGAAAAGAGGAACAGCGGGCGCTTCAGCTTAATCGCACGTTCCGCGGCAGCCACAATCGCATTGCCGACATAGATCGACATCGACCCGCCCATAAAGGAAAAGTCCTGCACGGCCACAACAACAGGCGTCCGGCCCATTTCGCCCTCGGCCACCAGCATAGCATCTTTCTCGCCCGTCTTCTTGCGCGCCTCTTTGATCCGGTCGGTGTAGCGTTTCTGGTCCCGGAAATGCAGCGGATCGGGCACCGCATCAGGCACCGACACCTCAACAAACACGCCGCCATCAAAAACCGAATGCAAGCGGTCCCGCGCCCCGATGGGCATGTGGTGGCCGCAATTGGTGCACACCTTCAGGTTCTCAGCCAGTTCGCGGTGAAACAGCATGGTTCCGCAATTGTTGCACTTGGTCCACAGGTTCTCTGGCACCTCACGCCGCGAAAAGAGCGAGTTGATAGTTGGGCGGACATAATTGGTGATCCAGTTCATGCGGGGTCCCTGTGTTATTGCCTGTCAAATATGCCGCAGGCGGGGGAAATGCAATCAGGCGCGCAAGAGGCGGCGCAGGATGGCCCAGGTCAGCACCAGCATGATCACGAAACCCAGATAGGCCATCGGCGGTGTTTCGATCACATCATAAGGTGTGACGCGTAGCGCGAGCCCATCCATTTGTCCCGGTGAGCCAAAAACGCCAAAAACAATGAAGTTGTTTGCAAAGTGCCAACCCCAGGCCGCCCCCAGATTACCTGTCACCCGCGTCAGATCCGCCCACATCATTGCGAGGATGAAAATCACGCCAATGATCAGCCAGGTGATCGGCCCGTAGCTGGCGGGGTTAAAGTGCAGGAGTGCAAACAGTACCTGCGGGATTACCATCCAGACTAAGGGAGAGCGAAAGCGCGCCGCCATCTGCTGCATCAGGTAGCCGCGAAACATCAACTCTTCCGCGCCGGTCTGGAAGATCAGGACAATGATCAGAAGAGGCAGCCACGCCAGAAAGACGTCAAGTGCGACATTCGGTGTGCTGTTGTAAAACAGATGCCACAGACCGATATTCACGGCCTGCAATCCAAGGAAAACGCTGGCACCGATAAGGAAATTTCGCATCACAGGTCCATGTCCGATCAGGCTGCGCCAACCGCGCTTGTGCAGCACACGGGCCACGAGCCAGACGGCGAAAAACGCACCGATGAACACACCCAGAAATGATACAACGCCAAATGGGGTTGCGCCGCCAAAGGCCACGTCAACTGTCACGGGTCCGCGGCCAAAAAAGGCTACCGCTGCCGACACGGTAATTGCGAAGGCGAAAGTCAACGCAACCCACAGCACCACCCCGACGATCACCCGCCAAAGCGCAGTATGCGCACGGGCCGGGGCCACAAAACGCTCAAAGGTTTCGGAAAACGAAGGTGTTGTCATCGTTTCAAACTGATCCTTGCCGCAAGCCAGACAATCAGGACGGACAGCGCCATCACCGCCATGCTAAACCCGATCCAAAGCCCCGCAACCGCCTCAATCTCTGCGCTGAGTACGTCCGGATCCTCGTAAGGATAGAGGATCAGCGCGAGCCCCGACATCGGCCAGCTATCAGTGCTGATAAACATTACGGCGGTGAAATTCGTGGCAAAATGAACGCCAAGCGCTGCGCCCAAGTTGCCGGTTCGGGCCGTCAGGTCCGCGCAGGCGAGCCCCAAAAGCGTGGCCCAGAAAGCATAAACAAAGCCCTCCGCCGGGCTATTGCCGTTCCAGAAATGCCAGACGCCGAACATTGCCGAAGGAATGAACATCCAGACCCATGGGTTGTTGGAAAGACACGCCAATTGTTGCTGCAGATAGCCGCGAAAGAGTATTTCTTCGGTGGTAATCTGGATCATGATTGCTGCAATCCCCAGGGGGAGCAGCGCTGCCCAGAGCAAGGGGTTGCGGATTAGTGCGGGCTGCCCCCATGAACCAATGGGCAAGATGACTTGTGTGAGAAGCAGGATCGCCCCAACGGCAATTGCCGTCTTGCGAAATGCAAACCAGGCTTCCTGATAGGGGCCGATCAGTGACCAGAAACCGCGCCCATGCACCCGCCGCAGCGCCCAGATCAGCGCCCAGGCAGAGACACCGAATATCCCGAATTGTGCCAGCGTCGCGACCGTCGAGACGGGCTCAAGGAACGCCGTCTGCGCAGCCTCTGGCAAAAACGCCATCAGCAGGAACGGAAACCCGAAGAAAACCGCCAGAAACGTCGCAACCACTGATACGATATTGCCCGGATGGGTCACTGACCGGGCCGGACGAACAAAGTCGGTATGAGCGGCGTAGACGTTGGCCATGCCGGACCCTATGCCGCGTGGGCACCGGGGCGCAACCGCGACTTCCACCTTGCACCCCGGCCACCCACTATTTAGACCCGAACCCGAATGTTTTCCGGGAGAAGTTCAGATGCTCAAAGGCAAGGTCGACAAAACAAATCTGCCCAGCCGCCACGTGACCGAAGGCCCATCGCGGGCGCCGCATCGGTCGTATTTCTATGCGATGGGTCTGGATGAAGAGGCGATCAAACAGCCGTGGGTCGGTGTCGCCACCTGCTGGAACGAAGCCGCTCCCTGCAACATCGCGCTGAACCGGCAGGCGCAATCGGTGAAGCTGGGTGTCAAAAAGGCGTTTGGCACGCCCCGTGAGTTTACCACGATCACCGTCACCGACGGGATTGCGATGGGGCATGAGGGGATGCGCTCTTCGTTGGCATCGCGCGAAGCCATCGCCGACACGGTTGAACTGACGATGCGCGGGCATTGCTATGACGCGCTTGTGGGGCTGGCAGGCTGCGACAAGTCTTTGCCCGGCATGATGATGGCGATGGTGCGCCTGAATGTACCATCCGTCTTCATCTATGGCGGATCGATCCTGCCGGGTCGTTTGGAAGGCAAGGACGTCACGGTGCAAGACGTGTTCGAAGCTGTCGGAAAGCATCAGGCAGGCAATATGTCTGATGCGGAACTTGAAGTGCTGGAACGTGTCGCCTGCCCCTCTGCCGGTGCGTGCGGCGGTCAGTTCACCGCCAACACCATGGCCTGCGTGTCCGAGGCTGTGGGTCTTGCACTGCTGAACTCTTCCGGTGCGCCGGCTCCCTACGAGAGCCGCGACCAATATGGCGTGGCCTCCGGCGAGGCGGTCATGAACCTGATCGAAAAGAACATCCGCGCCCGCGATATCGTGACCCGCAAAAGCCTGGAAAACGCGGCACGAATCGTCGCCTGTACGGGCGGGTCCACCAATGCAGGTCTCCACCTGCCCGCCATCGCCGCCGAGGCCGGGATCGACTTCGACCTCTTCGACGTCTGCGACATCTTCCGCGACACGCCTTACTTCGTCGATCTGAAACCGGGCGGGCAGTATGTGGCCAAGGACCTCTATGAGGCGGGCGGCGTGCCGATCGTGATGAAGGAACTGCGCAAGGCGGGCCTGATCCATGAAGACTGCATGACCGCATCCGGCCATACGATGGGCGAAGAGCTCGACATGATCAAAGGCGAGGCTGATGGCCGCGTCGTGTATCCGGTTGAAACACCGCTGACACCCACAGGCGGCGTTGTTGGTCTCAAGGGTAACCTCGCCCCCGACGGTGCCATCGTGAAGGTCGCGGGGATGTCGGAAGAAGAGCAAAGCTTCACCGGCCCCGCCCGCGTGTTCGAGAGCGAGGAAGACGCATTCGAGGCCGTCAAGGCACGCCAATATGAAGAAGGTGAAGTGATTGTTATCCGCAACGAAGGCCCCTCCGGCGGGCCGGGCATGCGCGAGATGCTGGCGACAACCGCCGCCCTCTCCGGCCAAGGTATGGGCAAGAAAGTGGCGCTCATCACCGATGGCCGCTTTTCGGGTGCCACACGCGGGTTCTGCGTGGGCCATGTGGGGCCAGAGGCGGCCCATGGCGGGCCGATTGGTCTTTTGCAAAATGGCGATGTGATTACGATCAACGCGATAACCGGTGAGCTGACAGTTGACCTGAACGAAGAAGAGCTCGCCCAGCGCAAGGCCGACTGGAAAGGCCCGAAAGAGACGATCTATGCCTCCGGCGCGCTCTGGAAATACGCGCAGCTTGTAGGTGGGGCGCGCAAAGGCGCGTTGACCCATCCCGGTGCCAAGGGCGAAAAACACATCTACATGGATCTCTGAACAGAATGCTGCGCCTTTTTGCGGGCCTTGCGCTGGCTTTCGCCTGCGCGGCCTGCGCACCGACCGCACCTGCAAAAACCGTAGCACTCGCCGATGGTACCGTCATCGCGACCACACCTGCCGGGTATTGCGTCGATGGCCCATCCAGCCAGCTACGTAACGGTTTTGCCGTCCTTGCACCTTGCGCAACGCTTGGTGATCTCGGCCCAGTGCCCAAGGTGGTTGGCGTTGCGACGATTCAGGTCGGGCCGCCCGAGAGCGGCGCCGTTGAGGACGCAGAAATCGCGCTGCGTGACTTCCTGATCACCGATGCCGGGAACGCGCTTCTCAGTGCTGGCGGCAAGGACAGTGAAGTGACAATCCTATCGACCCAGGCCTTCAACAACCGGGTGATGGTGCACTTCATCGACAAGGGCACACCACCCTTGCCCGGTCTGCAGGGCGAGGAATGGCGCGCCTTTACGGATGTAAACGGGCGTCTAGTGACGATCGCGGTGCGGGGGCTAACCTCGGCGCCGTTGCAAGATGGCCCGGGGGCGGGGCTTTTGAAGCTTGTGCTTGGCGGATTGAAGGCGCCACCAGTTGAGCCGACCGAGACGCCGGCGGACGATCCCGAAGCTTAGGCTATTTGCATCGCGGCGCAGGCTTGGCACACTGGGCGGCAGGAACAAGGATACAACCCGCAATGCCCCTCAGCCCGCAAGGCCCTATCGGACAGTTTCTGCATCGACGGATGTTGAAGCGGTGGCGCTTGGCAGCGCGGGCGGCGCCCGACACCGACCTGGGCACCTTGAAAAACCTGCGCCAGCAGGCCCGTCAATTGCAGCGTCCCTTGCAAGAACTTCTGCACACCGCAGAGGCGCGGATGGCGCTGCCATCTGTTGAAGCGACAGCACCACCTCGTCCCACCGGCACCGACTGGTCTTGGCGCCCCAAAGCCTGGCAAGCGGCCTTCGCCGCGCCCGGCACCGCCAATGCGCAAAACAGAACGCCACTTGGCAACGAGCTCACGCTCTTTCACGACTGCCCACTGGCCGAAATTGCGATCCGGCAGGTGCGTAACACGCGCAAGCAGGATGCCGCACCTTTTGGTGTGCAGATCGACATGTTTCATTTCCAGGGCAGCTATCTGTCGCTGGTCGTCGAGATCCCGACCGAGGCTTGTGCCGACCTGCGCAGGCGCCACGTCATCCAACTGGCTGCCGTGATCGAACGGGAACAACCAATTACCATCTATGCACGGATCAACGTCCTGAACGGACCCAATACCGAACAAATCTTGCTGACCCTGCCCGATGATACCCCTGAAACCATGGTGGAGTTCGATCTTGCCTACAGCCAGCTTAACGAAAAACGGGCGGAGCGGATGTGGGTGGATCTGATGTTCGAAAACCCAAAGATGAACCAGATCACCCTGCGCGATCTGACCTTCTGCCGCCACCCGCGTGCGGATATCTGAGGATCAAGGCATGAGCGACCTGACACTTATCAAAACAAGGCTGCAGGGCGGCATCTGGGAAGGCGAGATCATGGGTGCGGTTTCCGATGCACCCAAAATCTCGGTGACCCATCAGGGGGCCGAGATTGAGGGCGTCGCGGTCAGTCAAGGGGACACAATCGGCACATGGCGGCTGACATTTCCATTGCCGCAGCACCTGATCAGCGACGGCGTGCTGACCTTCGTCATTGGCGATGATCAGGGGCGTCGGCTTGGCAGTCTGGACCTTTTGGCGGGTGAGGCGCTGGCCGGTGATATCCGCGCGGAACTGAACCTATTACGCGACGAACTGGATATGCTGAAAAAAGCATTCCGGCAGCATTGTCGCGAAACATAAAGCGCACCCTTACGCCACATGCGACACTTCGGATCACTATAATACAGCCCATAAACTCATTGTCAGAATGACAACCAGTCTGGCTAAGCCCCCGTAACAATGGCGTTAACAGGGACTTGAAAGGACACTCCCATGAACCGTCGTTTTGCATTGAAGTCAGTCATTCTCGCCGCGGGCGTGGCCGTTGCCGCCGCTTGCGCGCCGATGGATAGCGAGCCCGATATCGTCGATATCGCCGCGTCCAATGGCAACTTCAACACGCTCGTCGCCGCCGTCACCGCCGCTGGCCTTGTCGATACGCTGAAAAGCGAAGGGCCATTTACCGTCTTCGCCCCAACTGATGAGGCGTTTGCCGCATTGCCAGCCGGCACGGTCGATAACCTGCTTCTGCCCGAAAACAAGGACCAGCTGACAGCGATCTTGACATATCACGTTGTCCCCGGCGCTGTAACATCCGACCAGCTTGCTGGTCAGCGCTTGTCGGTCGCGACCGTGAACGGCGAAGAAGTGCATATCGACGGCACCAACGGAGTGATGGTCGATGATGCCACAGTGACCACGGCGGACATCATCGCCTCTAACGGTGTGATCCACGTGATCGACAGCGTCTTGCTGCCATAACGACATACTGCATCACTGCAGTTTCCAAGGCCCTGCCGCGCATCCCCCTTCGCGCGGCAGGGCTTTTTTGTGACCAATCCAAAGACCTGAACTGTTTGCAGAAAACGTCCGCCCGGCGAGGCGCCTCATGACTTTGCTGCCGATCCGCGCTATCCAAAACCCGTCATGGCTTTGGCCTGCATGCGAAAGGATCGTTGACGATGTCGCAATACCCGCTCGACCCCGCTTATCTGATTAATGATGAGGAGGAGTTGCGGGCACTCTTTCCGCAGGTCACACCCATCGCCGCGAAGAAAAGCGTGCAGCGGCTCGACAAACATGCGCGGGAACTCATTGCACGTGCGCCGTTCCTTTGTATCGGAACGCAACGCCCGGATGGGCAGGCAG
Source organism: Cognatiyoonia sp. IB215446 (assembly GCF_033963825.1). Classification (NCBI taxonomy): domain Bacteria; kingdom Pseudomonadati; phylum Pseudomonadota; class Alphaproteobacteria; order Rhodobacterales; family Paracoccaceae; genus Cognatiyoonia; species Cognatiyoonia sp. IB215446. The sequence goes on along the minus strand of NZ_JAXBMD010000001.1, from coordinate 221,560 downwards.
ATGTCAGCCCGCGTGGTGATGCTCGTGGCTTTGTGCAGGTGCTCGATGACACGACACTGCTGATCCCCGATCGGCCCGGCAACAACCGCCTTGATACGCAAGGCAACATCCTCGCAAATCCAGCCGTCGGCCTGCTTTTCATTGTCCCCGGTTTTGACGAAACGCTGCGCGTGAACGGCGCCGCCAGGATCACGCGTGACCTCAAGCTGCTTGCGGACAGCGCGGTGAACGGGCGTGTGCCCCTGACTGCGATCATCGTGAGTATTGAAGAGATCTTCATCCATTGCGCCAAGGCCTTTCGCCGCGCCAAGCTATGGGATCCCAACCAGCATCAGGACCGGCGCGAGATGCCGTCGCTTATTGAAATCGTGCTGGATAAGACGAGCGGCCGGCCGGATGATCCTGACGAGATGCAGCGCATGAACGAGCGGCTTGAAGAGGGTTACCGGACCAAACTTTATTGATCCGCAAGTAACGCGTTTAACGCCGTAATCTCCGTCTCTGCCCAGACCCGCACACCGGCCTGCCGCAACGCCGCGGCAGTGGTGCCCATTCCGGCTTTGGTCACACCAGCGAAGCTGCCATCATAGATAAAGCTGGACCCGCAAGAGGGTGAGCCGTCTGTCAGCACCGCATGGCGACACCCATGCCGCGCCGCCAATTGCACAGTATCGCGGGCCGCCCGCCGGTAGAGGTCCGATACATCGCGACCGGTCTTTTCCAGAACTGCAGCCCGCCCCGCCAGTACATCCGCGCCCTGCAGGGCCGCATTTAGTTCATCGCCCAGCGCAGCAATCTCCGCTGGCGGGCGGGGTGTCGGAAAACCCACTGCAACCTCCGGACAGATTGCCACCAGCCGCCCCTGCGCTTGCCACGCATCAAGGATCGTGTCGGCACCCGACGCTTTGGCCGTGCCGTTATATCGCAAGGGCCGCCCGAGCAAACAGGCTGAGATCAGGACTTTATCCATGTTGACCTGATAACGCGCCAGCTGCTGACTACCAAGTAGTGCAACCCATTAAGCGGATATTGCGGGAGGGTGAACGGACGCCGCGCAAGAACAGCCGCACAGTCAAGCGAATGATCGCTACACACTCTGCAATTTTGCACAGTGCAGTCTTCACGTTATTCCCCTTTTCCTCTGGTAGACGGCACACTAGGTTCCCCGCACCCAGCCAAAGGCCAACTCCATGTCCGCAATCGTTTCTGTCCAAAACCTGCGCAAAGCCTATGAGGGCGGTTTTGAGGCGCTGAAATCTGTCAATATCGATATCGAAGAGGGCGAAATCCTCGCCCTGCTCGGCCCCAATGGCGCCGGGAAGACCACATTGATTTCAACGATTTGCGGGATCACGGTGCCCACCTCCGGCAGCATTACAGTAGGCGGGCATGACACGCAGACCGACTTTCGCGCGGCCCGCAATCTGATCGGGCTTGTCCCGCAAGAGATCAATCTTGAACCTTTTGAAACGGTGATGAGCACGGTCAGCTTTTCGCGGGGCCTGTTCGGCAAGGCGCGCAACGATGCGTATATCGATGGGATCCTCGATCAGCTTTCGCTGAGCGATAAGAAGAACAGCAAGATCATGACTCTCTCGGGGGGCATGAAGCGGCGCGTGCTGATCGCCAAGGCGCTCAGCCATGAACCGCGGGTGCTTTTTCTGGACGAACCCACTGCAGGCGTCGATGTGGAACTCCGCAAGGACATGTGGGAGGTTGTGGCAGGCCTCAAAGCCTCTGGCGTGACCATCATCCTGACCACGCATTACATTGAGGAGGCTGAGGCGATAGCGGACCGCATCGGCGTGATCAACAAGGGCGAAATCCTGTTGGTGCAGGACAAGGCCGATCTGATGGCGCAGATGGGGCAAAAGCAGTTGCGGATCGATCTTGCCGAAGCTGCAGCGGACATCCCCGACACGCTCAACGCCTACAACCTGATACGCGCCGATGATGGGCTGAGCCTGACCTACAGCTACGACACATCCGGCGAGCGCACCGGCATCACGACATTGCTCAACGACCTGCAAAAGGCCGGGCTGCAAATGAAAGATATCCAAACCGCGCAAAGCAGCCTTGAAGACATCTTTGTCGGTCTGGTGAAGGAAACGTCATGAACCTGCAAGCGATCTACACGATCTATATGTTTGAGATGAAGCGGTTTTTCCGCACATTGACGCAAAGCCTGATCTCACCCGTCCTGTCCACATCGCTCTACTTTGTGGTCTTTGGCGCGGCCATTGGCAGCCGGATCGATCAGGTCGAAGGGGTGAGCTACGGCGCCTTCATCGTGCCGGGCCTCATCATGCTGTCGGTCATGACGCAGGCGACCTCCAATGCAAGCTTTGGCATCTATTTTCCCAAATTCATCGGCACGATTTACGAGCTTTTGTCCGCACCGGTGAATTTCCTGGAAATCGTCGCGGGCTATGTGGGGGCCGCCGCGACCAAGGCGCTCTTTATCGGGGTGATCATCCTGATCACGGCGTTTTTCTTTGTCGAAATCCAGATCGCCCACCCCCTCGCGATGATCGCCTTTCTCATTCTGACCTGTATCAGCTTTTCGCTTCTGGGCTTTATCATTGGCGTCTGGGCGGGCAACTTTGAGCAATTGCAACTGATCCCGCTTCTCGTGATCACACCGCTCGTCTTCCTTGGCGGATCGTTCTACTCGATCACGATGCTCCCACCCGTCTGGCAGACCATCACGCTGTTCAATCCGGTCGTCTATCTGATCAGCGGTTTCCGCTGGTCATTCTTTGGCACGGCAGATGTGGGGATTGGCATCTCGCTCTTTGCTATCGCACTCTTCACCGGCATTTGTCTGGCGACGATCTGGTGGATTTTCCGCACGGGCTGGCGGATCAGGCAGTAGGCCTTGTGTGCCCTGAGAGAAGGCCTAAGTAGGGGCGCATGAAACGATTTATCCCCTTTATGCAATCTGATCCGCTGGTTGCCGTTATCCGGCTACAGGGTGCGATCATGAATTCGGGCCGGGGTCTTGATAACCCCAGCCTCGCCCCCGTCATTGAAAAGGCTTTCAGCCGGGGTAAGCCCGCGGCCGTCGCGCTGGAAATCAACTGCCCCGGTGGTTCTCCTGTCCAGTCTTCGTTGATCGCCGCGCGTATCCGACGTCTGGCGGATGAGAAGAAGGTCCCGGTTTTCGCCTTTGTCGAAGATGTCGCGGCCTCGGGAGGCTATTGGCTGGCCTGTGCCGCCGATGAGATCTTCATCGATAGCTGCTCCATTACCGGCTCCATCGGTGTGATCAGTGCCGGTTTTGGCGTGCATGAGGCCATCGAAAAGGTTGGTGTGCAGCGGCGTGTACATACTGCGGGCAAGTCAAAATCCATGATGGACCCGTTCCGCCCCGAAAAGCCTGCAGATGTGAAAAAGCTCAAAGGCTGGCTGGAAGACCTTCATGCGACTTTCATCGAGTACGTGAAATCGCGGCGGGGTCTGAAGCTATCTGACAATCCCGAGCTTTTCACCGGAGAGGTCTTCATCGGCCAGAAAGGCATCGATGCCGGCCTCGCGGACGGCATTGGTCATCTGGCGCCGGTGATGAAGGAACGCTTTGGCGAGAAGGTGAAATTCCGCCGCTACGACCAGAAAAAGCCACTTCTGGCACGTTTCGGCGCGCGCTTTGTCGATGACACGCTTGCAGGCCTCGAAGAGCGTGCGGCCTTTGCGAGGTTCGGCCTGTGATCCTCAAGGCGATCTTTTTCTTTCTCGCCTTCATGATGGTGCTGGGCATTTTCGGCAAGCTGCGGTTTCCGGGGCAAGACCGGTTGGCCAGCGCCAAATGCCCAAAATGCAACCGCTACCGCATCGGCAAGGGCCCGTGCAATTGCGACAGGGCGGCCAAATGAAGGCACTCGTGACCGGCGCGGGCGCGAGGCTAGGACAGGCCATGGCGCTTTATCTCGGCCAGCGCGGCTATGATGTGGCCGTGCATTATGCGGGATCGCAGGCGGGCGCGGACGAGACTGTAGCGAAACTCAAGGCCATGGGACGCAACGCGGTCGCGCTGCAGGCCGACCTGCTGGATGAGACGGCAACGCAAGACCTGATCCCGCGCGCGGTGGACGCGTTTGGCGGCCCGCTCACCTGCCTGATCAACAACGCCTCGATCTTTGAATATGATACGATCAGCACGGCGACCCGTGACAGTTGGGACCGGCATCTTGAGTCAAACCTGCGCGCCCCTTTCGTGCTGACCCAGCATTTCGCGGCCCAGGTGCCAGAGCCCGTGCTGGACGAAATGAATGAGCCGGTCGCCCAAGCTCTCGTCATCAACATGCTCGACCAGCGGGTGCATAAACTGACCCCAGAGTTCATGAGCTACACAATCGCCAAGATGGGACTCTGGGCGATGACGCGGACGACAGCCCAGGCGCTTGCCCCGAGAGTCCGGGTCAATGGCATCGGCCCGGGGCCGACATTGCAGGGTCACCGGCAAAGCAAAACGCATTTCGACAGACAGCGCGCGGCGACGGTGCTGAAACGCGGCGCGAACCCTGCTGATATCACCGCTGCCCTTGGATATTTCCTCGACGCGCCTGCGGTAACAGGGCAAATGCTGGCCGTTGACGGAGGGCAACATCTGGCCTGGGAAACCCCCGATGTTCTTGGGGTTGAATAACCGCGCGTCAGACTTACGCACGGGCGTCGTGAAAGGTTCACAAACTGTTTACAAATGCTCTATTTATCAATGTGTTACCAAAACGTGAAGAAAAATACTGAATGAAATCAGTATCTTGATGTACTGCCTAATTTTTAGGCAACTCGACGAAGTCAGCCAAATACAAAGGAAAATCCACGCTGCCCGCAATTCACCCACGGACTTATCCACAGAAAAAGTGGATGCCTTTCCTCTTGTACCTGCTGCGTTACCATTGCAGCCAAACCAGAATCACGGGCGAGGCATGAGCGACACCACATCCACTGGATATGACGTGATCCATGGCTATTTGCGCACGCTGGATTCCTCGCCAGGTGTCTACCGCATGCTCGATGAAGAAAGTCGGGTGCTTTACGTGGGTAAGGCGCGCAATCTGAAGAACCGCGTCAGCAGCTACAGCCGCCCCGGCCAGCATTCGCCACGGATCACGCGGATGATCCGTGAGACAGCGTCGATGATGTTCCTGACCACGCGGACCGAGACCGAGGCGCTGCTTCTCGAACAGAACCTGATCAAGCAGCTCAAACCGCGCTACAACGTGCTGTTGCGTGACGATAAGAGCTTTCCGAATATCCTCGTCGCCAAGGACCACCCGTTCCCGATGATCAAAAAGCATCGAGGGGCGAAGAAACAGAAGGGCGACTATTACGGCCCCTTTGCAGGCGCGGGGGCTGTGAACCGGACGCTGAACCAGCTGCAGCGCGCGTTCCTGCTGCGCAACTGCTCGGATTCGGATTTTGAGACCCGCACGCGCCCCTGCCTGCAATACCAGATCAAGCGCTGTTCCGGCCCTTGTTGCGGGCTGATCAGTGACGCGGATTATGCGGCCTCCGTCCGCGACGCTGAACAATTCCTGCAAGGTCGCACCAAGGGCATTCAGGAGGCGCTTGCCCAACAGATGCAAGATGCGGCCGCCGAGATGGAGTTCGAACGCGCCGCCGCCCTGCGCGACCGCATCAAGGCGCTGACACAGGTGCAATCCGCCCAAGGCATCAACCCGCAATCCACGGCAGAGGCAGACGTGATCGCACTCCACCGTGACGGCGGCCAGGCCTGCGTGCAGGTCTTTTTCATTCGCGCCAACCAGAACTGGGGCAATCACGACTACTACCCCCGCATCAGCGGCGATGAAGACCCTGCCGAGGTGATGGAGGCCTTTGTCGGCCAGTTCTATTCCAATCGCGAACCGCCCCGGATGCTGATTCTCTCGCACGGGCTTGATAATGATGACCTGATGGCTTCAGCACTCGCCGAAAAGGCAGGGCGCAAGGTTGAGATCGTGATCCCACAACGCGGTGAAAAGGCTGAACTTGTGCAATCCGCCTTGCGCAACGCCCGCGAAAGCCTCGCCCGGAAGATGTCCGAGACCGCGACGCAGACCAAATTGCTCAAAGGCGTGGCCGAGGCATTCGACCTCGCCAAGACACCTGAGCGGATCGAGGTCTACGACAACTCCCACATTCAGGGCGCCCATGCGGTGGGGGCGATGATCGTGGCGGGGCCGGACGGGTTCGACAAGAACCAGTACCGGAAGTTCAACATCAAGGACACGAAGATCACCCCCGGCGACGATTTCGGGATGATGAAAGAGGTGCTGACCCGCCGTTTCCAACGCCTCTTGAAAGAAGACCCTGAACGAGTGCAAGGCACGTGGCCCGATCTTCTTTTGATCGATGGCGGCGCGGGTCAGGTGAGCGCCGTGCAAGAGATCATGGATGATCTGGGCGTGGCGGATATCCCGATGGTTGGCGTCGCCAAGGGCGAAGACCGCGACGCCGGGAAAGAGGAATTCTATCGCACCGGCAAACCCGTCATGGCGCTGCGCCATAATGATCCTGTTCTCTACTTCATCCAGCGCATGCGGGATGAGGTGCACCGCTTCGCCATCGGCACCCATCGCGCGAAACGCTCTAAGGCCATCGGTGCCACGCCGCTTGACGACATCCCCGGCGTCGGTGCGACACGCAAACGCGCATTGCTTGCGCATTTCGGATCAGCCAAGGCCGTCGCGCGCGCCAACCTTGCCGACCTCAAGGCCGTTGACGGGGTGTCGGCCAACATGGCGCAGACGATCTATGACTTCTTTCACGAAAACGGCTGACGCTGCCGAAAGTCGGATATGGTCAGCACCGCCCAGCCGCGCTACCACTAGCGCATGACATTGAACCTGCCCAATATCCTCACCATTCTGCGCCTCGCCGCCGCGCCGGGTGTTGTTGTGATGTTTCTCTATTTCCACCGGCCTTGGGCAGATTGGTTTGCGCTGGTTCTGTTTGTTGTCGCCGCGCTGACCGATTTCCTCGACGGCTACCTCGCCCGCGCTTGGAAGCAGGAAACAAAGCTGGGTGCCATGCTGGACCCGATTGCCGACAAGGCGATGGTGATCATCGCGCTGATCGTGATCACCGGCTTTTCCGGCATGAACCCGTGGATCCTTCTGCCCGCCACCGTGATCATCTTTCGCGAGGTCTTTGTCTCGGGCCTGCGCGAGTTTCTGGGCGACACGGCAGGTACGCTCAAAGTGACCAAGCTTGCGAAATGGAAGACGACCGCGCAGATGGTGGCCATCGCCATGCTCTTTGCCACCGGCGCATTTGAGCATTACTTTGGCATGCAATCGCTCGCCATGACCTCTGAGATGGTCGAGGCGGCGATTTCCGGGACCGGCCCGGATGAGCTGGGCCTGTGGTGGAAGTTTCAGGGCATGAATATCAGTTGGTGGGGCGGCATTATCATGCTGTGGCTCGCCGGTGTGCTGACGCTGGCCAGCGGCTGGGACTATTTCCAGAAGGCACGGCCCTATTTGAAGGATGGTGCGACATGAATGTGATGTATTTCGCCTGGGTGCGCGAGCGGATCGGCATCCCTCAGGAAACGGTGGAAACCGAGGCCGCCACCGTCAACGACCTGATCGCGGAATTGCGGGGCCGCGAAGAGCGCTATGAGGCCGCATTTGCCGATATCTCGGCTTTGCGTGTGGCGCTTGATCAGGAACTGTCGGATTTCGATGCACCGCTTTCAGGCGTGCGCGAGGTCGCGTTCTTTCCCCCCATGACAGGCGGCTAGATGAAGGTCCGCGTGCAGACCGAACCCTTTGACGCGGGCGCGGAACTCAATGCCTTTGCACAAGGCCGCACGGATGTGGGCGCAGTGGTCAGTTTTACCGGTGTCGTGCGCGATACTAACGGCGATCTGACCGAGATGCAGATTGAGCACTACCCCGGCATGACGGAACGCGCGATTGGCAAGATCGTGGATGAAGCCATAGGCCGTTGGGACCTCGCCGATGCGCTCGTCATCCACCGGCACGGTACACTTACACCCGGCGCGCCCATCATGATGGTCGCGACGGCCTCAGCCCACCGCGCCGCCGCCTTCGCCGCAGCGGATTTCCTGATGGACTACCTGAAATCCCGCGCCCCATTCTGGAAGAAAGAGGTGACCGCGAAAGGGTCCGACTGGGTTGCGGCCAAGGATGAAGACGAAGACGCTTTGAAGCGCTGGTGAACCGTAATTGCGCCCGACCTTGCCGGCCGGACGCAGGGATATAGAGCTATCAGCTCGGACGTTCGCGCCAGTGGATCACCATATCGCGGACCACGAAATTGTCATCGCCGATGCGACGGATTTGCAGTTCATTGATACCTGGGCGGAGAACACCCGGCTCAATCCGATCCATATAGGTGAACCAGGCATCGGAGTTGTCAGGGGGAAGCGGCACATCAAAGCCACCAAGTTCACGATTGTTGATCCGGATACGGTGGCTTTGCGCATCAACGCTGCGGACGGTAATCAGCAGATAACCATCATCCGAGATTGTGCGCCCATCACCGACGACGATGGGGAAATCAATTTCGACCACCGGGTTGTTCGCATTCAGTGTTTGGTTGACGGGAATATAATTAAAGTCACCACGAGACATGGCGTTTCTCCTTTCAGTGATTTGTTTTGATTTTCGCCACTCGCGTGGCGCCTAGGGACCGGTCGCTGGGCTAACTTCCATCTTCCGGCGCATTCATTTCTAGGAGATTGGGCTGATGAACGCCCGTTGATTACCGTTGAGTCTTTGTGGAGCGTCCGTCATCCCACAAAGCTTTATCGTACCGATCCGATCAGAAATCTGATACGTTAAATTGGGGGATATATATAATGTCAGATTGGTATTTCTCAGAAAATGACGCGCGCCTAATCTGCCCGGAACAGGTCGTTCAATTGACACCGAAGGCTGCTGCAGTGCTCTCTTGCTTGCGAAGACATGCAAACGATGTCGTCGGCATTGACACATTTCTAAAAGAGGTTTGGCCCGACACACATGTGACGCCCGATCTCGTCCGCGAGTACATCCATGATCTCCGCATCGCTTTAGGCGACGACGCCAAGCAGCCCAAATACATTGAAACCGTACGCGGCAAGGGTTTCCGTCTTGTCGCCGAGATCGAAGCAGCGAGCCAGGACCCAACATCTCGCGGCGCGGTCAGTCAGGAGAAGAATTACCCGACCATTGCCGTCTTGAAGCCCACGACAGGTGAAGATAACCAATTAGCTGAAATTGCTGAGGCCGTTGCATCCGACATTATCAATCGGCTTGCGCGATTTCATTATTTGGGCGTTGTTGCGCGCCAAAGTACGTTTTCATCGGTCGATATCACCGACATACGCACATTCGCGCGCGACGTGCAGGCGAGTTATGTGTTGGAAAGCAACTTCTCCAGAATTGGCGGTGTTGTCAGAGCGAGGTTGCAACTCGTAGATGCCAGAACGGGTCAGAACCTTTGGGGAACGCGGCTTGATATCGACAACCGTGATCCACTTGCCGGTATTGATGCGATCTCAAATCATGTGACGTTGGCATTGACAGGTTGGCATGGGGAGTTGCATCGCGCCGAATTCAAGTCCGTGACCCGTAAGAAAGACGGCGATCTTAGCGCCTTTGAGCACTTCGTTCTTGGCTGTGACCTGGAGATGCGGCTGGATGCCGATAGCCTGCGCCAATCACTCGCGCATCTTGCACGTTCGGTTGAGTTGGATCCCACATTTGCGCGGGCATGGCTTGTTTATGCTCTTGAACTGCGCTGGGCCTATGCCGTCATTCCAGGCCGTGACCGCAATTATCTTGAGCGCGCTAAGGAGGCTTTCGAAACCGCATATAATCTAGCTCCCGCAGATCCGGTCAACCTCGCATTGATGTCGATGAACGCAGCCCGTCGCGGCCACATCGACAAGGCGCTGAAGATGTTAGAGCAGGCGACAACCGGCATGTCTGGAGACTCGGACGCCATGATTTGCGTGGCAACAGCAACATCGCTCCTGACCGATGATGTCGCCCGCGCCAGTCACATCCTTGACACGACCTTTAACGTAACCGCGGCATCGCCCAGTTGGTTCCACTTTGCCGAAGCCTGCGTGTCATTCATGGCAGGCGATTACCACCGCACGGTTTCCAGCACACGGTCTGCCCCACGCGAGATCTCTGCATTGGTCTTTTCTTGTTTAGCCCATGCTGCACTTGGTCATCGGAAAGAAGCCGTGAAGGCGTATGATCACCTTGTGGCCTGCTTTCCAAGTGTTGATCTAGTGCGGTTTGGTGCAAATCTGCCAATCGTCAGTTCGAAACGTCTTGCAGAGTACAATGCGGCGGTTGATCGTCTAAATGGGTTTCTCGCAGCGACCAAAACCGTCGAGGCGCCTTTGCAGTCAGCCCGCTGAACGCTTGCCTCCAGGGTTGGCGAGTGCGGCACATTCCTGATGCCGGAAACAGGTGGTCAGGTGATTGTTGAAAAGGCCCGTGGCCTCCATGAACGCATAAACAATCGTCGGGCCGCAAAATCGAAAACCCGCCTTCTTCAGGTCTTTCGATATCTGGGCGGAAAGCGGAGACTGCGTGGGGATATCCGCCCGATCTGACGCGGTTGTCTGAAGGGGCCTACCGTCCACGTAGTTCCATAAAAACCTGTCAAAGCCCTCGCGCGCTTCAATCTCTTGCCACGCGCGGGCATTGCCAATCGTCGCTTCGATCTTACCGCGATGGCGGATGATGCCGGGGTCGCCCAGCAGGCGCTGGACGTCATCCTCACCCCATTCCGCGATCACATGCGGATCAAACCCGGCAAATGCCGCCCGGAAGTTGTCACGCTTCTTCAGGATCGTGATCCAGCTCAACCCCGCCTGAAACCCATCGAGGATCAACTTTTCCCACAATGCCCGGCTGTCGTATTCGGGCACGCCCCACTCGGTGTCGTGGTAGTCGATATAGATCTGCTCGGGCCCGGCCCAGCCACAACGCTCAACCATCGCTGTGTCCTTAATGTGTTGTTAGGCCGCTTTGGGCATCTTGCGTGCAAAGTATGGAGCTCTTGGATGCAAAACGCCACACTTGCCCGCGTCGAGATGGATGAACAGGCACTGATCGATCCGCTGCATTATGCGATGGCGAGCCGCGACGCGGATGTGATGCATTTGGTGGATGAGGCTTTGGCGGCAGGCCGGGCGCGCTTGGCCTTTCATCCGATTGTGACGGCGGATGCAAAACCGCGTGTGGCATTCTACGAAGGGCTGGTGCGGTTGATGGATGATGCCGGGCGCATCATCCCCGCCGCCCATTTCATGCCGCTGGTTGATGAAACCGGCATGGGGCGCCAGATCGATTGCGCCACATTGGACCTCGCCTTGAGGTTCTTGCGGCAGAACCCGAAAGTGCGTCTTTCGGTGAACGTATCTGCCCGGTCGATTGGCGATGGCGAATGGCGGCGCATCTTGGACGCGGGCCTTTTGCATCGCAATGACCTGGGTGAACGGCTGATTTTCGAAATCAGTGAGACGTCGGCGATGATGCTGCACGAAAACGTCATTCGCTTTATGGCCGAAATGCAGCCCAAAGGCGTTGGCTTTGCGCTGGACGGCTTCGGGGCGGGTATGACGGCGTTTCGTTACCTCAAGGACTTCTTTTTCGATCTGGTCAAGATCGACAAATCCTTCATCCGGGGTATTGAAAGCGACCCGGACAATCAGGTCCTCGCCGAGGCGCTGATCACCGTCGCCCATCAGTTTGAGATGTTTGCGGTCGCCGACGGGGTCGAAACTGCAGCCGAAGCCGCCTTTCTGCGACAGGTCGGTGTGGATTGTCTGCAGGGGTATTACTTCGGCGTGCCGAAATTCGATCTCTAGTTCAGTTGCGCCACATGCATAGGGGATTTGATTTGCCCTGCGTCAACTGACCGAATACACAAGGATACGAGCCGCAGTGGGGGCTGACTCGTACCTTTTGATGTATGACTGGCCTCGTCCTGCCAAGGGAGCAACCTAAAGGGACTATTCCATGACCAATGTCGTAATCGCATCCGCAGCACGAACTGCCGTGGGCAGCTTTGGTGGCGCATTTGCCAACACGCCGGCCCACGACCTCGGCGCCACGGTGCTTGAGGCGGTCGTCGACCGCGCAGGCGTTGATAAATCTGAAGTGAGCGAGACGATCCTTGGTCAGGTTCTCACCGCCGCACAAGGCCAGAACCCCGCGCGACAGGCGCATATCAATGCAGGTCTGCCAAAGGAATCCGCTGCCTGGGGCATCAACCAGGTTTGCGGATCGGGCCTGCGCGCCGTGGCACTAGGCGCCCAGCATATCCAGCTTGGCGATGCAGAGATTGTGGCCGCTGGCGGTCAGGAAAACATGACGCTTTCACCCCACGCGGCCGCCTTGCGTGCGGGCCACAAGATGGGCGATATGAAGTACATCGACACGATGATCCGCGACGGTCTGTGGGACGCGTTCAACAATTACCACATGGGCCAGACGGCCGAGAACGTCGCCGAGAAATGGCAGATCAGCCGCGACATGCAGGATGAATTCGCCGTTGGGTCGCAGAACAAGGCCGAAGCCGCGCAGAAGGCAGGAAAGTTTGATGACGAAATCACGGCCTACACAGTGAAGACCCGCAAGGGCGATATCGTCGTCGATAAGGACGAATACATCCGCCACGGCGCGACCATGGAGGCGATGCAGAAACTGCGTCCGGCCTTCACCAAAGAGGGCTCTGTCACAGCCGCCAATGCCTCTGGCCTGAACGACGGTGCTGCCGCGACGCTGCTGATGTCCGCTGACAATGCCGAAAAGCGCGGGATCGAACCGCTGGCCCGGATCGCGTCTTATGCCACGGCTGGCCTCGACCCGTCAGTCATGGGCGTTGGCCCGATCTATGCCTCGCGCAAGGCGCTCGAAAAGGCGGGCTGGGCGGTCGACGATCTGGACCTTGTGGAAGCCAATGAGGCATTCGCCGCTCAGGCCTGCGCTGTGAACAAGGATATGGGCTGGGACCCTGAGATTGTGAACGTCAATGGCGGTGCGATCGCCATCGGTCACCCGATCGGTGCGTCGGGCTGCCGCGTGCTGAACACACTTCTGTTTGAGATGAAGCGCCGAGACGCCAAGAAAGGTCTCGCCACGCTTTGTATCGGCGGCGGCATGGGCGTGGCGCTTTGCGTCGAACGCCCCTGATCTAGATCAAGGCGGTGCCACGGTGCGCCGCCTAACACCATCAAAGCAATACCTGTGGAGGAGACTAATATGGGACGTGTCGCACTCGTCACCGGCGGCTCGCGCGGAATCGGCGCAGCCATTTCAACAGCATTGAAGGATGCGGGCTATTCCGTCGCCGCGACCTATGCGGGGAACGATGAAAAGGCTGCGGCCTTTACGTCGGACACGGGCATCAAAACCTACAAATGGAACGTCGCCGATTACGAGGCATGCACAGCGGGCATCAAACAGATCGAAGATGATCTGGGCCCGGTTGAAATCCTGATCAACAATGCGGGCATCACCCGCGACGCGCCCTTCCACAAGATGACGCCGCAGCAATGGCACGAATGCATCGACACAAACCTCAACGGCGTCTTCAATATGACCCACAATGTCTGGGGCGGCATGCGCGAGCGCAAGTTTGGCCGCATTGTGACAATCAGCTCGATCAACGGGCAAAAAGGTCAGTTCGCCCAAGCGAATTATGCTGCGACAAAGGCCGGTGACATTGGCTTTACCAAGTCGCTGGCGCAGGAAGGCGCACGGGCTGGCATCACGGTCAACATCGTCGCCCCTGGCTACATCAACACCGAGATGATGAGCACGATCCCGGACAAGGTCATGAACGAAGTGATTCTCCCACAGATCCCGGTTGGTCGTCTGGGTGAAGCAGAAGAAATCGCGCGGGCCGTCCTGTTCCTTGCCTCGGATGAGGCCGGGTTTGTGACCGGCTCGACGCTGTCGGCCAATGGCGGCCAATACATGTCCTAAGGCTTCACTGCTTTGGAGAAGCAAGGGCCGCGCTGATCAGGCGCGGCCCTTTATCGTTCGGCTACATCAGCAGCCGCAGCGAAATCTCTAGCGGCGCCCGCTGATCCAGCGCAACGCGGCGCGGACAACCTGCGCCCGTTCTTTATGGGCATTCTGAAAACCTTGGCGGACGCGGGGGTTTGTTGTGATCTCTAGCATGGCAGAACTCCTTGCTGCGTGTGTGTCTTGATGCCCCCAATATGCGCTTTTGGGTCCAGCCCGACAAACGAGACTTCCTATGCCTTCAGTTAAGCTGTATTAAACTGAATTATGAACGAAAGGTTACCACCTCTGACGGCTTTGCGGGCGTTTGAAGCGGCAGCGCGCCACATGTCCTTTGCCAAGGCGGCTGAGGAACTCAACGTCACGCCAGCCGCATTATCTTACCAAATCAAAGCGTTAGAAGCGGATCTGGGCATGCCGGTCTTCCGCCGCCTGAACCGCGCGGTGGAGTTGACCGAAGCCGGACGCGCGCTGGCACCGGGAACATCGGATGCGTTCGCAAGCCTTTCAGCGGCCTGGCGCAATACAAAACGGCTGAACAATAATGACGTGCTGACGGTCACGGCAGGGCCTGCCTTTACGTCGAAATGGCTCGCACCTCGTCTTTATAAATTTGCGCAGGAGCACCCGGAAATCGAACTTCGCTTTCACGCGGGCCTTCGCGTCGCGGATTTTGACCGTGATGAGGTCGATGTCGCAATCCGGTTCGGGATCGATGTGGCCGAAGGCCTATTCGCCGCGCCACTGCATCAGGAATGGATGACCCCGATGATGACGCCGGAACTGGCGCTGACGATCCAGACCCCCGAAGACATTGGCAAGACAATGCTCATCCATGACGATTCTGTCGCGTTCCTCAAGATGGACTGGGATTGGCCGTCCTGGTGCAAGGCGGCAGGCGTGACGCTGGATACCGAACATGGGCTGCGCTTTTCACAGGCCGATCATGCCTTGGATGCAGCGATATCCGGCGCGGGCGTTGTGCTGGGCCGCATTACGTTGGCGACCCGCGCCCTAGAGTCTGGACGCTTGGTCGCGCCATTTGATGTTGGGATCATCGCGGATGCGCAATTTCGATTAGTTTGTCCCGCTGGGCACGAAAAACGCCCCAATATCAAGGCGTTTCACGATTGGGTCATGAACGAGATTGCGTCGTCGCGGCGGTTCGAAGACGGGCGACTTCTGGTCTATGCAAAGGACCTCGCCGCCTAGGGCACCGGCGCTAGACGCCAGTACCGTGCGTGGCTGAGGCGGAGGTTCCGCCTAATGCGCGCTGAGCCGCGTGATCTCTTCCTTGATCATCAGCTTCTGCTTTTTTAGCTTCGCGATTTCGAGGTCATCAGTCGCAGGGCTGCGCTGGAGCATCTCGACCGAGTCCGAGAGGTGCTGGTGCTTCTTCTTCAGTTCCTGCAAATGTGAACTCAAGCTCATGATCGTCCTCCTCTGGGATATGTGTGGATGTAACAAGTGCATCACAGATTTCCGGCCGAGTCACGCCGCAAAGCAGCAATCGGGCCGTTCTGTCACGGTCGCCCAGAGGTATTGCCAAAAGGTTAAAGGCCGATGGCCAATTCCGCGCCGTTTCGCAAAATGGCCTGAACGGCGGGCGTATAGCTCTCGTGATCGCCCTGATGGGCAGCGCCTTCATGCATGACGAGGGTCGGTGCCATCCGAAAGGCCGCCCGCCCCTCTTGCCGCGTCTGCAGCAGGAAAAGTTCAGGCGCGCGTGCTTCACGTGCCGCAACAGGTTTGACGATCACCGATCCCAAACGCCCATCGATATGACGCAGCACCTCTGGCAGGCGTTCTATCCTTTGGATCAGGCTCAGATACCCTTTCGGCGCAATCCGCCGAATGCCGATATCGAGCCAGTCAGACAGAGGCGTGGCACCACCCAAAGACGTATCCTTCCCCACATCATCTGACGCGGTCCCGGCAGCGCGATCAAAATACGGCGGGTTCATGATCACGTGATCAAACCGCCTTTGGCGCAGGTCAGCGGGGAGCGCGCGCAGATCGGCAGTAATCACGTCGAATTCTGCGTCATTGGCGGTCGCGTTCCGCCGCGCAAGCGCGGCATAGGCCTCTTGCACCTCAACGCCGGTCAGAGATAGCCCCGGCACACGTGCTGCCAAGCAGAGCGAGGCGACGCCCACGCCACAGCCCAGTTCAAGCACTGATTGCCCGGCTCTTGCTGCCGTGAAAGCCGCCAACAACACCGGATCAACGCCTGCCCGATACCCTTTGCGGGGCTGAAAGGCCCGCACCTTGCCGCCCAGAAAATCGTCGCAAGTGGTGTCGTCAGTCACGGCCCAGATCAATCTCGGCATCGCGCATCACGGCCTCGGCCATGAACAGATCGCGGTCCAGCACCATCAACCGCCGTGGCATTATGCCTATGCTGCCTTCGAGGACGCTCATATTTACGTCAAAGGTGAACCAGTCTATACCCTCGCTGTCCAACAGGGCGGTTGCAAAGGCGATCACAGTGGGGTCGTTGGTGCGCAAAAGCTCTTTCATAACAGCAGACCTATGACGGGGCGCGCACCTTGTCTATTCACATGACGGAAACTTCAATGAGCCTCGATATCGCCGCCACCAAGCCGCATGAACAACTGGCCGCGGCGCTGGCTGATGATCTGGCGCAGGTGAATGCGATGATCCGCGCACGCATGGCGTCGGAACATGCGCCACGCATTCCGGAGGTGACGGCGCATCTGGTCGAGGCGGGCGGTAAGCGCCTGCGCCCGATGCTGACGTTGGCGGCGGCGCGGATGTGTGGCTATGAGGGGCCTTATCACGTGCATCTGGCCGCAACCGTTGAGTTCATCCACACCGCGACACTGCTGCATGATGACGTGGTGGATGAAAGCAGCCAGCGGCGCGGTCGACCGACTGCGAACCTGCTGTGGGATAACACTTCGAGTGTTTTGGTTGGGGATTACCTCTTCGCGCGGTCGTTCCAGTTGATGGTTGAAACAGGATCAATGCGGGTCCTGGATATCCTCGCCAATGCTGCCGCAACCATCGCCGAAGGTGAGGTCCTGCAACTGACCGCCGCCAGCGATTTGGCCACAACCGAAGAGATTTATCTGCAGGTAATACGCGGGAAGACCGCGGCCCTGTTTTCCGCCGCGATGGAAGTCGGTGGCGAAATTGCGGGGCAGGATGCCGCCACCAAACAGGCGATGTTTGATTATGGCGACGCCTTGGGCATCGCGTTCCAGATCGTCGATGATCTGCTGGATTATGGCGGCACGAAAGCGACCGGCAAGAATGTTGGTGATGATTTCCGTGAGCGGAAGCTGACCTTGCCCGTAATCCGCGCGGTGGCGGCAGCGAATGCGGAGGAGCGCGCTTTTTGGGAGCGCACCATCGCCAAGGGTCGTCAGGAGGACGGTGATCTGGATCACGCGATCAGCCTCCTCGCCAAACATGGCACGATGGAAAGCACCCGCGATGATGCGATTGCCTGGGCGGGCAAGGCGAAGGCGTCACTTGACACCCTGCCCGACCATCCGTTGCGCACGATGCTGATCGATCTGGCCGATTACGTGGTCGCGCGCATTACCTAAGGCTCAGTTCGCAGCGCGGGTTGCCTCGACGGCGGCTTGGGCTGCACTAACCAGCCCAGCACCGTCATAGCCCTTGGCATCCATCTCGGCGATCCATTCTGCTGTCACTGTTTCGCCCAGCGCCTTGATCCGGTCGGTCTGTTCGACCGATAGTTCGGCGATCTCATTGCCATCCTCCGCCATGAGGTCGCGCCCAACAACATCTCCCGTATCATGGGCACGACCGGCCCAACGGCTGGCCATCATACCGGAATTTGCATCGATGATCGCACGCAAGTCATCGGGCATGCCATCGTAAACATCCTTGTTCATCGCCCAGATGAAATAGAGGTTATAGAGCGCGCGGTCGCCCGCCACATCCGTGTGGCTGTCAGTCAACTCATTCAGCTTCAGCGATGGCGACATTTCCCAGGTGATCACGCCACCATCGACCACGCCTTTCGACAGCGCTTCGGGGAATTGCGGGACGGGCATACCGATAGGCGTGGCGCCGAGTTCTTCGAGCAACAGCGTCGCAGGGCGTGACGGGCCGCGGAGTTTCAGACCAGCGAAATCCTCGACCGTACCGACAGCCGCGCCGCGTTTATGCACGATGCCGGGTCCATGCATATGGGCGGCGATGACATGCACATCGACGAAATCATCCATCAGGTAGTCTTGCGTGAACGTCCAGGCGGCGGCAGAGGCTTCCTCGCCCGATTTTGTGGTCATGAAGGGGAGTTCCAGCGCCTCGGCTTCGGGGAAACGGTTGGGCTGATAACCGGGGATGACCCAGCCGCCATCAATCGCACCATCACGGATCAGGTCATATTGGTTCGCGGCAGAGCCACCGAGTTGCATGAAGGGATAAAGCTCGACCTTGATGCGGCCCTCCGATTGTTCCTCAATCGCGTCGGCCCAGGGTTGCATGAAATAGGTGGGGTTGGCGCTGGCTGGAGAGACGAAGTGCTGAAAGCGCAGCGTCACCTCTTGCGCGGAAAGCGTGGTTGCAGGCAGGCCAAGCACGGCCAAAAGGGCGGCAGATTTTACGAATTGCATCAGGTGCATCCTTTTCTTGATCATGTAGGGGAAAGGCGTCACCGCTAGCGACACGGGATATGTCGGGGTTTGGGACCCGGATTACAAGCAAATTTATTACGGGGAATTTTTGCAGCTTTGCGTCAGACCGCAAAAAGCGGAAAGGTCACGCCCAGCGCCCAGCCAAGGAAGACGCCCAGGCTCAAACCTGCCGCGACAGGGCGATGCGTGGCCCGCCCGACCCATCCGGCGAGCGTGCCAAAGAGTAGAAAAAACAACAGGATAATCGGCAGGATCAGCAGGAGGAAGAACAGCCCCTCAAGGTCCAGCGCGGTGGCGATACCGAGCGATGCCAGCGCGGAAGTCCGCACGGCCAACACCCGCCAAAACGGCGCGCACCCGCCTTCGGTCAGATAGCTGTCGGCGAGCATGAACGGGATCGCACCCAGTGCGATGGCCGCGATAATGCCAATCCGCGCCTCAAAAGCGAGGAAGGACGCGACGTAGCGGTCCAGGATGCCACCGAAGATGAGGATGCAGAACAATCCGATGGGCAAGGATAGTAAAAGGCCGGTGTGATCCCTGCGTAACGCGCCCGCGCGCCAGAGGACGGCGAAGCCCAGAAGGCCATAAAGCGCGAAATGCATGGCCAGGTAATCAGCGACGAGCACGGGCAGAAAGCCGATTTCAATGGGCCACAGCAGAAGCGGCGTGATGATCATCGGGCCAAGCGTTGCAGCCCAAAATGCACGAGGCGCGAGCCGCACAGGCGGCGCGGAGGCCCGCAAGGGCCCCGCAAGCCGCGCGAGGGGCCAGGCCAATGCGGTGACGCTGACGATCAGCAGGACAATCCAACCGCCGCGTTCCTTGATAGGCGTGTCGCTTTGCCGGTCAAAAACAGCGTCCAGCCAGTCACGCGCCTCGCGAAGGGTCGTCGGCGCGTAAAGTACGCCGACATGTTCCACGTTGGGCGCATTCACCGCCCGCCGCCCGGTGCCGAGTGCCGGATCGCCCAAGGTCTGGCTGAATTGCGCATCCGTGTCGGTCAGCGCAATGACACGCTCCGCCTCCGTCACCAGCCTGTCTTCCCATGCGCCGTTTATGATCAGCAGGTTACGGGGCGCGTCCGCTGTCACAGCGCCCGAGAACATCGACACCGCAACCGTGGCCTGCACCCGGGGATCAACCACGGCTTGGCGCACGATGATGTCGGTCGCCATTGAATGACCCAGCAAAGCGAGGCCTTCCGCCCCCGGCAAGGCGAGGCTTGCATCGACTACCCGATCCAGTTCAGCGATCAATATCCGGGTTGTGCCTTCGATTGAATCGACATCGCCCGACATCGGGACCGCGTTGCGCCCGTGTCCCTCCAAATCATAGGCGACAGCGATATAGCCTGCCCGCGCCAGCGTTTGCGCAAATCCCAGCATGAGTTGCTGAGACCCCGCAAAACCATGGGCGACAACAACAACAGGCCCCGGCACCTCACCCGGTAAACGCCAAACGGTCGCAGGGGTCGTGCCAACCGATATCTGGGATGTGACCAGCCCTGCGCGACCTTGTTCCAGTTTGAAGATCGAAAGGCCCGCCAGAACGAGCGCAAGACCAAGGATCAGGAGTGGCCAGCTTCGTCCGCGCATCCGCTTAGGCGGAATAAGTCGGGTGGAACATACCTTTGGGCGACAATGTAAAAATCTCACATCCGTCAGCGGTGATCCCAACGGAATGCTCAAACTGTGCCGAAAGGGATTTGTCGCGGGTCACAGCCGTCCAATCATCGGAGAGGACTTTCGTATCGGGGCGCCCCAGATTGATCATCGGTTCAATCGTGAAGAACATGCCCTCTTCCAGCACGGCCCCGGTCCCCGGACGCCCGTAATGCAGCACATTGGGCGGCGCGTGAAATACCCGGCCCAGCCCGTGGCCGCAGAAATCACGCACGACCGACATCCGGTGGCTTTCGGCATAGGTCTGGATCGCATGGCCGATATCACCGAATGTATTGCCGGGCTTGGCCGCCTCGATCCCCTTCATCAGCGCATCATGGGTGACCTGCACAAGACGCTCTGCCTTGCGCGGCATCTTACCCGCCACGTACATCCGGCTGGTGTCGCCGAACCAGCCATCGACGATCACGGTCACGTCGATGTTCAGGATATCGCCATCTTTCAGCTTCTTGTCGCCGGGAATGCCGTGGCAAACCACGTGATTGACCGAGATGCAGCTGGCATGCTGATACCCCTTGTAGCCGATCGTGGCCGAGGTCGCGCCTGCATCGCTGACCATCTGCGTGATGATCCGGTCAATCTCGCCTGTGGTCTGGCCGGGGAAAACATGTTCGGCGATGTCATCGAGAATGCGCGCGGCGAGTGCCCCCGCTTTGGCCATGCCTGCGAAATCACCGCGCTCATAGATGCGGATCCCGTCCTTGGTCAGATGGCCCTTATTTGTTTCCACGTTAAGCGTCCTTTCGCCAATATCGGGGACATAGGTGAAATCGGGGTTAAGTTCTAGGGCCTCACGGGAATCGGATCAGCCAATGTGATCGCTTGCGGGGTGATGGCGCAGGTTTGCGCGAGTGCAGTGACGCCTTCCGCTTTTGCCGCGGCGAAAGCGGCGCCATAGGTCGGATCGATGTCGCTTGCAATCGTGACCTCCCGACAATCGGTGCGTTGCACCAGATAGAACATGACCGCGCGGTGGCCCTGGCGAACCATCTCGGCGAGCTCATCCAGATGCTTGGCACCGCGTGCTGTCACGCTGTCAGGGAACTCAGCCAGCCCCGCCTGCCTAGACAGGGTGACGCTTTTGACTTCGACATAGGTGTCCGGCCCATCACCGCTGAGCAGGAAATCGATACGGCTGTTTTGCCCGTATTTCACCTCGGCCCGGACAAGGTCATAAGGCGGCAGGCCGGGCACCTGATGGGCCAGCAAAGCGGCCTTCAGCGCCTTGTTCGGGATTGAAGTATCGACGCCCGTGAAATGGCCGTTTTCGTGATCCACAAGCCGCCAGCCGAACTTCAGCTTCTTCTTCGGATCATCATTCGGCTCCAGCCAGACCTTCATGCCCGGCTCTGCGAGACCCATCATTGAGCCGGGGTTGGCACAATGCGCCGTCACCTCGCGCCCATCCTCAAGCCGGACATCGGCGAGAAAGCGTTTGTAGCGGCGGATCAGGCGGGCGGGGACAAGAGGCGTGGCAAATTCCATTTCCGCCCTATAACCTGTCTGCCAGAGTAGGAGAAAGACCAAATGCCAAACCCCACAGCCGCCATGCTTGTGATCGGGGATGAGATTCTTTCAGGCCGCACGCGCGACGCGAATATGCATTATCTCGCGGGGCAACTGACCGAGGCCGGGATCGATCTGAAAGAGGTACGGGTGGTGAGCGACGACGCCGACGCGATCATTGCGGCGACGAAGGCGCTGTCAGCGTCTTACGCGCATGTCTTCACCAGCGGCGGCATTGGACCGACCCATGACGATATCACGGCCGATTGCATCGCCGCTGCCTTCGAGACGCCAATCGACGTCCGCGACGATGCGCGTGCGATCCTGCAGGCACATTATGACCGCTCGGGGCAGGAACTCAACGCCGCCCGGCTGCGGATGGCACGCATTCCGGATGGTGCCATCCTGATCGACAATCCAATTAGCGCGGCACCCGGCTTTACCATGGGAAATGTGCATGTGATGGCGGGTGTGCCATCGATCTTTCAAGCGATGGTGGCAAGCGTGCTGCCAACGCTCACCGGCGGCACGCCCCTTGTGTCGCGCAGCTTACGCGTGATGCGGGGTGAGGGCGACATCGCCGGACCGTTGGGCGTGTTTGCATCTGACTACAGTGACCTCTCGGTCGGTTCCTACCCGTTTCAGAAGGACGGAATTTATGGAGCGAATGTCGTCGTCCGCGGCACCAATACTGCACGCCTTGATGCGGCCATGGCGAAACTGTCCGAGATCTTCGCCACATGACATTGCCCAGCGCCAAGAAGCTTTATGCCATTATCGACGGGACATGGCCTGCTTCGGCCAAACAGGCGCTGGGGCCCTGGATGATCCGGCTGGATGATAGCGGCAGCAGTCGCGTGAGTTCCACAACAGCCGAGCAGCCCCATGATGAGGCCGATATTCCGCTGGCAGAGGCGGCGATGCGCGAGGCGCATCAGACACCGCTTTTCATGATCCGCGAGGGTGAAGAGGCGCTAGATGCGCAATTGGCCGCGCGGGGCTATGTCATCAAAGATCCGGTCAACATGTATGCCGCACCGATTGACGCGCTGACGAACAAGCGCCCACCCGCTGTCACAACTTTTGAGACCTGGCCACCGCTGGCCATCCAGACCGAGATCTGGGCCGCTGGCGGCATCGGCCAGGGACGCATTGCGGTGATGGACCGGGCCCGTCCGCCGAAGACGACCCTTTTGGGGCGGATCAACGACCGTCCGGCGGGCACGATCTATGTCGGTATCGCGGCAGATTGCGCGATGATCCATGCGCTTGAAGTCGCACAGGAAAACAGGCGGCAAGGGCTGGCCCAGCATTTGACACGCGCGGCGGCGTTCTGGGCGCGCGACAGTGGTGCGGACTACATGACGCTGGTGACGACGCAGGCGAATGTGGCAGCCAACACGCTCTACTCTTCCCTCGGAATGACGCTTGTGGGACATTATCATTACCGAACCTTGCGGGAGTGATCCTTTGACCGAACAGCCCACTGCGCTCGATCTGCCGATGGTCGATCCGTTACCCGAGGCGACGCAGAAATACTTTGACATCTGCCAGGAAAAACTGGGGATGGTGCCAAATGTGTTGCAGGCCTATGCGTTCGACATCGACAAGCTGAACGCGTTCACAGCGCTTTATAATGATGTGATGCTGGCGGAGTCGGGGCTCTCCAAGCTTGAACGTGAGATGATCGCCGTCACCGTATCGTCCATCAACAAATGCTATTATTGCCTGACGGCGCATGGCGCCGCAGTCCGGCAGCTTTCGGGTGATCCGCAACTGGGTGAGATGCTGGTGATGAACTGGCGCGTGGCGCCGCTAGATGCTCGGCAAAAGGCGATGCTGGAATTTGCGGAGCTGATGACTGTGGCAAGTGCCAAGATTGAGGAAAAGGACCGCGCGGCTTTACGCAAAGTAGGTTTCTCGGACCGCGATATCTGGGACATCGCGGCGGTGACGGGCTTTTACAATATGAGCAACCGTATCGCCTCTGCCACGGATATGCGCCCCAACGACGATTACCACGCGCAGGCACGATGATCCGGCGGCTTTGTCTGGCCCTTCCACTGCTTGCCAGTCCGGCGCAGGCGCAGGTGCTGGACTTTCCCAGCAATGCAAACTTGCAAACGGAAATCACGGAAGCTCTGGACAGCTATGATCTACCAACCGGCATCTGGGATGGCACCGCGATCCCGACCAAGACGGTCGAAGGGGCGCTGACCCGGCAAGCCTGGCGGATTGAGGCGCCGTCGCTGACCACCTTGCAATTACTGCGGCCCTTGCGTGAGCAATTGCGCAATGCTCGCTTTGACATCCTGTTCGAATGCCAAACTGAGGCCTGCGGCGGCTTTGATTTTCGCTTTGGGACAGAGGCACTGCGCCCGCCTGAAATGCAGATCAATATCGGCGATTTCCGCTTTCTCTCCGCAGAGCGGATGAGTGATGAAGGGCCTGAATATATCAGCCTGTTTGTCAGCCGGACGGCACAGGCGGGCTTTGTTCAGGTCACGCGCGTGGGTGTGGCAAATGAGGAAGAGGAGGCGCTGGCCACCACCACTGCACCACCCCTGCGCGCGGTGGGCGCTGTGGAACCATTGGACCTCGCCACAAGACTCGAACAGGACGGCCATACGATTCTGGAGGATCTGACGTTCGAGACGGGATCGGCGCAATTGGCGCCAACACCCTTCGCGTCTTTGACCGCCCTGGCGGAGTATCTGCTTGATAACCCTAATCGCACGGTTGCGTTGGTCGGTCACACCGACAGTTCCGGGTCATTGGCGGGGAACATCGCCCTCTCCAAACAACGCGCGGGTTCGGTTCTTGAGCGATTGGTCAGCGACTATGGCATCAGCCGTGCGCAGCTGGAGGCGGAAGGAATGGGATATCTCGCGCCGATTGCCACCAATTTGACCGAAGAGGGACGACAGGCAAACAGGCGGGTCGAGGTGATAATCACGTCGACCGAGTAGGTCCGAACAAAAAAACGCGGCCCAAGGGCCGCGTTAGTTAGGTGGACTTACACCCAAGGGAAATCACCATGTATCGGGGCCTTTTTCAGCAAAGGCGTGCACTAGAAAATCGATGAACGCGCGGACTTTTGGTTGCGTGAACCGGCCCGGCGGGTAGACGGCGTAGATGCCTTGCGTTTCAACCGGCAGATCGGGGATTGCTTCCTCAACCAGCCCGTCACGCATGGCGTCCGCGTAAAGAAAGCTGGGCAGGTAAGCGATGCCGAGGCCACCAATGCACGCATTCAGCAAGGATTGTCCGTCATTAACTGTCAGCCACCCCGCTGTACGCACTTGACGCTTTTCACCCGAAGGCGCGGTCAATTTCCAAACGGCGGAGTTTGCCTGATTGGAATAGTGCAACAGCTTATGCTCGTTCAGATCGTCGATTTTTTCGGGGCGGCCATACTGCTCGAAGTAGGCGGGACTTGCGATCATCCTTTTTGTTGTGTCGGTCAGTTTGCGGGCGCGCAGGGTGCTGTCTTCGAGCTCTCCAATGCGCACGGCCATATCGAAACCTTCTGAGATCAGCTCAACATAGCGGTTGTTCAGCACCATATTGACGGTGATGTCGGGAAATTCGCTGAGGAAATCGCCTAGGACAGGCGACAGATGATTCACGCCGAAATCGGTGGCGACGCTGATCCGCAAAAGGCCCGAAGGCGCGGATTGCATCGAAGTGACGAGCGCGTCGGCCTCGCCCGCGTCATTCAGCACGCGGCGGGCGCGGTCATAATAGGCAAGGCCAATCTCTGTCGGGCTAACCCGGCGGGTCGTGCGGTTCAACAGGCGCGCGCCGAGGCGCGCCTCAAGCGATGAGACATGCTTGGACACGGCGGATTTGGAGATGCCCATCTTCTTTGCGGCATCTGTGAAGCCCCCTTGGTCAACGACCGTGGCAAAGGCCTCCATTTCCGTCAAACGATCCATACGCTCATTCCAACTTCTTGATACCGACAGGGAATTGATGCCGGGCAATTCGGGCAGGAATAGGACCAATGCCTGACAATACCGGGGTATGAATCAGTTTGATGCAGATGCGGAAACAGCCATTTGGCAGCTCTTCGCCTGTCAATGGGCGATGTTTCGCTACAGAGTGGCGGCCAATCTTGTGCCTTGATCGATAGCGCGCTTGGCGTCCAGTTCAGCCGCGACATCGGCGCCGCCAATCACGTGGACGTTGCGACCAGCCGCGATTAGGTCATCCGCCAGACTCCGTTCAGGTACCTGTCCGGCGCAGAGAACAATCGTGTCGGCGGCGATCACTTTGGGGTTTTCACGCGCTTCGCCATGGCTGATATGCAGACCATCCACATCGATCCGTTCGTAGTTCACGCCGCCTACCATCTCGACATTCTTCATCTGCAGCCCGGCCCGATGGATCCAACCGGTGGTCTTACCCAGACGCTTGCCCAGCTTCTCGGATTTGCGTTGCAGCAGCGTGACTTGCCGAGCAGGTGCATCCGGCTTCGGCCCTTCTGGGCGCAGGCCGCCACGGACATCGCCGGGGTCGCCGACACCCCATTCGGTCAGCCATTCCTGCAGGTCTTCGGTTGGGCTGTCGTCGGTCACGAGGAACTCGGCCACATCAAAGCCGATCCCGCCTGCACCGACAATGGCGACGGATTGGCCAACCTCGGCCTTACCCCGAAGTACGTCGATATAGGACAGCACGTTCGGGCCATCCTGACCAGGGATTTCCGGGTCGCGCGGTGCGACGCCGGTGGCGATGATGATGTCGTTAAAATCCGCGAGCAGATCAGGCGTTGCGGTCGTGTTGAGTTGCAAGGTGATGCCCGCCTTGGCAACCATGGTGCGGTAGTAATCGACCAGCCCCCAGAACTCTTCCTTGCCAGGCACCTGCTTGGCCATGTTGAGCTGGCCGCCGATCTCATCGGCTTTATCGAAGATGGTCACGCTGTGCCCACGCTCTGCAGCGGTGAGTGCTGCGGAAAGGCCTGCAGGCCCAGCGCCGACGACAGCCACCTTTTTGGCCGTGTCAGCCAGAGCGATCACCAGTTCAGTTTCGTGACAAGCACGCGGGTTCACGAGACATGACGACAACTTGCCACTGAATGTATGGTCGAGGCAGGCCTGATTGCAGGCGATACAAGGTGCGATTTCAGCCGCTTTGCCTGCCGCCGCCTTTGCCACGAAATCCGCATCGGCCAGGAAGGGGCGCGCCATGCTGACCATGTCGGCGCAGCCATCGGCCAGCACCGCCTCAGCCACATCGGGCATGTTGATCCGGTTGGAGGTGATGACGGGGATTTGGACCGCGCCCATCAGCTTTTTCGTCACCCAGGTGAAGGCACGGCGCGGGACCGAGGTCGCGATGGTCGGGATGCGCGCCTCGTGCCAGCCAATGCCGGTGTTGAGGATCGTGGCACCTGCATTTTCGATGGCCTTGGCGAGTTGGACAACCTCTTCCCAGGTGGAGCCGTTGGGGACCAGATCGATCATGGAAAGGCGATAAATCACAATGAAATCAGTGCCTACGGCCTCTCGGACGCGGCGGACGATTTCGACGGGGAGGCGCATCCGATTTTCGTAGGAGCCGCCCCAGCGATCCTCGCGCTTGTTGGTATGGGTGACGAGGAACTGGTTGATGAAATACCCTTCGGACCCCATCACCTCGACCCCGTCATAACCAGCCTCTTGCGCGCGTTTGGCAGCAGTGACGATATCGCTGATCTGCTTTTCGATGCCCTCCTCATCCAATTCCTTGGGTGGGAAAGGAGAGATCGGGGACTTGATGGCCGAGGGGGCGACGCAATTGGGGGCGTAGGCATAGCGGCCCGCATGCAGAATCTGCATCGCGATCTTGCCGTCCGCGTCGTGAACGCGGTCCGTCACGATCTTGTGGTTGGCAATATCCTCGTCTGTGTACAGCCCCGCAGCACCGGGAAAAACGCCGCCTTCGGGGTTGGGGGCCATCCCGCCCGTGACCATCAGGGCAACGTCTCCACGGGCGCGCGTGGCGTAGAACTCGGCGACGCGGTTCCAGTCCTTCGTCTCTTCCAGCCCGGTATGCATTGAGCCCATCAGGACGCGGTTTTTCAGCGTCGTGAAGCCCAGATCAAGCGGGGCCAGAAGATGTGGGTACTGGGTCATGATGCGCCTCCCTTTGCGTGGGCGAGCATGGCCAAAGTTGACGCGCGCGTCACCCCTGAACGCGGCGTCATGCTATTTCGGAAAACCATTTACGCACGCGACCCGGCATAGCCGACAGGCATCTCGCCGCCGTCAGAGTTTGCTCAGCTTTTGACAAGCGGCGGTCATTTTGCTGTGCTTCGCCTGACTGCGCCTTTCCAGATCACATCCAACAGCAAGAGATGTCAGCCATGACGGATCGCAAGCTTTACCTCGGCCCACTGACCGATAACAGACGTTGGGACATGGTGAACATCAGGCCCGACGATGTCATCGTCGCAAGCCCGCCGAAATGCGGCACGACCTGGATGCAGACGATCATCGCGCTTTTGCTGTCGGGTGATGTGGAGGTCGAAACCGAGCTTTCGTTCAAGATGCCCTGGGTCGATATTCGTGTGCGCGAGATGGATGAAGTGGCCGAACGGCTGGAGGCGATGACCCATCGCCGCTGCCTGAAAAGCCACACGCCGATGGATGGCCTGCCTCTTCATGATCAGGCGCAGTATATCTGCGTCTTTCGCCATCCGCTTGATGCGCATTTTTCCTATCGCGACCACCTGCGCAACACTCCCCTGCCCTGGTTCGACCTTTGGTATCCGGAGGATGATCCGGAGCGTGTCACCTTTCGCCGTTTTCTGGACGGCGGGGCAGAGGGGTTTGACACCGACGCGATGCCGCTGGCCCATATCCTGCAGCATTACCAGGCTGCCAAAACGCTGTCTGACCGCGCGAATGTCACCCTCTTTCACTATGCAGATATGAAGCGCGATTTGCCCGGCACTTTTGCCCAAGTGGCGGCTCTGCTGGGTGTGTCCTATCCGGCAGACCTGATGGCGCAGTTCGTGCAGGTTGCGCGTTTCGACAATATGAAGACACATGCCGACCGCTACGCGCCATCAGCAGGCAAGGGGTTTTTCAAGTCCGACGAAGCGTTCTTTCAAAGCGGCAGCAGTGGCAAGTGGCATGGGCAGCTGACAGGCGATGAGCTTGCAGCCTATGATGCCATGATGGACGCACAGCTGGCCCCCGCCGAACGTAAGTGGTTGGAGTTCGGCGCCGCGTCGTAAAATGGATCTTCATGCACGTTACCTGCTTCAAAGCGGCGCAAACCGGCAGGTGAAATGCCGCATAAGCGCGGGTTCCTGCGTAATCCGAAATCCCTTCAGATCATCGATCTCGGCCTGCAATTCACCGAAGGCCTCAATCACGTAATCCGCGTGGCTTTGCGTGTAGGTCCGGCGCGGGAAGGCGAGGCGGACGAGTTCCATCGCGGCGGGTTTTTCGCTGCCATCGGGTTGGCGGCCAAACATGACACTGCCGATCTCGCAGGAGCGGATGCCCCCGATCTCATAAAGCCTGCAGGCAACGGCATGTGCGGGGTAATGGAGTGGATCAATCTGCGGCAGCCAGCGTTTGGCGTCGATGAAGACCGCGTGCCCGCCCGCCGGTTTAACCACAGGAACGCCCATCGCATCGAGTCGTTCGACGATGTATTCGTTGGTGCGGACGCGGTAGCGCAGGTAATCCTCGTCCACGATCTCGGTCAGACCCTGGGCGACCGCATCCAGGTCACGTCCGGCAAGGCCGCCATAGGTGGGAAAGCCTTCGGTCTGGATCAGCCTGACGCGGGCCTGTTCGGCGAAACCGTCGTCATTCAGAGCCAGCCAACCGCCGATATTGCCGAACGCGTCCTTCTTGGCACTCATCGTCATGCCATCGGCCACGGCAAAGCAATCGCGGACGATGTCAGGAATGCTGCGGTCGCCCTGCCCCGGCTCGCGCTGTTTGATGAACCAGGCATTTTCGGCAAAGCGGCAGCCATCAATGATGAAGGGCTTGCCATGCGCCTTGGCGATCGCCGCTACCGCGCGGATGTTCTCCAGGCTGACGGGCTGACCGCCGCCCGCATTGTTGGTGATCGTGAGCATGACGATGGGCACGCTGTCGACATGCTGGTCCATGAACGCCTCAAGCGCAGCGATATCCATATTGCCTTTGAACGGGTGATTGGATTGCCCGTCGCGCCCTTCGGCGATGACGAGGTCATGGGCGAAGGCGCCGCTCGCCTCGATATTCCCGCGGGTCGTGTCGAAATGGGTGTTGGACGGGATTTTGTGGCCATTGCCACCAAAGATCGCCATCAGGATCGCCTCTGCCGCGCGGCCCTGATGGGTGGGGATGATGTGTTTGAAGGGCATCAGGTTCTGCACAGCCGCCTTAAACCGTTCAAAAGAACGCGATCCGGCGTAGCTTTCGTCACCGCGCATCGTGGCGGCCCATTGCTCGGCGCTCATCGCGCCGGTGCCACTGTCGGTCAGAAGGTCGATCAGGACATTATCAGCGTGCAGGCCGAAGAGGTTGTAATGCGCCGCCCTCAATTTCGCCTCGCGCTCAATGCGCGTGGTCATGCGGATGGGCTCAACCGATTTGATGCGGAATGGTTCGATTATCGTTTTCATCAGGTCCTCCGGGTTTGAGGGCCCGGTTGTCTGATGAGGACGTTTCCGGGCCATGCGCCGCGGTTGCCCCCTTGCTTTGGGATGCCGCGCTCAGCGCCGAAAATCTGGGCGGACGGTATTTTCGCGCGCAAGCCACGTCAAGAAGTGTTTGCCCCAGCGTCACGCGCAGCTAGTGTTCTGGGAGGAAGGGGATGAAAGATGGATGCGAGCTTTTCACGGCGCGACCTGCTGACACCGGCAGAGTTGCGCAGCTTGTCAGAGAGATCTGACCTGCGCGGCGCGCTGCAGATGGGCAGCCATGTGGGAGCGATCTTGGTGATTGGCCTGGCGCATGCCATGGCCCTGGGCACATGGTGGATCCTGCTGACCGGCTTCGCGCTGGGCGTGCTATTGAACTTCCTCTACGCGGCCCAGCACGAGTTGAGCCATGCGACGGTGTTCAAGACCCGCAAACTGAACGAAGTCTTTGGCCGCATCATCGGCTTCATCCAGATTTTCCCTCGCGATTTCGACCAGATCATGCATTTCGCCCATCACCAATACACCCAGGATTGGGAGCGGGATGGTGAACTCGTGCGCGAACCCTACACTCTGACCACGTATCTACTCTGGCTAAGCGGGGTGACCTATTGGCGCAACCGCATCGTCGGCGTGATCCGCCGAGCGCGCGGGATCATCATTGAGCCCTATATCCGGGTTGAGGAAGAGGCACGTGTGATCCGGGAAAGCCGGATACATGTGGCGGGCTATGCGCTCATCGCGGTGGTTTCGGTGGCCACCGGGTCATGGGCCGCGCTGACGTTCTGGCTGCTCCCGATGGTGCTGACCAAGCCGGTGCATCAGCTGCAGAACACGATTGAGCATCTGGGGTTGAGCCATGAGGACGACATTCTGGCAAATACACGCTCGACGCGGGCGAACGCGCTTCAGCGCTGGCTCTGCTGGCAGATGCCCTATCATACGGCGCACCACACCTTTCCCGCCGTCCCCTTCTGGAAGCTGCGCGATCTCAATGACCGAATTGAAGACAAGGCCGGTGCGGTCCATCGCATGGGCTGGATCGAGTTCCAGATCGCGGTGATTGGCAAGCTGATGGCCAAGGATGAAAGCCAGTATCCGATGGACGAAGTCTGGGTCGTTCCGCGCGAAGGCGGGCGGGTTAGCCGCGTTCCGGCAGAGTGAGGCGACTGCAGGTCTACACGTCGCTTTGGGCGATGCAGCCGCATGATCAGACTGGCGTCAAGCTGCCTTTGGATCAAGTCTGTGAGATGGTGGCGCAGGCCGGATTTGACGGGATGGCGATTGATCTCGGCGCCTCGGACATCGCGGTCGCCAATGCTGTCCGCCCGCATATGGAGGCGCATGGCCTGACCCCGCTGATCGTGGCCTTTCCGAAAACTATTGAGAGCCTGGAAGACACATTGCACATGGCCGCCGACTTCGGCGCGCCTTTTGTCGATGTCATCGGGCAGGTAATGCCGATAGCACTCGACGATATGGTGCCGGTGATTGAGGCATGGATGGACATGGCCGACCGTATTGGTGTCCCCATCCAGTTCGAAACCCATCGCAATTGCATCACGAACGATCTGTTTGTGACCCTGCAATTGCTGGAGCGGATCCCGGACATGCGGCTTTGCGCGGACCTGTCGCATTACGTCGTGGATCGGGAGTTCTGGTTTCCGCTTTCTGATCACGACATGGGGCTGATGAGCCTTATCCTGCAGCGCTCTGACAGTTTTCAGGGGCGTGTCGCCAGTCGTCAGCAAATCCAGCTACAGCTGGATTTTCCGCAAAACAAAAAATGGGTCGACTTGTTCAAAGGCTGGTGGCGCGAGGGGCTCGCCGATTGGCGCAAGCGCAACGAGAGCGGTGACTGCATCTTCGTTTGCGAACTCGGCCCACCGGAATACGCCATGACCGACGCGCAAGGCCGCGAGATGTCGAACCGCTGGGAAGAGGCGCAAGTGATCGCGTCCTGGGTGCGCCAGATGTGGGATGAGTTGGGGGGCGACGGCTGAGCCGTCAGCATCTGTCGGCAGTCCGTGCTTTGGGGGCTTGTGCGACACCCGTTTCGCGTGTCGTGTGGCGCCATGAAACTTAGCGGTCCGTTCCTGTTTATTCTTGCCACCCTGATGATCGATGCCATCGGGATCGGCATCGTGTTTCCGATCATGCCGGACTTGATGGATCGGGTCGGTGCGGGCAGCACGGCGGAAGGCGCGTTCTGGGGCGGCATCATGATGTCGGCCTATGCGGCGGCGATGTTTCTGTTTGGCCCCATCATCGGCAGCCTGTCGGACGCCTATGGGCGCAGGCCGGTGCTGATCGCAGCACTTGTCACGCTGACCATCGATTATGTGATCATGGCGGTCGCGCAGACCTATTGGGTGCTGCTCTTGGGCCGGGTCGTGGCCGGGATGGCCGGAGCCACCTACATCACCGCAACCGCCTATATCGCTGACATCGCGAAGCCAGAGGAGCGCGGGGCAGCGTTCGGCATGATCGGTGCAGCGTTCGGGATTGGGTTTGTCCTGGGGCCTGCGATGGGGGGCCTCGCCTCGGGCTGGCATATCACCGCGCCATTCTGGATCGCGGCGGCTCTTTCAGCGCTGAATGTCGCGTTTGGAATTTTCGTGCTGCCGGAATCGCTGAAACCCGAAAACCGTAGGCCTTTCGGGCGGCGTGATCTGAACCCCTTTGGAACAATTCTGCGCGCCTTCGTCATTCCCGGTCTGGCCATTCCGCTCCTCTGCCTCTTTGTCTTTGAGTTTGCGAATATGGTCTATGCCACGCTCTGGGCGTTCTGGGGGCGGGAGGTCTTTGGCTGGGACGGGTTTACCATCGGACTGACATTGTCGGCATATGGCGTGCTGATCGCCGGGGTGCAGGCGGGCATCTTACCACAACTGACCAAGCGTCTGGGCGATTTTGCGACGCTGAAGATTGCGGTCGCCAGCGCGGTCGTCGCGATGGTCGGGTTCGGGTTGGGGAATGCTGTCTGGGTGCTCATCGTCTTTCTGCCGCTCGCCGCACTTTCGGACATGGCCCCGCCGCTCATGACTGCATATGCCGCAAACCGCGTGGGCGAGGATCAGCAGGGGCTGGTGCAGGGGGTGATCGCCTCACTGTCTTCTATTGCTGCTGTGGCAGCACCCCTAGTGCTGACTCGTGTGTTTGAGCGGTTTGTGAGTGGCGACGGCCCTTATCTGCCGGGGGCACCCTATTTGTTGGCAGCGGTTCTGATCTTTGCGATTGTTCCGCTGATCCTGCGGATGGACCGTCCGCCGCCTGACCGAGAGGCCTAGGCGGCGTCAAGGCTCTGCCATCATGCCTGCCACATCCAGCATCCGGCAGGAAAAGCCCCATTCGTTGTCGTACCAGCCAAAGATGCGCACAAGCCCGCCTGCCGTGACGCGCGTTTCGGGAAGCGAGACGATCACACTTTCAGGACGCGCGCGCAGGTCGGTTGAGACAAGCGGTTTGTCGGTCCAGCCGATGATGCCGGACTGCTCGCGCAGGACAGCGTGCACGGCGTCAAGATCGGCGGGACGATCCAGCGTTACCGTCAGGTCGACGGCAGAGACCGAAGCGACGGGAACGCGCACCGCCGCTGCCTCGATCCGGCCCGCGATGTCAGGCAGAACCTTGTTCAGCAATTGCTGCGCAGAGGTTGTGGTGGGCACCATCGACAGTGCAGCCGCCCGGCTGCGCAGCATATCGCCGCGCGGCGCGTCAATGCTCGGCTGGCTACCGGTGTAGCAGTGGATCGTTGTCATCCAGCCGGTCTTCAGACCCCAAGTATCATCAATCAGCTTCACCAGCGGGGCGAGCGCATTGGTTGTGCAGGATGCGTTTGATACGACAGGTTGATCTTCCAGCAGATCGTCATTAGCGCCGAGAACCATCGTCAGGTCGGCGGTTTCTGATGGGCCAGAGATCAGGATGCGCCCGGCACCCGCCTTCAATCCCCTTTCAGCAAAAGCGCGATCTCCCGCGCGACCGGTGCATTCGAAAACGATATCGACATGCGAAAGGTCAATCGTGCTGAGATCGGTGCGCTGATGAAGCGGGATCGCCGTTCCGTTGATCATCAAGGCGCCGTCCTCAAGCACAGCCTCACCCGGAAACGGGCCAAAGACGCTGTCATAGGCAAACAAATGCGCACAAAGGTCCGGGGCGGCGATGTCATTGATTCCCACAATGCGAATCTGTGGCCACGACCCGGTGGCCCAGGCGCGCAAAGCCGTCCGCCCGATCCGCCCAAATCCATTGATGAACACGTTGATCATCACCGCAACTCCCTAAATGTCGTTGCGCAGATGCTGCATCGTTGCGTCACTTGCCACAAGCGGGGTTTCGCGCGGCGTTTGTCTGCTTGTATAGAAGAATTGGTAAGTGTGCATGGGGCAGCATTTACCAACGGCACAGAGAATCGGTGCCGAATCCATTTAACAAGTGGTTAAATTAGTGGCCAGTCGCCAAAAGAACGACAGGTTAGCGAAGGATGTTGTGCGTTAATGCCACAATGTTTCGGAAACAACTGCCTGATGTGGCAGAAAGTATACGTAAGCAGTGAAAACAGGTATTTATCGGCGGATTATTGCCAAATACTGTTTCACAAAACGACTGTAATGCCGGACAAAATCCGGGATTAAGAACCATGAAACAACAAGTTAGCGTCACTTTTTGGCCTAATTTGAATGAGACTAGACAATGAAGGGTGTGTGGGTGCTCTCCACATGGCCGCAAAGTTTGAAAGCTGGATGTGAAGATGGCGAAGGCGCAAGTACAAGACAACGCGGACGACAAGGACAGTTTCGTCGATGAGCTGAAGCCGGGCACCAAGTTGATGCATGGTCAGTACACGATCGAAAGCTTCCTGAACGCTGGCGGTTTTGGCATCACTTATCTTGCCAAGGACAGCCTCGACCGCAAGATCGTGATTAAAGAATGTTTCCCTGGTGCTTTCTGCCGTCGCAGCCGCTATGTCGTGCAGGCACGTTCGCGTGCGCACCAGAATGAGCTGAAGTCGATTGTCCGTCTGTTTGTGCAAGAGGCGCGCAGCCTGGCAAAGCTGGATCACCCCAACATTGTCGGCGTGCACCAGGTCTTTGAAGACAACGACACCGCTTATATGGCGCTTGATTTCGTTGAAGGTCGCGACCTTCTTGATACGATTGAGGATCCGACGGCAACGCTGACACCGCCGCAGATCAAGAATATCCTCAAAGAGATTCTGGGCGCTGTTGGCTTCATCCACGATCAAGGCATCCTGCACCGCGATATCTCGCCCGACAACATTCTGATCAACCAGGATTTCCACCCTGTCCTGATCGACTTCGGCGCGGCGCGTGAAGAGGCTACTAAGCAAAGCCGCGTCCTTTCAGCGCTCCGGGTCGTCAAGGACGGATACTCGCCCCAGGAATTCTACATCGCAGGATCGGAGCAGAGCCCGAGCTCTGACCTTTATGCGCTTGCGGCGTCGTTCTATCACCTGATCAACGGTGACGTGCCGCCGAACTCACAAGCACGTCTGGCCGCGATCGCGTCAGGCGACGCTGACCCGTATGTGCCGCTGGCAGGTCGCTTCCCGGACTACGAAGACAACTTCCTGGCCGCTGTCGACAAGGCGCTGGCCGTTCTTCCCAAGGATCGTTTGCAGTCCGCCAAGGACTGGATCGACATGATGGAAGGCAATACCGGCAATGTGACAGCGCTAAACGTGGCGCCTGCCGCCACTGCAGCCGCAGCGCCGGAAGTGGCAGAGCCTGTCGAGACCAAGAAATCAAAGATGCCACTGTTGCTGGGTTCTGCTGCGGTTGTCGCCCTGCTTGTGGGCGTTGGCGTATTGACGATGGGCGGCGACCCAGAAGCAGCGTTCGACACCACGCCAGAGGCAAGCGCTGCGTTGCCTGTTGAGACGGCAACAGCACCTGAGGCACCGGCAGTCGAAACGCCAGCACCAGCTGTCGAGACACCAGCCCCTGCTGTAGAGGAACCGACCGAGGTTGCCACTGCAGAGCCTGTGGTCAGCGAGCCCGCAGCAGAAATCGTGGAAGAACCTGCACCGGTCGTCGTCGAAGAGCCCGCACCTGTTGTTCCTGAAGCGACAGGACCCGTTGTGGTCGAAATTCCTGGACCCGTTGTTGTGGAAGATCCTGCGCCGCTTGTAACCGAGACGCCCACACCGCAGATCGTTGAAGAGCCCGCACCAGTGATAGCCGGTGACCCAGCGCCGGTTGTGGAAGGTCCAGTCATCGTTGACGAGCCAACACCCACGATCCGCCCCAGCGCACGTCCCGAAAGTGTTGAACTGGCAGCTGTGCCTGAGCCTGAGCCACTGCCAGAGCCTGTTGCAACACCTCAGCCTGCAGCAGATGCGAATGCCGCAGCCGCTGCTTTGCCCGATATTGCAGCGGGTGGCCCCGTCGCCGATGGCGATACGGCGCAAGTGGACCTGCCTTCGGCACCTGATGTGGTTGCTGCTGTTGGTACTGGTCCAAGTGTTGAAATTGATGCGGTCACGCCCGGCAATGAGCTGGTTCCTGAGCCTCAAGATGTCCTGGCTTCCTGGACCGTTCAGTTGCCATTCCAGGCCGCGGGTGCACAATCGAATATCATCGCACAGGCCGCTGCCGTTTCACCCGTTTGGGTCCAGCCCGGTCTGGTGATCACGTCGATCAACGGTACACCGGTTGACGCAATTGCGGATATCCCGACGGTCTTGAACCAGACCATAGCCTTGGAAAGCCTCGACGCCACGTTGCCGGTCACATTCGGCACGCTGAACCCGGCTTCGGGCGAACAGGTCGAACAAAGCTGGGTTTTGCCAGTTGTTCGCGAACTGGAATTGCTGAACGGTGTCGCGTTTGAGGCCATCTTTGCAGGCGGTGAATGGCGCACAACGGTCGCCGAGCTGCCTGAAACCTTGACTGGCGGTTTAGAGGTTGGTGATGTGATGAGGTCATACATCCCAACGGCCGAACTGATTCAGGAGCAGGACAGCCTGCAGACAATTTTTGAGCGCGAGCTGAGCAATGGCACCGATCAGTTCATGTTTGCAGTCGAACGTAACGGCGGCATGTGGGTCGCATCGCTGAATTACGACGGTGTAGAGGAGTAATCTGACGACACCCTCCTGGGGGAACAGGCGTGTCGTTGAGTTTGGAAGGTAGGCAAGATGAAGTTTATTCGTGATCTCTTGGGTCGAAAAAAGCGCAATACTGATGCGCCAAAGT
Source organism: Cognatiyoonia sp. IB215446 (assembly GCF_033963825.1). NCBI lineage: Bacteria > Pseudomonadati > Pseudomonadota > Alphaproteobacteria > Rhodobacterales > Paracoccaceae > Cognatiyoonia > Cognatiyoonia sp. IB215446. The sequence goes on along the minus strand of NZ_JAXBMD010000001.1, from coordinate 183,862 downwards.
CCCGCGAAACGGTTGAGTCGCTAGAGCAATCCTATCGCGACACGATTGGGTCGATTGTCGAGGACAATGAAGGCGCGTCTGTCTCTGACATTCTGACTGATGTTGCTCAAAAAACGAGCACAGCTGCTGAAGAGCGCGTTGTCAAACCTGAAGAAAAGCCCGCCGTGAATATCTGGGACCTGGAGGATGACGGTACGTCAACCGAACTTCCAATGACGGCACCTACATTGCCGACACCGGCGCCAGCACCAGCCCCCGCTGCAGCGGCGAGTGCTGCCGCCCGGTCGCCCGGTCGCTCGCGCCGGACGAAGACACGCCTGATCGGCTTTGAGAAGTCCGACGGCGACGTCGTCGATCTGTTCAATGATGCACCGCGCGCCGCGCCAGTCAAAAGCGTCAAGTTCCCTGTCGGTTGGATTGTGGTCGCCGAAGGTCCCGGTCGCGGTGAAAGCTTTTCTCTGATGGCAGGCATGTCGCAGATTGGTCGCGGTGAAGATCAGGCTGTGCAGCTTGATTTCGGCGACAACTCGATCTCGCGGACCAATCATGCCGCGATCGTTTACGATGCCGACAGCAAGGAGTTCCTGCTGGGTCATGGCGGAAAATCCAACATCGTCCGTCTGAACGACAAGCCCTTGATCAGCAATGAGGCGCTGAAATCAGGCGATGTGATCCGTATTGGTGAGACTGTTTTACGCTTTGTGGCGCTTTGCGATGACACGTTCAGTTGGGACGACAACGCAAGCGGGGAGGACGAAGATGTGGCGATCGCCTGAACCACGCTTTGACGTCGCTTCGGCGATTTGTCAGGGCGGACGTGACTATCAAGAAGACGCAATTGTCACCGACTTTCCGTTTGGAATGGACAGTGGCGTTGTGGTCCTTGCCGACGGTATGGGCGGCCATGCTGCCGGTGACGTGGCCAGTAAGATTGTTGTCACCGAAGTTTATAGCGAACTGAAATTTCAATCCGCGAATTTCGCCGATTTTGAAGCCGAAATCCCGCAATATCTGACATCATCAGCAGTCAACGCCAACAATGTCGTGCGGGAATATGTGATGGCACATCCCGAGACACGCGGCATGGGTGCGACCCTTGTGTCGCTGGTTTTGATCGAGAACCGGATGTTCTGGATGTCGATTGGGGACAGCCCGCTTTATCACTATCGCGCCGGAAAGATGCAGCAGTTGAATGAGGACCATTCCATGGCCCCTCAGATCGACTTCATGGTCAAGCAGGGCCTGATGGATCCTGAGACCGGTAAGAACCACCCCGACCGCAACTGTCTGACATCCGTGATCCTGGGTGATCGCGTCGCGAAGTCTGATTGCCCGAAGACGCCGTTTGAATTGCAGGTGGGCGACATCGTCGTCGTCTCCTCGGATGGACTGCAATATCTCGAAGACGAACGTATTCAGAAGATCCTGCACCGCTATCGCCGCCGCAAGAGCGCCGAGATTTGCGGGCACCTGCTTGAGGCGATTGAGGCATTGGCCGATCCGGATCAGGACAATTGCTCTTTCTCGGTGATCAAGCTGAACCACAACAAGCCGGTGATCCGTGCGATCCGCGCCAAGCCTGTGGATTATGTCGAGACACCAACCGCCACGACGACCCGTGTGGTTGAACTTGATGACGGCGATTCCATCGCTGCCAAGCTGAGCAAGGATGCGGCGTCGATGCAGAAGGCGGCAACCGGCATGGGGCAAGCCGCTGCACAGCCAAAGTCGCAGTCGGCACCGCAAGAGCCTGCAGCGACCAAGCCGGTGATCAAGGAAGTGAAACCCGTCCAGAAAGTCGAAGAAATCGACGCTCAGGATAAGACAGAGGAGGTTGATGAGGCGACGCCCCCGGCTAAAGTAGCTGCCGGAGGTAAGTAATGCCGAATCAATCGCTGGGGGCGCAGGTCCAGGAACGACTCACGCAGGCCGTGGAATCGGGTCTGCTGCCCGATGAGGTTTCCGAACGGGCGGGGCAAATCCTGAATCGCCTGCAGCAGCCGGTTCGTCTTGCAGTGTTGGGGCGACCCGGCGCGGGGAAATCTGCACTTGTCAACTTGCTTATCGGGCGCGAGGTGCTGCCCGATGATTTTGGCATGCCGACAACACAGATTGTTCATGGCGAAAAAGCGGGCGCGATATGCACGCTGTCGGATGGCAGCAAGCAAGAGCTCGACACCGCCAACGCCTATGACATCTCCGAGTTGAAGCCGGTTTTTGTTGAATTGCGCTTGCCGCTTGCTGCGCTCAAGAAAATCTCTGTGCTTGAAGTGGTCACCCCAGACGATCCAAACGCGATTCACAAGGCTAGCCAATGGGCCTCAAAGCGGTGCGAACTGGCGATCTGGTGCACGGAGACCTTTGATACCAATGAGCAGGCGATCTGGGCGCAAATGCCCGATGTGCTCAAGGATCATGCGTTCCTGATGCTGACCAAATCCGATGTGCTCTCCTCCCAAGGGACGCTGGAGCAGATCCTTGACGCTACCAAGGCGCTGGTCGGCCACGAATTCAACGATATCCTCCCGATCTCCACGCTTGATGCGATCTCGGCCCGCCGGTTGGACGGGACGGTGGACAAAGAGCTGATGCGCCGCAGTGGCGGCTCTGCCCTGATTTCTGCGGTGCTGAAACAGGTCGAAATGGGCCGCCAGTCGGATGTAGACATGGCGGACGTGTTGCTGTTGCAAAATGCTGACCACTTGAATGGAGGTGCCGCCGCCGAGGTTCCCGAAGAAGACAGCGAAGTGTTGCAAGCCGTCATTGGTGCTGCCGCCTCTGCTGACGAGGACGCTGAGACGCCCGCACCCGCATCAGAGAACGTAGCAGAGCCCGCGGTCGCGCCTGAAGAAGAGGCGCAGGACGCCGCCGAGACCGTGCCCACACAAAAGGTCGCCGCCTTGCATCCGGCGACGCGCGAAGCCTATGCACATGTCGTCAGCTACCTCACCGAACAGGCGCAAGCATTGTCGCAGATGGCCGCCGATTTGGGTGACGCCGCGCCCACGCAAATCATCGCAGAGACAGTTGAACACACGCAATGGATGAGCGATTATCTGAGTGTGCATGGTGATGATGCTGACGAGGCATTGCAGCGCGCTCGTGACGCAGCGTTTGATGCTGCAGATCTGGTACAATTGATGCAAATGGAAAAGCGTGACAGTGCAGCTATTGAAGCTGTCAGTGTCATGCTCCAGATTAAGCGTGAACTACAGGCGGATCTGGCCGCCTAACCTGCGGCAACACTTGCAATTTTTATGAAAACAGCGCCACACTTTCGCCGTGCTGCCCTGTTTCCATTATGGCAATAAATCAGTGTTATGACCCGTATTTGGCGACGGGACCAACAACTGATAAAGGTGAAGCCAGCACGACTGAGTGAGGACGGACACGAATGAAGATGGAAGAGCTGACAAAAGGGGATGGTTACAAAGTCCCGGCAGCGCAGCACCCGTTCATGCGCATCGGCTTGGAGAAGCTGGACGACTTCCACGAGGATATCCTGGATCTGGAGGCGACCATGGCTGACGTGGTCAAGCTGGGCGGACAGGATGCTGAAAAGAAAGCTGCGAGAGTTATCAAGCAGTTACGCTCTTTCGAGCCCAGCGTGACGATGATCGGACAGATCAAATCGGGCAAGACGTCTTTGGTGAATGCGATGATCGGTCGCCCCGAATTGCTGCCTGCGGATGTGAACCCGTGGACCTCTGTTGTCACGTCACTGCACTTGAATGCGCCTCTGCCTGCGGATGCACCAACCGCCACATTCCAGTTCTTCAGCCAGGGTGAATGGGATCATCTGGTGGAGAATGGTGGCCGAATCGGTGAATTGTCCGCGCGCGCCGGTGCAGATGATGAGCTCGAGAAAGTTCGGCAACAGATCGCCGAGATGCGCGAGAAGACCAAGACGCGTCTGGGCCGCAAGTTTGAACTGCTCTTGGGCCAAAAGCACAATTACGCAGAACTGACGGACGATCTCGTGCAGCGCTATGTCTGCATGGGTGACGATTTCGAAGATCTTGATGAAGAAGATCAACAGGGGCAGTTCGCCGATATCACCAAATCCGCTGACCTCTATCTAAAGGCGCCCTCGATACCCATGCCGCTTTGCCTGCGGGATACGCCCGGTGTCAACGACACGTTCATGATGCGCGAACAGATCACGATCAACGCCCTGCGCGATAGCCGCATCTGCGTTGTCGTCCTGTCGGCCCATCAGGCGCTGAGTTCGATGGATATGGGGCTCATCCGCCTGATTTCGAACGTCAAAGCACGCGAGGTGATCATCTTCGTAAACCGGATCGACGAATTGTCGAACCCGGCCGAACAGGTGCCCGAAATCCGTGACAGCATTCTGCAGACACTCGCGGATCACAACGGGCCGGAAAATCCGCAACTGATCTTTGGCAGCGCCTATTGGGCCAATATCGCGCTTTCCGAGAACCTCGACGATATCGTGGCTGAAAGTGCGGCGGCGATGTTCAACTGGGCTGAGGCATCGCTGGACGCAGAGACGGCGGGCATGGAGACCAACGAACTCGTCTGGCATCTGTCGGGTGTGCCGCAACTTTACAAAGCGATCTCTGAACGCGTGGCCGAGGGGCCGGGCACGGAAATCCTGTCGGCCTCGCGCAAGCGTGCGCTTAACCTTGTCGGCGGTGTTCGCGCTTCAAATGCGATGGTGTCCATGCGTCTGGACGGTGACCAGGTAAAGGTCATGCCCAAGCCGGAACTGATGGCCCATCTGGACAAGCTGGAAAAGGACAGCAAGAAGTTCCTGAATGATCGTTTGGACATCGTGTTCCAGCAATTCGGTTCGCGCGTGGATCAATCACATAAACGATTCCTCGACCGCGCCCTGGAGTCGCTGTTGCAGCATCTTGAAACGAACGGTGAGGATGAGGTCTGGCAATACAGCCCCGATGGACTGCGTATGCTTTTGCGCACCAGCTATCAGGTGATGCGCCGCAATGTCTCGTCATCATGCGAACAAGTCTTTGCTGCCGCCGCGACCGATCTGGCTGAAACCTATCGCACGGCTTTTGGGGTGGAGGTCGAGAATTTCTCGATTACCCCGCCTGCGGCACCCGAAATCCCCGCGCCCGTGTCGCTGGGCCAGACCATTGCGCTTGATCTGCAGACATCCTGGTGGAAGGGCTGGTGGAAGCGCCGCAAGGGCTACCGTGCCTTTGCCAGCGGCTTTTATGATCTGATTGAGGCCGAAACGGCACCCATTGTCGATGAGCTGAAAATTCGGCAGGCCGATGATATTCGCACCATGGCCGAACGCGAGCTGAGTGAATTCCTCGCAGAACAGCGCGGTCTGTTGGGCGATATGAGCGACAAGTCCGAGTTGAGCGTCAACGATTTGAAAGACATTTTTGGTATTACCGCCCAGCAGGAGCGTGAAGAGCTGTTCGATTACATCTTCGAAGAGCTGAGCGATAATGCCCCTGTTGAAGCGATAGGAAACGGGTAATGAGTGAGAACGACCCCACCGCCGGTGGGCCGCGCAAGCCGCGGATCGCCTTGATGGGCGAGTTCAGTGCGGGCAAAAGTACACTGTCAAATCTGCTGATGGGCGCACGCCCGCTGCCCGAAAAGGTGACCGCAACACGGCTGTCCCCGGTCTGGATGTCGCAAGGCAGTGACACGCCCTATCGCATTGATGTGGACGGGACGATCGAACCGATCACGCTCGACCAGCTTGAATCCGTTCCGGTGGAAGAGACCTTTGCGATCCGGCTGTTTCTAGATGTCGATATCCTGAGCGTTTGCGACCTCATCGACTTCCCCGGCATCTCGGACCCGAACATGTCCTCCGAAGTGTGGGAGCGTGTCCTGCCCGAAGTTGACGCCGTAATCTGGTGCACCCACGCTACGCAGGCCTGGCGCCAGTCAGAGGCAGCGGTTTGGGAGAATATGCCAGATGCGGTGCGGGAACATTCGATCCTGTTGATCACCCGCTTTGACAAGCTCACCAATGAACGGGACAAGACACGCGTCATCAAGCGCGTGACGCGAGAGACCGAAGGGCAGTTCAGCGGCATCTACCCGGTGTCGCTGTTGCAGGCCATTGCAGCCGGCGATGACCAGGAGAAATGGGATGCGAGCGGCGCAGGCCCATTTGTTTACCGTCTGATCGAGACAATCGAGAAGCTGACGAAAATCGCCGAATGCACCGAACGCCCACTTTACAACATTCCGAACGGTCAAGCAATTCCAACCCGTGTTCTGCGGTCGGTTGCGCCACGCCGCGTTGTGCGGAGCCGTGACGGCGACACTCCTAAACGCGAACGACCACCGGCCGAGCCTGAGGCAGGCCAGGAAAACCCGCCCGGCCCGATCCTCCGATCTTCTTGATCACGACGTTGCCACCTGGGCTTTTCCCTTCGCTCGTTTTGCCTTAGTCAGAGTGACACCGTAAGTAAGAGCGAGCCCTGAAATGGTCGTCGACGCGTTGGATACTTTGCAAAGCGATTTCGCAGGTTGTGAGACCCTGGCTTTTGCAGATCTGTCGACCCAGATGATCCTGGTGACGAACTCAGCCACGACATTGCCACGCGAGACGCTGGATGCGCTTTGCACAGAGGCGGCGCTGACACTTGGTACCAAGGGCAAAATTGCGATCGGGTCGGACAAAAGTACCACCGCTATCGTCGCAGGGCAGGACCAGTTGCGCGTTTTTCTACGCGCAGAAAGTGAGCCCTCGGATGTATTGTGCTGCGTGTGCCAGCCTGATGTCAATATTGCAGGATTTTTACCTGCAGCGCGCGCCTGCCTTGAACAGATCAGCGGTGGCGCGTAAGCCGGTACGCATGGATTACCCCGCATTGGATTGCCAGAATTGAGCGACATGACCGCCCTGACAGAAAAGCTCGCCGCGCTCGCCGCAGAGGATGAGGTTTTCGTGGCCGGTGCCCGGGTCATCGCCCAGGATGGTGGCACTGTGGGACTTGCGGCCATCTTGCGCGAGATTGACGTGACCGTACTTGAGCGGACGCTGGTCTTTGGTGTCGGAGATGTGACCGCGTCTTTGATTGTGGCGGGACGTCGCTTGCGCGGGATTGCGGCAGTGTGGGACCGGGATGATCCGGCGATTGGCCAACCCCTCTCGCGCGAAGAGCCGGACACATTGCAGGCGGCTGGCGCGTTGATGAAAGCCCTTTGCGACCAGGCAAGCCGGGTGACCGTGCGGGCCGAGCCGATCCAGCCTTTTGGCAAGGGCGGCGATGCGGGCATTTCGGCCACCGGACTGGCCGAGCTTTGGCAGGTTGATCTTGATGCCAAACCATTGCCGCCCGTGGCCCGTTTTCTCGCAGCCAATGCGTCTTCGTTTGGTGGCCATCTTCTGATCATCGCAGGCAACACCACCGAGACAGCAGGCGAGACGACAGCGCTGAAGCTCATTTGGGATGAGCAGGTCATGGCCTTGCGCAAAGCGCAAAAGACAATCGCCAAGCGGCAATCCGGGGCGCAGATGATGTGTTTTGACGGCGCGATGGGCGCAGGCACAGCCGTGGCCATTGCCATGGCCGGGGACGAGGCCTGCATTTGCGCATTCGCGTCTGAGCAGATCACCGCGCTGACCGCATCCTGGCAATCGATCATCAGCTGATCCCGGTTCGTGATGCACCCTTCCGTCGCAAAGGCCCCGCAAGCTACGCAATTCTTCTACGGATTTGAAGAGCGCTATTTCGAAACGTCTGCGGGCCCGATCTTCTGCCGGATCGGCGGTGAAGGACCGCCGCTTGTCTTGTTGCACGGATATCCGCAAACATCGGCGATGTGGCACGCCGTGGCCGCTTCATTGGTCCAAGACTATCGCGTGATCTGCCCCGATCTGCGCGGCTATGGTCGATCCGCCAAGCCGGAAACAGACGCAGACCACACACCCTATTCCAAACGGGCGATGGCAGGTGATGTGATCGCGGTCATGGACGCATTGGGACATGAGCGGTTCTTGGTTGGCGCCCATGACCGGGGCGGTCGCGTCGCGCACAGGCTCGCCGCGGATCACCCGGATCGGGTTGTGGCATTGTCCACCTTGGACATTGCGCCCACGCGTGAAATGTATCGCGAAGGCACCAGCGCCTTTGCCCATGCCTATTGGCATTGGTACTGGCTGACCTTGCCGCATCCCTTTCCCGAAAGGCTGATTGGCGCTGATCCCGTCTATTTCTGGCTGCATAAGTGCGGAGCCGGTTCGGCCGGTCTAACCCCATTTGTCAAACAGGCGCTGGATGAGTACCTGACCGCTTTTTCTGACCCTGCCGCCATTCACGGCGCTTGCGAGGATTATCGGGCCGCCGCAACGATTGACATCGCGCATGATGATGCGGATCCGTCAAAACTCACCATGCCGCTGCTGGCGCTTTGGGGGCATGACGGGGCGATTGAGGCGCATTTCGACTGTCTGGCGCTTTGGCGCGAGCGGGCAGTGGATGTGCAGGGATGGGCCTTGCCGGGCGGGCACTATCTGGCCGAAGAGTGCCCTGACGAGGTGATCGCCGCTTGGCGACCTTTCTTTGCCAAAGCCGCCGCCAAACTCTAGGTCAGCCGTGCAGGAAAGCCGTCCGCGCGCAGGTCGGTCTCTAACAAATCTTCCAGCAATCTGACGATCATTGGTGATTGAGCATCGCCACCATAGGCTGCCCGCGCGGCGATGTAGGTCTGTTCGGTCGCGGCTGCGAGGTCGAGCGGGACTTCGAATTCACGCCCAAACGCCTGCGCAAAATCGAGGTCTTTCAGCGCAAGATCGATGTTGAACGCCACATCATACGACCCGTTGAGCACCAGTGCCCCTTCGGTTTCATGCACAAATGAGTTGCCGGATGAGGCCTTGATCGCGTGCCAGGCCTGCCCCAGATCAAGCCCGCCGCGTTTGGCGAGCATCAGCGCCTCACCACAGGCCTTCAGATGAATGAAGGCGAGCATGTTGGTGATAACCTTGATGATTGCGGCAGAGCCAAGCGGCCCCATATGAAAAACCTGCCCGCCCATTGCCTGCAGGGCGGGCAGATGCAAATCGAACATATCCTTGTCGCCGCCCGCAAGCATCGTGATCTTACCTTGAGCGGCAAGATGCACGCCGCCCGTCACGGGCAGTTCCATGGCCCGGATGTCATGAGCAGCGGCCTTGGCCGCAAATGCCAGCATCTCGTCCCGGCCAAGGGTCGACATCTCAATCCAGTGGCTACCTGCCCGCATCACCGGCAGGATACGGTCCAGCACCCGTTCGGAGATGGCCGGCGAAGGCAGACAGGTGATCACATGATCGGCGGCCTGCGCGACCTCTTCCGGCGTATCAGCCCACGCACATCCGAGCTCCAATAGAGCGTCAGCGGCATCCCGGTTCAGGTCTGTCACGGTGAGCTTCATGCCCGCCCGGCGCAGACAAGCGGCGCAATTGGCCCCGAGATTTCCGAGGCCGATATAGCCGTAATGCATGGCCTGCCCTCACTTGAAATAGATGTTGTAATCGGTGCGAATGGCCGCATCGAATTCGGGCGAGACCTGGATTTGCGCCTCTTCCAATATCCTGTTTTTCCGCGCGATGGCTTGCGCAATCAGCTCCGGCTGCCCGGCTTCGGCCCATTCCTTGGGGCTCATCCGGTTGCCTATGTTGGGATAGATGTATTCGGTCTGCATCAGATTGAGGGTTTGTTCCGACCCCAAGTAGTGCCCAGGACCATCGAGGCAGACGGCCTTCATCGCATCAATGGACGTACTGTCTTCGGTCACATCAATGCCCCGCACGCAACGCAGGACCTGACCGATGATGTCATCACCCAACACCAGCGACTCAAGGCAAAAGCCCAGGAGTGATGCGTGCATGCCAACGGCCTCATAGGCCATGTTCAACCCTGAAAGACCGGCAAGGACATTCGTGATCCCTTGCTCCCAACCAGCCTGCATGTCGGGCAGTTTGGCATCGGATATGCCCGCCGCCGCGCCTCCCGGCAGGTCGTAGAACCGGTGCATCTGCGCGCATCCTGCGGTCAGCAGCGCCTGTTCGGCCGATCCGCCCGACATCGCGCCGGTACGCAGGTCAGACACGAACGGCCATGTACCAAAGACCGCCGGATGACCCGGCGCCATTGCATTGACGTAAACGACGCCCGCCAGACACTCCGCCACCGCCTGCACAATGGCGAGCGCGATCGGCGCCGGAGCGGTGGCCCCCGCCTGCCCCGCCGACAGAAGCAGGATCGGCATGCCGCCGCGAATGCAGTGTTCCATCGCAACACAGCTTTCTTCCGCGAATTTCATCGGCGGCACGACAAAGCAGTTCGTGTTTGATATGAAGGGTCGCGCCCGAAAAGCGTCCTCGCCCCCGGCGATCCGATAAATCAGCTCCAGCCCGGGTGCCACATGATCGGGTTCGCTGAAATTGGTTCCGATATGCTTGGTCGTCCCGGCACAGCAGGCGTAAATCGTGTTGAGATCAAGTTCCAGATTATCGGTGACGTCGCGGGCCACCATGGCCCGTTGGAAGAAATGCACATTATCAAGCGCGTGGGTGATCCTGGCTGCATCATGCAGGTCCTGCGCAGTGCTGTCGCGATAGGTGTTGGTCTCCAAGTCCACGATATGCACCGCCGCGCCCGCCGTCCCGAAATGCACATTGGTCCCGGTCAGATGCAAATCATATTGCGGGTCGCGCCCATGCAACGTGATGTTGCGCGCGGCCTTGGCGAGCATGTCCTCGACCAATCCGCGCGGAAACCGGACGCGGCCATCATCGCCAAGAACGGCACCCGCCCCAGTCATGATATCGATGCCGGATTGCGGCGCATTGGCCAGCCCGATCTCTTCCAGCGCATCAAGAGCGGCGTGGTGGATGCGCGTAACGTCCGGCTCTGACAATGGTTTGTACTGCCCACCGGGTAGGCCCGGACGGACGGGGCGCAAGTCCTTGGCCAATGGCGCATTGCGCAGCTCCACGCGGGCGGCGCGCCCACCACTGCGTCGGACGGGTTTATTCATATGCGCAACCTCCCTTGACGTGGAGAAGAGTATTACGCTGGTGCCATTCCTAATCAATTGGGTGGTACGGTCATTATTGATCGGTTTGGCCGATTAGTTCACAGTCCCCATATGCAGATTGAACTGATTGTGACCTTTCTGGACCTTTGCGAAACGCGCAGTTTCAACAAGACAGCCGAGCGGCTGAGAATCACGCAATCCACCGTTTCGGGCCGGATCAAGGCGTTGGAAGCAGTGATCGGTCGCCGCTTGTTCCAGAGATCTCGCGCCGGTACGGCACTGACGACCGAGGGCCTGCGCTTTGAGCCTCATGCGCGCAGCCTGCGCCATAACTGGATCACCGCGCTGAACGCGACCCGCGATAGCGGCATGGCTGGCGTGACGATGCGGATTGGCCTGCAACATGACCTTGTTAGCTTTGAGATCAGCCGCCTGATTGGCGCATTTCGGAATACCCTGCCTGACACGGTATTCCTGTTTGAGGCCGATTACTCGACACAGATGTGCGCCGATCTAGTTGCCGGGATGCAGGACATAGCCGTCCTTTATTCTCCGCAAACCCACCCAGATCTGCATTTCGAAGGTTTGGGAGAGGTGAGTTACGTGATGATCTCGACCCAACCTGATGCGCTGCAAGAGATGTCGCGAGACAGATACATCCTCGCCAATTACTCACCCGCTTTTGCCTATGCGCATGCGGCATTGCTCCCTGATTTCGCACAAGTCTCGCTTTCCATCGGACAGAATGCGGCGATGGTGGATCTGCTAACGTCACTCTCTGGCGCGGGGTATGTTTTGCGACATTCTGCAAACGCACTGATCGCTGCTGGAACATGTTATCCGGTCGCCAACGCCCCGGTGATCTCCCAAAGCGTCTTTGCAGGCATCAATGCAAGGAACCGGCATAGGAGTGTTTATCGCCGGATGCTGCGCATCCTGATGGATCATTACGCCCATGACCGCCGTCAAGTGACTGGCACACCATAGAGCCAAAATACAAACACCCAGACCGTGCAGGTCTGGGTGTTTTGTTGTTGGTTGCGGGAGTTCGTCACGACCGAAAGCGAATGGTTTTTGTTCTGGATTTGTAAGTGACCACATTGTTGCCGGATTGCGGTGTTGATACTCACTATTCACCGCAACTTGTTGAGTTCATTGATTATGCAAATCGAGATTACATTGCTGGCAGAAGGTGGCGCAGACTATTCCGCCCGTGATCTCGGCTTCTTGCTGCATAAGCATCCAGATCATGTGCATACCAAGAAGACATCTGCGGGTGATGCGACCATCTTCTATCCTGAGGTGTCGGACGAACGCACCACAGCCGTCTTACATCTGGAGGTCGATCCGGTTGGCCTTGTGCGCGGGAAAAACCAACAAGCTGATGGATTGTTGGCCCAATACGTGAATGATCGACCCTATGTGGCGAACTCGTTTTTGTCCGTCGCAATGGGCCGGTCTTTCGCCCAGACCATGGCAGGCAAGTCCAAGGACCGTCAGACGCTTGCTGATCAACTTCTGGATTTCGAAATTCGCGTCCTTCCCGTGGCACTGGCCGGGGATCGTGAACTGCTGTCGGCTTTATTCGAACCACTTGGGTACACGATCCTGTCTCCTGACACGACAGATGATCAGATGGTCATTGACCTGCGTCTGAGGGCGAAGCTGCGATTGGCTGACATCCTGAACCATTTGCATGTGTTGATCCCGGTCCTGGATAACTTCAAGCACTACTTCATCGCACAAGAAGAGATCGACAAGCTGTTGGCCAAGGGCGAGGGGTGGCTGGCAGATCACCAGGCGAAAGAGCTTATCACCCGCCGTGCCCTCAAGCATCGCCGGTCGTTGGCGAATATGGCTTTGGCCAGACTGGAGGAGTCTGTCACCACCGAGGAAGATGAGGCAGAGGAAGAGAAGGCTGAACAGGAAAAGCCGGAAGAGAAGCTGGAAAAGCCTATGCGCCTGCACAGTATCCGTCTGGATACCGTGGCGGGTGTTCTGAAGCAGCGCCATGTGAAATCCGTTCTTGATCTCGGATGCGGTGAGGGGAAGCTGATTTCTCGGCTGATCAAGGAACGTGGCCTTGATCGGATCGTTGGCGTTGATCCATCGGTGCGGACGCTTGAGGCCGCGCACCGCAAATTGCGTCTGCACCAAGCCGGTGATGCGATGTCAGAACGGGTGAAGCTGCAAATGGGTAGCCTGACTTACGGGGATCGCCGATGGAAGGGCTTCGACGCCGCAACACTGGTTGAGGTCATCGAGCATATTGAACCACACCGGCTGTCGGCGCTGGTCATGTCCCTTTTTGCGGACGCACGTCCTAACCTGGTGATCATCACAACCCCTAACCGCGAATACAACGTGTTGTTCGAGACGATGAAGGAGAACCAGCTTCGGCACCCTGATCATCGCTTTGAATGGACGCGGGCCGAGTTTGAGGCTTGGGCAAACACAGCGGCCTCTGACAACGGCTATACAGTGGAGTTCGAACCTCTGGGACCTGTCGATGAAATACATGGCGGACCCTCGCAGATGGCCATCTTCACCGTGGGGGATGCCGCATGAGCTTACCTGTATTCGTGCCAAGCATTGCATCGGACATCGAACACACCATCCAGTCCAAGCTGACAGCACTGGAGGCGGACTATGACGTCCGGGTCCTCTTTGCGATTGAGAGTGGGAGCCGTGCATGGGGGTTCCCATCTCCGGACAGCGACTATGACGTACGTTTTGTCTATGCGCACCAACCTGACTGGTATCTCAGCATCGAACCCGGTCGTGATGTTATCGAATTGCCCATCGAAGGCGACTGGGACATCAATGGCTGGGATATCCGCAAAGCCTTGGGTCTACTGATCAAGCCCAATCCCGTTATGCTGGAGTGGCTGTCCAGTCCGATCAGGTATCGTTGGAACGATGACGTGTGCCAGCGTCTGATTACATTCTCGGAGAAAACCACCTTTGGTGAATCCTGCTTGCACCACTACCGCAATCTTGCGCAAAAGCAGTGGGACAAGCATGTCGGTGACAACCCCGACGTTGCACTGAAGAAGTACTTTTACATCCTCCGACCTGCTTTGGCGATTTACTGGATCAGACAAAACGTCGATGTGCAGCCCCCGATGAACCTACAGGCACTGGTCGAGGGGCTGGATATTGCACCGGTCCTAACTGCTGAGATTGAGAGGCTGTTGGAACTCAAGGCCGTCGCAAAGGAGGTGGGTCGTGGGGACCGCATCGCCGAAGTCGATGCCTTCATTCATGAGCAGATTGAGTGGGCTACTGTTGTGGCCAAGAAAGAGGAACGGCCCGACCTGATGGCGGAAGGCGACCATCTTTTGCGGATGATCGTGAAGGGCGAGGGTTAAAAGATGTCAGCGCACAACATTGCCATCCCCGACTTCGCCCTCATCGTCCTGATCGGTTCCACAGGGTCCGGCAAATCCAGCTTTGCCAAGAAGCACTTTCTGGAGACCGAGATCGTATCATCAGACACGTGCCGTGCATTGGTGTCCGATGACGAGACCGATCTTGCGGCCACTGGCGATGCCTTCGACCTGCTGAACTACACAGCCTCCATCCGGCTGAAACGGCGTCTGCTGACCGTGATCGATGCAACGTCGGTGAAACGGGAAGATCGTGCCAAATTGGTCCAACTTGCCCGGAGGTATCATGCTTTGCCAGTCGCATTGGTCTTAGATATTGACCCCAAGATTTGTCACGAACGCAACCAGGATCGTCCAAACCGTGACTTTGGGGAACATGTGACCCGCAATCACGCAAAGGCGCTGCGCCGTGGATTGCGTGGCTTGCAGAAGGAGGGCTTCCGTCAAGTCCAGATCATGAAGTCACCGGAAGAGGTAGACGCCCTTCAGATCGAACGTCAGCCGCTCTGGACCGACAACCGTGGTGACCATGGGCCATTCGACATCATCGGGGATATCCATGGCTGCTTCGAAGAATTGACCGAACTCCTTGGCACTCTTGGTTACCAGATTGATCCATTTGAGCCGGGTGCAGAAGACCTGATCCGTGCCCGGCACCCCGAAGGACGCATTGCGTTCTTCGTTGGCGACATCACAGATCGCGGCCCACGCAACCTCGATGCGCTGCGGCTCGTTATGGGTATGTGCGAGGAGGGGTCGGGCCGCTGTGTCATCGGAAACCACGACTTCAAGCTGAATAAATGGCTGAAGGGTCGGTCTGTGACCCAGACCCATGGCCTCGACCTGACAGTTGCAGAGCTTGAGCAGACCTCCGATGCGTTCCGCAAACAGGCCAGTGAGTTCATCTGGGATTTGCGGTCACATGCTTGGTTGGCAGATGGCAAGCTGGTCATCGCCCATGCAGGTCTGAAGGAAGAAATGCATGGGCGTGGCTCAGGCCATGTACGAAACTTTGCGATGTTCGGTGAAACCACCGGCGAGGTGGACGAGTTCGGCCTTCCTGTCCGGCTGGAATGGGCCAGAGACTACCGTGGCAAGGCCGATGTCGTGTTTGGTCACACACCCATGGCAGAGGCCGAATGGCTGAACCACACGATGTGCATCGACACTGGCTGTGTCTTTGGGGGCAAACTCACGGCCCTTCGGTGGCCAGAACGAGAGACCGTTTCAGTGCCTGCGAAGAGGCAGTACGCCGTACCCGCCAAACCGCTGGACGCAGGTCAATCGCTGACAGCACAGCAGGACCACGATAAGCTCCTCTACTTCGATGACTACGCAACCAAGATGCGGATCGAAACCCGGTTCAAGTCCACGATCCAAATCCCAGAGGAAAACAGCCTGGCCGCCTTGGAGGTGATGAGCCGCTTCGCCGTCGATCCACGTTGGTTGATCTATTTGCCGCCCACAATGGCAGCCTGCCCGACCGCCGCCGAAGGCCCGTTCCTGGAACGTCCAGAGCAAGCGATGGATCACTATGCCAGCCGTGGTGTGACCGACCTTGTGGTTGAAGAAAAGCACATGGGGTCACGGGCATTGCTGGTCGTGGCGAAGAACACAGAGGCCGCCAAAGCCCGTTTCGGCGTGGAAGACGGCAAGGCAGGAGTGATCTTCACACGGACAGGGCGACCATTCTTCAAAGATGAACAGATGGAAGCGGCGGTCGTGGGCCGTGTCGCAACTGCGATGGGCGCTTCAGGTTTGTGGGACGAACTCGCAACCGACTGGGTGCTGCTGGACGCCGAACTCATGCCGTGGTCGGCGAAGGCACAAGACTTGTTGAAGCGCCAGTATCTGCCAACCGTCTCAGCCGCGGAGAAATCTGCCACGGCCTTACTCGATGCACTGGCCGGTAGGGAAGGGTCGGACGAACTTCAGAAGCTACGGGCACAGGCTGAGATCAGGCTGTCCAATGCCAAACTGATGGGACAAACCATCGACGGGTACTGCTGGGATGCCGACATCATCGAAGACTACCGCATCGCACCCTTCCACATCCTCGCGACCGAGGGCGCTGTCCATACAGATCAGCCCCACACCTGGCATATGAGGATGATCGAACAACTGGCCAAAGCTGACCCAATCATTCAGCCGACTGGATGGAAACAGATCGACCTGAACGATACTGCGCAACGTGAAGCCGTGACCGAATGGTGGCTGGATCATACGGCCAAAGGCGGTGAAGGATTGGTATTCAAGCCGACTGCGTTTCTCGTGCGCGGTGAAAAGGGACTGATCCAACCGGCCATGAAGGTGCGCGGTCGGGACTACCTCCGCATTATCTATGGCCCTGACTATGACCTGCCCGATAACATCGAACGGCTCAGACAACGTGGGCTGGGAAGGAAATTTTCACTGGCCGAACGAGAGTTTAAGTTGGGCTTCGAAGGTCTGCACAGGTTTGTGGAGGGAGTGCCACTGTCAAAGGTACACGAATGTGCGTTGGCTGTGCTGGCACTGGAAAGTGAGCCAGTTGATCCAAGGCTGTAATATGCCAACTCCCCCTGACCATAGCCCACGGTATGCTATCAGTCTTGGCAGTACATGCTTGAGTGACGTTTGCTTCTGCCCAATTGGCTATTCGCCACAAACTCGACTACTGCAAAAGACCTTCAGGTATGGGCTGAGGCACAGCAATTTGTGACAACTGAATAAGCAATGCTTTCGCATTCTGAAGTCGAACAGGTGTTACTTTTTCCGGCTTTCTTTGTGATGTCTCTTCCCAAGGATCATCATAACCTTCCCTAGCAAGGAAAACAGCAGTCGCAGCAAGTTCAAGCTCGATAGAGTCCGATGCAGCAGCAATCGACGCCAGTTGTCCACGTGCCGTCATCACCTCTGGTGGCTGAAAGCCGTCAACAGTGTAAGTGGAGTAGACAGCACCCCACTGGGTTTGAGTTTTTTCTTCCGTCAGATTGCCTATTAACGCACCAAACTCAGCGGACGAAGCCAAGTCTGCACTAAAGGGTCCATAGTGCTTGTAAATGAACTCAAAATTCTCATCTAAGCCTGTAGCGGTAAGTAGATATGCGATCTTTTGCAGCCTTGTCCGGCCAACGACCCGCCCTCCTGCTTCACCAACAATGCTGACAACTTCATTGATTTTGATATCTGACATCAGTTGATCTCCCCTTCAACGATATCGAAAATAGCTTTTCGGGCATCCAGGTCTTCGGGATCGTAGTACGCACGGGTGAGCTTATACACGCTAAGCGACCGCACAATCTCAGACCTCTGGAGGATGTCGATCAACTCTCCACCGTCGGTGCGAACATTGATCTGCTCGTTGTGCCCATTACTACCGCCGCTTGGTTTATAAGGCTTACGCTCAGCCACATCTACTATGATGCGGGGAACATCACCTTCTTGGTTTTTCTGCCACTCTTGTAGCTTCAAGACTACAGACGCACAAGATTTTTCAATCTGCGCTACATTTTGTGCGTCTCCACTGTTATGTGGATCACACTTGTGGGTGATCTCTGCACGAACGTCATAACACTTGAACAATTTTCGGTTCAGCAACCGTTCGGCAAAACTGGACAACAGATTGTCTTCAGCACCTTTCAACAGTTGTAAGGCCCCCCATACAACAGTGTCATCAAGAGCAAGAGCACTCTCAAGAGCCTCTGGTTCCTGTGCGAACCGGACGAGAGGATGCTCTGACGGCAGCCCCGTCTTTCCAACGGCTTCGTTCTGAACGAGTTGAACTAGACGTACTAGTATTTCAGCAAAGAGCTTCTCGGCCCCACGAGTGGTCTTGTGAAAGTAGATCGTGGGGTAAAGCTGGAACAGCCCCATTACGTACGCTTCTGCTGCTTGAATGGCCTTAGGGCCAATAACGAACGTCGGGATTTTGCCGACAGCAGTGTCATCGATGCCGGTCGTAACCTCACCAACATCCAGATTCGCCAGCAACCACGTTAGGTCGATAGCAGAATGCTTACTGCCCGTCATAAGTCGGTCACGTTGCATGTAGTCCAACCGATCAGCATCAAATTGGCTTGAAACTACCGAGTTATGCAGAGTGATTTTCCCCTCTTTTTTGATCATATTTGCAACATTCGAAGCGAAACCATTCATGATCTCATTGTTGAGGATTTCGGCAATCTCTCCGTTGCGGATCAACTCATCACTCATGACTTCGTGGTCCGCCAGTTTCAGACCTAAACGCTTACCAACAGTTTCAAACGCATGACTGAATGGACCGTGGCCAACGTCATGAACCATTGCAGCCGCCAGTGCGATATCTTCGCGAGACCTCTGGTTTTCTGGTGCCTTTTCTCTGACGGTCTCCATAAGTTTCCTAGCAGTATGAAAAACACCAATACTATGAGCAAAGCGAGTATGTGTCGCACCTGGATATACCAACTCAGAGAAGCCCAGTTGTTTGATTCTGCGGAGCCGTTGAAATGGCCTACTCTGAAGCAACTTCCACACAACTCTTTCGAGTTCCTTGTCCGTATCAAACTCGATTAGATTGTGAACTGGGTCTCTTACTCGCTGAATTGGCAATTCAAAATGTTCTCTTTTTGTTCTAATTCAGTTCTTCCTTCTGGTCAACCTACAGCATCTGCGCCGCAGCGCAAGTTATGGTGGTACCGGGCCGACACACTACAATAGTACAATTGAAGGCATCTCGCTGTATTCGTTACAAACGAAACAAGTATTGCGACGACTCAAACCGTTACGGGTATCCCACTTTTGCATAGACTTCGATGAAGCTTGGAACATCAATCACACGCGGCAGCCGACGCCGTTCACCGGTCCACCTTTCCATCTCGGCCTCCGCCTTCTTGTAAACGCGATTTAGCTGAAGGAGCCTAGCTGGGATGCCGTGGTTGCCACCCACTCTCGACCAAGCGTCCATCACGAATGGTTGCAGACGCATCTCGTAGGCGAGATCGGCAATTGTGATCGGCCCGCCGTCGTTGCCAGCAAAGATGGGCAAACGCCGCAGAAACGCACGTAGTTCCTCGTCACCGGCACTGTTCAGAAACTCAAGGGCGTCGGGTAGATCAGAAGACAACGTGTCTGTTCGATAATCTGATTTGCTCATTTCATGTTCCTCTTGGACCGAGCCCGGTAGGTTCTCGATCCTCCAGGATATTTACCTTTTGGGTTCGTATTGGCGGTCATGATACAACAAGCAGGCTGTGAGCCTCCCACACCTGTGGTGGTTCCAGTTTCCTTGCCAAATGATCTATGACAGCATCAGGTACCGCATCCGGACGATCCCGGTTCTGACGGCGCAGTTGACCTGGGCTTGGTTCGAGGTAGACGATCTCGATGCAGGCACCGTAGTCCCGCAGTAGCCGCAGAACCCGTGATCGGTTCTGTCGTGTCACGTTGGTAGCGTTCCAGGCAAAATCACGTCCTGCCCGCAGGTGCTCTCTGGCCCGTTCATGTGCGGCTTGAATGACCTGACCTTGGTTGTCAGTTGCAGCGACGCCCAGTTCGCCCCGGATGAGGTCGAGACTAACGACCGGGTGTTCCGGGCGGTGCTTACTGATCCAGGTATCCTTTCCCGCTCCTGGCAAGCCGGACATGACGGTGACTGTGCATGGGAATGCCTCGTGAGCCGCGTATTGCGGATCACGGTCGTCCAGTTCGAAGTACGCGACCCGACTTTCATCATTGGCGAAGGTAAATGGATGGTCCCAGCAACCAGCCTCCTGAAACGTCAATGCGGCGAGGCTCACGCTTTCGAGTATGGTCCGCTGGTCCTGACATATCCGACCCAACGCATCGGCCTTTGCATGGAGGCACAGATGATCCGGTCTGCAACGCCAAGATGTCTCGATGGCCATACGTGGCGGATCAGGCCGTTCGATTAGCCAGAACGGCAATTGGTGGTGGGCGATGATCCCGCACAGCGCCTCACGCCAGGCAAATGGAGACCCCGCATACCACAGCAGCTCCCGTGCGATGGACGCCCCGACACGCGAATGACCACGGGAGGATATGCGTCCGCCATCCTCATGCTTTGTGACGGCGGGCTTGCCGACATCATGCAAGACGGCGGCCCAGAACAGGTTGGCTCGGTCCATATCGGGAAGACCTTTCCAGTCTGGGTCAGAAACCAGAGACTCGACCACCATCCGTGTGTGGGTGCCGACATCGCCTTCGGCATGATGGATCGGGTCTTGCGGGCAGGTGTCGAGGACGGCAAGCTCCGGCCACAGAGACCAAATCTCGCCCCAGTCCACCCGCCAGACTGGACCGGAAGGCACCAAGTCCAGCAGGTTTTCGTGGGTGACGGTGTGTTTGATAGGCTTACGCATCGTAGGCACCCTCCACACCCAGCGTGGGTGCAAAGATATCGACGCCATCGGCCAGGCCGTTGGGCAGGATCGGACGGTCATGCCAGTGCCCGTCAGCCGCCTCAATCGCCTGTAAGAAGTCAGCACGGACGAACTTGAAGCGGTCCTCCACGTGGTCCGCACTTTCCTGCTTCAGATACAGCCCTTCGGCCAGGTCACTATCCTCTGTCTGCTGATCAACCATGTCAGGACGGCTGCCAGACTGTTCGGCTGCCAGTACCAGTGCGTCACGCCACGCTTCCGATTTATACGGTGAGGGCCGGGTCAGGCTGACCATTTGGTCAACCGACCTGACTTCGCCTGTATGGACGACCGGCACCGGCATGATCGGCAACCCTGCAAGCAGAGCCCGACGAGCCGCTGTACTCAGGAACAGGCCGGTGTCCCGATCCAACACATCGAACTCCATGAAGTAATGCGGCAGCCGATCATAGAACACGGTGTGTTTGGCATACATCCATTCGCCATACATGACGAAGCGGTGCCCCAGCACAGGGTGTAGGACATGCGCATGGGCGGCAGCCCAGGTCTTCAACAAGGCGAAGTGGCGTTCCCGTCCACCACCGGTCAGATAGTGCCCCCTGCTTTGCAGCAGCAGATTGCCACCCACGTCGAAGGACACGGCGGAATTGGCCCCGTCGAGCTTTTCTTCGACAATCAGGGGCTGACCTGAAAGCTCTTTGATTGGTTTGTCATCCGCCATATCGCCCACCTGAAGGCGCGAACCTTCGATGTGCCGCGTACGCGGGTATTTCCGGATTTTCATAACAGTCTCATGATGTATCGATTGGTCGCACGAAAACACCCGGCAGGATTTACCAGGGTGTTGGTTTGATTATGTGCGTTGCGATTACATCGGACTTCCGTGGGGTTCGGGGTTGAGACGAATGGATCGGATAGTCGGACTAATGATTCCAATCAACCCTCCACCGGATTGAGTTCAGCAGCCCAGGTCGCCTATGCCATCATTTGTCTTAGGTGCCGGTACACTGACGCCCGTCCAATTCTCATCTTCTTAGCAATTGCAGTTGCGCCGAGCCCTTGTTCCTTCAGTCTGTTGACCTGCTCAGCATCTATGCTGACTGGACGACCTTTATACTTTTCTGGGTGCTGAGCCTTTGCACGGGCGATACCCTCGGCCTGCCTGGCCTTCGCAATGTTTCGCTCCCACTGTGCAAACGCGGCCAACATGTGCAGTTGGAGCCGGGCCAACGGATCGTCGTCATCTCTGGAGAACTTCAGCCGTTCAGACATAAACTCAACCGCAACACCCTTTGTGTTCAGTTCCTCGACGATGTTCAGGAGGTCACGGATGTCACGACCCAATCGGTCCAGTGAATGAACCACCACGCAGTCGCCCTCACGGCAGAATGTGAGCATTTCTTGCAGACCAGGCCGATCCCTGGATGCACCTGTCAGCTTATCTTCAAAGACTTTTTCGATGCCGGGTGCATCAACAAGCTGGCGGTCCAGGTTCTGATCAGTCGTACTCACTCTGCGGTAGGCTACGCGCATCAATCCTCCTCGGTGTCTCGAATGGTTCTAAGCCATTAATCGGATTCGTCTCATAAGTCAAAGTAGTACCCTAATGAGACGTTCTGGGTGTCTCACTTTGATGGACCATGTTGGCTTACCCAACCGAGACAATCCCAAGTAGGTTGTGATGTCTCTTTCCGTTCTTTAGCCGACAACATCGTCAGGAAAATGATTGAGCCGAACGGTTCCAACAGCCGCCGTTCAAGCAATGTGTAGTTAGTGCTACAGAAGGGCCCCAGAGTTACTGATGCTGTATGGCGCACAAATGTCGGCAGTGAGCGCAACGTGGCGAGTACATCCGCCTATGCGAACCTCAGTTATCGAGTGTGAGACCCGGTAAAGCCAACGGGTCGCATTTCGTGGGTCAGCTAGTTAGCCCTGAATAACTAACTATTTTATACGTATAATTGAAATAGTATACATTTTGTACTATTTATCCCATGTCGGTGAGGGCGGGTCGTGGCTTTTGCGAAGGCAGGGTCCGCCCTCATCGACGTAACCGAACGGCGCATCGGGCCGTGGTCTCAGAAAGCCCCCGGCCCGACGCGCGGTTCCTATCCAACCGAAAGGAAAGGACATCATGTCTTATATCTACATGTATAGCTGCCCCTGCATTGGTGCACGCAGCGGCATTGTCGGAGGTGACCCTCCCGGCAGTCATCCCAAAGCGATCACAGCTTGGAAGAACAGAACCGATAAAACAGAGTTTCGGGTCTGGTTTCGTTCACCCAGTGGTGACGGGGACTATGCCTGTCGACACTAAAAACATCAACGCGATGCTTCCTGAGAAGGTTCCCGGTGGAGCGTTTGGGATGTTCATCCTTGCGGCAATCAATCGCCTCAATGAGGACGCCTATGGCGCAAAAATCGCGAAACTGCTTGTGGAGCACGGAAGATCGGCACCAACGCCCAGAGTTTACCAGAATCTGGCGCAACTAGAAGAAGCCGGACTTCTCACGTCGCAAACCCATACTGGTGATGGACCTCGTGTTCGTGGAAAGCCTGCGAGAGTTTACTCTCTTACAGACTCAGCCAAATCCATCATTCAGTTCTTCCTGGCGGACACGAGTAAGGCGACATGAGTCGCAGGCGCAACGCATGGAGGTCCATATGGCCCCACGGGTTACGCCGCCCACACGCGAAGAAGTCCGCCCACCAGGGCTGGCTAGGTGGATGGTCAAGCATTCACTGCGTTCGAGAGAACGTGAAGAAGGGCTTGCTGCCTTTGAAGATGAATTTGCCGACCACCTAGCAGAAACGGGTGATTTGCAGGTTGCACGCGCCATGGCGCTACGCATCGGATGGGAAAGTCTACAGCAAGCATACAAACCCCTAATAGATATCAGCATGTACGTGCTGGCGCTGTTAGGTGTGATTTTGGCGGCGGCGGCGCTGTTGATGATGTAAGTCTTGTACTGCACATCAGGGTTTCGGTCTCCTCCACGAAAATTCAAAAGCCGCCGGACCCCTCCCGGCGGCTTTTTAGCATCGCAAGCCACGTATACGTTTCTCCCACCGGCGATATCCGATGCGAACCGCGCGACGGTAAGGTGTCAACGGTCATGAAGCTTGGCGGTTGAGATCACGCGAAGTATCACGACCAACAGCCGACCTCGGTTGTCAAAGCAGTGCGTCCTTTATAGCGAACGAGGCGGGCAGTTGCGGTGCTTGAGCTATCAACGCACATCTTTGTACTGCTGATGTCCACTGCAATCATCTATCGCCCGCTGTCCGATCTCGCTTTCTTCCACTTCGTCATTGACCAGCCTTTCGAGTGCTTCTGTAACGACCTGCCCCATTGTTTGTTTGGTTTGTGCGGCATAGATTTTGGCGTCCCATAGGACATCCTCGTTGATGTTACGGATTGATGTTTTGTTCATGGTGTTTGTCCCTAGTGTTTGCTGACCTTGCACTGGTATTTAGAGTTCTGGTGTCTGGATTGTGGGACGTTGTGGTCTAGCTGGACGCGTCGGACGCGGGTAATCTGTACGTCGTGCTGTTGCGGATTGTGTGCCGGAACGGATTGCGATGAACCCTCCCGATATTGGGTTGGTCCCTTCCCGTTGGTGGGGACCTGTACAGTATTGTTATAGGTATAGATAATGTGACTGGTATGACTGACTGGGTATGATGTGGGTATTCCAGTTGATGTATCTGGGTATCTCTTTGTGATTGCCCCGGTCATTGCGGATAGTGGTCACCCCCCAAGCAGGTGTATGACTGAATTGTTTGCCCGTCTGATCGGACCCGCCCGTACGCTGATCTTTCCCACATTCATGCCATCATTGATGTCGGAATATGCCTGAGCGCGATCCTGGTGGCCTGTGGCTGTGTAATAATTTGCACCGGGTGTATCGGGTGCGGCAGGCCCTGTAGTGAGCCTGTACGAGCGTTATTTTGACGTGCTGACTTGGGGCAGGACTGCAAGGCTTTGGAGCTTCCACTCTGAGCTGCCGACCGTGCTGAGGGATATCCTGCCACAGTATGCATTGCTGACCTGCATCAGTGCATCTGACGCTGATTCCGACGCCGCTCTTCTTCAGAAACCTATATTTTACTGGGTGTTTTGTGCGCCATGTCGGAAATGTGGGTCCTGTGGGACGCGGATGGATAAATACGGGTGTGGGTGAGGATGTGGCAATTTTTGGGGTGTGTCACTTGCAATCCGATCATGCTGCTCTCATGTAGTTGTGAGTGGGCCGCATTCTTGCCCGCGTTTTGCGCTGTCACGGTGGCCGATATAGGGGTCGCTTGGTGATGCAGGGTCGTACTTGCACAGCGTACCAATGACATCGGTGATCGTCTGGGCTGCGTGAGCGGTCTCTTTTGGGTCGTCTTGTCGTTGGATTTAGAAACGCATGGCAAGAAGGATACCCCACTCATGCAAAACACATTTGATCCGTCCCAGTTCAAGCTGGACACATTGGTTGACCCGACGCTGGTCACAGAAACCCTACTGACGAATATCCCGGTCCAGAAACCGAACCGTCAGCAGTTCATCAGGACGCATCCTGATCCTGCATACACCTATGACGCCGCGATCCTGCCTTATGATGGGGAGAGCTATCTGGTTGCGGGGGCGATGCTGCCTGCACTGGACGGGGAATACCGTGCTGTACGGTTGCAACTGTCCATCGCACGTGGTGGTTTGGTGCCGTTCCTGTGGCCGTTGAACCTGCCCGGTGGGGATGGTCGCCCGAACATGTGGAACGAATCTGCGATGATGTCCGCGCGGAAAGCGCAGGATGCGTGGGTGCGTGTGATGTCTGATCAGGCGCAGGGCATGTATATCACCCGTGAGGCCAAGGGGATCGAGGATGAACCTCAGTGGCCAGAAAAGCCCATGGTGGAGCTTCTGGGGATTGCCTTTGACGGCAAGACGATCACGGAGATTGAGCATCCTGTGGTGCGCCGGTTGATGGGGTACGCATGATGGAGGGTGTGGTAATACCAGCCACCTATGATCGGTTTGCCACGATCTGGGTTGTAGATACGGAGTTTGTCGCCCGTGATGGGGACCGTCCTGATCCTGTGTGTGTAGTGGCTCAGGAGCTTCGGAGTGGGCGTGAAGAACGGGTGTGGTTGGGGACTAGTCCAGCGCACCCGATCAGGCCGATCCCATGTCCATATGATCTGGGTGATGATGCGCTGTTTGTGTCGTTCACGGCGTCAGCGGAACTTGGTGTGCATTTGGCACAAGGTTGGGCCATGCCATGCAATGTCCTTGATCTATACGTGGAGCATCTGCGGATCACCAATGGCCGGGATCGTCCATGTGGCACGAGCCTGTTGGGTGTCATGGCGTCTTACGGAATTGGGTCGATGTCGGCGGGTGTGAAAGATGCCTGTCGTGATCTGATCATGGTAGGTGGTCCATGGGATGCACAGGATCAGATCCGCATCTTGGATTACTGTGCTGAAGATGTTGTTGGTACGTGTGATCTGTTTGGGCGGATGGTGGCACTGGATCACATTGATCTGGATCGCGCACTGGTACGTGGTCGGTATATGGCTGCGGTTGCACGGATGGAATGGGCGGGCATTCCGATGGATCACGCCGGACTGGCGAATATTCTGGATCATCGTGATGAGGTGCGGGATAGGCTGATCACGCAGGTAGATGCAGATTACGGTGTCTACACAGGTCACAAGTTTAATGTGGGCGCGTTCCAATGGTACCTGATGCCGGAAGGGATTGCGTGGCCACGCCTGCCATCGGGCAGGCTGAAACTTGATGATGATACGTTCAAGGACCGTGCATCTGCATATCCGCAATTGCAGCCTTTGTATGAGTTGCGCCGAAGCCTGTCAGGGTTGCAGACCAACCGTCTTCAGATCGGGAGAGATGGTCGCAACCGTGCAGCCTTGATGCCTTTTGCGTGGAAGACGGGGCGTAACCAACCATCGAACAGCCGGTTCATCTTTGGTCAGTCTGCATGGTGGCGGAGTTTTATCCGTGCTGATGTTGGTTGTGGTCTGGCCTATCTGGATTGGGATCAACAGGAGTTCGGAATCGCAGCGGCTTTGTCCGGGGATGAAGCGATGAAGGCGGCGTACCAGTCTGGTGATCCGTATCTGGCCTTTGCTAAGCAAGCAGGTGCGGTCCCTGAGGATGGGACCAAGGATAGTCATCCATCTGAGCGCGATATGTTCAAAGCCTGTGTGTTGGCCGTGCAATATGGAATGGGTGCGGAAGCTTTGGGTGGTCGGATTGACCAGCCTGCCATTGCAGCCCAGGACCTGCTGTTGCTGCATCGTCGCACATACCACCAGTTCTGGTCATGGTCTGACCAGATGTTGGAAACAGCGTTGATGCGGGGGTGGATTGAAACTGTGTTTGGGTGGCGGTGTCATTTGCCTGTGCAACCGAATGACAGGTCGATCCGCAACTTCCCGATGCAGGCCAATGGCGCGGAAATGCTGCGTCTGGCCTGTATCAACGCGACTGAAGCTGGGATTGAGGTTTGTGCGCCGGTGCATGATGCGGTGCTGATCCATGGACCACTAGGCCGTCTGGATGCCGACATTGATCAAATGAAAGAGATTATGACGGAGGCATCCCGTGTGGTGTTGGACGGGTTCGCAATCACGGCAGGTGTCGAACAGGTGTGTCATCACCCAGATCGGTTCATGGACAAACGCGGTGCAGGGTTGTGGTCCTATTTGTCGCAGTGGGCTGCGTGATGAGAGAGGTGCTTGATCTGAGCCTGTTCGCCTTGCCTAAGACCCTGGACGACTCCTGTTCCTCTTTGACTACCAAACAACCTGTTCCACCGTCATCGACCATGACATCTGTGGATCAGCAAATCCATGGTGGGGAGTTCCTGGCGGGGCCGATCCGTATGGAATGGATTGAAGCGGCGGCTAGATTGCCGGGGGCGGCGTTGCCTGTGGCGCTGCTGGTACGTCACTTATACGTCCTGCGCGGGCAGGACTGGGTAGTTCTGAGCAATGCTGCCGTGAAACGCTTTAGCGTGTCATCCAGCGCTAAGGGCCGTGCTGTCGAGGTTCTAGAAGAGGCTGGCTTGATTGAAGTTCAGGATCGGCGTGCTGGTCGTGCGTACCGTGTGCGGCCTATTGGGGACAGTTTGCGGGCTATTCGCCGACTACGAACTGATCCAACAGAAAACCAAAACCGGATAACGCAGCCTTGACGTGGTGGGCCTAGCTATTGGGCAAATGCGTGATGTTGATGCTGTCATAGTCCACGATGCTGTGCCTATTCCCGTCGAGGTCCCCAGGGCGGTAGATACCTATCCGCAATGACGGTTGCCCGCACTGGAAGCCGACACCAAATGCGGTCTCCCGCAGTACGGGCACACCATCGATCTGCACGGCCAAACGCATTGGCTCACCAGTGTAGAACTGTGCAGTCACCTGATGCCACGCACCGTCCAGCACATCGTTACTGATGAACTGACTATGTTGGCGTGTGTTGCCTGTACCAGGCCCCAGTTCGAACTTGATGCGGGCTCTGGGACCACGAGTGGTGTCCCACTGGCCGATCTTGGCCATGACAGGAACAGCGCTCGTGGGGCAGTCTTTGATCTGGAAAAACGTCTCATCTACGCGAGTCTGATCGAAGCCCTGGAGGAAACGCACATTGAAGCTGAGTTCATAGTCACCAGGTTCTGGTGAGAACGCTGGGCCCCGCCACTCTGCCCGTTCTGAGTAGGGTTTGTTGAACCGTTGGCTATGAGCCGTATCGTTGTCTGTGGGGCAATTGCCAATGTCACCATCGCGTAGCTGGAACCGAAGAAAGCGCATTCCGTCCTCTTCGATCCACTTCACGGAGTCTGATCGTGGAGGCGCACAGTTTGGCCGACCAGACCAGTTCCAGTCTGTATCGGTATCAGCCGTCTGCACGTTGCCGTCTGACCCTGGCAGCAAAGACATCAAGCCGACGATAAGTGTGACCGAAACATGATACCCAACTTTTGCTGCTACCAATGAGACCTCCAGAGATGACGGGTTTTGCCAGTTGACGCCTTTTTGCGGCGCACTCTGCATAATACAGACCATAAAATGTCATACTTTGTCGAAGTATGCCATATGGTGTGACTGCACCTATCGACGAAAGTTGGCCAATATGACCGTCACACTAACCAGCAAGTCAGAAGACTATGGCCCCAGTCGTTCCGAACAACATTGCCAAGTTCCGCAAGACTCTCGACATGTCTCAAGAAACACTCGCCGGAAGGCTCGGTATCTCGGTGACCCAGCTATCTCGACTAGAACGGGGGCGTTCGTCCTTGACTCAACATCGAATGGTTCAGTTAACAGAGCTTTTTGGTGTGGAGCCACACGCCTTGTTCAACGATGCCAAGACTAGGGAGCAGCTTGACTTGGATGTGATGCGGGACGTGATCGTTCAACTAGACGAGATGTTACACAGGCTGGAGATCACGTTGACACCTGAGCAACGGGGCGACCTAACCGTTGAACTCTATCGGCTTGAAACACATGGTCTGGAAGACGGTGATCTTGCAGAACATCAAGTCGATATCAGGCGCTTCGAGGGAATGGTTCGGGCACTTGGGGCTACTAGCCCTTGATATTACTAAGACGGTTCTTATGTCCTGTGCACCGCGATGTTCCCTTGCCTAGATCGAAGATCAGGGCCGAACCACGGATAGGTAATACAACAATGTAGTCGGCATGGTATTTGCTGAACCTTTTCGTGCGCATCCACAACAGGTCGTGAGGGTGGAAAACTCAGGCCACAATTGTGGGTCTGATCATGGAATCCCAAAATACATTGGCGGAAGTAAGCCGCCACAACACTACCAACGAAATGAACTCTGCGCTGCTCGACGAAGCGTTGACACTGCTTAGCCGGTTGTTGGGCCGACAAGCGGCATTGGACTTCGTACGTAACCCTGACATTCTGATCGAGGGAGATGCAGAATGACTCGTTGCGCAATCTACTGTCGTTACTCGACCGACATGCAAAGTGATAGCTCTCTCGTGGACCAGGAACGGGAAGCACGGGAATATGCTGAGAAGCAGGGCTGGAATGTCGTAGAGGTCTATGCTGACGCAGCCATGAGTGGCGGCTCCACACGGCGACCCCAGTTTGAAGCGATGAAAGCTGACGCCGATCTGGGTAACTTCGACGTTGTGCTGGCTGAATCTCTGGACAGGCTGTCTCGTAATCTGGCTGACATCTCACAACTGCACGATGAGCTTAGCTTTGCCGGTGTCGGCCTGTTTACCATTCAATATGGTGAGATGAATAAAATGTTGGTGGGATTTCTAGGAACCATCGCAGATAATTTTGTCGATGACTTGCGGAGAAAAGTGCAGCGCGGACAGCGTGGTCGCATCTTGGATGGTAAAGTAGCTGGTGGCGTAAGCTACGGCTACACGGTCGGTTCACCAGGCGAACGTTCCATTGATCCAGAGCAAGCTGTGATCATCAACCGCATCTTTTCCATGTACGCAGATGGGGTCAGCCCACGCACGATTGCCAAAGTCTTGAACGATGAAGGCGTGACAGGCCCGACGGGCTCAGTCTGGAAAGACACTACTATTCGCGGTCAACGTGATCGTGGTACGGGCATTCTGAACAACGAAGCCTACATCGGCAGGCTTGTTTATGGCCGGACGGAATACAAGAAGAACCCCAAGACTGGGAAGCGTGTCTCAAGAATCCAACCAGAAGAGAACTGGACGATCACGGAAGTGCCAGAACTCAGGATTATTGATGATGAGTTGTGGCAAAGGGTCAAAGAGCAGCAAGAGAACAACACACTCGCCATGCCGAGAGACAGCGATGACAACGCTTTGAACCGCAAACATCGCAAAGTACATCCGCTGTCTGGTGTGTTGACGTGCGGCGTTTGTGGCGGCCTTTTGGCGATCACAGCCAAGGATCGTTATGGTTGCTCAGCTTATCGTGCTTCCAAGACCTGCACCAACAAGAAGACAATCCTGCGCTCTGAGGTCGAAGAGCGGGTCTTCGAGGGTCTTCGCACTGGTCTGTTAAACTCGGAGTATTTGGACCACTTCACCGCTGAGTTTCAGAAGGAAGTGGACAGGCTCCGTAAAACAACCGCATCCGAACTGGGCTTGAAGAAGAGACGACTTGCCAAAGTGACCGGTCAGATTGAGCGGATCATCGAACACATCGTGAATGGCACCGACACAAAGAGTATCACCAATAAGCTGGTCGCACTGGAAGCCGAAAAGGACTCGCTGGAAGCCGAGGTGGCACAGTATGAGGAGAAGAACACGATCATCCCGATCCGTAACATCGGGCAAGTTTACCGCACCAAGATCAGGCAACTTACAGACGGTCTGAGTGATGATGCCCTTCGCCAACGAGCCATTCATGCCATCCAAGACTTGATCGATCATATCAAGGTAACCCCAACAAACACTGGGTTTGATGTTGAGTTGCACGGTGAACTGGGGGCGATCATGGAAATGGTGGATGAGAACGAACGACGCCCCGCAGGTATTTCTGCGGGGCGTTCGTTGTCGGTGGTTGCGGGAGCAGGATTTGAACCTGCGACCTTCAGGTTATGAGCCTGACGAGCTACCGGGCTGCTCCATCCCGCGCCAAGTTTTGGTGGTTTAAAAGGAGTCGCCGGGGACTACAAGCCCCCGGCGATGGGAAACTTTAAGAAACTGTCACAAAAATTACCTCGCTATTCGTCTTCCCA
The DNA here is from genome assembly GCF_033963825.1 of Cognatiyoonia sp. IB215446. Taxonomy (NCBI): domain Bacteria; kingdom Pseudomonadati; phylum Pseudomonadota; class Alphaproteobacteria; order Rhodobacterales; family Paracoccaceae; genus Cognatiyoonia; species Cognatiyoonia sp. IB215446. The sequence continues at coordinate 152,404 of NZ_JAXBMD010000001.1, read as the reverse complement.
AAAGGATGCCTGCCAAGTCATTTGCGGAAGCTCGGCGACCACCTCAAACGGAATCGTATCTTCAAAGATGCGGCCATGTGGATCGACCACATGCACGTGCAATTGATGCGCGCCCACGGGCAAATCGGTGGGCAGATCCGCACGCCAAAGGTGTTGACTGCTATCCGTCAGCATCCAGCGCTGGAACGGGCCGGGCACGCCCTGCCAGATGGAACCCTGCCACATGCTGAACCCAGCGGTTTCTTCACCACCATCAACCGATTGCGCCGCGACACGGCCTTGCGTGGCCTGCTGCGCAAGTGCGAGCGGGTCGGCGAATTCAACGCCGCGGTTCTTTGCTTCGCCCGTGCCGGACTGAGTGCGAGTCGCAACAATTGTGTCCATGTCATTGATCTGAACGGTCACCATTGTCCGACCCGCACCGTTCCAGACATTGATCGCGGCCCAGGTCCCATCAGCAAGGTCTTCTTGCGTGATCATGTACATATCGCCCAGATCGTTGCGTGTGACGGGTGGCGTCTGGTCAAAACTGCTCCCATAAAGATCGCGGTAAGCAATCAACCGTTCTGCCCATTCACGGAACCGGGGAGTGTTGAAGGACGCGTGGAATTGCTCGTTCTCTTCGCCGTTAAAGGTTTTGTAGGTATCCACGTAGTCGCTGCCATTGAAATCAAGCTGGTAATAGCCGCGCGGACTACCAAGTCGTTGGGTCGCATGTGGCACGCCATCATCATTCAGATCACCAGCCCACCAACTGCCCGATAAGGCACCGGCGACAATCTGGTGGAAGGGTGCGGGCCCTACATTTGTGTTTTCCTCCCAGCCTTCGAAATATTCGCCGGCCTCAATGTTTTCGGTCGTGTGTGTGTGACCAGCGAGACCGAGCACGGGACGATCACCGAGAACGGCGACAAGTTCATCGAGATTATCGGTCTGATGCTTGGCGGCCGTGTTATCGGTAAAGGTTTGGAAAGGGATATGCGCCGTCATGACGATCAGCTTGTCTTCGGGCACATTGGCAAGATCGTTCGCCAGCCATTCCAGCTGCCGCCCGGTGATCACACCGTTGTAGGTGTGGTTACGGTCCGTGGCACAGAAGGGATGTTCATCGACGCCGTTGCAGGGGTAACGGACATTGTCCAGGCCCACGAAATGCACGTTGCCGATGTCAGCCGACCAGTATTCCGGGCCCCATTCACGGCGGAATGTGTCAAAGCTGTGCTGGTCGGTTTCGGCATCAAAGTCGATGTCGTGATTGCCGCCCACGAAATACGTCGGCACGCCACCCACCGCGATAATGTTCTTGAACCGCGGATAGAGCGACAGGTCATCCCCCATCACGTCGCCTGCAAAGATCAGGCACTCGGTTTCGGAATTATCGCGCGTGGCCAGCAGCTTCCCTGCAGTTTCGCGTACATAGGTCACTTCCTGATTGGTATATGACTGTGCATCACCAAAGACGAGGCAGCTGAAACTGTCGCCCACATTGTCTTCAATCAGGGGGAAGTTGATCGCTTCAGGAAGTGGGCCGGTTGCTGGAATCCCGCCGAAGCGCAACGGTGGCGAGCCCTCGACCTTATGCACGTAAGCGAATTGCGGGACCATGTCAGCGCTGACCGGGGTGATATGGGTCGAAGGTTTGGTGATAAAGAGGTTCATGTCGTCATAGGCGGGCAGTTCGTAAGTCCCGTCCTGGGCGGTCAAAACAACCTCGCGCCCGTTTGAGACCTGAACGCCCGCAATGCCGACCTCGCCCGGATCAAGCGTGGAGTTGCGGTTTGCATCCAGAAAAACGGTGCCCCGCGCGGTGTCACCACCGTCGCCCGCACCGCGCACCACGTCTACTTGTCCGATGTAACTACTGTCTTTGGCAGAGGCGGCGCTGCAGGTGATCAGCAGCACAGCCGTTGCATTCAAAAGCGTCTTCATGACGAGACCTCCGATTACTGAGGCCGTCACGGTCGCGTGACTTTGTAAATGCTGGCAGACCATTGCATGACGTTCATGCAACAGGTTTGTGACGCAGGTCGTTATGTTGGGAATAAGTCATCGTCAGAGAGATACATGTCGAAACCATGGCTTCGACAGAGATGTTCCTTATTAGATTTGGCGGTGACTTACTCTCCCACGTCTTAAGACGCAGTACCATCAGCGCTGTGGCACTTAACGGCCGAGTTCGGGATGGGATCGGGTGTTTTGCTCACGCTATGACCACCAAATCAAATAAAGAACATCTCCGGTGAATGCCGAAACATTCACCGTTGTTCCAAGTCTGCACATCTACATGTGTGCACTTGTTCTTCCAGTCTTACTATTACTGGATCAAATCAAGCCTATCGAGCAATTAGTACCAGTCAACTGAACGTATCACTACGCTTACATCTCTGGCCTATCGACGAAGTGGTCTACTTCGGCTCTCAGGGATACCTTGTTTTGAGGGGGGCTTCCCGCTTAGATGCCTTCAGCGGTTATCCTGTCCGATCATAGCTACCCTGCACTGCCGTTGGCACGACAACAGGTCCACCAGTGGATCGTTCACCCCGGTCCTCTCGTACTAGGGGCAACTCCTCTCAAGTATCCTACACCCACGGAAGATAGGGACCGAACTGTCTCACGACGTTCTAAACCCAGCTCACGTACCTCTTTAAACGGCGAACAGCCGTACCCTTGGGACCTGCTCCAGCCCCAGGATGAGATGAGCCGACATCGAGGTGCCAAACGGTGCCGTCGATATGGACTCTTGGGCACCATCAGCCTGTTATCCCCAGCGTACCTTTTATCCGTTGAGCGATGGCCCTTCCACTCGGGACCACCGGATCACTATGGCCGTCTTTCGACTCTGCTCGACTTGTCAGTCTCGCAGTCAGGCTGGCTTCTGCCATTGCACTCAACGAGCGATTTCCGACCGCTCTGAGCCAACCTTCGCGCGCCTCCGTTACGATTTGGGAGGCGACCGCCCCAGTCAAACTACCCACCACGCAGGGTCCCGGACCCGGATAACGGGCCGCGGTTAGACATCAAGCAGAATAAGGGTGGTATCTCAAGGGAGGCTCCACGATGACTGGCGTCACCGCTTCAAAGCCTACCACCTATCCTGCACATACTGTGCCTGATGCCAATGCGAAGCTGTAGTAAAGGTGCATGGGGTCTTTCCGTCTAACCGCGGGTATCCTGCATCTTGACAGGAAATTCAATTTCGCTGAGTCCACATTTGAGACAGCGGGGAAGTCGTTACGCCATTCGTGCAGGTCGGAACTTACCCGACAAGGAATTTCGCTACCTTAGGACCGTTATAGTTACGGCCGCCGTTTACCTGGGCTTCAATTCGGAGCTTGCACTCCTCCTTTTAACCTTCAGGCACCGGGCAGGCGTCAGACCCTATACGTCGTCTTGCGACTTCGCAGAGCCCTGTGTTTTTAGTAAACAGTCGCCACCCCCTGGTTTGTGCCCCCGCCCAATAGTTGCCTACTAAGCGGGCCTCCTTCTCGCGAACTTACGGAGGTATTTTGCCGAGTTCCTTAAATGTGGTTCTCTCAAGCGCCTTGGTATTCTCTACCAGTCCACCTGTGTCGGTTTAGGGTACGATCTCATGGAGGGCTATTTCCAGGAACCTCTCAACGGCCCGACCAATCCGATAAGGTCGAACAATCTTCGAGATCCGTCACATCCTCCTGGCCCAGGAATATTAACCTGGTTCCCATCGACTACGCCTTTCGGCCTCGCCTTAGGGGTCGGCTTACCCTGCTCAGATTAGCTTTAAGCAGGAACCCTTGGACTTTCGGCGACAGGGTCTCTCACCCTGTTTGTCGCTACTCATGTCATCATTCTCACTAGTGATCTCTCCACCGGATCCCTCACAGGCCGGCTTCATCGAAAACTCCAAATATCCATCACAACGGTCGAAACCGCTGATATGGATAGGAGTTATGTCACACTACGCTCTGCTACCATGCACTACGTGCATCCTAGACTTCGGCTCATGGCTTGAGCCCCGTTACATCTTCGCCGCAGGACAACTTATTTAGACCAGTGAGCTGTTACGCTATCTTTAAAGGATGGCTGCTTCTAAGCCAACCTCCTGGTTGTTTTGGTCGTCCCACCTGCTTTCCCACTTAGCCATGAATTAGGGGCCTTAGTCGTAGGTCAGGGTTGTTTCCCTCTCCACAACGGACGTTAGCACCCGCTGTGTGTCTGCCAGATAGTACTCCTCGGTATTCGGAGTTTGGTTAGGATCAGTAAGGCGGTGAGCCCCCATTACCCATCCAGTGCTCTACCCCCGAGGGTATTCGTCTGACGCTCTACCTAAATAGATTTCGCAGAGAACCAGCTATCTCCGAGTTTGATTGGCCTTTCACCCCTAGGCACACCTCATCCCGACCTTTTTCAACAGGTGTGGGTTCGGACCTCCAGTTGGTGTTACCCAACCTTCATCCTGGACATGCCTAGATCACTCGGTTTCGGGTCTAATGCATCTAACTCAGTCGCCCTATTCAGACTCGCTTTCGCTGCGCCTACACCTAACGGCTTAAGCTTGCTAGATACACTAAGTCGATGACCCATTATACAAAAGGTACGCTGTCAGGCCTCAAGGGCCCTCCAACTGATTGTAGGCGTTCGGTTTCAGGGACTGTTTCACTCCCCTCGTCGGGGTGCTTTTCACCTTTCCCTCACGGTACTGGTTCGCTATCGGTCAGTAAGGAGTACTTAGCCTTCGAAGGTGGTCCTCCGATGTTCAGACAGGATTTCACGTGTCCCGCCCTACTTAATACGTCCAATCGTGCTTCATATACGGGGCTGTCACCCACTATGGCTGTGCTTCCCAACACATTCTATTCACACTCATGGCTCGGCTGGTCCCCGTTCGCTCGCCGCTACTAGGGGAGTATCTGTTGATTTCCTTTCCT
>NZ_JAXBMD010000001.1:0-145000 GCF_033963825.1 Cognatiyoonia sp. IB215446 | reverse complement strand
GTTGTGCTTCTGGTTTCATCAGAAACCGAAAGCCGTACAAACAGTGAAGCTGACACCTTATCATCGGCCGAAGCCTAAAGGCGCGATATACAGACGTTGATCCATCGAAATGAACCAAACCGCCCACATATCTCTTCAGATATATCAATTTCAAACAGCGTAGAGACAAAAGAGACTAGATGCGCCCTAACTTTTTGGCGCGCCCCGCCTCGAATACCTCTGAATTTCTTAGTTCCGCCTCGTTTCCGTCCGTCTGCGTTTCCGCTTTAGTGTGGCCCGTCTGGCGTCCCGTTAGCGCCTCAGCGCCGCCGGTGAGGGGGGTTCTACGGATAGTGGCGGGTGCCCGCAACCCCTTTTTTCGAGAAAAATGCATTTTTTGTGACAAACCCGATTTTTCCCATGTTTTTGGGGGTTTGCGGCAATTTCCATACTGTGACGCCGGGTGAAACCGCAACTTTATTAGGCGGAAAAAGAACGCCGGATACAACATTTTGGGTTATCCACAGAGTCACCCACAAGACTCTCGCAGACTCGGTCCCGGATTCACGCTGAATCGATGCGATTCATATTTTCTTAACACTTCGAGTCGGGTGTTTTTCGTGCCGCAACCCGTGATTCCGCCTCCTGGAATCAAAAAACCCGGCGAGAATCTCGCCGGGTTCCGTGAATCAATCGCCTTTGCAGGTCAGGCGGGTTGCCGTCGCCACTCAAACGACACGTAGCGCGTGGCGACCAGCGCGCCGATGATTGCAAGGTAGATGATCGGCGCCCACTGGAAGCCACGGGCGAGCCAGAGATAGTGCAGCCCCCCCAGCACAGCGATCGGATAGGTCAGTTTGTGCAACTTCCGCCAGCTTGCCGCGCCCAGCTTGCGGATGGACAGGTTGTTTGACGTGAGCGCCAGCGGGATCATCAGCACAAAGCCCACCATGCCCACCGTGACATAGGGCCGTTTGACGATATCGGCCCAGATCCGTTCAACCGACTGTACATCCAGCACCGCCCAGACACTGAAATGCGCGAGCACCAGAAAGAAGGCGCTGACCCCGATGGCGCGGCGGAACTTCAAAAGGTTCACACCTGTCCATTTGCGCAGCGGCGTGACCAGCAGACCCAGCACCAAAAGCTGCAACGCCAGTTCGCCGTATTCGCGCTCCAAAGCGTTGATCGGCTCAACGCCCAATCCGCCGGTCAGGCCAAGGTAAAACATCCAGACCGTCCAGATCGCGCATACTATATATACAGTCCACGCGGGGACCTTGCGCAGCGCGCCGTTGATCGCTTGAGATGGGGTCACCGGGCTATCCTCAGATATCGACCGACAGGTCTTGGCCTGCATAAAGGCTCGCGACCTCTTTTTCGTAACCGTTGAACATTAACGTATCGATCCGAGGCGCGAAAAGGCCACCGCCGATGCGCCGTTCCGTCGCCTGCGACCAGCGTGGGTGATCGACGTTAGGGTTCACATTACTATAGAAGCCATATTCACGCGGATTGGCCTTGTTCCAGCTTGTTGGCGGCTCGTCCTCTTGCAGCGTGATCCGCACAATCGACTTGATCGATTTGAAGCCATATTTCCATGGCACCACCAAACGGATCGGAGCTCCGTTCTGGTTGTAGATCGGCTCATCATAGATACCTGTCGCCATGATCGTCAGCGGATGCATCGCTTCGTCCAGACGCAAGCCTTCGACATAGGGAAAGTCCAGCACGCGGCGCTGTACGCCGATCATGTTCTCAGGCTGCACGACGGTCTCAAAAGCCACATACTTCGCGCGCGACTGCACGCCGACCTTGTTCAGGATATCGGCCAGTTCGATCCCATTCCACGGGATTACCATCGACCACGCCTCCACACAGCGGAAACGGTAGATGCGGTCTTCGACCGTCAACCCATCGAGCAGATCACCCAAGGTGTACTCACCCGGATTGTCGACCAGACCGTCGACCTTGATCGACCAGGGGGAAGTGACCAGTCTGTGCGCGTTCTGCGCCGGATCGTTTTTGCCGGTGCCGAACTCATAGAAGTTGTTATAGGTCGTGATCTCTTCCAGCGTGTTCGGCTCAAGCGTGTTGGCGCTGGCACTGCCGGCTAGCCCGATGGCACCCAGGCCCACGGTCCCCGCCAGAATTTGGCGGCGGTTGAGGTAGACAGACTTGGGCGTGGCATCTGCCCGCGTCAGGTTATTGATCCAGCGATGTGCCATAAGGCCTCCGTTCGTTCCGATTCCCAAAAGCATATAGGTGAGAATGATTGAAAGGTGTCTCACGATGCCGCCAGAACGATGAAATGTTCGACAATCCGGCAGAAAAGATCACACTGTTTCACAGATATGTGACTGGAAATGTGCGAGCGCCGTGGCTTAGGCGCGCATCGCCTTGCGTCAAGCTGGATGGGCAGGTTTCCCCGGTGATCCGTGGCCACGATGCCACGTAAAGATCACGATGCTGAACAGAGGCATCGAAGAAACTGGGAGACTACCAAATGCTACGCAACACTTTCTTCGCTGTAACCGCCGCCGCCGTTGTCGCGACATCCGCATTCGCAATGGGTGAGAAGGATATTGTCGACACGGCTGCGGAGGCCGGATCATTCACGACATTGCTGACAGCTGCTGAGGCTGCTGGTCTGGTCGACACACTAAAGGGCGACGGCCCTTTCACGATCTTCGCGCCAACGGATGAGGCGTTTGCCGCATTGCCAGAAGGCACAGTTGAAGGTCTGCTGGAAGACCCGGAGGCACTCGCTTCCATCCTGACCTACCATGTTGTGCCGGGTAAGGTGATGTCCACCGACCTGACAAATGAAATGGAAGCGACTACCGTGAATGGCGCTGACGTGACCATCATGACCGAAGGCGGTGTGACCGTTGAAGACGCGAACGTTGTCACAGCTGACATCGAAGCATCCAACGGCGTGATCCATGTGATCGACTCAGTGATCCTGCCCGCAAGCTAAGGCGCACTCACCAAACGCACGAAAGCCCCGGCCTTGCGCCGGGGCTTTTTCGTCAGACCAGCTCTGCATCCGTCATGATCTCCACCAGAGCGGGGCCATCAATTGCCAATGCCTCCACCAGTGCGGCCTCCACCTGATCACCCTTGGTGACTTTGGTTCCATGCGCGCCACAAAGGCGTGCAAAGGCTGAAAATGACGGGTTGACCAGCGACGTTTCCCAGACCGGCCACTGCCCGGACCGTTGCTCTTTGGATATCTTGCCCAGCTCGTCATTATGCAAAAGGATGTGGGTGATATCCATGCCGTATTTGACGGCGGTGGTCAGTTCCATCGCATATTGACCAAAACCACCATCGCCCGAGATTGAGATCACCTTGCACCCGCGCAGATCATCGAAATCCTGCGTCGCCGCCCAGGCACCTAAGGCGGCGGGCAAAGAAAACCCGATGGAGCCCAGATAGCCCGACATCATGACGCGCTGTCCCTTGGTCTCAAAATACCGGCCAAAGGAATAGGTGTTGTTGCCCACATCGACGGCGATCAAGGCATCCTCTGGTGCGACACGCGACAGCGCGTCGAATATCGCTGCGGAATGTACTCCGCGCGCGCCCTCTTCCGCCAAGCGGCCCTGTTTCTCGGCGCGCCACATATCCCAACGCTCCGCCAATTCGCTGATCTGGTCCGGCGCGTCCGCGTTGCGTCTGACCGCAGGCGAAACCGCATCACAAAACGCCCCGATCTCTCCCCAAATCGGCAGCGTGACAGGGTGGAATTTACCCAATTGCATCCGCTCAAAGTCGACCTGGATCGTCTTCTTGCCGGGGTTGATGCCGGTGTGGTTGGAAAACGAAGCACCCAGCACGATCTGCACGTCACATTCATTCATGAACCAGCTCGCAATCGGTGTGCCGGACCGGCCCAAAACGCCCGCAGCATTGGGGTGGCTGTCGGGGATCAACCCTTTGCCCTTGAACGTCGTGACCACGGGTGCGCCGATCGCCTCGGCCATGGCGATGATCTGCTCGCGCGCCTCCCACGCGCCATGGCCGATAATCACCAAGGGACGCTTGGCGTCGTTAATCAGGTCAATCGCCGCCCCCACATCATCCGGCGCGGGAATGACAACCGGGCCAGACACCCGGCCCTCTGGCCCTTTGGCCGGGGCATCACTGGGATTAGTCTGCGTATCATCAGGGAAAATTAGATGTGCCACATCGCGTTCGATCAGTGCGGTCTTGCACGCGAGCGATGCCAGTTCTGCATGGTTTGACGTCGAAAGAACCGGTTGAGAGAATTTGCTGACCGCCTGAAAGGCCGATTTCAGGTCGATGTCCTGAAACGCACCGGGGCCAAAGACCTGCGTCTGCACCTGCCCGGTCAGGGCGATGACCGGCGCGCGGTCGACCTTGGCGTCCCACATGCCGGTTAACAGGTTCGTGGCGCCGGGTCCCGCAATCGCAAGGCATGCCGCAGGCTGCCCGGTCAGTTTGCCATAGGCCGATGCGGCAAAGGCCGCGGCCCCTTCATGGCGAATGCCGACATAGGACATCTGACCATCTACAGTCCGTCTGCGGATCGCATCAGCCAGCCCCAGGTTCGAATGACCCACCATGCCAAACACCCGTTTGACACCCCAGTTCACCAGCGTCTCGGCCATACAATCGGTCACGGTGCGCACGTGCGGAGGCTCAGCCTCAAGACCGATGAACACCTCGCCCTCACGCACCTCAACCGGATAGGTCTTTTGGCCCGTATCTTCATGCCCGCCCGGAGGCGCGCCGGTGAGCGGGTCAAAGTCCCAGCCATGCCACGGACAGCGGATCCAGCATTTATCATCGACGCCACGCTCAATCGTGCCTTCACCTAACGGGCCCTTCTGGTGCGGGCAGTGATTGTCCATCGCGGCCCATTGGCCATCGAAATGCGACAGGCACAGATAGACATTCTTGGCCGACACGGTTTTGACCCGGCCCTCGGGCAGGTCGGCGGGGCCTACACTGACCCAATCAAGTTCGCTTGTTTCTGTCATGCTTTCATCTTTCTCTTGTCTCGATGTTCAGGACAAACCGCCATAGGCGACACCCGATAAATCAGCCATCTCACGTTTCCAGGTGGTGAGGTCTGCTGCGCTGAATTCGGAAAGGTGCCCGTGACCGCAAGCACGTGCCATGACCTGCATCAGTTCGACGCTCGCCTCAAAAAAGTTGCTGAGTTGCTTGGCCGAGTTTTCAACGATGATCCGGCTGACAAGCTCCGGTCTTTGTGTGGCAATCCCGACAGGGCAGTTATTGGTGTGACAGGCCCGCATGGCGATGCATCCAATCGCCTGCATAGCAGCGTTCGAAACCGCGATCGCGTCCGCACCCAGCGCCCTGGCCTTGATGAAATCCGCCGGTTTGCGCAAGCCGCCAGTGATGATCAGCGACACGTCCTGGCGGCCCAAAGTGTCGAGATGCCTGCGCGCCCGAGCAAGCGCCGGGATCGTGGGAACTGAGATGTTATCGCGGAAGATGATCGGCGCTGCCCCGGTGCCGCCGCCCCGGCCGTCGAGGATGATGTAGTCGACCCCGACAGCAAGGGCCGCATCGATATCCTTCTCAATATGCTGGGCCGACAGTTTGTAGCCGATGGGAATGCCACCGGTTCTGTCCCGCACCTCATCGGCAAAATCCTTGATCTGCGCAGGCTCCGTCCAATCGGGAAAACGCGGGGGTGAGATCGCATCCTGCCCCGCGTCCAGTCCGCGCACCTCAGCGATTTTACCATGCACCTTGCTGCCGGGCAGGTGGCCGCCGGTGCCAGTCTTGGCGCCTTGCCCGCCTTTGAAGTGGAAGGCCTGAACCTTCTCTAGCTTGGCCCAATCAAAGCCGAACCGGGCCGAGGCCAGTTCGTAGAAATACCGTGAATTCGCCGCCTGTTCTTCGGGCAGCATGCCGCCCTCACCTGAACAGATACCGGTCCCCGCCATCTCGGCCCCCATGGCAAGTGCCACCTTGGCGGGTTCAGATAGGGCGCCAAACGACATGTCGGAGACGAAAAGCGGGATTTTCAGGCGGAGCGGTTTTTGCGCGTTCGGACCGATCACCACATCCGTGCCAACCGGATCATCATCTAACAGCGGCGCTTTATGTAGTTGCGCCGTAAGCAGCTGAATATCGTCCCACGACGGCAGCTCCGCACGCGGCACCCCCATCGCATCGACTTTGCCGTGATGGCCGGTTTTGGACAGCCCGTCGCGCGCATATTGCTGGATCAGTCCGTTATGCGGCTCTTCGGCGATGCCGTGCGAGGGGTCGGCGTAAAGCCCCAAATAGGCATCGCGGTTGTAGGGTTGCGGATGATCTTCGGCCCATGCTGCGATTTCATCGGCATCAACAACGATATCGTCACCCTCGACCCAGGCATTGAACTTCGGCAGTGCTTCCTCATTCGCATAGGCCGAGACTCCTGTGTCGAGCCGATAGTCCCAATTATGCACGCCGCAGATCAGGTCCTTGCCGCGCACGAAACCATCCGACATCAACGCGCCGCGATGCAGGCAGCGGCCATAGAAGACAGACACTTCATCATCGAAACGGACGACTACGAGGTCGACCTCACCCACCAGGGCATATTGCGGCTTGCGGTCGGGGAGTGTGCTGAGGCTGGCGACGGGGGTTTTGTTCATGGCTGGCCCTTCCAAACTGTTGCACATCAACAAAGCATGGAATGGGCGATACGCCTAGCGTTTGAATGTAATTACCACGATTCTACCACGGTTGGGTGCACCAATAAGGAAGGGCGCCCGAAGGCGCCCTGTCATCTAATGTACAACCGCATCGTCTGGCCGCAGTCGGTTTGAGGCCGCGAGCCTGTCACCGACAATCAGCCCATCGGCACCGGCACTGATCTGGATCGTGTCGCCGTCCATGACGTCGCCTGCGAGGATCATTTCAGCCAGTTGGTCCTGCAGCGCGCGTTGGATCACACGCTTCAGCGGACGTGCACCAAAGACCGGATCATAGCCTTCCTCGGCCAGCCATTTCTGGGCTGCTTCGTCCAAATCGATCTGGATGTTGCGTCCAGCGAGCCGTTTCTCCAGCCGCTTGAGCTGGATAGCGACGATCCCGGCCATGTCTTCGCGGGCGAGCCTGTCGAAGATGACCGTTTCGTCCAGACGGTTCAGGAATTCGGGCCGGAAATGCGCCCGCACCGCATCCATCACATCACGCTTGGCCTCCGACGCATCAGCACCGTCGGGCAACTGGCTGAGCGCCTGCGCCCCAAGGTTCGATGTCAGGATGATCAGCGTCTGCTTGAAGTCGACCGTACGGCCCTGACCATCGGTCAGCACCCCGTCATCGAGGACCTGCAACAGCACGTTGAACACATCCGGATGCGCCTTTTCGACCTCATCAAACAGGACAACCTGATAAGGACGACGCCGAACAGCCTCGGTTAGCACGCCGCCTTCGTCATAACCGACATAGCCCGGAGGCGCACCGATAAGACGGGCGACCGCGTGTTTCTCCATGAATTCCGACATGTCGATGCGAACCATCGCGCTGTCATCGTCAAAGAGGTATTCGGCCACCGCCTTGGTCAGCTCCGTCTTACCTACGCCGGTTGGCCCGAGGAACAGGAACGAACCCAAGGGCCGGTTCTCGTCGTTCAGACCCGCGCGGGCGCGGCGGACAGCGTTGGCAACCGAAGTCACAGCCGGTTTTTGGCCGATCACACGCTTGCCAAGTTCCTCTTCCATGCGCAGCAGCTTCTCGCGCTCACCTTCTAGCATCTTGCTGGTCGGGATGCCCGTCCAACGCTCAACCACTTCGGCGATCTGTTCGGGGCGCACGGCCTCTTCGACCATCAGGTCGTCATTCTCCTCAGCCTCGGCCAGCTTGCGTTCCAGCTCTGGGATCACGCCGTAGGAAAGCTCACCGGCCTTCGCCAGATTACCCTCACGCTTGGCGATATCCAGATCTGCGCGGGCGCGGTCGAGCCGTTCCTTGACCTCGCGCGTGCCCTCCAGCTTGTCGCGCTCGGCCTGCCACTTCGCCGTCATCTCGGAGGCGCGGTCGTTTAGGTCGGCGAGTTCCTTTTCGAGCCGTTCGAGCCGATCAACAGAGGCCTTATCATCCTCTTTCTTCAGCGCCTCGGCCTCGATCTGCAGTTGCAGGATCTGCCGGTCGAGCGCATCGAGTTCTTCGGGCTTGCTGTCCACCTCCATCCGCAAACGGCTCGCAGCCTCGTCCATCAAGTCGATGGCCTTGTCGGGCAGGAATCGGTCGGTGATGTAGCGATGCGAGAGCGTCGCGGCTGCCACCAAGGCGGCGTCGGCGATCCGCACGCCGTGGTGCAGCTCGTACTTCTCCTTGATGCCGCGCAGGATGCTGACGGTGTCTGTGACGGTCGGTTCTTCAACCATCAGGGGCTGGAACCGGCGCGCCAGAGCCGCGTCTTTTTCGACATACTTACGATATTCATCCAGCGTCGTTGCACCAACGCAGTGCAGCTCACCCCGCGCCAAGGCCGGTTTGATCAAGTTGGCGGCATCCATCGCGCCATCCGATTTGCCCGCGCCGACAAGCGTGTGCATCTCGTCGATGAACATGATGATCTCGCCAGCGGCGGCTTCGATCTCTTTCAGGACGGCTTTCAAGCGTTCTTCAAACTCACCACGGTACTTGGCACCCGCAATCAACGCGCCAATGTCGAGGGACATGAGCTTTTTGTTGCGCAGAGATTCTGGCACGTCGCCATCGACGATGCGCAAGGCGAGCCCTTCGGCAATGGCCGTCTTACCAACGCCCGGCTCACCGATCAGGACTGGGTTGTTCTTGGTTCGGCGGGAAAGGACCTGCATCGCACGCCGGATTTCCTCGTCGCGGCCAATGATCGGGTCGATCTTACCTTGTTCAGCCGCCTCAGTCAGGTCGCGCGCATATTTGGCCAGCGCCTCGAAACTGTCCTCGGCGGTCGCACTGTCAGCGGTGCGGCCCTTGCGGATATCGTTGATGGCCGCGTTCAGGGTTTGGGCCGTGACACCGCCAGCATCAAGCGCTTCTTTCGCTTTGGATTTCACGACAGCAAGGGCTGTCAAAAGGCGTTCCACGGGCACGAAGCTGTCGCCGGCCTTCTTGGCGAGCTTCTCGGCCTCATCAACGACCTTGGCGGTCAGGTTATCAAGGTAGATTTGCGCGGCGTCGCCGGTGACTTTTGGCAACTTGTCCAGTGTCGCATCTACGGCACCTTTGACGACACCAGCATCACCACCCGCGCGGGTGATCAGATTGGCGGCAAGCCCCTCTTCATCATCCATCAATGCTTTCAGCAGGTGTTCAGGCGCGAACCTTTGGTGGTTCTCACGCATTGCGATCGTCTGGGCAGCTTGCACGAAACCGCGCGACCGCTCGGTGAACTTGTCCAAGTTCATGGGTCTCTCCTTTATCAAGCGCCCGGTGATCAGCATGCCCGGCTTGGCGGCACATGCCCTTTTCGAGCCTCAGAGAAGAGATGGGCATTCATAGCGGTCCGCGCAAGTCTGCGGGGTCAGGAATTCCATACTGGAATTCAAAGCGCTTTGGATACTATGTGACCGGCGGAGTAAACCGAATGTCAGACGCAACCAGAAAAGCCGGATTGTCGCAAACCAATGTGCGGCTTTTCCCACTCTCTCCCGAAGCCGTGCGCCGCTTGCGCCGGGTGACGGAAGTTGCTGACGATGCTGCGTTTCCTGCGGACCGCGAGGACGACACAACCACTCACGCGGACGACCTGTTGCGGCGATTGCTGCAAGGCTAGGTCAGGAAGGGCGCGGCGGCGGGACAGGCTGCGCCTTTTCTTTACCCAGATTGCGGGCACGGGCGCGCACCGACGCGGCAGGATCATCTGCCGCTTTCTCTAGAACCTCTGCGGCGTCTGGAGCGCCGAGCCTGACATACGCGTCCAATGCCCAGGCCCGCACAATCGGCTTTTGGTGGATGAGGTAAGGCCGGATGACCTCGGCTGGTAGATCGACAGCAACATGCTGTACCGATTGCAGAAGATGCAGCGCGATCTCCCAATGCAGATCTGTCGACAAGAGCTCCGCAGGATAGGGGATGGATGCGCCACGCTCACACGCTGCCTTCAGCACCCAGCTTGCTGCGCGGGCGGTGACCTCGTCTTCGTCATGACAGGCCCGGAGCAAATCAGGATAGTCTGCCACAGTCAGATCATCGACCACCGCTTGCAGCGTGGCGATAGTCTTGCCGTCCCATGCGCGGAGTTGTGTGATCAAATCCATGGCGACAGCATAGGGCGATTGCACCGACACCCGTCAACGGCTAGATCGCTGGGCAAGCCTGCAGAAAGGACCCACCATGCCTGATGACCGTCTGATTGTTGCAATGGATGTGCCCAATGTGCTGGACGGGTTGGAACTGGCCAAGACACTTGGCGACAGCGTCAGCTTCTACAAGATCGGGCTGGGCATGCTGACGGGCGGAGGACTCGCGCTGGCCAATGAGCTGAAACAGGAGCATGGCAAGCGCATCTTTCTGGATATGAAGTTCTTTGACATTGGTGCCACGGTCGAGGCAGCCGTACGCGGTGTTGCACAGTTTGATCTGGATTTTCTGACGGTGCATGGCGACCCGCATGTGGTCCGTGCCGCGCGCGAGGGGGCCGGTGGCTCGGATATGAAGATCCTCGCCGTGACCATCCTGACGTCGCTTGATCGGGCGGATCTGGACGCCTCGTGCATCAAAGCGGGTGACGTGGCCGATCTTGTGCAGGAACGTGCTGCGATTGCTCTCGCAAACGGCGCGGATGGAGTGATTGCGTCTCCGCAAGAGGCGGGTCTGATCCGGGTCCTGCCAGAAGCAGCAGGCAAACTGATCGTCACACCCGGTGTGCGCCCGGCAGGTGCTGCTTTGGGGGATCAGAAACGGGTGATGACACCCGCGCAAGCCATCGCAAACGGGGCGGATCATGTGGTGGTCGGGCGGCCCATCTGGCAAGCGACTGATCCGCGTCAGGCGGCCCTTGATATTCAGGCGGAGCTCGCCTCACCCCAAGCAATGCCCCCCAACCATTAGGGTCGGGGGCCAAAAAATTTCAAATTTTTGAACAAAACTCTTTAAAGAGTTTTGGGGCACTCAGTCGTTGACGTCCTTATGCCAGATCTTCACCTGTCCTGTGGGCAAGGCGAAAAACTTGCGCATCAGAAGGTATGAGATCAGCGACAGAACGGCGAAGACCGCCAAGGTCAAGGCAAGACCGCTTGCCGACACACCGAAGACCAGCAGCAGGCCAACCATGGCGGCACCCAGCGCAAAGCCGAGCGAGATGAAGCTGGGCACAAGAACCTCAATCGTGGCAAGCACTAAAGCCGCTGACATCCAAACCCACCATTCCGTCCAAAGAGGCATCATCCACGTCCTTTCAACATCTGGAATGCGTTGCCGAAAGCATCAATCGCATTGGCTGGCAACACAACCGTCTGGCTGCCCTGACCATCGCCTAGCTTGTTCAACGCTTCAACCTGTTTCAGCGCAACCTGATACTGCGCGGCTTCCAGACCATTCTCGGCAATCGCGACGGCGACGACCTGCGTGGCATAGGCTTCTGCATCCGCAAGAACCCGGCGCGCCTTGGCGTCTTGTTCGGCAGCATAAAGCTCCGCATCCGCCTGCAGCTCAACAGACCGCTTTTGGCCTTCGGCCTCGGTCACCTGTGCACGGCGTGCGCGTTCGGCGTTGAGCTGCTGCAACATCGCGTCGCGCGTCGCTTGATCGAGGTTCACATCCAGAATTTCAGTACGGGTGACCTCAATCCCCCAATCATCAACCTGCTGTGCCACCTGAGACCGGACGGCATCGATCAGGTTCGCGCGGTTTGCCTGCACCTGATCCAGTTCCATCCGACCAATCTCGGACCGGATGATACCCGCAACTGTCGTCGAAATCGCACCATCCACGTCGCGGATCCGGTAGACCGTCTTTTCCGGCTCGATGATCCGGTAAAAGACCGAGGTCTCGACCTGCAATAGCACGTTGTCCGAGGTGATCGCGTCCTGCTGCATTGATGGCAGCTGACGTTCCAGGATCGACACTTTGTGCCGCACGCGATCAAGGAATGGCACGATAAAGTTGATACCTGGCCCCAGAACCGACCGCAGTCGGCCCAGACGTTCCACCACAAATTTCTCGGATTGCGGTACGATCCTGACGCCCGCCATGATGCAGACGATGATGAACACCGCCAGCAGCAGGTAGAGCACATTCTGGCCCAGGAATTCGGCAAACATTTCTTCAATTGGCATAAAGCTGTCCCTCTATGATTGTGGTGGACAGATATGCATTTAAAGGGCCGTTTTCAAAGCGCTTTGTGATTTACTTGGGGTGAAGTTTGGCCGCATTTTCCCCGCGACAACATGCGCTACAATGTCAGCGGTCGCCGCGGACAGGGTCCAACCCAGATGCCCATGGCCGGTATTGTAGAACACCCGTGGCTGCCGTCCCGCCCCCACGCGCGGCATCATATTGGGCATCATCGGGCGTAGGCCCGCCCAAGGGACGACGTTTTCCGTGCTGACCCCCGGGAAATGGGTTTCGCACCATTTGACCAGCGGCTGCACGCGATCCGCTCGGATGTCGCGGTTTTCGCCGTTGAACTCGGCCGTCCCCGCAATCCGAAACCGGTCCTTGCCCAGTCGTGAAGTCACGATCTTGGCCTTGTCATCAAGGAGCGACACTTGCGGCGCCGCCGCTTGCGAGGCGGCGTCGTCCAAGTTCACGGTGATCGAGTATCCCTTTACCGGATAGATATTCACGCGATCCCCCAGCATCTTTGCAAAGGAGCGCGAGGCAACACCGGCACAAACCACAACCCCGTCAAATCGCTGTTCATCTCTGCCCCGCAAAGTGATGCAATCGGCATCTGCGCGCACATCTTCAACTGCCTGCCCCATTTCGAACTGCACGCCCTGCCCGCGCAGCCAATCGGCCAGCCCAACCGTGAACTTGTGAATGTCGCCAGTGCTGTCACTCTTGGTCCAGAACCCACCTAGGATATCGCCCCGCAGATTGGGTTCCTTGGCAAGCACCTCATCTGCCGTCAATTCCTGCCGCGCAAGGCCGCCATCAGCCAAAAGGCTGGTCACCCGGCGCGCATGGTCAAAATCCTTCTGGCTTTTGTAGAAATGCAGAATACCTGCTGGCGTGAAGTCGAAATCAACGCCTGACCGGTAGGCCATCTCGGCCAGCCCCGCGCGTGCTGTCACGGCCAGACGCGCGGTTTCAATCGTATTGGCGCGGTAGCGGGGGATATTGGCCAGAAATGCGGCCATCCAGCTGATCTTGTGCCAGCCCGGGCGCGGGTTGACTGACAGGGGCGCATCTTTCTGCAGCATCCAGCGGATGCCCTTGATTACAGTCGACCATTGGTTCCACACTTCCGCATTGGAGGCACTCAGCTGCCCACCATTTGCAAAGCTGGTTTCCATCGCAGCATAGCGCTGGCGATCAAAAACCGTGACGTCGAACCCACGTTTGTGAAGTGCGTAAGCGGTAGTGACCCCTGTAATCCCAGCACCCAGAACAGCAATATGAGGCATGGCAAATCTCCGAACCATCTACGCCCCCGCCGTCTGCTGTACCTGAGAGATTCACCCCGTTGGGGCTTGCTCCTTCGGCGGGCCATCAAGCTGGCCTCTCTTCGGCGTGTTGCACCCTGACCGGTCCTTTTGCCTGAGAGTGACCGGGGCGGTTGCTCCTTCGGCGTCGGACCTGACCGACCTCTCCCGGACAGCGTGTTTCCTATAGGAAACTCTTAGACAGATTGTCGCGGAAAGCAATCAAAATGTTGGTGTGACGTCAGCATAAACACATAGATGTGTTCGTCTGAGACACCTACGGCAAGCCGCCAGTCTCAGCGACCCACTTCGCCAATCGCCCACCATAGGAAGGCACCCGGTTCGGCAACGCAATGAAGGCGTCCATGTCATAAAGCGCCCAGCGCTGCCCCTCATCCCCAAAGACAATGTCGTTGACAGAGACCGCAGGCATCTGTGCCACGAAAAACGCGTTCCACTTGTCGGGTGCGGTCAGTGACGAAAACGCACTCTCCCAAAGCAGATGATCGGGTGAGAGGATCAGGCCCAATTCCTCGTGCAATTCGCGCGCGACGGTCTGAAATGTTGTTTCAGCACCCTCGCGCGCCCCGCCGGGGAGGTCCCAGAGGTTGGGGTAGTGAATATGGGGCAAGTCATCGCGCAGGATGCAGGCCAGGCGATTGCCCAGAAAGAGCGCGACTTTTGCGCCGTGGTGCAGATTTGCCTCTGTCATGTCGCCACTATTAGCGCCCAGATCGCGCACGTCACGCACCAGTTCGATGCAGTGGCATCTTTTTACTGCCTGTCACAGAGAGTTCATCGACAAAGGTTAGTAGAACCGCATGAAGTACCTGATCGGTTTTCTATGTATGATATCTGCACCCGTTTTCGCGCAGTCCTTCGACGAATACGGTGATGAATACCAGTTCGGACCATGGCGTGTGGCCTGTGAAACGCTCGACGACATGGGCGGTTTGACATATTTAGATTGCCTCGTTGAGGAAGAGACGACGGGTCTCATTCTGCTGCCAGCGCAGTCTCAGCCCGCCTTGGCACTACGCGACGCGAAAGCTGGCGATATGGTGCGGATTGGGGACGAAACACTGGAACCGGCCAATTGTCCGCGACAACTCTGCCCACTAGACACGTTCCCTGATGCCCAGACAATGGTTGAGATACAGCGCGCGAACGCTGAAATCGTCATACCTGACCTTGCCGAACTTGAGGTGGCGATTGCCCGGGCCCGCGCACTGATCGACTAAGGGTTCTTTGACGGCAGCGTTGTTGTGATGCGCGTCTGCGATTAAATGTGACATATGCCCGCCCTTTGCCGCGATTGCCTGACTACATTTGAGAGCGATGGCCGCTGCCCGGCCTGTCGAAGTCCGCGCGTGACCCGGCATCCGGAACTTTTTGATCTCAGCATCGCGCACATGGATTGCGATGCGTTCTATGCCAGCGTCGAAAAACGCGACAATCCTGACCTTGCCGATAAGCCCGTTATCATCGGCGGAGGGCGGCGCGGCGTAGTCTCGACGGCTTGCTACGTTGCACGGATCAAGGGTGTGAAATCCGCGATGCCGATGTTCAAGGCGCTGCAGCTTTGCCCGGAGGCCGTCGTCGTCCGCCCCCGCTTTGACGCCTATGTCGAAGCCTCCCGCGCCATCCGGGCGATGATGGATGAACTCACGCCGGTGGTCGAACCCTTGTCTCTCGACGAAGCGTTCATGGACCTCACCGGAACCGCGCGTCTGCATCACGCGCCGCCGGCAGTGATGCTCGCCCGTCTGATCAGGCGGATGAAAGACGAACTCGGCCTGACCGGTTCCATCGGTCTGAGCCATAACAAGTTTCTGGCCAAGGTCGCCTCTGACCTCGACAAGCCGCGCGGGTTTTCGATCATCGGCAAAGAAGAGACGACCGCATTCCTGCGCCCCAAATCCGTGCGCCTGATCTGGGGTATCGGCCCCGCTGCCCAGACGAGCCTGAACAACGCAGGCATCCGGACCTTTGACGATCTTCTGCGCTGGGACCGGCGCGATCTGCATGAGCGGTTTGGCGGGATGGGCGAGCGGCTCTATTCCCTCGCCCGTGGCGAGGACGGGCGCCGCATCTCGCCTCATGCGCCTGTCAAAACCCTCTCGAACGAAACCACGTTTCATGAGGATACGGCGGATGTCGACATCCTCGACGGGCATCTCTGGCGCATGGCTGAAAAGGTCAGCGCGCGCGCCAAGGCCAAGGATAAGGCGGGCCGGGTTGTGACGCTGAAACTCAAGACGCACGACTTCAAGCTGATCTCAAAACGCCAGAGCCTGCATCACCCCACGCAAATCGCAGACACAGTCTACCGCACCGCGCGCAGTCTTTTCGATCAGGTCAGCGACAAGGGTCCGTTTCGCTTGCTTGGCGTGGGCCTCTCCGAGATCACGTCCGATGGCGAGGCCGACCGCGAAGGCGACCTGCTTGACCCCGGTGCCGCCAAGCGGGCCGAAGCCGAACGTGCCGCCGACAAAATCCGCGAAAAGTTCGGCCATGATGCGATTATCAAGGGCCGCGCCTTGCGGTAAGGGATGTCTTTGAGCTTCTGTCGCCGCAGTGGCAGTGCTATCCAAGCGGTGTTCATCATCGAAAGGAAGGCCGATGCGTTTCATTCCTCTTATGTCCCTGGCCATTCTTGCGGGTTGCGAAACCTACCGCCCCCTTCCAGCCGCGGAAGTTGAGGCGCTGGTGGATGATTGCCTCGAAGAAACACAAGCGCCCGGCACCTATTCGGTCTTTCCTGGGAGCGCATCCAGCAACCCCGAAGGCGCGTTGCCCCGCGCAAGTGCAGTCACGAACCTCGGCGGCACTCAAGCTGGCGCGGACGCTGTAAATGCCTGCATAAGACGTCGTGCTCCGTAGCGTTTGACGAGATATCCGGCAAACTCGGAACGCACCACGCCGGGTCTTGACCAACCACACTTGCGGAACTTACGCTTCGGACACCGATCACATCCAACAAAAGGAGGGCACAAGCTGAGCATGCGTATCATCCGCCGACTTCAGCATGGTCCCCGTTTCGCCCTGTAAATACGTTTGCAGGGCATGATCACAACCTGATCTGCCCATCCCGCCGCGTTTGCGGCTCCCCTTTTGTGATCAGAGCATCTTATGAGCATTATGAATATCAACGGGTTGGGCGTGACACTGGGTGAACCGCTTTTTGCCGACCTGAACCTCACCATCTCCAAAGGCGACCGCATCGGGCTCGTCGCCGCCAATGGGCGCGGCAAGTCAACACTGCTGGCCTGTCTTTCGGGTGATCTTGACCCCACAACGGGTGACATCACCCGTGCGCGCGATCTGCGCATCGGCCATGTCGCGCAATATGTGCCGGACGAGGCCCTGCAAAAAACACTCTACGATCTGGTGTTGGCAGCATTGCCGGAAGAGCAGGCCGCCTATGAAAGCTGGCGCGTGGACGTGGTTCTGGGCGATTTGCAAGTCCCTTATGATCTGCAGCAGAAACCGCTTTCCGCGCTCAGCGGCGGTTGGCAGCGTACTGCGCTTCTAGCGGCTGCCTGGGTGACCGAGCCCGACCTCTTGCTGCTGGACGAGCCGACAAACCACCTCGACCTGCATCGGATCGCGCTGTTGCAGGAGTGGCTCGGCGCCCTGCCGCGCGATGTGCCTGCTGTGATCACGAGCCATGACCGTGCGTTTCTGGACGCCGTCACCAACCGGACACTGTTTTTGCGCGTCGAACGCAGCCGGGTGTTTCAGCTTTCCTATACGCAAGCCCGCGTCGCCCTGGACGAAGCCGACGCTGCCGACGAAAGACGCTTTGCCAACGACCTCAACAAGGCGAAACAATTGCGGGCACAAGCGGCAAAGCTGAAGAATATCGGGATCAATTCGGGCTCTGACCTGCTGATCACCAAAACCAAACAGCTCAGCGAACGTGCCGCCAAGATCGAAGCCGCCGCCCGGCCCGCACATCACGAGCGCCATGCGGGCGATATCCGTTTGGGCAATAGCGGCACCCATGCCAAGGCTTTGATTGCGTTTGAGGATGTGCCCGTGCTGGCGCCTGACGGGCGGGAGCTTTACCGCACGGGCCAAGAGTGGATTGCGAAGGGTGATCGGGTGGTTTTGCTGGGCAAGAACGGCACCGGAAAGACCCGGCTGGTGAGACTGATCGATCAGGCTCTACGCCAAGGCGCGGATGGGATCAAATGTGCGCCGACCCTTGTGACCGCGTACTCCGATCAGCACCTAAGCCAGTTAGACGAAGCCGACACACCTATGGAATTGGTCGCGGGGCAGTTCGACGTTGGTGATCAACGCGCGCGCGGCTTACTCGCGGGGGCGGGGGTGGCGATCCAGATGCAAGATACGCGGATCAGCGCGCTGTCGGGCGGCCAAAGGGCCCGATTGGCGATGCTCATCCTGCGGCTGAAGGAACCGAACTTCTACCTGCTCGACGAACCGACCAATCACCTCGATATCTCCGGGCAGGAAGCGCTGGAGGAGGAATTGACCACCCATAGTGCTGCCTGCCTTTTTGTCAGCCACGACCGAACCTTTCTGCGGAACGTCGCCAACCGGTTCTGGCAGATTGAGCGTAAGCGGCTCGTCGAAGTCGACGATCCGGAGCCGTTCCTGCAAGAGGAGATGGCGGGGTGACATCCCGGCGGTTGTATCATTTTCGCCCGGTCACGCCCGATGACTTTGATCTCCTCGCATCGTGGCAGGCACAGCCACATGTGCACGCGTGGTGGGATGACGAAGACCCCTATGACCAGGAAACACTGAGCGACGCACGTGTGTCACATTGGATCGTTTCGTTGAACGGTCATCCCTTTGCGTTCATGCAGGATTACACCGTCCATGGCTGGGATGATCATCACTTTGCAAGCCTTCCCAAGGGCGCACGCGGGATTGATCAGTATATCGGTGACCCTGACATGCTGGGCGCCGGGCATGGAACGGCATTTATCGGAGAAAGGATGCGCGCCCTTTTTGATCAGGGCGCGCCCATCATTGCAACAGACCCGCATCCCGACAATGCACGGGCCATCGCCGTGTACAGAAAGCTTGGCTTTAAGGTAGTTGGGCCGCCAAGAGACTCTGAGTGGGGTCTCATCTTACCAATGGTCGCTAGGCGGTAGATCCGGATCATGACTTGCAGAGCTTCGGGGACACAATGGCGTCGCAGCTGAAGCGGCGATTCACTCCGCCGCCAACCGCAATTCTTCGGGGCGGCCGATCTCGACGAGTTCCGCGATGACCCCATTCAAGACGCGCTTGAAGTGATCGAAATTCGCGTTGGGCTCAAGCGTGCTTTCATCCATGTAAAGCGCGCGGTCGATCTCGATCTGGATCGCGTGCTGCTGGCGCGAAGGCCGCCCATAATGCTGCGTGATAAAGGCACCGGCAAAGGGCATGTTGCGGGCGACACGTAGGCCCGCGCTGGCGAACGCGGCCTCGACCCGCTCCATGATCGAACCTGCGGCTGCCGCACCAAAACGGTCGCCCAAGACGATATCGGGGCGGGCACTGCCGGGCGGGCCGATGTTTTCGAGCGCCTCATGCGGCATCGAATGACAGTCGATCAGGATCGCCTCTCCAAACTGATTGACGCTTTCATCAAGCAGGGTTTGCAATTGGTCATGATACGGTCGCCAGTAATTGGCGATCCGGTGATGCGCTTCAACCAGCGTCAGCTTGCCGTGATAAATCTGCCGCCCGTTCGCCACCACGCGTGGGATCACACCCAAACCGCTGGCGATGCGCGGATTATGCGCGCTGCGCCGCACCCCTTCGATCAGCGCCGAATCAAGCTCATCCGCACCGCGATTGAGGTCCAGATAAGCACGCGGCGCGCTTGCAGTCAGGAAAGGAGCCCCATGTTCCGGTACGGTTTCGAACAGTAGATCCACGTAAGCATCCTCGGACGAACGAACTTCGTTGGGATTCAATACCGTGCGGCGCAGGAACGACGGCGGGTATTCCCTACCGCTATGCGGCGAGGCAAAAACGACGGATGTGGTACGGGTGACCGGGCGGGTCAGGTGATAGGCAGATTTGAGCAACAGCGTTTCCCTTTGATTGCAACATAGCGCGGTTTCGCATTTTTCCAAAAGCCCTTGATCCCTCATCCGACTCCTTCTATAGACCGCGGAACTGACGTGAGCGTGGCTCGCGTCCTATTTCGTTTGGGACGCCGCGTTTGCAGAAGACAGGACGATTAGCTCAGCGGTAGAGCACTTCGTTGACATCGAAGGGGTCACTGGTTCGATCCCAGTATCGTCCACCATGAATTCACCGTCCCGGGCCTGATCCGGGATCGACCGTAACCCAAGGCGCAATCCGCGCGCCGCGACAGACAGGATGAGACCCATGAAGGTTCGTAACTCCCTCCGTTCGCTCAAGCAGCGCCACCGCGATTGCCGCGTCGTGCGCCGCAAGGGCCGCGTCTATGTGATCAACAAGACGCAACGCCGGTTCAAAGCCCGCCAGGGCTAAGACCGGAACACCGGAATTTGCAAGAGGGTCGTGCCACAGGCACGGCCCTTTCTTTTTTTGGGGTCCATGCGGCTGAGCGCTAGAGGCCAGCAAGCGCCATCACACTGACAAGGCCCAGCCCGATCCAGCCAAAGTGCCGCCCGGACGTTGCCCAGGCATTTGCGATTGCTGCCGATGCATAGATAAAGACAGCGCCGAGCACCACAATCTGTCGTCCCTCTGGCCCCCAGAACCATGGCGCGCCAAGCAAGGCCAGACCTGCTCCGATCCAATAAAGTGTGCTGAGTTGAAAAACGGCGGCGTTGACCGAGCGGAGCGTTGGTGTAAGCCCTGAAATCGGTCTGAGAACCAGGGTATGCCCCAGCCATGCATGTACGAGCGCGATCAGGATGCCGCCGCAGCCTGCTATAACGAGAAGAGTATCGGCCATCTTGTCACCTCCATACATGACTGTATGGAAAGTCTGTGGCATGAGTCAATACAGTGCTGTATGGTGATGTCATGAATGATCGATTGTCCCGAAAGGATTGGCTCAAACATGGGTTGCGTGCTCTTATCGCGGGCGGGCCAGGCACATTGAAGGCCGATGTATTGGCGAAACAGCTGGGCGTCTCACGCGGCAGCTTTTATTGGCATTTCCGCAATCTCGCCGACTTCCATGATGCGCTGCTGGCCTACTGGCAGACCACCTCAACCCAAGCGGTGATCGAAGGCTTGACGACCGATGTACCACAGCAAGACCGTCTGTTCGTGCTGGTGCAAAGAGCGTTGAGCGCTGATATGTCACTTGAACGTGCCATGCGTTTGTGGGCGGCTGATGCACCAGCGGTTGCGGATGTTTTGGCCGTGGTGGATCGCGAACGCATCAATTATCTTGGCTCGCTTCTCGCACATCATGCGGTTTCAACCTCCGATGCAGTAGAACGCGCCAAGCTGATATACTGGACCTATCTGGGGCGCATGGACGTGGCCACCAAGGACCAGATGAAAATCTCGAATCAGACGCTGGCCACCTTTGTCGCAGCGATGCAGGATTGACTCTATCCTTTGCGAAGTCGAGCTTCGGCGCATGACGATCACCGCCCCACTCTTCGCGCCTCTCACCTTGCCATGCGGTGTCACCCTCAAAAATCGTATCGCGAAGTCGGCGATGTCAGATTCGCTGGGCGACGGGCGCGGGAACCCGACGCTGACGCAAATCCGGCTTTACGAACGCTGGGCCGAGGGCGGCGTGGCGGTGGCTATCATTGGTGAAGTGCAGGGCGACCCACGCGCGGCGGAAAAGCCCGGCAATGTTGTCCTGGGCCCACGATCTGACGAAACGCTCTTGCGTGAACTTGCCAGTCGGGGGCAAGCCAATGAGACGCAGCTTTGGCTGCAGCTTGGCCATGCGGGTGCCATGACCCATCCGCCGATTGGCGAACCGCGAGGGCCAAGCGCGCTTGACTTGCCGGGTCTTACCTGCCGGGCGCTGAGCTTGTCGGAAATCACCGTCCTGCCGGAGGACTTTGCTCGCACCGCCGCCCACGCCAAAGCGCTCGGCTTTGGCGGTGTCCAAGTCCATGCGGCCCACGGTTTCCTGCTCAGCCAGTTCCTATCGCCCCTTTTCAACAAACGCGGTGATGCCTATGGCGGGTCGCTTGCAAATCGGATGCGGCTCTTGCTTGAGGCGATTGACGCCGTGCGCGATGCCGTCGGGCCGGACTTTCCTGTCGCGCTAAAGCTCAACGCCACGGATCAACTGGAGGGCGGGTTCGACAAAGATGAGGCGCTGGAGGTTATCAAGGCGCTCAACCAGACAAGTCTGGACTTGATCGATATCAGCGGCGGCACCTATTTTCCGGGCGCAAAATCCGCGTCGGATAGCGCTGGCGGTGGTCCCTATTTCGTGGATTTTGGCAAGGCGGCACGGGCGCATACGACAAAACCGCTGATGATCACCGGCGGCTTCAAGACTGCGGCTCAGGCGGTCAAAGCGGTGACAGATGGCGCCGCGGACGTCGTTGGACTGGCCCGTGCGCTGGTGCTCACACCGGACTTGCCAAAGCGATGGGCCGAGACCGGCGAGGACATTGAATTCCCGCGTTTCGCGCAGACACCAGAAGGCGGCGTCACAGCCTGGTACACACAGGCGCTGACGCAGATAGGGCAGGATGCGCCCATTGATGAAAGCCGTGACGTGCCAAAGGCTTTGGCAGAATATGATGCACGCGATGCCGCGCGGGTTGCACTCTGGAACACGCATTTCGGCTAGCCAGAGCGTGGTGATTGGCGATACGGTGCGCCCACTAAACCTGCAATCCAAAGGACATATTTGATGACATTGCGCAGCATGACCGCCTCGGCCGCCTTATTGATCGGCTTCACCGCACCGGCACTGGCACAGGAAAACCTGTGCGGCGGCAGCGGCGCAAATGGGCAGTGGATCGGGGGCGATGAAGCCTCTTCCGACATCGCGACTGCCGACAACTTTCAAGAGCAGATGGCGCTTGTGCTTGGGGGCAACGAATATGTCTCGCTCTTCTCGCTCAGCGAGGGTGCAGAAGTAAGGATGGAGGCAGCCGGTCGCGGATCGGGTGACCCGGTGATCGATATTCTGGACGCAAGTGGTAGCGTCGTCATCTCGGATGACGATTCCGGTGGGAACGGCGCATCACGGGCCGAGACGTTTCTTGATGCCGGGACTTATTGCGTGGCCGTGCGCAGCTACGATGGCGGCCCGATGACAGCTTTCGTGCGCGTCGGTCGACAGGATCAGCAACCACTGACCGAAGGTATCAATGTGACGGCTGATGCAGGCGACATCGTCGATGGCAGCTGCGAAACGGCAACGCCAATTGGTGGCCTTGGCAGTTCTGCAACCGGATCGGCCAATGAGACGCCATTCTGGCAATTTACGCTTGATGAGCCTGCACCGGTGCGGATCAGGGCGGAAAATGAAACCGCAGATCCATTGATTACGCTCTATGGACCGGGCGAGACCTATATCGATGAAAACGACGATTTTGATGGGCTGAACGCACAGATATCGATTGTGGAGCCGCTCGCTGCCGGCACCTACTGCCTGGGCGTCGAGGCACTTAGCGATGGTAGCGCACCAATCACGGTCAGCGTCGATTTGTATGATCCCGAGGCTGCACTGGCAGATCTCTACGCGCGGGGTGAAGCGGCCCCTTCGCCGCAGGACGAGACGCTTGTGACACCACTTGGCGCCTTGGAAGGACGGCTGCGGCAAGATGTACAAGCCTCGACCGATGTCACCTGGTTCAGCATTGAGATGCCAGAAAACGGCCTAATGCTCGTTGAGGCTGTGGGTACAGATGGCGTGGATTCCTGGCTAGTCCTCTTTGATGATCTGGGACGACAAATTGCGCAAAACGATGACTATGGCGACAGTTTGGACAGCCTGATCGCAGCACGCGTACCGCAGGGCACCTATCTGATCGGGGTACGCCTCTACGAAGGAAGCCGAGGTTTCGTCCGCGTCCTTGCAGAAAGATACATTACACCATAATACTTCCGTCATTAGACAAGTATTCGGGCTATACCTTTTTCTGGTAGATAATAGTGGTCAATATTGGGTCATTGTATTTTGAAGCATGAAGTATTGAGTGATCCCGAACGCAAGTCACTCTTGCAGGTTAACACGTGATGACGCTGCTGGAGCGGTTAAAGCCGTTTGCAGCGCCTATGATACGGCGCCTGGTTGGCGGCGACGAACCGCAAAGCGAGGTACTTCAGCCAGAAGAGCGGCAGACAGTACGCCCGCCGACAATGCTGCCGGGTATGTTGGATCGGGTCACCGACACGGACGAACACTCGATCCTTTCAATCCATCTGGACGTCGCCCGCGCGACAGAGGCGTTACACGCACCCGTTCTACGCCAGGTGTACCATAACTCCATCGTGCGAAGGTCGGGTTTTGCAACCTGGCGGCATAGCGAAAGATATGGCGGTGCAGCCGAGTTTGCCGAGTTGACCGGATCGATAATGCGGGTTCCTGAACTGCGCTATTGCCATAACTACGTTAATTGGCGGTACTTCGGGCATTGGCTGACCGATGCCATACCTTCTGCACTGATTGAGCCGGAGCAAGGCGCGCTGTGGATGCCGCCGCATCCGTGTTGGGGGCATGCTGCCGCATATATCGAGGTGTTGAACCTCGCGCCACTTAAGGCATCAGTTGTTCATGCAGACCGATTGATTGTCTATCAGGATTATGGCCAGGGCAGTCACAAGCGGGCCCGCTACATCACTATTCGCGATGCGCTGCACAAGGCCTTTGCGACCCCTGATCCGGCCGAATGCGTCTACATCCGCAGGGGTAAAACAGGTGTGCAACGCACAATTGCTAGCGAAGCGGCCATTCTTGAGGAACTTGACAAACGCGGCTGGAAAATCCTCGATGTTGCCGACGCTGACGTTGAGGATTTGCAACGCGCAGTCTATGGCGCGAAGGTTGTGGTGAGCATTGATGGCAGCCACCTTGATCATGCGCATCTATCGCTGATACCCGGCAGCGTAATGGTCGTCTTGATGCCGGGCGATCGCTTCTCGACCCGGCAAGTTGGGCTTTGCCAAGCGCATGATGTGTCTATTGGATTTGTCGTGTTAAATGGCAATCAGGATGATGGCTATCTGGTGGAACTAGATGAAGTGCTGCGTACCGTCGATTTGACCGCAGCACCTCAAATATAGACGAAACGTTCCCCGATCTGATGGCTCGGTGCAACCTGGATCTAACGGCCAAACGTATCTGCCAAAAGCCGCGCGAGCGTAGGTTCATCAAGGTAACCCGTTGCCGACAATCCGTTGCTTGCTTGGTATCGGCTGATCGCGCTGCGGCTGTCGCGATCAAAGCGTCCATCGATACGGCCGGGATTGAAACCTAATTGTGCTAAGCGGCTTTCAATCAGTCTTCCGAGGACCGGGTTGATGTTCAACGCGCGCTCGCGATCCCGCGCGGCCTGCGTGGAGTCTTCGGATCGTTGGAGTGCTTCGCGTGCCTCTTCGGCGAATATGCCGTTAGGGTAACGCTCAAGATAAGCTTCGTAACCATCCTGTTCGCCACTAGCGCCTGTCTCCTCCCAATAAGCCCGGTCGAGCCGCTCCAGCTCGGCCTGCTCCGCTGCCTCCTGCTCTTCGATCTCTTCCGCCCGCCGACGCGCCTGGTTCTCCAATCGATCAATCTGTTCTTCCGTGACGAAGCCGGTCTGCGCATATCCGTTTTTCTGTTGCCAGTTCCGGATCGCGCTGCGGGTACCGGGTCCAAAGATGCCGTCAACACCGCGCGTGTTGAAGTCCAAAACCGTGAGGTTACGCTGAATCGCGCGGCGCTCATTGCGTGTGAGATCCAGTTGGTCTTCTGCGATTTCTGCAAGCCGCTGAGGATCGTTTTCAATGGCATCCAGGCGCCGCCGCGCCTCGGCTGCAAAGGGGCTGTCGGGATAGGCGAACACGTAGTCGCGGTAGCTGTCCGCGCTGTCTTCAGCCTGAGCAGCATTCCAGGCTTCCAGCGCGTTGCGAACGCCATCAACGATGCTCGTGTCGGAATCTGCTCCCGTTTCCTCAGACGCAGGGCGCATGATCAGGCTTTGTGGCTGATACCCCGCCTCGCGCAAACCGCGCGAATTGCGGGCGAAGGCCATCGCATCACCACCCGGCACAGTGATGGCATCCATCACCACCCCATCTGTAAAATCAGGCTCGCCATAAAACACGGTCACACCCTGCGGGATATCGAGATCACCGACACCCTGCCGCAGATAAGACCCGATCCGATTGTCAGCGTCCTGATCGTAGCCTAGGATCAGGATCGCCTGTCCGGGGGTCTGGGCCAGAACCTGCAAAACGCTATCGACCGAGATGGCGCTGCCCATCCCGAACAGTGTTGGCCGATCCGCATCAGCAGGCAGCAGCCATGTCCGCTCACCATCCGTCACAAAACGCCCGGCGAGACCGACCACAAGCCGATCCGCATCAACCGCATCAACCGCAAAGCGCTGCAAAAGCCGCGCCATTTCGGTGCCGGACCCGTTGGCCAAAGTGCTGACCGCATATCCAGCATCCCGCAGATTATCAGCAGAGTTCAGCACATCGGTGCCATTACCCACCCGGCGAAACTCCTCATACCGGTTAACCCCCATCAAGAGGGCGGCGTCTTGCGCGAAAAGTGGTGTGGCGAGCGCCGAAAGCGCGGCGATGAGGGTGAGTTTGCGCATGAAGCGCCTCCTTGGTCTTAGGTCTCGTAAGTGCGTCGGTCTTCGATGACGAGGCCGTCGCGTGGTATTGTGCCGGGCGCAAGGTATTGCACCTCGCCCTTCAGCTTGAGCGCATCCTGAATGGCGCCGGCGGCGGCAGCTTCATCGATGCTACCTTCGAACTGCACGACCATCTTGTCTGCGTCGCCTTCTCGGTCCGCAATAACACGCGCGCGGTCGGCACCGGTTTTCTTCACCAGATCGGCGACCTGTTCGGGGCGGACAAACATGCCCTTGATCTTGGTGGTCTGGTCGGCGCGGCCCAACCAGCCCTTGATCCGCATGTTGGTGCGTCCACAGGGGCTGGCGCCTTCCATGATCGCGCTCATATCACCGGTCGCGAAACGGATAAGGGGGTAGTCGGGATTGAGCGAGGTCACGACAACCTCGCCCACCTCACCCGGCGCTACGGGATCACCAGTGCCGGGGGTCACGATTTCGACAATCACGCCTTCATCCACGACCATGCCCCCGCCCTCGCTGGTTTCATAAGCGAGGTGCCCCAGATCGGCGGTCGCATAGCATTGCCTGCAGGTAATCCCGCGATCTGCATAGTATTGCCGCAACTGGGGAAACAGCGCCCCGCCCGACACAGCCGCCTTTGAGATATTCAGTGTCACGCCCATCTCATCCGCCTTTTCGAGGATAACCTTGAGGTAGTCGGGCGTGCCTGCATAGGCGGTCGTACCGATATCGGCGGCGGCCCGCACTTGCAGCTCCGTCTGGCCGGTCCCTGCAGGCAGCACCTTGGCGCCGACCGCCTTGGCGCCGTTTTCAAACATCGTGCCTGCAGGCGTCAGATGATAGCCAAAGCAATTCTGCACGATGTCGTCCTTGCCGATGCCGCAGGCATGCACGAACCGCCCAAAACGCCACCAGTCATGCGACGAACCGCCCGGCTCATAGATCGGTCCGGGTGATTGGAAGACATGGGTGATGTTGGAGGTATGCATGCCGCCAAAAGGCGGGTTGTCCTTTTGCCACGTTGTCAGGTCCGATTTCCGCAGAACAGGCAGCTTCGTGAGGTCAGATAACGTGTCGATTGCGATGTCGGGCAGACAAGACCCTTCGGCCTGCTGCGCGATGGCGACCTGTGCAGCCAGCGCCGCAAGCTGGGCGGCCTCGCGCTCTGCAGGGTCGCGGGTTTCGAGATCATCGTAATAGGTCGTCATCATCTTCTCCTGTCCTGACGCAGCGATATCGTGCCGGGTCGGACAGGCGAAAGCTAGGGGCGAAGACGGGTGTTATGCGATAACAGCCGGGCCCAGTGTCTTGAGCACCCTTGTCCGTCGGGGCTGCGGCCTAAGCAACTCCATTGGCGCGTAGAGTACCACGCCCGCGCAACCCGCACGCTGCGAGGTTAAGCCGTTGATGCCCATCAGACTTTCCCGACAAACTGGTATGACTGTTCCGCCAAACGTTTGCAGATGTCCTCTTCACTGGCAGATACGACGACCCACTCCTTCATCTCGCGCTTTCCAACGACGAGTCGCACTGCCAGCCCTTCGTCTTGCAATTCATCCACTGTCGACTTGGGAAGCTTAAAAACAATCGCGTCTTCAGTCGGATAGGCGAAACTCTTACCGCCAACCTGCAAGGCTTCCGCCTTGAGCATCTTGCCGATACTGACATCCTGGTGAGAGCTGAAAGTCTCTACGATAGACTGAAAAAGTGCGTTTGCGTCCGTATCTTCAGTCATCTTTCGATCTTTCCCAGTGCGGGGTCAAAAGGAATGTTGCTAGTCTAACACAAACGTACTTTCACCGTACCAGCCGTAGTCAACAGATGACAGGAGCCGGGCACTGCGGAACGAAAGCCAAGAGGACGAGTGGCATCATTCACCCAACGCAAAGCTGTCAGGCTTGGCAGCAAGGAGAGCTGATCGCATTGTCAGATTTCACTTACAAAACTCTGGCACCCACACATGCCGCGGCGTGGCAAGGCTTGCGGCTGGAAGGTGCCCGCAACTTTCCCATGGGTTTTCTGGTGACGGTGGAAGAAACGGCGTCAGCAGACCTCGACCGGTGTCGCGCAATCCTGAAGGCAGGTGCAATACGTGGTGTTTTTGCAGGCGAGACGCTGGTCGGCTTTTGCGGCTATCGCCCTAACAGTTTGGAGCGTATTCGCCACCGCGCTGAGATTGGGCCGTTTTTCGTTACTGCCACCTATCACGGGACCGGTGCCGCTGATGCGTTGATGAAGGGCGTGATCAGTGAGGCAAAGTCGGCCGGTTTGGCTCAACTTGAGCTTTTTGTGGATACCAAAAACCATCGGGCGATTGCGTTTTACGAAAAGCGCGGGTTCCGCCGCGCGGCCACCCATTATGATGGGGTGCGGATCGACGGACAGTCACGCGACGATCATTTCTACACGCTGCGACTTTGACCCTCGGCGTTATCGCCAGCCCGCTAAGCCACCTGATCGCGGTCATATTCCATGCGGCATTGCCGCACGTAGTCCATCTGGTCATGCGACCAGTAGACCAGCGGTTTCAACATGGCGAGCAGGCTGCGTCCAAGTGGTGTCAGTTCATATGAAACAGCGACTGGCGGTCCGGGATGCACATTGCGCGTCAGGTACCCGTCACGTTGGAGCCCGCGCAGATTTTCGGTCAGCACGCTTTGCGTGACGTCACCAATCGTGCGCTTGAGGTCGCCGAAACGCTTTGGCTCATCCTCAAGTGCCAGGATGATGATCATCCGCCACTTGCCAGTGACATTCGACAGGACGGAGCGAATGCAACAATTCGATGCCTCCGCTTTGTTTTCAACGCTGATTGGTAGCATCATGAACTCTGGTAGCAATTTTGTACTAATAGGCAATTAGAGCGAAATGGCTTTCGTTGCAAGGCTGTATTGGCCATGACGGTACTGTTGACCATACCAGGTCAGCTCAAGATACGTAATTGCGGTTTGGTATGGAATTGCTACTTCGTACCCACACGCTACGAATCACAGGAGACTAAAATGACACCGAAGGAACTTGTCCTCGCCCTTTTCACCGCGGCCTTTGTCGATCACGACCCCGAAGCCGCACGCCAGCTCGTCACGCCAGACTACATCCAGCACAACCCGCAGGTCCCCACCGGCGCGGATGGGTTGGTGGGCCTTATCCCGCTTGTTGCAGACTCCGGGATGACGGCGACCACCCACCGGGTCATCACCGAGGGTGATCTGGTCGTCTTGCACAACACATATGACAATGCCGATGCTTTCGGTGCCGCGTCGCTCGCCGCGTTCGATATCTTCCGTGTCGAAGACGGTAAGGTCGCGGAACACTGGGACAATCTGCAGCCCATTCCCGAGACAACGGCTTCGGGCCGTGGCATGACTGACGGCCCTACCGACATCACCGACCGCGACCGCACGGCAGAAAACAAAGAACTGGTACTAGGATTTGTGCAAGATGTGCTTGGCGGTGCGGCGCCCCAGAACGCGCCGAACTACATGGACCCAGAGGTTTACATGCAGCACAACCCCAATCTGGAAGACGGCCTTGCTGGGCTATTGGCAGGCACGCAAGCCTGGGCGGATCAGGGCTTTGTGATTACGACGTTCGAACCTCAGATCGTCGTGGCCGAGGGCAACTTTGTCTTTGTCGCCTCGGATGCGACCGTCAGCGGGAAGCCCTGGGCGTTCTTTGACCTTTGGCGCGTTGAAGATGGCAAGATCGTGGAGCACTGGGATGTTGTCTCTCCCACACCGTCAGAGATGGCCCACGAGAACGGAAAGTTCTAAGAAATCGGTGGTGGTCCGGGGTGTTCTCGGGCCACCATGCCAATGTCACGCGAGCCACCGCTTCCGCCGCCGATAGCTGCGCACGTCGCGAAAGCTTTTCCGGCCCTCGTCGGACATGCCGAGGTAGAATTCCTTCACATCCGGGTTTTCCCGCAGTTCAGCGGCAGGGCCTTCCATCACCACCCGCCCGCTTTCGAGGATGTAGCCCTGATGCGCAAAACGGAGCGCCACATTGGTGTTCTGCTCGGCCAGAAGGAAGGACACGCCTTCCTTCTCGTTGAGATTCTTCACGATCCCGAAAATCTCTTCCACCAATTGCGGTGCGAGACCCATGGAAGGCTCATCCAGAAGGATCGTCTCTGGTCGCGACATCAGCGCGCGGC
Organism: Cognatiyoonia sp. IB215446; assembly: GCF_033963825.1. Taxonomy (NCBI): domain Bacteria; kingdom Pseudomonadati; phylum Pseudomonadota; class Alphaproteobacteria; order Rhodobacterales; family Paracoccaceae; genus Cognatiyoonia; species Cognatiyoonia sp. IB215446. The sequence goes on along the minus strand of NZ_JAXBMD010000001.1, from coordinate 114,575 downwards.
CAATGGCGCACATCTGCTGCTCCCCGCCCGAAGTGTAGCCCGCCTGGCTTTTCCGCCGTTCCTTCAGCCGGGGAAAATAGCTGTAGACCATGTCCAGATCCGCGCTCACCGCCCCGCCCCCGTCACGGCGCGTATAGGCACCGGTCATCAGGTTTTCCTCGACTGTCAGATGCTCAAAGCAATGCCGCCCCTCCATCACCTGGATCACGCCGCGTTTCACCAGCGCCTCGGGTGAGAGGTCCTGCACCCGGTCGCCGCGATAGGTGATGGACCCCTTGGTGACCTCGCCACGTTCAGAATGCAGCAGGTTCGAGATCGCCTTGAGCGTGGTCGTTTTGCCCGCGCCATTGCCGCCCAACAGCGCAGTGATCCCGCCTTTGGGCACGGTCAGCGAGACACCCTTGAGCACGAGGATCACGTGATTATAGATCACCTCGATATTGTTCACCTCAAGCAGGGTTTCGGTCTTGGCTGTATCAAGCATGAAGCGGCCCTCAGAGTTTGTTTGTAATCTCAAGCAACGTATCCCCGTCCAGCCATACGAGCGGACGCGCGCTGCCTAATGTCTTGCCATAATCGAACAGATGGCGGGTCACACAGGGGTTGAACCGCCCCGTCTCCTCACGGCATTCGCGCGGGATGGCGGTGTCGGCAAAGACACCTTCCACCGTCCATCCGGGTTGTTCCTGCGCAAAGCGGATCGTCTCGGCAATGGAATCGCGCAAGGTCTCATCCGCAAGGATATCAGCCGCCCGCAGTGCATAGGCGAGGATGTTATCCTCGACATCCTCGGCCTCGCCCGCTTCTTCGGGTGTACGCAATTGGCCGTTGACCACGATAAACGCATTCACCCGAATTGTCCGCCCGGTCTGGCGCGCCACCTGCGCCCGCGCACTTTCGATGCCGCGAAAGAAGACATGGTCGCGCAGGCCACCGTCAGCATAAAGATTGTCGTCAATGTTCCGGGGCGGCAGGAAAACGGGGATCGCGGAAGAGGCCATGATGACCTCACGCATACAGTCGCGTCTGACGTCGATATCAGCACCGCTTGCAGCCACATCGCTGAGGCTGAAGATGCGGTTGGCGGTCGTGTCGATATTGGTCGCCGCGACAAAAAGCTGGGCGTTCTCTTCCATCTGCCGTTCGGCGATCCGCGCGATCAGATCATCGCTCAGCCGGTCATTGAGCAACGCCTTCAGCGGTTCGGTACTGGCCACGGAGGGGCTGAAAGGTGCGGCGAGAAGGTTTTCGCGCAGCACATCGTCATCCGACAGACCGTCGTAATCATCAAGGATTGGGTCAAATTCCGGCCCTGCAAAAGCAACCGGTGCCAGAAGGGACCCGGCGCTGACACCGGTGACAAGGTCAAAGCTGGGCCGATCCTCACCCCAACCGCGCAGGAACCCCGCGCCGAAGGCGCCATATTGGCCACCCGCCGACAAGCTCAAGACGTTGAGTTCGACCGCCCCGCGTCTGTCGGCAGCCACAGCCCGCGCAATCGCCGGAGCCGCCGAACGGGCAATGGCCGTTTCCTCATCCATGACCGGCTCTTGGCTGGTGGGCGGGGCTGGCAATTCGAAGGTGGAGGCGGGCACAAGGCCTCGACACATTGCGCTTTCGGGCCGATCAACGGCGCAGGCTGACAGAGCAGACGCAACAAGCGTCGCACCACAGATGCGCAAAATCATCTTTGCTGAAAGAAAGGTCATCAAATCGCGCTTCTTTCAAAACGCTGTCAGGCGGTGCTGTGCCCGCCTGACAGATCCGGGCCGTCTAGAGGCAACCCGGCGTGATGTTGTTTTCGCTCGCGAAAGCAGCCGAGTCTTCCGCGATCAGCGGCTCAATCACGCTCTTGTCTGGCGTGATGAAGTCTGTCAGCGGCTCCCATGTGCTGGCAGAGGCGTTCCATTGCTGCACAATGCCCTCGCCGGACCCACCATGGTTCTGGCAGCTGACCGAAAACTCTGGCCCGATACCAGCCATGCCGAGTTCTTCCATCCGGCCCTCGCTCATCTCAAGCGCTGCCATCCCGTCACGCACCATGGCAGGGGTAACGTCAGCCACACCATGGATTTCCTGTGCTTTGGCAATCGCCTCGGATGCAAGCATCGCGGCATACATGCCTCGCACGTAAAGCACCGAACCGAGGTTCGAACCATCACCCGCAGCATCGCCCGCGTCATGCACCATGGTCTTGATCTCTTCCAAAACCGGATAGTCAATCACGCGGTTCATGTTCAGCGACTTGTAGCCATTGGCCGACATGCCCGCAGGTGTCACGTCATGTTCCGCACCAGCCCACCAATTGCCGATGAAGTTTTCCATCGGGAAGTTGATGTTCGCGGCTTCCTGCACGGCCACCTGGTTCATGACACCCCAGCCCCACATCAGGACATAGTCGGGACGCTCACGGCGAATTTGCAGCCACTGGGATTTCTGCTCTTGGCCTGGGTGGTCCACAGCCAATTGGCTCAGCTCAAATCCATGCATTTCGGAAAGCGCTTCCAACGTGCGGATCGGCTCCTTGCCGTATGCGGAGTTGTGATAGACCAAAGCGATGGTCTTGCCATCGAGCGAGCCGCCATTCTCTTCCAGCAGATAGTTCACCGCAACCGAGGCTGCGTCCCAATAATTGGCCGGATAGTTGAAGACCCAGTTGAACACTTCACCATTGGCGGCCGATGTCCGGCCATAACCCATCGTGTGGATCGGGATCTCGTCAGCTGTTGCCTTCGGTATCAGCTGATAGGTGATACCAGTTGAGAGCGGTTGATAGATCAACGCCCCTTCGCCCTTGGTGGCTTCGTAGCACTCAACCCCTTTCTCGGTGTTATAGCCGGTCTCACATTCTACAACGCGGATCGTCTCCCCCCCGATCCCGCCATCGCGCGCATTCAAAAGCGCGAAGTAATCCTGATAGCCGTCCGAAAATGGCGTTCCGCCTGCCGCGTAAGGCCCGGTCCGGTAGCTCAGATCAGGGATGACAAGGTCTGCCATCGCGGAACTGCCGGCCACCGCCGCGCCAAGGGCCATTGCGGCCAGTGTCTTTCTTTTCATCGGTTTTTTCCTCCCATAGGTTTTATCCGAAATGTGGTCAGGGTTTTCCCCTGTCTTGGTTTAATAAGGGAACGGCCACAGCCGTAACTTCTCTTTTGCCAGCCGCCACAGCTGGGCCAGCCCGTGTGGTTCCTTGATCAGGAAGAACATGATCAGCGCGCCAATGATGACCAATTGGAAATGCGCCACAAGGTCCGTGGGCCATCCTAGCAGATCAACACCGATCACTTTCAAAAGCACCGGCAACAGGACAAGGAACGCCGCCCCGGCAAAGCTGCCAAAGATCGACCCCAACCCGCCAATGATGATCATGAAGAGCACAAGGAACGATTTCTGAATGCCAAAGGCCTCGCCCACTTCCACAGCGCCCAGATAGACAGCAAAGAAGAGCGCGCCTGAGATGCCGATAAAGAACGAGGACACCGCAAAGGCAGTCAGCTTCGCCCGCAGCGGGTTCACCCCGATAATCTCCGCCGCGATATCCATATCCCGGATCGCCATCCACGACCGGCCCGTTGTGCCGCGTGTCAGGTTACGGGCAATCAGCGCACACACCGCCACGAAGATCAGACAGATCATGTACTGCGCCCAAGGCTCCGTATTCGGCCCGGTCACCGCGATCTGCCCCACAAACCGTTCCGGCGCATTGATCTGACCGGAAGCGGAGTAGTTGTAAAACCAGCTGATCTTGTTGAACATCCAGACAAGGAAAAACTGCGCGGCGAGCGTCGCGACCGCGAGGTAAAACCCCTTAATCCGCAGGCTCGGCAAACCAAACAGCACGCCCACAAAGGCCGTGACAAACCCCGCCAGAATGACAGCGATCATCGGATTGATCTGACCTAGAATATAAACGGTCCATTCAGCATTCTGCGCGATCGTGAAGAACAGGAACTGCCCCGTCACCTCAAACGTCTCGCCGCCCTTGGGGATCATCGCGCCATCGCCCGGTGTATAGCCCGAACTGGCAAAATAGATATCAAGGCCTGTCATCAGCTTGTAACAGGCATAGGCCCCCACCGCCATGAAACCACCCGTCCCAAGGCTCACCTGCCCGCAATAGCCCGTCAGGATGTTCAGCCCGATCGCCGCGATGGCATAGATCAGAAAGGGCACAAAGATCGCATTGGCCCAGTAATCGTTGATCACCAGCGGAATGATCCCAAAGGCAATCGCCAACGTGACCCAAAACCCGATCCGATCAAACTTGATCGGGAAGGTATGGTTGTCGGCATGGTAGGAGGTTTTGAAGTCCCCTGCTTCACGGTAGAGCATTAGAACCTCCCTCGACATGCGTGGGTTTCACCCACCCTACGGGCGGTCTGTAGGGTGGGTGAAACCCACGCGAAAATGCCATCTGGGGCTCCACCCTTTGAAGGGCTCAAACGCTCCCCCAGAGCCTTTGCAAGACGCCCTTCAAACCCTCTCAATGATCTTCTCCCCAAAGAGACCCTGCGGTCGGAACACCAAAAAGATCAGGGCGAGCATATAGGCGAACCAGTTCTCCGTTGCCCCGCCAAGGAACGGCGCGCCAATCGTGTATTCGAACAGCTTCTCGCCCACCCCGATGATCAACCCGCCGACAATCGCTCCAGGGATCGAGGTAAACCCACCCAGCATCAGCACCGGCAGCGCCTTTAGCGCAATCAGCGACAGCGAAAACTGCACGCCCGATTTCGCCCCCCACATGATGCCCGCCACCATCGCAACGATCCCGGCAAGCGACCAGACCAGCACCCAGATATAGTTCAGCGAAATCCCGACGCTCAGCGCGGCCTGATGGTCATCGGCCACCGCCCGCATCGCACGTCCCTGCTTGGTATACTGCGCAAAGGCGATCAGGCTGATCACCAGAATGACGGCCACCACCGTCGCCACCATATCCAGCTTGTCGATGAAGAACCCAAAGAAGTCATCGCCGCCCAAACCGGATGTGGCCTCTTCCACCCAAAGCGAGCCGCCCTGCGGCAGACCAAGTGCGATGGTCTTGATATCCGACCCCCACATCAGATCGCCGACCCCTTCCAGGAAATAGGCCAGGCCAATGGTCGCCATGAACAGAATAATCGGCTCCTGCCCGACCAGATGTCGAAACACGAACCTTTGCACAGCCCATGCAAAGAAGATCATGACAAGGACAGTCATGAAAATCGCCAGAAGCGCAGGCACATGCCACCCGAAATGGTGGATCTCCGTCCCGAAAATCGCATTGATCAGATGCGCAAAGGGCACCTGCCCCTCCATTATCCCCACAAGCGTCAGCGCCGCGAAAAGCGCCATGACCCCTTGCGCATAATTGAAGATGCCAGACGCCTTGAAAATCAGCACAAAGCCCAGCGCCACCAGCGCATAAAGCACCCCGGCCATCAGCCCGTTGATGACAACTTCGATCCCATAGAGGAAATCAGCGGACATGCGCGCCTCCTGCCCAATCAATCATGCGCCACCCCCAGATAGGCATCGATCACCTGCTCATTATTGCGCACCTCATCGGGCGTCCCATCCCCGATCTTGCGTCCGTAATCCATCACGACCACCCGGTCCGAGAGGTCCATGACCACCCCCATATCATGTTCAATCAGCGCAATCGTGGTCCCGAATTCATCATTCACATCAAGGATAAAGCGGGACATGTCCTCTTTCTCCTCAACGTTCATCCCCGCCATCGGCTCATCCAGCAACAAAAGCTTCGGCTCCGCCGCCAGCGCCCGCGCCAGTTCGACCCGCTTCTTCAACCCGTAAGGCAGCCGCCCCACAGGCGTTTTCCGGATCGCCTGAATCTCAAGAAAATCAATGATCCGCTCGACTTTCTCGCGGTTCTCAACCTCTTCGTTCTCGGCCCGCCCGCTCCAGATCGCCTGCCAGAACATGTTTGCCTTCATATGGGTCAAACGGCCCGTCATGACGTTGTCGAGCACGGTCATCCCCTCAAACAGGGCGATGTTCTGGAACGTCCGCGCAATCCCCAGCCGCGCCACCTGATAAGGCTTTATCGGCGGGCGCTTCTCGCCGCGGAACCAAACCTCACCTTCCTGCGGATTATAAAACCCCGAAATCACATTGAGCATCGACGACTTGCCCGCCCCATTCGGCCCAATAATCGCGCGGATTTCGCCCTCACGGATGTCGAACGAAATATCCTTGATCGCCTCAACCCCGCCAAAACGCAGCGTGATGCCGCGCATATCCATCAAAACGCCACCAATCTGGCGCCCGTCCGGGGTGACGTAAGGCTCAACCACATCTTTCATACCCAAGCCCTTATCATCTCGCCAAAAATACTCCCGCCGGAGGCACAACGGGATGGCGGGCGGGGCGAAAGCGTAGCTGAGCGTCGCATCGTCATTCCGCAGCCACCTTATGCGCAACGGTCAGCACTTCCGCATCGCGGATCGCCAAAGTCGCATTGATACTGCCCTTGCGCCCGTCCTCGTAAGTCACTTCCGTTTCGGTGTAGATTTCCGATTTCCCGCCATAAAGCGCCTCGATCAGATCGCTGTATTTCTCATCCACGATCCGGCGCCGCACCTTCCGCGTCCGGGTCATTTCGCCATCATCGGCATCGAGTTCCTTATGCAGCACAAGGAACCTGTGGATCTGACACCCGGCCAGCATCTCATCCGCTGCAACGGATTTATTCACCTCAGTCACATGCGCCTCAATCGCATCCAGCACGCGCGGATGCTGCGACAATTCCTGATAGCTGGAATAGGCGATATTGTTCCGCTCCGCCCAGTTCCCCACCGCCGTCAGGTCAATATTAATGAAGGCCACGCAGTAATCGCGCCCCGCCCCAAACACGACAGCCTCAAGAATATCCGGATAAAACTTCAGCTTGTTCTCAACATATTTCGGCGCAAACAGCGCGCCTGACGCCATCTTGCCCACATCTTTCGCCCGGTCGATGATCCGCAGATGCCCGCTGCCTTCTTCAATGAACCCGGCATCACCGGTCGCAACCCAGCCTTCGGCATCCTTGGTCGAGGCGGTGCTGTCCGGGTTCTTGTAATACTCAACAAAAACACCGGGCGAGCGATAGAAGACCTCGCCATTATCAGCGATCTTCAACTCCACGCCAGGGCTCGGCACACCCACCGTGTCTGACCGCACTTCGCCATCGGGCTGCTGGGTGATGAACACCGTCGCCTCAGTCTGGCCGTAAAGCTGTTTGAGGTTGATGCCCAGCGCCCGATAGAAATCGAAGATCTCCGGTCCAATCGCCTCACCCGCCGTATAGCCCACCCGCACACGGCTGAGGCCTAGCGTATTCTTCAAAGGTCCAATCACCAGCAAATCGGCCAGCCGATATTGCACCCTTTCCATGCCAGAGACCGCCTCACCATCCAGAATCTTCGGCCCGATCCGGCGGGCGAGCGCCATGTAGTGATGGAACAGCCACTTCTTGAACCGCCCGGCATCCTCCATCCGGATCATCACATTGGTGAGCTGCTGTTCAAAGACGCGCGGCGGCGCGAAGAAATATGTAGGACCGATCTCGCGCAGATCGGTCTGCATCGTCTCTGCACTTTCCGGGCAGTTCACACAGAACCCCGCCCACATCGCCTGTCCGATGGAAAAGATGAAATCACCCACCCAGGCCATAGGCAGATAGGCCAGCACCTCATCCCCCGGCTGCAGATGGTCAAACTCCGCAGAGTTCTTCGACGTCTCGATCACATTGTAATTCGACAGCACCACACCCTTCGGCCGCCCTGTTGTGCCCGACGTATAAAGCATCACACAAGTATCATCGAGCGTCAGCGCCGCAGTGCGCTCTTCCACCTCGCCCATCCGCCCGCTCTCACGCCCGGCTTTCTGCAGGTCGTCGTAAGACGTCATATGCGTGTGGTCGTATTTCCGCAGACCCCGCCCATCGAGGTAAATCACATGGTCCAGCACGTGCAGCTGATCCCGGATATCGGCGATCTTGTCGACCTGCTCCTGATCGCCGGCGACAACAAACCGCGCGCCGCAATGATCCAGCGCATAGGCGATCTCCTCCGCCGCAGCATCGGCATAAAGCGGCACGGGCACGCAGCCCACCTTCTGTGCCGCCACCATCGCCCAGTAAAGCGCGGGCCGATTGCGCCCGGCAATGGCAATGTGGTCGCCCACTTCCGCCCCTAGCGTCAGGAAGCCTGCCGCGAGCGCATCAATCTCAAAAGCCGCCTCTTCCCAGGTCCAGCTTTGCCAGATACCAAATTCCTTCTCGCGATAGGCAGCCTTGCCCCCGAATTGCGCCACATTCCGCGCGAGCAGATCAGGAACAGATACGGGACCGCCGGTCGCGGATGCAGTCATGCCAAAATTCCTCCCTTACTGGCCTTGCACCAGTTATCGGGTGCGAGTCGCCTCCCCGCGACTGCACCCTTTGGCACTATACTGTGGGGCAGCCACCCGTCCCGTCAAATCATTTTTTGAACGAGCGTTCATTTAAATTGCGCAAATGCCGCAATCAGCCAAATTTTTTGACCGCAATGGATGTCGCCGCTGCCGGAAAGTTACTCGGCAGCGACCTGACCTTCGACCTTTTCCACTCTCACGGCAGCAAATTTGAACTCAGGGATTTTACCGTAGGGGTCAACTGCCGGATTTGTCAGGATGTTGGCTGCAGCCTCGACATAGGCGAAGGGCACGAAAACCATATCTGGCGAAACGGCCCGGTCAGCGCGGGCCATGATCTCAATCGAACCGCGCCGGGTCGACAGCCTGACCAACCCGCCCGGTGCAACACCGAGTTTGCGCAACGTCGACGGGTGAAGCGAGCAATTCGCCTCGGGCTCGACCGCATCCAGCACTTTGGATCGGCGGGTCATGGAGCCTGTATGCCAATGTTCCAACTGCCGCCCGGTGGTCAGCACCATGGGGTAGTCAGCATCCGGTGCCTCATCGGGTGCGATCACACTCGCAGGGGTGAATTTCGCGCGCCCATTCTCGCGCGGGAAGCCGTCGCCAAAGACGATGGGCTGGCCAGGGTCCTCCGGCGAGAGCGACGGGTAGGTGACCGCATTCTGGTTTTCCAGCCGGTCCCAGGTGATGTTGCTGAGCGATTTCATCGAGCGCGCCATTTCGCCGAACACATCGCGAGGGTGGCTGTAACTCCATGGCAGGCCAAGGCGTTTGGCGAGTTCCACGGTGATCCACCAATCTTCTTTCGCGTCACCGGGTGGCGGCACGGCAGAGCGGCCCATCTGCACCTGCCGGTTGGTGTTGGTCACGGTCCCGGACTTCTCGGCAAAGGCCGAGGCGGGCAGGATCACATCCGCAAAATTCGCAGTCTCCGTGATGAAGATATCCTGCACAACCAGATGCTTGAGCTTCGCCAGCGCATCACGCGCATGTTCGACATCCGGGTCGGACATGGCTGGGTTCTCACCCAGGATATACATGCCGTGGATGTCGCACGCATGCACGGCATCGAGTATTTCGGTCACGGTCAGCCCCTTATTCGGGTCGATGCTACCGCCCTCCCAAATCTCCTGAAAGGCGCTGCGCACGCCGTCATCGCCGACAGGCTGATAATCCGGCAGGAACATCGGGATCAAGCCCGCGTCAGAAGCCCCCTGTACATTGTTTTGCCCACGTAGTGGATGCAGCCCCGCGCCGGGGCGGCCCACCTGACCGGTCATCAGCGCAAGGCTGATCAGGCAGCGTGAATTGTCCGTGCCATGGATGTGCTGCGACACACCCATGCCCCAGAAAATCATCGCGGCCTGCGCACTGGCAAAGGTCCGGGCGACGTCGCGCAGTGTCTCCGCATCGATCCCACAGATATCCGTCATTTTTTCGGGCGTGAAATCGGCCAGATGCGCTTTCTCGGCTTCCCAGTTTTCGGTGTAGGCTTCGATATACTGGCGGTCGTAGAGCTCTTCTTCCACGATCACGTGCATGATCGCGTTCAGCATCGAGACGTCCGCACCGGGCCGGAATTGCAGCATGTGCGAGGCGAACCGCTTCAGCGCCTGCCCGCGCGGGTCCATGACGATCAGCTTGCCGCCGCGTTTGGTGAATTGCTTGAAATAGGTGGCGGCGACGGGGTGGTTTTCAATCGGGTTTGCGCCGATGACGATGGCGACATCGGCGTTTTCGATCTCGTTAAACGTGGCGGTGACCGCGCCGGAGCCGACATTTTCCAAGAGCGCGGCAACCGAGGAGGCATGGCAGAGCCGCGTGCAGTGATCCACATTGTTATGGCCAAAGCCCTGACGGATCAGTTTCTGGAACAGATACGCCTCTTCATTGGTGCATTTGGCCGAGCCGAACCCGGCCACGCCGCGCCCGCCGATATCCTTCAGGCCATTCGCGGCAACATCCAGCGCCTCGTCCCATGTCGCCTCGCGGAAATGGGTTTGCCAGTTCGCCGGATCCACATTCAGCCCCTTCGCAGGCGCGTCGTCGCGGCGGATCAGCGGCTTGGTCAGGCGGTGGTTGTGGTGGATATAGTCAAAGCCGAAGCGGCCCTTGACGCAAAGCCGCCCTTCATTGGCGGGGCCATTGATGCCTTCGACGAATTTAACCTTGTTGTCTTTGACCTTAAGCGAGACCTGACACCCGACGCCGCAGAACGGGCAGACGCTTTCGACCTCGCGGTCGTAATCCTTGGTGTCGCCGATCTGGTTTTCGTCGGTCACGGTGGCGGGCAGAAGCGCCCCGGTCGGGCAAGCCTGCACACATTCGCCGCAGGCCACACAGCTCGAGGCACCCATAGGGTCGTCCATGTCGAACACCGGATAAGCCTGCGCCCCGCGCCCTGCCATGCCGATCACGTCATTGACCTGCACCTCGCGGCAGGCCCGTACGCAGAGGCCGCATTGAATGCAAGCGTCGAGATTAACGGACATGGCGACATGGCTGTCATCGAGAAGCGGGATATGGTCCGCATCCTTGGTGGGAAAGCGGCTGTCATCCACATCCTGCTTTGCAGCCATGTCCCAAAGGTGGCTGGACTTGTCATGCGCAACCGCCTGCTCCGGCTGGTCGGCGACTAGCAGCTCCATGACCATGCGGCGCGCCTGCACCTCGCGCGGTTGGTCGGTGGTGACAACCATTCCCTCGGATGGTTCACGGATGCAAGAGGCGGCCAGCGTCCGTTCGCCTTCAATCGCGACCATGCAGGCTCGGCAATTGCCGTCAGAGCGATAGCCGGGGGCGGGCTTGTGGCAGAGATGCGGGATGACGAGGCCACGGCCATTGGCGACCTCCCAGATGGTTTCGCCGGGCTGGGCCGTCACGGTTTCGCCGTCAAGCGTGAAGGTGATCGGGTCTGACATCTGGAATCTCCGCCTCTTTGCGGCAGACTACACCATGCACGTGCCGCACGCGAAAGGTCATGGGCGACGGCAGGTGACGCATTTGCGCCATGCCGGATTTCCGATGGGCGGCGCGGGTTTCACAAGAGATGCGGTCAGCACTGTCATGCCGCTTATTCCGGGTCGACAAACTGCTCCATCACCCAGCGATGCTTGCCGATCTGGCGGCTGCGTTCAAAGCCGTGTCGCGCGAACATGGCCATCGCTCCGTGGAACAGAAAGGCAGCGGCAACCTTTCGGTCCGTGCAGTCCTCCGGATAGGCCTCGACCCGTCCGCCGCCCAGGCGCGCGATTTGCTCCAAAGCGCCTTTCAAACCGGCCTCTGCGACGCCTTTGCGCCGGTGACCCTTGCCGGTAAACGTGCAGGTGATGCGCCAATCGGGCAGGACCGGGTCGGTGGAAAGATAGGCCTTCAGGTTCTGTATCTTGGGCAGTTCCACCGGCGTTCCGAACTGGCACCACCCGACACAATCGTCGCCTTCAAATACAAGCGCCGCATGGGCCGTGCCACCGCGCACATGCGCCTCTTTCTCCAGCCGGTTCTGCGCGGGCGTCTTGTGCGTGCCGATGCCTTCGGGGTGATAGCTCATGCACCAGCAGCCACCCCAAACACCCTTGTTCTCTTCAACCAGACGGGCGAAGTCATTCCATGTCGCGGGATCGAGCGGTTTCGTCGTCAGAGTCATCGGGCTGCACCCCGCCGCCATGTTCTGTATTTGTTCTTATCGAGCGTTCAACCATGCATGTCAATGGAGTTCGGCTCGTCGCTACACTAACCCGCGAGTTCGTGGTTCACCTGAGCAAGGTTGTTGCGGATTTCAGGGACGCTGGGATCAATGCGTTGCGCTTGCCGCAAGGCGGTGCGCGCGCCGCGCAGGTCGCCCTGCCCATAACGAGCATTTGCCAATCCAAATTGCCAGATCCAGCTGTAGGGCCAGCGTGCCGCGCCGGTTTCGTACAGCGTTTCGGCGGCGGCCAATTGACCTACACGCTCCAGCGCGGCACCTGCTGAGAGAATATCGGGTTCGGGCACACTGACCGGCAGATCATCGGGCGGCAGAACGACCAGCCCCCAGTAATCGCCGCGACGCCATGTGCGCTCAAACGTGGCAAAGGGCAGAACCATCTGCTCAAGCTGACCGGAATTGAGGTAAACCTCATCCCTGCCGAAGTCGTAGCCGGTCACGACGCCATAATGCCAGACCGGCGCGATGCCCAGGCCGAGATTTTGAAAGACGATGACCGGGTGGCCAGCATCGATTTCGGACAAAAGCTGGTCGAAGGTGCTGATCTCAACAGCAAGCTGCCCAAGCCGCCTGCTGCTGCCGATCATATCCGCCAGATAGGTCCCCCGCGCGCCGGGGCTGAAGGCGAGCCAGGCCACATCCTCCTGGTCGATATCCGCACCCGCCCATTGCATAACCATCGCAATGGAGGCGGGCCCACAGTAGAAATCGGCCTGCCGGATCAGCGGCACATTAGCCACCTGCGCGCGGGTCGGGACGTCGACATCAAGCCGCGCATCAGGATCGAAAGCTGGCGCACAGGCCGCGATCCAGCTGGCAATCAGCAGGAATGCGACCCGGCGCAGAGCGCTTAGCGGATACAACGTGTAAAGTTGAAGATCCGGGTGAAGCACAGCAGGTCAGTGACCAGCAGGATGATAAAGACGGTAAACAGCGTACCGACGATATCGGCACCGGCGCTGTCATTTTCCATCTGCGTCAGGATCGTGCTGATCTCTTCATCCGAGAGGGCCGCAAGCCGCTGTTCAGCCTCTGCGGGATCAACACCAAGTTCGATGATCTGCTCACGAACTTCACTGCGCTGCAATTCATCCATCAAGACGCTGCGATTTGCCATCGCGGTGTATTTGCTGATCGCGGCATCTGTGCCGACCATCTGCGCCTCTGCCAATGTCACGGCCTGCGTGGCCAGCACCAACTGCGCGGAAAGCGCAAGTGCGACGCCTTTTTTGGTCAGGTTAAGAAAGCCCATCGGTAAAATCCCTCTTCTTAAGGGCGACGCTTATCCAGCCGCCCGGTGCCCCATCCTGGGCAGTTTTTCGCAATTGAGCAGGCAGCGCAAGCATCCACGCCCTGCGATTCTCGGGATGAGCGGAAAAATGGCCGTCAGCGAAAGAGGGTTGAGCAACCTACGTGATCAGGTTCCGCAAGATAATGATGCCCAACAGCACAACGACAGGCGACAGATCGATCCCGCCCATATCCGGCAGAAATCGCCTGATGCGGCTATAGACCGGCTGCAAGATACGTTCGAGCCCGTACCATATCTGTCCAACCAATTCCTGGCGGATGTTCAGCACCTCAAATCTGATCAGCCAGCTCATGATGAAATGCACAATCACCAGGAAGTAGGCGAAGCTGAGAATGGGCGACAGAATGTCCGATACGATTTCCATGTGCAGCGCTTTCTAACAAAGTCCGCCATGACCTAAGCCTTTGTCCGCGTGGGGACAAGTCCGTCAGTTCCGCAAGGTTAAAGTTGACGCGCAGGTCAATCGCGCCAATGTGCCGATCACGCAAAGAACGAGACCCCGATGTATCCTTTTGTTCGCCTGATCAAAGAAGTGCTGCACGCGCGCAAACTGCCGCCGCTTCCCCCACTTGGGACCCATATCTCGCATCACCGGTGTTGGCCGCAGGATATTGATCAGTTCATCGAGATGAACAATGGTCGCATCCTGACGATCCTTGACCTTGGACGGACCGGGCTGGCGCAACGCGTGGGCCTCTTGCGCGCGCTCTCCAAAAACCGCTGGGGTCTGACCGTTGCAGGCTCGTCGGTCATGTACCGCAAACGGGTTCGCCCTTTCGTGAAGTTCCGGGTGGTCAGCAAATGCGTGGGCTGGGACGAGCGGTTTATGTATCTTGATCAGTCGCTCTGGATTGGCGACGATTGCGCGGTTCAGGCCCTCTACCGCACTGCCGTGACAGATCGCAACGGCATCGTCCGCCCCGAACGCCTGATGGCGGCCCTTGGACTGCGCGACCAATCTCCGGCCTTTCCCGAATGGGTGCAGCGCTGGATCGAAGCCGACAAGGTCCGCCCCTGGCCCCCGCTTGATGACGGTACGTCCGCTTAAAGGATCGCTTGCCACAGCGCGTATTATCAGTGTCTTATCCCTGCAACAACAAAGAGCAGGGACAGGCACATGGCAGTCAGCAAGAGACGCATCTGGGGATGGATGTCCTTTGATTGGGCATCGCAACCCTTTTACACGCTTGGCCTGACGTTTATCTTCGGCCCTTACTTCGCGGTTGTCGCCACCGAGTATTTCCTCGGCACCGGGCTGGACGAACGGGCCGCAGACGCGCAGGCGCAATGGGTCTGGTCACTGGGCCAGACGGTGGCCGGTCTGTTGATTGCGTTCAGCGCACCCTTTCTGGGGGCCTTTGCCGACAATTCAGGGCGCAAGATCCCCTGGATTGCGTTCTTTTCCATCGTCTACGTGATTTCAACGACGCTCTTGTGGGGCCTAACACCAGACGGCTCCGCCCTGATCCTGATGCTGGTCATCTTCTATGTTGGTTTCATCGCGGCTGAAAGCGCGCTTAACTTTGTCAACGCGATCCTGCCGTCGCTGGGCACGGATGAGGAGGTTGGGCGCATCTCAGGCTCTGGCGCGGCCTTCGGCTATTGGGGCGGCGTTACGTCGCTTTTTATCATGCTGTTGCTCTTGGCCGAAAACGATCAGGGCGTCACGTTGCTGGGCAACGCACCGCTTTTCGGGCTGGACCCGGACCTGCGCGAAGGCACGCGGTCGGTCGGCCCCTTTATTGCGCTCTGGTACGTGATCTTTATCATCCCGTTCTTTCTATTCGTCCATGACGACCCAAACGCGGAAAAGAAATCGACGCGGATTGGGGCGGTTTGGGGCGAGTTGGTCGATACGCTGAAAGGCGTGTTGGACCGGAAAAGCCTTTTGAACTTTCTGCTGGGGTCGATGTTCTATCGCGACGCGCTGAATGCGGTCTATGCCTTTGGTGGGGTCTATGCCGCACTTGTGCTGGATTGGCAGACAATCCAGATCGGCGTTTTCGGGATTATCGCGGCCATCGCCGCGGCCATCACCACATGGCTGTCAGGTCTCGCCGATCAGCGCTTTGGCCCCAAGCCCGTGATCCGCGTTGCTGTATGGGTCTTGATTGCGGTGTCGGTCACAATCGTGGGTATGTCGCGCGAAACGCTCTTTGGCATTCCTCTTGCCGAAGGGTCGCAGTTGCCGGATATCATATTTTATATCTGCGGGATGTGCATCGGCGGTGCGGGCGGTGCGGTTTACGCATCCTCCCGCTCAATGATGGTCCGCCACACCCACCCAGACCGCCCAACCGAGGCATTCGGCCTCTTTGCCTTAACCGGCAAGGCGACGGCCTTTCTTGCCCCTGCGCTGATCACCCTGTTCACTTGGATGACCGGCAGCAATCAATTGGGCTTTTTGCCTGTGATCTTTCTTTTCCTGTTAGGACTTTTGTTGCTACGATGGGTCAATAAAGACGGAGATCGCGCAGAATGGTCCGCTACATCATCGCAGTGATTGCAGCCTTCGGGCTTGCCGCATGCCAGACCGATCAGCCACCAGTCGAGATCGTGTCGCAAAACGCGAATGACACACGCATCGCCAAGCCACTCTTTGAGGCGGTGCCGACCGCAACAAGCCAACCACCGCAACCCATCGGTGGCTATTCGCGCGGTTGTCAGGCCGGCGGTCAGCAACTGGCCGAAACCGGCCCAACATGGCAGGCCATGCGGCTGTCGCGCAACCGCAACTGGTCACAGCCCATTACCATCGATTTCGTGCAGGACCTCAGCCGTTTTGCCGCCACCCAACCTGGGTGGGAAGGGCTTTATGTCGGCGATCTGAGCCTGCCGCGCGGCGGCCCGGTCAGCGGGCATGCCAGCCACCAGTCCGGCCTTGACGTGGATATCTGGATGCTGCCACCTGACCGGCTGAACCTGACCGAGGCAGAGCGTGAGAGCATTTCATCGATTTCCATGCGCCGCTCTGCCGGAGCCTTCACCAACAGCAGCTGGACACCACAGCATGAGGCGATCATGCGCCAAGCTGCTTCGGATCCAAGGGTCAGCCGCATCTTTGTCTTTCCCGGCGCAAAGGTGTCGATGTGCAACAATACAACCGGCGACCGGTCCTGGCTGAGCAAGATCCGACCCTGGTGGGGACACCATTATCATTTCCACGTGCGTTTGAATTGCCCATCTGGCGCAGCGACTTGTGTCGATCAGACGCCACCGCCATCCGGTGACGGATGCGCTGAAGCACAAGGTTGGGTGGATCGTATCCTCAACCCGCCACCGCCCGACCCGAACGCCCCTCCTCCAACTCCGAGGGCGGAATTGACGATGGCCAATCTGCCGGGCCAGTGCCTATCTGTGTTGAACGCGAATTAAGTGCGGCTGTTTCTTCGTACGATGGCCCTTCTGGGGGCGAGTCCAGCCTGCGCGGAGGCCACATTGATCAGCACCTATATCTGGCAGGATAGTGATCCGAATTTCGGCGGTTTCTCGGCCATTGAAGTCTCGGATGACGGGAGCAGCTTCATCGCGCTCAGTGACAGGGGCCATATGACCGAAGGCCGGTTTGCACGCGAAGACGGCGTGATCGAAGCAGTTAATCACCAAACCTTGGAAGTGCTGCGCGCACCCCATCGTGCGCCGCTGCGCCGTCACGAACGGGACAGTGAGGGGCTGGCATATGCACCCGACGGCGGCATTTTTGTTTCGTTCGAATGGACCCACGGGCTGCGATACTTTGAACGCGTTGGCGCCTTCGGCTCTGACCTGATCGACCCGCCCACAGCAATGGAACTACAGAGCAATTCATCGCTCGAGGCTTTGGCTATCGGCCTTGACGGTGCGCTTTATACACTTCCCGAACGATCCGGTCTCGCCACGCGTCCCTTTCCCGTTTTTCGCTACAAGGACGGGGTTTGGGATCAACCGTTTGAGGTGCCGCGCACCGGGCCTTACCTGATGGCGGGCGCAGATATCGGTCCGGATGGACGGCTTTATCTGCTGGAGCGCGACTTCGCCGGGATCGGATTTCGCAGCCGTGTCCGGCGGTTTGACCTGAATGGCGGATCGGAGGAGCTGATCCTGCAGACCGGGCTCGGCGTGCACGACAATCTGGAGGGGATCAGCGTCTGGGAAGACGAAGAAGGCCTACGCCTGACCATGATCTCGGACGACAATTTCAGCTTCTTCCAACAGACCCAGATCGTCGAATATCGGTTGACCGACTAGGCAATGGGCGTTAAGGCGCGCTGTCCCCAGCATCCGGGGGCCAAGTGCCGCACCCTTGCCAAAACGGAAAACCAGACATGACACGTATCCTTCCCGGCGTCCTCGCCATGGCGACCATCGTGGTCGCATCCAACATCCTTGTGCAATTCCTGATCCTCGACGGCCTCTTGACCTGGGGGGCGTTCACCTATCCGCTGGCCTTTCTGGTGACGGACGTGATGAACCGCATCTACGGTCCCGCTGCCGCGCGCAAGGTTGTGTTTGCAGGGCTCATTGTCGGGATCATCTGCTCGCTGATTGGGTCACAGATCATGCTGCAAGGGGACGGGTTTGAATACCCAGCGGTTGCTTTGCGCATCGCCATCGGTTCGGCGACCGCGTTTCTGATCGCGCAACTGCTTGATATCGTTGTCTTCAACCGGCTGCGGGAGGGCTCATGGTGGAAGGCGCCACTGGGCAGCACGCTGGTCGGCTCGACCGTCGACACGGCCATCTTTTTTTCAATCGCCTTTGCCGCCGTCTTCAACGGGCTCAGCGCCTCCGCCGCGGAAGAGGTGATGTGGGCGCAGGACGCCGCGCCGTTCTTGACGACGGGGCCGATGATGCCGCTTTGGGTCACGCTGGCCGTCGCGGACTGGGGCGTGAAGCTGAGCATCGCATTGCTCGCCCTGGTACCATTCCGCCTGATTGTTGGGCGCATGACTCACGCCAGCACATAAACACGAGGTCGGGCGTATTTTTACTTGAAATATACCAAATCTGTGCCACCCTCCTGAGCAGGCGAAACATAATGAAAGGAGGTGATCCAGTGCATCATGAGGTATTGGAGATACGTGTCGGGACAACTTGTGGGGGTCTCATCTAAGGCAGCCCTTGGCTGAGAAGACCATAAGGTGGGCAACCTAACCGACCCGCCTCCGTAATTCAGGAAAGGGCCATCCCATCGCCGGGGTGGCCCTTTTTCCATGGTGAATGCCACGCATTCACCAAGTGTGGGTAAGCGTTTGGCGCAGCCAAATGCGGCCACACCAGTCTGAATTTTCATGTAAATATCCCGTACAGAACCTGTACATATCCTGTACGTACAGGCGTGTTGCAGCCGCAGGAGCCTCCGGCGGGAGTTTTTGTGCCAAGATGAAGATTAATGACCAGATCACCATCGCCGATTGGGAGCTGACGGAGAGCTTTACTCGGTCGTCGGGCCCCGGTGGGCAGAATGTGAACAAGGTGTCCACAGCCGTTGAGTTGCGGTTCGAGGCGGCGCGGTCCCCCAACCTGCCCGAGCCGGTCAAGGCGCGGCTGCGGCGGCTGGCAGGGCGACGGTGGACGCAGGACGGGGCGGTGGTGATTTTCGTGCAAGAGACGCGGAGCCAGGCGCGCAACCGCGAGATCGCGCGGGAGAGGCTGGCAGAGCTGATCCGCAAAGCCTGCGAGCGGCCCAAACGACGGGTGGCGACACGGCCCACGAAAGGATCAATCCGCCGCAGGCTCGCGGAGAAGAAAGCGCGCGGGGAGGTGAAGGCGCTCAGGGGGAGGGTGGATGGGCAGGATTGACCGGACCCGCCGCCTGACCCATATTGTACCTATCTTTGGCACATGAGATCTGACCATGCCGCGCAACACATCCGTTTCCCTTGGCGAGCACTTCACTGGGTTCATCGACGCGAAGGTGAAAGAGGGGCGCTACAGCTCGGCCAGCGATGTGGTGCGGGCGGGGCTGCGGTTGTTGGAAGAACGCGAGGCGAATCTGGAGCAGTTGCGGGCGTTGATTGACGAAGGGATTGCGTCCGGGATTGCCGAAGAATTTGACTGGGATGATTTTCGTACGCAGAAGCGGGCAGCGTATGAGGCCCGAGAGAAAGCGTCCGGGTGAAGCGGATCAAGTACGCCCGTGCGGCAGTCGAAGACATCGCCACCATCTGGGACTACACGGAAGACCACTGGGGTTATGCGCAGGCCGTCACATATGACGCCATGCTGGAGGAGCGGATATTGGGGATCGCCACCGGTGAGGTTGCGTCGCGGTCAGCCTATGAGGTTCGCCCGGGCCTGCGGCGCGTATTGACTGGACGCCATGTGGTGTTCTTCCGGGAGGACGATACGGCAGTGACGGTTATTAGAATTCTGCATCAGCGGATGGATGTGCAGCGACTATAGCATTGCGGCGAGGAGAACTTCGCCCTACGGGCATTTGTGAGACCGTAGGGTGTTCGGTTTACGCGCACCATTGTGGTGAGAGACGATGCGCAGTGAATGCGCACCCTAGGCTTGCTAATCTGCAATTGCAACTTTTTGAGCCTCTAACAAGATTATCAATTTGTCTATGTCACGGGCTGTAATGTCCTCCGCACCAAACAAATTTATCGTCACAGTCTTTTCAGAGCCCAATTTCACTCGGAACCATTCTTCAACAAAAGCTTGGTTGGATGGTTTTGACGTAGTGCCCGGACTAGTCCTTCCTATCTGCTGAGCTGCATTGTCAAAGGAACCGATATCCTTGTTGTCAAGCTGATCAGTCACAATACTGTCGTGATCCAACTCAGCCCCCTGTTCAAGATCACCCTCGCCAATCGTGATACCTTCAGCGACAAGGAAGCGAACGCTTTCCAGATACGAGCGGATGATCGGCGAAATAGCCCGATCTTGGAAACCCTCCCTCACTAGCCAAGATTCAAGAGCTGACTTAGATGGCGTACCATCCTGAAATCTATTGCTTATCTGTTGAAATACGGTGGGAGAGTTAATTGCATCGCGAAGCGCTATTTGGCGGTCTTCCGGGCGGTCAGGATGGAGTATTTCTACCGCAAGCGATGTTACTTGGACTTCCCCGGTCCCTGCTTTCTCTAACAAGCCGTATTGCGCAAGCGTCGAAAGTGTCTTGTCGGCTGCGCCACTGAGTCCACTATATCCGATGTGTTTAGCCGCAGTTTCGCGGTCGATCGGATTAGTGCGATCTTCTTTAAAAACAAGTGAAATCAGCTGCAAACACTTCTGTAATGGTTGGTTGGGGTAGCTTGGGCTCCGTGGACGCGACATCTGACAATTCTCCTTCGTTGAAGTCGAAAATAAGTTATCTAAGCTATTTTTCAAGCTAGATATTAGCTAAGGCAAATTTTTTGCTTGCCCTGATCAACACAGCCTGCGATGTTGTGCCTAGGGTGAATCAGACACCCATATATGGCCGAGAAGGAAAGCTAATGAGACTCTATGGGCCCTGCTCCGATAGCCGCGCGGCGTTGCAGGGAGACCAAAAAGAAAAAGGCCGACAAGTAAACCTGTCGGCCCCCTAGCGGCAAAGCAGAGCAGTAGCAGCTGCAGAATACCACTGATTTGCATCTTAGTATTCTCACAGTCCGGCTACCGCATCAAATCAAATCCTCAATAGAGGAGTTACGGCTATGGGAAATTCAGTTTTTCCGCCCCCTCCACCGGGAAAGCGTTGGATCTTCCGCCCATGGAAGACTGATCCAAAAACCGGTGAACGCATCTATGCCAGTCAATTTGGCAAACGCGCTTGGCCTATTTTGATTGACGAGTGACCGATTGGCCAGTGGTGGGGTAGCAACACGCCCCGCCACTTTCACTAAACCACAACCTCCATCTCCACCTGCTCTCCGACCCCGAACACCCGTTTGTAGCGGGCGATCTCGTCCTCTGGCCCCATGGCCTTGTTGGGGTTGTCGCTCAGTTTGACGGTGGGTTTGCCGTTTGCGGCGATGGCTTTGCAGACGAAGGAGAAGGGGGCGAGGGCGTCGTTTTCCGTCAGGCCTTTGAAGTCGTTCGTGAGCATTGTGCCCCAGCCGAAGGACACGCGGACGCGGCCGGCGAATTGGGCCTGAAGCTCGATGATTTTGTCCACGTCGAGACCGTCTGAGAAGATGACGAGCTTTTCGCTGGGGTCCTCGCCCCGGCTTTTCCACCAGTTGATCGCCGTTTCCGCTCCGGTCGCGGGGTCGCCGCTGTCAACGCGGATGCCCGTCCAGCGGGCCAGCCAGTCGGGCGCGCGGTCGAGGAAGCCCTTCGTCCCGTAGGTGTCGGGCAGGATGATGCGCAGGTTGCCGTCATGCTCCTCATGCCAGTCGGCGAGCACGTCATAGGGGGCCTGGGCGAGGGCCTCGTCGGTCTCGGCCAAGGCGGCGTAGACCATGGGGAGTTCGTGGGCGTTGGTGCCAATCGCCTCCATATCCCGGTTCTTGGCGATCAGGCAGTTGGAGGTGCCGACGAAACGGTCGCCCAGGCCTTCGGTCATGGCCTGCACGCACCAGTCCTGCCAGAGGAAGGAATGCCGCCGCCTTGTGCCGAAATCGGCGAGGCGCAGGTCGGGGATGTTGCGGAGCTGTTCGACCTTTTGCCAGAGCTTGGTCATGGCGCGGGCATAGAGGACCTGAAGTTCGAACCGCCCCATCTCGCCTAGGACAGCGCGCCCGCGTAGCTCCATCAGCACGGCGAGGGCGGGGATTTCCCAGAGCATGACCTCGGGCCATGACCCTTCGAAGGTGAGCTCATATTGCCCGTCGCGTTTTTCGAGGTGGTAGGGGGGGAGTTGCAGGTTCTCGAACCATTCCATGAAGGCGGGGGTGAACATCTGGCGTTTGCCGTAGAAGGTGTTGCCGCGGAGCCATGTGCTTTCGCCGCGGGTGAGGGAGAGGGAGCGGATATGGTCGAGTTGTTCGCGCAGTTCGCCTTCGTCCACCAGATCGGCGAGGCGGATAGATTTGGTGCGGTTGATGAGTGAGAAGGTGACTTGGGTGTCGGGCTTGTTGCGGAAGACCGACTGGCACATCAGGAGCTTGTAGAAATCGGTGTCGATCAGGGACCGGACGATCGGGTCGATCTTCCATTTGTGGTTCCAGACGCGGGTGGCGATGTCGACCATGTGCTGTTCCCCCTCTTGACTGCCCGTGTTAGATCAAGCGGGCGCGGGGGTGGCAAGGGGGCCTAAGGGGATGGCATTGCGTTATGATTTCGACATGGTCGCGGTCACGCCTGAGGGGCTGCCGGACCAGTTTGGCGATCTGGCGGTGACGGGTGTGGCGACCGAGAAGCGGGCGATGTTTCGTGACGCGCGGGTCGTGGCGGCGCTGGAGAAAGCGGATGCGTCTGTACGCACGTTTTTTCTGGAGAGCGGGTTTGCTTTGCAGGTCTATGACAGTGGCGCGCCGCCGGGCCGGTATCCGATCAGCGATGAAGCGGCCCGTGTGGGGGTGATCGAGAAGTTGACCGCCAATCTGGGCAATCATGATCTGAGCGGCGTGAATTGGGGCGGTTTTGATTTTCAGAGCTTTCTGGCGTCCCTTGATGCAGCGAAGCCGTTGGAGGATGAGACCTTGCTTGCGCCGACCCCGCGCGCCGCGCCAGCGACAGCGCGACCCCGGCCCAAGAACCAGACGCGTCGGGGTATTGCGCTGCTTGGGCTGGGTGTGGGTCTTTTGCTGCTTCTTTATGTGGCGTTAGAATTCGTTCAGTGACAAAGACTTACCCGCCTTCAATGGTCGGCGCGGTTGTGCTGGCGATGTTTCTGATTGTCGGCGGTGACGCAGCGGCGACCCTGCTGACAGGTGCGGGATTTCCGCAGGTCTTTGTCGCCTGGACACGGTTTGCGCTGGCCGCGATTCTGCTCGCGCCGTTTTGTGCCCTGCAATGGACCGAGCTGGGCCAATTGCTGGATTGGCGTCTGTTCCTGCGGGCGGGCCTGATCGTGGGTGGGATCGTCTGTATCCTGACGGCACTGAAGACCGAGCCGCTCGCGAATGTGTTTGGTGGGTTCTTTGTGGGGCCGGTCGTGTCCTACTTCCTGTCGGCAGTGGCGTTGGGAGAGCAGATTACGCGGCTGCGTACTATCCTGTTGCTGGTCAGCTTTGCTGGGGTTCTGTTGGTGGTCCGCCCCGGTTTTGGGATGACCACCGGCATGGGCTTTGCCGTTCTGGCGGGGTGCTTTTACGGGGCCTATCTGGTGGCAACCCGTTGGTTGGCCCCCGCCTTTCGCCCGCGATTTTTGCTGCTGTCGCAACTAATCATCGGGGCGATCATTCTGGCGCCCTTCGCATTCCTACCCATACCGGCGCTGACACCGCAGGCCCTCGGCTTGATCACACTCTCCGCGCTTGGCTCGGCGGGTGGTAACTTCTTGCTGGTCATGGTCAACCGAACGACACCTGCCGCCGTGATTGCCCCGCTGATCTATAGCCAATTGCTGGCCGCGATGGTGATCGGGTGGGCGGTCTTTGGCCAATGGCCGGATCAGTTGAGCCTTGCCGGGCTGGTTGTGATCATGATTGCGGGCGTGTCATCGGTCTGGTTTGCCGGACGCGGGCGCTAGGCGAGCGTAACGCCAGCCTCATCCATCGCCGTCCGGGCGGCCTGAAGCGATCCGTTAAAATCAATCGCGCGGCAAAGGCCGGTGTTGACCGTGACGGTAAAGCCCAGCCTTGCTGCATCGACCGCGGAATAATTCACGCAGAAATCCGTCGCGAGGCCGACAAGTGTTACGGCATCGATACCACGCGTGCGCAGATAGCCTTCGAGGCCGGTGGGCGTGACCTTGTCATTCTCAAAGAAGGCCGAATAGCTGTCGATGGCCGGGTTGTAGCCTTTGCGGATGATCAAATCGGCACGGTCGACCAGCAAGTCTTTGTGAAATGCCGCCCCTTGCGTGCCCTGGATACAGTGATCGGGCCAAAGGACCTGTGGGCCGTAAGGCATTTCCGTCATGCTCATCGGAGCCGCGTCATGGCTTGAGGCAAAGGATGAATGGCCCGCCGGGTGCCAGTCCTGCGTCAGGATCACGGCATCGAATTTATCCATCTCGGCATCGATGCCCGGCACAATCTCATCGCCGCCAGCCACAGCCAAAGCGCCGCCGGGGCAGAAATCATTTTGCACATCAATCACAAGAAGTGCGTGGGTCATCATAAAGCCTCCGCTTTTCTAGGCAGGTTAGCAATGAATGCGGCCACCTGCGAGCGGGTTTGTAGGTGATAGACTTTCAGATGCGGGAACTCTTCAATGATACGCTGCATACGCGCCCTTTTGCTGTGCCGTGTCGTCCAGATCCACCACCAGAATTCAAGCGTGTGCTTGCCAAAGGTCTCAGGGCAGCCATCAGCCATATCGGGCCGTACTTTTCCAAAGTCGCGCAGTGACCGCCAAACCACGCGGTAGAAACGCAAGACCAGCGGCAGATCGAGCCAGATGAACGTGTCGGATCGCGCGGCGCGGTCATCATGGGTCTTTGAATGCCCACCTTCAAAGACCCATGCATCTTTGGCGATGATCTCCATGACGAGTGGCGTTTTCGCAGCCTTGTCCCGTTCAACCCAACCCGGTGTCCAGTGGATATGGTCCATGTGGTAAGCAGGCAGCCCCAATCGCTCACCCATGATCCGGGCAAGCGTGCTTTTGCCGGAGCCTGGCCCACCGCAGATCATGACCCTTTGCATACGTGCCTCTTACGGGCGGGCGCCATAGATGAAAAGCGTCAGCGCTCAATCCCTGTCTCGTAAGTGCAAAAATCCGTGTGCTGCAGAGTGGCATTGCCGTTCTCGATATAGAGGACACCGTAATGCGGTGCCTCTTTTGCGGGAACAAAGCTGCTCCAATCCCAAGGCGGTTGTGGTGGCGGAGCCTGAAACGACAACGCCCGCAGCGTCGCGAAAGGGATGCCCCGGATCGTACCGCATGTGGGGCGATGAACGTGACCGATGAAGAGATGGTCCACGCGGCCGGCGATGAGGTTGAGAAAGGCATCCCCATCTGCCAGCTTGATCTCGTCCTGTGGCGGCAAATGCAGATCCATGGGCGGATGGTGCATGAAGACATATGTCGGCGTGTCGCCAAGATGGGCCGCCAGCCACTCCTGACGCGCGGCGCAAAACTCACCGGCATGCGACCCAACCATATGGGTATCGAGGCAAAGGATCGTCGCGTCGGGCATCGCGATCTTGTACTGAATGAACTCATCCATAGTGCCATCTGGCAAAGTCAGATGCGCGCGAAACCCGGCCCTGTCGTCATTATTGCCGACGAGCGGATAGACGGGGATCTTGCTCTCGGCGAGGTATGTGGCAAGCAGCCGGTAGTCGCCTTCGATATCATCGCCGACCAGATCACCCGTCAGTACCAGAAAATCCGCATCCGCATGGTGTGTATTCATATGTGCGATCGCCGCTTTCAGTCGGGAGCGCGGGTTCAGATCACCTATAAGCCCTTCATTCTGGAAATGCGGGTCGGTCATCCAGATGATTTTTGCCATGTGCGCCTCCTTGGCCCGATGCTGACGCGCCCAAGGCGGTTGATCAAGCCCCCGGGGCGGGCTTGCATGTGTCGCGGCTTGCGCATATCAGGCGCGTCTTTCGCAAATCATTGGAGGCGGCGATGGCGGTTTTAGCGATCGATTTTGGAACCTCAAATACGGCTGCCGGGGTGATGATTGATGGCAGGCCCCAGCTGATTATGGTTGAGCCGGGGCGCACCACTTTGCCGACGTCTGTCTTCTTCGATTATGACCGAAAGATCACGACCTATGGGTCCGAAGCGAATGCGGCCCTCATCGATGGGCGCGAGGGGCGGTTCATGCGTGCGCTGAAATCCGTTCTCGGCACGCCGCTGATGCGTGAAAAGCGCCAGATCGCATATGAACGACTAACACTGATCGAAGTTGTGGCCCGGTTCCTGCGTATGCTGCGCAACCGGGCAGAGGCCGAAACCGGCGAGACCTACGATGTCGCCCTGTCGGGGCGGCCGGTGCGTTTCCATTCCAGCGATGCCACCCGTAACGCACAGGCCGAAGTGGATCTGCGCGAAGCGTATATGGTGGCCGGATATCGCGACGTGGCCTTCATGTATGAACCGGAAGCCGCCGCCCGCGCGAGTGGCCCGCTAGAGCCGGGGACGCTGGGCCTAATTGTCGATATCGGTGGGGGCACGTCGGATTTCTCCATCTTCACACGCGACGGTGACCAGACCCGGATCATCGCAAGCCACGGCGTGCGTGTCGGTGGTACAGATTTTGACCGCGCCATTTCCATCGCATCGGTGATGCCGCTTTTGGGTCGCGGCGCGCCCGTGCGCAACGAACTGGGTGACGGTCAGCATATCGCCCCCAACGCGATCTATAATGATCTGGCAACCTGGCAGAAGATTCCCTTTGTTTACACGCCGGAAAACCGGCGCATGGCTGCGGATTACGCAAAGCTGGGCGTCAACCCTGACCTATTTGTGCGCTTGCGGACGGTCCTGCAGATGGAACTGGGCCACGACATCGCCTTTGCGGTGGAAGACGGCAAGATCCGGCTAAACGCACAGGACATCGCGCAGACGCGCATTGATCTTAGTGTCGTAGCACCCGCGCTTGCTGCCGATCTGACAAAGGAAGCCATGGCGGCAATTCTGGAAGACTATGCCACTCAGATCCGCCTCTGCGCGGAAGAGACGCTGGCGATGGCCGGCGTCCAGCCCGCACAGATCGGAAAGATCGTCTTTGTCGGCGGCTCCAGCCTGCTGCAGGTGGTCGCTGATACCATGGTCGCGCTGTTCCCGCACGCTGCTTCGGAACAGGCCGAAGCCTTTACCGCCGTGGCCGATGGGCTAGCCATTGCCGCCGCACAGGGCGCGGTGTCAGACTAGACCTGCCTTCGCACTCATAATCACAAGGCCCAAGGCCATATAAGCAATCGCGAACCCGATCAGAAAAGCCGGGGGCGTTGGACGTTTACGCATCAAACCGCTCCGCATTCAGTTGCGTTCATAGGTTATACGTCCATGCCTACCATTTCCGTCGCTGTCGGTAACAAGGCCAACCCTTGCGGAAACGCACTTGCGGGCGTAACTGACGCCGCATGTATGTCGTCGCCGCCCTTTATCACTTCACCCGCTTTGACGCGCCCGCTGCGTTGCAGGCGCCACTTCTTGCCTTGTGCAAAGCAAACCGCGTGAGCGGCACGCTTTTGCTCGCACAGGAAGGAATCAACGGCACGATTGCAGGGGATCGCAGCGGCATTGATGCGGTTATCGCGCATATCCGCGCCTTGCCGGGCTGCGCCGATCTTGACTGGAAAGAGAGCACCGCGACAACTCCGCCCTTTCACCGCATGAAGGTGCGTCTGAAAAAAGAGATCGTCACAATGGGCCAGCCCGATGTCGATCCGGTCGCTCGCGTGGGTCACTACGTGGCGCCTGCCGATTGGAATGATCTGATCAGCGCGCCGGATGTGGCGGTGATTGATACGCGCAATGATTACGAGGTCGCGATTGGCACATTTGAGGGTGCAATCGATCCCGAAACCAAGAGCTTTGGTGAGTTTCCCGCATGGTGGGAAGAGAACAAGCATCGCTTTCACAACAAGCGGATCGCGATGTTCTGCACCGGCGGTATTCGGTGCGAGAAGTCCACGAATTACCTTCTGGGGCAAGGGGTTGAGGATGTCTATCACCTCAAAGGTGGCATCCTGAAATACCTTGAAGAAGTGCCTGAAGCGCAAAGCAAATGGGACGGGTCGTGCTTTGTCTTCGATGCCCGCGTGAGCGTCGAGCACGGCCTGAAAGAAGGGCCGCATATCCTGTGCCATGCCTGCCGCCGCCCGCTGGAACCCGGTGATCGCAATCATCCCGCCTATGAAACAGGCGTGTCCTGCCATCATTGCGTGGATGAGACATCGGACGCGGACAAGGCCCGCTTTCGCGAACGTCAAAAGCAGATCGCGCTGGCCAGAAGTCGCGGCACCCATCATATCGGCGGGCTCTAGCGGCGTTGTCATTCCGCCACTTGCTGCTGCCGTAACGGAAAGCTGTTTGCTTTTTGCTGCACACACTGTATGAGTGTCCGGGTCGGACCACATCAACAAGGGAGGGTTACGATGACTTACAATCTTAATCGCCCCCTATTCTGGTGTCATCCGGCTGGCGTGTCTGCAACGATGTTGCCTGCTGGCTCATCGACCAGCTAAGCGCCACCGGCCGGTTTTCCGGCCTTCTTTTCCACCCATCTACCCACGTTTGACTGCTGCGCCAGCAACCTTTGTTGCACGCGTTTTCGTCAAACCGGAACTACAACGAAAGGCCGCAATGTATTTGCGGAAATGGAGCAAGATGAATGCTTTACCACTGAAGAACCCACAACCTCTGACCGAGGTGATCGATGATCTTGTCGCGAATTTCGGTCTGCGACGTGTTGTCTTGGCTGTTGCTGCAAGGCTGTTTCGCAAGCAGCATCCACCTGACGTGTATGATGTTCCGACGCGGCACCGGAAGCCAAGCACTGATCGATTGTCAAATCATCTGCGGCAGGATCTGGGGCTTCCGCCCCAAGTGCACCATCAGGTGCGTATAGACCCAATTATGCTGCACCGGCACTAGATTGCCGGGGTCAACGGGCATCACATCCGCGATGCCCGTTGACCATCTTCGCCTCGCACCGCATGGTCCGCGCAACGCCGCCACATGCCGAAGCGATGGAACCGGATTCTGAATTCTCACGGATACTTTTGGCCCTGACGATTGGGCTGATCTTCGGTATCGGTGCTTATGCGGTTGGTCTGCCCTTACCATGGATGCTGGGGCCGATGATCGGCAACACATGCGCCGCGATGTTGCGCATGCCGGTACGTGCCCCCGCCGGTCTGCGCCCCTTTGTCATTCCGGTGATCGGTGTGATGCTTGGGTCGGGCGTGACGGCAGAGGTCTTTGGCCTCTTGGGAAGCTGGGTTTTGACGCTGCTTCTGCTGCCGGTCTTTCTGGCCTGCGCCGCTGGGCTGTCATTTCTCGTCTATCGGCGCATTGGCGGCTACGATCCGGTATCGGCCTATTATGCTGCAATGCCTGGCGGCTTGAATGAAATGATGCTGTTAGGGGCCGAGGCGGGTGGCGATGAAAGGCGGATTGCCCTTGCCCATGCCGCGCGTATCCTGATTGTGATCACATTCGTGGCTCTCTTCTTCGGGCTGATCCTTGGCGTTTCAAGCAATGGGACAGGTGCGAGCACCTGGGTCGCGCTCGATGCAATCAGCCTTTCAGACTACATCATCCTTGGCGCCTGTGCCGTCATTGGTGCCTGGGGCGGAAAACGCCTGCGGCTGCCTGCCGCCCCGGTATTTGGACCGCTTATTCTGAGCGGTGCAACCCATATTCTGGGCTGGGTCACGGTGGCACCACCCACCCTCTTTATCATCGCGGCACAGATCACAATCGGCACAATCATCGGCACCCGGTTCGTCGGAGCCACCTTCGCCGAGATTAGACGGGACCTGCTGCTCGCAACTATGTCTTCGCTTGCCATGCTGTGTGTGGCCGTTGGCTTTGCCGAGATCATCGCATTGCAAAGCGGCATCCCACTCAGTCAGGCTTTCCTTGCCTATTCGCCCGGTGGCTTGGCCGAGATGTCACTGCTTGCTTTGGCACTGGAACAAGACATCACCTACGTTTCGATCATGCATGTGATCCGCATCACGCTTGTCATCGCGGCAGCGCCGCTTGTCTTTGCGGTTTTGCTAAAGAGCCACGGAAAGTGACAACGATTGACATGGTGGCGAGCGAACTCTGCAAGCGCGAGGCGTGTTTGCATAGAAAACGATCTTGACAAATCGGTACTAAATCCACACCGCTTTAAGCATTTACGAGAACTTCAATAATCAAGTAATTTCAACGTTGTAAGGCAGATTCAGACGGCTCATGATACTTGGATGGGGAAAAGCTGACACTCACATTCAGTCGCCGTTCTTCAGAAATCGAGGTTCTCAACGCTCAGCGCATTGTCCTGAATGAACTCTCGCCGTGGTTCAACCACGTCGCCCATGAGTTTCGTAAACAGATCGTCGGCTTCGGCCACATCCTCGACCTTCACCTGCAGCAAGGTACGGGCGTCGGGGTCCAGCGTTGTCTCCCACAACTGATCGGGGTTCATCTCGCCCAGTCCCTTGTAGCGCTGGAGTGAGAGGCCCTTTTCACCCTCTTCCAAAATCGCCTTGAGCAGATCAATGGGCCCGTGGATCACCTGACTGCGGTCCTTGCGCACCAGCGTCGCAGGCAAGTTATAGACCTCTTGCAAGCTTTGGGTGAACGACCCGCTGCGCCGCGCCTCACCCGACCGCAGCATCGGGCCATCAAGTGTGCGCACTTCTTCGACGCCGCGCAGAATACGCGCAAGCCGAATGCCCTTGTCCTGCGTGATCCGCCCCTGCCAGCCGCGCTCCCATTCCAGCGCGATCAGGTCGAGCCGCTGTGCCACCGTGTCAGCCACGCCTTGCAGGTTGGTATCCACCGCACCCGGCACGAAAGCCCCGGCAATCGCCGCCTGTTCCAGGATGTGGCGGGGGTAGTGGGTTGGGAAGGCGTCAAGCACGCGCTTCAGCTGTCGCGCTTCGTCCACTACGCGACGCAGGTCGGCGCCGGCGATTTCCTCGCCATTGCCCTGCCGCAGCATCGCGCCTTCAATCCCCTGTTCGATCAGGTACTCGTCCATCGCGGCCTGATCCTTGAGATACACCTCGGACTTGCCGCGCGTGACTTTGTAAAGCGGCGGCTGCGCAATGTAGAGGTAGCCGCCTTCGATCAGTTCCGGCATCTGGCGGAAGAAGAAGGTGAGCAACAGGGTCCGGATATGCGCCCCATCCACATCGGCATCGGTCATGATGACAACCTTGTGGTAGCGCAGCTTGTCGATATTGAACTCATCCCGACCAATCCCGGTGCCGAGCGCCATAACGAGGTTGCCAACCTCCTGACTGCTAAGCATGCGGTCAAACCGCGCCCGTTCGACGTTCAGGATCTTCCCACGCAAAGGCAGGATGGCTTGCGTCTTGCGGTCGCGGCCTGTCTGGGCGGACCCCCCCGCGCTGTCCCCCTCGACCAGAAAAACCTCGGTTTTGGAGGGGTCTTTTTCAGAACAATCCTTGAGCTTCGATGCGTTGAAGTTCACATCCATCGCCGACTTGCGTCGGATTTCGCGGGCCTTGCGGGCAGCCTCGCGCGCTGCTGCGGCCTCAACGATTTTCGTGATGATCGACTTCGCCTCGGCGGGGTTTTCCTCAAACCATTCGTTCAGCTTCTCGTTCATAAGGCTTTCGACCGCTGGCCGCACCTCTGAACTGACCAGCTTGTCTTTCGTCTGGCTGGAAAACTTCGGATCGGGCACCTTGACCGACAGCACGCAGGTCAGGCCCTCGCGCGCATCGTCGCCGGTCAGCGCGACTTTCTCTTTCTTCGCAATCCCGCTTTCTGCAGCATATTTGCTGATCGCCCGCGTCAACGCCCCGCGAAAGCCCGCCATATGCGTGCCACCATCCCGCTGCGGGATGTTGTTGGTGAAAGGCAGCACCATTTCGTTGTAGCTGTCGTTCCACCACATCGCGACCTCGACACCGATTTCATCGCGCTCACCCGCCACATAGATCGGGGCGTCCATCAACGGGGTCTTGGAGCGATCCAAGTATTTGACGAATTCTTTGACGCCGCCCTCGTAGAACAGATCAACCTTCAGCGGTTCAGCAGGCCGCAGGTCTTCAAGGATGATCCGCACGCCGGAATTCAGGAAGGCGAGTTCGCGCAAGCGCTTTTCCAGCGTGTGAAAGTCGTAGTCGCGGTTGCTGAACGTGTCGGTCGAGGCGAGGAACGTCACCTCAGTTCCGTTGCGCCCGTTTGCGTCACCTTCGACCCGCAGATGCTCGGTTGTGAATCCACCTTCGAACCGGGCGTAGTGTTCTTTTCCATCGCGCCAGATGCGCAACTCTAGATAATCGGAAAGCGCGTTGACGACTGACACACCAACCCCGTGCAACCCGCCGGACACCTTATAGGAGTTGCTGTCGAACTTCCCGCCGGCATGCAGTTGGGTCATGATGACCTCGGCCGCGGAAACGCCCTCTTCCTCATGTATCCCGACCGGAATCCCGCGCCCGTTATCGCCCACCGTAACCGACCCGTCAGGGTTGATTTTCACATAGACATGGTCGGCGTGACCGGCGAGTGCCTCATCAATTCCATTGTCCACCACCTCATAGACCATATGATGCAAACCGGAGCCGTCATCCGTGTCTCCGATATACATGCCGGGACGCTTGCGAACCGCCTCTAAGCCCTTGAGAACTTTGATGGAGTCGGCGCCGTAATCTTGTTGGTCTTGGTTGGTGTCCGCCATTAGGGAATTCCTGTATTTTTATCCCCAAGATATATGCGTTTTCGCCACCTTTGTCACGCGAATGACACAAGATTTCGTATTCCAATGCAGGGTGTTGCGACCCCCTTCAGCCAAGCGCGATGACGGCACCAACACCGATTAATAACCATCCGGCAGTCAGGTTCATCCGCCGGACCGCGATGGGCGATTTCAGCAAACCCCGGACCTTATCAACCGAGGCTGCCAAGACCAGATTGCCGACGAGCGGCACAAAAAAGCTGAGGCTGCAGATGGCCACCATATCCGTTGCCGTGACAACGCTCAGATCAAAGAACCCCGGCAGGATGCCCATATAGAATAACGCCGCCTTGGGGTTACCGATGATCACGGCGAGGCCCGCGACAAAGCCCGCCCACATACCGGGCCGGGTCAGGCGGCTATTGGCACTCAGCGCATGGTCCGCGTCACGGATCAGGGCGAGCCCCATTATCACAAAAACGATCACAGCCACCCATTGCAGCACGGTCATAAAACCCGCAAACGCCGAGACAAGCCAAGCAACACCCATCACAGCCACCAGCGGCCAGACGATATCGCCAACAGCGACACCGATGGCGAGCGGCCAAGCCGCCTGAAACCCGCCCGAGAGCGACCGCGCAAGCAGCGCAACCCAGACCGGCCCCGGTGTCATAAAAAGAATGATCAGTGCCCCCGCATAAAGGAGCATATCGGCAATGGCGATCGTCATTCGGGCGGCAGGGTCAGGCTGCCATCATCGTTCAGCGGCCAGAACGGGTTATGCGCCACTTCCCAGACATGGCCATCCGGATCGGCATAATAGCCCGAATAGCCACCCCAGAAGACCTTTTGCGGCTCTTTCAGGACCGTCGCACCAGCGTTGATCGCCGTTTTGTAAGCCGCGTCAACTTCGGCTTCTGTGCTAAAGTTCTGCGCAAGCGTCATCGCACCGGTCCCAAGCTGCGCATCTGGCCGCCCTTGATCCTTGGCTAATGGACCCAGCCCAAAGAAACCCAGCGCCATGCCATTGATCTGATAGAAGACAACCTGACCCTCCACTTCGCGCGTGGGCGTCCAGCCCAGTGCTGCATAGAAAGTCTTGGCACATTCCAGATCGGCTACGCCGAGGGTTATGAGCGTCACGCGTTGTGGTGTCATGTGGCAACCTTTCGAATAAGGGTGGAATGGCCATCGGTTTCCGTCACTTCAATATGCTGGGCGCGGTCACCAAGCTCCGAAAAAAGCTCTTGTCCGGTGCCGGTCATGAAGGCCTGCGCGCCGAGGTCGCAGATTTCGTAATAAAGTGCTGCGCGACGATTTGCATCGAGATGAGCCGCGACCTCATCGAGCAACAGGATCGGTGGTGCACCGAAATCAGCGGCAAGTGCGCGGCCATTGGCAAGGATAAGGCTGATGAGCAATGCCTTTTGTTCACCAGTCGAACAGTCTTTCGCCGCTACACCCTTATCCGCAAAGACGGCATCAAGATCCACCCGGTGCGGGCCGATCAGCGTGCGGCCTGCCGCCATGTCGCGGGCGCGGTTGTCGGCAAGGGCCGTCTGCAGATCATCGGGGATGGGATCAGCGCTGATCAGGGCGAGCGCCGCCGTGGGAAAGGCTGTCGTCGCGGCCTCTTGGGCGGCCATAAGGGCGACGACCGCGTGCTGCCGATTGGCCTGGATGAGCGTCGCCGCCTCGGCCATTTGTAATTCAATCGCCGTGTACCAATGCGGGTCACGGACCATGTCCTTGAGCAGCCGGTTACGTTCGCGCATGGCCTTTTCATAGGTCAGCACAGCTTCCGCATGCCTCGGTTCAAAACTGAGCGTCGCGCGATCAAGAAATCGCCTGCGCCCTTCCGCCCCTTCAATCCAGAGCCGGTCCATGGACGGCACCAACCACAAGATGCGGCCAATCCTGCCAAGGGCGGTTTGCGGGGCGCTCTTGCCGTCGATACGCAGCTGGCGCGGGCCACCCGGTTCGGCCCAGGTTTCGATCTCATGCGTCTGGCCAAGCGATTGCAGATGCGCGGTGATCTTCCAGCCCAGCGCCTCTGGGCGGCGCGTCAAATCATCGGCACCGGCACGTCGCAGACCGCGCCCGGGCGAGAGTAGCGATACCGCCTCCAGCAAATTGGTCTTTCCAGCGCCATTGGGGCCAAAGAACGCGAGAGGCCGCGCATCAACTTCGAGAACGGCACGCTTATGCGACCGGAAATGCGACAATGCCAGCTTTGTCAGGGCCAGCGCTGTCATGAGCGCTGATCAGGATTTTCCAAAATCCTGCATCCAAAAATTTTGAAAATTTTTGGCCTCGTCACACGCGCATCGGCATGACGACATAGACGGCGCTTGTGTCGTTGCCTTCGCGCATTAGCGTGGGATCGCCTGATGAGTTGAACATGAAGACAGCGTTTTCCCGATCCACCTGACTTGCAATTTCCAGCAGGTATTTCGCGTTAAACCCGATCTCCAACCGCTCGTCGCCATAGGCGACTGCCAGTTCCTCTTCCGCAGCACCGCTGTCGGGGGCGTTGACCGACAAGACCAGCTTATCCCCGTCAAGCTGCAGTTTCACGGCACGCGAACGCTCGGACGAAACCGTTGCGACGCGATCAACCGCCTTTGCAAATTCGCCTGCATCCACTTCCAGCTTGCGACTGTTCCCTTGTGGGATGACGCGCGTGTAGTCGGGGAAGGTCCCGTCGATTACCTTGGATGTCAGCGTGATATCTGGCGTCGCAAAGCGTACCTTTGTCTCGGACACCGAGACGGCGATCTGCATGTCGTCGTCGTCCAGCAATTTGCGCAACTCACCCACCGTCTTGCGCGGCACGATGACACCTGCCATCTCCGCCGCGCCTTGGGGTAGGTCTGCGTCAATCCGGGCCAGGCGGTGGCCGTCTGTGGCCACACAGCGCAGCACCTTGCCGCCATCGCCATCAGCCACATGCATGTAGACACCGTTGAGATAGTACCGCGTTTCCTCAGTCGAGATCGCGAACTTCGACTTGTCAAAGAGCCGACGCAGGATCGGTGCGGAGGCCGAGAAATTCGCAGCATATTCTGAAGACGCCATGATCGGAAAGTCTTCTTTCGGCAACGTTGCCAGAGAGAAGTTCGACCGCCCCGCTTCAATCGTTAAGCGACCTGATGCGCCGTCTTCTGTCAGGGTCACCAAGGCTCCATCAGGCAGCTTGCGTACAATCTCGTTGAGCGTCACCGCAGCGACTGTCGTGGCTCCCGCCCGTTCAACCTTGGCCGGGGCTTTGTCGACCACTTCGATATCCAGATCTGTGGCGCGAAAATGCACTTCATCGCCTTCGGCTTCGATCAAGACGTTGGCGAGGATAGGTATCGTGTTGCGGCGTTCCACAACCGATTGGGCCTGCGCGACTGCCTTGAGAAGAACCGCGCGCTCAATGCTGAATTTCATGTCCCCAATCTCCGCATATCTTGGTGGCCGGGCCTGCCGGGACGCAAAATCTACTGCATTTCCGCGCTGGCTCAAGCGTTTTTTCGACTGTCCGTCAGGGGCGCGGCAGGGTCAAGCCCCGGCCACGTGCAAACCCTTTGTGCGGTGTATTTGAGGCGCAGTCAGCGGAAGATACTGAGAAAAGCAAGCCATGCATAAACGATGGGATAGCGCCATCGCGGATAGCCCAGAAAGAAACGGAGCATCTCGCGCGATGCTCTGGGCCCAAGTGGGTCGGCATAGCTCCCGCCGTGTTGCCCACCAGACCAGGCATGGCCCAATTCCTCGACCCGCCAGTATTCTGCGGCGGCATGATCGCCATTGGGGCGGATCACAAAGCGTCTGCAAGACCGCTGTCGGATACGAAAGCGCCTGCCGCGACCCAGGGCCTGAGCGAAGGCGATCCGGTCACCATTTGCAGAAGCCACCACATCATCATCGAGACCATGAAAGACAATTGTGCGCATCGGTCCCGGTCCCTTGTCCCCTGCATCACCCGTTTCCATCGCGTGCATCGCGCCAATTATCGTCGTCGCAGCCCCGGTCGGTACGCCGGAATGCACGCCGATTGCGCCGATCTGTTGCGGGAATGCGCGGCCCAGAATGGCGGCCATGCTGCCACCTGCCGAGAGGCCCGCGACAAAGACACGCGAGGGGGCGATGCCATGTTCTGTGGCCAGTTCATCGCGCACTTTCATGATTAACCCGGCCTCGCCCGCTGTGTCCTGATTGCGCGGATCAAACCAGTTCCAGCAGCGCAGTGGATTGGCCGTCAGATTCTGCTGCGGCAGGCACAGCAGAAATCCATGCAATGCGGCCAACCGCGCCATATCCGTTGCGTGGGCAAATTCCGCGGCTGTTTGGCGGCAACCATGCAACAGGACGATCAAGGCGGGTTTGCGTGCGAGCCAAACCGGGGTGAATAGCAGATAATCAAGATGGCGCTGCGCATTCTCGATCTTGCCTTCTGACCAAAGACCCGTCTCCGCCTGCCGCTTGGCCCGGAACGGAGCCATGATGTTAATCAGATGAGGATGCATAGCGGGCCAGCCATCTTTATTGCAAACAGCCTCCCTCTCGCTGACCGCAACACAGATTTTGGCACCGGTCCAGCGGGAAACTTTCAGCCAGCAAAGATGCGCCCAGTTGGGCTATTCCTCAAGCGCGCGGCGCAGCAGTTCCAGGTCGTCAGCGATCTGGCTGTCAAGCGCCTTGAGTTCTTCAATCTTGCGCACGCCGTGCATGACCGTCGTATGATCCCGCCCGCCAAAGCGCCGCCCGATCTCGGGTAAGGAGCGGTTGGTCATATGCTTGGCCAGATACATGGCCATTTGCCGTGGCCGCGCATAGTTGCGAACGCGCTTTGGGCCGATCATGTCCGACAGGCGGATATTGTAGTGCTCAGACACTTTGCGCTGGATCTCTTCGACCGTGACCTTGCGGTCGGATGCCTTCAGCACATCCGAAAGGCAATCCTGCGTCAGTTCCAGCGTGATTTCGCGGCCCACGAGCGATGCAAATGCAAAAAGACGCGTCAGCGCGCCTTCCAGTACGCGGACATTCGTGGTGATGCGATGGGCAAGGAATTCCAGAACACCATCAGCGATCTTGAGTTCGGGATATTGCGCCGCATAATACTCGACCTTCGACTGCAACACGCCCAAGCGCAGTTCGTAGTCTGTCGGGTGCAAATCAACGACCAAGCCGCATTGCAAACGAGATTTAATCCGCTCTTCTAGATCCTTGATCTCTCCCGGAGCCCGGTCAGCAGAAATGATGATCTGCTTTTGCCCGTCAACAAGGGCGTTGAAGGTATGAAAGAACTCTTCCTGCGTGCTGTCCTTGCCCGCAATGAACTGCACATCATCGACCATCAGCACGTCAACCGAGCGAAAGATTTGCTTGAAATCCATCATCTTGCGTTCGCGCAAGGCGGTGATGAAGCGATACATGAATTGCTCGGCCGACAGATAAAGCACGTTCAAGTCAGGGGAGCGCTGTTTCAGCTCGTGGGCGATCGCATGCATCAGGTGCGTCTTACCCAAGCCGACACCACCGTAAAGGAACAGGGGGTTAAAGGTGACGGGTCCACCTTCGGCCACTCGGCGGGCGGCGGCGTGGGCCAATTCGTTGGGTTTGCCGACGATAAACGTGTCAAAGGTAAAGCGGGCATCCAGCGGCGATCCTGCGATCTCGTCCACCTCAGTGGGCTTGGCCACAGGTTTAGTTGCGGGTTTCACGACTGACCGCGCTTGCCTGAGGACGTTGAACTGCAGCCGCTGTACGTCCTGCCCCTGTTTCTTCATCTGGTAAATGATCTGATCGCCAAAATTCTGCGACACATAATTGCCCATAAAAGGTGTCGGGACATGAAAGGTTGCAACACCACCTGACAGGTCATCAAACTCAAGTGGTTCGATCCAGCTTGAAAAGGAATTTGCCCCCAACGCGCCTTTGAGCCCCCGCAACACCTCTGCCCAGATATCGTTCGTCATCTTGTTCCTTTGTCCCACACTCTTATGGCGCATTCGCAAACAACGCACACCGGTTACACGCGACCAGGAAAGCTCCGGGCAAAAACTACCTGCCGCTCGGACTGTCCCTTTCCGAACGTCGGGCCTTGTGCCAATAACATAGGCCAAGGCGTCGCACCGCACATGACAGGCGCAGCACGTCCGCCCAATGGCAGTTGGTGGAACATAAACGACGCCGATCTTTGGAGAGCACTCTCCAAAAACGCGCAGACGCAAAATGACCTGGTGCGATAGCTTTAGCTACTTACCCCGACGCCACCTTTGCATGAAGCTCGACAGTCTGTTTGATCCGAACATTGCGCCATGACCGGCGCCAAATTAGACAATGACTGTCAATCCTCTTCATGTTCCCCCCGGAACGATGTGAATCGCATCGCTAAGCTAGCAAGGCGTCTGGGACCCCTTCAATACAACAACGCGCTTGACTCAATGATTGTGCAAAAAGAATCTGTGGGCCCCTTGAAATGACTGAGAAACCTGATTGCCGGTGCAACACGGCCAAAAAAAAGCACGCCTTGCGAGGCGTGCTTGTGTTGCCAAAATGGTCCGAATTCAGCCGACCGCTTTGACCCGTGCAGCCAGACGGGACATTTTCCGTGCGGCTGTATTCTTGTGATAAACGCCTTTCGTAACACCGCGCATAAGCTCCGGCTGGGCGGCTTTCAGTGCCGCTTGTGCGGCGTCCTTGTCGCCTGATACAATCGCTTCTTCAACGGCACGCAGGTAGGTACGAATGCGTGAACGACGCATCTTGTTGACAGCGAAACGGGCTTCGTTCTGACGTGCCCGCTTTTTCGCCTGGGGTGAGTTTGCCATGTATCGGTTCCCTTGATTGGGTCAAATTGAATGTGGTCGCGCAAGATGCCCAATCCGGGTTTTACAAACCGGCTGTCCGGCCAGAGCGGGCCTCACGCGCATGTACAAGCGGAGTTGTTAGAGTGCGCGTGGGGCAGAGTCAACAATGGAATACGGCAACGTGGCGTTGTTAGTAGACCCGTTTCGAGTAAATCGCATAAAGATGCGCAACGTCGTTCATCGTGTACATCTTGTCCGCGAGGATCTCGTAAAGCGTTTCGGCATTATCCGGTGCCAGCGCCCCGGTTTCCATGATCGTCACCAGGTGCCCTGAAATGACATCGAAGTCAGACGACATGTATTCCAGCTTGGCCGCGATCTCTGGCGTTGGCGGGGGCTGAATGCCCAGTTCAGGTGCACCGTTCTGCATCGCCGCCATGCCAAATTTGAACTGGCCAGCGGCCGTGTTCAAGAGGTCGATATATGTCTCATCAGCGGCACCTGACCACACAAGGCACCCAAGAAACGACAGGCGCTGGGACAGCATGCTTTGGCGTCCGGCTACCTCTAGCAGAAGCGCATCGGAATAGAGCAGTTCTACAGGATTGGCATATTCGCCCTCAAGCTCACTGAGCAGATAATAGGTTTGATCGAGCATGTCCGAGGCGGTTCCATAAAGCACCTCAACCGCAGATTCGTCTGACGGGTTGGCAAGAACCTGTTCTCCTGCCTCTTTCAAAGGCGCCCAGGAAACTTGGATCTCTTCGATCAGTCGCCTTGTCTTGGCGCGCTCTTCTCCTCCGACGATGCCGAAGTCAGGATTGCCGTTCAAAAGCGCATCGGCCATTACATCGAAGTTATCCAATCCCTCGCGCAGCAGCTTGGCGCTCATCTCTGGTGCGACGCCATTATGGAGATGGCAGACAGCGGCGGGTACTTCTTGCGAGATGGTGCGCAACGCATCGCCCGCCTCAATCCGGATCGCAGCGCCGGTATCTTCGACAAAGCCGATTTGCTGAAATCTTGCGAGCAGCGATGTCGCGCCTTCTGCCAGAACCGCGCCGGGTACGGCAAGCAAAGCCGCGGCAGTGACGGCACGCAAAGCAATTTTATGAAACATATCGTACTCCTTGAATGGGCGGGATTTGAACCCGCCAGCACTTGGTATTGGGTTCAGTAAACGCGCTTGGAATAGTCCTGGTACAACTCTTCAAGCTCTTCGACTTTGTAGAGTTTGAGCGCGAGGCGATGATAAAGGTCTTCACGGACCTGAAGACTGACATCGGCACCGGAGCGGATCTCGCTCAGATAGCCGCTGAGGATTTCCCAGTCTGAAGCAACATCTTCCAGATTGGCTTCGATCTCCGGCGTTGGCGGGGCCAGCACACCCAAGGCTGGCATGCCATTGGAAAGCGCATCCATGGACGCCTCGAAAATGCTGATGGACTTATCAAGCTCTGCCAGCGCATGCGCATCACCGTCACCTGACCAAACACGACAAGCCTCGTAGGCCATGCGCTGTGTCATGGCCGCCATCCGGCCAGACACTTCCAGCAACATCATGTCAGAGGCCAGCAACTCAACGGGATTGGCGTATTCGCCTTCCAGCTCGCTGAGCAGATGGTAGGTCTTTTCCAGCATCTCATCAGCGGAGGCATAGACGATCTCAGCTGCTGTTGCGTCGGTCGGGTCGTCCAGCACGGCCATCGCGGCGATGCGCTTGGGCTCCCACGTTTCGATCAACGCTTCGAGTTCGACAACCGTTTTGCGGCGTGTCTCGCCACCGATGATCCCCATCTCCTCATTGCCGTGCAGAAGCGCGAGGGCAACCGCATCAAATTTGGCGACGCTGTAGCTCAACAATTCGCGCGCCTCGGCAACATCCACATTGTTGTGCAGATGGCAGACGGCGGCAGGGATCTCCTGTGACAAGGTCCGCAGTATATCGCCCGCGACGATGCGGTTTGCTGCCCCTGTATCCTCAACAAAACTAAATTGCTGGGCGAGAACCAGTCGCCCGCCTTCCATGACCGTCTTGGGCGACGCCAATTGATTCAGGTCTGCAGTTGCCACACTAGGCACCGACATCGCAACGGCGATGACGGCCCCAATGGTTTCGAAAACGAACTCAGAACGCACTTTAACCACCTCACTTACAAGCTCACACCACGCGACAGAGCCGGGAGGTCCGACCTAACGCTGGGTAAACTTTAATAAGAAATGTGGCAAAAAATAGGGCAATACCTCTAAAATTGAGAGAAATCTGTCGAAACCACTGTCTTTTGACGTTAATAATTAACGATCCCGGAACTGTGCTTCTCGTTTTTCGAGGAATGCGGCCATGCCCTCGGTCTGATCCTCGGTCGCAAAGAGCGAGTTGAAGAGCCGTCTTTCGTAGTTGAGTCCCTCGGCCAGCGTCGTCTCATAGGCGCGGTCAACCGCATCCTTGGCAGCGATTGCCGCGATCTGCGACTTCTCGGCAATCTTCTCTGCCGCGGCGCGCGTCTCGGACATGAGTTTCTTGACCGGCACTACACGACTGACAAGCCCGCAGCGCTCGGCCTCTTCGGCATCCATGAAACGGCCCGTCAGGTGCATATCCATTGATTTGGACTTGCCGACGAAACGGGTGAGCCGCTGTGTCCCGCCAAGCCCGGCGATCACACCCAAGTTGATCTCGGGTTGGCCAAACTTGGCGTTGTCCGCAGCAATGATGAAGTCGCACATCATCGCCAACTCGCATCCACCCCCCAACGCATAGCCTGCGACCGCGGCAATAATGGGCTTGCGAATGCGGTTAAACCGGTCGGATTCATTCTCGAAATAGCGGCTCGTATACATCTCAACAAATGACTTGCTGGCCATGTCGCTGATGTCGGCGCCCGCCGCAAAAGCCTTTTCCGAACCGGTGATGATGATGCACCGCACCTTGTCGCTGGCATCGGCCTCTTCCAGCGCCATGCACAACTCGCTCAGAAGGTCGCTGTTGAGCGCATTTAGCGCATCTGGCCGGTTGAGAGTGATGGTGGCGATGTCGTCGCTGATATCCACGATGATCTTGTCAAAGGCCATGCTGCTGTCCCTGTTGCCGCTGGTCAGACCTTAACGCTTAGCAAAGCAAGCTGCCGGATCAAGCTATCTTTGACATTGCGGACAGAAGAAAGATGAGCGTCCGGATTGTACGATTCGCTGGATTTCTTTTTGACATCCGGGCGTTACGCAAGGCGCGCCAGCGCGGTCATAGACCTGGAAAACATGCTGGAAATACCCCAGTTCCCCGTCTGATTGCCGATAATCGCGCAAGGATGACCCGCCAGCGGCAATGGCTTCGGACAAGACATCGCGGATGATCGGCACCATGGCCGCAACACGCGGCGCGCTGATCCGGCCCGCTTTCCGCTTGGGGTGGATCCCTGCGCGAAACAGCACCTCGCACACGTAAATATTGCCTAATCCGGCCACGATCCGTTGGTCCAGAAGTGCAGACTTGATAGGCGTGTTCCGCCCCTTCAAAGCGTCGATGAGATATTGTTCATGAAAGGCATTGCCAAGCGGTTCGGGGCCCAGATCGCGGATCAACCAATGATCATCCTGCGCATCGGTCGCCATCAGATCCATCGTGCCAAACCGCCGCGCATCGTTAAAGATGATCCGCGCCCCGTTTTCCATATGAAAGATAACATGGTCATGTTTGGCAGGGGCGGGGTGCGGGTGATGAAAATCGCCAATCATATGGCCCGAGATCAGCATCCGCCCCGACATGCCCAGATGGATCAGCAGCGTTTCGTCGCTGTCGAGATCGACAAGAATGTACTTCGAACGGCGACGCAAACGCAGAACACGCTTGCCGGTCAAGCGTTCCGCCATCCTCTCAGGGAATGGCCAGCGCAGGTCCGGGCGGCTCACATCCGCCTGCACGATAACCTGCCCTTCCATCACGGGCGCTATTCCGGCCTTTACCGTTTCAACTTCGGGCAGTTCGGGCATGTCTGTTTCTGGGATGCGTCTATCGGTCCGTTGCATAGGCCACATTTCAGCGCGTGGCACAATGACAGTTTGTCTCTGCCGCCAAGTGGGTATAACGGGTTTCGGACAGATCTGCAGTGAAGGCATCCCATGACCGAAAAGCCACAGAACACCACGCATTTCGGGTTCGAAACGATCCAGGAGGATGACAAGGCGGGCCGCGTGCAGAGCGTATTTTCGTCGGTGGCGAACAAATACGACATTATGAACGATGTCATGTCTGCCGGCATTCACCGGATCTGGAAGGATGCGATGATGG
Organism: Cognatiyoonia sp. IB215446; assembly: GCF_033963825.1. Lineage (NCBI taxonomy): Bacteria > Pseudomonadati > Pseudomonadota > Alphaproteobacteria > Rhodobacterales > Paracoccaceae > Cognatiyoonia > Cognatiyoonia sp. IB215446. The sequence goes on along the minus strand of NZ_JAXBMD010000001.1, from coordinate 70,712 downwards.
ATTGGCTGGCGCCGCGTGCAGGCCAGCGGCTGCTCGACGTGGCAGGTGGCACAGGCGATATCGCCTTTCGGTTCCTCAAACGCGCCGGGCACGGCCATGCGACAGTTCTGGACCTGACTGAGCCGATGCTGGTTGAGGGTCGCAAACGGGCCGAGGCGGCACGCATGTCCGACAGCCTCACTTGGGTGGTCGGCGATGCCATGTCGCTACCCTTTGAGGCCAATACGTTTGACGTCTACACAATCAGCTTCGGCATTCGGAACGTAACTCGCCCGCAGGACGCCCTTGCTGAAGCCTTTCGTGTCCTGAAACCGGGTGGACGCCTGATGGTGCTGGAATTCAGCCAGTTGCCGAACCCGATGATGCAGGCCGCTTATGATGCTTATTCGTTCAACATCATTCCGCGGATGGGTCAGATCATTGCAGGTGATCGGGACAGTTATCAATATCTGGTCGAATCGATCCGCAAGTTCCCCGATCAGGACACGTTCCTTGCCATGGTGCGCGACGCGGGTTTTGAGAACGCCAAGTATCGCAACCTCAGCATGGGGATTGCGGCCCTGCATTCGGGCTGGAAGCTTTAGCTTGCGAGGCCCTCACAACATCATTCGCCTAATCCGCACAGGCGCTACTTTTGAACGCACCGGCGCAATGAAGGTTGTGTTAGAGGCGCTCGAAGCCGGGCCACTTTTGCGTGTGACCTTCCGCACCCTCGCCTGGCCGTTCCGGTGGCTGGGCTACAGGGGCGATGTCAGCATGCCGCCCGTGCCTCGCGCGCTAACGGCTCTGGGTCCAGCTTACATCAAATTCGGTCAAATCCTCTCAACCCGACCCGATGTGGTGGGTGAGGATATGGCAGTGCAACTGCGTGTGCTGCAGGACAAGCTGCCGCCTTTTTCGATGCGCGCCGCCAAAGAGACGATCCAAAAGGAGCTGGGCCCATCCTTTGACCAGCTTTTCACATCCTTTTCCGAGCCTGTCGCAGCGGCATCACTCGCCCAAGTCCATAAGGCACATCTTGCCGATACGGGCGAGGCTGTCGCGGTCAAAATTCTGCGCCCGGGGATCGAACGCGCCTTTCGCACAGATATTGACGCTTTTTACTTTGCCGCCCGCACCATTGAATTCCTATCACCATCATCGCGGCGCCTCCGACCGATGGACGTCATCGCCCATTTTGAAGGCGTCGTAATGGCCGAGCTTGACTTGCGTTTGGAGAGTGCCGCCGCCGCAGAATTCGCCGCGAATACGGACGGCGACTCCGGTTTTCAGGTGCCGCAGGTTCGCTGGGCCTTGTCCGGTCGACGGGTCATGACTCTCGATTGGGCGGAAGGGACCAATATCGGCATCAACGAAGCGCTCGACAGAGCGGGCCATGACCGTAGCGAGCTAGCCGCCCGGGTGCTGCAATTGTTCCTCAATCATGCGCTGCGCGACGGGTATTTTCACGGCGATATGCATCAGGGGAACCTGAAGGTAGCGGCCAACGGTGACATCATCGCCTATGATTTCGGGATAATGGGCAGGATTGATGAATATACCCGGCGCGTCTATGCGGAGATCCTGTTCGGCTTCATCCGCAAGGACTATCAACGGGTTGCCGAAGTGCATTTTGAGGCGGGATATGTCCCCGCCGACCGTGATGTTGACGAATTTGCCCGTGCATTACGTGCGGTTGGTGAACCGATCTTCGGTATGGATGCCAGCCGGATTTCCGTGGCGCGCTTGCTCAGCTACCTCTTTGAGGTCACGGAGCGTTTCGGGATGGAGACGCGAACAGAGCTTATCCTGTTGCAGCGCACCATGGTTGTTGTCGAAGGTGTGGCCCGATCGCTCGACCCGCACATGAATATCTGGCAGGTCGCCAAGCCGGTGGTCGAGAACTACATTAAAGAGAGCATCGGACCAAAAGCGCTTTTACGTGATTTACGCAAAACGGCAGTGATCCTCGCACGATTTGGGCCGCAACTGCCGCGTTTGGCTGAAGAGGCGTTGATACGTCTCAACAATCCGCCACCACCGCCCAAACCGCAACGACGCCGTGCGCGGCTGGCATGGATGGCATTGGGCAGCGTTTTTACAGCGGTGTTGATTTGGATAGCCAGTCTGGTTTGACACATCCACCACAGCGCCATCTATATTATCAGCTATCGCGATCACAATCCGAGACTGTCCCGTCATGAAAAATGAGAGCCGCTCGTGCTATATTGCGAAGCAAGCGTCCGCAAGGCAAGTAAGACAGCCAAGCGTAATGGCGCCCAAACACAAATGCCAGTGATGCGGACACGCAACTAGCCGCCACGGCAGTCGTCATGCTGGGTCGCGCAAGGCCGTCACTTGGCTTGACGGTACTGCGGCACCACCCTTGAGGATAAGAACGGTCTGACCTTCAGTCATGCGGACCTCAGTCACATCGCTGTAAACTTCGACAAGGTCTTCCGACAAAATCTCATCGTCTGCGCGGCTGACCAGCTCGAATGTGTATTGTCCTGGCGAAAAGGGTTCACCACCCGGACCGACCCCTGCCCAGGAAACCGCCTCTGGCGTCGGTGAAACGGCAAATTGCTGAACCACCTGGCCATTTTCATTTCGCACAATGATCTCCGCACTTTCGGCCAGTGCAGGTGGATTCGGGGCCAGAGTAAGCGGCTCTCCATCAAAATATGCAGGAGCCGCGGCCCGCGCCTCTTTGCCGACCCAAGCGGCCATATCTGCCAAACCGCTGAAGTTCATCTGGGCCGTGAGTTCTTTCAGCAAATCGTTGGTCAGAACGGCCTGCTCAACATTTGAGAATGTTGCGAGTTGCGTTGCAAAATCGGTCGATTCAATCGGATTCAGCGGGTCCTGATACTGCATTTGCGCGGTCAGCATCTGTAAAAAAGTATCAAAGTCTGAACTGATCGCACTCGACGACGAGGTATTGGTATTGCTGCCAGTGTTTGCAGTATTTGCAATTTGGTTAACTTCCATCGTCATTCCTCACAATCTTAGATCCAGCCCCGACGTCGGTCCCGTCTTTGGGCGAAGTGGAACCTCTGATTTGTCAGAGGCCATGTTCATGTCGGGCATTTTTTCGGGAGCAGACCCATCATCCGATTTGCCATCACCATCGAACGAAAAGTTAATGTCATCATAGCCCAGATCCCGGAACTCCTGCGCAAGAACGTCAATGTTGCGTCGCAGGAGTTCGGCAGTTTCGGGGCGTTCAGCCGTCACGCTCAGCGTAATTGCAGCATCAAGCGACGTCATGGCCAGGCGCACCCGCCCCAATTCCTCAGGATGAAGTGCAATCTCCGTCATGCGTCCTGCATGTTGCGTCATTGAAGTGACCAGTTGCTGAGCGACCTGCCGTGTGGTTTCAGCTCCGTGGGGTGATGAAGTCACCACCACCTGTTGTGACGCATTTGCTGCCGGTCTTTCGCTAACCAGGAGCGTTTGCGTCAGTTCCACATCGCCAAGCGGCGCATTCGCGCCGGGCTTCGAGATGTCCTGCATCATCTGGGCAAGGGGCGTTGCCTGCACTGGCATCGGCGTTTCACGTATCAGCAGCGGCGCTACCTTTGGCGGTGTTCGGGCTTCAACCGGGATGTCGCGCTTCTCCGGCTTTGGCGGCAGCAATTCGTCCGCCACGGCCACTCCTGATTTTTCCTCAGGAAGCGCCATGGCGATTGGCGTCGTCGCAGTTGGTTTTGGAGTTGCCTCCTTGGACGCGCCCAACATATTGGTCGTCTCCTGCGGCATCGCATCGGCTGGCGGCGCCTTCGCTGACGGATCAATTGCCGGTGCAACAGGTGTTTTTGGCTGTCCGGCAACCAACACCTTTGCCGCCTCTGCAGTCTCAACTTTCGTTGGCGGCATCTGCACCTCAACGACGCGCTGCGCCATGGTTGGCGGTGTGGCGGGAGCCGACCCCTTAGCCATAGCAGGCCTCGGCACCTCTGCCTGCTTTGCGCCGGGCAACTCTTCACGCGGCGCGGTCTGTTCAGCATCAGGGCGCGGCATCAGCCTTTTGCCCTCTTCGACGACCGCTGACGGCGAATGCTCCGCCACGGCTTTGGGAGTCTCAGCAATCGCGATATCAGGTCCCTCAGGTGGGATCTCTGACTCAACTTGTGGCACTGGAGTTTCCAACTCTGCCTCAGGCGCAGAGACCAGCTTTTCCGCCTGATCTGCCTCCAAAGCAAAGGTCGCAGCAAAATCCAGCGCCTCACCGTCCTGCTCGGGCTGTTGCGCTGATTTTGACGCGCGCGCATCAACAGGACCACCCTTTGGGGGCGCACCCAAATCTGTCATTGGCAATGGTAGCATCGGTTCTCCGAAAGAATCGCGTTCTTCTTTTGTTTCGCGCAAAAAACTTACTGAATGTTTAGGAGTAACCGGCAAAAGGCAGGGAGTTGACAGAACCGGAGAACCCGATGACGCTCATCCCCGCACTTCCTGCACCCCAATCAAATGTAGCCCTTCCAGCCTATGCGCTAGAAGACGGAAAGTTGCGCGCCGCCGCAGAACAGCTAGAGGCGACTTTTCTTGCAGAAATGTTGAAATCGGCGGGTCTTGGTGCGCCGCGCGATTCCTTTGGCGGCGGTATCGGGGAAGAGCAATTCGGTTCGTTCCTGCGCGAAGCCCAAGCGAAAGAAATTGTGGCCGCAGGCGGCATTGGCCTCGCCGAAGCGTTGTTCGAAGCCATGAAGGTGCGCATGGATGCCTGAACAGATCAGCCATGACCTTATCGCTTTACTAAGGAATGAGCGTGCCGCCATTCGGCGCGCCGATTTTGATGAGCTGCAGAAGCTGACTGAAACAAAAGAGAGGTTGTTTTTGGAGCTTCAGTCGCACGCCCCAAGCCAGGCGGCGCTGGCCACGATCAAGGACTTGCTGACTACCAATCAGTCGCTCCTTTCTGCGGCAATGAAAGGTGTCAAGGATGCAAAGGCACGGCTCTTGGAGATCGCGGATGTGCAAAAGGGCCTGCGTGTTTATGACCCTGCTGGCCAAATGGCACATGTGAAAACACGGCAGTCAGGCTTGGAAAAGAAGGCGTAATTTCGCTCAAATTGCGCGCATTTGACCGATGCGTCTTAACAGGTTGTTCAGGTCACTTCGATTTATCTGCCGTCACTGCCAAGAAGGCAAACCGCATCGGTGAACGCACTGCGGTGATCACGTCAGAATGACGCTTCAACGCATCCATAAGGGTGTTTTCTGAATCAAAACGGCGCAAAGCGCCTTTCAAGAGGACCACGAAATATGTCCAGTATTCTGACTAACAACAGCGCAATGGTGGCGCTGCAGACGCTCAAATCAATCAACATGGACCTGGCCAAAACCCAGTCGATGATCTCGACCGGTAAAGAGGTTGGTTCGGCACGCGACAACTCTGCCGTGTGGGCCATCTCGAAAGTCATGGAATCGGACGTAAAGGGGTTCAAGGCCATTTCAGAAAGCCTGTCGCTGGGCTCTTCGTCTGTCGCAGTCGCCCGCAACGGTGCCGAAACCGTCACCGACCTTCTGAACGACATGAAGGAAAAGATCGTCGCCGCACAGGGCGAAAACGTTGACCGCACAAAACTACAAGCTGACGTTGACGCAATTGCGGACCAGATTTCATCTGTTGTTGGCGCAGCTCAGTTCAACGGCTTGAACATGCTGAATGGCACCGAAAGTGTGAATGTTCTTTCATCGCTTGATCGCGCAAGCGACGGAACGGTTTCGTCTGCAAACATCACAGTTGCCCGTCAGGATCTTAGCTTCGATGGCGGGGTCTATGGGACCGGCGCCGACCTGAGTGCAAACATCACAACAACGCTTGGCGCTAACCTTGCTGCTGACGGTACAGGTGATGCTTTCTCAAACGGTGCGAACGTTCTGGAAGCAACAGTTGCCGGTACTCTCACTGCCGGTGAAACCTACAACTTTCAGATCGCAGGCGAAACTGTAAGCTTCACGACTACGACGACTGCGGTAAACGACCTCGCTTCCGGATTGACTGCTGCCATCAACGCAGCTGGCATTGAAGATATCTCTGCCACCGTTGCTGGCGCCGTCATCAGCATCAACTCGACATCGCAGTTCGATGCAGTTGAGGTCAACACAAGCGGGACTGGCTCTGGTACTTTCGCGCTTGAAGCAAATGGAGCCACCGCAGCAGCGGCAACAACCAACACCCAGACAATCAATGCGCGTGCATCCGAACTTGCATTCTCAACAACCGCAGGCGTTAACGAGGGTGACGGTTACCGTGCAACAATCGGCGGTGTCAGCTACGACTATGTCGCTGGCCCCAACGAAACCTTCGAGGATGTCGCACGCGGCCTTAAGACGGTGATTGATGGTGCTGGTATCGAGAACATCGAAACGCGCGTTCGTCAGGATGCAACAACCGGTGCATGGGTGCTTCAGATTGACAATGATGGCGCTGCCCAGACCCTGACAGATGCTGGTGCTGCTGGCGGTACAGCAACCGGCGGTCTCGTTGGTTTGGACAACCTGGATGTCACATCTGACGAAGGCGTTGCCGCAGCTTTGGCGAATATCGAAACCTATATCGATACAACCATTGATGCCGCTGCTGAGTTCGGTTCCAGCCAAGGCCGGATCGATACGCAGGCAGAGTTCATCTCGAACCTGACCGACAGCCTGAAATCCGGTATTGGCGCACTGGTTGACGCCGATATGGAAGAGGCTTCTGCCCGCTTGCAGGCACTGCAGGTACAGCAGCAGTTGGGCGTACAGTCGCTGTCGATTGCCAATCAGGCACCGCAGACGATCCTGTCGCTGTTCCGGTAGTGACATTTGGCGGCGCGGGGTAACCGGCGCCGCCTCAATCCCGGCGCGGTAAAACCGCGTCTCGTTCAACACTGTCCCGGAAGGACCTCTCGTGAACGTTATTGACCAAGCCCGTCAGGCTTACGCCCCAACACAAGTTGCCGTTCGCACGGCACAATCAATCGAAGTTCAACTGATCAGCCAGATCACCGCCCGCATCAGACGCGCGCAGAGCTCTCAGCCCGTAAATTTTCCCGCTCTGACCAGCGCACTGCATGACAATCGGCGCATGTGGTACACCATGGCGGCGGATGTCGCCGACAAAGATAACGCATTGCCACGCGAACTACGGGCGCAGCTTTTCTACCTTGCCGAATTCACGGATCACCATAGCAAGCGTGTCCTGAAAGGTGAGGCTGACGCCAATGCGCTCATCGACATCAACACCGCTGTCATGCGCGGATTGAATGCCCAAGGACCCGCGTGATGTCAGGGCTCGTGTTAAAACTGAACCCAAAGGAAAGGGTGCTCGTCAATGGCGCTGTGATAGAGAATGGCGATAGGCGAAGTCGTCTGTCGATCCTGACGCCAAACGCCAACATCCTGCGTCTGCGCGATGCCATTCGCCCTGATGAGGTGAATACGCCAGTCCGACGTGTCTGCTACATTGCCCAATTGGTGCTGTCAGGAGATGTCACACCAGATGATGCAAGACTGCAGATTCTGCGTGGCATCGAACAGCTTAGCCAGGTTTTCCGGGATGAAGATAGTCGCACACATCTTGATGCCGCGACTAGTGCGCTTGACCAAGACGACTTCTACCGAACGCTCAAGGCGCTCCGCAACTTGCTTCCGCGGGAAGCACGGCTTTTGGCGGCACAACGCGCATGAGTTTTCAACCGGTTGTCCCCCTCTCCGGCTATGTCGGCTGGCGCTTTTTGGAACGCACGCTGGATGCGCAACAGACAGCATTTTCAGATAGCCAGCCGATCACTCGGGCCACCGATTACTTTCGCGAAAACATCGGCAATGTGCGAACGGTCGGGGATCTGGTGAACGACCGGCAATTACTGTCGGTCGCCCTGGGCGCCTATGGTCTGGACGACGATATCGACAATCGCTTCTTCATCCGAAAGATCCTTGAAGACGGCACTATCGATGAGGATGCCTTGGCAAATCGATTGGCCGATAATCGATATGCCGAGTTTAGCCGCGCGTTCGGCTTTGGTGATCAACCGATTCCAAGAACGGGGGATACGTCGTTTGTTGAGGACGTTGTTGCGCGGTTTGAAACTCGGCAATTCGAACGCGCCGTCGGTGAACAGGACAACAATTTGCGGCTTGCCATGAATGTCAGCACCGGCTTATCGGATATTCTCAACCGCAATAGCACGCCCACTGGACAGTGGTTCTCTGTCATGGGGAATGCGCCTTTGCGCAACGTTTTTCAGACGGCCCTTGGGCTGCCATCTAGTATTGCGAGCATCGATTTGGATCAACAGCTTGAAGTGTTTCAGGAAAGATCAAAATCCGCGCTTGGTACGGATGATTTGTCTGATCTCGCTGATCCAGAAGAACAGGAAAAGCTGATCAGGCTTTTTCTGGTGCGATCCGAAGCTGCTGAGATTAGCGTAACCTCGGGTGCTTCGACTGCGTTGGCTTTGCTGCAATCTGCACCTTAGGTACTAGCGTAACGCACGATCGTATGGCCTTTAGTTATTTCACCTCTGTCGCCATCAGCTAGACTCTAAGCTGTCGCGCAGCTCTAGCTTTTGTCGCTCGGCAAGTGAGACTTCGCTTGCGGAATACAATCTCGCGATATGTGATCATCGCAGTGGTCAGGAACTTCGACCATTTACTTGGCTGTTGTGGAGATGCCCAAAAGGACGCGTTTTCACAACGACAGCTAAAGCGGTGTACCAAAGGATGCTATCCATTTCCGAATGCTAACTCTAGCGCAAGCCGTTATCCTGTCCCACCAAGAAGAGGGAAAACCCGAGACAAATAGACTAGGGTTAGAACCCACTAATCTCTGATTGGCTACGTGCTTCAAGGTTCGAAAACCGAGCGGTGAACATGGCCAATAAATTTTGGCTAACAGAAGCGCATATGGCGCGTCTTGAGCCTTTCCTTCCAAACCTCCATGGTAAACCTCGCGTTGACGACCGGAGAGTGCAGAGTGAGATTGTCTTTATCAATCGCAACGGTTTAAGGCGGCGCGATACACACGCGACCTATGGCCCCGCGCAATACGCTATATAATCGCTGTAAACGCTCGAGCGATAAGAGAGTCTTTGCCTGGATGATAGCCGGTCTGGCAGCCGACCACGGCAAGACGAAGACCGCGATGATTTAGCGCCACCTATCTGAAAGCTCACCGAGCAGCGACCAGCATTGGTCTGAAAAAGGGGGTTTGGACGTCTGATTTGTCGCACCAAAGGTGGCATGGATACGAAGCTGCATGCCGTCTGTGACAGCAATGGGCTTCCACCGAACCTGTTTGCGAATGCTGGATAGGTCAGCGACTTTATCGGCACGCGCGCTCTTTGGCAGCCTGCCGAATGCTTTGATTGGCTTCTCGATGATCGTGGCCATGACTCCGACTGGTTCAGAGAAGCATTCAAAGACAAAGGGATACGCCCATGTATCCTCAGTCGAAAGCAACGCAAGAAAACGAATAAGTAAGTCAAGCGCCGATACAGGCGGCCCAACCGGATTGAGATCATGTTTGGCAGGCTCGAGGATTAGCGGCGCGTCGCAACCCGATAGGACGGATTCCCGAAGGTCTTCCTATCAGCCTCGCTCCCGCGACAAACGTCATTTACTGATTATGTATCCTGATCTTAGGGTCCGCTCCCAGTCACCTCCTCGGCTGCGAAACGATTGTTCGCCCCCTGCATCGCCTGCCGGAGCTTGGCAAAATGCGAAAGGCTGCCGCGTTGATCCTTAACCGTCATTAACTCGTGCAGCGCTGGCACGCAGTGAATCGCCGCATCAATGGCCTTGTCGGATCCAGCTGCATAAAGGCCCGACTGGATCATCAGTTCCGCTCTATCATAGCACCCCAAATGCGCACGGGCCTGAGCAATCAATGTGTTTTCCTGAGGCGTGGCTGCATATGGCAATGCGCGAGAGACCGATTTTAGCACATTGATTGCCGGAAAATGGCCGCGCTCTGCAATTTCGCGATCCAATACCACATGACCATCAAGCACACCACGCAGCATGTCCGCCACGGGCTCATCCATATCGGATCCGGCCACAAGTACCGAGAAAATGGCCGTAATATCACCGTAACTCGGCAAACCTGGGCCGGCGCGTTCGCAAAGCGCGGCGATTGTCGGCCCGGTAGAGGCAGGATAGCCACGCAGATTGGCGCTTTCACCGGCAGCAAGGGCAATTTCACGGTGCGCCTCGCAAAACCGCGTCACCGAATCGACAAGGAGCAGTACCTGTTGACCAGCGTCGCGAAAGTGCTCAGCCACTGCCATTGCAGCCCATGCGCACTGCCGCCGCTTTTGCGGTGATTGATCGGATGTCGCCGCCACAACAACCGCGCGTGTCATTCCGTCGACGCCAAGGACCTCTTCAACAAAATGGCGTAACTCACGCCCACGTTCACCAACCAGTGCGATCACGATGACGTCAGCCGCCACACCTCTAGCCAGATCGGCGAGCAGCGTCGATTTGCCCACGCCAGACCCCGCAAAAAGGCCAATCCGCTGCCCCTGCACGATTGGAAGCATGGTGTTAAAGACCGCTAGGCCGGTTTCCAGCCGTGGCCCGAGCCCGCGCCGCATATGTGCGGAAGGTGGTGTGTTTCGGCGACGACGTGGTATGGGCCCCGGCAAGAGCGGCTTGCCATCCATTGGGCGCCCGTCCGGATCGACAACACGTCCAATCCAGGACGCGTCAGGCGCGAAAACCGTTGGTGTCTGAAAGATCGCGGCATCGCCGATGGAAATCCCATCAGTCTCAGCCTCCATCAACAGATGCACGCCAGCACTATCCAGCTTCACCACCTCACCGCTGAGCGTCCGCTGTGCTGACCTGATTTCGACACGATCACCCACACGGGCGGTGTCAATCACGCCGCCCACCTGAACCGTCCCGCCCGAAACACCCTGAACGCGGCCCACATCGTAAACAGGGTCTAAACCCGCGAGCGCCATCTGCATCTGATCAATGATGTTTTCGGTCATCTTTTGTTCTCAGCCGTTAACCACAAACCTCTTTTTAAGGAATCGGGCTTAAAGCTTCGTTGAAATCAGCCGAGGGAGAAGCCCCGATGTATCAATCACTGGATTTATTCCAGACCGCCCACGCGATGGCCCGGCATGCCGGGGCACGACAGGCGTTGGTGGCGCAGAATATCGCGAACGCGGACACCCCGCGTTATGAGGCGCGACATATCCCACCCTTTCAGGACGTCTTTGAGGCGAGCGGTGATATGCAGATGCGCGCAACCCGCGCAGGGCATCTCTCGGCTGGCGGCACCGTTGGTGCCAATGCTGCGGCGCTGACAGCGACGACGGAACCTTCGCCCAACGGAAACACCGTTTCCTTGGAAGAAGAGATGATGAATTCGGTTGCAATCAGCCGCGAACATAACCGCGCTCTCACGATCTACCGCCATACCATGGCGGTGCTGCGCACCAGCCTTGGGCGGAGCTAGGGAGCGGATATGACTGATTTCAGCGAAGCAATGTCCGTCGCGACCAGCGGTATGAAGGCGCAAGCTAACCGTTTGCGCCACGTTTCGGAAAACATCGCAAACAGCGACACGCCCGGCTATCAAAGAAAGATCGTCTCGTTTGAAGAGATGGTCGCTCAAGGTATGCGTACGGGCGAGGTGGCAACTGGCCCTGTGCGCCTCGACCAAACCGAATTGACACGCATTTACGACCCCGCAAACCCTCTGGCGGACGAAACCGGCCATTACGACGGTTCAAACGTCAATCTGCTTTTCGAAATTGCGGACGCGCGTGAGGCGCAACGCAGTTACGAAGCCAATCTCAAAATGTTCGATCAGGTACGGCAGATGTCATCTGCCCTCATGGATCTTCTTCGGAATTAAGGAGTAACGACATGGACATCAGCTCACTCGTCGCCCAGAATTATGCGGCCAGCAAAACCGCAACCGCGCCCGAGCCGGGCACCGGAAACGCTTTGCTGGGCGCCACGCAAGACTTTATGACGACACTGCGCAACAGCGAGAACACCGCAATGCAGGCCATGACAGCTGGGGCCGATCCGCATGCGCTGGTGCAGGCATTGGCCCAGACGGAGCTGGCCGTGCAGACCGCCGTCACGGTTCGCGACCGCGTTGTCGAAGCCTATCAGGAAATTCTGCGTATGCCGGTTTGATGAACGAAGCTTTGTTCTATGACACGCTGCGGCAGGGTCTTTGGGTGGCGTTTGTGATCTCGTTGCCAATCCTGACAGTGGCGCTGGCGGCTGGCCTTGCGGTGGGCTTGTTTCAGGCGCTCACCTCGATCCAGGAAATGACGCTGACATTTGTGCCCAAGCTGGCGGCCATCATCGGCGTGTTCTGGATCACGATGGCATTCATGTCCGAAACGCTGGTGTCACTTTTCAAAACGACACTCATCCCCATTATCGCGGGAGGCTAAAGATGGATAACGCGTCCTACACCACGCTCACGCGCCAATCAGGCCTGATGCGCGAGATGCAAGTCATCGCCAACAACATCGCGAATGCATCGACCACCGGCTTTCGCGCCGAAGAGGTAATGTTCGCCGAACATGTCAAAGGGCTGGGGCCGGGCACGCAATCGCTTTCCATGGCGACGGCCAATGTACGCGATACGGTGATGTCGCAGGGGACGCTCGCGCAGACCGGCGGCACCTTCGATCTGGCGATCGAGGGGGAGGGCTTCTTTCTGATCGAGACGCCACAGGGGCAAAGACTGACCCGCGCGGGCGCATTTGGACCCAACGAAAACGGTGATCTCGTGACGCCAGACGGATACGCCGTGCTTGATCCGGGTGGCGCGCCGGTCTTTGTTCCGCAAGGCCTTGGCGCCATTGGCATCGCACCTGACGGCACGATCAGCGCTGGCGGGCAGCCGGTTGGCCAGATCGGTATGGTTAACCCCATCGACTCCACGCAGATGGTTCGCGAAAGCGGCGTTCTTTTTGACGCCCAAGGCGGGTTTGAACCGGCCCTCGACGGTCGGATGTTGCAGGGCTTTCTGGAGGCATCCAACGTCAACCCGATCTTGCAGATTAGCCGCATGATCGAGGTGCAGCGCGCCTATGAGCTGGGGCAAAGCTTTCTTGATAAAGAAGATGAACGCATCCGCAGCGTCATCGAATCCATTCGGCGATAAAGGAGACTGACGATGCGCGCATTACAGATCGCAGCAGCGGGCATGACCGCACAACAAATGCGGGTCGATGTGATTTCCAACAACCTCGCGAATATGAACACGACCGGATACAACGCTCGACGCGCCGAGTTTGCGGACCTGCATTATCAGCAACTGGCGAGACCTGGCACGATCAACGCGTCAGATGGAACAGTGCTGCCAACCGGTGTGCAGCTTGGCCTTGGCGTGCGGGCAAGCGCGATATCCGTCATGCTGAGCCAAGGGTCGCTGGCCGCCACGGGCGGCGATCTCGACCTCGCAATTGAAGGGGAAGGCTATCTTGAGGTCACCCTGCCTTCTGGCATCTCGGCCTATACACGCGATGGCGGCCTGAAACTGACGGGCGACGGGCTGATCGTGACCTCCGACGGCTATCCCGTGGTGCCGGATATCACGATCCCGCGCGATACCCGCTCCATTTCGATCAACGCCGAGGGTGAGGTGTGGGGCTATTTCAACGATCAGGTGCAGCCACAGCTTTTGGGCCAGTTTACGATTGCGGGTTTTACCAATCCCAAGGGGCTTGAGGCGATTGGCTCTAACCTGTTCCTCGAAACACCCGCATCCGGCCCCTCTGCCGTTACAACGCCGGGGGAAGAGGGACTGGGTCTATTGCGTCAGGGATATCTCGAAGACAGCTCGGTCGATCCGGTGCGCGAGGTCACGGATCTGATCGAAGCACAGCGCGGATATGAACTGAACTCAAAGGTGATCACCGCCGCCGACCAAATGCTGGGCGCAATGGTGCAGTTGAGATGATCCGTACATTGCTCTTGTGTGTCGGGCTGGCTGGGCCCACGGCTGCTGACACTGTTGTTGCCACACGCACAATTCCCGCCCAGTCGCTGATCATGGACGGTGATGTCACCGTCAGCAGCCGAGATATACCCGGTGTTGTCAGCGATCCAGCTCAGGTTATCGGTATGGAGGCGCGGGTTGCCCTCTTCGCCGGAAGGCCGATCCGCCCTGCCGATGTTGGCTTTCCCGCTGTGGTCGAACGGAACCAGATCATACCCCTCTATTTTCAACGTGGCGGTCTTATGATTTCGACCGAAGGGCGCGCCCTGGGCCGGGCCGGGCCGGGTGACCTTGTCAGGGTCATGAATATCAGTTCGCGGAGCACGGTCACCGCACGAATAGGCGCAGATGGGGCAGGCTATGTGGCACCGTAGGCCCATCCTCTCAATTGCCGTGCTTGTTGCCGGTTGCACCACCACACCGGTTGGCAAGCCACCCGCCTTCTCCCCACCCGAACGCGCGGCGGAAAGAGAGGCGATGTTCAACCCCAGCTTTCCCGATCCGGTGCTGACATCGTCGCTGGGCCCGTCCCCGAATGCGTCGCTTTGGACCGGAGCACGCGGGTCGCTCTTGGGTGACAGACGTGCGATGTTGCGTGGTGATATCATGACAGTTGTGATCGAGATCGATGACAGTGCCGAGATTTCGAACTCGAGTGACCGGTCACGCTCGGCGTCGCAACAGGCCAGTATCCCGCAATTACTAGGCCTGCCACAGCGGGTCGATGAACGGCTTCCAACAGGCGCGTCATCAGCGCAACTTGTGGATCTGAATTCCCAAAGCAGCGCGTCAGGTGACGGCACAGTGCGGCGCAACGAACAATTGACACTACGCGTTGCGGTAACAGTGACCGATGTGCTTCCTAATGGCGTGCTGCAAATCGTCGGCCAGCAGGAGGTTCGCGTAAACTATGAACTGCGTGAGCTGATTGTGACCGGGTACGTCCGACCAGAGGACATAACACGGCAAAACGAAATAACCTATGACAAGATCGCATCGGCCCGAATTTCTTATGGTGGTCGTGGACAAATCACCGACATGCAGCAACCACGGTACGGACAGCAAGTGCTTGAAACAGTACTGCCATTCTAGCATGCTGAAGGAGATCGCGTTTTGAAAAAGCTGCTATTGCCTGTGATATTGCTGGTGATTGGTGTCGGTTCAGGCGTTGCCGCCGGCTTCGCACTTAAGCCAGAGGCGGTCGCCGGAGATGATCTTTTGGCAGACGGCCACCCATGCGGCGATACACAGAAGGTGGCCGAAGCTTCGCAACCACCGGAAATCCCCGAAGAGCGTGAATACGCAAAACTCAACAACCAGTTCGTCGTCCCTGTGGTCGAAGACGGCAACGTCGTGGCCCTGGTGGTCATGTCTCTAAACGTGGAAGTGACAGTAGGCGGCCGTACAACAATTTTTGCAACCGAGCCGAAGTTACGAGACGGCTTTCTACAGGTCATGTTCGATCACGCGAATATTGGTGGCTTTTCGGGTAACTTCACGTCGGGCACGAACATGCGTACGCTTCGTAATGAGCTTTTGCGCGTCGCGCAGGAAATCGCGGGAAGCATTGTAACGGATGTCCTGATAATCGACATCGTACGTCAGGATTCATAATCTGAAAACCGCTTTTGATCGCGCCTCGCAGCAAAGACTGCGTGATCAAGCAATGCTCGGGCAGCCTGATCCTTGCCAAGCGCCAAGCGTAGCTTTGACTGATAGTAATCCTTGCTGGCACGGACCTGCGCCAGCTCTGTATTTATTATAGCACGCCGCTGATCTACCCAGCGGTGCCATCGGATATCGGCACCCGCAACGAGTGCCGCATCATCCGAGCTTCGCGACGCGCACGCCAAGGACGCCTTACTCTCAGTCAATTGAGCCAGGTTTCGGCAAAGATCGGCCTCCTTCTGAGTAAGGCGCGCCATATCCGCCTGAGCAGCGCGGTAGGCCAGCCCAGCGATGTCTGAGAGACTTTTGATTTGTTCTATATCTCGGCTCATCTCGCGCGCGCTTTCTGCCGTATCCCTTCGGCAAAGCGAATAGCAGCTGCCACGGCCTGATAGTGCTCTGGCGCAATCTCCTCGCCTAAGTCGACGGTGGCATGCAACGCCCTCGCAGTTGGGGGATCAGAGTGGATCGGAACAGCGTTTTCGGACGCAACCTCGCGGATGCGGGCCGCGATTTCATCGATACCTTTGGCCACACACACCGGTGCCGGTGCTACATTGCGATCCCATTTCAGCGCAACAGCAAAATGCGTTGGGTTGACAACCACCACGTCCGCCGTTGGAACATCCGACAGCATCTTGTTCATGGCGATCTCCTGACCCTTCTGGCGTCTCTGTTGCTTCATCATCGGATCGCCTTCGGCTTGTTTGAGCTCTTCAATGACTTCCTTTCGGCTCATACGATTTTTGCGGATGTGTTCCGTATGCTGCCATAGGTAGTCTATGCCGCCGATCACGAACGCCACACAAATGACGATCATTGTCATTGAGACCAGCATCCGTGCGATTTCGTTAACGATGAGGGCTGGTGGCAGATGAATGCTGACGATAATCCGATCAAGTTGCGCGATCAAAAAAATGGCCATGATCACAGAATATATGGTGAGCTTTGCGGCGCTCTTGGTGAACTCGAACAAGCCCTGTCGCCCCAGCTTGTTCTTGACACTCTCAATGGGTGAAATCCGGTTCAGCTTTGGTGCAAGTTTACTTGGTGTCACTACAAATGCCCGTTGCGCCATCACGGCTAAAATCGCCAAAGACGCTGGGACGATAAACCAAGCCGCGGTCCCCCAGAAAACTTCGCGCAGAATTCCGGCATGGAAGGCATTGCTTGGCCCATCAAACACTTCAACAGCGATGTCATACGACCGGCCAAGCATCACGGACATTGCGGTACTCAAGCCAATCAATGATGCGGGCCCCACAGTCAGACAAACAATTAGAAAACCGGCGTATGCCGCGGCCGTGGTGATATCCGCTGATTTTGCGATCTCACCTTTCTTACGCGCATCATCGAGTTTTTTCTGAGTTGGCTCGAATTGTTTGTCGCTGTCTTCGTCGGGCGTACTCATGGCCAGGCTCCGAACGGAGCTTCCATAAATGCCGAGAAGGCAATCATCCATACTGACAAAATCACCGGTGCGGTCAGAAGCAAAAGAAATAGGCCGCCCGCAGTAATGGCGGGTGCACCCACAAATGAAACCATCAGTTGCGGCATGGCCCTGTTAATTACACCAAGGATCACATTGTATATTAACGAGGCGATCAAAAACGGTGCAGCGAGAGTGAAGGCCATACCGAACGTGCGCGTTACCTCGCCGACACCGACCTGCAAGACAACATCTGATTGAAGTCCGGTGCCATACGGCACAATCACATAGCTTTGGATCATATAGGCAGTGGCCTGCACATGCAGACCTGACAAAGTGGCAAGCGCCGTGCCCGCTACCACTAAAACATGTCCGATGGCCGGCTGGGGGTCGACTCCGGTTGTGCCGCCAAAGATTTGCGATAGTGATGTTGCTTGCGCTGCAATTGAACCGGCGATCTGCAAGATCAGGATGAAGAAGCGCAAAAAAATACCGAAGAACAAACCACTCAACGCCTCGGGCCCAAGAAAAGCTGCGACCGGAAGCAAACCATTTGGCATCGAGCCGATCGTGGGTGCAACCGCTGGCGCGACAACCAGCGTAAACATCAAAGCAAGCACAAGACGGACGCGCATCGGCACAGGCTGATCACCGAACGCAGGCAGCACCGCCATAACGGCACTAACTCTCACAAAAACCACGAACCCGACCCAGAGCGCCCTTTGCGAGAGCGGCAAGAGCGGGATCAACTCCTCCATCAGGCTGTAACCAAGCCAACAAGAGCTGGACGCGCATCGATCCCAATTTCTTCAAAAGACAGCACCGGATTCATGATGCCCTTAGCGGCCATAACAGTACGCAAAAAACGTCGCCGTCGCATTGAGGTTACAACAGCCGCATACGTACCGGCTTCAGCAGCCTGTCCCAATTTCTCTGCGATGCCGTCCGCAAGTTGATTGAAGTTCTCCGGTGGCAGTGCAACATCACCGCCACCGCGATCCGTTCTTATTTCGTATGAGGCAAACGTATCCTCCCATTCCGGCGCCAATTGCACCAGAGGGATCGTGCCATCCGGGCGCCGCATTTCCGCAACAAGTTGAAACCCGAGGCGCTGGCGGACATGTTCGGTGACCCCGTCCACTGTTTGAAAGAGTTGGCGCCCCTCTGCCGTGGCTTCTAAAATCAAAGGTAGGTTGCGGATTGAAACCCGTTCTTCCAAGAGCATGCGAAGAACGGACAAAAGAACGTCGATTGGCACCTTGTCGGGGATCAATTCATCGAGCATCTTACGATTCGCCTCTCCCCGGGCAGCATCCGACAAATTCACCATCTCGTCCAACCGCCGCCGCAAGGCTTTAAAGGTAAGCAGTCGTGGGAAGTTGCGTTTGACGATTTCTAGTAAATGCGTCGCCAAAACCTCGGTAGGTTGAACGGTTGTCATACCCGCCAGACCCGCTGCCTCTTGCTCATCCAGATCGATCCATCGCGCAGGTGCGCCGTAGACGGGTTCCTTTACGTTTTCGCCCGCGATCTCGCTTGGCTCGGCCTCATTGATCAGTGCTAAGACTTGGCCAGGTTTCAAAACGTCCCGCACCTGCTCCACGCCTTGTACATTAACAACGTAGCACCCTGAAGGTAAGGCGGCGTTGTCGGTTAACCTGATCTCGGGCAACAGCACGCCAAATGATGTTGCGACGTGGCTGCGCATGTTGGCAATCCGCGCATCAAGGCCGGTGCCGGGATCAAGAACCATGTCGACAAGATCAGGTGCAAATTCGACGTGAATGTCATCGAGATCCAACATGTCGCCCATCGACACTTCAGCATTCGTTTCTTCCAGCGTCTCGGGCGCTTCTATCGCCGGATCATCGGCATGCGCCGCGTTGGTCGACAAGGCGAAAGCGCACGCACCTAACGTTAATGACCCAGTTATGAAGGGCAAGAAAGGCAATCCGGGCACCAGCGCGAAAAGCGCCATTAGTATCGCAACCGTTGCCAGAGCGGCGGGATGGCGGCCGAGTTGTGCCACAAGTGCGAGGTCTGTTGCCCCCGTTGCGCCGCCGCGAGCCAAAAGCAGCGCGGAGGCAATCGAAATTATGACAGCCGGTATCTGAGAAACTAAGCCGTCTCCAACCGTCAGAATGGCATATGTTTCGAAAGCTTGAGCGATTGGCATCTCATGAACGGTAACTCCGATGATCAGCCCCATAACTAGATTCAGCGCAGTGATGAGCAGACCAGCGATCGCATCGCCCTTCACAAATTTAGATGCACCATCAAGTGACCCAAAAAACGTGGTCTCGGCCTGCTCTTTTTCCCTGCGCGCCTTCGCTTCCTGATGATCAATGGCACCAGCGGACATGTCACTATCAATCGCCAACTGCTTGCCCGGCATAGCATCCAGTGCAAATCGCGCGCCTACTTCAGCCATACGTGTGGCACCCTTGTTTATTACGACAAAGTTCACGATCAGCAGAACGCAGAAAATCACAAGGCCTAGCAGAACGTTGCCCCCCATCACAAACATTGCGAAGCCTTCGATCACGTCACCTGCAGCGTTCGTCCCTGTGTGACCTTCTCCGATAATGAGTTTCGTTGAAGAGACATTGAGTGACAGACGCAGCATGAGTGACGCAAGAAGGACTGTGGGAAATGCTGAGAAATCCAGCGGGCGCTCGATAAAGAGGGTTACGGTGAAAATCAGTATTGCAAGAGCGAATGATGCGGCCAAGCCGATGTCCAGAATCCAGGCCGGCATCGGCAGTATCATCATGACGATGACCGCCATCAGGGCAATCGCCAATAGCACGGTTGGTTGGAACAGTTCTCGTACCGACAGACCGCTCATACGAGGAGGATCCACTCTGATGCGCAGCGGCGTCGCTTAAAGGCGGCAAGGTGCGAAAGAAGCATCTTGATGCAAAATCTGCTACCGGTGACGCCAGCAATTGAACGCACAGGCTGCAATACGCTTAGTGCTGGATCTTGGCATGTCGCATCATCATCGAGAAATAGTCCTGCGTTTCGCCACATGGGACTCTGCCAGAGTATCGCGCGCCAAACCGGCAGGTCTGACTGCCGCCACTGATCGCATAGTGCCTGCATCGATATCCGCACCTTCTGTTGCCGACGCAGAAAGCATTAGCTTGAATTTCTTGACAATTCGTAAGCTCTGTTTGTTCATGATCAGAAAGTCGGAGGTCCTGAAAAACGGTCCAGTAAACGCTCCATAACATCTCGCGACTGCACGGATTTCTCCAACAATGCACGCCCACTTGCAATTGGGGTGCTCTCAGACAGAATAGTTGCCGAACGACTGCGAACCAAATCCGAAACATCACGCAATAGAGGATCATCGGAAGCAGATATCTCGGCCCAGTCTTCAACTCGCCAAGGTCCCGAACCATCCGTCTGAATCCCTAATCGCGTGCGGTCAAACAACTCGCCGCGCGCAACGCTTTCCGCAGCGCCACGCAACCACGCAGCACGTTCCGATTCAATGCCATCAATCTCTTTCAAGGCAGTCGCTGCATCACCACGCATCAAAGCGATTTCTGCCTGTAAATAGCCTCGCTGGGCTCCAACTTGCTCAGATGCAATACCCACAAGTATTTCAGCAGCGCGTTCTGGGAACCCAAGGTCAAGCAGGCGCTCCGATACTGCAAGCTGTGTGGCTGCAACAGGAGCCTCCAGCATATCATCAAACGCAAAGTTCAAAAAGCGGCCGTCCTCACCCCGTTCGGTCAATGTCAAAGCGAATGCGTCTTCTACCATCTGAAAAACCGATGAACCCGCTGTCGACCGCAATTCTTCGCGTAGTCTCGCTGCCGCATCGAAAGCGTCTTGATGGAGGTAGGCATTCATCTGTGCAAGTTGTAAGTCATTGATATCCGACGACGCAGCGTTCTCAAACCGAAGTACATCTGCGAGAGCAAAATCCTGATCTGTTACTGAAATATCGTTTCGGACCGCAGCCCGTAAAAATGCCGCCATTGCCGCGGGCGTAGTTCTGTTCTCGACGCGCGCTAGCGCTGCCAGGTTTGCATTGGCCTCTTCCGTCTCTCCGATCTCCTCAAGCAATGCCGCTTCTGCCAATTGCGCATCGACCTCAGGTTCTGGTTCGGAAACGGCTTGGGCCAAGGATTGCAGCGCGCTGCTTTCATCACCTATAGCCAAAAACCGCTCTGACAGCCGCGGTCCCAGATGTGACTGCAAGTGCAGCGGCAAAGCCTTGAATGCACGCAGTACGGATGACACATCGACCTGACCATCAAGGCCACCTTCAGCCGTCGCGAGAAGCGCCCACAAGGCTACATTTGCGCGGCAACTGACAAGTCCATCAAATACGCCCGGTGACGGCGGATCTTCATCAATGATGTGTGCCAAGGCGATCAGAAAGCGACGCTCCTGCGACATGGCACCATCAAGTGAAAGGGTCTGGATAGCCTCGCGTCCAAAACCGAAATGGATAAAAAGGCGCGCTTTAGCAAGTATAGATTCCTCATCATAACGGTCAAACTCGCCAACGAAATCGCCCCTGAGTTTGCCGAGCTGCTCGAAAAAAGGTAAATCCTTGGCCCACCCGGAAACATCAAAGAAGGCTGCAGGTGGGCAGATCTGACCGTCCTGCGTTCGTACGATTCGTGGATCTGACGGAATAGCAGCCAAATCAATCCCGGACCTTGTTTCGATGCCAGGTGGTGCTAGGTCGCCCGCCTCCGCATCAATGCCCAATCCACCTTGAAGGTCGAGATTGGGAAGTAATGCTCCCTGAGACAGGCCGCGTGCCAGACTTTCAGTGATGGACTGAGCTAGCGCTTCAAGATCAGCACTTTGTTCCTCGCTCAGTTTGGATTGGTCTTGATCGGCCCCATTGATCGTTATTTGCACATCACCACTAGGCTGCGGTGGTCTGGTGGTTTCAACGGCGTTTGCGTCGGACAATGCAGAAACCGACAATGGATTTTCCAATTGAGGAGGTGGCGGAAACACAATCGGCAAAATCCCGTTTGCTGAGACCCGATATTGATCGGGGGTGGCATCGACTGGAACTGGTAGATCGGCTGGCACAAACGGTGTTTCAAAGGCTGCATCCTTGGGTGCCCGACCCGACTTTAGATCAACAACCAATATGTCAACCCGATCGATGAATGCGTCGACGAAGCAAAGGCAATCGACAAAAAGCTGGAGCTGATCGGGCTGTGTGCCAATTTGCGCATCGCGAATACGTGTTCGCGGGATCAGATCAAAAAACCGTGACAGATCGTATCCGTCCACGCCAGAAACCTGCAGCAAATAGCCCTCGGCGTTACGGCCCAATCGCCAATCCGAACCAGTAGGAATGCTTACAACTACGCGTGTAAAACCGTCATGCTCACCGGTTTGAAGATTGACCTGCTGCGAGGTTGCCTGAATCGGGAAAATCAATGTGATAAGAAATACCAAATAACGCATTAAGCAGCGTCCTGTTTCGCGGCCTTTAAGGCTTCCTCCATTTCCGAGAAACTCGGACGGTAGTGGCTAGGCATGTTCTGCCGGCCAACTTCAATACAGATATTTGGGGCATGTGCATGCAGATTGGCAATCAACACTTCCCGGATGAGCTGTTGAAAATGAGCATCTTCCTCGACAACTGCTTTCACCTTAGCTGAGAACGGCCCGACGAACCCATAGGCTAGGAAAACGCCCAGAAACGTACCGACAAGCGCACCGCCAATCAATTTTCCCAAAACTTCTGGTGGCTGATCAATGGAAGCCATTGTCTTGATGACCCCCAAGACTGCCGCGACGATTCCCAGTGCTGGTAGACCGTCTGCGACGGTTTGCAAGGCATGCGTCGAGTGCATCTTGTGATGCAGCGTCGCCTCAATCCGTTTCTCGAGGATCTCTTCTACCTGGTGGGGGTCATCGTAATTCATCGAAGCGGAACGCAATGTGTCGCAGATAAGAGCAACGGCCTCCCCATCATCCAGAATCCGGGGATACTTTCCAAAGATGGTTGAGTCGCCCGGTGCCTCGATATGCGCCTCAAGCGCCACAGGGTTCGAGCGTGCGACGCGGATCAGTTCAAACAATAAGCAAAGAAGATCTCGGTAGTCTTGCGACTTCCATTTGGGTCCCTTGAACACCTTGCCCAAATCCTTCAGCGTATGCTTAATCGCCGAATTGTCGTTGCTGATGGCAAAAGCACCGATTGCCGCGCCGCAAATCATCAGCATTTCAAACGGTAGGGCTTTTATAATGATACCCATCTTACCGCCGGCCAAAAGATAACCGCCAAAAACCGTGGAAAAGACAATAACGATACCGATCAAGCCTACCATGGAATTGCAACCTATTGTTCACGCAGCATGCCCAAGAGCTTTACGTCAAAAGGATTAAGGAACTCTCTGCAGCTACTCGGTTGGGGTATTGGCATTCCGCCCGGCAAGGACGACGCTAAAGGAATAAGCAGTCTCCGGTTCGAGCTCCGTCATGATTAGTGCGGCCGCGTCAGGTCGCATCATACCTAGAAAACCAGCGGCGAATTGCGGCGTCATTTCCTCAAAAAGTGCGGCAGCTTCCTTGGGCTTCATGTTTTCGTAAACCGTGGTCAGCTGACCGATATCGGTCTGCGATGCTGTCTCAGCCTGCGCGATAGTCGCGCTCAATGCGGCCTCAGCCGCGAGCAACGCTTCCAGCTTTTCGGTAATCTCCGCCTCTGCAATCTCCAGGGCCCGTAATCTGTCGCGTAGCTGCCCCTCGCGGGTGATGAGGCGCGCCTCTCTTTGCTGGAAGGCATCAAGCAGACGGCTGGTCTCTACCGGCGGTGCGGTTTCGTCAACAGTGTCAGTTGTGATGGATGCGTCCTGTGCCAGTGCGGGACCGGCTTCAGCCACAAACCGTATGACTGCGGAAGCGATCAAAAAGCTTGCGAGGATATGTAGTGCGCCCTTACCGTGAGCCGGTTGAATTGACTTTTTCATTGTGCGCTTCCCGCATTTGGCGTCCGACGCACAAAGAACGGGTTTTCGGCTTGCTTACTTACCGAAGGGTCGGGCAAATCATGCAAAGAGGCCACAAGTAATTCAAGATGCCGTGCGGCTGCCTCTGCCCGAGCACTGACATCATCTAGGCGATCAACCGACGATTTCGCGGTTGTCTGCGCTTGTGTGAGCGTTTTCGTCAAATCATCCACTTGCGCAGACAATACTGCAACGGCACCGCCGACCCCCTTTTCCAGATCGGTAAAGCGCCGCAAACGTCGTGAAAGAACATAACAATAGAAACCTGCACCCAACGCACCTGCCACAAGCAGTGTATCCGCAATTGTTAGCATGGGAGCCTCTCTCTAGCTTAGGACAAATTCCATGATCAACAGATCATTGACACGCTTCTCGCCAGTCACAACGCGAACCCGACGCAACATCTGTCCACGAAGGCGCATCAGCGCCGTCGGGTCTTCGAGTTCGTCGAGGTCGACAGCTCGCAGGTAGCCATTCAACACATCAACGATCCGTGGCTTAATGGCCTCAATATCTGCAACGTGATCGGGTGCGACCTCTAATTGCGCAGAAAAACGCAAATGATGTCTGACGCCATTGCCGGGCAAGGAAATCACGAGTGGGTCAATTGCCACAAAAGCCACAGAAGGAAGTGCTTCGGCAACCTCCTTAGTCTCTTCGACCGCTTTCTCCGTTGCCTCCGTCGCGCCGCCCAAAAGACCCGTTTGTACTGCAAAGAACCCACTGCCAGCGCCAATAACGGCCAAGGCAAGCCCTATGAGCAGGGGCAGTTTCGAACCTTTTTTCGTCGGTTCTTCAGCTGGGTCGGCGGCAGTTGACATTGATGTAACCTCATCGAAACGCGATGCATGAGTCATAAACCGACAAGCCCTAACCGATTGTTAAGGCTCATGGGGCAAACAGAGAACATCGGCAGAACGCCATAAGATGGAGAAATGGTTTGCAGAGCCTCAGCAGCGTTTGGGCAGCACTTGATGCGAAACGACGCGTCTTTGTTATTGTTGCAACAATTGCGGTTTTCGCCGCAATACTGCTTCTCGCACGTGGCGCAGGTACCAAGGACATGTCGCTGCTTTTCGGCGGACTAGAGGCGCGGGCCGCAGGTGATGTGATCGGAGCGCTCGATCAACGCGGCGTCCCCTATGAGGTACGCGGCAACGCCATATATGTGCCGACCGGACAACGTGACGTTTTGCGGATGGCGCTGGCCAGCGAAGGGCTGCCGGCTATGGGCAGTCAAGGATATGAGCTACTTGATTCGCTGTCAGGGTTCAGCACGACCTCGCAGATGTTCGATGCCGCGTATTGGCGCGCGAAAGAAGGGGAGTTAGCACGTACGATTTTGGCGAGCCCGCATATCCGCTCGGCGCGCGTGCACATCTCGACCCCTTCAACACGGCCGTTCCAGCGCCATGAGGCACCAACTGCTGCTGTCACCGTTACAACAGGCGGTGGTAGCTTATCCGCCCCGCATATCAAAGCGCTACAATACCTTGTTGGATCCGCAGTACCGGGTCTTGCGCCAGAGGCAGTCGCAGTGATCGATGACAATGGCGGCCTGATGTCTGACGTAGATGGTGGTGCGCTCAGCGCAAGCGGTGATGAGCGGGCTGAGACGTTGCGCCTGCGCGCCGAGCGGCTATTGGCGGCACGCGTCGGCGCCGGAAATGCTGTTGTCGAGTTGTCGCTCGATACGGTTACTGAAAGCGAGGCCATTACAGAGCGGCTGGTTGACCCTGACAGCAGGATTGCCATCAGCACGGATGTGACAGAAAGTGCCGGCACATCTTCAGATAGCCGCGGCGGAGATGTAACTGTCGCGTCGAACCTGCCGGACGGGGATGCCGGTGGCGCATCGGGATCCTCGGCCAACGAGTCCAGCGAAAGCCGGACGCTCACAAATTATGAGATCTCCGAAACTGAGCGGCAGGTGGTGCGCGCGCCTGGCGCTGTGCGTCGCCTCACCGTGGCCGTTCTTGTAAATGATCTTACTGTCGTTGCTGATGACGGAACAACAGTCACTGAACCGCGATCTGATGAAGAGCTCGCAGCGCTTGAGGAACTTGTGGCCTCCGCTGTGGGATTTGATGCAAATCGGGGTGACATTATCACTTTGAAATCCATGTCATTTGAACCGATCGTCCCACTTGGCACGGAAGTTGCAATACCCGGCCCGGGCATTCCCTTGGATATTATGCAGTTGATACAGGTAGGTGTTCTGGCTGTGGTTTCACTGATTCTTGGCTTGTTCGTCGTGCGACCGATCCTTGCGCCATCAAAACTGCTTCCAGCTCCAATTGCCGCGTTGGAAGAGGACGGCGACGACGACGAAATTCCCATGTTCGGCATGGCGGAGCTACCGACTATCGATGACAATGATCTGGGCCTCATCGATCAAGGTGACGATCCCGTGCAACGCTTGCGTCAGATGATTTCCGAGCGTGAGACGGAAACGATCCAGATCCTGCAAGACTGGATTGATGATCCAGCCACGAAAGAGCGGGCCTAATGTCTCAGCTTCTATCACTTGAATCCTTTGACGACATCGAAATCGATGATGCGGTCGAAACCAGAAGTTATCAGGACGGCTATGACCAAGGCTACACAGCAGGCCTCCATGCAGCCCTGGCGGAGCAGGCAGCGCTAACGGAGGAATGCGTCGAGGCGCTAAGCGCAATTGATATGACGTTTACAGAGGCGCGACGACAGTTGCTTGATTCGCTGCAACCGCTCTTGCATGACTTATCAGATAAGGTGTTACCGCATTGCGTGGCCAATGGTTTTGCGGACCAGATCGCAGCACTCATATTTGATACAACCAAGCAAAATGCGGGCGCGACACTTACGTTACACGTCCATCCCAGCCAGCAAGCGGCAATAGCGGCAACTGCTCAGAAGACAACGGCCAACGTCATCATCAAGACCGACCCCAGCCTTAGCCCGCATGCCGCTTGGCTCGCACATTCAGGGTCCGAAGCACTTCTTGACATGGATGGTTTGCTGGCTTCCATCGCCGAGATTTTGAAAGCCATCAGCATCACTGACGATAGGAAACCCAATGGATAATGACAGGACAGAAATGTCTGCAACTTTGGATGATCACCCGCTGCATAGTATCCCGATTGAAATCTCCGTCTCGGTTGGTAAGGCGCGGCCATTGATCAAGGATCTGCTCAGCTTGAATGAAGATGCAGTGTTGCCATTGGACAAACGAATCGAGGACCCAGTAGAGCTTTATGTCGGTGACAAGTTAATCGCGCGCGGAGAATTACAAGAGCTCGAGGGGGGTGAACCTGGTCAGCTCGCGGTTCGCCTGACACATGTCGTATCAGATAAGGGTGAGCTGACCTAGATGCGCCTCATTTGGCTGATTGCAACCGCATGTCTTGCACTTTGGGCAATGCCTGCATACGCGCAGGACGTGTCGATTACCTTGGCTGATGACGGGTCGCTTGCCACGCGCTCGGTCCAGCTGCTGGTATTGATTACGATACTCAGCATTGTACCTGGCATCGCGATCATGGTGACCTGTTTTCCCTTTATCGTGACCGTCTTTGCCATCCTGCGACAAGCCATCGGCTTGCAACAATCGCCACCCAACATGCTGCTGGTCAGTCTTTCCTTGTTCCTGACTTACTTCGTTATGGAGCCGGTTTTTGTTGACGCATGGAACAGCGGGATTGACCCACTTCTGAAAGATGATTTGCCGCTTGAACAAGCATTTCTGCAAACTATGGACCCTTTGCGCACTTTCATGTCTGCCCGTGTCGCGCCGGATACATTTGCAGCACTTGTCGATCTGAGACCGGATCTTGAGGGGTCGGTTCCACCAGAGGGGGCACCGTTGTCCGTTCTGATTCCCTCTTTCCTGCTAAGTGAAATGGAACGGGCATTTCAGGTGGGTTTCCTAATTTTTATCCCATTCCTCATCATCGATCTGGTCGTAGCAGCAGTACTGATGTCGATGGGAATGATGATGGTGCCGCCCGCAATCGTGTCGCTACCATTCAAGCTGGCCTTCTTTGTCGTCGCCGATGGTTGGGGTTTGATCGCATCCAGCCTGGTCCGCAGTTATGGCTGAAGAAGCTTGTGAAAATCGGTAGAGGAGTTTTTCGATTTCCGCATTTGCAATAGGCGAGAAAGCTTGAACGGCTCTCAGTGTGCAAGATCAAGGAGTTCGACCCATCCGTTGTGTGCCAGTCCCGAGCGGCTTGGCCACCAGCGATACGACCATTCGACGATCGTCATCGACCTTGAAGCATCGGCGTCGAGTTCAAAGGCAAATCAAATGCTTCCCATCAGTTTCCGTAGGCTACCGAGGGTAACCACGTGGTCAAAGCCGGAAATTCAAACACGATGAACAATCCCAGGAGCTGCAGCATCACAAACGGGATGATACCTTTGTAGATATGCCCCAAGGTCACGCCCGGCGGGCAAACGCCCTTAAGGTAGAAGAGCGCGAAGCCCACCGGCGGGGTGAGGAATGAGGTTTGTAACGTCACGGCGACCAGAATAGCGAACCAGACCACTGAGGGATCACGCACCTGATCAAAGCCCGGCACCGCAAGTTCAAGGGACAGGATGATCGGCAGCATCAGCGGCATGATGATGATGGTGATCTCGATCCAGTCCAGCAGGAAGCCCAACAGGAATACGATGAAGAGGATGAATGCCACCGTCATGTACGGGTCATCAAAAGCCGAGAGGACCATGTGCTGGACGATCTCATCCCCGCCATAGCGCCTCAACACATAAGCAAAGAAGTTCGCGGCCAGGAAGATGCCCACGATATAGCCTGATGTGTTCAGCGTTGAGCGACTGACATCGCGCAGCACGCGGAAGTTCAGCTTGCCATTGGCCAGAGCGAGAAGCGTCGCACCCAATGCACCGAGACCCGACGCCTCAGTCGGTGTCGCAAAACCTGCAAAGATGGAGCCCAAGACCAGCAGGATCAAGAACATTGGCGGCACGACTGCCAGCAATACCTCTCTCACTTCCGGCCATCCGACCTTCCCTGCCTTTTCCGGGGCTGGCATCGCGTCCGGGTTGATAAAGCCGTAGATCACGATGAAGACGATGTAGAGCCCGCCCAGGATCAAACCGGGAAAGAGCGCACCCATGAACAGATCGCCCAGCGAGATCGCCAATTGGTCAGACATGATCACCAGCATAATCGACGGCGGGATCAGGATGCCCAAGGTTCCTGCCGAGGCGATGGTGCCGGTCGCGATTGGTTTAGAGTAGTTCTGTTTCATCATCGCAGGCAGGGCCATGACGCCCAAAAGCGTTACAGAGGCGCCGATCACACCGGTTGATGCGGCCAGAATGATCCCGATCAGGAGCACCGTCAGGGAGAGCCCGCCGCGCAAGGCGCCAAAGAGCTTTTGCATCGCATGCATCATCCGCTGCGCCACCCCCGATTGATCCAGCATCAACCCCATGAAGATGAACATCGGCAACGCAACCAGAACCGGGTTCTTGACGATATTGCCAAAGAGGCGCCCAGAGAGGGCCTGCAAACGCTGGTAATTGATGCCGGTGCGATCAAATTCGATGATATCGCGGAAGAAGCTGCGATAGGGATCAAGAAAGAACTCGGCAATCAGCACGAAGATCAGGCTGACACCGACCAGCGCCATCGCCACTGGGATGCCGCGGAAGAGCATCCAGATAAAGGTTGCAAACATCGCCATCACGGCGATTTCGTTCAATGTCAGGAACTGACCCAGGAATTCAAACATGTCAGGTCCCCTTAAACCGCGTTGTCGTTGCGTGCAGCGCGGTCCAGAAACCGGGCCGCGCCGATGACAAGCACAGTCAGAACAAGTGAGATAACGATTGTGTACTTGATGTCGTAGACGCCCACCTCAAACTCATCAAAGATGGCCGAGCGGCCGACCTCGCGAGCGGTCGTGTCAGCGGGGCTGGTCAGATAAATGAACCACCAGATCGCATAAAAGGCGATGAGGTTGATGAGAAACATCGTGGACGGAAACGCGTAGATCAACTGCCGTGACAGTGTCGGTTTCATCAGCTTCGAAAGGTTGCGGACATAGGCCGACCAGGCGGCGATACCGATGATGATGAAGCTGGCATTCATCATGATCTTCAAAATCCAAAGGTTATGCAGCCCGTTTGGGCTATCCGATCCTTCGTCAGCGACGACCGAAGCAACCGCATAGTGGATTGTCACGTCCCAGCACAGAATGATGAATGGCAAGAACAGCCAGGCCAGCGCAAAGATCTCCGTGCGCAACTTTTTCTTGTCGGGGAAATTGTCGTAGAGGATGTCGACGCGGACATGGCTATTTGTGGTCACCGCGTAGCCGATTCCCACCAAAACGGCCGAGCCGTAGAGCCACCATTGAAAATCATCAAGCCAGGCCTGGTTCATCCCAGCGCCGCGCAAAAAGACTTGCGCGCAGATTGCGATCATCAGAATTGGAAAAATCCAGGCAAAGAGATTGGAGATCAGGACGGTCAGACGATCACCCTTGTTGTGTTCGTCTCTTCCCACCTCACCGGGGTCGTTGACCGCGGCGATTTCTTCGACAGACTGCATGAAACGGCCCTCCTAGACCTAAGCAGAACCCATCATCCGGCTCTCCCCTTCCGAATGTGGGGCTGATGTCGGGGCAAAGCCGCTTTGCCCCTGACAGGCACGCACCAGCGCAATCACTGCGCCGGCGACATGCATTTTTGGATCAGTTACGCGGACGTGGCAGATAGATGTTGCTGTTCCACACGGCGTAGCCTTCGCGGAATTCCTGCAGGTCGGTCCAGACTTCGGCAAAGAACGCATCTTCTGCGGCCAGTTCCGCAGCCACTTCGTTCCATGACGCTTCAAACGCGTCCAGCATTTCTGGCGGCCACTGCTTGATTGTCACACCGTTGTTTTCGGTGTTGTCCCTCATCGCTTCAAAGTTTGTGGCTTCACCTTCAGCATAGTTGTCGGTGATGTTCGCCATGCATGCGATCTCGACCTGATTTTGCGCGATCTCGTCAAGGTCTTCCCAACGATCCTTGTTGATCAACAGCTCAAACATCGTCGCAGGCTGGTGCCAGCCGGGGAAGTAATTGTACTTGGCGATGTTGTGGAAGCCCAACCGCGCATCGATCCGTGGCATCGAGAATTCGGTCGCGTCAATCGCACCGCGTTCGAGCGCGGGGAAGATGTCGCCAGCCGCCAAAAGTGATGTGGACACGCCCAGGCGCTGCATCACCTCGGCACCCAGACCGAAGAAGCGCATGTTCAAGCCTTCAAGATCCGCCAGCGAGTTGATCTCGTTCTTGAACCAACCGGACGTTTCCGGAGCGATGATGCCGCAAGGAATAACATGCACGTTATATCCATTCTCGTCATACATGCGCTGGAACAGCTCCATACCGTCGTCGTACATGATCCATGCTAGGAATTCGCCCGCCTCGGGGCCAAAGGGCACAGCAGCGAAGAGTGATGCGGCGGGGATTTTGCCCTGCCAATAGCCAGCCGTCGTATAGGCCGCATCAACCGAACCGTTTGAGACGGCGTCCAGTGCTTCAAGCGCAGGCACCAATTCACCGGGATCAAAATGCTCAAACTCGACATCTTCGGTGATCGAATTCAGTTTTTCGGTAAAGCCAACGGCAGCCGTCCCAAGAATGGGTAGGTTCTTACCAAAAGCTGATGTCATCTCGAAGGTTTCCTGCGCTTGCGCAGGGGCAGTGAATGCGATGCTGGCAGCAGCAGCCGCGGCGAAAGTACGAATGGCCATGAAGGACCCTCCCTTATTATGAAACCAGACCCCTCCCAAGGTCTGTGGTAAAAGAACCTTACCAATTTCTGTCGTATACCGGGTCCCATCATGACTGTGAATACCCAGTAGTACGCAGGAGCTTACGCATACATTAATGCTCTGGCTACTATGAAATCGCAATCACAGCCTTTACTTTTGGCTGCCTCATCGGTTCGCCAGCGCAAAGAAAAAGGCCCCGAGGTTACCCCCGAGGCCAATCGTCTGACAGAGAAGCTATTGCGCCAGAAGGCGAAAAACCACGCTTTAGTTCAGCGCCTGATCCGTAATCACGTGGGTCCAGGCACCTTCGGGCTGCGAGGTGATCACGGGGTCGGACCCGCCAGCCAGCAGCGTATCCACAGTCCGCTGGAAATCGGCGGGGTCGAGTGAGCCGTCAGAGCCAGCTGTCAGCTTGGCGATCTCGCCCATCATGCGAATCTGTGCAGCTTCGCCCTGCGCACCGGTTTCATCGTAATCAAGCACGATGCCGGCCGCATCTTCCGGGTTTTCTTCGGCCCATTTCCAACCCTTCATCGAAGCGCGGACAAAACGCACCATCTTGTCGACGAACACAGGATCTTCAAGGTTCTCCTCAAGCGCGTAGATGCCGTCTTCCAAAGTGGCGACACCCTGTTCTTCATATTTGAAGGTCACCAGTTCATCCTCGGACACACCCGCGTCAAGAACCTGACCATATTCATTATATGTCATGGTCGAAATGCAGTCGGCCTCGCGGTTCAACAGCGGATCAACGTTAAAACCCTGCCGCAGCACGGTCACCCCATCATCGCCGCCATCAGTAGGTATGCCCGCCTGGCTCATCCAGCTCAGGAACGGATATTCGTTGCCAAAGAACCAGACGCCGATGGTCTTGCCCCGGAAATCCTCAACGCTCTCAATCCCCGTATCCTTCCAGCAGGTCAGCATCAGGCCGGAGGTCTTGAAAGGCTGCGCGATGTTCACCACGGGCAGGCCCTTTTCACGGGCCGCAAGGGCCGAAGGCATCCAGTTCAACATCACATCCGCGCCGCCACCGGCCAGCACCTGGGGAGGTGCAATATCCGGCCCACCGGGAAGGATCGTGACGTTCAGACCTTCCTCTTCGTAAAACCCCTGATCCAGCGCCACGTAGTAGCCTGCGAATTGAGACTGTGTGACCCACTGCAATTGCAGTGTCACATCATTTGCATGCCCATCAGCCTGGGCCGTCCCGCCCAGACCTGCGGCGAGTGCAGCCGCCAGCATAAACTTCTTCATGTACTCTTCTCCTAGTTGGTGTTGCGCCCTCTTTGCGGGGCTTTGATTATTTGCGTTGCGATGGGTGCCAAAAGGTCACCCGCCCCTCAATCCATGCCATCAAACCATAAAACGCGCTCCCCGCCAGCGCAGCGACGACAATCTCCGCCCAAACCATATCAAGCGCAAGCTGGCCGACGGAGGTCGATATCCGGAAGCCCATGCCAACCGTGGGTGAGCCGAAAAATTCAGCAACGATGGCCCCAATCAGCGCCAAAGTGGTCGAAATCTTGAGACCGTTGAAGATGAAAGGCATTGCGGCGGGCAGGCGTAGTTTGAAAAGCGTCGCCCAATAGCTGGCGCCATAGGTGCGCATCAGATCGCGCTGCATAGCGGTCGTATCGCGAAGGCCTGCAACGGTGTTTACGAGGATAGGAAAAAACACCATCACCGCGACGACCGCCGCTTTGGATTGCCAGTCGCTCCCTAGCCAGCGGACGAAAATTGGCGCGATCCCGACAATCGGCAGCGCCGCCATGAAGCTGCCCACGGGCAGGATGCCGCGCGTCAGAAAATCAGACCGGTCGGCCAGAATCGCAATTGCAAAGGCGGCGAGCCCGCCAACGATATACCCGGTCATCGCCCCCTTGATGATCGTTTGCACAAAATCGGCCCAGAGCGTCGGGATTTCGTTTGCAAACCGCTCCGCAATCATTGTTGGTGGCGGCAGGATGACAGGGCTCACCTCCAGCATCCGCACCAGAAGCTCCCACATGATCAGCAGCGTCAGACCAAAGATCGCAGGCACTGCCAAGCGCACCACACGCGTCCCGGCCACGGTGCTCGCAGCCAGCCGTGCGTTTAACCACCAACCTGCGCCCCAAACCGCCAAAGCACTGATGATCGCCGCGCCCGTCATGCCGCGTGCATCCCCATGCGGCGCAAGGTCAGCCGCTCTATTAGGCTGAAGAACCCGACAAGCGCCGCTGCCGTAATCGCCGCCGCAAAAAGCGCAGCCCAAGTCACCAGCGGCTGCCCATACTGATCGCCCACCAGCATCCGCGCGCCAAACCCGGCCCGCGCGCCCGTTGGCAATTCGGCAACAATGGCCCCCACCAGCGACGCCGAAATCCCAATCTTGAGCGACGCGAAGAGATAAGGCACTGAGGCAGGCAAACGCAGTTTCCAGAACCCCTGCGCAGGGCTCGCATTATAGGTATGCAAAAGGTCCGTCTGCATCGCGTCCGGGCTGCGCAACCCCTTTACCATGCCAACGACAACCGGAAAGAAGCTCAAGTACGCACTGATGACCGCCTTCGGGAACAGCCCCTGAATGCCAATGGACCCCAGCATGACGATTATCATCGGCGCGAGTGCCAGAATGGGGATCGTCTGGCTGGCAATCGCCCAGGGCATCACGCTCATATCCATCGCCTTGTTGTAGACAATCCCGACCGCCAGCAGAATGCCCAGCCCGGTCCCAATCGCAAAACCCACCAACGTCGCCGACAGCGTGACCCAGCCGTGATAGACAAGCGACCGGCGCGAGGTCACACGACGCTCGAACACCGTCTCCCACATCTCGGCCCCTACCTGATGCGGCGATGGCAGGCGTGGGCGCTCCAGAGTGTAAGTCCGGCTGATCAAGCTGGTATTCTGCAAAGTCAGGCCGAGACCCGAATAAGCCTGCCGCTCCGCTGGCGTCTCAGGTGTCACAACCAGCCCGTCCCGCTGCGCCTGATCAGTGGTCAGATGCATGTTCATCGGGATCACGGCAAGCACCCAGAACCCAAGGATCGCGGCAACGACGGTGACGATAGGCAAGACCGACTTCATGAGCAAAAGCCCTCATCATCTCGCCAAAAATACTCCCGCCGGAGGCGATCCTCACGCATCCACATGCCCCGCCCGCAGACCGTCACGCACCCTGTGCGCAATCTCGATGAATTCCGGCGTATCGCGAATGTCCAAAGGCCGCTCTTTCGGCAAAGGGCTGTCGATCACATCCGTGATCCGCCCCGGTCGCGGGGACATCACGACGATCTTGGTGGACAGATACACAGCCTCCGGAATCGAGTGGGTCACAAACCCAATCGTCTTCTCCGTCCGCGCCCAAAGGTCAAGAAGCTGTTCGTTGAGGTGATCGCGCACAATCTCATCCAGCGCACCGAATGGTTCGTCCATCAGCAGGATATCCGCGTCAAAGGCCAAGGCCCGCGCAATGGACGCCCGCTGTTGCATCCCGCCCGAAAGCTGCCAGGGATACTTCTTCTCAAACCCCGCCAGATCGACAAGCTCCAGCACCCGCATCACGCGTTCTTTCTTCTCGACCTCCGAAAACCCCATGATCTCCAAGGGCAGGCGAATGTTCCCCCCAATCGTCCGCCAGGGATAAAGCCCCGCTGCCTGAAACACATAGCCATAAGCCCGCGCCCGCCGCGCCTCATCCGGGGTCATGCCATTGACGGTGATCTCACCGCCGGTAGGCTTTTCCAGCCCCGCGATGCAGCGGAGGAATGTGGTCTTTCCGCAGCCCGAGGGACCGATGAAGCTGACGAAATCACCCTTCGCGATGTCGAGGTTCACGTCCTTGAGCGCGTGGACGGGGCCGTCATTGGTCTGGAACGTGAGGTTGAGGCCGTTTGCCGAAATGACGGGAACACTGCTCATCTAGTTTACTCGTCCTTCTTCGCGCGCTCTCAAGCCAAAGAAGTTGGACCAAGCGTAACCGCCAAAAATTAGGCTAAGCCTACGCCCGTTCTCAAAATCGACACCGACCCGCCCATCCAACACGTCCTCGGCTAATTGATAGAGCTGATCAGACCAGAATTCCGGCAACTTCAATTCCTTCAGGTCTTCCGCCATATCAAAACAGCGCCCGTTCCATAGTTCACCATTGGTGTACATATCCGACAGTTTGTTGACGTCCTCGTGTTCAGCAGTCGATCGGGCGTTGTGACCGGCGCGGACGATCAACTGCTCAACCAACTCGGCAAAGCTGACATTGCGCAACCAAATGCCGCTATCCTCTTTGAAATAGAGCTTGTGCACGTAATTATCTTTAGCCTTTAAACCCCAGTCGCCGGAATACCTGTCCGCTCCACTGGCATCGGCGCGGTCAGTTCTTTCCACCTGCTCAGCGCCTTGTTTGTCGGCGTATTCGCCTCGCGCGCGACAAATTTCCCGTGGCCCTCCTGCGTCCGGATCTCTCCGTCATGGATCGCCACATGGCCCCGCGTCAGGGTAAAGCGCGGCAGGCCAGTCACTTCTTTCCCTTCAAACACGTTGTAGTCGATGGCCGATTGTTGGCTGTCCGCCGTGATCGTCTTGGATTTCTCCGGATCCCAGACCACCAGATCTGCATCGGCGCCGACCAGCACCGCGCCCTTCTTGGGATAGCAGTTCAGGATCTTCGCGATATTGGTCGAGGTCACGGCGACAAATTCGTTCGGCGTCAGCCGCCCGGTCTTTACCCCATGGGTCCAGAGCATCGGCATCCGATCCTCAAGCCCGCCAGTCCCGTTCGGGATTTTTGAGAAATCGCCCACGCCCGTCCGCTTCTGCTCAGTCGTGAATGCGCAGTGATCCGTCGCCACCACCGACAGTGACCCCGCCTGCAATCCAGCCCAGAGGCTATCCTGATGCTGCTTGTTCCGGAACGGGGGCGACATGACGCGGCGGGCGGCGTGGTCCCAATCCTTGTTGAAATATTCTGATTCATCGAGGGTCAAATGCTGGATCAGCGGCTCACCCCAAACGCGCTTGCCCTGCTGACGCGCACGGCGGATGGCCTCGTGCGCTTCTTCGCAAGAGGTATGCACCACATAAAGCGGCACGCCCGCCATATCGGCGATCATGATGGCGCGGTTGGTCGCCTCGCCCTCGACTTGGGATGGCCGGGAATAGGCATGCCCTTCCGGCCCCGTATTGCCCTCGGCCAGAAGTTTCGCCGTCATCTCGGCCACCACATCGCCGTTTTCAGCATGGACCATCGCGATGGCCCCCAGTTCGGACAGGCGGTTGAAGCTGGCAAACAGCTCATCATCATTCACCATCAACGCGCCCTTATAGGCGAGGAAGTGTTTAAACGTGTTGATCCCCCGGTCCTTCACGACAGTTTCCATGTCGTTGAACACCTGCTCACCCCACCAGGTGACGGCCATGTGGAAGGAGTAATCGCAATTGGCGCGTGTCGATTTGTTGTCCCAGCGCTTGATTGCGTCGAGCAGGCTTTCGCCCTGATTGGGCAGGCAGAAATCGACGACCATGGTTGTGCCACCCGCAAGACCC
Source organism: Cognatiyoonia sp. IB215446 (assembly GCF_033963825.1). Lineage (NCBI taxonomy): Bacteria > Pseudomonadati > Pseudomonadota > Alphaproteobacteria > Rhodobacterales > Paracoccaceae > Cognatiyoonia > Cognatiyoonia sp. IB215446. The sequence goes on along the minus strand of NZ_JAXBMD010000001.1, from coordinate 33,356 downwards.
GCGCGAGTGCCGGATTCAAAATCATCGCTGGAATAGGTGCCCATAAACGGCATCTCCAGATGCACATGCGGGTCGATGCCGCCGGGCATGACATAGCAGCCGGTTGCATCGAGCTCCTCGTCCCCTTTCAGATCCGGGCCGATTTCAATGATCTTGCCGCCGTCGATCAGGACGTCGGCGTTGTAGGTCAGATCATGCGTGACAATGGTGCCGTTTTTGATGACTTTGGTCATTGGTGTCTCCCTATTTCGAAACCGCACGCGACTTCTTTAGCAATTCCAGTAAAGTACGGTCAGTATCGGCTCCCGTAGACCTCATGATCGGCAGAATCGCGGTGATTGCAGTAAGATCATTCAAGGGCCCGTCTTCCAGTGCGAAGTGAAGCGCTCGGGATAGCGCGAGCTCCCACTCGCCATTCGCAATCAAGGCCAGCGACGATTGGTAGATCTCTAACGAAATCTCGCCTCGGATGCCTTCCAACAGCTTGATCGCTCTTCTTTCGTCGAGGTCGTAGTCAAGCGCGGACGTCACCCCACGATCTCCGCCGTCTCGACCACCGCGTGGAACAGCACGTCCGTCCCCGCACGCGCCCATTCGGGGCTAATCTCTTCGGCTTCGTTGTGGCTCAGCCCGTCCACACAGGGGCACATGACCATGGATGTCGGGTAGAGGTCGTTGATCCAGCAGGCGTCGTGCCCAGCACCTGATACTATATCCATGTGGCTGTAGCCCAGCCGCTCGGCAGCGTTCCGCACGGCCTTCACGCAACCTTCGTCAAAGGCGGGCGGGTCGAATTGGCCGACGATCTCGGCCTCGAAACTCACCCCGATCTCTTCGCAGAGCTTCGGGGCGCGTTCCATCAATTCATCGACCATCCCGTTCAGCTTGTCCAAAAGATGGGTCCGCATGTCGACGGTAAAGACCACCTTGCCGGGGATGATATTGCGGCTGTTGGGGTAGACGTCGATATGGCCAATGGCGCCCACCGCATTGGGCTGGTTCTTCATCGCGATCTCGTGGACCAGTTCGGTGATCAGGGCGAGGCCACGGCCCGCATTCTTGCGCATATGCATGGGCGTTGAGCCCGTATGGCTTTCCTTGCCGGTCACCGTGCATTCGATCCAGCGCAGGCCCTGCCCGTGGGTGACGACGCCGATATCCTTGCCCTCAGCCTCAAGGATTGGGCCCTGTTCGATATGGAGTTCGAAGAAGGCGTGCATCTTACGGTCGCCCACCTTTTCGGTGCCTTTCCAGCCGATCCGCTCCAGTTCATCGCCGAAGCGTTTGCCGTCGGCATCGACACGGTCAAAGGCCCATTCGAGTTCATGCTTACCCGCAAAAACGCCCGAGGCCAGCATGGCAGGTGCGTAGCGCGTGCCTTCCTCATTCGTCCAATTCGTTACGACAATCGGGTGCTTAGTCTTAATGTCGAGGTCATTCAGCGTGCGGAGAATCTCCAACCCGCCGAGTACCCCCAAGACCCCGTCATATTTGCCACCCGTGGGCTGCGTATCCAGATGCGACCCGACATAGACAGGCAGCGCATCCGGGTCCGTTCCTTCGCGCCGGGCAAACATGTTGCCGATCTCATCGACACCCATCGTGCAGCCGGCATCCTCACACCATTTCTGGAACAGGTGACGACCTTCACTGTCTTCATCCGTCAGGGTCTGGCGGTTGTTGCCACCTGCGATACCGGGGCCGATCTTGGCCATTTCCATCAGGCTGTCCCACAGGCGTTCCCCGTTGATACGCAGGTTCTCTCCCGGTGCGGCCATGGCTCTCTCCTGTTGGCTAGGGCAGTCTTGGTTTGACCAGTTGGTCAAATCAACGCTAACAGAGGGGGGGCGGCAGTCAAGTTCTCCGCATCAATTGCGAGCAGATGCAACCAAAGGCAGCAGTTGCGCCCATGCGAAGGCAAGACGCCTGCATTTTGAGCAAAGGAAAGCTATGACCAAAACGCTCACCCGGATCCAGCAACGCAACAGATCGGCGATCCTTGATGCCGGGTTGGAGGTGTTTTCGCAATACGGGTTTCGGGGGTCGACGCTGGATCAAATTGCGGAAGCGGCCGGACTGTCGAAGCCCAATCTGCTTTACTACTTTCCATCAAAGGAGGCAGTGCACACTGCATTGCTGGAGCGGCTTTTGGAAAACTGGTTGGCCCCACTTCAGGCGCTCGATCCGACAGGCGATCCTATTCAAGAAATCCTCGGCTATGCGCAGCGCAAGCTGGCCCTCAGCCGGGACTATCCGCGTGAAAGCCGACTGTTTGCAAATGAAATCCTGCAGGGCGCGCCGCGGATCCATAACATCTTGCGGGGTGATCTCAAAACCATGGTGGATGATAAGGCGGCAATCATCAGCGGCTGGGCGGAGGAGGGCCAAATTGCCGATATCGACCCACACCACCTGATCTTTTCGATCTGGGCCTTCACCCAGCACTATGCGGATTTTGACGTTCAGGTCCGTGCTGTCCTGGGCGACAAGCCGCCCTATGATGGAGCGGCTGTCTTTCTTGAAACGCTCTACGAGAAGCTACTGACGCCCTGACTATTCAGCGGCTACAGCCCCTGGATTATTGGGATGCGTCGTCCAGTTGGCGTATTCCTTTTCCACCACCTTGCCCGTGCGCGGATCGACCTCTCCGGCCTTCATCGGCTCCATGGTGATGCAGCCGTCCACTGGGCAGACGTCGACGCAGAGATTGCAGGCCACGCATTCCTCGTCGATGACGGAGAAGGTGCGGTCCTCTGACATCGCGATTGCCTGGTGGCTGGTATCTTCACATGCCGCATAGCAGCGCCCGCATTTGATGCAGTCATCCTGGCTGATCCTGGCCTTGGCGACGTAGTTGAGGTTCAGGTATTGCCAATCGGTGACATTGGGGACGGCGCGGCCAACGACCTCTTCAACAGATGTGTAACCCTTTTCATCCATCCACTGCGACAGGCCGCTGATCATCTCTTGCACGATCTTGAACCCATAGGTCATAGCCGCCGTGCAAACTTGCACATTGCCGCAGCCGAGGCTGATGAACTCTGCCGCATCGCGCCACGTCGTGATCCCGCCAATTCCACTGATCGGCAGGCCGTGGGTTTCCGGGTGGCGCGCAATCTCGGACACCATGGACATCGCAATCGGTTTGACGGCCGGGCCGCAATAGCCGCCATGGGACCCTTTGCCATCAATTGAGGGTTCTGGCGACATCGTATCGAGGTTGACGGAGGTGATCGAGTTGATCGTGTTGATCAGGCTCACCGCATCTGCACCACCGGCCTTCGCTGCCGCAGCCGGTTTACGAATGTCGGTGATGTTGGGCGTCAGCTTCACGATTACCGGTTTATCGTAGTACTTCTTGCACCATTCAGTGACCATCTGGATGTATTCCGGCACCTGCCCCACGGCAGAGCCCATGCCGCGTTCGGACATCCCGTGCGGGCAGCCGAAATTGAGCTCGATCCCATCGGCACCCGTCTCGGCGACGCGGGGCAGGATCGCTTTCCAGGCGTCCTCTTCACAGGGCACCATGATCGACACGATCATCGCTCGATCGGGATAGTCAGCCTTGACCCGCGTGATCTCCTCCAGATTGGTCTCCAACGGACGATCAGTGATCAGTTCGATGTTGTTCAGACCCAACAACCGCCGGTCTGCCCCATAGATAGCGCCGTAGCGCGGGCCGTTGACGTTCACGACCGGAGGGCCTTCCACGCCGAGCGTCTTCCACACCGCGCCGCCCCAACCGGCCTCGAACGCGCGGCGGACATTATATTCCTTATCCGTCGGCGGGGCAGAGGCCAGCCAGAATGGGTTGGGTGATTTGATGCCGAGGAATTCTGTCGTTAGATCAGCCATTTAACTCTCCTTCCGGTCGGGTGGGTCAAGACCCACCTTACGACATGAGCATGTTGTGAATGTCTTCAGCCGCGTCGCGTCCTTCGGCGACTGCGGTCACGGTGAGGTCGTCACCGCCGCTCGCACAATCGCCACCAGCCCAGACGCCGGCGCGGCTGGTGCGGCCCGCGCCGGTGACGGCAATTTTGCGACCATCAAGCGTCAGGCCGCCATCGGTTTCCAGTGTTTGACCAATCGCCTTGAACACCTGATCAGCCTTCAGGCACGTGGTCTCGCCCGTGCCTTTTAGCCCGCTTCCGTCATCTTTTGTGTATTCCAGCTCAATCTCTTGCGCTGCACCATTTCCGTGGATCGCGACGGGTTGAGCGTTGAACACCAGGTTTACGCCTTTGGAAGCGGCGAGGTCCTGTTCGTAGCGGCTGGCGCTCATCGCGTCGCGCCCGCGGCGGTAGGCGATGGTGACATTTTGCGCACCCAAAAGCTTCGATTGCACAGCGGCGTCAACGGCGGTCATCCCGCCGCCGATCACTACCACGTCGCGTCCGACAGGGAGGGTTGTGAGGTCGCTGGCCTGTCGTAGATCTGCGATAAAATTAACAGCGTCACGCACGCCGTCTTTATCTTCACCGACCGCACGCAGGGCGTTCACACCGCCTAGGCCGACGCCCAAAAAGACCGCCGGGAAGCAGCCGACGAGGTCGTCCAAAGACAGATTTTCACCCAGCCGCATGCCATATTTGACTGTGATGCCGCCAATACCTAGCAGCCAATCCACTTCCGCAGCGGCGAAATTGTCCGTCGTTTTATACGCGGCGATGCCGAATTCGTTCAGCCCGCCGGGCTTGTCGGCGGCGTCGTAGATTGTTACGTCATGACCATACATCGCGAGGCGGTGCGCGCAGGCCAGGCCAGCGGGGCCCGCGCCAACCACGGCCACTTTCTTGCCGGTCTCAGGCGCCCGTTCGTAGGGATGGCTTTGCTTTGCCATCAGTGTGTCGGTCGCGTGTCGTTGCAGGCGCCCGATCTCGACCGGTTTGCCCTCGGCCAATTCGCGCACGCAGGCCTGTTCGCAGAGGTCTTCGGTCGGGCAGACGCGGGCGCACATGCCGCCCAGAATGTTCTGATCAAAGATTGTCTTGGCCGCAGCCTCGGGCGTGCCGGTACTGATCTGCCTGATAAACAAGGGAATATCGATGTCGGTCGGGCAGGCCGTCACACAGGGCGCATCATGGCAGAAATAGCAGCGATCGGCAGCGACTGTCGCCTCATGCGGGGCGAGAGGCGCGTGCAGATCATCAAAATTCTCGGCCAAAGTCTCGGTGGGCAAGCGTCCCGCAACAATGCCGGGCGTCATCTGAGTGTTCTGGGGGCTGGACATGAGCGATCCCTGTCGTGGCTTCCGATGCTTTAGCCTGCCACAGAATTATTTTTTATCAAACGGTAAATTTTTGGCAGTTTATGAACGCGGCGAAAACGGCGTATAGAACCCGTACAGAAGCTGTACAGATCCTGTACGTACAGGTCAGATCAGAAATGAAAGGGATCAACGGCGATCCGCTTGCCCAAAGTTAGAGCATCGGCGACATGGATCATCGGCGACAGATCGACATCCGAGGCGCCCGTTCTGATCAGTTGGGCCATCCGGGCATAGAGCGCGGGATACTCGTCGAGATCGGAGGGGGCCGCGTCCTGATCATTGATCACACAGCGGTTGCCGCCATCCAGCAGATGCACACTGTCATCGCCCGCCTGTAGAGTGACTTCCCAAGTCTGCTCTCCCTCTTGTCGCCAATCAAAGGCGGCTGTGATGCCCCCGGTAAAGCTCAGGTCGGCAGCGATGGGGGTCTGCCGGTTTGCGGGAAATGATAGGCTCGCCGATTGCAGATGGACCGGGGCGGGCAGCACTTCTGTCAGGATTGAGAGTGCGTTGATGCCAGGATCAAAAACGCCCATACCGCCCGGTTCGAACACCCAGTCCTGTCCGGGGTGCCAGCGGCGCACATCCTCTTTCCAAGTGATCTGGCCAGCGGTCACAGCCTTGTCCGCGAGTAAGGCCTTCGCCGCCGCAACGCCGCGTGCCATGCGGCTATGCCATGTTGTATAGAGCGTAACGCCCGCCTTGGCCGCCATATCCTGCAGCGCCTGCACCTCTGCCAGCGTTGCCCCCGGTGGCTTTTCCAACATCACGTGCCGCCCTGCCGCTATGGCTTTGGCCGCATAGGCGTAGCGCGGAACCGGTGGCAGGCAGAGCGACATGACGGGAATGTCTGTCTCGGCCAGCATCCGGTCGAAATCGGTGAAGGCGGGGACGCCCTCGACCTTGCCGGAGCGGCTGACGGTCGCCGCCAATTCCCAGTCATCGCTGGCGTTGATCGCGGGCACGTGCTGGTCCACCGCGATCTTGCCGATGCCCACAAGGCAAATGGGCGTCATCAGTGGGCTTCCTTGCCCACGGCGTTACCGCGACACCCAACGAGGAAGTCGAAATCGGCGCCCGTGTCGGCTCCCATGACCCGGTCGTGGTAGAGCATCGCATAGCCGCTTTCGGGGCGGGGGTTTGCGCCGGAGGCTTCGGCGCTCCATTTCGATAGCCGGTCGTCCAGTTCCTGATCGGTGATGTCCAGATGAATTCGCCGCGCTTCTACATCCAGTTCAATCATGTCGCCATTCTGGACGATGGCGAGCGGGCCGCCGCGCGCCGCCTCAGGCGTCGTGTGCAGAACGACCGTGCCGAACGCTGTACCCGACATCCGAGCGTCCGAGATGCGGACCATGTCGGTGATCCCTTTCTTCAGGATCTTGGGCGGCAGCCCCATATTCCCGACCTCAGCCATACCCGGATAGCCGCGTGGGCCGCAGTTTTTCAGGACCATCACGCAGGTTTCGTCGATATCCAGATCATCGTCGTTGATGCGTGCCTTGTAGTCGTCGATATCTTCAAAAACGACAGCGCGGCCCTTGTGTTTCATCAGATCCGGCGTCGCGGCAGAGGGCTTCAGCACCGCCCCACCGGGGGCGAGGTTGCCGCGCAAGACAGCGATGCCGCCCGATTGGGTCAGCGCCCTTTCGACGGGCAGGATGACGTCTTCGTTCCAGTTCTGGACATCCTTGACCTCATCCCACATCGACCCGCCTGAGACAGTCAGAGCATCCTTGTGCAACAGACCCGCCTCGCCCAGCCTCTTGATCACAACGGGCAGGCCACCGGCATAGAAGAATTCTTCCATCAGGTATTTGCCCGAAGGCATGAGGTTGACGATTGTCGGCACGTCGCGCCCGAGCCGGTCCCAATCATCAAGGCTCAGATCGACGCCCCTGGTCCGCCCTGCCATGGCGAGCAGGTGGATGACAGCGTTGGTGGACCCGCCGATGGCCGCATTGGTGCGGATCGCGTTTTCGAACGCCTGTTTGGTCATGATGTCGGAGGGCTTCAGGTCGTCCTTGACCATCTGCACAATGCGTCTGCCGGTGACATGCGACATCGCGCGGCGACGGCTATCGACGGCTGGAATGGCCGCATTGCCGGACAGCGCCATGCCCAGCGCCTCTGCCATCGACGCCATCGTGCTGGCCGTGCCCATGGTGTTGCAAGAGCCGGGGGAGCGGGACATGGAGGCTTCTGCCTCCACAAACTCTTCCGCCGTCATCTCGCCTGCGCGGACGGCTTCGGAGAATTTCCAAAGATGCGTGCCGGAGCCGACCGTTTCACCCCGGAAATAGCCGTTCAGCATGGGCCCGCCAGAGACGACGATGGCGGGCAGATCGACCGAGGCCGCGCCCATCAGCAGCGCGGGCGTAGTCTTGTCACAGCCCGCGAGCAACACGACCCCGTCGATGCATTTGGCGCGGATCGCCTCCTCCACATCCATGGCGCAGAGATTGCGGTAGAGCATTGCGGTAGGGCGGATCGTGCTTTCGGAAGGGCTGAAGACAGGGAATTCGACGGGCAAGCCGCCAGCCTCGTAGACGCCGAATTTCACCCGCTCGGCCAGATCACGCAGATGGGCGTTGCAGGGGGTCAGTTCGGACCATGTGTTGCAGATACCGATTACCGGGCGACCATCAAGCAGGTCAGCAGGCAACCCCTGGTTCTTCATCCAGGACCGGTGATAGATCGCGTCCTTCGATGTGCCGCCAAACCATTCCTGTGATCGCAGCTTGCGTGGCCATTTGGCGGGTGTGAAGGCCATGACGTCTTCCTTTGTTGGGTGTTTGCGCCATCATTAGCGCGGGCGATGGGCAAATCCAAGGGAGCGGGTATGAACAAACCGGTCGGAAATCTGACCATTGGGCCGAACGTGTGGATATGGCCGCGGCGTTTCGCTGGACCGCGCGGCTGAACATGCACGAGGCTGTGGCGAACCATTTCAGCCTGGCGATCGATGATGATGGGACACGGTGTCTGATGAACCCCAACCAGATGCATTTTGCCCGGATCAAGGCGAGCGATCTGATTGTTGTGGATGCCAATGAACCCGAGACACTGGCGGGTCCCGACGCGCCGGACCCGACCGCTTGGGGACTGCGTGACGGTATTCATCGGCTCGTACCGCATGCCCGCTGCGCGATGCATGTTCATTCGATCTTTGCGACAGTCCTCGCCTCGCTGCAGGATAGCCGGTTGCAGCCCATCGATCAAAACGGCCGCACCTTCTTCAATCGCTACGTGATTGACGAGAGTTATGGTGGGTCGCCGTTTGAGGAAGAGGTGGAGCGCTGTGCGGCTCTCTTTGACGATCCGATAAAGCGGGTAATGATCATGGGCAATCATGGGGTGCTGGTGATTGGTGAGACCTTGGCCGAGACCTTCAACCGAATGTAATATTTCGAACGCGCCTGCGCGACCTATATCCGTGCGCTGCAAACGGGCATGCCGCTGCGAGTCCTGTCGGACGAGGTGGCCGAGAAGACGGCGCAAGAGCTGGAAGGCTACCCCAAGCAAGACGCGCGGCATCTGGCGGAGTTGAAGGCCATCCTAAATTGGGAAGGATCGGACTACGCTGGGTGAGGCCGGTCAACGGGTGCGAAAGGTAACAAGCTGCGCAGTACCACTCCGATGCTCTTCATCCGCGCGGTCGTCATGGATTCTCACTTCGCGGGTTTTCAGATCGGCACTCTGGCGGCTGAAATCATCCAGAAAGCCGTTGAAATTCGCCTCGCTAAAATGCTGCGCATTGACCGAAATCGCGAAGACCGCACCAGTTGCGGCAATGTGAACAGATGCAACAACACCTAGGGGCTGAACTGGCCAAACGTGATTGTTACCGCACCGACAATCCCGGCATAGGGTGCATCGCTCAACTGCAACGATTTGGTGACGTCCCCAGTGACCAGTCCGCGATAGCACCCCTTCTTGCCTGCGACACACAGCATGTCTTCCGACAGATCGATTCCGTCAATAACTGCCAAACCAGCAGCATGCAAAAAAGCGCCTGCCAAGCCGGTTCCCGCCGCAACCTCGCGTGGTAGCTGACAACCCTGACCATTATAAAAGCTGGTGCCGTGGCTTAAAGACCAAGTCCCATAAAGCGCCTTCATGTCCTCGGCAGATTTCGGGGCGTACGCATCGTTGACATTGGGATCTTTAGCCGTGAGCCGGTGATATCAGAGGCTTGCGCAATCCCAAACACTGCGTCACCACGGGCAGTATGGAAAAGACACTGCTTTCATTCGGGCACGGCTACAGCGCCATGGCCCTGTCCCGTCTGCTGCTCCCGCGGGATTGGCGCATCATAGGTACCACCCGATCAGAGGATAAGGCGCCCAAGCTGATGGCCGACGGGATTGAGCCGCGGATTTGGCCGGGGGCGGACATGGTCCCGGCTTTGAATGCGGCCACGCATGTATTGATCTCTGCCGCGCCTGGCGCAGACGGTGATCCGGTTTTGGCGGAGCTGCGGGATGAGATTGCCGCGCGTGCGGGGCAGTTCGCATGGGTTGGGTATCTCTCTACAACCGGGGTTTATGGCGATCATCAGGGCGGGTGGGTGGATGAAAACACACCCCTCACCCCCGCTACAAAACGCGGTATTGCGCGGGTAGAGGCGGAAACGGCCTGGGCGTCCATCCCCGACCTGCCCCTACATATCTTCCGGCTTGCGGGTATTTACGGCCCCGGACGCGGGCCTTTCTCGAAAGTGCGCAACGGCACGGCGCGGCGGATCATCAAGACGGGGCAGGTGTTCAGCCGGACCCATGTGGCCGATATTGCGCGGGTGCTGGCGGCCTCAATCGCCAAACCCAATCCGGGTGCAGCTTATAATGTCTGCGATGATGACCCCGCCCCGCCGCAGGATGTGATCGCTTATGCGGCGAAACTCCTTGGCCTGCCCATCCCCCCGTCGGTTGATTATGAGACTGCCGAGATGACGCCTATGGCGCGCAGCTTTTATGCGGAAAGCAAGAAGGTGCGGAACGACCGGATCAAGGATGAGTTGGGGGTAGAACTGCTCTATCCTGACTACAAATCAGGTCTCAAAGCATTGCTGGCGCAGGAAATCGGCGCCTGAAGCCCCAGGCGATGGCCGCGTAGATCAGCAAGACACCTGCACCGACAGCGAGGTTAGAGCAGTAAAACACTGCCCGCTCAGCCAGTTCGAGGTTGTTGAGAAACGGATAGGGCAAGCCGCTTGTGACCATCCCCTCGGGTGCGTCGTTAAAGCGCTGCACGACCAGTTCAGCCCAGGCCACATAAAGGCAGATCACCCCGATCAGCCAGGCAAACGCCGCACCAAGCCGCCGATAGGCGCGATGAATAAAGAGCGTGTCGATCACCTGCAAAAGCGGGCCAAGCCCGTGCAGATAAAGCTCCAGCGACCAGGCGCGCAATTGCCCGTTGTTAGTCACCGATGTCGGATCGGCAAAGTAAAGCCGCCAGTAGAGAAACACGACCATGGTGTTGATGACAGCCGTCATGCAGACAAAGCCGTCCCACCGTGCGTCGCTCCGCCCTTCCTCAATCGCCATCATCCGGCTGAAGGCAAAAAACGAACAGAAGAGGGCCCAGATCGTCAGATAGCGAAACGGTCCACCGAAACCGTCCCAACCACCAAAGAAAAGCGTGCGCAGGCAATAGCCTGCTGCCAACAAAAAAGCGATCCAGCGGAAAATCAGAACAGGGCGTAAGGTCATGAAATGCTCACTCTTTCAGCGCAGGATGGCCTGCAAGGGCAGGTTGCGTCCACAATGACCTTGCGTCGACCGAAGCACTTGCTGCCGGGATGGAAACCTCCCATATCTGGGGCGCTTGTGAGCAGAGGCAAATCAAATGACACTTCGCGAGAGAACCGCCCAACTGATCGACACTGGCTGGTTTCGGAACTTCATCGTCGGCGTGATTATCTTCAACGCCATCATTCTGGGGATGGAGACATCGGCATCAATCATGGCACAGGCCGGTCCGCTGATCCATTTTCTGGATAGTGTATGCCTGACCATCTTTGTGGTGGAACTTGTTGCGAAGCTTTTTGCGCAAAGGCTCGCGTTCTTCCGCAGTGGCTGGAACATCTTTGATTTCATCATCGTCGGCGTATCGCTGGTGCCGGGCAATGGCGGCCTGTCGGTTCTGCGCGCCCTGCGTATCCTGCGGGTTTTGCGCGTAATCTCGGTCGTCCCATCACTGCGCCGCGTGGTCGAGGGGTTCGTGACCGCCTTGCCGGGCATGGGGTCGGTATTCCTTTTGATGGGGATTGTCTTTTACATCGGTGCTGTGATGGCGACGAAGCTTTTCGGGGCAAGCTTTCCCGAATGGTTCGGCACACTGGGTCGGTCGGGCTATACGCTGTTTCAGATCATGACGTTGGAAAGCTGGTCAATGGGCATCGTGCGCCCGGTGATGGATGTCTACCCCTATGCCTGGGTCTTCTTTGTGCCGTTTATCATGGTGACAACCTTCGCGGTCGTGAACCTGCTTGTGGGCCTGATCGTAAACTCCATGCAGGATGCCCACGCCGAAGAGGGTAACGCCGCGACTGATGCATACCGCGACGAGGTGATGCGCAAACTGGAGGCGATTGAGGCGCGTTTGGAGGATCGAGAGTGAACAATTGAGCGGTTTGTTTTAGCCGAGGCAGCAGATATCCCGCTGTGCTCACCGCTGCGAGGAAAGCTCAGCAAGGTAAGCCTTAGGGTCACGCAAATCAATTTTACCAAAATAGCTCTCCGGCCCTGCCTCCATGAGATCTATCGGCACAAACTCCTCAACAATGGTATCAAAGTGCTCTTCAAGAACACTGCTTTCAGGATTGAGATCAGAGACGCAGCATAGTCCAGTACGGTTGGCGTTTAATACATCAATCTTCAGGTCTGGACGGTACTTCTTTAATGCCGGCACGACTTTCCAGACATCACCTGTCCAGGCCGTTCCGACACTCAAGTAATTCTCGTCTCGAGTAGTCATTTCTGCATTGAACGGTACAACATCATGAAAGCAGATGATACCATCTCTCGACATCGCTCTTTCGCAATTCATAAAGTCCTTCAGTGCATTCTCGAAATGATGCATTCCATCAATGAATGCCAGATCAGGCACCAGAGAATTTCTCATCAGAAACTCAGATTCAAAGAAATCATCAGAAGTCTTACGAAAGAAGTACATATCACCGGCGCTCTGAAAGTCGCTTGATTTTAAATTGAAAACTGGGTCAATCGCTATAAAGCTACATCCTCTAGATATAAGCGATGAACCCGTACGTGATCCGATTTCAAGATACAAATCCGGGTTTAGCCGATCTTCAATTCCAGCCAATACTTTCAAGTAGTGTAATCCATCAACAACCGGATAGTTCGGATCCTGCTCAATTTCACCCTTGGTGGCGCGTTTCTTGAAAAGCGACATTTCATGCAACTCCAGCTATGCGTGACATATCCTTGAATGCCTGCGCTAGAGCAGGTCCAGACGTCAACTCTTTGATTTGGCCTACAGCATGTAGCGCATCTTGCCACGTTTTTGTTCCGAAGGAGGACCTTGCCATCTCGAAAGCCTGCAGGATTTCTTCTTCTGAGTTATCGTTGGTCAAGTATGGATAATCTGATCCTAATAGCGCTTCAGCGTCCCAGACTTTACGGCTTGTTATAACATTTGATGAACACATCGCTGCAGTTACTCCCTTTGTAAAGGGCTTGATTATTCCGTCCGATTTCTCCTTGCTTCGTCGGAAACAATAATGCAGCGAAAACTGAGACAGACGGTTCAAGCTCTTCTTGAAATCCTTCGTACTGCTTGCATCAATAATCTGTACTTCGCTCTGTAGAACCTCTGGGATCTCTGTCATTGCAATTGTACCAACATATGCTGTTGAAAAACTTGATGCTGGCTTGGATTTCATATTTGTGAGATCTGCACTGGCATTATGTAAAATGACACAAGTGGGGCCAGGCGCGAATTGTCCTTCCAACTGAAGTCTAATTATTGCCTTCTCCTGAGCATAAGATGTGCAAACATGAATGTCGGCAAACTCCGACCGGATGCGCTGAAGATCGCCATCGACATAGTCGAAGCATACGGCCCTCGCTCTGCTCTTCAGAATGTGGGCGGCCTCCGGGTCAATTCTCTCGAGAGCCCGCTTTGTCAAAAAATAAATGGCATCTCGCGGAACCACTCGCGCCCAAATGCGCTGCGCAATACGATGCTTTGCTGTAGGCATTACAATTTGTCGAGCACTGAGATTGGGACCCATATACGGCTCAACGAGTTCAAAGAGGTCATGACCGCGCATTTGAGTGCTACCGGTGTTTTCGTCACCAAAAAGCCTAACGAAATATACTGCTACTTCGGCCATCAAAGGCTCCTTGTTGAGGACTCGCGCGTTGGCCGACAGGGTTCACCGGTCTCAGTGAACCCGTAACCTAAGAAAAGACCTTAGGGTCGTCAATCTTCGAAAAGGTAAGACATCGAGCAGCTACCAGAGCTTCTTTTGTCGTGGTAGCGCGGAGAGAATACCGGAACTTCTCTTTCGTCGGCCAGTCTTTTCTCTACGATTAGCAATCCGCTTCAAAAAAACTCTCCAGTTCACTATGCCCGCTTCTCCAGCCTTGCGACACCCAGCACTTCCAGAACCTTTGCCTCAATGTGCTCTGCGTTCATGGCGGCCACGTTATACATGGCGGTGGGGCTGGCCTGATCGATGAAGATGTCGGGCAGGACCATGGAGCGGTATTTCAGCCCGTGATCGAAGACGCCTTCATCCGCCAAAAACTGCGCCACGTGGCTGCCAAAGCCACCTACGGCGCCCTCTTCGATGGTGATCAGGGCGTCATGTTCAGTGGCGAGTTGCAGGATCAAATCGCGGTCGAGCGGTTTGGCAAAGCGCGCATCGGCGATGGTTGGTGTGATACCCTTCGCCTCCAGCGCTTCGCAGGCCTTCATCACCTCTTGCAGGCGGGTGCCCAAGGACAGGATCGCGACCTCTTTGCCCTCGCGGATCATCCGACCCTTGCCGATTTCCAGCGTTGCGGGGTTTTCCGGCATCTCGACGCCCACACCTTCGCCGCGGGGAAAGCGGAAGGCGATGGGGCCGTCATCATAAGCAGCGGCGGTGGCGACCATGTGGACCAATTCGGCTTCATCCGCTGCGGCCATCACGACAAAGCCGGGCAGGTTTGAGAGGTAACCAACGTCGAATGATCCGGCATGGGTGGCGCCATCGGCACCGACAAGACCGGCACGGTCGATGGCGAAGCGGACCGGCAGGCGCTGGATGGCCACGTCATGCACCACCTGATCATAGCCGCGCTGCAGGAAGGTTGAGTAAAGCGCGCAGAAGGGGCGCATGCCGCCAGCGGCGAGACCGGCGCTAAATGTTACCGCGTGTTGCTCGGCGATGCCGACGTCGAAACAGCGGCTCGCGTAACGCTCCATGAACTTCGAGAGGCCCGTGCCGTCCGGCATGGCCGCCGTGATCGCGCAGATCTTGGGGTCATCGGCTGCGAGTTTGATCAGCTTATCGGCAAAGACGGACGTGTAAGAGGGCGCGTTGCTTTGCGCCTTTTTCTGCTTGCCCGTGATAACGTCGAATTTGGCTGTCGCATGGCCCTTGTCGCTCGCCATCTCGGCCGGGGCATAGCCCTTGCCCTTCTTCGTGATCGCGTGGATCAGGATTGGGCCATCGGCGCGGGCTTTGACCGTGCGCAGGACGGACAGCAACTGTTCCATATCATGCCCATCGATGGGGCCGAGATAGGAGAAGCCCAGTTCCTCAAACAACGTCCCTCCGACGGTCATATGCTTGAGCATATCTTTCGCCCGCTTGGCGCCTTCGCGGAAAGGTTCGGGCAACAGGGAAACGGCCCCTTTGGCGGCGGCTTTGAATTCCTGAAACGGCTCACCGGCATAGAGGCGCGACAGGTAGGACGACATCGCCCCTGTTGGCGGGGCAATCGACATCTCATTGTCGTTGAGGATCACGATCAGGCGTTTCCCCAGATGCCCGGCATTGTTCATCGCCTCATAAGCCATGCCCGCCGACATCGCGCCATCGCCGATCACCGCAATCGCGTCACCGCCCATGCCGCCCAGATCGCGGGCCACGGCAAAGCCCAAAGCCGCCGAGATCGACGTGCTGGAATGGGCCGCGCCGAACGGATCATAGGGGCTCTCAGAGCGTTTGGTGAAACCGCTCAAGCCGCCTTCCATCCGCAAGGTGCGGATGCGGTCGCGCCTGCCTGTCAGGATCTTGTGCGGGTAGCATTGATGCGAGACGTCCCAGACGATCTTGTCCTTGGGCGCATCGAAGACCGCATGCAAGGCGACCGTCAGCTCCACAACACCAAGCCCGGCCCCTAGATGCCCGCCTGTCACCGAAACAGCAGAAATCGTCTCGGCCCGCAGTTCATCAGCCAGTTGCCGCAACTCGCCATCCGACATGTCCTTCATATCGTCGGGCGTCTTCACACGGTCGAGGATGGGGGTATGGGGTTGGTCTGACATGGCGACCTTTCTCAATGCGTGCGCGCAATCACGAATTGCGCGGCCTCTTTCAACGTCTCTGCGTCGTCACCGTAAGGAGATAGCCCATCGCAGGCCTCTGCCACCAGTTCCGCCGCGCGGCCTTTTGCCCCATCGAGACCGAGATGTGACACGAATGTCGCCTTGCCCGCCGCCGCATCCTTGCCCACGGCCTTGCCCATCGCGTCTGCATCGCCGGTGATGTCCAGAATGTCGTCCGCGATCTGAAAGGCGAGGCCCAGATTCGCGCCGTAGATCGAGAGCGGCTCACGCTCTGCCTCGGCCAAGCGCGGGCCGACAAGGGCCGACCAACCGATGAGCGCCCCGGTTTTGCCGGCTTGCAGGTCCATGATCTGGTCAAGGGACAGTGGCTGAACAGCCTGTTCCGCTGCGATATCCGCCGCCTGCCCGCCGACCATGCCGCGAATGCCCGCCGCATTGGCAAGGCTGATCACAAGGTTCAGTTTGGCGCGCGGTGCGCATTCGGCCTGCATCAGCAATTCGAAAGCCAGCGCCTGCAAGCCGTCGCCTGCCAGAACGGCAGTCGCCTCATCCCACTTTTTATGAACCGAGGGCTGGCCGCGCCGCAGATCGTCATCATCCATACACGGCAGGTCATCATGGATCAGCGAATAGGCATGGATCGCCTCAATCGCCGAAGCAGCACCCGCTGCTGAGGCGGGGTTGATCCCGTGGAGCCGTGCCGTCTCCAGCGCAAGAAAGGACCGCAGCGCTTTGCCACCTGTCACCGCATAGAGCATCGCCTCGGGTACAACACCGTCGAGCCCGCTGAGCGCAAAGCCGATGCGCGCTTCAGCGATCTTGGCCGCTTGTGCCATGGCGTCTTGCAAAGGGCGGCGTTCAAGGGCGGCGATGCGGATCGTCATGTCAGCCATCCAGCGGGGCCGTACCCGTCGGCTCCCCCCCTTCGCCGAGGGTGATCTTCGCGACCTTCTCTTCCGCCTCTTTCAACTTGGCCTCGCACCGCGCTTTCAGGGCCGCGCCGCGTTCGTAAAGGGCGATGCTTTCGTCCAATGCCACGTCACCGCGTTCCAGTTGACCTACGACCGTTTCAAGCTCTTTGATCGCGTCCTCAAAGCTCATTTGATCAATGTCGCTCATCGGCCTCTCTCCTCTAACACCTGCAAATGCGCGGCGGCTGATGCGCCCAATGCGGGCAGGTCATAGCCCCCTTCGAGCGTCGATACCACCCGGCCCGCGCAGTGTTTGTCGGCCAGATCGCACAAACGCCCGGTCACCCAGCCGAAATCCTCGGTCGTCAGTTCCATGCCCGCCAAAGGATCATCGCGATGTGCATCAAATCCGGCAGAGATCAGCAGAAGTTGCGGAGCGAAGGCATCGACGCGCGGTAGCACCACCCGTTCCATCACATCGCGGTACGGCTTTGACCCCATGCCGCCAGGCAGCGGCACGTTCAGCACATTGCCAACGCCAGTTTCGTGCGCGGCGCCAGTGCCGGGGTAAAGCGGTGATTGATGGGTGGAGCAAAAGAGGATCCGCGGATCATCCTCTACCAAATCCTGTGTGCCATTGCCGTGATGGACGTCAAAATCGACAATCGCCACACGCTCAAGCCGATGATGGTCGAGCGCATGTTTAGCCCCGATCGCGACATTCCCGAAGAAGCAGAATCCCATGGCCGTCTCGCGTTCCGCATGGTGGCCAGGTGGGCGCATGGCAGCAAAGGCATTTGCCACCTCGCCGCCCATCACCATATCCACCGCCCGCACAACACCGCCGGCTGCGCGATAGGCAGCCTGCAAACTACCGACCGACATATGCGTATCCGCATCGAGCGACCGCCACCCTTCGCTGGGTGCCGCCGCCCGAACAGCATCCACATGCGCTTTGGGATGCACGCGCAAGAGGTCATCCTCTGCCGCGAGCGGTGCTTTCACGCGCTCAAGATCAAAGTCTTTCAGCGCCCCCAAAACCGCATCTAGCCGCGCCACCTGCTCCGGGTGGCCGGGTGGCGTGACATGGTCGTAGCAATCGTCATGTGTGATCAAAGCTGTCGTCATGGGGCGCAGAGAACCCATTTTCAGCAGCAAGTACAACAGGATTGATCAAGGACCAGCCGCAAAACATGCGGCACCGGGCCAAAGCTACGCGCGTATGACCTTAAGGTCTGACGCGTTGCGCTTTTGTGCGGCAAGCCCACGCGCGGTTTCTTCCGTCAGCAATATGCCACCATGAATACAGATATCGGCACAAAGGCCACATTTTGTGCATGCCGCCTTGTCCACGAAATAGGGAAGCCCCGCCCCGTCCAGAAGAAGCGCATAGACCGGACAGACCGCAACGCAGTCGCCGCAGCTTGTGCACTTTTCGATAAGGTGCACCAATGGCAACGCTCCTGGTGGACGCTCCATCGCAAGATCCGCTTGCCAGGAATGTGACCCATATGTCGACATATCGACCCGCCTTCCTATCAGCGCAGAGCTATGGCGAAGACGCATGATCTTGAGTGAGCCAACTGCCTCCGCCAAGGCAACTGATGTAGTTAGGATAGCATCAGAGACCGAGCGTGTAATTGACTCAAATCATGGTCACCGAGCCGCGAGAAGACAGCCCACGCAGGCTTTATTCCGGTGCGAGCATGTAGCCAGCGCCGCGCACCGTCTGCAGGTAGCGTGGCTGTTTCGGGTCAGCCTCAATCTTGCGGCGGAGCCTTGTGATCTGCACATCCACCGCGCGTTCCTGGGTCTGCCCGCCAGAGCGGCTGAGTTCCTCGACCAGACGCGCGCGGGTGACGGCCTCACCAGGGCAACCGGAAAATATACGCATCAACTGGCTTTCGGTCGCGGTCAGGCGCACCAGTTGGTCGCCCTGCCACATCTCGCCACGTTCGATGTCATAGCGGACAGGCCCAAGGTTCAGGACCTTCGGCAGCACCACCGCTGGCTCGGTCGCGGGTACGCGGCGCAGGATCGCGTTGATCCGCAAGAGCAATTCCTTGGGCTCGAACGGTTTGGCGAGGTAATCATCCGCCCCGGCCTCAAGCCCCGTAATCCGGTCATCGGTCTCGCCCTTAGCTGTCAGCAACATGATCGGTGTGGTGATCGACTTGCGCAGATCACGGCAGAGCGCCATGCCGTCCTCGCCCGGCATCATCACGTCCAGCACGATCAAATCAAACTCCAGCCCCGACAGGACCCTGCGGGCATGGGCGGCGTCGCGGGCCGTACTGACCAGAAAGCCAGAGCGCATCAGGAATTTCTGTAACAGGCCCCGAATGCGTTCGTCATCGTCAACAATTAAAAGGTGGGCATCATCAACACTCATTCAGGTCTATCCTTCATCGCCTCGTAATGGTGGCGCGTCTCTTCATCCATCATTGCCTCAAGCACCTGCCGAAATCCAGCCACTGCTGCCGGACCTGCCGCGCGATAGGCCGCGCGCATCCGATCCCGCTGCGCGTCCGACAGGGCCCGTTCCAACACTGCCCCGTCCCCTGTCAGGTGCAGATGGCGTTCGCGTTTGTCGCGGGTGCCCACGGTGCTCTCTACCAAACCGTCCTCGATCAACGTGCGCAACACACGATTGAGCGATTGTTTTGTCACGCCGAGGATGGACAGAAGGTTGTTCACCGTTGTGCCAGGGCTGCGATGGATAAAGTGGATAGCCCGGTGATGGGCGCGCCCATATCCCTTTTGCGCCAAAATGCGGTCGGGGTCGGCGGTGAACCCGCGATAGGCGAAAAACATCGCCTCAATCCCTTTGCGCAACTGCTCATCCGTCAGGAAAAGCAGACTTTGCCCAAGCTGAGGTTGCAACCCTTCCGCCATGCGGCCCTCCCGCGATACTGCGGATCACAATACGTCAGCTTTGTTGACATTCCAAGAATCAACTGATAGCGAAACGCAGAAATTGCGCAATATTATGTCCGAAACGGACCTATCGGAGTAATTATTGCAAATCTAGCGGAGGCTGTGATGACTGGCGGATATGATGACAGGGACGGCAAAATCTGGATGGACGGGCAGCTTGTCGACTGGCGCAGCGCCAATGTGCACATCCTGACCCACGCGATGCACTACGCCTCGTCGGTATTCGAAGGGGAGCGTTGCTATAGCGGCAAGATCTTCAAATCGCGCGAACATTCCGAGCGTCTGATCCAATCCGGCAAGCTGATTGATGTGGAAATTCCCTACACTGTCGATGAGATTGAAGCCGCCAAGGTAGCAGCGCTGGAAGCCAATGGTTTGACCGATGCCTATGTCCGGGCCGTCGCCTGGCGCGGCGCCGGGGACATGATGGGGGTCGCATCCGCTGCTAACCCCGTCCATCTCGCCGTGGCCTGTTGGGAGTGGGGCAGCTACTATGGCGACGCGAAGTTCAAGGGCGCCAAGCTCGACGTTGCAAAATGGAAGCGCCCCAGCCCTGAGACCGCGCCTTCGCAAGCCAAGGCGGCAGGGCTATACATGATCGCCACCATGTCGAAACACGCGGCTGAGGCCAAAGGATGCTCGGACGCGATGATGTTCGATTATCGCGGCTACGTGGCCGAAGCGACGGGCGCGAACATCTTTTTCGTCAAGGATGGTGAGGTGCATACGCCGACACCTGACGCGTTTCTCAACGGGATCACGCGCCAGACGGTGATCGGCATGCTGGAACATCACCAGATCAAAGTGCATGAGCGGGTGATCATGCCTGATGAGTTGGAAGGGTTTGAGCAATGCTGGCTCACCGGCACTGCTGCCGAGGTCACGCCTGTTGGGCAGATCGGCGACTACAATTTCGACGTCGGCGCGATGACCCGCGATATTGCCGAGGAATACGAAAAGACGGTGCGCCTCTAGGCCACGTCATTTGGACACCACGCGGACCGACAGCCGATCCGCGTGGTGCATTTCGTCGGCTAGAGATGCACACCGATCAGATCGGCGTCCTGTCTTGCAATTCTGACATATTGCAGCGTGCGCTGCTTGGCACCGGTCGCCCGCAAACGCCGCTGCAGCCTCAGGCTGCCATGATGAGGCCGCACCCCCTTTTCTATGCGCAACGCCTGACCAATCCAGCTTTTGCGCGCTGTCCGTGGGCGATCCAAAATGTGCTTTTTCATGGTCTCCTCCTCGGTCTGATACGTGCATTATAGCACAGACGCGGACAGATTCGCGCGTCTAATCAAACGGCATGTATTCAAACCAGACGAGATTGACGGCAAAGCAATGTCTTATCTTGGCCCAAGTTCGGCCCGGTTTAAGCACTAAGGCTGACGCCAGCAAAACCTATAAAAATATGACACAGATCCGCACCAGACCACTATTTCCAAACCATACAGAAGAGACGCTTCGCAACATTTTGAAGTCGTCACCGCAGGAACTGTGGCTCGAAACGATCCGCCGCACCCGTGGTCCGGAGCATGATACGCTGGTCCACTGGATGATCAGTCAGACGCAATGTGATTTTGCCGTTGCGGTCCATGCCTTCTTTCGCAGTGATCCCGGCCAGTATCTGGATATGCCGCGCCCGCTGCCGACCCGTCCCGGCCCATCTGACATCTTTGCGCAGCTTCTGTTGAACTGGGACACAGGCTATTACCGATCACATCAATTGGCAGTCGAAAGGCAGGACGTGGATCCGCGCCAATTGATACGGATCAATCAAAAAGTCATGGCCCGCGCACGCGGATCCCTCCCCTTTAACATTCCGCGTAGATTTCTCGATCCCGAAGGCGGCAGCCCATCGCAACTTGCCACGCATTTGTCGCCTGATGAGTCAGTGCATCTGTGGCCGATCTATTCAGAGCTTGGCTTGCGTGTGCACAAAGCGCCGCCAGGACTTGCCCGCAAGCTCGCGCATGTACGCGATTTCTTCTTTCGCTTCGGTGTGCCAAGCCGTGCAAGCTAGTTGCCCGAATGCCCGGTGGCTTTGCGCTGCTGCGCACGTTGCAGGCCCAGCCGCCGCTCCCGCCAGATGATCAGCACCCCGGCGATCATCACAATCATTGCACCGATCAGCATCGTGCCCGTAGGAACTTCATCAAAGATGAGATATCCAATGGTCAGCGCCAGGATCATTGATGTGTAATCAAACGGCGCGACAAGCGAGGCGTCGGCATAGCGATAGCTGGAGGTCAGGCAGATCTGGCCGACCCCGCCCAGCAGGCCCGCGCTAATCAGCATCACGGCGACCGACATGTCCGGCATCAACCAGCCCCAGGGCAGTGTAAAAAGCGCTAGAACCGAGGACGTCACCGTAAACCAGAACACAATGGCTGCGGTGGTCTCGGTCGCCACCATCTTGCGCACGAACACATGCGCAAGCGCGGCAAAGATGGCACCCATCAATGCCACGACCGCACCCAAAGTCTGTGAGACGTCGAGCGTTCCTCCAAGGCTCAACCGTGGCGAAAGCACGATGAGCACGCCGATCATGCCAAGCCCGACGGCAGACAGGCGGAACGCGCGCACCTTTTCACCCAGAAACATCGCAGCAAAGATCACGACAAAGATCGGCGCGGCATAACCGATGGCCGTCACTTCGGGCAGTGGCAGGAGCCCTAGGGCGGTAAAGCCCAGACCCATCGCACTTGTCCCGATCAGCCCCCGCCAGAAATGCCCCATCGGGTTCTTTGTCTTCCAGCCATTACGCAGCTCTCCGCGCAGGGCCAGCCAGCCAAAGATGATCGGCAGGGCAAAGAAGGAACGAAAGAAAACGGCCTGGCCCGGCGGCACATCTGCCGATGCCGCCTTGACCAGACTTGCCATGCCCATGAACAGGGCCACGGACATGACTTTGTAGAGAATGCCCCGCAGCGGCTGCATCAGGTTTCCTTTTCCGCCCGGGCTGGCGGCGCGTTCAGTTGGCGACAGCTTTCATGAAACGATCGCGAATGACCACTGGGTCCATCGTGATAACCGGCAGTTTGATATTGCCGCTGTCACATTTGCACACGATCACTGTCATCTTGCGATCATCAATCGCCTTTTGCAGGACGGGGCCTAGATCCTTGTCCTGGACCTCAATCACATTATCGCAGCCGCACGCCTTGGCTACTGCCGTCAATGACGTCTTCTTTCCAGTATAAGTCGGCTGATCCCCGGTCGAGCCATAAGAGCCATTGTCGATGATCAACAGGATGTAGTTGTCGGCCACGTTGTTCGCGATGGTGGGCAATGTGCCCATATTCGTGAGCACTGAGCCATCGCCATCAATCGAAATGACCGTCTTGTCCTGGGCCAGGGCCAGCCCAAGGCCGATGGAAGACGACAGCCCCATCGTGCCCAGCATGTAAAAGTTGGTGGGTTGGTCGTCGATGGAATGCAGTTCCTGACTGGGCAGGCCGATGTTGCAGATCACCAGATGGTCACGAATGATAGGCGCGATCTCACGCAGGATTTCAGAACGGATCATTGGTCGCCATAGCCTCCCCAGAAATTGGCATCGGTTAGGATAGCCACGGGTTTGTTGCACATGAAGGTGTATTTCAGGATGTTGTCGAACTCTTCGACGTCTTTTTGCCAGTGGAAGTGATAGGTCGGGATATTCAGTTGCGCGAGAAGCGCCTTGGTATGCACGGCCATCTCGACCTGACAGGCGATCGGCTCCCGCAACTCACCCCGGTAGCTGATCAGCATCGGCAGTGGCATCCGGTAATACTGGATCAGCGTGGCCAGCGTGTTGATGGTCACGCCAATCGCTGTGTTCTGCATGATGATCGCGGGGCGCTTGCCACCCATGAAGGCGCCTGCGCAAAGCCCCATCCCCTCATCCTCTTTGTTTGAAGGGATGTGATAGATGCTCTCACTCGCTTCAACGGCGTCGATGACGCCAGCCAGCTGCTTGCACGGCACTGTCGTGATGAATGACACATCGTTGGCGACAAAGTCATCGACGATTTTCTGGTTGATGTCCACGTCTGGTGTTCTCCTGTTGGTATGGCAGGTTCAGGGGTGAAGGATGATCTTGGGCGCCGCGACTTGGCCCGCACGGATATCGGCAAATGCGGCAGGGCCGTCAGCAAGCGTGCGCATCTCGACCCAATCGAGCGGACCGAGGCGACCGTCAAAGATCGCTTGCGCCGTGTCGCGAAAGTCTTGTGCGGTGTAAGTGTAGGTGCCGATGAACGTGACCTCTTGCAGGGTCATCCGCCGGATATCCAGACCACCCGTCGCCTCGCCCAGCCCGATATGGGCGATCACACCGCCCGGCTTTGCATGGGCGGAGGCTATGGCGCGTGTCTTCGCGAAACCGACGCCATCGATAACAATGTCGAACATCATGTCATTGGTCAGATCATCGGGTGCGATTGCGTGTTGTCGGCATTTGTCCGTCAGATAGGTCCGCCTGCCTTCGTTTGGCTCGACCAATGTGATGTCGTGCACGCCTTGCGCCACCAACGACAATGCAGCGCCGAGGCCAATGGCACCGCCGCCCAGAACAAGCGCTGTGTGGCTCCCCGCGCCCAACCGTTCCTTCGCCAGCCGCACGGCATGCCAGCCGCAGGCAATCGGCTCTGCCAAGGCAGCTTTTTCCAATGAGACATGCCCCGGCACTGTGATCAGGTTCTCAGCCCGCATCGCCACATATTGGGCAAACGCCCCTTCACGCGGGGGCATCGAGATGATCATGCGTTCGGGGCAAAGGTTATCCCGCCCTGTCAAGCAGGCCTCGCAGATGCCACACGTCACCAGCGGGTTCAGCGTCACACGTTCCCCATCGCGTGGCCCGCCGACGATCACACCTGCCGCTTCGTGCCCCAGGATCAGCGGGGCCGGTCGGCGCTCGTCATGACCCAGATATGCATGCATATCAGAGCCGCAGATGCCGACCGCCGCCACCTTCACCAGATGCTGATCCTCCGTCAGCACAGGGTTCGGCGCGTCGCGCAGACTGAGTTGTTCGGGGCCCTCGTAAACCAGCGCCTTCATTTCGCAGTGAACCCCCCGTCGACCATCAAGACCTGCCCCGTCACATAAGCCGAGGCGTCCGAGCACAGAAACAAGAGCGGCCCGTCGATATCCGCGAGTTCGCCGTTGCGACCGGCACAGGTCTGCGCGGCGTTGCGCGCGGCGCGGTCCGGGTCCGCAAAGACCGGGCCTGTCAATTCCGTTGGGAAAAATCCGGGGCCAAGCGCGTTCGCGGTGATCCCGTCTTTTGACCAAGCTTCGGCCATTGCGCGGGTCAGTTGGGCGATGCCGGCCTTCGATGCACCGTAGCTGACGCCACCCGGAAACGCGCGCGTCGTCTGGAGCGAGGCAAAACTGACGATCCGCCCCCACCCTTTGGCCGTCATCGCGGGAGCGAAGGCCTGGCTGAGGAAAAACGGGGCGGCAAGGTTCAGGTTCATGGTGACGTCCCATCCTTCGGGCGTCACATCATCCGCCGCTTCGCGGGTATTGATACCCGCCGCGTGAACGACGATGTCGGGTGGGCCAAAGGCGCCGGATACCTCGGCTGCGATACCGCCAAGCTTGTCACGCTGCGACAAATCTGCCGCAACTGCGGTGGCTTTGTGCCCTGTCGCCGTGACCCACTCCGCCAAAGCCTCTGCGCGACGGGCGACACCGACAACCTGCGCCCCAGCCCCTGCCAGAACGCTGGCCGCACGTTGGCCCAAGCCGGAACTGGCCCCGGTCACGCAGGCCACGCGCCCCGTCAGGTCAAAAAGCTGGCGGGGGTCATTCATTTGCGCTCAGGTCGAAATTCTCACCTGGGAAGTATTTGGCCAGCCGCACATCAGCTGCACGGGCATGACCCTCCATCCCCTCAAGCCGTGAAATCCGGGCGGTGGCAAGGGCGACGCGTTTGGATCCATCACGGGTCGCGCGCTGCCAGGTCACGATCTTCATGTATTTGTGGACGGACAGCCCACCGGTGTAAGAGGCAGCACCAGAGGTGGGCAAAACATGGTTCGTCCCGCTGGCCTTGTCGCCATAGGACACCGTCGTTTCCTCGCCCAAGAACAGTGACCCGTAGCAGCTCAGCCGCTCCAACCACCAATCCAGATCCTCGGCCTGAACCGTCAGGTGCTCAGGCGCGTAATCATCCGAGGTCGCCGCCATCTCTTCCCGATCCGCGCAAAGGATCACCTCGGCATAGTCGCGCCAGGCTGCTTTGGCGTTCTCCCGGTTCAATTCCGGAAGATCATCAATCAACGTCGGCACAAGCTCCATCACCTCTTCCGCCAGATCGCGGCTGTCGGTAACCAGCCAAACCGGTGAGTTGTAGCCATGCTCGGCCTGACTGACGAGGTCGACTGCGACGATCATCGGGTCGGCCATGCCATCAGCCAGGATCAGGCTGTCCGTTGGCCCTGCAATCATGTCGATGCCTACACGACCAAAGAGAATGCGCTTGGCCTCGGCCACGAACTGGTTTCCGGGGCCGACGAGGATATTGGCCTTTGGCAGTCCAAAGAGGCCAAAGGTCATCGCGGCCACGCCCTGTACGCCGCCCATCGCCATGATCGTGTCCGCCCCGCAAACATGCGCGGCATAAACAACCGCAGGGGCCACGCCCACGTCGGGGCGCGGTGGGGAGGCGGCAGTGATATGGCGGCACCCGGCGACCTTGGCCGTGGTGACGGTCATGATCGCAGAAGCGATGTGGCTATACCGCCCGCCCGGCACGTAACAGCCCGCCGCATCAACCGGGATCGCCTTTTGCCCGGCAATCATGCCCGGCACAATCTCAACCTCGACATTGCTGACCGTCGCCTTCTGCGCCTCGGCAAAGCGGCGCACATTGTCATGGGCAAACTGAATATCCGCCTTCAGCTTTTCCGGGACAAGGTCAGCGGCGGCCGCAATCTCCTCCTTGGTCAGGATGATATTGCCTTCATATTTGTCGAACTTGGCAGCGTATTTGCGGGCGGCATCATCGCCGCCACTTTCGATATCGGCCAGAATACCGCTGACGATATCATGCACATCTGTCGCATCTGACTGAGCGGTGAGCGTGGCCCTTTTGAGGTATTCTCTTGCCATTTCGATTGGTCCCATTCTTCGAGGTCAGCCGTCAGCCTTTCGTTCGCGAGAGCGTCATGGGATGCGCTTCCAGCAAGATCCCAACACGCGACTCGATAGCGTCGGAAAGCCCGTCTACTGTCGTTGTAAGCGCTTACATTGGCGCAATGCAAGCCTTTACATTACCCGAAGTCAACCCTAGTCAATAAGACCATGATGAAGGCGCAGAGCCCAACGCTGAACGATGTCGCCATGCAGGCCGGGGTGTCGACCGCCACGGTGTCGCGTTGTCTGAACGAACCTGAAAAGGTAACAGCCAAGACCCGCGAGAAGGTCATGGCGACAGTCACGGCACTTGGCTATTCGCCCAATTTCGGCGCGCGCGCGATGGCCACGCAGCGCACCAACACAATTGGTGCCGTCATCCCGACAATGGAAAACGCCATATTTGCGCGGGGTTTGCAGGCCTTTCAGGAGGAACTGTGGCGGCTGGGTTTTAATCTGATGGTTGCAAGCTCATCCTATCAGCGCGAGTTGGAGGTGGCGCAGGTCAGATCACTCGTGGCGCGCGGGGCCGATGCGTTACTGCTGATCGGGCATATTCGCGACCCGCAAATCTACGCGCTTCTTGACGCGCAGCGGATCCCATCGCTGGTAACATGGACGTATGATCCGTCAGCGGAGCGCCCGTCGGTCGGGTTCGACAACCGTGCCGCGATGCGCGACATGGCCCGCAAGGTTCTCGAACTCGGACATCGGCACTTGGCCATGATGACCGCGCCCCTGGCCCGCAATGATCGGGCACAGGCCCGTTTGCTGGGGCTGAAGGACGCCATGGTACAATTTGGATTGAACCCAGACGCGCTGCCGATTGTCGAATACCCTTATGGTATCGAAAACGGGGCCATCGGTTTTGCGGCATTGATGACGGGCTCAACAAAACCCACCGCTATCTTTTGCGGAAACGACGTTCTAGCCGTTGGTGCGCTGCGCGGCGCCCGCGACATGGGGCTGGATGTGCCGGGTGATGTCTCGATCATCGGATTTGACGATATCGAGCTTTCGCAGGTCACCTATCCGCTGCTGACAACTGTCCACGTGCCTCACAGAGATATGGGGCAGCGAGCCGCGCGTGCGCTTGTGCAGCACTTGAACGATGACGCGCCGCTCGAAAGCCAGGAACTAAACACGGAGTTACGGCTGCGCGCATCCCTCGGGCCACCGCCACGCTAGCGGAACATCCATTTCCCGACTGAATTAATCGGATTGCCCGTGCAGGTCAAAACGAGGTAAGCGACATGGGATGAGCATTCAGGTTCTCAAACGCCGTTCGTTCCGTGGCCTTCTGACACCCGCAATCTACGGGATTGTCGGCTTTGTCACCGCGATCTGCGTTTTGCCTTATCTAGGCGTGTTGGCAGCCGCGTTGACGGGCTCATTCGATACGCTGCTGCACTTGGCCGAGACAGTGCTGCTGCGCTACACCAGCACGACTTTTGCCTTGCTGATCATCGTCATGATTGGCAGCGCGATGATCGGCACAGGGGCTGCCTGGCTAGTGACGATGACCGACTTTTGGGGGCGGCGCTGGCTGGAAATCGCCCTCGCAATCCCGCTGGCTTTTCCGGCCTATGTCTTGGCCTACGGCTATACCCACATCCTTGATCATCCCGGTATCGTCCAATCGACCTTGCGCGATGTGATGGACTGGGGGCCGCGAGACTACTGGTTTCCTGAAATCCGGTCACTGGGCGGGGCGGCGGTGATGCTGACGCTTGTCCTATATCCTTACGTCTATCTTCTGGCGCGCGCCGCTTTTGCGGTACAAGGGGCGACGGCCTTTCTTGCCGCGCGGGTGCTGGGCAAATCGCCGTTTGTGGCCTTTCTGACCGTGTCACTTCCCATGGCCCGACCCGCCATCGCCTCGGGCGTCATGCTGGTGGCGATGGAGACTATCGCCGACTTCGGCACGGTGGCCTATTTCGGCGTTCAGACATTTGCGGTGGGTATCTACACAAGCTGGTTCACCTTGGCGGACCGCGCAGCTGCTGCACAATTGGCGCTTGGGCTCCTCGCCTTCGCGCTCCTGATCGCGTTATTGGAGCGGTCGAGCCGTGGCGGGGCGGCTTATACCGATGGACGCAAGAAGGCACCGATGCAACGCATTGCATTGGCCCCGCAAAAACAGGCCATTGCCTTCTTCTTTTGCGCCCTGCCCGTAGCGCTGGGCGTGCTGGTACCAGTGATTACGCTGGGAACAATGGCCATCGGGTCAGAGCAGAACCTGCTCAGCCCCCGTTACCTCGGCTTTATCCAGAACTCGATCACACTTGCCGGGATTGCTGCAATATTAACGGTGATGGCGGCCCTTCTGCTTGGTACCGTGCATCGGTTACATACCACCCGGCTGTCGGCATTCGCACTTTACATGGGCCGCATCGGTTACGCCGTGCCCGGAGGCGTGATCGCCGTTGGACTGCTGGTTCCTTTCGCTTTGTTTGACAACACGCTGGACGCCTGGATGCGTGCGCAATTCGGGATCTCAACAGGGCTTTTGTTCACAGGCTCAATCTGGCTCTTGATCTGCGCCTACATGATCCGGTTTCTGGCCGCAGCGATCGGTGCCTATGACGGCGGCATCGCGGCCGTGGGTCCGAACATGGACGCAGCCGCACGCACCTTGGGCCAGGACATGCCGGGGATGGTGCGGCGCGTGCATATGCCGATGTTGAAGACAAGTCTGCTGACCGCCGGGCTGATCGTCTTTGTGGATGTGATGAAGGAGCTTCCGGCAACACTGATCATGCGGCCGTTCAACTACGACACACTGGCCGTACAGGCCCACCGACTAGCCTCTGACGAACGCCTCAGCGGCGCTGCTGTCCCCAGCCTTGTGATCGTCGCCATCGGGTTGATCCCCGTGATCCTGCTTTGCCGCAGGATCGGTCGTGAAACACGATAAAAAAGGGCGCGACCGACGCCGCGCCCCCGGGTTGGGTACATCGTCGATTGGAGCCTATTCCCAGCCGACCTCATTGAAGATGGTCTGCGCCGCGGGCACGTTCTTGGCGACCTTACTCAGATCCACCGAATCAGGGCGAAACATACCGAGGGTTGCAACCGAAGGCGAAATGCCAACACCCGCGACAGCAGGGTATTCATCATTACCTGCGCTGAAGTATTCCTGCGCTTGGTCAGAGGCGAGGTATTCAAGGAACTTAATGGCGTTTTCACGGTTTGGCGCATTAGCGGCGACACCACCACCAGACAGGTTCATGTGGGCCCCTTCAGCATTCTGCGCAGGAAAGACCCAGCCGATGTTGGCGAGCGCCTCAGCATTCAACCCGTCCACATCTTTGCGGAGTGCCCGCGCAAAATAGTAGGTGTTTGAAATCGAGATGTCGCATTCCCCAGATACAAGACCCCGCAATTGGTCTGTATCGCCACCTTGAGGGTCACGGGCAAAGTTGTTTACAAAACCTTGCGCCCATGTAGTCGCGGCATCGGCGCCGTGATTTTCGATGATGGCTGAAACAAGAGTCTGCGAATACACATTCGTAGAAGACCTATGGCAGACCATGCCTTCATAAGCTGGATCGGCGAGGTCGACATAGGTTAGCGGCGGTTCGGTCACATCCGATTTATCATAAAAGATGATACGCGCGCGTTGACTAAAGCCAAACCACTGGTTGTCAGCATCTTGAAGACTTGCGGGAATGCGCATCTCAAGCACCTCACTGTCGATGGCCTGAAGTACACCGGCATCTTTGGCACGCTCCAATCGCGAGGTATCCACTGTCAACAGAATGTCCGCAGGCGAGTTAGCCCCTTCGGCTTCCATCCTCGCGATCAGTTCATCCGCATTGCCTTCGATCCGGTTGATCGTAATTCCGGTCGCTTCGGTGAAATCCGAGTAAAGCCGTTCATCGGTATCATAGTGGCGCGATGAATAGAGGTTCAACTCACCCTCGGCAGCGGCAGATGAAGCGATCGCCGTAGCAGCGGTTGCGCAAACGATGAGTGCGGTCGTGGTCTGTCTCATAATCCAATCCCTGTTTTGTGAGCATTTTACTCAGGATTTGCATTTAACAGGATTCTTTCGGTTGTCCAGATACCTGATTAAATTTGTCAGATTGACATACCTTATAAAATCACTCAGATTTGCACGCATGTTCCAGCCACCCATGTCGACAGCACGGGAAGCCCGATGATCAACTCGATGAAAGGACTTCTCCTTATGCCAAAGTCAGTGGATAGACAGAAAGCTCTCAGCCGCAATGACGACATTCCTGTGCCTTCCAAAGCCGAAGTACTTGAAGTCCTTCAGCATGACGGCAGCCGCGCGGGACTACAGCTTGAATGGATGCTTGATCATTGTGCCCGACGTGAAGGGGATATGTGATGGGTATGCAGAAAATTGTGCCGCCGACAACTCAACCAACCCAACACTTGCCGTGTTTCGACGCACGCGATCTTGTCAGCGAAACCGGTCAAGCAAACATTATCCTGGACGACCAAATGTATGTGCTTCGGATCACCCGCGCGGGCAAACTCATCCTGACGAAATGACCACTTTTCCCGCAAATCGCGGCGGTGCCACCGTCGCCATCCTTGATGACTTTGATGGCCTGACAGCTGCAGCGGTGCTCTATCTGAGAATGTGGTACGAAGGGCCCGATACGCAAACACGCGTTATGAAAGACATTCTGAATACACTAGGCGAGACACGCGGCAGTAATGCTATCGCCTCGTTTTCTGAGTTGTGCAGCATATGCGTGCAACACGGGCGTCGGCCATTCTGCCGACACGCACTGAAATGCAGATGCGTTGGCGCAGATGAAGCAAGTTTTGCACATTTCGTTGCCACCGCTGCTGAAGGTGACCGCGATGATGCGATGCTGATAGCAATCCTCATGGTCCGCCCGGACATGGCGCCCGTCCTGACAAGCCTTGCCGCGGATTTCGGCCTGGCACTCAAACAAATGAATCTTGCTGCACCGAAGGCCGTGGCCCAGATGCGAGCCCATCAACCAGTACTTCACTAATAGGGAACAGACTTATGAAATCCACTTATCTTGCGTCAACGGCACTGTGTTTGGCACTTGCGACGCCTGCTCTCGCTGTCGAAAAAGCGGACGTTCTTGACAATTATGCCAACATGGCAGCGGCCAAATATGCTGATAGCCTAGCCTCGGCAAAGGTCTTGCAGACCGCGATCAACACGCTGGTGGCCAGCCCATCGTCGGAAAACCTTGAGGCCGCCAAAGCGGCCTGGCTGTCCGCACGCGTACCATATCAACAAACCGAGGTTTTCCGTTTTGGCAACGCAATTGTGGATGATTGGGAAGGCAAGGTGAATGCATGGCCTCTAGACGAGGGGCTGATTGACTATGTCGCTTCGTCTTATGGCGGGCCGACGGATGAAAACGCCGCTGCGACACTGAACGTCATCGCCAACACCTCTTTCACACTGTCGGGCGAAACGGTTGATGCGTCGACCATCACGCCCGCTTTGCTGGAAAACACGCTGCAAGAAGCTGACGGGGTGGAGGCGAATGTCGCCACCGGATATCACGCGATTGAGTTCCTTCTGTGGGGGCAGGACCTCAACGGGCACGGGTCTGGCGCCGGCAATCGTCCTTGGACAGATTATGCGCAAGGCGATGCGTGCACGAACGACAATTGTGATCGCCGCGTGGAGTATCTGGTGGCAGCCACCGATCTCCTGATCTCAGATCTGGAATGGATCACAGGACAATGGGCCGATGACGGCGCAGCCCGGGCCGAATTGATGGCAGATTCCGATGCGGGCATCGCCGCTATCCTGACTGGCATGGGCTCGTTGTCGTATGGAGAAACAGCGGGTGAGCGTATGCGCCTTGGTGTAATGCTGAACGATCCAGAGGAGGAACACTCCTGCTTCGCCGATAACACCCACAACGATCACTTCTACAACGGTGTTGGCATCCAGTCAGTCTATCTTGGAAGTTATACATCCATCAATGGCACAATTGTCAGTGGGCCATCCCTGTCTGATTTGGTCGCTGCGACAGATCCTGCGCTCGATCTGGAAATGAAGACGAAACTGTCCAATGCGGTACTCGCGCTGGGTCGCATCAAAACTGCCGCAGAGGCGGGCTTTACCTACGACATGATGCTAGAACGCGGTAATGCGGCAGGTGAAGCGCTGATCATGGGCGGTGTGAATGGGCTCATCGACCAGACTCGTTCAATCGAACGTGTCATCGCCGTGCTGGGAGCCGACGGGATCGAAATCGAGGGCTCTGATAGCCTCGATAACCCGGATGCAGTTTTCCAGTAGAGCGATCAACATGCTCTTGAAGTAAGGGCGGCGCCGGCAAAGTGCCGCCCTTATTCTATTAATCGCCAGGTGCATCCACACCCAACGTTATCAAAATGGCGTCGACTGCATATGGCGATCTGATCTCTACCCTCAACAGTTAGGTCCGGAGAGCCCGCCTTTACGCGACCAAATGCCAAGGCCCGGTCGACATCTTGAATGTAAGCTTCAGACAAAAAGGTAACGATATAGGCTTCACCCTTTTGCATTTATCAGCCAAAAGACCGCCAGATGCATCGCATCGATAATCGCATTT